>CALSTX010000008.1 GCA_943789375.1 uncultured Opitutales bacterium | reverse complement strand
CTCTAACCATAGCACTGATGGCAAGATAAATGCGTCCCATTATAAATACAAGCAGTTGGACGTCATAAATTCAAATATTCATGTTAATGTAGATGCTAAAAAAACTACTTTATTTCTCAACCATTTAGAACATTCAAGGGGTGTTATTGGTGGTCATGTTACAATACCACGTTTAGCAGCACGCCAATCAGAACTATTAAATTTCAAAATGATTGGTGACTTTCCAATAAATGATGGAAGGAATATTCTAGGAGATTTCGTGGAGGGATTCTTAGATGACTTTAATTTAACAACAATTAGGGTAGACACACATGGCGACATAGATATCCGGTCAAACAAGTATAATTTTCCAGAAACAAGCGATAATAATTTTCATATAATTACAGACACAGATAAAAATGGTTCATGGAACGGCATTAATTTTACTAGTTTTAAGGGTACAATAATAAAAGAAACAAATTCCCTACTTTTTGATTTCCCTACAATTCAAACTTGTAATGGAAATATTTCACTCCTTATCGATTCTAATTTAACCAATAAGAATTCTAATATTAATCTTAAAACAAGTAATCTTAAAGTAGATGAACTTTATGATTCTATTATATCCTATCAATTAAAAACTGACAAAATTATATTATCTGACAAAGACTCAACTTCGATATCAGAAAATGGTATTGTTGATTTTAGTATTAATGCAACCTGTACAGATTTTGATTTCACGAGTTTAAACGGCACTGGTAAAATTAAAATTAAGGACAAGGAATTAAGCAAAATTCGATTACTTGGATTGCTTTCAAATGGTTTAGATGAATTGCCTTTGCCTTTTCCTTCGGGCACATTGAAGTTTAATACATTAGAAGGTTTATTTGAACTAGAAAATGGACTAATTACATTTGATAGTCTTGTACTTTCTGGTTTATTATCAAAGGTTGTAAGTAATGGAAACATTAACTTAGAAAATGGTGAATTAAATATTAAATCTAAAATACAACTTATTGGAAATGTTCCAATCATCAGCAAGATTGCACAAATTGCAGATCCCTTGGCTGTTTTCGCTGAGATAAAGATAACAGGACCGTGGAATGATCCCAAATGGGAGTTTTTGCTTTCTCCGACTAAGTAAAAGCAAGGAATAAACTAATTCATTGAAATCTGTCGTTGCATGATTTTCAAAATAGATTTTTATAAATCTATCATTCAATTTTATAAATAGGAGGAACTCATTTTGGACTTAAGCGAATTAAAAGGAATTATATCTCTAATGCAAAAATCTGATCTTACAGATTTAGAAATAGAAACCCAGGACTTGAAGCTACGATTAGCTCGTCCCGGTGACTCAAAAGGTCCGGTTTCATATCAAACTGATGCTATCCCTGTACAAATTCGTAAAGAACCTACAACAGCAGCCTCTTCTCCAACAAATGAAACGGAACTGGATGAGGATACATATATTTTCAAATCTCCTATGGTAGGGACATTTTACAGGAAACCCTCCCCAGATGATCCCACATTTGTATCTTCTGGAGATAAAATAAACAAAGGGGATGTTCTTTGCATTATCGAAGCCATGAAAGTAATGAACGAAGTGCAAGCAGATCAAGGTGGAGAAATTATTGAAATTCTTGTTGAGGACAGTGTTAGCGTTGAATACGGGCAACCACTTTTTAAAATCCGCAAAAAGTAATTTGCTATGATTAAAAAGATTCTCATTGCAAATCGCGGGGAAATTGCACTTCGCATTGTTAGAGCGTGTAGAGAACTTGGTATTCATACACTTGCAGTTTATTCTGAAGCAGATGAACAATCTCTTCATGTACAACTGGCGGACGAAGCAATTTGTATTGGTCCGGCTAGCGGGTCTGAAAGTTACCTTCGTGCAGATAGAATTTTAAGTGCGGCTGAAATTGGTGATATTGATGCGATCCACCCGGGATACGGTTTTTTATCTGAAAACGCTGAGTTTGCAGAGCAGTGCGAATCATGTAACATCGAATTTATTGGCCCTCGATCTGAAACCATCAAAAAAATGGGCGATAAGGCAATGGCTAGAGAAACCGTAGCGAAAGCGGGAGTTCCTATAATACCCGGTAGTGATGGTCCTCTTGCAAATGAAATTGTGGCGACAAAAGTAGCTCAAAAAATTGGGTTCCCTGTGATTATCAAAGCAGTTTCTGGAGGTGGAGGAAGAGGAATGCGTATTGCACACAATGCCGTATCTTTTGCAAAAGAGTTTCTATCAGCAAGAATGGAAGCGGAGAAAGCATTTGGAGATGGTTCGCTTTATGTCGAAAAATACTTGGAGAGTCCGCGCCATATCGAATTTCAAATTCTTGCAGACAAACACGGAAATATGGTACACTTGGGCGAGAGAGATTGCTCTGTACAGAGGAGACACCAAAAAGTGATCGAAGAAGCTCCCTCCCCTTTCCTAGATAAAAGCTTGAGAACTAGAATGGGTAAAGCAGCTTTAAAAGCAGCACAAGCAGCAAATTATGTGAACGCTGGTACTATCGAATTTTTAGTCGATGCAAAGGGCAACTTCTATTTCATAGAAATGAATACCCGTATCCAAGTCGAACATGCAGTAACCGAAGAGGCTACTGGTATTGATTTAATTAAAGAACAAATCCAAATTTCCTCTGGGAAAAGACTTTCATTCTCTCAAAAAGATATATCCCTAGACAAACATGCGATTGAGTGCAGAATTTGTGCGGAGAATCCTTCGAAAGGGTTTATACCATCGCCGGGGACCATCGACCTTTATTACGCTCCAGGCGGACATGGCGTTCGTGTAGACTCTCATGTGTATGGCGGTTACATGGTCTCTCCTCATTATGACAGCATGATATGCAAACTAATATCATACGGAAGAACCCGCAAAATTGCGCTAGACAGAATGTACCGAGCACTAAGCGAATACATTATTCGAGGGATCGATACCAATATCGATTTTCTCAAAGCTGTAATTCTTGACCCAGCATTCCGACAAGGGGAAGCGACCACATCTTACATCGAAGAGTTTCTTGCGAGAGCTCCAAAAGATTTACTTGATAAACCAGTCAAAGAATCCAGAAAATGACAAAAAAAACTAAAGACGAATCGATGGAGAACTCCATCCCTACCCTCTCAGAAGAATCGAGCGAACTTGGTACGATTAGAATCAACCATAGCGTAATTGCAGGAATTGTACGATTGGCTACCCAATCTGTTGAAGGCGTAGTTAATGTTGGCACTGCAGGAGTGGTTGAAGGGCTTACTGATTTCTTCTCCAAGAAAGAATCTGAGCGCGGTGTGAAAGTTACAGAAACTTCTGATGGTGGATACGAAATTGAAGTGAGAGTAGTTCTCGAGTTTGGAGTAGACCTTGCCAAAACCGGGGTTTCTATTCAGGAAACAATTCGAGACCAAATTCTTTCAATGACTGGTAACCATGCACGATCAATCGATGTAATTATTGACGATATTAAAATGGACTCACCCGAAAAAGATGAAACTGATGACCAATGGGCAAGTGACTCAACAAGTTAATTGAATCTTATTAATGTTTAATTTTGATTGGCATACTTTTCTTCATTGGGAGTTTTCGGATGCCATTGGAAATTCGGCATATTGGTACGCACTTGCAGTTCTAGCAGTCCTTTGCTCTTTACTATTTTTGATTAGAAAACTGCGCAAAGAATTGATCCCTGTTTTTTCAGATGAAGAAGGAAATGTACAAATTACACCTCATGCACTGCATGAGTTAGTCAAAAAATCATGCGAAGATATCCCGGGTATTTTCTCACCTTCGACTTCTATAAAAAGAAAAGGGAAAAACTTCCGATTAGACATTAGGATTCGCATAAAACAGGATTGCAACATCAAGAATACCCGAAAAGTTCTTCGTGATAGGATTGAAGCGGTCATGATAGAAAACCTAAGTTTTACAAACTTTGAAGGACTTGATATTATAATCAAAGGCTTTCAGGGAGCAGATTGAATTCAGCTATTTACGTCGTAATACAGGAGGAGCGAAAAATAAGTCAACACTAGTGGATCGAACCTCTGCCTTCCATCCCAACTTATTAATATGCTCCAAACCCTTGGATGATATCCAAGCACTCCCTATGGGTTTTTTGATCGAAGGAGAGTATCCACCGGACAACACTTCTCCATATTCTTTACCATCTAACAGAATCTTGGATCCGTCTCTTGGAATACGCCTATCCTCGACTTCATAAAACCTGACTCGACCGGAAGCACCACTCTTTGATTCAGTGAGTAATTTTTGACGACCTACAAAGTCTTTTTTCTCCCACTTGATCGCCCAACTCAAACCAGCTTGTACTGGAGTTATAGAGGAAGATAATTCATGTCCGTACAAAGGAAATCCTGCCTCGAGTCTTAGACTGTCACGGGCTGCAAGACCTGCCCATCGACAATCTGCCTTGCCCTCGTATTGACTCAGTGCAATTGCCCAATTCTCCAGATCTTTTAATGGACAATAAATTTCAAATCCATCTTCTCCACTGTAACCAGTTCTAGAAATCAATGCATGCCCAATTGAAAATTCTTGTTCTATAAAACACATTTTGGAAATGCAGGAAAGGTCTTGATTAATGACAGATGCTAAAATCTTTTCACTAATAGGTCCTTGCAAGGCTAATTGCCCAAATAAATTGGATTCGTTTATAATCTCACAATCAAAAGTACTGCTGTATTGAATAAAATGATTATAATCCTTTTCAATATTCGAGGCATTTACACATAATAAATAATCTACTTCACTTCTTTTGTAGACAATCAAATCATCTACTGTTCCACCATCTTCGTAACAAAAGGGAGAATAAATAGCACGACCTGAATTTACATTTTTTACAGTATTTGTTAAAACAAACTCTAGAAATTCACCGGCATCTCTACCCTGAACTCTAATTTCTCCCATATGACTTACATCGAAAAGCGAGGATTGAGACCTTGTGTGTAAATGTTCATCAACTGCACTTCCATAAGAAACTGGCATTTCCCATCCTGCAAATTCAGTTAGCTTAGCTGAATTAAGGATGTGCAAATCTCGTAAATGTAATTTTTGGATGATAGTCATGAAATATTAAAATCGCTTCTTTAGCGATTTCAGGATGCGAACTTTAAACATTGCGAATGTTTGCATATTTTTGCTAAAGATCAAATTAAAGCGTATATACTATTAAATTTCTAGCCTTATTTTTTCAGGAGTGATTAACGAATTAATCATTGCGATTATTCTCACCATTGGGATTTCTGCTCTTTGCTCAACGCTCGAAGCACTTATTTTAAGTGTAACCTCAGCCGAAATTGAGAACCTTAAATTAAAATCCCCAAATAAAGGGAAACTTGTCGAGAAATTTCATAAAGAAATCGAAGAAACCAGTTCGGCGATACTAAGCTTAAACACGATTGCCAATACACTTGGTGCAACACTGGTCGGTGGTTTGGCAGAAAATGCGTTGGGAGGAAGTTCTAACAGCCTTCTGATATTTGCTTGCGGGCTCACCGTTGGAATACTCTTTTTTGCCGAAATACTTCCCAAGAATCTTGCTTTTTCTTATCGCTCTGAAGTGTTAGGACATTTTGTATACCCACTTTATTTCGTCCGTGTAATCATGATTCCTTTTTCCAAAATTTGTAAGGTTACTGTGCAAGCTGTGGTACCCCATAAAGAAAAAGAAGAAGATAGCGACGAAGAAGAGATTATTCTTTTAGCAAAAAAAGGAGCCAAAACGGGCACCCTGACAAATGAAGAAAGTGCTCTCGTAACAAATGCATTGAGATTAGACAAATTAGAAGTTCGAACAATAATGACACCAAGAACAGTGGTAACTTCTTTAGAGGAAAACCTAACCGTAAAGGAAGTCTTTAAACTTCACCCAAATGTTCCGTTTGCACGCATTCCAATCTACAAAGATAACATAGATACCATTACTGGAATAGTTCGAAGAAGAGACCTTCACAACGCAATCGTAGAAAAAAAAGAGCTGTCTAAGTTAGCGACTTTGGCAAAAGAAGCTACTTTTGTACCTGAAAATGCTACTGCAGACAAAGCCTTAAGGCTTTTACTTGCTGAACATTGTCAATTAAGCATGGTGGTGGATGAATTTGGCTCAATAGTGGGAGTTCTAGCCATGGAAGACATAATCGAAAGTATTTTAGGTCAGGAGATTTTCGAACATGACGACCTCGCAGTAGACATGAGAGAACTTGCAAAAAGAAAACATGAAGTTCGTATATCGGAAGAGAACATTTCTAAATCAAATTAACCACAAAGGAGTGTGAAATTTAACCTTACAGAATATTGGACCCATAACTTAAGCCCTTTTCTCGTACAATTCCCGGCTCCTTATGATGATTGGGGCCCAGGTGGAATTAGATGGTATGGCATCGCCTATTTATGTGGCTTTATTGCTGCAGGAATGATTTTAAGATTGGCCTGGAAACGTGGACGTAGTCCCTATGACCCAGAGCAAATCATGAACCTGATGACTTTTCAAATCCTCGGCGTTCTAATTGGTGGTCGAGTTGGTTATGCGATTCTATATCAGGGATCAAAACTAATAGAAGACCCTCTTATAATACTCAGAGTTTGGGAAGGCGGAATGGCTAGTCATGGAGGATTCGTTGGGGTATGTATTGCTACACTGTGGTACGCTAGGCACTCAAAACAATCTCCTTTTCCCATTGGTGATTTAATTGTAAGTATCGTGCCTCCGGGTATTTTTTTTGGAAGAATAGCTAATTTCATTAACGGAGAACTATGGGGTAAAACCACAGAGATTTCCTTTGGCGTTCTATTTCCAAAAGCACCTGACTTTATAATTGGAGTAGCAAGGCATCCGTCTCAAATATATGCGGCACTATTGGAGGGTCTGATTCCATTTATTTATGTTCAATGGCGATTTTGGAAAACTGATATAACCAAAAAGTGCCCAGGCCATTTAACGGGGGAATTTCTATTTCTTTATTCGGTAGGAAGAATTACCAATGAATTGTTTAGAGAACCAGACGCCTCATTGATTTTAGGAATGTCTAGGGGCCAATTTTATTCCATTTTTCTAGCAATAGGTGGAATTTTTCTTATCTACCTAGCCAAGAGAAAAACTTCACAATATCAAAATTAATTGCTGACTCTCTTTGATTGTTGCAATAAATTAATCAAAAGTAGTAAAGTATTATCCATACATGATAGGTAATTTATTCGGCTTTTTATCCAATGACATTGGAATTGATCTTGGCACAGCTAACACATTGGTGTTCGTAAAGGATAGAGGTATCGTACTTAGAGAACCAAGTGTGGTTGCAAGATATAAAACTAGTAAAAAGGTTTGTGCTGTTGGATCAGATGCAAAAAAAATGCTAGGGCGTACTCCCGGAACAATTGAGGCACTCCGCCCAATGAAAGATGGAGTAATTGCAGACTTCGAAATTTCAGAAGCAATGCTTCGATATTTCATTGAAAAGGTAGATAAAAGAAAGTTAGTGCCCCCCCGTGTTGTCATTGCGGTTCCTTCGGGCATCACAGCGGTTGAGAAACGAGCAGTTAAAGACTCCGCAATAAGAGCTGGCGCTAGAGAAGTACTATTACTTGGTGAACCAATGGCAGCTTCAATTGGTGCGGGATTACCGATACACGAAGAATATGCCAATATGATTGTTGATATTGGCGGAGGAACTACAGAGGTAGCGATTATTTCAATTTCAGGTGTCTCTTTTCAAAGAAGTATAAGAGTGGGGGGAGACGAACTTGATGAAGCAATTATTGCTTACATGAAAAAGGCATATGGACTTTTAATTGGGGAAAGAACTGCAGAAGAAATAAAATTTAATGTAGGCTCCGCAGCTCCCATTGTGAATGGAGAAATTAGCATGGATGTAAGAGGTCGAGATGCGACAGCTGGTCTACCAGTTACAAAACATATAACATCCCAAGAAATTCGAGAAGAAGCATTAAAAGAAGTAGTTACTCAGATCGTAGACTTGGTCAAAAATGCACTAGATAGATGCCAACCTGAGCACTCCGCTGACCTTATTGACCGTGGAATAGTTCTAGCAGGCGGAGGAGCATTAATTCGTGGCCTTGATCAAGTGATAAGTGATGCGACTGGATTAACCGTAATACAAGCAGAAGACCCGCTTTGCTGTGTTGCCAATGGGACTGGTAAATTCCTCGATCTCTTAGGGACATTGACACGCGACCAAGTGGACAGATTAGTAACACAGTAAATTACAAGCTTGTCCAAGAAGTCAGAAAGGCGAAAGTCCCATCCATTTATATATTTAGGTTTTTTTGTAATTTGTTGGTGGCTTCTTCCAGCAAGCGTTAAGATTTTCACTCAAACGGCGTTTAGAGAGTTCCAAGCACCCATATGGGACCTGGCTTCAAGACTCGATGATTTAACAAATTATTGGGGACATTTGTCTGATTCCAAAAAAACTTTAATTAGCAAAGGAAAAGATTTATCAAGGCTTGAAGCCGATATAAAGTTTAAACAATTTCGAGAAGGTGAGTTAATGTCAGAAATAAAGAGGCTACAATCACTCGAAAAAACAATATCTCAGTTAAACAAAACAATAAAATTAGATCCAAGCAAAAGATTTAGATCTGTGAACGCCCGAGTAACAATTAGAAAAATGAACGGGTGGTGGCAACAAATGACAATTCGCAAAGGGCTCAATGAAAGTATCAGTTTAGGAGATGGAGTACTTTTCGATGAAGGAGCATTGGGAAGAATCATTCATGTAGATTCAAGATCGTCGGAAATAGAATTGATCACAAATCCGAATTTTAGAATTGTTGCTCATTTTGAAAAGGATAACAGACCCGTTACCTACCAGGGTAATGGTATCAATGTGGGTGGTCAGGCACACGGTTTAGTAATGGATGTGCCCCATGATATAAAAACCTCGAAAAAAAACCCACTAAAACTAGTCACATCATCACTGGGGGGGAATTTCCCCAAAGGCATTCCAATCGGGGTAGTATATGAACTAGAAGGAGATAATAATGGATTATTTAAAATGGGAAAAGTAATTATCAATAAAAAGATAACTGAGGTTCTTGAAGTGGCCGTCCTTAGCGAACTAGAAAATTAATATCAATGAAAAATAGGAACATCCCATTTTTTATTTTGTTACTAATAAACATTTTTGTATTAAGTCTAATTTCTCTAGTAAATTCAGAACTTTCTCGATGGGGAATATCTATATTTTTACCCGGACTATTTTTTTTATCTTCCAGCATTTTACTTAATTGGTGGCAGGGCATATTAGGATGTACGATTATAGGATTATTCTTAGATTCTGTTTATCATACACCATTTGGCTTTCTCGGTTTCACGCTTCCACTATTATGCCTAGCAGGAAAAAGATGGTTGAAAAACACGAGTAATAACAGACCATGGAGATCTGTTCTATTTCAAGTAATAACGAATATGGGGACAGCATTTTTTTTATTAGCAGTATTATTTATACAGGATTTATCCTTTAATAAATTCAACTTTACTCGATTAATAACTGATCTAATATTGTCCTCTATCCTACTAATCCCTCTCTGCTTTTGGTTGTTAGAATTTACAATTATAGTAATTGAAAAAGTTTCAGGAAAGAATGTAATTAAGGAAGACGAACTGTGAACCTTGCAGAAAAACATCACTCCGAAAATAGAAGATATCATGTGTTTAGAATTTTTTATTCTATGTTATTCTTAACTTTATTTATCTTTTTAACAAAACTTCAATTCATTGAGTCTGAAGATTTCGAGGATAAAGAAAGAAAGCAGGGACAAAGAAGGATACTACATCCTGGTGCAAGAGGAGATGTATTTGACCGTGATGGCAGGTTACTAATTGGAAATAAGGCACAATTTTCTGCTGTCATACATTTAGATAGATTAAAAAATGAAATTTGGGAAAAAAAAGTTTTTCTGAAAAAAACAGCTTTTAAAATAAGAAATGAACTACTCAATATTGAAGAATTAGATATTAATAAATTACTTCATCTTTGCTTTCAAGAAAACCATGTCAAAAAAAGATTTATACTTTTATCAGGTGAAAAAAACAATGGGAACTTATCTAACAGTAGAATATATTGGCAGAATAAAAGACTTACGGTCAAAGAAGAAAAAAACGGAAAATGGTCATGTGAGGTTGAATATTGTAACAAGGAACTCGATAAAACATTTAGAACAGAAAATGTAGGTGATAAAATTAATATTAATGTGGCTGGGCTCTTTTCAACCTGCTTTTATTCTCATTTTGGTAAAAAATACCTCCCTTATCCTGCAACACAAATTAAGACTCCGAAATCTAATTATAATTTATTCAACACAATATTTCAAAGTAAGAATCCAAATCTCGACCTTCTACCCGAATTCAGAACGAGCAGCATTGCTTTAAGTTGGGAAGCTCGCTACTCAGTAGTAACTAGCTATCTTGATAAAATTAATCTTCTTTATACAAGAAATGAAGAACTTCCATTAACTAAATTTAAGAATCATTGGAATCGGAGACTGGTACTGCCAATGACACTTGTTCCTAATTTAAGCTCATCTGAATATGCCTCTATTATAGAAGATTTCTCTCCAAGTTCAGCAGTACAAGTCCAAGTTGAGTCGGTCAGACATTATCCTCAGGGCTCACTTGCTTCGCATGTATTGGGGTATGTGGGAAGTGGTTACGAAGCAAATTCGGAAGGACTTTCCGGCGAGGGCTTGGCCACTTTTCAAATGAAAGGAAAAAAAGGAAAGTCAGGAATTGAAAAATCATACGATAATCATCTTAGAGGTAAGGATGGAGGAGATATTTGGAGAATCAACCCAATGGGGCTAAGGTTTGACCAAATTGAACATAAAGCATCTGAAAAAGGTAAATCTATTCAATTAACAATTGATCTAGATATTCAAAAAATTACTGAATCATCACTCGAAAACATGTCTCAAAGAGTTAGTGCACATAGAATTCTACCTGATAAGTTTTGGAAAAAAACAATTGAAAAAAGAACATTAAAAGAATTACTTAACAAGAATGAAAATGAAATTAGCCCTGAATTACTACTCACCGCATTTAAAGATGCCCCATTTCCTCTAGGCGGTAAGGAAGCATCTACAGTAGCTGGTTTCAAGGGCACTGAAAAAGATGCCGATCATTTATTACGAATATTATACTCAAAAGGAGTTCTGGATAGATCTAAAGAAGTACCCGAAAAATATATCATTTCCCCCCCTCCTCCCCCTCCTGGTGCAGCAGTGTTACTGGATGTCAAAACAGGAGAAATTTTAGCCTTAGCGAGCAAACCAAATTATAACTTACAGGATCTATCTCCAAGCATCTCACAAACTACCTACGATCAAATTGAGCGCAAGGAAGCGTGGTTACCTAGGGCTTGGCACCCAGGGTATAGCCCGGCATCCCCATTCAAACTAGTAACTGCAGTGGCAGCACTGCGAGCAAACGTAGTCGAACCTGAAGAGAAATTAATCTGCGAAGGTATTTACAAGGGAATGGAGTGTCATTGTTATCCTGGTCGACATGGAGAAATGAATTTACGGAGTGCTGAAGCTCAAAGTTGTAATGTTTACTTCTTTCAACTGGCCGAGCGACTCGGTGAAAAACTTCTTATCTCAGAAGCTAGATCTTTTGGCATGAATCAATCGCCCAATATCAAACTCCCACGATTGCGAAATTCGCCCAATGTCCCTGATCCAGAGTGGAAAAGGAAACGAGTTGGGGAAAAGTGGGCACTAGAAGATACTTTTAATGTTGCCATTGGACAAGGTGGATTAAGGCAAAGCCCTTTGCAAATGGCATGTTTTGCAGCGGCACTTGCAAATCAAAATAAAAATTTCCAACCAAAGCTTGTAAAATCTCCCCGAGAAAAATCAGATGATCCTCCTGCTGAACCGATTGGGTTATCCCCAAAAAACATGTTAGCCATTATCGGAGGCATGCATGATGCTACAGTTAAAGGAACGGCAAAAAGATGCAGGATTGAAGGCATAGACATCGCAGGAAAAACGGGAACAGCACAATGGCGCAACCATAACATGCAATTGAACCTCGCTTGGTTTATTGGGTTTGCCCCCGTTCAAAACCCAGAAGTCGCAATCGCTGTATTAATTGAAGGTATAATACCGCAGGACCACATACAAGGTGGACTCACCGCAACTCCAGTTGCAAGAGATATTCTCCAAGCATATTTCACAAAAAAACAAAACCTCGCCCGCTTAAAATAAAATCAAACAATTCATATCCTCATGGTCGCAACGCAATCTTCAATGCTCAAATTGGGTACAAAAGCATCTTCTTTTAAATTATTTGATACTAACTCTAGAAGGACCGTTACTTTCTCTCCTTCAACTACTGGTAAAGGATTTCTCTTTGCGTTCATTTGCAATCACTGCCCGTTCGTAATTCATCTTAAAAAACACTTCCCTAGGGTTTTTAATAACTGGTCAAACCAAGGAATAAAGGTCTATGCGATTTCTTCAAATGACACGATTGAATACCCGGCTGATTCGCCAGAGAAAATGTCTGAAGAAACTTTAGAATTTAACTTTGATTTCCCTTATCTCTTTGATGAAACTCAACATGTGGCCCGAGCTTTTAAAGCTACCTGTACTCCTGACTTCTTTTTATTTAACGAGCACCAAAAACTTGTTTATCGGGGGCAGTATGACAGTTCAAGACCGGGTGGGCAAATCGAGGTAAGCGGGGAAGATTTGATAAACGCAGTAAATCGAATGATTGCAGGAGAAAAACCTTCCGAAAATCAAATACCGAGCCTCGGGTGCAATATAAAGTGGAAGAAATAACGATCTACTTCGAAGTCATTACATAGACTCCATCCCAATCGCTACCAGGAGGATTTTCTTTCATTATATTGCAACGGTCGATCAAAATAATAGAGGGATTATCGGCGACTCCAGGAGTAACTCCAGGTTTATTGGGCTCCAGAGTCTTTGCCTTTTCAAACATGCCCAATGCACCATCCCAATCCTGTAGTAAGTATTTATCAATTCCTTGCTTGAAGCAATCAAGGCAATCTTGGGTTTCTTGTGTGAGCTCAGACATGAAACCAGTAGGTTCAAACATCGCAACCGGTTGTTTTCTACCTTTAACTACTATTCTATCCAAATAACGAAATGCAATATCATCCCGTGTTTTTTCAGAGGCAAGTTTAGTTTCTTCAGTAATCATGATGTACGCACCGTAGGCTTTTGCACCACTTTCACAACGAGCAGCTAAGTTAACCATGTCACCCATCATAGTATAGTTAAATCGATCCAACGCACCCATATTACCAACAGTTGCAGTTCCCGTATTGCAGCCTATGCGAGTCTGCATTTTTGAAACTAGTCCATGGCATTTACCCCATTTATCTTCTTCGTAGGACCATTTCTCACGTAACTTAATTTGTTCCTGTTGCATCAAAATTGCAGTTTTCACTGATTGGTAAGCATGATCTTTCATTGGAATCGGAGCTCCATACATTGCCACGATAGCATCACCAATATATTTATCTAATGTACCCCGTTCCTCCTGCAATATGTTTGTCATAGCAGTTAGATATTCATTCATTAAATCAACCAAGCCGGTAGGACTAAGAAGTTCAGAAAAGCTAGAGAAAGCCTGAACATCGCTAAAAAATGCAGTTATTGCAGTTTCTTGGCCCCCTAAGGAAGGTTCCTCTCCAGATTCGACCATTTGGTCCACTAACTCAGAAGAAACATAACTCCCAAACATACCCTTGAGCCTGCCCTTTGCTTTTTGTTCAATAACTACCATAATAGCCAAGCCGATAAAAGAGGTGCTAATCCCAGCACAGGCGGGAGCCGTAATTGGCCAAACAACGTGTGAATTTGAAAAAGTTACAAAACCAAAAAATATATAGCCAAGAAGTAGTACAATGCCAACGATGCTGGAACGACTTCCCTGACAAACAGCAAGAAATGCCATAATTAAACACACGCCTAAAGTAGCGGCATGGTCAATCTCCTTGCCCAGTCTTTTAATATAAAGTCCAGATGTGAGGGTTTTGATCAAATTACCATGAACTCCCACTTTTGGTGCGGAAGATTTATCAAATGGCGTGGGAGCTAAGTCTTGAAAAGTAGCTTCCTCTGGCCCAATTAAGACGATCGCATTATTAAAACGTGAAAAGAAATCTTGAATCCTTAGAAGTTCTTCCTGCTGGATCGCAAGATTCGTTTTGTTAGTTACAATGGCCTCTTCTACCTGATTTTTTTGGTTCAATAGTTTTTGATTCTTAGGGTTTTGCTTTAAAGCATTAGAAATTGCCCCTAGGACAGTTGGGCCTTCCAATTTTTCGATTTGTTCTTCAATAGACAGCATCGATGATTTAACTTGTTCTAAAAATCTACTATTTTGAATTACATCTCGCATTCCACACATTGGGTTATATTGGGATTCAAGTGAGGTTGGAATGAAGTAATATGAAATCGCCTCGATCACCGACATAAAATCATCAAAGGGAGGAATTTCATTAACTGGTATTTGTTTTGCCAAAAGCTTTCTTGCAATCTGCACTTCCACTTCCTCAATTCCAATGGTTGACATCAGGTCAGGGTAGTTACTTGGGTCCTCGGGCAGTTCGATGTCTTTTAATTTACTCAAGAAAATTTTCAAGATTTTAGGCACAAGTGATAAATATTGATCAAAATCGTCATCTCCATATGCCCTTTTGGCCTCCATAACTAAAATTTTCTCAGGTAATTTCTCGGACCAACCAGAAAACCAATTAACCTCTAAAAACTGCTTTTCTTCAAGGGGGGCATCAATGATAGGCGTGCCATCTCGACCAATTATTGTAAACCGTAGATTATCTTCCGATATTTTGACATGCTGGTGGTCCAAACCATAGTAAGCGAGCAGGGACTCTACTCCCAGTGTATAAACAGGTCGATTTCTCAGTAAAGGTAACTCATTGGGAAATGAATCAACTAACTCACCTATCCCTTCATCTCCCAATGCTCTTGTATATACGAGGCGAAGTGTACTATTGGTCTCAACTAATTCTGTAGAAGCTTTTCCCTCAATCCTATTAATCCTGACTCGCTTTATTGATTCAATCGAACTTAAATGATCAAACTTTTCTTGTAAGCTGTTCATCTCAGTGGATGTTGCATTCAAGTCAATTGCGAGGGATTCTAAGTGCTCAGATTTTTCCTTCACTTCAATTTTCAATCTATTAATCATTTGATTCTGTTCTTTGGAGGACATAACAGTAATCGAAGATTCATTTGCAGCTGATATTTCTTCACTGATGGCTTTTATCTCATTTTCTTTCGCATCAATTTGTGGTTTCAAAACAGTTGATAGAACCGGATTTGCTTCTAACGCGGTTTTTAAATTCGTGAGTACGTCATTTTGATTTTTAAGCTCTGCTCTTGCTTTTTTAAAATTAAAGCTCCGAGTCGGCAAACTTTGCCTAAGGCTCAGAACTTCATTATTTTTCAAATCAATTTGCGGTTGAATAATTCCAGAAATCGAGGGATTGGCAGAAAGTGTACTTTCTAGGTTTAGTATTACTCTTTCTAATTCCTTTATTTGCTCTTCTATTTCTACAATTTCATTTTGACTCATTTCACCTGAACTCCTTCGAGCTAATAGGCTTTGGAAAAATTCATTTATTTTTTCTTGTCGAGAATCTATTTGCGGTTGAATCACAGCACTCAATGCAGGGTTTGCTTTCAATGTTGAAGAAAAATTCTTCACACTGTCTGAAAGTTCTTGGTAGATACTCAGGTCTGCGATCAATAAATTGTAGTTTTTCTTAGCCAATTTTATTTTTTCGACTTGTTTACTGATTTTAGGTTTGAAAGGATCTAATTGTTTCAGAACTTCGCTTTTTTGAACTGATAAGATTTTTAATTCGGTTTGCAGTGCAGAATACTCCTCTTTGTTTTCTCCCAACATTTCGAAAGGAAGTTTGCTTTGCTTTCCCCCCAGCAAATTATATGCATGTGCCTTCCCACCTCCAGGAAACCATAATGGCACCCATCTGGGAATATTATCAACTGCTGGTTTGTTCTCACCAGGAAAACCATACCGATAAGGAGGAACGGTAAATGAACCAGTCCGTCCCATGTAACGACCATTAAGATAATTCTGGAGTGGGTATGTCGGTGATTCAGGGTAGTTAAACTTACTACTCCTCATTGCAGATTCATGCGAATAACCATCTTTGAATAATGGGGGAAACGCACTTGCCCCAGTTATTTTTACAAATGAAGTGGGCACGCCGGAATATAAACAACCTAGTACTACCTGATCGGGATAAGCTTTTATTAATTCTCCCATAGCAGAGTCACTTCGATATGAATTTTCCATAGGGACCATCTTAGACATACTCTTGGGTGTGAAACCAAAATCAAAAGCCAAAACTCTTGCACCTCCTTTTTTCATTAAAGCCATTGACATATCTCGAAAAAAAGCACGATCCCAAGGTCTTTCCCCCACATCGTCCATTGCTAATGTCGCTGCATCAAAATTAACATAAACGATCTTAGGAACTTTGGGAATTGTTTGATTACCCTCTATTTCAATTTCTTCTGGTGCAGCACTCTGGTGAGAAATCTCTCCCCGAGAACCTGGTATGACTGAGCTTAATCTTAAATCAATCGATTTGGTCTTCCAACTATCTATCAGACCAAAGTGGTTCACGATGATCCAAATAATTGGAATAATAAGTAACCCGAGGAAAGTTATTTTTGATTCTTTGCTTAATTTAAACATAGATAAGTATTATTAGTTGATTAGTTCAATAAGTCAGTTAAAATGAATTTTGATTTGGCAAGTTGAGCAAGACGAAAAACATTACAACTTTGGTTTATGTTTATTTATTTTGGACAAAAAAAACTATTACTGACGCTTACATTTTGAATCATTTCCAATTATGACAATCAATCAATCTGAAAATATCGTGCAACCTCCCGCTCCAGAAGAACAAGAGCGCATCCGCAATGAAGCATCATGGGTAGAACTGCTGAGGCAAGAGATGGGAAAGGTTATTGTTGGCCAAAAATACCTTGTCGATCGTCTTATTATTGGTCTGCTTGCTAATGGTCATGTACTGCTCGAGGGAGTACCTGGTCTCGCGAAAACTTTAGCAGTTAAAACTTTAGCCAAGTGTATGAAAGCGGAGTTCAAAAGAATTCAATTTACACCCGATCTGCTACCCGCTGATGTTGTGGGAACCCTTATATATAGCCCCAACAAGGGGGAATTCACTACGAAAAAAGGTCCTATATTTACAAACTTACTGTTAGCCGATGAAATTAACCGGGCTCCTGCGAAAGTCCAGAGTGCTCTCCTCGAAGGAATGCAAGAAAGACAAGTAACGATCGGGGATGAAACATTTATGCTGCCCAAGCCATTTCTAGTTCTTGGCGACAGAGAATCCGATCGATCAGGAAGGCACCTACCCGTTACCGGAAGCTCAAATGGATCGATTCATGCTTAAATTATTGGTTGATTATCCGGACAGAGAAGAAGAGTTAAAAATTCTGGACTCGAATGCGAATGTAAGCGTGGAGCATGAAGTCAGTCCAGTGGTAGATGCGGAGACGATTTTTCGCTCAAGAACCCTGATTGACAGTATATATTTGGATGAAAAGTTAAAAGGGTATTTGGTAGATGTTGTACTTGCCACACGGAATCCTGAAAAATATGGAGCTTCAGAACTCAGTGCTTTTATTCGTTTTGGAGCATCGCCCCGGGCAACGATAAGTTTGGCTCTTGCATCCAAAGCAGCAGCATTTATGCAGGGGCGCAGTTTTGTTACCCCACAAGATATTAAAGATATCGGGTTAGATGTACTGCGACATCGGGTCATTATAAGTTATGAAGCCGAGGCGGAAAATGTGTCCAGTGACGACATCATTAAAAAGATTTTTGAAACAGTCCCTGTTCCTTGATCTTTATTTTTATTTTTTCTGCTCAATTTTAAATTAATATCATGGAGGAACCCGATCAGGAGTTTACCCGGGAAATACTTCGTAAGGTAAGGCAAATTGAAATTCGCTCTAATCGACTGGTTTCTGAGGCATTAGCGGGATCCTACCACAGTGCGTTTAAAGGCCAAGGTATCGACTTTGAAGAAGTGAGAGAATATCAACCTGGAGACGAGGTACGATCTATTGATTGGAATGTGACTGCAAAAATGGGTTTTCCCTTCGTCAAGCAGTACCGTGAAGAGCGAGAATTAACTATCCTCCTTGCCATTGATATAAGTAAGAGTACCCAATGGGGTTCCACTCATAGAAGTAAGAGAGATAAATTAGCGGAACTGGGTGCTCTCTTAGCTTTTTCTGCAAACCGAAATGGAGATAAAGTTGGATTGCTACTATTTTCCGATCAAGTTGAAAAATTCCTGCCCCCTGCAAAAGGACAAAAACATGTACTTCGAGTATTGCGTGAAATACTGTTCCACCAAAATCATGGAAGTGGTACAGATTTAAATGAAGGCCTCCGTTTCCTCAATCGGGTAATGCGAAGAAGAGCTGTGGTTTTTCTTATGTCCGATTTTATTATTCCAGAATATGACTCCGAAGAAGAAACAAGGGAAGATTTATTCCTCAAAGAACTAGCAACTACTCGTAGAAAACATGACCTGGTCTGCTGCCAAGTTCACGATTCAATGGAAAAAGAGTTACCATCTGTCGGCCGGGTTATTTTTGAAGATTCTGAAACAGGGGAAACAAAACTGATTAATACCTCAGACAAAAGATTCCAATCGCAGTACAAAACCCACACAAAAGACATCCAAGAATCATTTGCCCGCCAGTTACGAAGAAGAGGAATCGATAATTTTGAATTTTCCACTTCCTCCGACTATGCGAAGACACTCCAAGAGTTTTTTAACACCCGAGGAAATAGAATAAAGAGATGATGATTAATTCCCTATCCTTGTTATTGAATAAAGGCTATTTATTAGAGCAAAATCGAGAACAGGATTCTCCCATTCCAATATTTAAAACATTCGGTCAATTACTTGAAGAAAATGCTTTGCCGATCTCTGTTGTCTTTATTTTTTTGCTCCTTGTTGCTTTAATTTTGATTGTTTTAAAGAAGAAGAAAAAAATGAAAACAGACCTTAATGAACCGGAACCAATCGACCCATTTGAGGAGGCACTTTCATGTATTGAAACCCTGCAGTCGCAACGTCCGCCATTAAGTGCCAAGCCATTTGTATTTCGTCTTTCTGAAATCCTGAGGATTTATGTAGAAAGAGTATTTAAAGTCCCTGCTATGGAGTTAACCGGGGAGGAATTCATGAAAGAAATTGCGTCGCATAGTTTTTTCAAGAATCGATATGATCAAAGCCTTCGTGAGTTTATCGACCAAGGTGACCAAATCAAATATTCAAAAGAAAAAACGGATGATGGCCAAATGTCACTCCTGCTTGATACCGCACTCCATTTTGTTAAGGACACTCATGCCAAAATGCTAGAAAAAGAAAAAATTGCTCATCCCGTTCAATCATAAATTTAATGGAATATTTTCAGGAATGGCATAAAATTTCACTAGCCGAACCGCTTTGGCTACTGCTGCTATTACTCATTCCTCTTATTTTTTGGGCACAGACTAAAACGAAGCGAAAGAATTCATCCTTACTTTTTGCTACACTCTCTCGAATCAATGCAAGCCATCTCCCCCAATCTGACTACTCAAGAATAATTATCCCATTTCTGAGAATTGGATCCCTCTCCTGCCTCGCCGTCACACTTTCAAAACCGCAGTTTGATAGAAGTACCAGCTCCCTCGTATCCAGTGGAGTGGATATTGTCCTAGCGATTGATCTCTCCGCTTCCATGTTAGCCTTAGACATGAGCGAAAATGAACAAAATGAAGTTACTCGATTAGATGTAGTAAAAGAAGTGATTAAGGATTTTGTAAATAAGAGAAAAAATGACCGAATTGGATTAGTTGCTTTTTCTGTTAATCCATATCTTGTCAGTGCTCTTACATTAGACAGCGAGCATTTACAGAAAAACATCGATCGTTTAAGGGTGGGTCTGACTCACCAAACAGGTACCAATATTGGATCGGCATTGGCGGAAGGTATCAATCGCCTGCGTACGCTTCAGTCAAAATCAAAAATTCTAATTTTGTTAACCGATGGAAAAGATGAACCTCCTCCTCCGCATAGCCCACTCATTTATGCTGAGGGAGCAAGAAATGATGATATCAGTATTTACACTATTGCAATTGGTAGTGCGAGCAGGACGAGAACTTATCTTTTTGACCAACGCTCGCGCGATCTAATGAGGTATACAAATGGAAAGCCTGTAGTCCAGGTTGCCGATTACCCGGTCGATAAAGAAATCTTGCAAAAGATATCGGCTAAAACGAATGCCCGGTTTTACGAAGCCAAAAATAAAAGCGAACTATCTTCAATTTACGACGAAATTGACCGACTCGAAAAAACTGAAGTTGAATTAAATATTAATGCTCTCTACGAGGAGCTTTTTCAATGGCCTCTCACACTCTCTATTTTCTTTTTATTACTTGAAATTTTATTAAAACGAACCATTTTCCTCCGAATTCCATGAATTTATTCGCGGATGAAAAAATTGTGTATTTAGGAGTTGTCATTCTCCTCCTCCTTTGCGTTCTGTATCGGTATTCTCAAAAAGCGAAACAAAAAAGACTCAAACTTTTAACCTCCTCTGAGTTGCTTCCAAAGTTAGTCCCCGGGTGGTCAACCAAGCAACAAGTTTTTAAATTTGGCTTACTTTTACTTGCCATTGCCTTTCTCTTTATCGGACTTGCCAGACCACAATGGGGAGTAGAAAAGAGAAAGTCGAATCCTACTGGCATTGATATCTTGATCGCATTGGATGTATCGAAAAGCATGCTGGCAAGAGATGTTACGCCCAATCGATTAGAACGAGTAAAGCTTAGTATTTCTAATCTTTTAGACCGGGTAACAGGAGATCGACTTGGCTTAATTGCCTTTTCAGGTTCGGCCTTTCTCCAATGCCCTTTGACTCTCGACCATCAAGCATTTATAAAAACATTAAACGATTTAGAGGTAGGCATAATCAAGAGACACGGGACTGATTTATCCCGACCAATTGAAGAAGCAATTCATTCATTTTCCAAAGATGATACCGATCGTTTTCTTATTTTACTATCTGACGGCGAAGACCTTGAAGGAAAAGGGTTGAAGCAAGCAAAAGAAGCGGCACAAAACGGAGTGAGAATTTTCACTATTGGTATTGGTGCAAAAGAAGGCGCCCGTATTCCGATGGATCCAATCGGACAGGCACCAAGAAACTTTCTTCGGGACCCACAAGGAAAGACAGTAATCAGCAAGATGGACGCAACATCCCTGCGGGCCATAGCAGAAGCAACCGAAGGGAGTTATTTTTCTCTAGGACCAACGGGAGAGGGCTTGGCGAAGGTATTAGGTATTCTACAATCCATTGGTCAGCAAAAAAAACGGGAACATCTCTCCACCGAGTTACCTATTGATCGCTTTCAAATGTTCATTATGATCGGACTTTGCCTGCTATGCTTAGAAATGCTAACCTCCAACAACTCGAGAAAACTCATCGTTACCGCTAATCAATGTATTGTTATACTGATTTGCTTTTTTACCGGTTGCCTTCAACAAGATAACATAAAGCGAGCGGAAGAAGCGCTTAAGGAGGGAAAACCAAAAGTTGCTGCGGAATTTTTTGAAGCTGAAATAAACGCGAGTATTACACGTGAATCAGAGATCGATCCTCGGTTGTTCCTTAATGCAGGTTTAGCTTATTTAGATGCGGGCTTATTACAGGAATCGGAACTTTCATTAGAAAAAGCCCTCGACGCAAACCTGGACAATCCATCACTCCAAGCCATGGCACTGAATACCTTGGGAAATATATTTTATCAGAAGGCCAATCAATTCCTCGACCAACGGAATGTAATGGAAGCAAGAAAAGCATGGGAGAAATCAAAACAGCATTATGTTTCCTCATCACAAATTGACGGAAATGAAAAAGCCGTTCAAAACTTGGCGACCCTCAACCAACAAATTTCAGAGCGAATTAATGCGCTGATCTGTAAAATTTCTGGAAAAATTTGGCGCGATTTGAATGGCGATGGAAAACCACAAAAGAATGAACCGAACCTAAGCGGATTTATCTTTTGGGATAAAGATGGAAATGGTGAACACAACCAAACCACTGAACCCACTGTAGAAAGTAACGACCTGGGGATTTTTTCGTTCGAATGGATTTCAGATCGATACCCTACCTCACTACGATTAGGATCTCAACTTTCAGAATCTAACCAATCCAAAGGTACATTTTTGATACCCATGCTCCCTCCTCCACCACCACCGGAAAACCCTGCATTAGTAAAAAACTATTTCCTTAATTTTGAAAACCCAGGAGAAAAATTGATTGCCCTTCCCTATCGAGCAGCTCCCACACTACAAGGAAAAATATGGAAAGACGAAAATGGAAATGGGCAGAAAGATTCAGAAGACAAAGGCTTTGCCTCCGCGAAGTTATTTTTGGACCAAAACGGAAATTTTCAACCGGATCAAAACGAAACTATTTTTGAACCCAATCAAGATGGCACTTTTATTCACCCAGTTCCTCCCGGACAATACTCCCTGTGCATTCAACCTGAAAACCAAGACGCAAACATTACCTTTCCAATTGAAGAAAGAAAAGCCTACCTCACTTGGGTGGATTTTGAATCAGTTTCACAAAATTTAGATTTTGGTATTCAAGATAACAGCCAAGAAGATCAAAATTCCTCCGATCAACAAAATCCTGCAACTCCACCTCCACCCTCGGAAAGCGAAGAAGATAACGAAAATTCAAATGAACCAGCTCCAGAAGAAGTGAATGCACTTTACGAAAGGCTGCTTCAGGAAATGGAATCGAAAAGCGAACCCTTAGAGCAAGAAGTTCAAGCCGTTCAATCAATCACATCCGGCAGGGACTATTGAGCACATGGTAAAAAACGGTTCAACATTATCTAGTCGTTCTCAATCCAAGCTTTGGATTATTTTATTTGTTTCGCTTCTACTGCCTGGCATAGAGGAAATTCATGGACAACAATTGCGAGTAGAATCAAGTTTCCAGCCCCCCTCCATCACAATTGCAAATAATTCTGTTTATAAAATTATTATCCATGGCAGTCAGGAAAACCCACAAGGTTCATTACCTCAAATACCTGGAATTTCAATTTCTAACTCACCACAAACTTTTCGTTCTGCAAGTTTTATTAATGGAGTGCCTTCGGTTCGTTTAGAAATGAGCTTTCAAATAAAACCAAAAAAAATCGGCACTCATACAATCCCCCCATGGACCATAAAAGTTGGTTCAACTACCTTGCAGGTCCCAGGCAGTTCCATCAAGGTGGTTGCAGCAAACCAAGAAGATAAAATTAAACAGCAAGCAGAAGAAAGGCAAAAGGAAGACTTGAGCCAGGCTAGTTTTATAGAATTCATAAACCCTCGGAAATTTCTTTTTGAAGGAGAGACGGTCTCCGGACTGTTAAACCTTTTCATTTGGGATCGATTACCAGTAAGCAGAATCGAAAGACCGCCCCAAAAGGAGGGAGATGCATTCTCTCTGACTGAACTTCGACAACCCCAAGAGAAAAGAAATCAAACAAAATACGGTAAGACTTACACCGTTTTTTCATGGCCAACAGGATTGACTGCAGCCATCGCAGGACAACAACAGATCCAATTTAACACTTCCATAAGGGTGCGAGTAAAATCACGTGGAAATTCTCCTTTCACGAGTCCTTTTTTCAATGATCCCTTTTTTGGATTTGGACGGGAAGAATCCCTCACTGTTAAATCCGACCTAGTCAATATTGAGGTAAGAGAACTCCCCATGATTGAGAGACCGGACTCCTTCCGAGGAGCGATAGGAAAATTTTCCTGCCGATCAATTCCCGATTCTGATCGAGTCTCACTAGGAGATCCGATCCGTTTAGTAGTTGAAATTACGGGTACTGGTAATTTTTCCGCAATGCCAGCACCTGTTCTCAATTCAAATAGTAATTTCAAAATTGGACCACCCGCATTTTCATTCGAAGGAAACGAGATTACGATGCACGAAGGAAAACAATTATTTGAATATATTTTAACCCCCTTAAAACCAGGTTTAATTAGTATTCCGGTCATTACATTTTCCTATTTCGACCCGGCACGAGAAGAATATTTCACTTCAAAAACGATTAATCATCCACTCCGAGTCGACCCTGGCGAAACATGGGTTGATCCCACTCCTGTTCAACAGCAAACTGAAACATCCGACTTTGCAGTTTCTACCACCGACTTATTTCAAACTGAAAATGAACCGGGGGAATGGTTTCAAAATGTAAAACATAAAACAGCAATCAATTCCCAAGTTTTTTGGTCTCTACAGTCCATTCCACTTTTTTGTGCCATTGGTCTAGGGTTTTATGGATGGAAGCGAAAACAATCGGGTCGTGACCTCTTTCGTCAAAGGCAGTCTATTTTAAAGAAGCAAATGAAAGAAAGTATAACATTTAATGATGCATCCCTGTTTTTTCGGGCAACCAGAGAAAGATTACGACTTGAAATCGGTACTTTTTACAAACACCCCAATCCATCGTCTTTATCAAGCAACGAGCTTACAACCCTTCTTCAAAGCAGTTCAAATGAAGAGGATACAATCTCAGAAATTGAAAAGATTCTTGAAATAAGCGACGACCATGAATTCGCAGGAACCTTGAAAGATCCACAGTCACTGGAGGATCTTTACAAGCATATTAATAACCTGTTAAAGAAAATTCAATGAAACCGCGGATTGTCTTAACTCTTTTTGCTGTGATTAGCTTTCTCTCTTCACTTTTAATGGGGAGCGAGGAAGATCGTTTGTTTTACGATGGCGTACGGGCAGAAGCATCTGGAGACTTAGACCAGGCGGTTCATTTTTACTTACAGGCAGCAAAACTATCCCACTCTTCGAACCTGCATGGAAATTTAGCAAATCTTTATTTTAAGAAGGAACAATTGGGGCATGCCATTTTACACTTTCGAAAAGCATTACTGTTAGAACCGACTAACAAGGAATTATCCATAAACCTTCAATTTGCCTATGAAATGGCTAAAACTCCTCCCCTGCCTAATGATTTTGCACACTCCTATTTTGCCAGTGATACTTTTTCCTTTTGGTGTGTTCTGTGCGCTGTCGTTTTCTGGTTTGGTTTTCTAGTATTTATTTATTTATTTTTCTTCAATCCAAGCCGGGCTGTACTTTTCTATTTTACGATTGGATGGATTTTTTCAGGCGGACTCACCGGGTATGCAACCCACTTTTCTCACATTCAAAATTCCGAACTGCTTCGAGAAGGTATTGCAATTCTACCTACAGAAAATGAAGCCAATCAAACAAAGAATATTTCATTAAGACGCTTCGCGGGAGAAACAAATTCTGCAAACACAACTCTTTTACCAGGACAAAGCCTAATTATAGATCTTGGAAAAGAGGGAAAGATTAGAACGCATGAAAGTGCGGATGGAAAGAATTGGTTCTTAGCAAGAAGTCAAGACGGGAAGAAAAAGGGCTGGATTAAAGAAGATGAATTTGGTTGGCTTATCGATCGAAATAAACAGGAATAAAACCTTCAGTTTGTAATTCAAATTAACTTGCTCTCATCTATTTTTTCTATGGATACAAAATCTGCTTGAAATTTATCTTTCAGGATATCCTTAATTCCATCCGGTAATTCCGCGATCTTTTCCTCTATTTTTTCTCGATCCACGATCTGTCTTGGTTTTTCTTTACTCGGTTCTGGAATTTCAGTTTCAAATGCATTGTCAACCTCTTCCTCTTTTTGAACCACTCCATCTGGAGTATCCCCCATAGATAGCGGGGCACTTTCATTCAATTCTAAATCGCCTGCTCCAGGTGCTACTAAAGTACTTTCCCCAACAATGCTTTGTTTCGGTAATTCCGCAACAGGCTCAGCAGTGGACACATTATACTGAGACGCACTTTCAACCTGATTTAATTTAGGTTTTTTTTTTACATCCTCCGGGATCAAGCCAGAGATTTTACGAATGACGTGATCAATCGAACGGGACCGACCCGACTGAACCGCACGGAAAAGAGTAACCTCAAAATTCGTTTTTTCCGAGAGTCCCATGCGGACCAAGTCCTCGCCCTGACGCAGGGAATCGAGAATACGAACACACTGCTCTGCCGAACAATTGACTGTCTCTCCTTTTGAACGAAGTGTGTCCAGTAATAATTCACGAAATGTATCCGATAGATCGAGCAAAGCACGATAAAAATCTAAGCCCTCGGTCGAAAACGAATCGGTGTATTGAATGATCGAGTTGTAATCTCCATCAATCACATATTGAGCAAGAATTTGTATTCTTTCCTTAGAGGCAAGTCCGTACACTTCTAGCACATCTGCCTGAGAAATTGTTTTTCCGCAAAAGGAAATCATTTGATCGAGAATACTTTGTGCATCTCTCATTCCCCCCATTGCCATGCGTGCAATTGCCTCGATGGCTTCCAGTTCAACTTCGATTGATTCGACCTTACAAATTTCCTCCAACTTTGAAACGATCAAAGGGGCGGGAATCGATCGAAATTCAAAACGTTGACAACGCGAAACAATAGTCGGAAGCACTTTATGAGACTCAGTTGTCGCAAAAACGAATTTAACATGCGAAGGGGGCTCCTCTAAAGTCTTAAGTAATGCATTAAAGGCTTGTTGACTGAGCATGTGAACCTCATCAATTACATAGATTTTAAACCGGCATTGAGTAGGGGCGTATTGGCACTCATCCCGTAAATCTCGAACCTGATCCACCGAGTTGTTTGATGCCCCATCAATCTCAATCACATCCAAGCAACGACCGGCCATGATTGCATTTCCTATATCAGAATCTTCCGGAACTTCAAGAGTCGGTCCATCCTCCCAATTCAGTGATTTGGCAAAAAGCCTTGCCGATGTTGTCTTACCCGTACCGCGTGGCCCCACAAATAAATAGGCATGGGCAATGCGACCCATCTTAATCGCATTACCTAATGTTTGAACCACATGATCCTGCCCCACCAATTCCGAGAATTGTTTGGGGCGCCATCTTCTCGCTATTACTTGATACGCATTCTTTGACATATTACACCCTCTTTCTTGCCGTGAACCAAAAGATCACGCAAGCGAAACTTTTTTTGAACGACTCGGTTTTAACATTGATAATAAAACACAAAAAAGGCCAGGCACCCCACAGCACACAGATATTGCGATTACCGCTGCTTCCTTCCGGACCTGACGGAGTTCATCCAATCGCCGTCGCATGGGACCCGACCTAGGCTTTAGCAAACTAATTTGATTATTAAAAGGCAACTTAAAACTACAATAAATTCAATACTTTTAGCTTTGCGTTTTTTCCCCGATAAATTTGATATATGGTAATGGGAAATTCTTTTGGTTCACTCTTTCGTATCTCCTCCTGGGGAGAAAGTCATGGAGGTGGTATAGGTGTGGTTGTGGACGGATGTCCTCCACAACTCCCATTGTCCTTAGACGACATACAACCCGCCCTCGACCGGAGACGCCCTGGTCAAAGTAAGCTAACTACTCCTCGAGATGAGGCGGATAAGATTGAAATCTTATCCGGTGTATTTGAAGGAAAAACTCTCGGCACTCCGATTGCCATGTTGGTTCGAAACAAAGATGCAAGACCACAAGCATATGACGAAATGAAAGAGAAGTTTCGCCCATCCCATGCCGATTTCACCTACCAAACAAAATACGGTCTCCGAAACCACGAAGGAGGGGGGCGATCATCTGCTCGTGAAACAATTGCCCGCGTTGCAGCAGGGGCAATCGCACAAAAAATTCTTGGTTTTGATCAAGTTCAAATTTCTACTTATGTGGAACGCATATATAACATTCAATCTCCTATGTTGAGAGAGATTCCCACTCGAGATCAAATTGAATCTTCCCCGACTCGTTGCCCGCATCAAGAAACCGCGGAAAAAATGGAAGCTTGCGTACTCAAGGCAAAAAAAGAAGGTGATTCCGTAGGTGGTTCTATTTTATGTCGAATCAATGGACTGCCAGTCGGTTGGGGATCCCCTGTATTTGACCGCTTGGAAGCGGACCTCGGAAAAGCAATGCTTTCCCTGCCTGCAACCAAAGGATTTGAGGTGGGGAGTGGTTTTGCGGGAACCTTTTTAAAAGGTTCCGAGCACAACGATGCATTCGAAAGTGGTAATGAGGGAATAAGAACCAAGTCCAACCGTTCAGGTGGAGTACAAGGGGGAATAAGCAATGGAGAAGAAATATACTTTCGAATTGCATTCAAACCTACCGCCACCGTTCTTCAAGTTCAAGATACTGTGGATGGTAAAGGAAATGAAACTCAACTGATGGGTAGAGGAAGACACGATCCCTGTGTCTTACCTCGAGCCGTCCCCATCGTGGAAGCAATGAGTGCTTTAGTATTAATAGATCATCGCATGAGACATCATGCACAGTGCCGTTCCTTTTCATTTCAAAGTAAATGAAAGGAGTGCTCCATGTTATTGTTGGTACTCCCGACTCTAATCGCAGGTCAACACTTGCACACGCAATCAACCCAACAGATAAAAATCCTAGTTCCCATTTCCTTTTCCCACATGAATTAGAAAGCACAGAACTTCCTTTTAGTCATTGGGAATGGATAGACCATGGATTTAAAATTAAAAACCTGGAAGAAGAGAATATTAATGAATGGTTTTTATT
Organism: uncultured Opitutales bacterium; assembly: GCA_943789375.1. Taxonomy (GTDB): domain Bacteria; phylum Verrucomicrobiota; class Verrucomicrobiia; order Opitutales; family Seribacteraceae; genus Seribacter. The sequence continues at coordinate 6,556 of CALSTX010000008.1, read as the reverse complement.
TTTATCGAATCGAATTGAACTAGCCGACCAATTTGAATCCTTACAGGAATTTGTTGACCAGGAGGAAGAATTAGAAATTGGAAGAATTATAACTTTCATCAATTCAGAGTATTTAAATGACGCAAAGGATCAACTTTTGGACTGGATTGATGGTTGTGCTCACTTCTCAGATGTTTTTTGCTTTTCAAATAGAACCAATGAAAACTCCCAATCTTTAAGTTCAATTCTTGATCGCTACAAAACCATGCGATATCCGATGGAAACCTTCATCCTGCCAAAATCAAAAGATCCCCCAATTGACAAAATATTATCTCCAGTATCGAGACGAATGACCCATATTTTCGATCCATTCGATGTACTAGACACAGAAGAAATTCCAGAAAACGACCCCTTTTTAGCTAGGCAACCCAACGGTAATCGAATGAAGCCAATTTTGATACCGTCTTGGTAAAAAAACTTCGTGAAATTATTTTTTGGTTCGCAATCACCCACCTTTTCTTATTTTATAATTCTTAGTTTAGCCGAGGTGGCGGAATTGGTAGACGCGCTAGATTCAGGTTCTAGTGTCCGCAAGGATGTGCGAGTTCAAGTCTCGCTCTCGGCACCAATTTTCGAACCAATTAGACTTGCATAATATATTAAAATTCTATTATCTGCTTTAATAACCAACCATAATCAATCATGTCTAAATACCTAAAATTATTCTTATCTAACGCTATTTTCATTATTTCCACAGCGTTGATCTCAAACGCTCAAGAAACTAAATCAGAAAAAAATGAGGAAGCCGAAGAAGATGTAGAAATCGAGAAACAACTCACATCACCTTCTATATTTACTCCGTCTGCACCTAGTGCAATCGAGAGTAATGCTATCATCCAGGCGCAGGCGACTGGAATTGACTCCGCAACCTTAGCAGCACTTGGTTCCGCTGGATTAACTACCCTAAACGCTCAACTTTCAGGCGACGCAGCAACCCGTGCGACCCAACTCAAAACTCTTAGTTAAGTTTGGTCGAGGTATTCTCAAATGCTGCAGATGCCAGTCTTAGTCGGCAGAAGAGCGATCAATGACCGGTGCCGCTGACTCTCACAAGAGTGGTCACCTCAATTGCGACAACGATAACAACAGACCATCTGAGTACACTGAGTAAGTTAGACCCAACCCACATGACAACATTTGCATCAGACGGATGTACGCCAATATGGACAACTTTGCTAGCACGGGTGGATGTCACATCGGCAATGCTTGGCACAAGTATCGGACACGATTGACACAACGAACCTTTCAAGCGTGGTTGAGCACCTACACGCAAGCTTGGACGGAGACAGCTTGTAACTGCACTCAAATCGCTGGAGAAAACTCACATGTCGACACTTTCTCAACTGGTATCGACCTGACCACATCCTTTGATGCATCAACACTGAAGCAGTCGGTTAAGAAGTTTGCAACCAAAGCAGAAGTTACGGTTGAATTCGCAAAAGCCGCTGCACCTGCGGCAACAGCTGATGCATCAGGAAAATCTCGACTTGGCAAGCATAGATTTAGCGACAGTTGCCACAAACATTCACGCCAATTTAGACGATGACCACTTGACAGCACTCCAACAATTAGACCCTTCCCACTTGACAACTATGGCGACCGGGACTGATCTGACTGCATCTGGGCGTTGATGTAGCAGGTAAACTAAAACACTTCGCAACAAAAGCAGAGGTCGTAGTTGAGTTTGCGAAAGTCTCTGTCGGTACTGCAACCATAGACGCATCAGGAAACATAGATTTTTCTAAAATTGATATTGGGACTTTTGTAACCAATATTCACTCTAACTTAGACGAGGATCACACAACTGCACTTGCAAATCTAGACCCTAGTCATATGGCAACAATGGCAGCAGGGACAGACCTTACTGCCACTGGTGTTAATGTTGCGACTAAACTTATCTCACTTTGCTACTAAAGCAGAAGTCGTCGTGGAGTTCGCTAAAGTTTCAGCCGGTGGCACTGATCTAAGTGGTGTCAGCAATTACGGATTTCGTAACGAATGTACACGCTAACTCTCGATGAAGATCACACAACAGCACTCGCAAAGCTCGATCCAACGCACATGGCGACGATGGCAGCCGGTACTGATATGTCCTCCGGTCTGCAAGTTGCTGATCTTTCTCATTTCGCCACCAAAGGAGAACTGGCTTCCGTTTATGTCGATGCAGGCGGAGCAGGCGTTGACATTGCATCCATCGTAACCACAATCCATACAACTATTACAGTGGAGTTCACTACTTCTCTTAAAGAATTTGATCCCACACACATGGCGACACTGGCAACTGGAGTCGACATCGCAGCCGTTACCAGTGTTGGACACAAAGCAAAGATTGCTCACTCTTACAAAACTAAAGGTGATGATGTTACCAGCATTTTGTCCGCAATAGGTAATATTAGTGCCACTGATCTAGCAATCATGGGGGCTCAGGACTTAGCAAACCTTGACAAAATTGCTACAAGCACTGATCTCACTAAAGTTCACCAAGACGGTGCACATATCGCTACACTCGCTCACCACGGTGGAGACATTGATGAAGCAATAGCGCTTGACCCGGATCAACGCCAAGCTCTCGCTGAAAGTGATGATGTTGCTTCTAAAGTCTCTGGAGGTAGCTTAACCGATGCAGCTGAAAGTGCACATGGTTCTTCTCAAGTTCAAGACGCAGCGACATCAGTAACAAACTTACCGGGTACTCGTTATACTGGTTTTCAGGCTGCACTTGAATCAGCCGTAACGGTTGCTAACTTACTTTTAACTCCAAGAACAGTTACAAATGATGAAGATCTTGCTGATGACATAACTCTATCAAGTTTAGCTGCGAGTGGTTACAATACAGAACTAGTTCGCCTGCTTGCTCAATACGGTGCTTTGGGAGAAAATGGTACGGCCCTTGCCGATGCAGTTCTTGGTAGCTCGTATGTGGCGTTTAATCAATCGATTGGATTAGGAACATTTGCTCAAGCCGATACAAGTTATTATCAACAGTTCTTGACGGATTTGGGTGCTCGTGCACTTGGTAAGGATGTGACTGGCAGTACAGTAACTTCGGTCTCGACATCTAACATCAAAATAAGCACCGGCTCGAACATTACTTTTACAGCTGGTGCAACACTCGATGCATCAGATGTCCTGCCAGACGGTAAGACTCGTAGGATTGCAATGATTGGTGCTGCAAAGGACATGACAATTAAAGGTGATTTAACAGTAACTAATTCCAACAAAACTGAAAACGGAGTTGTTGTTCTAGGTGCAGCTGATGACCTCTACATTCGATCTGAGGAATCATCCGCTAATTCTGCTGATTATGTTGGTAACCCAGATGTTGTTAATTTAACATACACGGGTGCAAACGCTGCGATTGGAGCACAGGATACCATTAAACTGATAAATGTTGCCATGAGCGTCGGAGGAAACTTGGCAATCGGAACATTGGATGAGTTGCATATCGGAACAGATACAGCACAAAGAAATAGTATATCTGTAGGAACAGGAGGTGAAAATTCAGATCCTGATAATGTTTACATGTACGCGCAGAATCTGATTCAAATTAATGGATTAAACATCAATGGTCGTGTGGATGATGTTTACATGGAAGCAATTACTCTAAACCTTAGAAATGTCAATTTTCCACAAACATCAGAAGTAGTGTTAAGAAGTCAGAACGGAACTCTTCATTTCGACACATTTACCTCTCCTATGGTTGGAGGAGTCAACCTTACTAATGTAAAACACGGAAGCTGATATCCTTACTCAAGATTCATTTGCAGGGAAGAATGGCAACTGGGCAACAGGCGGCACCCATCCAAACGGCACACCAAAAGTTAAGGTCATAAACTTCTAAGTTGTATCCCTTAACTAACAACAAAAAATTTATCAAAATGAAAACTAATATATCAAACTTAGTGGCTTTAATTGCCACAGCACCCAGCATTCTCTTCGCTCAAGTAGATCCCACCACCATAGAGAGAAGTAATCAACCCCCATCAGCAGTAACATCTGCTGAAGGAGTTAACGCAAATGTCGATGCTAGCGATGCTGGTGCACAACGACCAATTTTCTTAAAGACCGAAAATATTTCTGCTTTTGGTGGAGTTGATTCAAAGATTTATTATGACGACAATCCCCTCTCAGACACAAAAAAATAGCGTACTTAACTCACAAAAAGACGCAGTATGGTCTAACACTGCCCATTTAGGTGCAGGGTTAGGACAAATTGAATTAAAGGATGCTGTAATAACACCCTATGTAGGAGTAAGTTACACCAAGACAGAATTCTTAGCAAGTAACTTAGATTGGCTTAGACTACACATCTACAAGTGCCTACATTATGGCTAATGTCCAGCACAGCAACGGATGGTCTTACCGTTTGGGAGTGAGTTATGCATCCGATAGCAACGACTCAACGGACACAGAAACTTATTCTGAGTTTTACCCAAATGTAGGTGATTCTAAAAACATACTCTCACAACAAGGACATTTTAGGAATATTTAATATGTCAATTGGTTATCATGACACAGACGCTGATGAACATGCCCTTGACCCAAGTTCTGTCTAGATCTTTCCTAGATTCTTTCGATGTCATCGGTTCATATGGGATTCAATATTATTTTACGAGAACTTCATTGATTTCACCTTCCTATTCTGCCACTTACAAAACCTATACGAAAAGTAATACACTTCATGAAAACAATGGTCGCGAAGATTTGATCCACTCACTTAATTTGAAAATAGATTATTCATTCGATAATGACTTAAACCTTAGTTTATTTGGTGGCTTTTCCAAAAGAGACACGAAAGACGCAGGAGCAATACCGTACGACTTCATTAAAGGAACCGCAGGTCTTGGCGCTTAGGTTTAAGCACCACATTCTGAAAATTGCACTTTAAAACTCTTATTATAAATGCTCCCTTGCTTTGCATGGGAGCATTTTTGTTTGCTCAAGGAGGGAGTCAACATGATCTTGAATGTACCTTTTCACTAGGAACAAACTGGCTTTTCCCTGCTGTTGAAAACACAGGTACAAATCTAGTAAGGTTTGATCAAAATTCCACCTTTAGAAACGGTGATTCTTTACATACGAAAGAACAGTCACTTTGTGAACTAGCGAGCAAAGACTTACAAATTCGATTGGGTTCCAATTCAATAGTTGGTATTAAACAAAAAGAAATCGCTTTGACTAAAGGAACTGCACTTATTTATAAAAGGGGCGAGGGGAATTTAAATATAAAATCAAAGCAATCGAATCTATCGACCAAAGGACAATATACCGCAATTGTTGATTGCACAAGTAACGGGGGATTTAAGTTCATTCCACTCGAAGGCAAAGGGCTGATTGTCCCTGACAAGGGAGAATCTAAAGAGATATTCCGGGGAAGATTAACCATGGTAATAGGATCCCCATCACAACTTGGAAATGCATATGACATTGATCTTTTATTGCTTTTAAAATCAAGTAGACTAATTAATTCGTTTCCTACTGCCCTACCCTCCATGAAAAGAATTTCATTGTCAATTTATGCACAGCAACTTCGATTAAAGGGAAAGTTTAATGCTCTGATAGGAGATGCACCTACCGATGACAATCTTCAAATGTGGGCATTCGGAGAAGAAGAAACTAAATAAAATTGTAAAAAAGTTTAGTTCCAAATGTTGATCAATCTTAAAAAACATGTTTTTAAAGTCATGTTTTGTTTATTGATACTTTCTTCTATTGTTAATACAGCGTTTTCATTTAATTTATCTGAAAAAAAATTATTAGCGTTAAAAGGAGATACTAATACTCAGTACCAACTTGGTTTATACTATCAAGCAGGTAAGAATATCGATGCTATAGAAGCTTACTATTGGATGAAAATGGCTGCAGAGCAAAACCATCCCTCAGCATGTCGCTATATGGGTAGAGCTCACCTATACGGTAAAGGGACCAGCTCCAGCATAGATTTAGCAAAGAAATGGTTCTTAATCAGTTCAAATCAGGGAAATTCAGACTCGATGCAAGATTTGGGATATTGTTTGGAATTAGAAGGAAAATGGATGGAGTCTGCCACATGGTATAAAACTAGTCATCAGCATGGAAATAAAAATGCATTCACTCGACTCGAAAATATTTCTCAAAATCTAACTACAGTCCCAATCAAAAAAGCTAGATTTAATGGTATTGAAATTACAATCTTACATTTCTGCAAAAAAGAAATCTTCAGTAAGAAGCACACCAAATTTCAAAAATTCAATCAAACGGATAGAATTAGCAAACGGGTATTCCTATTGGGGAGAATCGAAAAGTGGACGACCCCATGGGTACGGAAAAAAGATGTTAGGCCAGGTCGCCACCTTCCAGGGAGAGTTTAATATGGGTGTAGAACATGGATACGGTACATCCTTTGATAAGCACGGTCTAATCAGTTTCCAAGGCCAATGGAATAATGGAGTGCCCCTTGTTCCAAAAAAGGAACTGGTAGAGGACTTAACGAATTATTAAGCCAAAGAGGAGTGACTACCGTCACACATCGCACCAT
>CALSTX010000007.1 GCA_943789375.1 uncultured Opitutales bacterium | reverse complement strand
TTGGGCTAGAAAAGATTTCAAAGGAAATAATATGAAAAGACGGAAACCAATTATGAACCTCTTCATTATCCCATTTTGTGTTGGCATGTTGTTCTGCATCGATGTTCATGCGGCAGACGCAAATCAACAACCTGACACAGAGTCTTGGACTTTCTGCAGCATACCCGACTTTCTAAACTTCGACATAGAATACCCTCAAGAAGGTTGGGAGGACGCTTTGGGATTCATCCTTGATTCAATGCAGAAAGAGAATCCGGCATTCGCAATGGTTGCGGGTGATCTGGTCATGGGGCACTGGGGGCCAACAAAGGCTGACGTAAAGAAATGGGCTGACAAGTATTACCCTCAATGGACCAAGCGATGGGCTGATCATAAACTCAAGGTCTATACAGCATTGGGAGATCATGAAGTTGGTGACAATCCATGGAGGGGTGACAAGGCCAAGCTCGTGCCATTCTACAAGGAGGCATTTCAAAAACACCTCAAAATGCCGCTCAACGGACCTGAACACATGAAAGGAACAGCCTTTTACTGGACCCACAAGAACGCCCTATTCATATCCGTAGATGTGTTTGAAAAGGGCAAAAGTAATCAGGGAGATATCGCTGCCGGTGTGACCGGGAAGCAGCTCAAATGGTTCGAGGAAGTCCTGAGCAATCACAGGACGAAAGTAGATCATATCGTCGTTATGGGGCACACACCGGTTCTGCGACCCGTCCGAACGTTCAGCTCTTCCGGCATGCTGACCGTTAAAGGGCGAGATTCTGCCTTTTGGCAGACCATGGAAAAATACAAGGTCGATTTATACATTTGTGGAGAAGTGCATGCCGTAACATGCACGCAAAAGGACGGCATTCAGCAAGTCGCTCATGGTGGCCTGATTGGCCGAACGACAAAACCCAATTACATGGTGGTGACTGTCCACAAGGACAGGCTTGATCTTGATATTAAGGAGATCGATTTGATTAACGGAGAGGGTAGAATTTGGCAGCAAAAAAAGAGCAAAGGGCCTTGGGATACGATCACGATAACCGATGAGCGCAAGAAGGAAGGCTTCAGCTCGATCGGCCGCGTCAACATCATCAAAGAGGACGGTAAAAAATCGTTTGAATCAATCACAGGCTTCTTCGATGAGAAGAACAACCCGAAGAAATAGAGTGGCAACAGCCCAACAAGGCGGTGCAGGCAACGTCGCTTCGCGTCGTGCCTGACCTTTACGTTGGGTATGGCAATGATGAAGAAAATAACACGGTTCTGTGCTATCTATTTGGGACTGTTTACTGCCATTTTGGTATTCTTTGTATTGGTCCAATTCCCGGGAGCGTTCATCATTGCCTATTCTGCTCCGATTCATTTCTTTTGCCTACTGGTTTTGGTTATTGCTTCACGCCGTGGGAAGAACAGAGTGAGAAATCCGATGTTCCCGGTGGTCTCTGGAATCGTCATGTTGCTCGCCCTTCTCTTCGTGGATGTGGTACGCTCTCGCCCGTTATTTCACTTATAGTTGACATAAAATACAAACCGAGCTGACAAATAAATATTTTATGTTAACATTTTGCACGAAGTGGAGCGGAAATAGAATTACTCCATCATTTGCATCGCTTTGGTTCTCGCCCTCTCAAAGGGAAAAGCGTCAGAATCGGAACCAGGGTTTGCAAGCCTGTTCGACTGCAGGAGTTTTTCCGGTTGGGAACACGGTGGCAACTCCAGCGTCTATTACCGACCGGCACAACACGAATTACGATTTGCCATTGGATAAGAAATCTTGACAACGCACCTCATCTGGTCGCTGGAAGAGTGAGACCCCGATCCAACCCTAGGCGATGGGTCGTGGTAATGCCGGAGATTCACAAAATCTAAGACATGAAAAAAAGAAAGCTTAAAAGTAGTAGAATACACAGTAGACATACGCACCATTCTCAGTATAAGATAATGTTTCATGAAAGCTTCAACCTTCAATCAATCAGCGGATATTTTCCTTAATAAAGGATATCTATGCTAGAATGTTAGATAATAGATTGCCCTAATTATTTTCGCTGAATTATTTCAGCACAGACTAATAAAACATACAAAAGACATAATGAGCACAGGAATAGTAAAATGGTTTAATTCAGAAAAAGGCTACGGTTTTATCCAGCAAGATGAAGGAGGCGACGATTTGTTTGTCCATCATACTGAAACAGATGGAACTGGGCTCAATGATGGCGACAAAGTAGAGTTTGAGGTTGGGCAAGGTCAGAAAGGACCCTGCGCAACAAAAGTACAGAAGATTTAATTGTCAGTGGTGGCTCGGTATTGGCCGAGGTTCACCCTAAATATTGGCTAAAGTGAAAACATAATCTTTATGTTTCACCTAGCCTTAATTGTTTTTTTAATTTCTTGCTAGCCTAACAAAACCTAGGTAGCAGAGGTTAAAAATTACAATTCTTTTACTTTTTCTATCCCGCGTGGACTCCATTTAGCTAGAAATATTTATGTTCTCTGTGCTATCGCATCTTGCTGTCCCTCAGTAGCTTGATGCAAATGCTTACCTTCCTTTTAAGGAATTTCCCTTGCCCTCCCCTTTTTTGTATTGGTGGTGGCGTTGAGTATGCTTTTGGTATCTGTGTTGAAGGAAACGCTAAGCAAATGCGGTTGAGATAAAAGATTGCATGTGTGGTTCTAAGCCTTTGAGGTCTCATATGCTCTGATTTGTCTCAAATCGACATAAAAAATACGCATTACAGGGTGTATGTTTTCGAGTAAATCTGGTAAATTTTTTTTATGTTTAGTGCAGGTCAAGATCCCAACCTCCTAAAATTTATTCTGTTACAAGGTATTCATCTAGACTTACCTAAGTCGCTTATCGAATGCAGTGATCGTTAAAGAATTTTCAACTTAAAAATATGAAAAACTACAATTTTTGTTGGCGGTATTATGCTTTTAAATTTCGGTTGCCTCTTAGCGGAGAGAGTAGAATATGATGTCTTCGTATGCGGCCAAGCCAGTTCCGGAGCGATACCGGCTGTGCCGGCGAAGTTATTCTCCGCTCAAACGCCGATTAATCTAAAAACTGATATCGTTTACAAGGCACCCGTGCCTCTTATAGTGACTCTCCATATGTGTCCCGAAAACTATAAACAGAAATACCACACAATCTCAGTATCATGAGCAAGAAACCACTTCTAATCCTGAGTGTCACACTAGGTGCCATCGCACTCACGACTTTGAGCACTCTCGCATCCGAAAAACCAAACATCGTTCTCATCATGTGCGATGACCTCGGCTACGGGGATGTGCAATGCCTCAACCCCGAGAACGGCAAAATCAAAACCCCCTGCGTCGACAAGCTCGCCAAGCAAGGCATGATTTTTACCGAGGCCCATTCCGGCTCCGCAGTCTGCACGCCCACGCGTTACGGTTTGCTGACCGGGCGCTACAGCTGGCGGACTCGGCTTCAGAATGGCGTGGTGAGCGGCTTCAGGCCTTGCCTGATTGCACCAGACCGACTCACTGTGGCGGGCTTATTCAAGGGTCAAGGCTACGCCACGGCAATCCTCGGCAAGTGGCATCTGGACTTTCAGTATCAGGATCCAAAGTCAGGAGCGATCCTTCCGAAGCCTTCGAGAGAAGGGCGCGCGCCTATCGGAGCCACCATTCCTGACGGTCCCATCCATCGTGGCTTTGACTACTTTCATGGCATCCATCATGCGGGCCACATGGACACCATCATCGAGAATGACAAGGTCATCGAACGTCTGGATGAGATCCACAACCTGCCTCGCCTGACCGAGAAATCCATCGCTTACATCGAAGAACGCTCCAAGTCGCCCGACCAGCCGTTCTTCCTCTATGTGCCGCTCGGCTCGCCTCACACCCCGATTGTGCCCACCAAGGAGTGGCAGGGTAAGAGCGGTTTAAACCCCTATGCCGACTTCGTCATGCAGACCGACGCGACGGTCGGAGCTATTGCAGACGCCTTAGAAAAAAACGGCTTTGCAGATAACACCCTGCTCATTTTTACCAGTGATAACGGTTGCTCGAAACAAGCCAATATCGGCCTCTTGCGTAAGAAAGGCCACCACGTCAGCGCGCACTACCGTGGTTCCAAGGCCGACATCTGGGACGGCGGCCACCGTGTGCCGTTTGTGGTTCGCTGGCCGGGTAAGGTTGAGCCCGGCTCTCGTTGTGACCAGCTTATTACCTTGGTCGACTTCTTCGCCACCGCCTCTGAGATCACCGGAGAAAAAGCACCATCATCCGCCGAAGACAGCGTGAGCTTTCTTCCTGCTCTTTTCGGCAAGTCCATTGTATCGACGCGCAAGGGCGTGATCCATCATTCGGTTTCAGGCCACTTCGCCTACCGTCAGGGTAAGTGGAAACTACTGCTTGCCAGAGGGTCCGGAGGCTGGTCGTCCCCGAAAGAGAGTGACGCCCAGCTTGAAGCTGCACCAGAAGCGCAGCTCTACGACATGGAGAGCGACCCGAGTGAGCAGAACAATCACTACCTCACCCACCCCGAGATCGCCCAGCGCTTGTTGGCTGACCTAACTGCCGATGTGCAGAATGGTCGCAGCACGGAGGGCCCGGAAGCCCAAAATGATATAAAACACATCGTCCTTTGGAAGAGTGGGCGTGCAATTGACCCAAAGGCCCCGCTGAGGGTAAGACGCCAACAAAAGTAAGTAACTCTCCTCATGACCACTACGAAAACCTTTGTGAGAGACTACTGGAATACAAGTAAGTATGGTAGCATTAATATGTGCATGGACACGCTAGTTTAAAAAATTAAAATAATTCACTAAACAAACTACTATTATAATAGTAAAAGTTTGAAGGGCAATTGGCAGAATAGAGAGTTTACATTGAGGAAATAAGAAAAAGTAGAGAAAAATTTAAATTACTTTATCCCTTAGATTCAAACCCTTTTCTTTGCTCACGGGTTTGCCATTGGTTGGCCTCATCATCTCCAACCACTTGCTCTGTTTTTGGATTCCAATTAATTTTTCTTCCAAGCCGAATAGAGATGTTGGCCAGGTGGCAAGTTGTCATTGCAGTATGATGAGTGTATACGTCAGAGATGGGGTCGGAGCGATCTTTCATGCAGGCAAAGAAATTTTCCATATGATTGGTGATTTTCTTGCCTTTGTAGATGGACAGTATGGTTTCTGGTAGAAGTGGATTTTCAATAAGTTCTTCTATTGGTTTTCCCAATAGTTTACTTCGTGTGACAAAAAACGAGCCTTTTGTCCCTTCAAAAAGTATACCATTTCCTTCTTTGGATTTACTGACGATATGCATCTCCACTTCATCAGGGAACAAACACTTAATATGAAAATTGTGAGTGGTATTGTAGAAATTATCTTTGGTTGGAACTCCATTAACAAAGGGAATAGGTAAATCTCCTACGATAGGCTCAATGGATAGAGCCCCCTGCCCTACCCCATTTTGTTCAAGTGCCCATTGAGCTATATCAACATGGTGGGCTCCCCAGTCCGTCATTTTTCCTCCAGAGTATTCATACCACCAACGGAATTGGTAGTGACAACGTTCCTTAATGTAATCAACCAGGGGGGCTTGGCCCAACCACATATTCCAATCAAGGTTTGCAGGAGGTGTGGATTTTTTAAAAGGTCCACCTACGGGAGCTGTTCCAATATTACAGGTTATTTTCTTAATTTTACCAATTCTTCCCTCCCGGATAATTCCGAGAGCCGTTAGAAATCTTTGGCCCATTTCGCTTCGCTGTTGGGTACCTACTTGGAAAACGCGTCCAGTTTCCTTGGTAACTTTGCAAATCTGTTTCCCCTCTTCAATTGTAAGTGTCAGTGGTTTTTCACAATAAACATCCTTACCTGCCTGCATAGCATGTATGGCGATTCTAGTATGCCAATGATCAGTGGTGCCAATGGTAACGAAATCAATATCGTTACGGTCGAGAATTTTTCGATAATCCTGATATCCTGTTGCCTTACCTTTGGCTAAGGATTTGTTCACTCGATCAATTCTTTGAGTATCCAAATCACAAACGGCTACAATATCGGAAAGTCGACGGGCACTATTGGCAACACTTGCCCCTCTTCCCCCCACTCCAATTGCTCCAAACCGTAAACGATCAGATGGAGACTGAGCCGAGACTTTAGTAGTGAATGGAGCAGTGGAGGTGGCTAGAATACCACTGGTTGCTCCAATGGCGGTTGTATGTAAAAAATTTCTCCGATTTATATTTTTATAGCTCATGGGTTAATTGTTGGTTGTGTTGGTTCCGATAATCAAGTGAAAAATTCTTGGTTACAGCTTTTAAAAAATAGAACATTCACAGGCATCCCTGTAAGATCAGGCTTACCTTATTGCGGATCAATAAGGTATCTTCTTTTTGCTACTTATAACTGAAAACTGTAAATTAAATTGAAAGCAATTATTCTTCAAGAACATGGCAGCCCTGAAAGTTTCTGCCTTTCTGAAATCCCAAAGCCCAAGATAGAACCAGGAAAAGTTATCATTCAAGTCTGTGCAACCAGTGTAAACCCAGTGGATTGCAAGATTAGAAGTGGTATACTTCGGGGAATTTCCCCAAAACTGCCTGGAGTTTTGCATGGTGATATCGCGGGAATTATCGTTGAAGTCGGAACCGGAGTTTCTGGTTTTAAAGTAGGAGATGAGATTTATGGCTGTGTCGGGGGCTTTACAGATATGCCTGGGGTGCTCGTGGAATATGCTATGGTAGATGTAAGACTTGTAGCAAAGAAACCAAGGAATCTGTCAATGCTAGAGACTGCGGCCCTACCGCTCGTTTCTATTACGGCATGGAATGCGTTAGTAGACCGAGGTAAGGTTTCCTGTGATCAAAAAGTTTTAATTTATGGAGGTACTGGAGGAGTAGGACATGTGGCTATACAATTAGCGAAAGCCCTTGGAGCCGAAATACATACAATTATATCCTCAGCCCGTAAGGCAGAAATCGCAAAAGCATTAGGGGCAGATAAGACTTTTTCATATAGACATGAAACCCATGAACAATCTCGACCTGAGTTACCTGAAGAAAACGGGTATGATCTTGTCTTTGATACGGTGGGAGGTGGTTGCTTAGATCAATCTTTTCAAGCTGCAAAAGAATATGGAACGGTTGTCTCTATTGCTTCTCGAGCCAGTCATGATTTAACTTTAGTACATGTAAAAAGTTTAAGTTTACATGTCGTATTTATGCTTCTCCCGCTATTGCGGAATCAATATCGTGAGAAGCATGGCCAGATTCTTAGCCAAATTACCAACCTTGCAGACCAAGGAAAAATCATCCCTCTCATTCACGAGCAATCGTTTTCTTTTGATGAAGTTGGTAAAGCTCATGATTGTTGGGAAAGTGGTCAAGCAACTGGTAAAATAGTTTTAGAAAACAAGTGGTAAGTTAACACCCGATTATGACACAAGAAAAAGTTGCATAATTTATAGCTTGGCGACTAAAGTATGGTTGTTCTTTTATCCTGCCATTTGCTACATCCAAAGACAACTCCTTTTGGAGTTACCAACCGAGTGCGAGAGCTTCTACGGTGGTACATGGTCTAAGCACCGGGATGTGCGGTTCTGGCTCAACCGAAAATAGCGCTCTCCCTTATGTTTAAAAAGGTAAGCGCGCATTACAAAAGGAAATATGCGCAATGAAAAATACAATCGATTACCATGAGACACTGGCTCTCCGTATTGATGAATCAAACCCGAACCATCACCTGTGGAATAACAATGGGACTTGGTGGATTCATTTCACGGTTTATCCATCCCCTGTAACTGCGGAGAGGCGAAGAAAGTCATTGAAGACGAAGAATAGACAATTAGCCAGAAAGAGGAGAGACCAAATCCTTAGTGGTCATCTGTTAAGCGGTATAAAGATAGCAGCTTAATAAATAAAAGTAGAGGTGGAAGCGGGGGAACTGATTCTTACATTATAAGAATATTTGTAATCAGCATGATTCCTATTGTGTGGATCTATTTTTCGTAGATGGATGGATCTGTTCCCAGGCATCCATGTATTCTTGAGATGGCCTCTTCTTTGTTGTCGAGCCTCTTCAATGCATCTTTACAGAAAGTAAGTCTTTCTGAGATGTTAAGGCGTACGCAGGTATCTCGGTTCGCATGATCACATATAAAGTTTTCTAAGTATTTAATCCGATTCTGCCAATATTGTTTGGTAATATCTATACGAGTTTCTAATCTCTTCTCATACCAAGTGCTCTGAAGAATAGCTTCGGGGTCAAAAAGATCCCTAAACTCTTGGTCGATGAGCCCCTTCCCTTTCCAATGACCTTCAGCCATAATAGTGAGAAGTGCTTTAAGTGGAGGGCATGCTTTTTCAACTGAGCCATCATTGAAATAGCGCTTTGCCACAAGTTGGCCTGCTTCTACTAAGTTCTTTAATGAATCAGCGTACTCTTTGTTGTCTTGAAGTTCTGGCTTAATCATATCGTTGGGAAGAACAGAAGTGGGATCGGTAAAAATCCTCCCCAAGAATTCGTGGGAAAAGCGATTGGTTATTCGATAACCAAGGTATTCAGTTGGCAGTTTTTCCCCATTAAACTCGAGGGAAGGTACTTTTTCCAAATACCCCTTTTGGATCATATCTTGTGGATCATTTTCATAATCCCGCAATCGACTCCATATTTCTGGTATGAGAAGGCTAATGTCGTGATTTACTTTATACTTAGGCCCAATATGTCCGGCTGAAGTAACAAAGGCCCCCTGCCCTGTGGCAGCATAAGAAACGAGGGCAGCATTAAGGTCGTGTATGGGCAGTAAAGCATTGAAAGGCGCTTTGGTAAGAGCCCCTTCCGATCCCGCTCCTGTGGTTGAAGGAGATTTGCCGGTAACGGATACAATGAAATCTATAAATAACTCTGGTAACTCAAGATAATGAATCGGAGCAAAACAGCATAATGGTCGTACCTTAGCAATTGGATCAGCTGGATTATTTCGTCTGCCGGGCAAAACAGAACGTACAGGGTATAAGACTGATTTTTGAATATTAAGTTTTCGGCGAAGGCGAGTACCAGTAAGTGCCTTAAACACAGAAATTGGATCCAGAAGGTCAGGTCTGGTTTGAAGGTATCGAGGGTTTTTCGTAGGTTTACCATCTACAATTCGGGGATTTGCCGAGGAAACAAATAAGCTTTCATCCCCATATTTTTTAGATGCATCAAGAATTAGATCTTGGATGGGTTGGGTATATTTTTCAAAAGATAAGGTCTTGTTTATTTGTTCATTTGCATTTTCGGAATCCAAGCATTCGAAATTACTAATAAAATTTCCTTTTCTCGCTAGATCTATTTCGGTTTGTTTATCAAACCCTCGATGAATGGCATCATCAGGTCTTTGAAATAAACGATACTCGCAATTATGGACGAACTTTGCGGATTCTTTAAAGGTCCCTGGCCCAATTTCATTGAGTAATCGAATGGGGGCGACAGTGGATGCGGTAATATCATCTTCTGCAAGTACTTTTTCTGCCGGAATAAAATCTTTCCTAAGGGCAAATAATCGCCATGAACCATTTTGGTCAAAGCCGACTCTAAGTAGTCTGGTAATTAATTTGTCACCGTTAAATCGTAATTCATTGGCTGGCTGTCCATTGACTGAGTCTACACTAAAAAACTTTTGCCAATCATCTCCCCAATCTGCGTGGTATCTTCTCTTAATGATTAAAACTAAATCCTTAACATGTTGGGGAATCGATTCAAGCCATTGATTGAATTCATCTGTATAAAGAGAACGAGATGGTGTCAGAAGTTTAATGACAGAGCCAAGAGATCTTTCTGGATCAAGAATAGATCGATTTCTAACCGTATGACTGTTTGGGTCCCTAAACCTCAGAGAGTAATCTTTAGTTAAGACTTCATTTGCTTGCCTTTGGTCTTCTTCCCAGTTTGCTACAAAAACTGGACCACTTACGATTGCGTCTGTAAGTGGCTTGGAAATTTCTGATTTACCTCCTCCGGAGACGGTACAAGGTTTGTGACAAAGAAATCCTTCCCCAACAGTGCCCACAAGTTTCCATGGACCATCATTCTCCACTTTTTTCATCTCGACCTTATAGCCTGATGGAAGGATGTATGTGTTGTTTGGAACCAGGTTGATCGCATGATTTTCTCCATGGTATAACCACGAGACTTGCTGCTTCCTAAGACTGAATCTTGCATTTTCTGGAATGAAAATGACAGAAGAAAAGCTTGGGTCAGAGAATGTGCCGTTCGATGATTCAACGCTTTCAAAGCCAAGAGTGGTGATAGTATCTTCAAGCTTATGCGGAGTTTTGGGAAGAATAGCTAACGGGTCAAATTCTTCTCCCAAGTCATAGCTTGGGAATACGACAGCACCTCCAGCATGCTCTTCTTCACCGAGACCTGAAAGGTTAGCAGAAAAACTGATCTGAGTTTTAACCTCTTTTTTACAATACCCGAAATAATTATCTGCAAGCACGGTGACAACCATACCACTGGAATCCCTGAAGGTTAGTTTAAATGGAGTTCCGTCATTGTAGAGTTCATTGGGTTCATCAATATACATTCCGTCTCGAATCTGTCTTTCAGTAGCTTCAGATTTTTTGGGAAGGTTTAGCATTTGCTTAGGAGTACCTGCAAGGTGTGGAGCCACAATCACGCAGCCCGTGTGACCGGTCCAAGACTCAATATCGATTCCCGAATCATTTTCAGCTAAGAATGGATCTCCTCCATTGCCAAAAATACTTTCTACAAAGTCTAGGTTTGCAACACAACCGCCTGGTGCGAAAAAACGTATTTCCATTGATTTTTCACGAATATAACCCTCTACGGCAGGACAGACAACCGGTCTCAGCAGAAGCGAAACCCAACACTTGGCAGGGTCCTCTTCGTTTGCAGCGAAAGGAAAAATCATATCTTCCTGTGGTGGATTGAGTGCAATCCGTAGCAATTCTTTGGCGGCATTAATAGGGACAACTTTCTTATCATCTGCAGCGGGGAGTCCAACATCAGCAACGTGAAAGACCCCGGAGGTGGTTCTCCGATCTCTAGAAGGGTTATGTAATACCCCTTGCGCAACCCTTTTGGATTTTATGATTTCGGAGGTAAAGCTATTCCCATCCCGAGGTAAGGAGGTAACTCTTGCAAGCCCATGCCTGTCTAAAACAAAAGATTCTGTTGGTAGGCTTGGTCGATCTGTACCTAAGATAGACGAGAGAAAGTTTTGGATACGTTGATCCGCAGGGCACAGGTAACCCCTTAAAAGCCTCACTTTTTCACGATATTCTTTTACTAATGACCTGCTCAACCGTAAGGCTGGGTTTGCAGTTTGATCTCCCACTGTCGGGAGTCCAAGTGTGGCTAATTTTAGGTTGGAGTAGTTTGCTAATTCTTTGTAATGGTCCGAGCCTATTTCGTAACCATTACTAATTCCAAGAGCTTTGGATTTTTTTATTTCAGAGACTATATTCATAATAAATTTATGTCAGCATGACATAGAAATTGTTGTGCCTTAAATCAAAAAAAAATCAAACTGAATAAAAATTAGACAGTTTGATTAAAAGAAATGGTGGGCCCGCTCGGATTTGAACCGAGGACCAAGGGATTATGAGTCCCCTGCTCTAACCGCTGAGCTACGGGCCCGGAAAATTGATTAGACTAACAAAAGGAAAGGGACAGTCAAGATGACTACCTTGCCTTAGCTTTTGCAACTTTTTGTGCAAAAGCAAAACGTGCCGCAGCCTCTAATTTGTCAATTTGTGCTTGGTCGAAATTACTTCTGTTTGGCTTCGTTAAGGGCTTCCGCAGCCCGACTTAACCGCTTCTTCGATTTCTGCTTCGTCAGAGTTGCTAATATCAATGGCTTGGTCCGTTAAAAGAGAAACTTTTTCGGCGTAGACTTCAACAAATCCGGAACCAACCGCTAGGTAATGAGTTGAACCGTCTTTTTCCACTTTGATGTCACCTGCAGAAAGGGTGTCTATGATAGGAATATGATGAGGAAGGACATCAATTTTTCCTCTCGATGTAGGGATTACGACATGATCAACCTGCTCGGAGTAAACAACCTCGCTCGGGGTAACGATTTCTAAGGAGATAGGCATTTGACAAGATAGGTTATGATTCCTTCCCGATTCAAAACAGAATCGATGCCGCCTTTCATGTAGAAATCGTTTTCTTCAATTTCATCAAGTTCACCATCGAGAATCATCTTAAACCCACGAATGGTGTCCTTAACCGAGACATACTCACCGGAAACACCAGTAAACACTTCTGCAACATGGAAAGGTTGGGAAAGGAATTTCTGAATCTTTCGTGCTCGGAAAACAGCTTGTTTTTGTTCAGGAGACAATTCGTCCAAGTCCAAGGATAGCAATAATGTCCTGCAGGTCTTTGTACGCCTGAAGAACCTCCTGTACACCCCTGAGCTACTTTACCAAAGTGTTCCTCGCCAACAATGTCAGGTGACAAAGCATTGGATACGGATGCCAAGGGGTCAACGGCTGGGTAAATGCCAAGCTCAGCAATGGAACGTTCCAAAACGATAGTCGAGTCTAGGTGAGCAAATGTGTTGGCGGGAGCCGGATCAGTTAAATCATCAGCCGGTACATAAACAGCTTGGAAGGAAGTGATAGACCCTTTGTGTGTGGATGTAATCCGTTCTTGTAGATTACCCATTTCTTCTGACAAGGTTGGCTGGTATCCAACGGCCGATGGTGAACGGCCTAAAAGAGCGGATACTTCAGAACCTGCCTGAGAGAAACGGAAAATATTATCCACGAAAAGCAAAACATCCTGGCCCATCTCGTCACGGAAATACTCGGCCATGGTCAAACCAGAAAGGGCAACTCGCATGCGGGCTCCTGGAGGTTCGTTCATTTGTCCATAAACTAGAGCAACTTTGGATTTAGAGATATCTTCTTGGTTGATAACACCGGCTTCCGACATTTCTTGGTATAGGTCATTCCCTTCACGAGAACGCTCCCCTACCCCTGCAAAAACAGAGTAACCACCGTGGGCTTTGGCAATGTTATTGATAAGTTCCATAATAACCACGGTTTTACCAACCCCAGCACCACCAAAAGCACCAACTTTTCCACCCTTGATAAATGGGCAGATTAAATCAATCACCTTAATACCTGTTTCTAAGATATTTGCTTCCGTATCTTGTTCCATCAAGGTAGGTGCTTGTCGATGTATAGGGCGAATCTCTTCGTTTCCACAAGGTCCCTTATTATCTACAGTATCGCCGGTGACATTAAAAATTCTACCCAGTACTTTTTCGCCAACCGGAACCGAGATGGGAGCAGCTGTATTTACGACATCCATCCCTCTGACAATTCCTTCAGTTGAGGACATTGCAACAGTGCGAACACGATTATCTCCAAGATGTTGTTGTGTTTCTAGCACAAGCTTTCTTTCAGAATCGGAATCCGCAAATTTGTAGGACACTTCCAGAGCATCGTAAATCTCTGGGGTAGCTCCTTCGGGGAACTCAGCGTCTACAACAGCGCCAATTACTTGAATAATTTTTCCGGATTTTGAGTTATTATTTTCCATGGTGGTAGCAGAGAGAGGGGATTAATCAGAGAAGGCAGCAGCAGAAATCTCAAGAATTTCTTGAGTGATAGCAGCTTGTCTCGCTCTATTGTATTGCAGGGTTAAATCATCGATAAGATTTCCAGCATTATCGGTTGCTGTCTTCATTGCAACCATTCGGGCACTGTGTTCAGAGGCTTGCGCTTCCAAAATAAGCTGAAATATTTCTTGTTTTAAATAAAGTGAAGATATTTCAGATAAAATTTTGTCTCTATCTTCAATTAAGATCTCTCGATTGTCTTTGGGAACTTCATGTTCCAAACTCCCAAATCTTTGATGAAGCTTCTCGTTCATCTCATCAAGGCCATTGAGTGGAAATAATCTTACAAGTTCAGGCTCTTGCTGGAGGGTATTAATGAAACTTGTGAAAAGTACTTCGATCGTGTCGATACGACCTTCATCGTAACTTCGTAGAAGAAAATCTACGATTTTTCTGACATCATTAAAAGTTGGTTTATCTGGTAAGGTGAAATCTGCGAGTAAGTCTTTTCTGGAACGACTTAAATATTGAGTGGCCCGTTTTCCAACCGCTACAAACTTTGCAGAACTTTCAATATCCGATAATTTCCTAAATAGATTTCCATTGAGTGCACCACAAAGGCCTTTATCCGTTCCAATAACCAATATACCTCTATGTTTGATCGGTTTTTGAATAAAATGGGCACTGGTCAACTCTTCAAATTCATCTGCGATGGATACAATAATATCAGATAGGAGTAATGCATAAGGTCTTCCTGACTTTGCACTATCCTGAGCCTTTTTCATTTTGGATGTGGCTACCATCTGCATAGCACGCGTAATCTGACGCGTGCTTTTAACACCCTTTATTCTGTTACGAATGTCTTTGGAAGAGGCCATCTTGTAAAACTATAGAAGTTTAGGCGAAAGTTCTCTTCCAGTCTTCAAAAGCAACTCGAAGATTTTGGACTGTTGAATCTTCCAACTTTCCAGAATTATAAATTTCATCACAAACATCTTTTCCTTGAGCTGAAAGATACTCCTTTAAGCTTTCGACAGCCCGTTGGATGTCTTGGGCTGAAATAGAGTCAAAGAAGTCATTTTGCATGCCCCACATAATTGCGGATTGTACTTCAACAGGTATGGGGGAATAGGCACCTTGTTTGAACATTTCAACGATACGAGCACCCCGGTCAAGTCGTGCTTTTGTCGAAGCATCCAGGTCAGATTCAAATTGTGAAAAAGCGGCAAGCTCACGGAACTGGGCAAGCTCAAGTTTAACTTTCCCTGCAACCTTTTTGTAGGCCTTAATTTGAGCAGCTGAACCAACCCGAGAAACGGATAACCCAACAGAGACTGCTGGCCTAATACCTTTATTAAATAAATCTGTTTCTAAGAAAATTTGTCCATCCGTAATTGAAATTACATTGGTTGGAATGTACCCAGAAACATCTCCCATTTGGGTTTCAATAATTGGAAGAGCAGTGAGGGAACCATTACCGCTGTTTTCATTAAGCCGAGCCGAACGCTCGAGAAGTCTAGAATGAAGATAAAATACATCTCCGGGGTATGCTTCTCTTCCAGAGGGACGTTTTAAGATGAGAGAAATTTGCCGGTAAGCAACAGCGTGCTTGGAAAGATCATCATAAACGATAAGGGCGTCCATCCCGTTTTCCATAAACCATTCTCCCATTGCACATCCAGAGTAAGGGGCAAGATATTGATTAGCAGGGTTGTCAGCTGCTGGTGCTGAGACAATAATTACATATTCAAGGGCACCTGCTTCTTCGAGTATTTTAATTGTTCTCGCAACATTGGAGTTTTTTTGTCCAACGGCTACATAAATACAGTAAACAGCTCTAAAGTTAGGGTCTCCAGATTTTTCACCTTGTTTATTGATCTTGGCCTGATTGATGATCGTATCAATAGCAATGGTAGTTTTTCCTGTTGATCTATCACCGATGATTAGTTCCCGTTGCCCTCTTCCAATTGGTACCATTGAATCAACTGCCATTATCCCTGTCTGCAAAGGTTGATCTACAGATTTTCTTGGAATGATACCGGGCGCAATTTTTTCAACAGGCGAGCTTTGGTCTGAATCGATAGTGCCCTTATCATCTATTGGTCTACCCACCGCATCCACTACCCTGCCAAGCAATGCTTTTCCCACAGGAACCGAAAGTAATTTACCTGTAGTACGAACTTCATCACCTTCTTTAAGCGAGCTTGTATCTCCAAGCAAAACACAGCCAACAGAATCTTCCTCTAAATTCAGAGCAATTCCTAAAATATTATTAGGAAATTCCACCATTTCATTAAACATGACTTTTGAAAGCCCTTCAACTTTTGCAACTCCATCTGCAAGGGTTGTAATGGTTCCGACATTTGTACGGGTAGCGTCGGTAGAAAGGTTTTCAATTTCCTTACGGATAAGATCAGTGATAGAACTCATGGTTTATGTGTGTCGATTAGTGAAATGATTTTTCAAGGTTTTGGAGCCTGCTTTGAAGAGAATCTTCATAAACATCGTCTTTTAGGCGGACTCTGCAACCAGATATGATTTGGGGATTTTCGATAACGGTAAGCTTAATGTTTTTACCGATAGCACTTTCAAGTTTTTTAACAATCGAATTTGTTATATTAGGCTCATCTTTGCACCCAATTTCGGCAATAGCATGGTAGGTGTATTCGTAACGACGAACTTCAGTGTAGAAAAATCTTAAAAGAGATTTTAATCCTGAAGGGTTGGATGATCTTAGGGAGCTGAGTATTTCCTCGATCTTTGAATCAACAATATGACCTTCTTCATTCAAGGAAAATTGGAGAAGGCTTTTCGCTAATTTTTTGTGTTTTGAAGAGGAAGTCATCAGTGAAAACAAAAGCTATTTTGTAAGATTTAAATTTTCGATAGCTGACTGAGAAAATCTCGATCTATCATCTTCACTTAACTCTTTTTGGAGGACCTTAGTTGTGGTTAGAATTACCAAAGAGGCAATTTCTTCTCTTGCCTCTTTAAGAACTTTCTCTCGTTCTAGATCCATAGCTATTTTGGCTTTGGATATGATTTCTTCTGCTTGCTTACGCGCATCATCCTTTTGCCCTTCAATAAATGCCTTTGCTTTGTCTTGGGCGTCAGTAACTGTTTTCTTAGCAGAGAGGGAAGCTTCTTGAAGTGTTTCCTGCTGTTTTTTTTCAGTTTCTTCTAATTCAAGTTTAATTCGGTCTGCATTCTTAAGAGAATCTGCGATTTGTTTCTCTCTTTCTTTGATTGTGGAGAGTACATTGCTGAAAGCGAATTTCCATATGACAAATGCAACAATTAAAAAATTAATGGATTGGGCAATAAGCATTGGCCAATCGACACCAAAGGTATCAGCGATATCTTGAGCGGTATCAGTAATGCTAGCTAATGTACTCATGCCCTCTCCAGATAAAAATTATAGAAAGAGGGAATAAAAAGCTACCGCTTCTGCCAACGCCATTCCGAGGATAGATTGAACGAGAATCTTTCCGCCAGCATCTGGGTTGCGTCCGACAGCTTCTACGCCCTTCATTCCGACAATGCCTACGCCAATTGCAGCACCTAAGCAACCGAGTGCTCCTTGAATGCTACCTGTGATTTGTGAAACTTGTTCTGCTTGTGCTAGTATATCGTACATAATTAGTATTTATTTGAGTTTATGATGGTGAACGCACGCCTACATTTTGGTATATAGTCACGATACGAAAATTAATGATTGTCCCCTTCTTCATGGTTGCAGATTAGACCGATGTAAACGGCGACTAGAAGAGTAAAAACAAGGGCTTGGACAAGACCTATTAAAACTTCCATAAAATAAAAGGGAACAGGGAGGATCCAATTTATTTGAGGAACTAGATAAAACATGCTGTGAAGTAAGCTTTCTCCACCGAAAACATTGCCGAATAACCTGAAGGTTAAGGAAACTGGGCGAAAAACGATGGAAAGAACCTCAATAAATCCGACTGCGATGAAGATTAGAGACAGGGCAGCGAACATTAAAATATGAACTTCCTTTTTGTCTGCTTTGTTTCCAAACCAATCTTTAACAATAGCCTTTAAACCTGCGTATTTAACGATAAAGTATACCCAAAATAAGTTAGCTACCAATGATAGTGCCAATGTCATATTGATGTCGGCATTACCTGGACGTATTAGAGGTTTGTTTACACTAAAGTGATCATCAATAATAGAACCATAACCAATGGTGCCAACACCAGGTAGGAGACCAGACCAATTTTGGATGATGATGAAAATAAACAATCCGCTTAATAACCAAAAGGACGGAAAGAAAACTTTTTTTCCAACTATTGGCTCAAGCATTCCACGCAAGCCAGAGACAACGGATTCTACGATGATTTGACCCTTATTTGGAACGAGCTGTGGGCTTCCTACGAGAATCCTAATCGCTATAATGATGAACAATGAAACCACCCAACTAGTTATCATCGAATTGGTGATCGGTAGACCAGCAATCTCAAAAAATGAATCCGCTTTCAAATGCACGCCATCACCAGCCGCTGATAGATGGTGGGTGGTAAGAAACAAAGCAATAACTGTAGCTAATGGCCTCAAAATAAAATTAAAACCTTATAGGCAATCATGAGACTTTGGTCAAACATCAACATGTAAAAAAAAATAAAAGCTGTTATCTCTAATGAAACCTTACTGCAAATATTAGTTTTACTTATCAATAAAGTCTATCAGCAACCAAAAAAGTGTTTTTAGGTAATAAATTCTGAAAATAACTAGTTTCAACATGAGGCCATTGACCCGACGTAATATTCCAATGTTTGGAATTAGAAATTGTTTGCTTTGACCAACGAAAGTAATCCAAATGGTCTGTCATGAAATACAATTTAGAAGTGTTAGTACAATTCTCTGCAAGTAAATCTAAGAATGATTGATTAATTAATCTTCTTTTATGATGGCGATTTTTTGGCCATGGATCCGGGTACATCACAAAACAATCCTGTAACAAAATATTAAGAGGTAATGCGGTAAGGAATTCTGTGGCTTCTGCTTTGAGAAAAGAAATATTTTTCAATAATCTTTTGGAAACCTTTTGATTAGCTTTTGCTATTCTTTTAGTAATCAAATCTATTCCAATAAATTTTCTTTCTTTGGCTATTTCTGCAAAGGATGTCAACCAATGACCATGACCGCATCCAATTTCTAAGTTTAAGAGTTCTGAACTGTCACAATTTATGTTAGGTAAAGAGTGAATTGTTTTTTTTAATAAGAGCAATCTTTGTGCTCTATGTAGTAATAAATCATTTGGGGTGATCATAAGATTACCTTGAGAGCATCACCATTAAAACATTTACATCGGCAGGATTAACACCTGGGATTCTGGAAGCTTGTGCTAGTGTTTCAGGACGAATATTAGTGAGTTTCTGCAGGCATTCATTTTTTAAACCCGGGACTGTAGAGTAATCATAATCCTTTGGAATTTTGATGTTTTCTGCAGCTTTCATTTTAGTAATGTTCTTGGTTTCACGGTGAAGGTAACCATCATATTTAATACGATAATGGACTTCGCTTCTAATTTCAGGGCTTAGTTTAGAGAATTCAGGACTAAACTGCAAGTCTGCCCTACCCTTTCGGTATAAATCAGCATAGGAATCGTTACCTGAAAATTTCTCAGTACTAGCTTTGGTGAACCATTTATTAATCAACGATTTTTTTAATAAAATGTTTTCTAATCTTTTTGGTGAAACAAGGTTCAGATCTACTAACTTTTTGAGATACCTAAGTTCGCTACTACCATGGTTGAACAATAAGCGATATTCTGCTCTGCTAGTAAACATTCGGTAAGGTTCATTCGTGCCCTTGGTAATTAAGTCATCTATTAATACTCCAATATAACCTTCATCTCTATGAAATTGAACAGGATCAAATCCTTTGCACTTTTGTGCGGCATTAATACCTGCAACAAGGCCTTGTGCGGCAGCTTCTTCATATCCTGATGTACCATTAATTTGGCCTGCAAAAAAAAGATTCTCTACTTTAAGAGATTCAAGTGAAAACGATAGTTGAGTCGGAAGTGCATAATCGTACTCTACCGCGTAGGCGGGGCGGAGTATTTGTGTGTTTTCTAATCCAGGAATTGTTTTCAAAATTTCTTTTTGTACTGAAAAAGGGAGGCTAGTTGAGAGCCCATTAATATACCATTCATCCGTGTCAAGACCTTCGGGTTCAAGGTAAACCTTGTGACTATCTTTTTGATTAAATTTAACTGTTTTGTCTTCAATACTAGGGCAGTATCTTGGACCAGTACCAACAATGTCACCTTTGTATAGAGGTGATAAATGAATATTTGCCTCAATGATTTCTTTTGTCTTCTTTTGAGTACTTGATACGAAGCAATCAACTTGCGTTGGCATGAATGGTTTACGTTCCGCATGGAACCATCGTGAGTTTTGTTCCACATGGAACAATTCTTCTTGTGGTCTTGTATCATAAAAAGCAAATTTCGTTGGAATTGTATCCCCTGATTGTTTTTCTAAATTGCTGAAGTTAATACTTCCGCCATGCAATCGTGGAGGTGTTCCTGTTTTAAATCTCCCGAGTTTAATGCCACATTTAATGAAATCTTTTGATAAGCCTGTAGCAACATGATCCCCGAGTCTTCCGCCCTTGCTTTTCTCCTGTCCGATATGCATTAATGCTTGAAGAAATGTACCGGTAGTTACGATTGTTGTTGCTCCGAAGAATTTAATTCCAATCGAGGTTTTAACACCAATGCATTTACCTTTTTTTATGAGTAAGCCATGCACAAGTCCCTGAAAAATCGAAATGTTTTCTTCCAGTTCAAGAATATGCTTCATTCTTAGCTGGTATCTTTTTTTGTCACACTGTGCACGAGGTGCTTGAACTGCTTCACCTTTCGAAGTGTTAAGTAATTTGTACTGAATTGCTGATGCATCCGTGTTTAAAGCCATGCCTCCACCCAGTGCATCAATCTCTCGTACAATTTGACCTTTTGCTTGTCCACCTATTGCCGGGTTGCAACTCATCTGAGCAATCGTGTCAAGATTGCCTGTGAGTACTAGAACTTTTGAGCCAAGCCTTGCGGATGCAAGGGCAGCTTCGCATCCAGCATGACCTGCTCCGCAGATAATTACATCGAATGGACAATGCTCTGTTTCACCAATTGAAGCAGTCATTTCCCGATACAAAAATTCTTAAACAGTTTATCGAGCATGTCTTCATTGTCTGTATGACCTATGATTTCACCAATTTGAATAAGTGCTTCGTTTAACTCAATAGAAGCTAAGAGGTAATCATCACAATCCACAAGAATAGCTCGTGCTTTCACGAAATATTCACAAGCATTAGAAAGACAGTTATATTGACGTAAATTGATTAGAATATCTACATTATTGTCAGAATTGTTTTGAGACATAATACAATTATTAAATTCATCAAGTAAGCAGTTAATACCTTTGTTATCTTTAGCGCTGATATTAACTGTTTTAAAGTTTTGAGGATAATTCTTTGTTGATATTTCACGATTTAAATCATTCTTGTTTTCAACGATAATCAATTTTTCACTTTTGAGATTATTTTTTGTGTATTGTGAAATACAAGAAGGGTAGGGCAGTGAAACATCAAGCACTAGAATAATAACATCTGCTTTTTCTAGTAGTTTAACTGTATTATCAACCCCGGTTGATTCAATTTTTTCCTTGGTATCTCGTAATCCAGCTGTATCAATTAAATCAATTTTAGAATCATTGATTATAATTTCTTGTGAGATGTAGTCCCTTGTCGTACCAGGCGTTGTACTAATAATAGATCTGTCATAGCCAACTATACAGTTGAAGAGAGTACTTTTGCCAGCATTTGGTGAGCCTATTAAAACTACTTTTCGTTTAGAAATTAATGAAGAGTTTCTGTGATAGGCATCAGCAAGTGTTTTTGTAAAAAATTCGATATCAGCAATTTGCGATATTAGTATATCACTTTGTCTTTCGCCAATATCATCCTCCGGGAAATCAATGAAAGCTTCAATTTTTGATACAATACCAAGAATATTTTGTTGAATTATTAGAATTTTTTCTGACAAGTTTCCCTCTAGGTTTTTCTTTGAAAGCTTAGCTTCTCTTGTACTTTGTGCAGAAATAAGTTGTGCGATTGCTTCAGCTTGTGTCAGATCAATTTTTTTGGATAAAAAAGCTCGTTTTGTAAATTCACCTGGTTCTGCTGCCCTAATGTCGAAGGAAAGTAGGTCATTAATAATTTCTTTGATAATAAATTCGTTTCCGTGGCATGAAATCTCGAGCATTTCTTCTCCCGTGAATGATTTACCAGAGGGGTAAAAACACCAAACGACCTGATCAATCGAATCTCCTGCTGAATTTCTGTATTCTGACACATAGGAATGCCTAGGGATAGGGGAGGGGGTGTCAAAGCAACTAAGAGTAATTTTTGAACAGTGATCACCACTTAAGCGTAAAATAGCAAGGGCAGACTCACCTGGCGGTGTTGCTACAGCAACAATCGTTTCAGTCATGTATTAGTATTCAGCGATTTACTTACTCAGCATCATCATCTTTTGCCTGAGCTAAGACTGAACCTACAGATACTTCAACTTTTTCAAGAATTGCTTCAGTAATTTGTTCCATTAATTTTGGATCTTCAGAAAGTGCTATTTTGGCTGCTTCCCGGCCTTGTCCAATCAAGTTGCCATCAAACGAAATCCAAGCCCCTTTTTTGGTAATAATATTATGTTCAATTCCCAAGTCTAATATAGATCCCGTTCTTGATATTCCTTCATTGTACATAATGTCAAATTCGCATGCAGTAAATGGTGGTGCTACTTTATTTTTAACTATTTTTAATCGTGTTCTCGATCCAGTTACCGTTCCATTTGCTTCTTTTATCTGCCCAATTCTTCTTATATCCATGCGAATAGAGCAAAAGAATTTCAATGCCCGACCGCCTGGAGTCGTTTCTGGACTTCCAAACATTACCCCTATTTTTTCTCTAATTTGGTTTGTAAATATACATACACAATTTGTTTTGGAAATAGCTGCGGTTAACCGACGCATGGCTTGACTCATCATTCGGGCTTGTAGTCCAACAGTAGTATCTCCCATTTGACCGTCTAACTCTTGTCTGGATACAAGAGCGGCAACAGAATCTAGTACGATGACATCAATTGCACCCGATCTAATAAGTGTTTCTGTGATATTAAGGGCATCCTCACCACTTTCTGGTTGTGATACCATAAGATTATCAAGGTCTACACCGACAATTTTAGCATATCTTGGGTCTAGGGCGTGTTCGACATCTACAAATACAGCATTGCCACCTTTGCGCTGGGCTTCAGCGATAACGCTTAAGCAAAAGGTTGTCTTACCAGAGGATTCAGGACCATAGATCTCGACAATTCTCCCTCTTGGTAATCCGCCTGCCCCTAGTGACAAATCAACTGCTAAAGAACCGGTTGAGATAACGGAAACATTCATTTTCTTGGCATCACCAAGTTTCATGAGTGCTCCCTCACCGAATTTTTTATTTATACCTTGAAAGGCTAGATCTAAATCTGAATTTTTTGTATTTGATTGGCTTTTGTTCTGTGTTTGTTTGGACATATAAAATGTTGGGTTAAAACTCTACCTTGTAATCATTTCAACGATAAGCAAGTTGTTTTGATGTTTTCTCCATTGCCTTTTTTTAGTGAGAATTAAGAATGAGCATATAAGGATTCAAATTTGAATTATGAACACATTATATGGGACTGGAATGGTACAATAGTTGATGATGCTCAATTTTGTGTGTTTATTCTTAACGACATACTGTTCAAGAGGGACTTACCAAATATCAATCTTAGGTATTACCGGGAACATTTTAGTTTTCCGGTCAATTTATTCTACAAGAAATTAGGATTACCCTGCTCAGGAAAATGTTATGATGAAATCAATCGATTGTTCATTACTCATTACAAAAAAGAATATTTTTCCTGCAATTTACACTCAGGAGTGCTTTGTGTTATAGATAAGTTAATGAAATTAGGGGCAGAGCAATCTGTATTATCTGCTGGAAAAGAAAGCGACATAATCGAGTTTGTTAACTATTATAAGTTATCAAATTATTTTTCTAGCATCTCAGGTGTGCAAAATATCTGTGCATCTGGAAAAAAGGAAATTTCTGAGGCTCACCGTCAAAATATTATGTGTACGAATGATAAGCTTTTGCTGGTAGGAGATACCATTCATGATCTAGAGATTGCAGAACACTTAGGTATTGATTGTGTTTTATTTTCTAATGGGCATAATCGATACGATGTTTTATTGGGCAAGACCTCTCGCGTTATCAAAAATTATGAAAGACTGTTGAGTTTTATTAGCTAATTTAAGTAATATTTTCTACCAGATTATGAACCGCGTATATATCAAGACTTATGGATGTCAGATGAATGAAAGAGATTCTGAAGAAGTTGCTTCCAGTTTAACAGAACGCGGATATTCCTTGGTAAAAAATGAGAAAGAAGCTGATATTGTCCTGCTGAATACTTGCAGTGTGAGAGAGCAAGCTGAAAGCAAAGCCATTGGGAAAGCAGGTCATGTACTTTCTAAAAAAAAGAAAGATAAAAATTTTATTTTAGGAATCATGGGTTGTATGGCACAGAATAAAGGTAAAGATCTTTTAAAATCCTTGCCCAAACTCAGTTTAGTAGCAGGAACGCAAAAGTTTCACCGCATTCCTGATTATTTAGATACACTTACAAAACAAAACTCTAAAAGCATTTCACCTATTGTTGATATTGATGAAGAAATTAATTCACAAAATCACATTAAAAATCATTTAGATTCACCTGTGAAAGCGGTTTCTGCTTTTGTTTCCATCATGCAGGGATGTAATATGAACTGTTCCTTTTGCATTGTGCCGAAGACAAGAGGTAAGGAAAGGTATCGTACGATGGATGATATTGTTGCTGAGGTTGAGAAACTTGCCTCTAAAGGGGTCAGGGAAGTCACTCTGCTCGGACAAATAGTGAACGCATATGGCAGAGGTGAATTTAAGCGTATTGATAATAAATCTCCTTTTGTGCAGTTGTTGGATAAACTTCATGCAATCGATGATATCAAACGTATTCGATTTACTTCTCCTCACCCCGTTTCTTTTGGTGATGACTTGATCACTGCATTTACGCGTCTAGATAAACTCGGAAGTCATGCGCACATTCCAATGCAGAGTGGTTCTGATAGAATTTTGAAGTCTATGAACCGACCTTACACACGCAGTAAATTTATAAATCTCGTTAAAAAATTAAGAGCTTCTAAGCCTACTATGCGATTAAGTACTGATGTCATTGTTGGCTATCCAGGTGAAGAAGAAGAAGACTTTGAGGCAACTAAAAATCTTTTTGTTGAAGCAGGCTTTGAAATGGCTTTCATTTTTAAATACAGCGAAAGGTCTGAAACCCCTGCAGCCGGGCTTAAGGATCAAGTTCCTCAGCGTGTAAAAGAAAAGCGTAATCAAGAACTTTTGCATTTGTTAGAACAGCAATCCACAAAATCTAATGAAAAACTAGTAGGTGCTGACCTAGAGGTTCTTGTTGAAGGAAAAGCACGAAAAGGGGAGGGCTTTTTGATTGGCCGTACTCCATGCTTTAGGAAAGTAGTTTTCTCTGGTCCCGATAGGTTGATAAGTAAAATGTTAATAGTTCGAATAACCCGCATTTCACCCAATACGCTTTTTGGCGATTTAATTCAATAGCACCATGCATTTATCAGAATTTACTATTCTCACCGGGATTTTGCTTGTTATTTTAGGAGTCCCTTTTTTGTCTAGCAACGTATTTGTTCAGGCCAAAGTTCTTTCATTTCCGCGCTCAAGATTGCTTGCTTACATTCTTATGGTCACAGGGGTATGCTGGTTTCTTTTTGGTCATGTTATGCAGTTAGGTGAAGCGGATTTTGGAGAGTACAAAACAATAATAGTGTTGATTTCAATTTGCATATTATTTTCGGCTTTCTTTTTAACGAAGGATTTTCTTGCCGTTCGTGCTCTTTCTATATTGATCCTGCTGTATTCCCGAGAAGTGTTAGACGCTGCATTCTTGCAGGAACCAAGTGCTAGACTTTTTTTGGTCGCAGTAATTTACATTTTAATTTCTGTAGCTTTATACTTGGGCGCCTATCCATACAGAATGAGAGATTTTTTAACCTTTATCTATCGTAAAAAAAGTCGCCCCAAATATCTAGGAATTGCGTTGGTTGTCTGTGGCTTGGGTTTAAGTTTTTCGGCGTTGAGTTATTAGGTAAATGGCTAGATACATTATTATCATTTCTGGTCCAGCAGGGGTTGGTAAAACCACAATTTGTAACAGACTAGTCAAGGAATTCGGATCGCACCTTTATCGTTTAATTACGACCACATCTAGACCCGCTAGAAAAAACGAAGTCGATGGTGTTGACTATATATTTTTATCCCCCAAAGATTTTTTAGACAAAGTTAGCAATGATGAATTTGCTGAGCATGAAATGATCCATGGTAATTACTATGGATCATTGAAAAAGTCTTTATTTGATTCTTCATCCGATAAAAACTTGTTAATAAATATTGATGTAAATGGGGCTCAATCGATACAGAAAATTGTTTCCAATTCCGCAGCGAAGGGTTTTCAGACACTTAGTATCTTCGTCCGGCCAAAGTCGATAGAAGATTTAAAGGATAGGTTATTACATCGGGGTACGGACGAAGAAGATGAAATCAACCGGAGAATGCAAACGGCTAAGCAAGAAATAGCTCAAGCCAACTTGTTCGATTTTATAATCGATTCAACAAACAAGGACTTGGACTACTGTTTGGTTAAAAACTTTTTCGTGAAATTCACTGGCCTACAGTGACCAATAAGAAATTTTAAATTTTACGCTCTGGCCTATTGGGATGCGGCCAATCCAAATGATAAAAGTGCCCTCTATCTTGGTCTGTTCTCTCGTAAGTGTGGGCACCAAAATAATCTCTTTGTGCCTGAAGTAAGTTTTGGGGTAAACGAGCTGCCCTGTATCCGTCATAGTAGGCGATGGCAGAGGAAAAAGTAGGTGTAGGAATTCCATTCGCCACAGCCATTGAAACAACTTTTCTCCAGTTCGGTTGATACTCGGAGATGCAATCTTTAAAATACTGATCTAGGAGTAGGTTGGGAAGATTTTTATCTCTTTCAAAGGCTTCAGTAATTTTCTGAAGGAAAGCTGCTCTTATAATGCAGCCACCTCTCCATATTTGAGCAATCTGGCCAAAATCTAGATTCCAATTGTATTCATTTTGAGCTTCTCTCATAAGTTGAAAGCCTTGTGCGTAGGAACAAATTTTCGAACAATACAATGCATCTCTTACAGATTTAACCAATTCCTCTACATTTACATTTAAATTTTCTAGAGTAGGTCCTGTTAGTTGCGTAGATGCGGCAACCCTTTCTTCTTTAACAGCACTTAAGCATCTGGCAAACACCGCTTCTGAGACAGTCGGAGCGGGCACACCCATATCAAGAGCATTCACTGATGTCCATTTTCCCGTTCCTTTTTGACCAGCAGTATCTAGTACAATATCAACAAAAGGTTTATTCGTTACTGGATCTGATTGGCATAGGATATCACCAGTAATTTCAACTAAAAATGAATCAAGAATTTCTTCATTCCATTGTTTGAAAACTTCCCCAATTTTATAGGAATCCATGCCCCCAATCGAGGAAAGAATGTGATAAGCTTCGCAGATCATTTGCATATCTCCATATTCAATGCCGTTATGAACCATTTTTACATAATGACCTGCACCATTTTCTCCAATGTAAGCAGCACATGAGAATCCCCCAGAAACCGGAGCACCTGGCTTGCCCCCTTCTATAGGCTTCCCTGATGTTTCATCAACTTTAGCGGAAATACTTGTCCATATATCTTTAATTAAATCCCATGATTTAAGGGTTCCACCGGGCATGAGTGAAGGACCTAAACGGGCACCTTCTTCACCACCGCTTACTCCGGATCCGACAAAATAAAAGCCCTTCTCGCCAAGATCCTTTTCACGCCTTATAGTATCAGTCCATTTAGCATTACCCCCGTCTATAATTACATCCCCTTGATCGAGTAGGGGGGTTAAGCCTTCGATAACGGCATCTGTCGCATTCCCTGCTTGTACCATGATAATGATCTTTCGTGGTTTAGAAATTGATTCCACAAAATCTTTTAGATTTTCGAAGCCGTCTAAATTAGGGTGATTATTATTTTGAAGAAATTGCTCGGTTTTGGCAAAGGTTCTGTTGAAGACAGAAATGTGAAAACCATGATCTGCAATATTAAGAGCTAAATTTTGCCCCATTACAGCAAGACCAATTAAACCTATAT
Source organism: uncultured Opitutales bacterium (assembly GCA_943789375.1). Taxonomy (GTDB): domain Bacteria; phylum Verrucomicrobiota; class Verrucomicrobiia; order Opitutales; family Seribacteraceae; genus Seribacter. The sequence continues at coordinate 61,863 of CALSTX010000007.1, read as the reverse complement.
CAGAATTATTCATTGTATCATAAAGTAAGTTTTAAAAAAGTGGACTTGCTTTGTAGTAGTTTTACAACCACATGTCCAATGAGAACTAGATCGGCGAAGCTACTTTTAATTCTTCTTCGAAGAGAAAATCATCTTCCTCATTTTTTGTAGTTTTTTTATTGAAAATTCTAGTTGGGTTTGTGAGGCGTGGATTGATACCAAATTTTTTCATAAGCAGGAGCATATCTGAAGTGCTTGTTTTGATAGCTTTTGTAGCCATTGAACTACTCGCGTTAGCAGCAGCTTGCGAATTGGTTTCAGCAACAGCTTTAATGATAGAAGACTTTGCCCTGAGTTCAATGTCATCCACATTTTCTTCAGATGCGCCAGTTCCCAAGGTTGCTCCACTGAGAGCACCTTCTATTGCACCTTGTTTGGTAGCTTGCTTGAACACAAGTGCATCAGCAACAGGTGCATCATTATCATCTCCTGCAGTGATTGCCCCATAGGTGGCCCCGTAAGTTACTGCTTGGACAACGGAAGTTGTTGTAATATCGTTAGAAAAGTCTTTCGGATTGGCGTCTGTTAATGCGACTGTTTCAAAGACAGCACCAAAGGAAGCTCCCTGTGTACTAGATCGGGCAATCTCAACATCAAAAGTTTCAGTAGATGTTTGCCTCTTTAGATCTATATCACTTGTTCCTGATATACTTCCTGTTGTAGCACCTTGGGCAGCAAAGTTTATAAGGGCTAGTTTATCCATCGGATTTGGGTAATAAACGGACATGCCCACATTACCAATTAACGAGCCCATAGAGCTGTGTTGAGAAATTGAAAGCAGGTCATTCCTTGCATTCTCAGCAATGAGTAAGCTTTCTTCCTCATTGGTCGCGTTTCCTAAGTCTCCTTTAGCTCTACCTATTCTAGCACTTGTTGACCCTAGTGCACTGCCTTCAGCGGTAGATTTGGCTAACTGTTTTCTTTCATAGCTTTCCCAGCTTTCAGTGTAATCAATGGACTTATCTAGAACCGCAGCTAATTGAGCACCAGTAGCACTTCCAAATGCTGTTGCTTCCGCAATTCTCTTCAATTCCCAATTATCTTCTTTCCCTAGTTCTAAAGTTTTATTAATCGATGCAAAAGCCAAATGCTTTGCCAAGGATTTGGCGGCATCCGCAGGAAGTTCCAACTTGTTACTGTCTTCGTCCCGTGACAAAGAAGATACAGCACCTAGGAGTAATCCGTTAGAAATAACTTTGGTTATCTCATTCACGAAAAAATTATGGTTATCGCCAACATTTTCACTTTCTAGGCGATCTATAAAAGAAAATGCACCATCAATAACGGCAGTCGATAAAGATTCAGAGTACTTGTCTAGGTTGTTAGTATTAATTAAGGAGCTAGTATATATCGCAGTGGACATGCCATATGTTACAGATTTAATGAATTCAGTTTTGTTAGGATCAAATTTCATGAATTGTTCCAGTTCGCCATCAAACATCATTGTGGTATTTGGTGTTCCATCGTTTACAATCGATTCAATTCCCGGATAGATTCCTACTTCAATTAACAATGGATTGTCACTTTCGTAAAAAGCCAAGGTTGATTCAATAATTGATTCGGAGAAGATTTCCAGTTGGACCTCATTCGCAATATTATCCGTATATGGGATAGTAGATATAATGGATTGAGTAATTTTCGTACCCCAAGATTGTGCTCCACCTCCCCAATTAAGAATTTTTTCAGGAATCAATAAGCTGAAGACCTCTTTGGGTATTTTTTTTGTTTGCTCATCTTGGGGGAAAGTTTCGGCAAAAGCTTTGATAATAGATGTTAAACCCGACAAAAATTCTTGGTCAGTTAAAGAGAAATCTATTTTTTTATCCGACAAATAATCTACTGCATGGGAAAATGCTTCAATTGATTGATCTACTCCAAAACTACTGAAAGTTTCTTTCATTCCTTCTGTTAAATCTGAGTTTAATTTTGGGATTACAAGATCATCTTCGTAAATGGAGTCTTCCAGTAATGACTGATCAATCTCAGACAATCTTCTCTGAGAAATAAAGCCATTCTTGTCTTCTTTTAATGCATTGATGTTAACAAGAATAGCACTTTCAACTAAAGATGAATTTAAGGATTTACCAGATAAGGGCACAACTGCGAAGGTTGCAGCGGTAAATAAAAATTTAACTGAAACTGAAAAGGAGGGCACTTTTACAACTTGAATATAACAGTATGTTTTTGGCAATAGAATTTTACTAAATTTTTTTGTTGATACTCAGATTGGTATATTTTGAAGATATTCCTACAATTACAGAAAAAATAATAAGGCAAGCCGGAGATCTTGTTGGGAAATCGAAGCAGCAGTACAGTAAAAAAGATAATGCCCCAATCGAAATTATTTGAGAAAAAATTGATTTTGAAAAAAACAAATTTCGGCAAATTAAGAGAATTACTGGTAAAATAAAAAATGATAAACCAACCCAACCAAATTCACTTATCCATTCAAGAATATCACTATGGCCATATCCGATAAGTGGGATGTAGGAATTATGTGCATTTGCTAGACCAATTGTACGCTGATCCCTAATTTTTTTAGACTGAAAAATCGGATTAATTGTAGCATACGAATCGTAACCATAGCCCCAAAATGTTTTTTTTGAAATTTGACCAACAAGATCTTTCCATAAAAGGAATCTAAGAGGTGGTTTTTCATTTTGAATTTGAGAAATGGTGTTTGAAAGCATTTCTTTGGTGGTTTCTTTATTAAGAAATAAACCAACTAGGCATGACATGATAATAACCAAGCATAAACCCGTAAGTGTTTTTAATCTTAAAATATTTTTTTTGAACAGAACTAAAGTAAGCAAAATTATCAAAAACAATAAAACAACGATCCCAGACCTAGATCCAGAATGCGGAATCGATATAAGTAATATACCAAGACCGACAAAATAAAAAATACTTTTTAAATCATTTTTTCTAAAAAAGTTACATCTCAAACTCTCTCTGGTTTTTAAAGCGAAGAGACAAGAGATAATAAGTATTGCGTAGGCACTCCAATGATTTTTGTAGGTAAAGCTTGCATAAAAATACCTAGGTTCTGGGGTGTCCCAAATACCAAAAATCTCTTTCAAATTATCCGATGGGACATAATTAACTTTTTGTACAATGCCAAGAAATGCTAAAAGAACAGCAGCGACCACAAGTAAAAGTGTAAATTTTCTAATTTGTGCTCTTTCTTTTAGGTAATAAAAGGCAAAAAAACCTATACTTATTTGGGTTACGAAGTATAAAAAACTAACCCAAATCTTTGCACTTATTAAAGGAATTGTAGGTAAGTAAGGACTAGGGCTTTTCTCAATTTGCTCACTGATATTTTTTATTAGCCTAGTACCATCGTCAAACGACCTGTATTTATCTGAATAATGATTCTTAAAATCTAAAAAAACACTTATTGCTTTGCTTGGGCCGCTTGATATGAAAGGAAGTATTTGTTTAATTCCCTTTGAAATCATGAGTGTTTTTGCCAAATCTTTTTCTGTGGAAAGGTATTTCGCAGTTTTTACCTCCTTGAAAGTCTGAAGACTTAATTGTCTAAAAGTTTGATTTTCTGTAGATAGGTAAAAAATAGTTATTAAAATTCCTATATAAAAAATAAATGGGGTTATCTTTTTGTAAGATGACCTAGTGCTTGGAATTAAAAGGCCCAGACTGAGTAAAAGTGTTGTTGATATCCAAATATTTTGTACCCATTGTAAATCGAGTCCAGCACGGAACCATCCAATACATATGACCAAAAGGAGTAGGATTTTTTGAAAAATATTCAAGATTCAATCCAAAGCACGCTAACGATGTTATTGACAAGTATTAATTCGTTAAATTCAATCTATCAACTACTGAAATGACATCCAGACTACCCACTATCCTTTTTCTTAGCGTTTGCATTTTTCAACTTAATGTTCGTGCTGAGTGGGATAGCCCATTGTTTGGGCAAATCAAAACCTCTGCTTCTGCTTCTGCAACCTATGATTCTAGGGTTTTCGGCATTCCTAGTTCCTATTACAATCAACTTAAGACAAATCCTGGCAGTAACAACGCTGGTGTACCGGTTAATGAACTAAAGAGCGAAGATGATTTTATTTTGAAATTTTCTCCCGCTGTACATTTAGCAAAAAAAGTTAGTCTCCTTAAATTTTCTGGTTCTGCGGGGGTGGAAATTGCCCAATATATTAAAAACGATGATAAAAGTTATGTTGTTCCGGTCACAACATTCAGTATAGATTTTGATGAGACTTTATCCAAAAATAAGCGAATATCAAATAATGCAAAGATTCGTTTTGAAGCAGTTTTTGACTTGGGGCAGAAAGTCTCCGCCAGTGTGCTTGAACAAGATCTGACCTCATACACTTATTTTACAGCGGGTATGAATGTTAGGTATAACCATAGTCCTAAATTTGGGGTTAGTGGGGGTACAAATTACAGCATTCAACAATACCAAGCTGGATCAACAGGACCCCGACCATATCAAGATTTTTCAACCTTACCTCTTAATTTTAAGGCGTTTTACATTTACTCAGAAAAGCTTGATATTTATACGAACTACACTTTTTCCAGATCAAAAAGTAAAAGCGACCAACCTAATTTAATTGATAGTAAATCTCATTCTATTTCCTTTGGTGCGAATGGAGAATACTCAAGTAAGCTATCTGGTGATGCTAGTGTTGGCTATACTCTCGTTACATTTGACCAAGGTGGTAATCCAAATCAAGACGATCTTACCCTTGGCCTTGGGTTGTCATATAAATATAATTCTAAGACTTCATCCAATTTTTCTCTTAGTCGCTCTTTTTCACCTTCTGCACAGGGTTTTTCCGCTTTTACAACTTCAGCGCGAGCTGGCCTTTCGCATCGATTTGTTGAAAGTATTTCTGGTACTGCTTACTTGAGCGCTAGCACTGTGGACTACACTTACCCAGCAAGCTCCGTTTCTGTCGCTGGTGAGTCAAGTTCTATGAATACTTACGGATTGGGGTTTTCGATAAATAAAACTATCAATAAATTTTTTACTGCTAGTGGAGGTTATGACTTTAGTATAATTGATAGGAATTCTGATTCCTATGGAAGGCATATAATCCAAGCTCTGATATCCGGAAGATTTTAGGATATGCCCGCGATATTCCTCCCTTTTGTATGGTTTATTTTCATGGTAATGGAAACTTACACTGTTTCTGCACAGAACCAGTACAGCAATGATCCCTCCGTATTTAGAGATCCCTCAGGTTATAAAATAAGACCTGGCGATAGGATTCGTATATCTATTCAAGGTCAGCCCGATTGCTCCGCGGAGGTACAGATCAATAATCAGGGATTGATCAGACTGACCTATGTAGGGGAGGTGAAGGTAAGTGGAATGAATGTAAAGTCGATAGAGTCATTAATCACTCGCAAGTACCAATCTGAACTCATTTTTCGTAACCCAAAAGTAAATGTTTTTATTTCAAAATATTCCGAAAGGGTTGTGTTTCTAAACGGATCTGTAAACAGGCAAGGTCCTTACAATTTTCCCCCTGAAGTTGAGGCAATGAATATTGTGGAAGTAATTTCGAGGGCAGGCGGTTTCTCAGATATTGCAAGAAAAAATAAAGTTTATGTTACGCGAACCATTTATGATACGAGTGGAAATGCAACCAAAACAGAAACTTACACTGTGGATGTAGAAGCTTTGAGCAAAGGTCTCATCAAATCTAGTTCTAAAAAGAGATTTTGGATTTATCCAGGTGATCGAATTCAGGTCCCAGAGCGACTAATATAATGGACGAAAATTTCGATGGAAACAATCAAGGTCCTGGTTTTAAGCCAAGAGGAAAAATACGAGGTATATCTGATTTCTTACTTATTATCAGAGATAGGTGGTTGCTCGCGATTACCTTAGCTTTACCTATTGCACTTGGCTATGTTTATAATGAACTTCAAGTTCCAGAGTATTACAGTTCTAGTGCCACTTTCAGACTCATCCCACCTCCTTCATTACTTAATTTACAGAAAGTAGAGAGAGATAACCAAGTTCAAACGCTGATTACACGACACTTAGATGGAATAAATAGCCAAGAATTAAGAGTTAATGTTGTGCAAAAAATTTCGGAAAATCCAGAATATAAATCCATTCTTTTGGCTCCCTTTCTCAAAGACGGCATCCCAATTGGTGTTGCTAATACAATTAATTTTTCAGTCAATATCTCTCCGCCAAGTGCAGGTAACCCAAGAATTACTATTACTGCAAATTCCAGAAGTGCTCGGGGTGCGCAGATTATTGCTGACACTGTTCAAACTGAATACGAAAAACTTCACAAAAGCAGAAAAAGCGAAAAAGTAGAGTCTGCTCGTAATCTACTAGAGTTATTGCTGGAAAACAGACAATCGGAGGAAAAGCGAATTGCACAGTCAATATCATCTTTCAAGAAGAGCAAGAACATCCCTTATTTAGAAGATGCAAAACAAAGTATTTTTGGTCGCAAGAGTCAGTACCAAAATGAAATAACAGGATCAAAACTAGAGCAAATTAAAATTACAACTTTACTGAAACAAATTCTTAACATCCGAGTCAGTATTGGTGTTCAAAATGACTCACTTAGGTCTCAGGATATTGAATCTGAAATTGCAATTATTAAGCAATTTTTTGAAATTGATGCGATTGAATCCTACGGTAATGTTCCTTCCTTACGAAAGAACCTATTTGATCTAGAGAAAAAAAGAAGGGATTATCAAGAACTTGATCCGGGTTACCTTGAAAGGCACCCTAAAATGTTGGATAATGCCCGCCAAGTTAAAGATGTTAAAAAGGCACTAGCTAAAGAAGTTCAATCTGCTATTGATGATTTTAGGGATAAACTTGTTGAGCTTCAGCACCAAGAAAGCGAATTTACAAAAGCTATGGCATCGATGCAGAAACAATCTGCCACTCTTATGGACATAGAAGAAAAGTTGGAGGATTATAGTCGTGAACTAAGTATTGTAAGGGGAAGTACAGATCAAATTCATAAAAGGTTAAATGATGTCAAAATTGAGCAATCCCTACCATCAGAGCAAGATGACCCATTGCACAGAGAGAATTTTGCTTCCTTAGCCGCTAGTCCATACACGCCTGACAAAGCGGCGATTAGAAAAAATGGCATAATCTTATTTTTCACCATCTTTATAGTCATCCCCATTATGCTAGAGTTTATTGATAATCGGGTAAAGTCACCATGGGATGTTGATGTTTTTATTGGGAAAGATCTAATTGGAGGTATCCCTCAAATTTCTCAAGTTGAGGAAAGAAAGCGCCCACTTATTGTTGGAAATGATTTAGATGATGGACTGACAGAGTCATTTCGAAGTATGTACAGTCGGATTCAAATGAACTCTAATGCAGATTATCCCAAAATTATTTTGGTTACCTCTGCTATCCCAAGTGAGGGCAAAAGCTTAATTTCAGCAAATTTGGCATACAGTTGTGCAAATCATGGAAGAAAAACAATTCTCATCGATTTTGATTTAAGGAGACCCGGCCTGCACAAATTTTGTGGTATTGAAAATAATACAGGTTTAGTAACTTTGATTAATGAAGCGAAAAACGGAATGGATCGTCTTAGCGAATTGACCCAAAAAACCCTTCATCCGATTCATGATAATTTGTTTTTGCTTCCTTCTGGTGGTAAAACCCGCGCAGCAACTGAAATGCTTGAAAGTAACGAGTTTGAAATGGTTATTAACCATGTACGCACTTTGGCTGAGGTTATTATTATAGATAGTCCGCCTATTGGACTTTTTCCTGATTCACTTGCCATAGCAAGAAAAGTAGAAGAAGTATTATTCGTTACTAGATATGGAAAGGTCTCTAGAAAAGTTGCTAAAAACTTAATCGAGAATATCGAAGAAACTGGAGCAAATGTTTTGGGCGTTGTACTAAATGATTTGCCACAAAAGAAAACTCCCGGTTACTACTACTCAGGATACTATGGTTACGGTTATTTCCGATACAAATATTATAACAAATATTATGGTTCCGATAATGAGAAAAGCTAGTTTCTTGCTTATGTGTCAATTTCCTATCAATTTATCGTGATAAAAGAATATAAGGTTTTCGTACTAGGCCCTGAGGGCTTGCGGGTAAAAGGTGACGATAATTCCGATGTTATTTCAAAATTGTTAAGCCATAGACTGAATTTATATTCTGGTAAAGGTTGGCAACTTGCTAAACTAGTTCCAACCATGACAAGTGAGGGTTCAGTTGTTAAACTGATCGTAACTCTTCATCGAGAAAAAATAATTACTAAAGCCAATTAATAGATACGATCCTTACTTCATTTAAGGTAACTTCGACATAAGGCTTTGTTTTCGAGCAATATCTGTATTCAGGAGAGTCCACAGTAAAGTGATGTGCCACAATATCATCCCAATCATACCTTACAGTTACCCATTCACTACTATTTTCAATTTTCCTGGCTATTATATGACCAAGTGAACCCAACAGATCATTAAACTTTGAAACTTCTAGTCCTGGATGTAGGGAAGCATTAAGTTTTCTATCCAAAGATCGTAACCTATCTTTTGCTAGGCTCTCATTTAAAAAAACGGATGCTTCTCTTTTTTGTATAATTTCACTAACCTCATTCGAAAATTGTTGATCAGGGTCCCATTGCTTACGGCAACCGAGTAGAAGTAAAAAAAATGAGATCACAGAGAAGCTATATGCTCGATGCCAAATAGTTAATGCTTGGCATCGTTCATGCTTTATATTTTTTCGCTTTACAGTCATGATTTTCCCCAAAAAACTCGAAAGATATAATGCTAGCATAATTGCTAACTTAGAATTGCCGACACCAAAATCAGGCAAATTTTTATTTCGTCTCTGCCGTTTCCCTGTTTCGGGTCTTGAAACCACTATAGACCTTGTTGATTACAGGAATAGAGTAATGTTAAAAGTATCCCGAGTTCTTTCCCCACTGAGGCAGAAAATCATGGATCCCAATTTATCAATCAATCCAAAAGTTGAAATATCATCAGGATACATATCCAAAGATGAGTACCTTCTTACTGAATTCCAAAGACTGAGGAGTGAAAATTTACCAAATGATTTGCATGACTCTCCTGCCTCATCCCACTTCTTTATATTTTATACTAACTCTATTGATTGTGTCGCTGCAGGTATTTCTGACCCACATGAAAAACATTGGGCTGAATTATGGCAAAGGGTAATAAATCGAACTTACGGAATAGAACACAGAGTTGCTCGTAGGCATTTGCGGACTTGCAACCTATCGCAGATCTAGTTTTACTAATATCATTAGTACGAAAGCAAAAAGTCTTTCTTTTACAAAACTTTTACCGAATATTTTTACAACAATCGGTCTCTGCACAGGTTTGACTGGTATTAGGTTTGCTTTAGATTCTGACTGGGAAAATGCAGTCATTTGCATCCTTGTGGCAGCTTGCTTTGACATGATTGATGGTCTATCTGCAAGACTTCTTAGAGCATTTTCAAGATTTGGTGCTGAACTTGATAGTCTTGCCGATGCTATCAGTTTTGGTGTGGCACCCTCTATCATCTCTTTTTTGTGGATAAAAAGTTCTCTAATGATAGACAAAAACAGTGAAATTCTTGGGTGGTACTGGATACCCTTTTTGTTTTACACGATGTGCTGTGCTTTTCGATTAGCACGTTTTAATGTCATGGTTCAGGAAAATTCAAACAATTTGTCTAAAAAAGGTTACTTCACAGGCGTGCCATCGCCCGCTGGTGCCGGTTTGGTTCTACTACCTTTAGGTTTTAGTTTTATTTGCGACCGTTTTAAATTAGACTTTGAGATACTTGACAATTCTTCATTGTTGTTATTTTGGGTCAGTTTTATATCAGTTCTCCTAATTTCCCAAATACCAACATTTTCCTTTAGGAATATTCGCTTGAGTGTTTCGTCAAGAAAAGCATTGGTTGTCTTACTTGTGGTTTGTTTGTTTGTGGCGATTTTCATTAAAGAAATGTGGTTATCTTTATTTGCTGTCGGAATCTTTTATTTGTGTAGCATTCCAGTTTCTTTTGTAACTTACAAAAGAGACTTAAAAAAATCAGAAAATTAAGCTTTCATTTAGATAAAAGAGATTATCAACTGTCTTGCTCTATTATTTTTTTATGAAGTAAATGGTTTTGAAGTTGGCCGAGTTCTTTATACGCAACTGAGAGTTGTTTATGTGCTTCCATATTATCCCAATCGTATTGTGCGGATTTTAGGAAATAAACCAGTGCCTCTTGTGTGCAATTCTCTTTGTGTAACAAACCCATTTCAAGAAGGGCGTGGCTGTTTTGATTATTTATATTTAAAGCCAGTTGAAGAAAGTCTTTTTGAATTGGTAAGGTTTTGAATTTGTGAAGAGCCAAGCATATATTCGACATATATAACTTTGCCTTATTTTTTTTAATAATAAATTTCTTTGCTTCGCCAAATTGATTCTTTGAAACACAACGTTTATAATCATTATCATACTTCCTTTGCAGATCATAAAATAGTTCATAGCATTCTAGGAAGTGTTTTTTTGCATGAGAGTGTTTATTAAGTTTTAATGAACACATTCCTTTCTTTTTACTCAGAAAAAAAGCATTATTTCCTGAAGGATTAGTTTTACTAAAATATTCTAATGCTTTTTTGAAATTCTTTTTTTTGAAATAACAATCTCCGAGTAAGTTGAATGACTTAATCGGTTCAACATTGTTTTCTAGGATGTCGATCGCTTCATCATATCTCTTCTTTTGATAGTTAATTTTAGCAATGAAAAAACTTAAATCGTTATTAAGAGGATATTTTTCGAGCAACTTGCCAAAATCATCAAATATTTGGATGTCAGTTTTATAGTAGGGTGTCTCCTTCAGTAAATCACTATAATCAATTAAGATATTGTACTTAAGGATGAGAGGCTTTTCCTCTTTGTGTAGGAGAGAAATACTAGTTTCAATTAAGTAAAATATTCGTTGGAACTCTGACTCTATATCGAGAAACTTTGCGAGTGCATAGTAATGCCAACCATTTTGTGAGTCCTTTTCTACGAGCAGGTTGAGGTAGGTTGATAGATTTTCTGTATCTCCATTATAGCTTTCAATTTCTTGTCCTTTAGTTAGGTATTCTATGGATGGATTTAACCTTATGCATTTCGCTATGCACTGAGATGCTTCCTGGTATTCTTTCTTCTTAAATGCAAGAAGTGATTTTATAAAGAGAACATATTCACTTTCACTTTCTGATTCAAAGCACTGGAGAATACTTCTTACTTTTTTGAAATCTTCGTTATCTAAATAGAACAAGCATGATAGTTTTAATATCTCTTGGTTATGTGGATCGTAAGATAACGCACTTTCTAAATGATAAGTAATTTCTTGATCACACACTTTTGCCTGAGCATTTATAGGATTTTATTTTTGTGTGAGTAGTTGACCTTTTTTTTTGATAAGCAGTAGTGCGATTTCGTAATGAGCTTTTGCAAACTCATTTTCAATCTGGATGCTTTTCTGAAAGTGCTCTAGTGCCTGAGAATATTTCTTTTGGGTATTCTGTATTTTGCCAATTTTATAGTAAGCTTTAAAAAATTTCGGGTTTACTTCGATGGCTAACTTCAAATGTTTTTCCGCTAGAGTTAAATTTGGTTCTTTAACCAGAGTTCCATCATTTTTTAATTTTTCACCTTCAATTAATAAACAAGCAAAATTGTAGTGACATTCTTCCATGCCAGGATCAATTTCAAGTGCAGTTTCATAGTTGCGAAATGCTTGATCAAATTCTGAAGGGTTTCTTAGTGATTTTGCTAAATGATAATATGCTTTCGAAAAGTTTTGATCAATATCGGTCGTTTTTTGAAAATGAATTTTTGCTTCATTAATTTCGTTAACTTTTAGACAATGGTGTGCTAATTCATAGTATGCATTTGCATACTCAGGATCAATTTCAAGAGACTTGTAAAAATGTTTCTTAGCCAAAGTAGAATCACCATTTTCGCTGTTTATCTTAGCAAGATAATAGTGTGCTTCAGCATTTTCATCCTTATGGGCAACTGATTTCGCAAGATTTCCTTCAGCAGTTTTGTAAGAATTCTGATAGTAATATATTTTCCCAATTTGGAAGTAGGATTTTGGGTTAATTTCGTTGTTAATAATGGATGCCTGAAAGTATTTTTCAGCGTTTTTAATATCTCCAATTTTTAGATAAATCATTCCCAGCAAATACTGTGCTTTCCAATATTGTGGACTCAGTTTTATTGCTTTATTAAGATTTTTTTTTGCTAAGTTTAATTCTCCTTGTTTGTAATCAATTTTAGCAATGTTGTATAGGGCCTTAAAGTTGTCAGGCTTATATTTTAAGACTTTCTTTAAGTGATGTTTAGCGGCCGGTATATTTGTTCGGTCAATAATCGAACCTTCTTTGTCTGTGGCGATTCCTCCAGTCAGAAGTTTTGCCATGTAATAATGAGCATCTGTGAATTCTTCGTCTATGTCGATTGCCGTTTCATAATTCTTCCTAGCAGACTCAAAATCATCTGCATGAGTAAGTAATCTAGCTTTATGAAAGTATGCTTTAGCATAGTTTTGATTAATTTCGGTTACTTTATCAAAGTTATTTTTTGCTTCTTCTATATCTTTAAGCTTTGTCAATAATTGCCCGTAATGAAAGTAAGCATCCGCGTAATTTGGGTTTATCTCTAATGAATTGAGGAAATGATTTCTTGATTCTTCTAAATCATTTGAGTTCATTAATGAAATGGCTAATTCACATTCTGCCTCGGCAAAATTTTTATTCAGCGAAACAGCCTTTTGAAATAAGGAGAGTGCATCATGTTCATTACCTTCATGTTTATTTAAAAGTCCAAGTTCAAAGTATGCTTCCGAATAATCGGGATCTAAATCAATCGCTCTCTCCAAATGTGTTCTTGGGTTCATTTCAGCTAGTTTTACTTAGTTGTCATCACCCAAACACCAGACCAATCGCCTTTTGGTGGATTCTTCTTCATGTGAGCACAACGATCCAAATAAAGTTGAGCGGCTTTATCCGCAGGGTTTATTTTCTGAACATTTTTGAATAATTTTATGGCTTGATCCCATTTGCCATCTGTCCAGGATCTGTAGCCTTCGTTGAATACCCCAAGGGCGTCCGCTAGGTTAGGGTAAGATTTATCGTCATGAAAGTCCAAGACCTCGTAGACACCAACGGGAACAGTTTTTCCCTTCACGATCATATAATCGACTTGGCGGGTTCTGTAGGTGGCTTTTACAGCTTTTTGCGTAAACTCACTTATCAGGATATGAGCTCCGTATTGTTTACATGCACTTTCAATACGAGCTGCTAAGTTAACCCCATCTCCAATGACAGTGTAGTCCATTCTTTTTGGCGAACCGATATTTCCAGAAACGATAGAGTCGGTGTTTATACCCATACCGTGATCAATGGGCATTTTTCCTTCGGTTGCTCGTTTGTCATTAAAAACAATTAAGTCTGTCATCATTCTGATAGCAGCTCTTACAGCACGGTCAGGATCGTCATCATGAGGAACGGGTGTTCCAAAAATACACATCATCGCATCGCCAATAAATTTATCAAGCATGCCCCCTTCATCCGTTATACAATCCACCATAATTGTAAAGTATTCGTTCAATAGCTTGACTGTTCCTTGAGCACCAAGTTCTTCTGTAATGGTGGTGAAACTTCTAACATCGGAAAATAGGACGGTTCCTACACTTTGCTTGCCCCCCATGATGTCATTCCCATCTCCACCCATCATTAGCTGATCCGCCAATTCTGGGTCCATATATCTAGACATCGTAGATTTCATTCTTTTTTCCGAACTAATATCTTCAATCATAAGCATCACACCGAGGCTTTCTTTCTTTTGACCTACGAGTGGCATCACTGACACATTCACCGAAAGTGTTTCATCTTCAATTTTAATTTCAGCATCTAAAAAGTCTTCCTGTTCCTCCATAGAATCCAGTTTTTGAAGTAACCATGAATTTGATTCAGTTAACACATCCGAAGCTTTTTTTCCCAAAATATCGCTCAATATGGGAGATTTTAGAATACGAAGACCAGCCGTATTACAGGTTCTGATAATTCCGGTTTCATCTAGAGTGAGAACAGCATCATGCATACTAGATAAAATACTCTCAGAATAATTTTTTTGGTTTTGAACATCGTCGAATAATTTTGCATTCTCGATACCCATTGAAATTTGAGATGTAAAAGCTGCTAACCTTTTTTCATCTTCTGCGTTAAAGGAACCACCTCTTTTATTAAGAACTTGGCTAACTCCAATGGTTTTGCCTTCCTTATTAAATACCGGCATGCACAAAATTGATCTGGTGAAAAACCCAGTTTGTTTATCAAAACTAGGATTGAACCTGAGATCCGCATAAGCATGAGGAATATTTACGGGTTTTCCAGAAGTAAAAACGGTTCCTGCTATGCCAAGGTGGTTGGGGAATTTGATTACAGATTTTTCATCAAGTCCTTCGCCTACTTCTGTATATAATTCATTTGTTTTTTCATCATTGATAAAAAGAGTAGCTCTTTCACAATCTAACATTGTAGAGATTGTGGTGATGATTTTCTGCAAGAGGGGAGTAAGTTCTAGCTCGGACGAAACTTGAGATACGACATCCAGGAATTCCAACTCTTGTTTTCTTGCTGCCTCAATTTGCTCAACGATTATATTTCCCTGAATAGCAATAGCAGCTTGTTCAGTCATTGCCTCAAGTAAGTCGAGGTCCTCTTGCTCAAACTCACCGTCTATCTTGTTTAGTATCTGAGATACGCCAATTTCTTCCCCCGACACCGTTCTTAGGGGGGCACAAAGGATGCTTTTGGTTCGAAACCCTGTTCTCACATCAACAGCTTTATTAAACCTTTCATCTTTGTAGGCGTCATGAATGATGACACCCTCATCTTGGGTAAAGACCCATCCTGCCACGCCTTTTGTGTTTAGGATTCTTATTTCACGCCTGAAATTTCCTTGGGCAATTCGAGAGTATAGCTCACCGGTGGAGGCATCATTGAGAAAAATTGTTCCTCTTTCTGCACCGATGGTTGAAGTGGTTATTTTAACTAACACTTCAAGAGCTTCATCAAGGGATTTAGTTTTTGCTAGATCATTAGTAACCTGCAAAAGCATTTCAGCGAACCTGGATGTTCTTTTGGATTTGGTATCTTTTTTATCTGCCATGTTAATTTTCTAGTTTAGTTCGTAAATCAATTATAGTCGACTGTAACTGCAACATTTCCGATTCTTTTTTTTGCAGATCATCTTGCTTTGCTTGTTCGTATCTTGCTTTGTTTTGTTCAAGCTCATCGCGAAGATTGGATACCATTCTACGAAAGTGGTTAATTTCATTTTGATTTGAGCTCACAACATTTTGTACTGCTTCCTGTTTATTGATTTCGGAACCTTCCAAATCCAATCGAAGTTGGGTTAAATTTTCTTGCAAAGCTTTGATTTCATTTTCTCTTTCAAATCTCAATTTTTGTAACGCTTCTTCTTTCGAAATTTTAATTTTTTCAAGTTTATTTCGTAAATCTAAGATTGATTTCTTCAATTGTGAATTATCGGTCAAATGAATCGAAATAGATTTTTGGGTAGCTTCTTCATTCTGACTTTTCTGTAATTCTATTTCTTCTCTTAATTGAGATATACTGTTTTGCAATTGTTGGATTGTAGATTCTTGCTTAGAGACCGCATTTTGCACCTCTACTTCTTTATCATTTTGAAGCCTGTCCATTTTTTCTCGTGTTTGTAACAGACTTTTTTTGAGTGCAACTTGTTGAGCATTTGAACTGGCTTCTGCTTTTTGTATTGAATCTTGAAATTTAAATTCGGTTTCATCGAGTTTTGTTCTCAATGTTGAAATAGTGCTTTTAAGACTCGTATTTTCTCTTTCATTTTGGGCTTGTGACATTTGATGTTTTTCCGCCTCGTATTCCTTAACCTTTTGAAGCTGATCCCGCATTCTGTGAAGAGACGATTTCAGCTGATTTATTTCTGATTGAGATTCACTTTTACTCTTCTGAACTAAATCGTCAGTCACAACTTGAGAGTGTTCTAATTCATCTCGTAAGCTTTGGGCTAAACCTTTTAAGGTATGAATTTCATTTTCTTTCGAAGCCTTGACCTTTTGGACTCTATCCTCGTACTTAGCTTTTTGCTGGTCAAGTGATTCACGAGTTTTTCCAAGTGAAAATTTAAGTTGCTGGATTTCCCGATTGGTTGCAGATTGATACTTTTGAATCATGTCCTCTTTATCAGATGATTCTTTTTCAAGTTCTTCTCTTAATCCGATGATTGTATTTTGAAATGTTTTGTTTTGGCTATTTATCGACGAGATTGCTCTTTGTATTTTATCTTCTTCTCTTGCTTTTAAGTCTTCTAAATTATCACGGGCTATTGACAAAGATTGTTTTAATAGCGAAATTTCAGAGCGGTATCCATTTTCTACCTTTTGAATCGCAGTATTTTTATCAAAAGAGCAATTATCAAGTTCTTCTCTGAGTTCTTGGATTGAATTCTTTAATACAGTAATTTCAATTTCAGCATTAGCTTTGACTTTCTGTATGCGATCATCTTCCAAATTCTTTTGAAGCTCGAGATTATCACGAGTCTTTGAGAGAGTTTGCTTAAGTTGCTTAATTTCGTCGTATGCCTCTTTTTTCGCTGATTGAGTAATTTCTGCTTCTTTATTTTTCTGGTTTTCTAGTTCATTGCGAATGCTTGTGATAGTATCCTTAAGGTTTTTAATTTCTAGGTTGTAAGTAGAAAATTTTGTTTGTGCTTTGTCCTCCTCCTCTTCCTTTATCTTGGCTAGCTTTTCCCGAGTATTAGAAATTGATAATTTAAGAGAAGATATCTCTGCCGATTTGCTTGAAATTGCCTTCTGAACCGCATCATCCCTTGAGCTTTCGAGTTTTTCTAATTGATTTCTAAGGTTTGTGATCGTTGCTCTTAGTCCTCTAGCCTCAATTTCTGTACCTGCTTTAATCTTTTGGATTTTTTGATCATTTAAATTATTCAAACCTTCGATTTTTTGTCGTAGATTGAGTATAGATTTTTTGAGTTCAGAGATTTCATTAGAAGCACCCCTGGTGGCAAGTTGTCCGACCTCTTGAATTTCTAACTGACTTTTATCCAGCGCTTCCCTTAGTACCTCGACCTGTTTCTTCAAGCTGCTTAGTTCTAGATTGAATACGGAGGCTAACTGCTGTTTTTGTTGATCTGTGACGAGAGATTTTTTTTCTAATGAAGTCCTTAAATCTAGAATAATTTTTTTAAATTCCTTTTGTTCATTTATGGATTTCTGAAGAACATTTTGATTTTCATTGTCATGAGCTATAATTTTTTGGTCTAAATCACTCCTTTGCTGTTCAATAGAAGTCTTTAAGGAGTTGATCTCCAATTGAAGTTCATTTTCTTTAGTTTGAACCAAATCCTCGGATTCAATCTCTTTTTTAATCAGCTCATCTCTTAAAGATAGAATTGTTTGCTTTAGAAAACGATTCTCATGGTTGAGTAAATCAGTCTCTTCTCGGGTATGCTGAGGCATTACTAACAATATTTCATAAATAAATATTTTGTAAATAACAAGTTGAGCGTCGCTATTATTGTGCTTGCAAAGAATTGAACACATATTTTGGTAATGAGTTGTTATGTCCCAAAAGCTTAAAGATTCTTTGTTTACTTGCGTTGTTTTAGTATTTGTAATGTCGATTTGCTCTTGCGGAACTGCTGAGCAACAAGTTCAAACGGAGAATACACAAGAAAGTTCTAACGATAGTGAAGTAACAAACCTTTTACTGTCTTCTCCTGACAATGTTAGCGATCTTGAGGATCTTTTAAACGATAGCAACAAGTCTATATCTTTAGTTGTAGAAGGGGCTGAACCTAGCTTTACCACTCCACTTCCAGTGAGTTCCCCAGGCATTGATGCCGGAAGAGTCCTCGATACAGTTGCCAATACTGAAGCCGAGGTTGCCTTACAAAACCTAGAGGAATCAACAATTGAACACCAAAGAAGTATTGAGGAATTGAGGAAAATTAATGCGAACAAAGATACAACTATAGCATCACTTTCTTCAATTAATGACGAACTGCTTGCTGAAGTGCGTCGATTGAAGGGATTACCTGCAAGAGAAACCAAAATTGTCTCTTCTCCTTCCGAGTTTATTTCTCCAGAAGAGGTTGTCGCTCCTGGACTTCATTCAGAGATTAGTAACCTTAAAAATAGTCTATTTCTTAAATCGAATGAAATAAAAGATTTAAGGTATCGAAATGACTCCCTCGAAGCTCGAATTTCCAGTCTTGAAAATAGTCCTAAAACAAAGATATTTTTAGCAGAACCGGAACTTAATTTGGAGGAAAATCGGTTTGCCCAGAATTATGAAAACTCAAGTAAGAGTTTATTTACAGGTACATGTTCATTAAATTTTGATGCAGTCGTCACCTCTTATAATGGAAAAAGTAAAGAGGCTTTTTACACTGAGTTTTTTGTCATTAATAATAACCTCAATGCGATTCTCTCAGCCGGTAATATCAACCTGTCTGAATTTTCATCTTTTGAATCCTTTTCAGAGTTGTGGGCTCAATCCAGAAAAAATTCTTTTCTCTATCCTAATCTCCAAAAGAATATTAGAACATTATTACTTTCCGAGGTTGAGAAGGGAAATGGAAGAAGAGTTAGAACGGATATAAACGGATCTGCGTCTATTTCTGGGATCCAAAAGGGTAACTATTTTATAATAGGAACTGCAGCTCTTGGTAAAATTGGGGTAACATGGAATGTTCCTATTGTTTTAGACCAAGGAGTTAACAAAGTATCTTTGACTCTCGCAAATGCATCTTGGAGTATGTGATCTATTGATGAATAAGCTTTCCCTTTTGTTTAAAATACATTTAATGACTATTAGATAAACTTAACTCCATATAAAATTTATTATCATGACGGCACAACAATCATCTGATCAAAAGAAACTTCAACTTACTCTAAAACAGAAGATTAGCATTTTGCTGTCGTTTTCGAAAGATAAGGTTGTGGAACAAATCCAATGTGTATGGTTTATCATTCTATACCTTATCGTTTTCCAAGTCCTGGTCCTAGGATTACCCATTGTTTATTCTCTAATGATAGCAGTAGGCATCATGATTGTCATTGTTGGACTAGCTTTTTTCATGGAAGGTCTCAGACTTGGGTTGATGCCTCTTGGGGAAACTTTAGGATCTACTCTACCAAGAAAAAAGATTTTTGGAATTCCTTGTTTACCAGCAAGTCTGGCTTTTGGTTTCGTTTTAGGAGCTTTTGCAACTTTCGCAGAGCCAGCTATTGGTGTTCTTAGGGCTGCAGGTTCCGGTGTGGACCCAACTGCTGCACCTTTATTGTGGACTATTTTAAACACTGGAGCAGGTATGCTTGTCAATTGTGTTGGAGTGGGTGTTGGCATTGCTGTTCTACTTGGAGTTTTACGGTTTTATAAAGGTTGGTCTCTGAAGCCATTTATATATGTTGGTGTAATTGTACTTTCATGCATCACCCTATACATGCAGTTTTCTGACGATAGACTTAGGCATGTATTAGGCCTTGCTTGGGATTGCGGTGCGGTCACGACTGGCCCGGTTACAGTACCCTTAGTTCTTGCGCTTGGTATTGGAGTTTGTCGGATCGTGTCAACGGGAGGTTCCAGCAACACGGGTTTTGGTGTTGTTACCTTAGCATCTTTATTTCCCATACTAGCAGTGATGTGTTACGCCCTCTATTTATTTAATGGAGATAATTATTACATGGCCAAGCTATCCAAGGCGGAATGGCATTTAAATGCTGGAGATTACGGGAAAAATTACCCCAAAGACTACCAGAAATTTGGTGACATTGTAGCAGCTGAAAGAATGGCTGCTACTGGAGCTGTCGATGAAGATGCTTTATTTTGGTCTTTATCCCAAGATGAAAGAAAAAATGTAGATAAATACTTACAGGAATATAAAAAGCTACCTGAGGGTTACACTATTAAAACTAGAATAACTGATGGTAAAATTGTCCCAAGTTTTCTGTCAAGCGACAATGAGGTTTCACGTGAGAATGTAGAGGTGCAGGGTGCAAAGGCTTATGTCGTTAGAGAGGGTTTTAAAGCACCCGATGGTGTCTGGGACGAAGGCTCGGATATTGCGACCGCTTTTACGAATAATTTCGATTTTTTCCCTAACACTTTCAAACCACAGGAAGATAAAAACGGTAATGGAATCCTTGATCCTGGCGAAGACTTTTACGGGTTCAATCAAGATGGTAGCGTCAATTATAATGAGAAAAATGGTAAGCTTGATGGACCTGACCAAGATAGAGGAGCATTAGAGGGAGCGATTTGGGCCATTGTGCCACTTTGCTCAATACTATTACTTGTGTTGATGGGAGGACTTAGGCAGAAACCAAAATATTTAGATGAATTATTTATAGGCATTGGTTGTGCCGTCATTGGAATGTGTCTTTTTAATCTTGGAATAGCCTTAGGCTTAACACCCTTAGGTGAACAGTTAGGCGGAAATGTCGTTTCTAGTTTTACATCGATTCAACCTTGGCAAAGCGAAGGTTTTGTTGATCCTCTTTTCAAATCATCAACTGCCGGGAAGTGTCTTGCGATTCTTTTTGGCTTCATTCTAGGCTATGGAGCAACCTTGGCGGAACCAGCATTAAATGCACTTGGTTCAACTGTAGAAAAAATAACCGTCGGTGCTTTTAAGAAAAATTTATTGATGCAAGCTGTTGCCACAGGGGTTGCTTGCGGAATTGCAACTGGAGTGGCCAAAATAGCTTTTAATTTAGAACTTTGGTACTTGTTGATACCACCCTATGCTTTTCTTTTGGTTTTAACCTTCTTTTCAAGTGAAGATTTTGTAAACTTTGGATGGGACAGTGCGGGTGTTACAACAGGACCAATTACGGTGCCTCTTGTGCTTGCTATGGGCCTAGGTATTGGAGCCAAGACTGGAGCTATTGATGGTTTTGGTGTTCTTTCACTGGCTTCAGTTGGACCTATCATTACAGTCCTCACAGTTGGTCTACTTGTCCGAAAAAAACCGAAAGTGGATGACGCAACAGAATTAGAAATGGAGAAAGCATAATCATGACCGACTTAGTAAAATCATCAGGAGTTTCCCTTCTAAACTTAATTCTTCCGAAAGAATCAGTTGTACGCGTTTCTAATGCAGTGTCTAAAGCTGGTGCGAAAGGGGTTTTTCAAATATCCGCCCGTGGTTCTGTACTTAATGAAGGTGGGTTTCTTCAAAGAATGTTTCCGCCACCCGCTCCTGAGCAATTACTTTTACAGGCACTTGTTCCAGACGACATTATCAATCAAGTTACTGAAGCTGCTATTAAATCAGGAAATTTAGATAAAGTCGGTTCTGGGGCTGTTTTTAGTATGAGTTGTAATGATGCTCAGGTATCAAAATCCTTCCCAACTAATATTTCATCCGATGCTAATAATAGTGAAGACAACCAAAGTGCAGCCAGTTTAGAGGCAATATGTTGCATTTGCGAAAAAGGTATTGCTGATGACATTGCAAAGGCAGCGCTTCAAAGTGGTGCTCCTGGTCCAACTGTTACTTTTGGAGAAGGTGGTGGCGTACGAGATAAAATCCCAATGCTTCGTATAACTAAAGGGCCTGAAAAAGAATTTGTTTGGTGTGTGGTAGATAAATCTGAAGCAGATGATGTTTTCAGTAATATGGCACGGGCAGGAAGAATCACGGAACCGGGTCGTGGCTTTATGTATTCAATTCCAGTTCACTCCGGTCTTATCAATGTTTCAAGTACGGTTTCATCTTCAACACATGGTGCTAACATGGAACAAGTCATTTCCGCTTTAGACGATTTAAAAGGAGGTAAAGATTGGCGAGCAATGCCTGATTTATCTAAATCTAAATCTCTTAAATCCACTTTTTTGAATGATTTAGTAGGACTCTATTGTATAGTACCCCGCGACCATTATGATGAAGTTTATGATTCTATTTTAGAAACGGGTGCACCGGGTGTGAGTACAAACTTTGGTGTTATGATAGATGCTGAGTCCGCTGATACTGAGCAGCAACAAAATGAAGAATGGGCTCTAGTCTATACTTCAGTCGGACCAGATAGTGTTGAGTCATTAAGAGATACTGTATCAAAAAAAATATCTTCCCTTGGAATTGCACAATTTGCTTTTTACACATTACCTATTCCCAAAGCTCTTACTTATCTAGGGGGCTAAAGTTCTCTTGGTTCCAAAATTGAGAATCGAATTAAACTCCATTCTCCGTCTGTCTTTATCACTGATTTATAGTTGTATTTTCTTCTGTTAAATTCTTCAGAGTACACCATTTCAACATTTTTGGCTTCCACTGCTAGGACACCTGATAGCAACAGTGTTGATACTGCTTTTGTCGTATCAATTATCGAATTTTTGTTTTCTATCAGAATATCTGACTGTATATTAGCTACAACTAGATCATAGTTGGAGTCTGCTTCAATCAATTCAATTCCTTGATTCATAAAACGGATATGTTGTTCCACTTGGTTAAGAATTGCATTTTCTTCTGATATTCTCACAGCATCTTCATCATTATCAATGCCGAGAATGTTAAGGTATCCTAATTTAGCGGCAGTAATCGCTAAGATTCCAGAACCGCAACCTATGTCTAGTACCTTTTGTTTGGAAGAGTGAACTATATTCATCTCAACTATTTCTTCTAAGCAAAGTTTAGTAGTTTCATGATTGCCTGTACCAAAAGCCATGCCTGGATCTAAAAGAAGATATTTATCTCCCTGGGGAACTAAATACTCATTAACTAGCCATATTGGAATCCAATGAAACCCTTTATGATTCCAGGGCTTAAAGTGGATTTTATAGGATTCAGTCCAATCTGTATCCTTAATTTGTAGGACTTCTAGTTTGTTGTTTTCACACAGTTCGTCTGAAAAAAATGAATTAATCTCAGCATTAATTTCATCGATAGTTGTGTTGTTTTCAAAGTACCCTTCAAGTCTTGCTTTTAAGGTTATTTGGCTTTGTGAAATAATCCATTTAGATGGAGCAATTTCATGCAAATTGTTTTCTATCTGATCAACAATATCAGCATGTATCGGAATACTTGCCTTGATCATGTTTTCTTTAACACATGAGTATCAGCAAGAGCACAGACAACTTGTGATAATATAAAATGTTCTTGTGAGTGAATCCGGGAAGTAAGACTTTCTAGACTTTCGTTTTTAAAAACCTGAATGCTAGCTTGTGCTATAATATCGCCACCATCTATAGTGTTATCAACCCAATGGACGGTACAACCTGTTCTTGCTACATTCATTTTGAATGCATTCTCAATTGCGTTTAAGCCTTTAAAGTGAGGAAGTAAACTAGGATGTAAATTAATTATATTACCATCAAAATGGTTAATGAAATTAATGCCAACAATCCTCATGAATCCAGCTAGAATGATAAGGTCGGGTTGGAGTTTAGATAAGGAATTGATCCAATCGGTCTCATATGTTCCCTTAATAACTGAACCTTTTGTTGGTGTAGGTACATGTTTTCCATAGCATCCAAATTCAGAAGCCAATTTTAAAAATTGTGAATTTTCAGAATCACTAAAAAGAGAAATATCTTGGACATTGCTAAGTTTGCCATTTTTAAATTCCGATAACAAATATTTAGCGTTTGAACCTTTACCAGAGCCAAGAATAGAAATTTTCAAGATGAAGATGAATTAAAAGATTTTGTTATTTTAGAAATAACATCCGTTGTACTTGTTCCTGTTAACATATCAGCAAATCTTATTTTAGTGCCAACTTCTTGTAATGCCTGTTTCTCTTCTTTGTCTATTGAATTAAGAGAATAATCGGAAGATTTAATGTAATAGTCAGGCTTAAGCTTGAGAATTTCAGATTTAAGATTTGGAGTATTAAATAAAATTATTTCTTCCACACAACTTAATGCTGATAGTATGTAAGCACGCTCTTTTTGGGTAATAATAGGTCGGAGGTTACCTTTGAGAATTCTGACACTCTCATCAGAATTAAGTGCTACCCATAGGTGGTCGGCATATTTTGCTGCTTGCTTTAAACTATGCACATGACCCGCATGTAAAAGATCAAAGCATCCGTTTGTCAGAGCTACAGTTTTATTTCTTTTTCTTAAAACTGATCTTTTCTGTACCGCTTCATCTATTGAGATATAACACTCCGCAATCATTACAATAGAATTTAGAGAATTTTTTTCATTTTATCCATAAATCCTTCATCCATATCTTTTTCACCGCAGGACTTGGCGAAATCAGTTAATTTACTACGTTGTTCTTTAGAAAGTTTCGAAGGAACGAGGATGCAAATTTTTACATATAAATCACCAACTCTACCTTTAGACCTAAGATTTGGCATCCCTTTATCGCGAATACGAAAAGTCTTGTTAGATTGTGTTCCACTTGGAATTTTCAATAATACCTTGCCCTGAAGTGTAGGTACATTCACATTGCCACCCAATGCAGCAAGGGTAAACGGAATAAAAAGTTCATGAAAAAGGTCGTCCTCATCCCGATCAAATTGATCGTGTTCTTTGATATTAATATCAACATATAAATCTCCACTTGATCCACCATACATCCCCGCGTCTCCTCTACCTCTTGAGCAAAGACGATTGCCATCACTAACACCAGCCGGGATATCAACTTTTATGGAATCAGATATCTTTTTCCTACCTTCTCCACGACATTTTGTGCATGGGTTTTCAATCATCACTCCAGAACCACTACAAGACGGGCATGTTCTTCTTATGCTGATAAAACCTTGATTCGAAGCAACTTGGCCAATCCCCCCGCAAGTTGAACACATTGATTTCCCTGAACCTTGTGCTGAACCGGAACCTGAGCAAGTATCACATTCATCATGATGATGATATTTAATTTCTTTCTCAATTCCAGAAGCTGCCTGCTCTAATGAGATTGAGACACTGACGCGTAAGTCTGCACCTCTTTTCCCTGGATCAGATCCTGTACTCTGACCACCGCCAAAAAAATCTTCAAAAATGCTCCCAAAACCTCCACCACCGCTGTTGTTTCCTCCGAAAGCATCACGAAATAAGTCAAAAGGGTCTACGCCTTGCCCTGAGGGACCACCACCTCTGAAAGCATCATGACCGAACTGATCGTACTTTCTTCTTTTTTCACTATCTTTTAGGATTTCAAAAGCACCTGAGATTTCTTTAAATTTTTCCTCTGCCTCCTTGTCACCCGGATTTTTATCTGGATGATATTTAATCGCTAGTTTGCGATAAGCTTTTTTAATATCACTATCCGATGAGTCTCTGGGCACACCAAGCACATCGTAGAAATCTTTATTAGACATATTGTATTTTGAGGTAAGTAGTTAGATATTTATTCACTAACGCCATTTTTCACTAGAATGACCGAAGCAGGTCGGAGAAGATTATTTTTTAACTTGTAACCTGTACGAATGGTTTTGAGTACAATACCATCTTCATCTCCTTTTGATTCTTCGTAACCTATGGCTTCGTGCAGGCTTGGGTCAAAACTTTCGCCAGATGGCTCGATTATATTTAGTCCATATTCTTTCATGGCTCCCTCAAATTGATTCATCGCCATCACAAAACCTTGAACAACTTCTTTACCATTATCAGTTTTTTCTGCTTCTTTTAAACCGAGATTAAAAGCGTCTAGAATGGGAAGTAAGTCAGAGAATAATTGTACTCTAGTTCTCGTAACTGACTCTTCTCTCTCGCGGATGGATCTTTTACGAATGTTTTCAATATCAGCTAGGGCACGAAGATATTTATTCTGAATGGATTCATTTTTCTCGTAAGCATTTTGGAGCTTGGTAGTAAGATCATTCTCTTCACTATCTTTTGGCGGTTTATTGGTATCTTCAACCACCTTGTTTTCGTTTAGATTTTCGTTTTCGTTTAGGTTAGTTTTTTCTTCAGTGTCGCTCATTAGGAATTAAACATTATACAATATCATTAATTTGTATTGTGTAGAGTTTATTACGTAGGTTTATTAAATCTGTCCGTTATAAGTATTTCTGACTCATGGGTGGCCTTTATAATACATCCTTCAGAGAAAGGGGATAGCCCGTGCTCACCTATTTCAATACTTTCTTTACCTATATTGATTTTGCCTGAAATTAGATGAATGATTGAACAATCAACATTTTTTTCTTTGAGTTGAAACTCTTGACCATTCAAGAGATTAAATTTTCTTATTCTAAATTCATTACAATTTGCGAGAATTTGAGGGTTCAAATTAATAGCAGTTTTTAAAACGCTTGGTTCAAAGTCATTAAAATCTATGCTTTGCATTGAATTTTCAATATGTAATTCCCGTGGGATTCCATTGAGACCATTTCTGTCCCAATCAAAAACTCGATAGGTAGTGTCTGAATTTTGTTGAATTTCTAGAATCAAATTACCCGAGTCAATTGCATGAATCCTGCCACTTTCTATTAAAATTGATACACCTTCTTCCGAGTTGATTCGGTGGCAACAATTTTCAGCTGTCCCGTTGGCAATTGCTTCCTTGAAATTCTCTTTTGTCGTTCCTTTTCTGAATCCAGCAAATAGACCGGCATTATCTGCAGCATGGGCTACATACCAATTTTCAGTTTTGGGTTCACCACTTAGTTTCTGAGCAATTTGTTTTGGGGGATGGACTTGTAGACTCAATCGCTCTGAACAATCAAGCCATTTTACCAAAATTGGAAATTTTTGATCAGGTGACCAATGTGGTCCCATCATCAAAGTAGGATTATCATGAATTAGTGATCTTAAAGACTGCGAATTTTTAAAAGAATGTAAAAGCCTAGAGTTTATATCATCTCGATCGACAAGATCCCAGGATTCCCCAATTCTAACATCACTTGGAATATTACGCTTAAGCTTTGTTTTAAGCAATTGGCCGCCCCAAACTCTTTCTTGGTAAATCGGTTCAAACTTGAAAATCATGTTAAAATTTTGTTCTATGTGTGATGTGGTACTAAATGAAGGAACTAATCCTTAGTAATAAAAAAAAAGATGGCGAAAAGAAACATAAAAGAAAGCAATAGAATAAAGTCAGATTCAATTAAATCTCAGAAGAATTCGTTCCTACCCGTTTTTATAGTATTGATCGCAATTTGTTTATTTCTATCCCTGTTTTCTTTTGAGTCCAGTGCCCTGCATATTGTTGGATCCCTGGATAGTGCTGTACAAAGTGAAGAACAAATAATACCCCTGCTTGGTAAATTTGGGAATTATTTAGCCTATTACAACTTAGCCCTTTTTGGGGTTTCTGCTTGGTTGATACCATGGGCTCTAATCGGTCTAGCATATGGTATTTATTACAAAAACAGTATTATTTATAAATGCAAAAAAGTAGGAAGTATTTTTCTTTTTATCGTCTCAATATGTGTATTTTCGGATCTCAATTTTTCTCAAAGTTTCAATAATCAACATTTTATATCGGGACCGGGTGGTTATTTGGGTTGCTTTTTGTATTCGGGTTTACCTTTAACAATCGAGGCACGGCCTCCTCAAGGAATGGTAGGTGTTTTCTTTGGTCCACTTGGAACTAATCTTTTGAGCATCATTTTATCAATTTTTTCTTTATGCCTGCATTTCTCTTTATCGTTTTCGACATTTAGAAATGTTTATGCAAAAACCATGGTTTCGAAGTTGCCTCAAAAAAAGGATTCCAACGATGCAATTGTTGATCAAACTAAAGCAAAGGAAGAAACCCCAACATCATCCAAATCCTTACTGAGTAAAATGTTGTCTGCGATACCGAAGTTGAATTTTAATACAGAAGATGATCTTTTATTTAGCGATGTATCTAAAAGTCAAACTACCAAGGAAACTATTGAGCAGGCTCACCTAAGTGAACCAATATTACCCCTCAAGTCAGTTAAAACCGAGTGTACTGAACAAACAGAAAAAACAGATCGCAAAGAAAACGTTAGTGCAATAAAGCCTAAAGAAGATATCTCAATAGTGTCTTCTACAGTGAGTGAACCGCCTAAAGAAAACATTAACTCTTCTGAAGTAACCACTCCTAACCAAGTAGAAATGGATGGCTTTAAAGTTGTACGAGCTGCCAAAACCGAAAAAGCAGGTGACCTTTTTCCTGAAAGAAAAGGAGACTATCATTTTCCAACTTTGGATTTATTGATGGAACCCCCTGAGGAAGTCGGTAATGCCGATGACGACCACATGGAGAAAGCGCGTAATTTAAAAGAAACCCTCGCTCAATTTAAAGTAGATATTGAACTGGGTGAAGTGCATACAGGGCCTGTGATCACTAGATATGATGTTCACCCTGCTGCAGGAGTGCGCGTGGAGAAAATTGCAAATTTAGATAAAAATTTAGCAATGGCTCTTCGTGCAGACAGCGTACGAATATTAGCACCTGTACCAGGGAAAGGGTGCGTCGGGATTGAGGTGCCAAATTCAGATCCCGCAGCTGTTTGTTTAAAGGAGATATTACAGTCAAAGGCATGGGCTGATTCTGGTGCGGAGATTCCTATTGTATTAGGTAAAGAAGCAAGTGGAAAGGCTTTAGTAGCTGATTTAACAAAAATGCCTCACCTGTTAGTCGCTGGCTCTACAGGCTCGGGTAAAACGGTTTGTATTAATGCAATCATCGCTTCACTTTGTTATCATTCGAGTCCCGATGATGTTAGATTTATAATGGTAGATCCAAAGATTGTAGAGATGAAGATCTATAATGATTTACCTCACATGTTAATCCCGGTTGTCACGGAACCAAAAAAAGTGCCAGGGGCCCTCAAATGGCTACTCATAGAGATGGAAAGAAGATACCAAATCTTTTCAAAAGTTGGTGTGAGAAATATTGCAGGCTTCAATGCAAAGATATTAAAAGACAAAGAAGAAAAGGAAAAAGCTCTACTGCTTGATGCTGAGATGACTGCTGAAGAGCGTGCTGCTTTGTCGAATATACAAGTTCCTAGAGATGATGATGCCTTGGAAATTCCAGAGAATAAGCTACCATATATAGTTTGTATTATTGATGAATTGGCTGATTTAATGATGGTTGCCCAAGCCGATGTAGAAACTGGTATTGCGAGACTTGCTCAACTTGCAAGGGCAGCAGGTATACATCTTATCATTGCAACCCAGAGACCATCTGTAAATGTTATAACCGGTGTTATAAAAGCTAACCTGCCAAGCAGAATTTCATTTAGAGTTGCGTCTTATCGAGATAGTCAGACGATTCTGGATGGGAAGGGGGCGGAAGCTTTAATTGGGAAAGGAGATATGTTATTTATTCCACCTGGAAGTTCCACTTTTGTTAGAGCTCAGGGTGCATTTGTCAGCGATGATGAAATCAACGGGATTGTTGATTACTTAAAAATTAATGGTCCACCCGAAATTATTGATGAAGTCCGTGAACAAATTGAATCAGCGGGCGAAGATGATGTGTTAGGAAAAGAAGGTGAGGATGGAGATGAAGACCCAATGGTTCGAAAAGCAATCGAAGTTATCAGAACAACTAAACGTGCTTCCACTTCAAATCTGCAAAGAAAATTAAGTATTGGATATAATAGGGCTGCAAGAATAATGGATGATCTTGAAGACAGAGGTTTGATTGGACCTGATGTTCCTGGTCAAGGAAGGGAAATTCTTATGGACCTCTAGTAAATTTATTGATTGTAAAAATCTCTTCTTGCAATCATCAATGACCATCGAAATTATTATATTAAATGGGACTAGGACAAAAATTAGAAGAAGCTAGAAATCGGAAAGGTATTTCCATTCGTGAAGCCACTGAAAGTACCAAAATTAGAAGTGATTACCTTTCATCTTTTGAATCTGGTGATTTTAACATTAATCTGCCGGTTGTTTACCTACGGGGATTTGTTAGGCTTTATTCTCGATTTCTTGGGTTAGACCAAGAAGGTATTATGTCTGATTTGGATTTAGAACTTGGTTCTATTAGTTCCAAGAATCAAAAAAAATCTCTTGGTTCGATTGCATCAAACGATCTTATTGAAAAAAAAAGCTTCTGCAGCAACTTCATCAAACTCAAATAAAACAGCCAAAAGTATACCGATTCCCAAAGTGATCTTTTCAATATTGGGACTAGCCTTATTTATTGTTATTACTTTTCTTGTTGGCTCTGTTTTATCGGGTGATAAAGAAGAAGAAATTGCCAGTAATGAACCCCTGCAGATTGAAGAAAAAATTCAACCAAATCCCGCTCCTGTTTCAAAAGAGATTTTAAGCGATGTTAATTCTTTGAATTTAGCAGCAATCGGACCAATAGAGAGGCTGATTGTCTGTGATGAAGGTGAAATCCCTAAAAAATATCATGAATTTAAAACCTTACCAAAGGGGTGGGAAAAAACCATCAAATTTAAAAAATCATTTAAATGTTACAGTTCATCACTGGAAAGTCTTCGTTTTGCTGTAGATGATGGGCCAGAAAAAAAACACCAAGGTGTTGGTGCCGGCAATTTCAGCTGGCCTATTGAATGAAGTTTTCTTCCTTAGGAAGTAAGGTTTAATCCAAACAAATTAAATTAAAACTAGGTGAAACCACCTAAGTATCAGACTGCAAGTTTGTTCTAAATGGAGTTTAGTCAAACACAAACAGAGTGATGAATGCTATTTTTGAGCACCTAGTAACTAAGTAATAAAGGTAGACAACAGCAGTCCTACCTTAGCGGCCATAGTTGCTTTTTTACGAGATAATATATGGTTAAGAATTAAGCCATTACGCTGACATTGCGGGCAAACCAAAACCACGCTTTTCCTTTAACAAGTGCAGAAAATTCAATATTCACTATATCCCCAGATTTACTTATCAAATCAATAGCAATGTCTTGGACATTTTTCCCGTCAACAATGTTGTTCATTGCCTCTTTTGCAATTTCAAGGTGGGTTGGAGATACAAAGTTGAAGAATGGTTTATTATTAATGAGTTCAGCATCGTATCCGAGAAAGTCATTCCATTGCTGGTCCGTTCCATTTAAGAAAATTTCGCCATTATTAATTTCAATAGTACCCACAAAATCTGCTTCTAATGATAAACCATCTAATGTAAATGTCTTCTCTTTTGATGGAATCGACCCTTTCATCGAAAGCTTATGATTTTGAAAATGTTTAGGTGTTATGTTATTTCTTTTTTTGAAAGCTCTATGGAAGTAGTGAACACTTTCAAAGCCGCAAGCAAGTGACACTTGCTTTACGCTGACCTTAGTTGTCGATAACATTCTTTTTGCTTGGTCAATACGAGTTCGAATTAAATCTTCCGTAGGGCTCGTGTTAAACTCTTTTTTGTAGAGAGAGGCAAATCTACTCGGGCTAAGTTTCATTTTACTTGCCATCTGACCGATAGTCCAAGGTTTAGAAAAGGTTTCATGGACTTCAGATCTTAAATCTCTTAACTTTTGAGCATGATCCGGCATAGAGAGCACGAAATCCTGCTTTGAAAAACGGTATATTTTACTAAGTAATTCGTCCACGCATCCTGCTACAATTCTTTCCCACAACAAATCACTGGCACGACTTTCTTTAGTGATTCTGTCTAGGATTGAATCAATGAAAAAAGTTTGTATGGGTGTGTGGAGAGTATTGAGTTCGAGACCGACTTGCTGAACTAGCCTTGTAGCATCTGATCCTTTAAATGAGATGATGTCATAATCGATGCTGCTTTGTTTACATTTAACATAAATCGGGAATGTAGGATCAAGCAAAATACAGTCACCAGTTCTAAAGTCACTTAGACCAATTGAGGTTTTAATCAACCCTGATGACTTGAAAAAATAAAGAGAGTAACATTGTCCGCCTTTAGGTTTATCGATCGAGCCATTTTGAGGAAGTGAGTTGTCAGTTTCTAATGAGAGTACGCGAATTTTCATTAGCACACTTAAAAACTAACAGGAGTATAAGTCAATAAATAATTTTAGCAACTAAACAATATGCGGTAAAAGTTACATTTTTATGAAATTATTTGTGTGTAGGGAAGATTATTGGTCAGCATTAGGATCAACACATTTTGGTCCTTTTAGTGCGTCGATTTGTCCGATGAGTTGCGGGTACTCTTCTGCTTTCTCGTTTAGTTCAATCCAGTCTTGTAACTCCTCAGGTACATCCATGTCTGGGAAGATAGCTTCTACAGGACATTCGTCCATACATGCATTGCAATCAATGCAGGTTTCTGGGTTTATGTACAATCTATCCGGTAGTTCATGGAATGCATCTACTGGGCAAACAGACACACAACTAGTGAATTTACAATCTACACACTTTTCAGTTACTACATAGGTCATGATTTTGTTTTGTATGAATTATCTTAAAAGAATCTTACAGGAGAAGTTGTTTTGCTTTCATTCCTTTGTCTTTCATGTTCCTCGTCTGAGCAAGGTGAGTTGGTGGGGACGGAAGTTTCTTTTGCAGACTCATCAACGATTTTGTTTGAGAGAAGATAATTCTCTACTTCTTCACCACTGACATCTGCAAGCATGACTCCGTCAATTTCAACGCAAGGCGAAAGCGGTTGTCCAGATTTTTCAACCATTTCTGCATAAATACTAGGGTTATTTATGATGTCTAGATCATTGTATTCTAGAGAGTATTTGTCCATTATTGCACGGACACCCATGCTCCATCCGCATTGTGGTTTTAAGTACGCTTTAATATCCATTTTTTATTTTTACCCTTTCTTTTTCTAAATTGCAAATCTAACAATTTATAATGTCATGATTAGGAATTTTTGGTACTTAATAAATGATTACAGTTTAGAACCACCGTTGATAATATGCGCTTGGTATGTCGCTATTTGCAAGTCTTACGGGTTTTACCTCGAGTCTGTTGATCTCGTAATGATTTTTTTCATAATTCTTTTTGGTTACACCCTAGATCGATTATTTGAACCTGAAGGGAGTGGGTATCTACTAACTGCTAGGCACCAAAAGTTGAAAAACTTTAAAAATTACCTTTTCGTTCTCTTTTTGCCAGTTTTAATCCTTATTTTATTTCTACTCATTAATTATTATGAGTTGAAATTTATAATTAGCATAATAATTATTCTTATTTTTTCATTAAATAATTTATATTTATTGAGAAGTCCTTGTAGATATTTTAAATTTTTAATTCTTGGTAAAGAGTTTCATAATTCAATGACAATAACAATTTATATTATCATATTCATAATTAACAGAAATGAAGTATCTTATAATATTATGTTTCTTACTTTTATAGTTATATTTTTCAATATGTTATTGATTTCCTTTATTGATATCAAAAGTGATAATGAAAAAAACTTTACTTTTTTGCAAAAAAATCCTACCATTTTAAAATGTATACTTTTGTTTTTATTTATATCACCAATTATTAATTTACTATTATTATTTAATCCTAAAACTACAAATTTTTTCCTTCTCATCTTAACAACATTTTCGTTTTCACTTTTCTTTTGCTTTAACTTTCGATCTTTTTTGGGAAGACGTGTGATCGACACAATCTATTGGTTTCTTCCTGTCTTATATATTATTATTAATTTATAATGAATGATTTTGATAAAGTTTCTAACTTTTATAATTTTTTAGAAAAAATTTCTTTTGGAGATTATTTACAATGTTTTAGGGAATCACTATTATATAAAAGTAAAAGTAAAAACATTCTGTTAATCGGCGAAGGAACAGGAAATTTATTAAATTATTTCAAATCTTTTCCTGACAGTAAAATAACTATCGTAGAATCTTCTACTAAAATGTGTGAAATATTGAAAATAAAGTGCATAGATGTAAGTGATCATAATATTTCTATCATTAATGAATCCTTTTTCGATTTCAATGCTAGTATTTATTATGACATAATTTGTACAAGTTTTTTTTTGGACTGCTTTTCTCAAAATGATTGCAATTTATGTATTTTAAAAATCACCAAACTTTTATGTGTTAGTGGACATTGGCTTAATATAGATTTTTACAATCCGAAATGTCGATCACTCTCTGGATATTATTTTAGATTTGTTATCAGAGTCCTTTTTAACTTCTTTCGTAAAACCGCATCCTTAGGCTCAAGTAATTTGCCGATTTACTCTAACTATTCATGTGGAAATTTAGTTTTAACAAAAAAAACATTTTCCTTTTCACCTCCACTGTTTGCTAACTTAAAAAGAAAGTTACCTCTTAAACTGTGCTAATAGCCTTGACCGAATAATGTCATAGAACAAAATGTTTGAATTCCTCGTTTGTTTCTTAGACTTCGAATGCCTATAATATTTTAAAATGAAAACACCGCCTAAAGAACAAGGACTTTACAACCCTACACTAGAACATGAAAATTGTGGCATTGGTCTAATTGTCGACCTTAAAGGCCGTAAGTCACATTCCATAGTCCAAGGTGCACTAGAAATCTGTGTGAATCTTGACCACCGAGGTGGATGTGGCTGCGATCCAATAACGGGTGACGGTGCAGGCATATTTATACAACTCCCACACAAATTTCTTACCCAAGCATGTGCAGATGAAATTTCACTGCGCCTTCCTTCTTCAGGAGATTATGGTGCGGCATTTATATTTCTTTCCAAAGATCAGGACTTGTATGCCCATGAAAAGAACATCATTGCAGAAGTCCTAAATGAGGAGGGTATAGAATTATTGGGGTGGAGAACTGTACCTGTCAGAAGCAGCATACTTGGTAAGGCTTCTTCTGACTCAGAGCCTACAATGGAGCAACTTTTTGTTAAGCGTCCAGCTCACATTGATGTCGGCTTACCTTTTGAAAGGAAACTTTATTTGGTTCGGAGAATTATCAGTCATCGTTTACGTTTTAGTTCAGATGATCCGGATGTAAGCTTCCATGTAAGTTCTTTTTCTTCCAAGACCATGACATACAAAGGTATGCTTACAACTCAACAACTTTCAGATTATTTCCCGGATCTCAGTAATCCATTAATGGAATCTGCCCTTGCACTAACTCACTCAAGATTTTCCACGAATACTTTTCCAAGTTGGCACAGAGCTCAACCATTTAGGTACCTTTGTCATAATGGAGAAATCAATACAGTTCGAGGTAACGAGAATTGGCTCTACGCTCGTCAAATGCAGTTGGCCAGCGATGCCTTTGGTGAAGATGTAAAAAAACTTTTACCGATTATAAGAGAAGATGGTTCAGATTCCCAAAAGTTTGATAATTGCTTGGAATTTTTAACCCTGTCTGGTCGTAGTCTTTCCCACGCAATGATGATGATGATACCTGAGCCATGGGAAAAACATCAGGACATGCCACAATACAAGAGGGATTTCTACGAATTTCATGCTTGCGTGATGGAACCCTGGGATGGTCCTGCTTCGATTGCATTTTCAGATGGTACACAAGTGGGTGCAGTCCTTGACCGAAATGGGCTCCGTCCATCAAGGTATTATGTTACCAAAGACGATAAAGTAATTTTAGCTTCTGAAGTGGGCGTTCTTTCCTCTATTGATTCATCTGATGTTGTCAAAAAAGGTAGATTAGAGCCAGGTAGGATGTTTATGATAGATATGAATCAGGGCCGAATAATAGACGACGCTGAGATCAAAGAATCTGTTGCTCAACAAGAACCCTACGGTGATTGGTTGAGAGAGTCACTTGTAGATGCATCAACTTTACCTCTTCCGGAGACCAACAAGAAAGACGATTTCAGTTCTATTGTTACGAAACAAAAATCTTTTGGTTATACATTTGAGGATTTACGATTTTTGATTGGGCCAAGCGCCCAAGTTGGCAAGCAACCTTTAGGTTCAATGGGCAACGATTCACCTCTCGCTGTTCTTTCAGACAAATCACAATCTCTTTACAATTACTTTAAGCAACTATTTGCCCAGGTAACAAACCCCCCCATCGATCCTATCCGCGAAGAGTTAGTCACAGCATCCATTAGCTTCGTAGGGTCTGAGGGAAACCTTACAAAACCTGGTCCAAAAAGTTGTAGGCTTTTAAAATATGATTCTCCGCTAGTAGATGATACACAAATTGCCCAACTTAGGGGTAAACTACCTGTTGGTTTTATGGCTTCAACTTTGCCAATTTTGTTTAAGCCAGACAACTCTAAGCTTCACGGAGAAGACTTGGAGATTGCTCTAGAAGCACTTTTTAGGAAGGCAGATGATGCAATCATTGAGGGTGTGAATGTACTTATTTTATCCGACCGTGATGTTTCCTCTAGTCATGCTGCAATGCCAGCACTTCTTGCATGTGCTGGTTTACATCATCACTTGATACGCAATGGCACACGCACCAAAGTGTCTCTAGTAATTGAATCAGGAGAACCTCGGGAAGTTCAGCATTTCGCACTGCTTGTTGGGTACGGTGCAGATTTAATTAATCCGTACTTATCCCTCGAAACCGTTCGTCACATGATTTGTTGTGGTGATATCAAAGAGGACCCCAAGATTGCTTGTAAAAACTTTCTCAAGGCCAACCTTAATGGTGTTATTAAAACCATGTCGAAAATGGGGATCTCTACGGTTGCATCTTACCGTGGTGCTCAGATTTTTGAATCGTTAGGCTTGAATCAATTGATCATAGACAAGTTTTTCACCAAAACAGCCACTCGAGTGGAGGGGATTGGAATGGATGCCATTGCATCTGAGGCAAGGCACCGACATAGTTTTGCATTTGCCCCAAGACCAGACGAGCGTTCGCTTCCCCTTGATCCTGGTGGCGTTTACCAATGGAGAGCAACAGGAGAAAAGCATTTGTTTAACCCAACAACCATTCACAAATTGCAGAAAGCCACGAGGCTCGGTAATTTCGAAGTATTTAGGGAATATTCAAATGCTGTAAATGATCAGTCCCGCGACCTTTACACATTGAGAGGATTGATGGATTTTAAATTCGATGATCAGAACGCTGTTTCGATAGATGATGTAGAACCAGCAAGCGAAATTGTTAAAAGATTTAAAACAGGGGCCATGTCTTACGGATCAATATCCAAAGAAGCTCATGAAAGTTTGGCGATTGCCATGAATCGTCTTGGCGGAAAATCAAACACCGGAGAAGGTGGTGAAGATTTGGACAGATTTACACCGGATTCTAATGGTAATTCGAGAAGATCTGCGATTAAACAAGTTGCAAGTGGTAGATTTGGGGGTAACGAGTTATTACCTCGTTAATTCTGATGAAATTCAAATTAAAATCGTCCAAGGTGCTAAGCCCGGAGAGGGTGGTGAATTACCGGGCCATAAGGTATTACCTCCAATCGCTAAAACAAGAGGAACTACTCCAGGTGTTGGTTTAATTTCACCTCCCCCCCATCACGATATTTATTCAATCGAAGACCTCGCTGAACTCATTCATGACTTAAAAAATTCTAATGTCCATGCCCGAGTGAATGTGAAATTAGTTTCGGAGGTTGGAGTTGGTACTGTTGCTGCAGGCGTAGCAAAAGCTAAAGCAGATGTTATTCTTGTCTCTGGTTACGATGGGGGTACTGGTGCATCACCCCGTTCATCCATCCAACACGCTGGAGCTCCCTGGGAGCTTGGTGTTGCAGAAACAAATCAAACTTTGCTTCTCAATGACTTGCGAAGCCGCGTGGTGTTGGAGACAGACGGACAGCTCAAAACAGGGCGGGATGTTGCAATTGCTTGTTTATTAGGTGCTGAAGAATTTGGCTTTGCCACAGCACCACTAGTTACTCTTGGTTGTTTAATGATGAGGGTTTGTCACAAAAACACCTGTCCTGTTGGCATCGCTACTCAGGACCCGCGTCTACGTGAAAAGTTCGCAGGTGGTGCAGATGCTGTGATTAACTTTATGAATTTCATTGCTGAAGAAATGAGGGAGACAATGGCGAAACTTGGCTTTCGATCCATCAATGAAATGGTTGGAAGAGTTGATAAGTTAGAATTACGAAATGCAGTAGATCATTGGAAAGCAAAAGGCTTAGACTATTCAAAGATTCTTTACCGACCCAATGTTGCACCTGAAGTCGGAACTTTTTGCCAAATGAAGCAAGACCATCTCATTGACCGTTCACTTGATATGAGAACTATTTTAAAAGCATCACAATCTACAATCGAAGGAGGGCAACCAGTCACCATTGACCTTCCTGTTGTTAATACTGACCGTGTGGTTGGCACTATAACAGGTGCTGAATTGTCGAGAATAAATGGTCCTGATGGTTTGCCTGACGATTCCATTCGAGTCAATTTAGTTGGTTCGGCCGGTCAAAGCCTTGGAGCTTTTTGTCCTAAAGGAATGACATTTACAGTGGAGGGTGATACCAATGACTACTGTGGAAAAGGACTTTCTGGTGCCAAAATCATCGTTCGTCCTCCCAAAGATTCTGCTTTCGTTGCACACGAAAATATTATTACAGGTAACGTCTGCTTTTACGGAGCTACTGCCGGAGAAGCATTTATTGCTGGAGTTGCAGGTGAAAGGTTCTGTGTTCGTAATTCCGGTGTTTCCGCTGTCGTTGAAGGTGTTGGCGATCATGCTTGCGAGTATATGACGGGAGGAAGCATGCTATGCCTAGGGAAAACAGGCAGGAATTTTGGTGCAGGTATGTCTGGAGGAGTAGCCTATATTTTTGATGAGGACGGTGATTTTGTAAGCAAGCGTCTTAATCGTGAAATGGTAAAAGTGTATCCTCTTGTCGAATGTGATGATGATGAGATACTTACAGTCAAAAATTTGATTTCTGATCATGTAAAACATACTCAATCGGCTAGAGGTCAAGATCTGCTAGAAAATTGGGATTCTTTTAGTAGTAAATTCTTAAAGATCTTACCTGAGGATTACGAAAGAGTTTTACTTGCTCTTAAAAAAGCTGAGGAAAGAGGCTTGGAAGGCGATGATGCTGTTCAAGCGGCTTTCGAAGAAAATGTGGCCGCCGGTCATTAATACAAATTTAACAGGAGAATTTATTATGGGAAAATCAACCGGATTTTTAGAATACGAAAGAAAGCCAATACCTGATCGTCTGCCTACGGAGCGGGTAAAAGATTGGAACGAAATCCATGAAGATTTTGAAGAAGATAAAGTACGCAAACAAGGTGCTCGCTGTATGGATTGTGGTACACCTTACTGTCACACAGGAATGACATTGAGTAACATGGCCAGTGGTTGCCCCATTAATAATTTAATTCCTGAGTGGAATGATTTAGTTTATCAAAATAAATGGCGAGAAGCCTTGGACAGACTTCATAAAACAAATAATTTTCCGGAATTCACTGGTAGAGTTTGCCCAGCCCCATGTGAAGGTTCATGTGTATTGGGTGTCATTGAACCGCCTGTTGCAATCAAGAGTATTGAGTGTTCTATTATTGATAAAGGTTTTCAAGAAGGCTGGGTTAAGGCAAATCCTCCTCAATCGAGGTCAGGTAAAAAGGTTGCCGTTGTTGGTTCCGGTCCTGCTGGCTTGGCTACTGCTGATCAACTTAACAAAGCTGGTCATTTGGTAACTGTTTATGAGAGGGCAGACCGCATTGGAGGTCTTTTACTTTATGGCATCCCCAACATGAAACTAGATAAGCAAATCGTTCAAAGACGGGTAGACCTTATGGCAGAGGAAGGTGTAGAGTTTGTAGTTTCTACAGAAATTGGGAAAGATTTGCCTGCTAAAAAACTCATTGAAGATTTTGATTCTGTTATACTTTGCTGCGGAGCGACTAAACCTCGAGACTTACCTATTGAAGGGAGGGAGTTAAATGGCGTCCATTTTGCCATGGAATTTCTTACCAAAAATACGCAAGGACTACTTGAGTTGAAAGATATCACTGCCTTTGAAACTGCTGCTCAAGGAAAAGACGCGATAGTTATAGGCGGAGGAGATACGGGCACTGATTGCGTTGGGACTTCTCTTCGTCATGGTTGCAAGAGTATCACCCAGTTGGAGATCATGCCTCGGCCGCCAGAGGAAAGAGCAGAAGACAATCCATGGCCCGAATGGCCAAAGGTCTACAAGATGGATTACGGGCAAGAAGAGGCCAAAGAAATTTTTGGAGCTGATCCACGAAAATATTTAACTGCAACCAAAAAGTTTATTGGTGATGAAAGTGGTAACTTAAAATCAATTCTCATCCATGAGATTGAATGGAAGCAGGAAAATGGGCGTTTTTTACCTGTTGAAGTTCCTGGTACCGAGCAAGAGATTCCAGCACAGGTTGCCTTTCTTGCAATGGGTTTTCTAGGCCCAGAAGATATAATTGCAGAGGAGTTAGGTTTGGAAAGAGACTCAAGATCAAATCTCAACGCGGAATATGGTAAGTTTTCTACTAATATAGATGGTGTTTTTGCTGCTGGTGATGTGCGTAGAGGGCAGTCATTGGTCGTATGGGCAATCAATGAGGGTAGGGCAGCGGCTCGTGAATGTGATCGTTATTTAATGGGCGAGACTTCTTTGCCCTGATTTTAAGTTTTCGTAGAATGCGTGTTATTTGCTTGGATTTGGAAGGTGTATTGGTCCCAGAAATCTGGGTTGCTTTCGCAGAAAAAACCGGTGTATCTGAATTAACCCGTACTACCAGGGATGAACCAGATTATGAGGTGCTGATGCAGTATCGACTTGATATTTTAAATTCTCATGGTTTTACCCTCGATCAAATACAAGAAGTCATTGAAACCCTTGAACCTTTACCTGGAGCCCTTGAATTCTTAAACGAACTGAGATCGAAGTATGAGTTAATCATCCTTTCCGATACATTTCGTGAATTTGCTGGTCCACTTATGAAAAAGCTTGGTTTCCCCACCTTATTTTGCCACGAACTTGAAATTGATGGAGAGTCCATTAAAGCTATCAAATTGAGGCTTCCCGACCATAAACGGAGAAGCGTTCAATATTTACAAAAGCTAAATTTTGAAGTGACCGCTGCAGGAGACAGTTACAATGATTTGGGTATGTTAAAGACATCTGATCATTGCGTACTATTTAATCCACCAGAGCAATTAACCAAAGATTATCCTGATATGCCGGTTGCTAGAGATTACCGAAAACTTATGTCTTTTATTGAAAGCCCAAACCCATGATTGTCATTATTTCAGGCACAAATCGGGAGGGAAGTTTGTCATCTGTGTTTTCGAATGCATTGAATGAACTTTATCAGGAAAAAGGCATGGACAGCAAAATACTCGAGCTTTCCCATTTACCTACTGAAACTTTTTCGCCTAATGCATACACTGAAAAGCCTCCTGCGATTTTAGAATTTACCAAGGACATACTTAATGCTTCCGGATTGGTTATTGTCGTGCCCGAGTACAATGGGAGTATGCCTGGTGCACTAAAGCTTTTTATCGACCTACTGCCATACCCAGATAGTTTCGAAGGTCGTCCAATTTGCTACATCGGTATTGCATCAGGACAATTCGGGGCTTTGCGTCCCGTGGAGCATCTGCAGCAGGTTTTTGGTTATCGCAATGCGTATAACTTCCCGAAACGAGTTTTTGTACCCGCTGTTCATAATGTCGCCTCTCATGAAAATGGTATCACTGACATTGATTTACTGGGTAGACTTAGCGATCAGGCTGAGCAATTTATTCAATTTTGCCGATCTTTAGGAAAACTACTTTAATCCTCTTGCAATCAGCTTTGCTTTCTTTTTTCGGGACATACCTTTAAGCTTAATCGTTTTTTTATTCAACATCGTTTATTTAGCTTTTCATTAGATGAATAAAGTTGCGGTTATTTCAACTGACTCATGTGGGTGGCCAAATCTGACCAAGCTAAACAACGGTCATGTCCTGTGCACTTATTTTGATGCACCTAGCCATGGTCTAATGGAGGGAGATTTGGTTTGTTCCATCAGTGACAGTAATGGTCAAAATTGGAAAAAACTTTCAGTTGTGGCAAAAAGACCTAAAGGTGGAAATCGGATGCATTTGGCTGTTGGCCTTGCCCATAATGGTGACATCCTTTGCTTTAGCAGCGGATTCTTTGTCAAAGATGAAAAATTTACCGGATTTTCCGGTCATTGGCTATCCAGATCAAACGATGGTGGTAAGTCTTGGCGTTCTGAAACTAATCCTATTGTTCCCAATGGAATTGAGTCCACGATTCCATTTGGGCGAATCATTCAAATCGGACGAAATCAATTGGCTTACTCATCTTATCGTTCTCAAGGAAAAGGAAATCCTAGTCAGTCCTGGATGATTTCATCACATGACGATGGACGGACTTGGACTCAAAAATCAAAATTTGGCAAGGATGATTCAAGTGAAGCTACTCTTTGCAAATTAAGTAATGGAAGGCTATTCGCCGCAACGCGGACTCATATCGATCACCATGTAAAACTCTGCGAACTTTCTGAGTCTAAAGCAAGGTGGAAAGAAAAAAGAATCCTCACCCTTCCCATGCAGCACCCAGCAGATTTAACAGTGCTGTCTGATAAATGTTTGTTGCTGACATACGGAATCCGTAATCGTGGTCTTATGGGCATTGGAGCTAGATTTAGTATCGATGGAGGTGAGACCTGGAGACCGCCTTGGGTAATTCATCAATTTGGAGATTCCGCCAAAGATATTGGATATCCTTCCACAATTAGTTTGGATAAAAAAGGATCCCTTCTTACAGCCTTTTACACTGACTATGAACCAGGTCTTAAAACAAAGCCAAATCGATACCGAGTACTAGCCAAGAGATGGTTACTGAGTGATTGGATTCCTCCAAGTACCTACGCTGCAATATTTGCTGGTAAGGAACATAGCTTCCAGACCTAAATCACCTTTATGCTTTAACTGATTTTAGAACTTACAGGCAAGTGCCAGAGAGTTAGGTAAGCTCAAAAAGACGAAAGGCACCGTCCTCCCAAACGGTGCCTCTCAGGATATGCATTCCTTTATATATGCTTTTATAGTTTTTATTATAAGATACAAATGTTTTTTTAAAAAATTTAATAAAATTTTATAAAATATACATAAAAATAATTAGGGTTGTCCGATTCTTTCTTTTTTTCG
Organism: uncultured Opitutales bacterium; assembly: GCA_943789375.1. Classification (GTDB taxonomy): domain Bacteria; phylum Verrucomicrobiota; class Verrucomicrobiia; order Opitutales; family Seribacteraceae; genus Seribacter. The sequence goes on along the minus strand of CALSTX010000007.1, from coordinate 18,913 downwards.
TGCATTAGGTCCCCTGTAAATTCTTCGCCATTCTTCCGGCATAGGTTCTTTAAAGTTATCGTATCCTTGCTTTCTTCTTTCGAAAAGTAGTAGTTTTGTAAGGTCGTTTACTAATGATTCATTTTCTGTTCGTTCAAAAATATTATTTTGTTCGTCAGGGTCTTCCCCTAAATCAAATAATTCCCATTCATCGAATTGGTGGTAATGTATGAGTTTGTGCCTGGCGGTTCGTATTCCGTAATGCTTGGCTACCATGCTGATATCCGGAAAGATGCTGTGTTCAAAATACAGATTTTTTGTGGTATCAGAGCCATTAGTATCAAGCATTATGGGGAAGTTTCCACCATCTGATGTTTTTGACGATTTGTATGTTAAGAGAGTAGGGTAAATGTCAGCAAGGTGGATGGTGAAATCAGATTTTTTATTCTTCGGGTATTTATCCCCGGTAATGATCAAAGGAATTCGTATCGCGGGTTCATAAATCCAATTTCCGCCAAACCATCCATTTTCACCTAAAAAGTTTCCCTGGCATGCGGAGTACATAAAGGTCCAATTGTTGGTAATATTCTCCTGCATGATTATATCATAAAGCCTGCCGATATTTTCATCGATAGCGTGTACACATCTCAAGTAATTTTTAACAAAGCGTTGATATTTCCAATTCAAAGCCTCTGCTGAATCTTGATTTATTCTGGTAAATGCTTCATTTTGCGGACGGATTCCAAGTTGCCATGCAGATAATTGTTCATCATTTAATCGATCAAAAGGGCTAGGCTTGGCCAAGTTTAATGATTTATCATCACCCTCTGATTCTTCATCCGTTTCTACAAAAAGGTCCGAAGCTAAATCAAGGTTCCTGAGAATTTCAACTTCTTGGTATCTTGATGGAGGAGCTTTACTTAAGTAGTCAGTTTTTAAAGTTTTTGGCTCCGGTAGTAACCTGTCGTTGTACAATTCAAGAAATCGAATGGGAGGAATCCATGGCTTTAAGGTTCCATGAAAAAGAGTTATTATAAATATTGGTTTTTCTGTTTTAGTTTGTTGGTTGATCCATGAAATCGCACGATCCGTAATCACATCCGTAGCGTGCCCTTCAATTTCATAAGTACTATGCGGAGAAATAATCTCGGGATTATAAATCTGATCAGTAGCAGTAGAAATTTCCCAGTAATCAAAGTTTTTTGGTAAGTTTTCAAATGGCCATTTTCCAAAAAAAGCAGTTTGGTAACCATCTCGCTGAAACAATCTTTGAATGCTTTGGGTATCATCCAATCCATTTGTGTCAAACTTTGCATGTGTTGGTTCTGTTCGGGTTAGAATGGTTGCCAAAGTCAATTTTGCTGAGCCTTGAGAAGTAAATGCATTTTTAAACAGTACACCGTCTGCAGCAATGCGATCTAGGTGTGGAGTAACATTAAATTCTTGATATCTCCCACCGTAAGAAGTGATCGAGGAGATTGCATGTGTTTGGCTAAGGCAAAGAAAAACATTTTTTTTGCCGTATAGCGATACCCCTAATATGAAGTATACAGATAAGATGAAGATGTTGTGTGTTTTTAAATGTATCAACGGTTTATTTTTCTCAACCATTCTAAGAAATGGGTCGAGCTAATTATACCTTTTAAGAGATTTGTACTTTTTCAAATTTAAGACATCGAATAATGTGCTTCGCAATTTTCATTCTCATAAAAATTACCTTGGGCGTAAACTTTCTGCCTTTAGAGAGAATTACAATTGATGGAATCATTTTATTTCACTAAAGGATAAAGCCTATGTGTGGAATAATTGGATATTTAGGTAAAGGATGTGCACAAGAATCTCTAATTGATGGACTTAGAAGACTTGAGTACAGAGGGTATGATTCAGCCGGTGTGGCTTTTCACGAAGGGAAAAGTTTTTCCATGGCTCGCGAAACAGGTCGTGTAAAAAACCTAGCAACCTCTGTTCAAAAAAATAGTTCTTCTTCTTCTCTAGGTATTGCCCACACAAGATGGGCTACACATGGTGCAGTTACAGTTTCTAATACTCACCCCCATGTAAGCAATGATGGTAAGTTTGTCATGGTACACAACGGGGTTATTGAAAATTTTAATACCCTGAAAAAGTTTCTTATTGGGAAAGGCTTTGAATTTTCTTCGGAAACGGACTCTGAGGTTTTGTGTAATTTAATTGCGTATAATTATTCTGAGCTCGAACCGAGTGAAGATCGATTCATTGATGCAATTCGCATGGCTCTGCCTCAGTGCCGTGGTGCTTATGGTATAGCTGTTCTATGTCTTGATTTTCCTGACACCATGGTTGGTGCACGTCGGGGTTCTCCCTTGGTTGTTGGCCTCGGGGAGGATGCAAATTTTATTGCGAGTGATGCATCTGCATTTGTTGGACGTGCCAAGGAAGCCGTTTTCTTAAATGATGGTGAGTTGGCAGTTTTACAAGGTAGTGAATTCAGGATTACCACTCTTGAAGGGCATGAAGCAAAGGCTGTTTCCCAACCAGTGGATCAAATTTCAGAAGAGGTGGAACTTGGAGATTTTGGTTCATACATGGAAAAAGAAATTTACGAGCAACCATCCGCTTTAAAAAATACATTGCGTGGTCGTTTTGGTGATGATGGCACCACAGCTAAACTAAGCGGATTGGAGGGACATGAAGAAGAATTAAGAAATCTGGACCGTATTATTTTCGTTGCTTGTGGAACAGCTAGGCATGCTTGCATGGTTGGCGAGTATCTGATTGAACGACTTGCTCGTGTGCCTGTAGAGGTTGAGCATGCTTCGGAATTTAGATATCGCAATTCACCAAAAGCAGGAAAGTCTTTAGTTATTGCAGTAAGCCAATCAGGTGAAACGTTGGATACTTTAGAGGCAGTTCGTGAAGCGAAGACAAAAGGTTTGCTTACCCTTGGCATCACTAATGTAGTTGGGTCATCTCTAGCAAGAGAGACTGATGGGGGAGTTTATCAAAGAGTAGGGCCTGAGATCGGGGTTGCATCCACAAAAGCATTTTCCTCCCAAGCTTGCTTGTGTGCTATGCTTGGTCTTGCTTTGGGTCGAATGCGTGAGCTTTCCCCTATGGACGGACAAGCCATCGTAACCGCGTTAAAAGATCTTCCTGATTTGGTCTCGCAAGTACTTCAGCAAGGAGAGCAAATCCGTGAATTAGCCGTAAAGTATTCGAAGGCTGACCACCTTCTTTTTCTTGGTCGCCAAAGTCTGTATCCTGTAGCGTTGGAAGGAGCCTTAAAATTAAAGGAAATTTCCTATGCCCATGCAGAGGGCTATCCTGCCGCTGAATTGAAACATGGCCCGATTGCTTTAATCAGTCCTGAATGTCCATCCGTCTTTGTAGTCGAGGGAACAGAGCTTTCAGCAAAAACGATTGCCAATATGCAAGAGGTAAAAGCTCGAAAAGGTCCAGTTATCGCAATTGCCCCCCAAAGCGTGGAAATTCCTGAAGAAGCGGCAGATGACATTTTTCGGTTACCTGATGCTCATGAGGTAATTCGGCCTATTTTAGCCAATTTACCTCTGCAACTTTTTGCTTATCATTTTGCCCTATTGCGAGGGCTTGATGTTGATAAACCTAGGAACTTGGCCAAATCTGTGACCGTAGAATAGAGTGCCGCTTTAGTGTTAGCGGTAAATCAAAATTCATTGACCGAACAGTTTGAGTAAAACGTAATTTTACTCTTCTGCTAAGAAGAAGCTTATCTAGGAGTTAGGATCTTGTGCCAACCTAAGGAAAATTCCTGAAATTGAAATTAGACTCCCTAAATTTTGTACTTATTTTCTACCCGCTCTTTGCACTTACTGCAGAAAAAAACTTTAGTTCAGCCGGTAGATTCGTCTGATTTTATCAGACCAGTGTTTCCATTGTCACGGTTGAGATAAAAAGGAGAGAAAAGGTGGACTCCATCTAGGTCGTGGTAGCCATGCTATTAAGAAATGAAAAATCTTGTTTTCTTGTAATTATGAAAGCCGATGCGGAAGACGGTGAGATAATTACCAGAATCTTTCTTTCGGATGATGAAAACGAACTTACGCCTCCTTTGGGTAGTGGGAAATCGATTACTAAGGAACAAAAGGAAACTTTACAGAAGGGGATTGAACAGGGAGCAGAGTATCGGGGGTACTCGGAATTTATTTCTCCAAAACGAAGTTCTGTTCCCGAAATTCACCTAAAACATAGCTTAGTCGATGCTTGTTCAATTTCTTTTTTAATGGTTCCGCAAAAAATTTCCTCAATTAACAAGTTTTTAACTTTAACTTTCAATGCCTACAATATTTCATGAACAAGGGTTTTGGACAAATTAAAACAGATAGATAGATGGGGTGCATTACTATGCATAGTTACCTTCGGGTTACTTTATGGATGTGCTCGTACCCAAGCACCCGCTCTATCCGTGGAACCCAACTTGATCGACTCAGAACACTTGGTTCAAATTGGATCGGAGTGGGAAGATGTTAGATCAATACCGGGTGATCGCCGATTAGCTTTTGGGATCGAGTCTAAGGTTTTCTTAACAAATACAAAACAAAAAAGTAGGGTAGAGGTTTGCAGGGTGGATTCTCTTAATCAATGTAGGAACTTTATTGATCTTTCTGAATGGATGACATCTTTTCAACCTAATACCCTGATGGTGTCGGATATCAAAGTGGACGATCAAGGCAGGCTTATCATAGCAGAAAAAGGGACTGGCAAACTCCTGCGAATTTCTCCCGATGCAAAAAAAATGGAGGTACTTGCTGATTCTTATGATGGCTATCGTTTTTCGTCTATTGAAGATATTGAAATTGGCGTGAATGGCGATCACTACCTAAGTTCTCCAGAGTCAGGTGTTATTTACCGAATCGATCCTGAACTTGGCCAAGTTGGCATACTCAATGAAAATGTTGTTAGCCCTGGTGCGATTTGTATTCGTTCGGGGCACAATCAACTGATTGTTGCGGAACCAGATTTTTACCGAGTTATAGTATTTGATCTAAGAAAAGAGGTATCTTCTGTAAGATTTCGTTCTCTCATCGATTTTTATCCTCAACAGATTAAGCCCCAAGGATTAGCTTTTGATAGCCAGGGCTATTTGTATGTATCATTGGGAGATCGTAAGGAGATCCGGGTTTTTGATTTACTAAAAGCAAAAGAAGTCAGTAGTATAAATACTGAGCATTTTGCCGGATCATTATTCAGTCATGAAAATATTCTATATTTAGGCGGCGGGAAGAAATTTCAAAAAATCGAAATACCAGAATTATATTAAATTCTGCCTTTCGCTTAACTTCTTCACAGTCCGAATTCCCTGTGGATAACTTCTCTTTGACTCTTGGTATGGGAAGTTCAAGGTGATCTAAATAACACTTAAAATGAGGACTATGGATGGACGAAGAGTTTCTTCACTTTTTTGATGAATCTCCAGCCTTGCGCTTAATGCGTGGGCGGTTGGGTTCTTTCGTTGTGGGCTTCTTCTTTAAAACTTTTAAGAAGTGGGGAGTTGTAGAAGCTTCCGAAGAAGAGTTGGCCGCAACCCTGGCAGAGCACATCGAGCAGGTTCGTGAGCTTGAGGACTTTGATGCTCCGAAAAGATTACCTCAGGACTACTTGGATGAGTGGTGTGATGAAGATCATCGTTATATGACCAAAACTTATGACGAGGACAAAGAAGCGTATATATTTCGGCTCACTCGTCACTCTGAGAAAGCATTAAGTTGGCTCCAGGACTTGCTTTCAATGCAACAACGAGGTTATGCCACAACCGAATCACGTTTTAATCGCATTATTATTGAAATGGAAAGCCTTTCCCAAGGCGTAAACGCTGACCCAGAAGCTCGTATTCGTGATTTGGTTAGAAAGCGAGATGAAATCGACGAAGAAATTCAAAAAATCCGGGACACAGGAGAGGCACCAATCTTTGGTGAAGATGTCATTCGTGATCAAGTTTATGATCTTTCAGACATTGTTGAACACTTTCTTTCTGATTTCAGGGCAATTGAAGAGTTTTTTAAAGATCATGCCCGACAAATTTCCAAACTCTATGCACAAGGGGATGCTTCCAAAGGTGATATTGTAGAGCATGTTCTTGACTCAGATGATGAACTCAGGAGCTGTGATCAAGGAAAGAGTTATTTTGGATTTCGGTCGATGATGACGAACCCAACTTTAGCCCGCCAGTTTCGAAGCCTTGCCGAGCAGACAGCTGATATTGCCCGCCGAAGAGGTTTAGATCCAAACAAGACATTTTTAAGCCTTAGTGATCGGCTGTTTGGTGAAGCTAATTCCGCCCATGGTGCTTATGGGCGGATTTCGCGCAAACTTAGGCAAGTGGTGGGCGACCATGCTGGGGGGGGGGGTAAACAAGTGCGTAAAACTTTATCAAATATACGCAAAAAAGCATTTCTGCTGCGCGATCAACCGCCTGCAGACTGGGATTTTGAGATTGATATCCGGCCTCAATTTTTCGGTCTAATGGAATCTGACTTTTGGGAGCCGAAAGCGGTTGAACCTTTTGCACCAATATCAACAGCATCATCCGGTGATAGTGAGTGGATTAGCGAAATTTTGAATTCGGTGGGTGAACCATTAGACTTGAACAAATACAGGGAGCGAGTGAATGAAGTACTCGAAACTGAGGAAAAAATAACTCTCACTGAAATGGTTCAAAGATTTCCGTTGGAACGCGGTGTTGTGGATGTCGTCTGTTACCGGGTAGTCGCAGGTGAGGACATTCGACACAGTATATTAGATGATGAAATTATAAAAATAGATTTAAATCGTCCAGCCCAACCTAGATTCGTTGAGGTTGAAGAAGTTATTTTCCAACGCAATATTTTATGAATCCTGCCATCACTCACCGCCATGTTATCGTTCGCTTACTGAACGGCCCAATCTATCAAGAAGATATGGACTTATGGGGCCGCTTAGGAGCTGAATGGGACCGAATTAAAAACCATTTTTTTGAAATGGGTCTGGAAGTGGCCCGAGACGACTCCGCTGGTTATGCTTATGTTCGCCAAGCGGATGAAACCCAAGAGGAACTAGAGGACTGGGAGGATGCAAGTGTTGCTCCTTTGCCTCGGGTTTTACGCCGCGCGCGACTCACCTATCACCAAACAATCTTTATGGTTTTATTGAGAGAGGAACTCTTGCGTTTCGAACAGGATCAGGAAGAGGGTGACCACCTCTATCGGTCTGCTATGGATTTGCGGGAAATTATGACACCTTACTACCCTGAAATGCACGATGAGAAAAAAGTACACCGTCAAATTTCTGGTATAATTTCAAAATTTGAAGAGTGGGGTATTCTAAAAAAAGTCCGTGATAAAGACGAGGGCCTGTACAGAATAGAACGTATTATAAAAGCTAAACTACCACCAGAAAAACTAGTTGATGTCCGTGATCAAATTAGAAGAAGGTCACCAGAACTTGAAGAGGAGATAGAAGAAGATGATATTTGATTCACAATTAGAGCTCGAATTTTCACCCGATAAATCAACCGCAGGGTACAGGCTGCATTCTTTATCGGTTCTTAATTGGGGGACCTTTCACAATAAGGTCTACACCATGAAACCTGACGGGCGTACTGCCATGATTACCGGTCGTAATGGTTCGGGGAAATCAACGATCGTGGATGCCTTATTAACCCTTTTGGTTCCGAACCGAGTTCGTAACTATAATGTGGCTTCAAGTCAGGCAGGAAGTCGTGAGAGGAATGAAAGGGATTATGTTCTCGGTGCTTATTCTGAAATCCATGATGCGGTCACAGGGCAGGGTAGGAAGGAAACTCTCCGAAAACCTGGGGAGTCGTATACAGTTCTTGTGGCCCATTTTTATAATGAAGCCTACAAGTCAGATGTCAGCATTGCCCAGATTTTATGGTGCTTGCCAAGTGGTAAAGTCGATAAATTATATATCGTTGAAAAAAGGAAACTCAGCGTTGAGGAAGACTTTAATGATTTAGGAGATGTTGATACCTTACGAAAAATCATTAAGGAACGAGGCCTTTTCACTTTTGATTCTTTTACTGCTTATCATAAAAAGTTTGAGTCTTTACTTTTCATGGATGCAGATTTGGGCACTCGTTCTCCGATGGCCATCTTCAATCAAGCAGTCTGCATTAAAGATGTGAAGGATCTTACCCAATTTATTCGAGAACACATGCTTGATGACGGGGGGTCTAAGGAAAAATTAGCTGCTCTTCAGGAAAGATTTGATGACCTCAGGAGCACCCATCGACGCATCGAGACTGCATCCTATCAGCTAGAGCAATTGGATGAGATTCGTGATACCCATGCAGCTTACACCGATGCACTTGGTGACCGTGATCATGCCGAGCGTATACGACATGCCATCGAACCGTTTTACGCACAGGTCGAATCGGACCGAAGGGTAGAGTGGGTCGATGAATTAAAGCATCAGGAAGAAGCAGAGCGTGCCCGTTTAAAGACAGCCCGTATTGATGTGGATCGCTTGCGTGATAAGCTTACCCACTTGGATCGAGCTTTGTCAGATAGTGATGAAAATCGAAGACTTGAGCAGGTTGGTGCTGAATTAGATCGCTTGCGGGACAAACGAGAAGTGGTGACTAAACGAGCTGCTACTTTTGAGAGACATTTGAGTGCATGGGAAAAAGGATTATCTTTGAAGCAGGAAGATGATTTCCTGTCGTTACGGAGAGATTTAGAATCCCAAGTTCCCCGCATTGAAGGAAATATTGCCAGCCTTGATGAAAAAATCCCTGAAGTTTCTTATCAATTTAGAAAAGCCAGTGAGCGGGTGGAAAGCCTTGAAGATGAGAGGAATTACCTTCTTGATTCCAATACAAATGTCCCCGCTGATTTATCACGCTTGCGTAAATCTTTAGCTAAAACATTAGATCGTGATGTTGCTGAACTTCCCTTTATCGCAGAACTGATTCAAGTAGTACCAGATGAGGTAAAGTGGACTGGCCCCATCGAGCGGCTTTTGAGAAAATGTGCTCTTTCGGTTGTAGTTCCAGCCAAATTGGCTCAAAAAGCAGAATTGTTTCTAGAAGAAAACCATCTTGGAGAACGATTGTCTTTTGTTTGCCCAACAACATCTGCCAAAGAATCAAAATTACATGTTGATTCAGTTCTCGCCAAATTATCTTTTCGCTCAGAGCTCGAAAAAAGCCGGTTGAAATGGATTAAGTCATACCTAGTCTCGGTTTGTCCTCATTTATGTTTTGATAGTCGCGATCAAGGTTATGATCAAGCAGACCATGCTTTGACCTTAGACGGTCTAGTAAAGACAAATGGGATCGTCCGAGAAAAAGATGACACCTACTTCCTGGAAGATGCGAGTCATTGGGTGATTGGGTGGGATGTGAATCCCAAGCAAAAAACTCTTGATGATGCTCTTATAAAATGGCGTGAAGAAGTGGATCGTGCCGGTCGTGCAATTCGAGAAGCAGAATCTGAAAGACAATCCCTGCGGGCGAAACTAAGAGCTGGGGCTCAGCTTCAAGCTTGCGCCAATGAGTTTTCTGACATTGATGGGCTAGGTTTATCTTCCCGTATTTCAGAACTGGAAGAAGAAGAGCGAGTAATTGTTGGTGGTTCTGATGTGTTGAAGAAATTAAAGGAAGACCATAACTTGGCCAGTGAGACGTTGGAGAAATCTCAAGATAAAAGGGATGATATTTTACAACGGATTGGGGGGGTTGAAGCACGTGCTGAGAGAAATGACGCCCGTCTTCTAACACTCAAAAGCTTACTGGCTCAATGTAAGGAGGAGTTCTTTCAAACTCAGGATGCCGAGGGAGTTGAAATTTCCGAAGAACAAAAAGAAAAGCTTGAGGAAGAATTAAAGGCATTATACGAGGAGATAGAAAACGAATATGGGAAAGCACCGGACGAACCTGACGATATTGAAGAAGCCGCTCGTGATGCTACCCATAAAATAGAAGCCCGTATCTCTAAATATGAGAGTGCTTTAGATAAGTTGAGGGACAAAAATGTAGCCGCTATGCAACGATTCATTGCAGATGCTAGAAACCAAGCTTTTCGAGATGAACTTAGTTTAGACCTTGAAGACGGTTATAAAGATTCGACTTATGGAATTTTTAATGAAGTAAGAACTCAAATTGAGGAAGAAGACCTGGCCAAAAACAGAGAAAGGTTTGAAGAATTACTTCGTGTTCAAGTTCCAGAAGAAGTTTCAGGGTTTAGTGAATCTTTAGAGTCCCACAGAGACAGAATTCGAAAGAGAATTAATGAGTTAAATGATCACCTATCTCGGGTTACTTTCGATCGTAAAGAAGATACCTACATTCAATTAAAGTTTGAGGATGCCGGAGATGACGGGGTGCGGAGGTTCAAGAAACTCCGAAGGCATGCATTGGAGGCCGACTTGGAGTCTGATGACGATGATGAAAGGCGTCGGGAAAGGTACCATCGCGTGGAACAATTCCTTGGAGAATTGGAATCAGATACTGCTTGGACAGAAAGAGTGATTGATGTACGAAACTGGTTCAAGTTTAGAGCGGATGAATTTTATAAAGATGGGGGTGGCTTACGCCAAAGTTATAGCGGTGCAGCAGGAAAATCAGGCGGTGAGAAAAACCGATTGGCTTCCACTATTTTAGCGACTGCTATTGCTTACCAATACGGAATTGATGTTGGCGGTAAACAAACCGAAACCTTTCGATTGGTTGCGGTCGATGAAATGTTTAGTAAGACAGATGATGAATTTTCCCAGTACTTACTCGATCTGTTTAAGGAATTTCACCTGCAATTATTGATTGTTCAACCCTTGGATGCAAAAATTCATGTCGTTCAGAAGTATGTAGAAAGATATCATGTTGTAGAGCGCCGGGATGGACTCTCTTTCGTAGGTGACTTGAGTGTGCAGGAATACTTGGGTGAGAAAGTTGATGAAAACGATGAGCAAGGCGACCCAGAAGCAAAAGATGAAGCGGTCGAGACTGAGTCCTGATTTTATTACTGATTAGTCTATGAAAGACAGTCCCAATCCTCCCCGGTATGATGGGCGGATGCCCTACAGAAAGTGTGGCCGGTGGGGATTAAAACTACCTGCTATTTCGTTGGGATGTTGGCATAATTTTGGAGGAGATTCTCCCACGACTGATCAAATAGAAATGATACAGGGGGCTTTTGATCTTGGTATTACCCACTTTGATTTGGCTAATAACTATGGGCCTCCTTATGGCTCTGCAGAAATTAATGTTGGTAAAATCCTCAAGAGTTTACCAAGAGATGAAATTTTAATTACCAGTAAAGCAGGGTATGATATGTGGCCCGGTCCTTATGGTGAATGGGGGTCAAAAAAACATATGATGGCCAGCTTAGACCAGTCATTAAAGCGGATGAAGGTTGATTATTTTGATCTTTTTTACTCGCATCGATTTGATCCAGGTACACCTTTAGATGAAACCCTTGGTGCCTTGGATTCAGCCGTGCAACAGGGTAAAGTTCTTTATACTGGAGTAAGTAGTTATTCGGCTGATGCTACGCTACAAGCAGTCGGTATCTGTAAGGAAAATCATTTTGCCCCACTGGCCATTCATCAGCCAAATTATTCAATGCTGAATCGTTGGGCCGAAAATGGGTTAGTGGACACATGCGGAGAGTTAGGTCTTGGTATCATTGCATTTTGTCCACTCTTTCAAGGTCTACTTACTGATAAATACTTACACGGTATCCCTGCAGGCTCGAGGTTTACAATTAAAAATTCACCTCTGAGAAAGAATGAAGTTAATGAACAGAACCTGAAGGTTATTGGTGATCTAAATGACCATGCCGGTCAAAGGGGGCAAACATTAGCTCAAATGGCACTATCTTGGGTGCTAAAGGATTCGAGAGTTACCAGTGCCTTAATTGGTGCGAGCACGGTTTCTCAAATTTTGGAGAACGTAAAGGCCGTCGGGCAAACCGATTTTTCTTCCGACGAATTAGCAAAACTTGATCATATTCTTGCCAGGTCCAACCTGCCTAAATCACTTTGGTCAAACTAACTTAAAGAGGAGGATCATTAACGAGACCTTGGTTCAAGTTATAAAATATCATTTCTAATATCGTTAAGAACGGGAAATTTTTTTCGGCATGATTCAATAATTTCTCTGTCTATCTCTCCTTCAATAATTGTCTCATCTTCACCACCATCAGCGATTATATTTCCATTTGGATCGACAATAAGTGATCTGCCGCCACAGGCAAGGTTTGGGTCTTTGCCCACAGCATTTACTCCAATTACATATGACTGATTTTCAATGGCTCGAGCTTGTAGAAGTGTAAGCCAATGCTTAATCCTGCTCGCAGGCCAACATGCGATTACGACAAATGTACTGGCGTTCTTTCTGATTGCTGTTCTAAAAACTTCAGGAAACCGTAAGTCATAACATATAAAGGTGTTAATTATAGAGGAGCCAACTTCAATATTTTCTACCGTTGAACCTTTGAGGTGCACCTTATCCTCACCCAATATTGGAATGGTGTGAATTTTATGGGTGCAGAGTACTTTTTTTCCATCTGGTGTAAAAGTAACTGCACAATTATAGGCTTTTCCTTTTTGTTCACTTGGCTGGGTCATACCGGCAATTACCCAGCATTCCTTATCTCTAGAAAGGTTTGAAAGATAGTTTTCAGTCTTCTGTGGTTCGCTTAAGAGTGTTTTATTGGGATCTAAGCAAAAGCCTGTGGCAAACATTTCAGGTAAAATAAGTAATGAATTTTTTTCGATTTTATATTCCTTTAAAAGAGAGTCTACTTTACGAAAACTTCCATCTTTATTTCCCCATTCCGATTGGAGCTGAATCCCATAAACTTTCATTTTTTTAGTAAGGATAATATTTGAGATTTTTGGTGAGTGTAGGGATGAAAGGGGGCCAGTTTTTTCATCCCTCGGTAGGCTTGTATGGCCATATTCTTATCTTTGTATTCGTTGAGTAGTACCTGACTTTATTTTGATGAGCAACTAAACAACCCGGATGCACCTTGAGTGTATTATTGACTGCCTTAAGAGCTTCTGGAAATTGTTTCCTGAATGGAGAGCAGGTAAAAACCACTCCCATTTTCGTGAATGATATTTCCGCGGTGCATATGAAATCGACTTTCTGCACTTTTAATCCTACCATTCTGAAGCAAAACGGATAGTCATTTGTCCAAAAGTATGGAGTACCCCGTCCAATTTCGGAATGGAGGAGTGATTGTAATCATTCCCAAGAGAGAGTGGATGAAAAGTAAAATTATAAAATAAGTGTTTTATTTTTATAATGCTTGGTAGTACGGAATGCGAATCTCATGCAAAGTCAAAGGAACTTTAATATGAACGACAGAGTCTTAGATTTAAAGAGAAACATGAATACCCCAAGGTAAAATCAATCCCCAGGATAAAAATATTTAAATAAATATTTTAATTTCATTTATTAGGGCTGAAAGAGTGGGGCAATCATTTATTTGTTTCGAATCCGTAAAGTTTATTCATTGTTGTTCTTCAGAATAAGTTTCCCTACTTTTTTACGGATGAAGATTAAAAACCTTTTCCTTTTATTGTTTCTCTCATTCTCTTTGTTCGCGGGCAGAAATCCCAATGTTATCCTGATTTTAGCAGATGACTTGGGGTATAATGAATTGGGCAGTTATGGGCAGAAAAAGATCAGGACTCCCTATCTTGATCAACTTGCGAAAGCAGGTATGCGGTTTACACGTAACTATTCTGGAAGTGCTGTGTGTGCTCCATCCCGTTGTGTTCTAATGACAGGGAAGCACCCAGGTCATGCCTATATTCGCAATAATGGAGAAATTAAGCCCGAGGGGCAGCGCCCTGTTCCTCTTCATACAGTTACCCTAGCGGAGGTTTTAAAAAAAGAGGGATATACCACGGGAGCTTTTGGGAAATGGGGACTGGGTGGACCGGGTACTGAAGGTGATCCCATGAATCAAGGTTTTGACCGTTTTTACGGATATAATTGCCAACGCCATGCCCACAGCTATTACCCGGCTTATTTATGGAGCGATCGGAACCGTGTTCCCTTACAAAACAACCCGCCGGTTCCTGGGCATGCATCTCTACCTACTGAGGCGGATCCGAGTGATCCACAAAGCTATGCAATTTTTAAAGGAAAGGATTATGCATCTGACCGTATTAATGAACAAGCTTTGGCCTTCATAAAAGATAATAAGGATAGACCATTCTTTCTTTATTACCCGACCCTTATCCCACATGTTGCCCTGCATGTACCAGATGAAGAATTAAAACCCTACTTGAAACTTAACTGGTATGACCCACCGTTTACCCGGGAGCAGGGATATGGGTACACTCCTCACTTTAATCCCCGGGCTGCTTATGCTGCCATGATCTCTAGAATGGACCAGTATGTTGGTAATGTAATCAGCTTGGTAGAGCAACTCGGGCTAACTAGGGATACTATCGTCATTTTTACCTCTGATAATGGAACCTCACATTTAAAATTGGAAGTGGATTATGACTTTTTTAAAAGTGTAGGGAATTTACGCGGGCTCAAGGGGTCACTTTACGAGGGAGGCATCCGTGTTCCTTTGATCGTAAAATGGCCCGATCAAATCAAAGCTGGTTCCGTATCTGATATTACGACCGGTTTTGAGGACTGGATGGTTACCCTGCACCATTTGATTGGTGCCCGTAATCCACTCAATGTAAAGCATGATGGCCATGACCTAGCTCCTCACCTTGTCGGTGGTTCTATTTCCCCTAGGCCTCATCTTTATCGAGAATTTTCTGGTTACGGTGGGCAACAGGCAGTTTGGGTTGGAAGATGGAAGGGGATTCGTCAAAATATGCTTCGAAAAATAAAAAAGCAAGATCCCCTGGACATCGCACTTTATGATCTCTCCAATGATGAGTCTGAGTCCAATAACCTGGCTCATTCTCATCCGGAAGTTGTCAGTAAAATTAAAGAAATTATGAAAGAAGAACACCTTGTATCGAAAGTATTTCCGATGCATGTGATCGATCAACATTAGATTAAATTGAAGTTTCCAAGACTTCACATCAGGTAAAAACTTAATGAAAAAATTATTTTCTAGTCTTCTACTATCATGCCTAGCGATTTTTGCGAAAGATCGTCCAAATATGGTATTTATATTTGCCGATGATTGGGGGTGGGGTGACTTGGGGTGTCATGGGCATCCTTATCTTAAAACTCCGAATATTGATCGTCTTGCCCAAGAGGGCACCGATTTCCACCGGTTTACAGTAGCCAGTGGTGTGTGCTCGCCCAGTCGAACCGCGGTGATGACTGGCCATTTTCCAGCCCGTTACAATATTGATGGCCATTTTGCCTGGGTGCCTAGTAACCAGAAACGTAATATGCCAGACTGGCTGAATACCAAAGCACCTTTATTGCCCCGATTTCTTAAGGAATCCGGATATGCCACCGCCCATTATGGAAAGTGGCACCTTGTCCAATGATATGATCCCGGATGCTCCGTTTCTCACTGCATATGGCTACGACGATTATGGGTCCTACAATTGTTCAGGGTCCCCAGATGTTTGTGCATGATGACGTGAAAAGTGCGATTCCGTTCATGCAAAAAAGTCATGCAGAGTGGAAAGCCATTCTTTATTAATTTGTGGATTCACGAACCGCATACGCCGTTTCATGTGGATCCAAAATTACAAAAACTCTTTCCCAGATTTACCTGAGGCGGACAATATTTATGCGGCCACATTGTACCATGCGGATTTACGGATCGGTCAATTGTTGGATGCCTTGGACGAGATGAAAATTTCCGATAATACGCTGGTTATGTTTAGCTCGGATAATGGACCGGCAAGAGGTTCTCCCAATTCCCCCATTGCCCTGAGTTATGACTCAGCCACTGGTCCGGGATACGGAATAGGAGCAGCCAAGGGGATTACAGGAGGGCGTCGTGCTTTTAAGGGGGCTTTAATGGAAGGTGGAATCGGGGTGCCCTTTATTGCCCGCTGGCCCGGCAAAATTGCCGCGGGGAAAGTGGATAAAACTTCGGTGATGTCAGCAGTCGATTTACTCCCTACTTTTTGTGAACTAGGGAATGTGAAATTGCCTAGGTCGTACAAACCGGATGGAATGAGCCAAGTTCCTGCATTAATGGGGAAGGGCAATCCATTACGTAAAAAACCAATCTTTTGGAAAATGTCTGCACCGTGGCCAGCGAACGAGTCCAAGCCCGATCATTGGGTTGCTTATGCAGTGGTTCATGAACAATGGAAATTGGTACTTAACAAGGACCAGTCCCATGCCGAACTTTATGATTTAGTCCGTGATCCATTGGAGAGTACAAATCGGGCCGATAAGAATTCAGAAACCGTAAGTCGATTGAAAATCTTGCTCCAAAAATGGCTTACATCCTTGCCCGAAAAACCAACGGGAAATGTATTCTCAAGCCTTAGGAAGAATTGATTTCCTATTCTGCCACTCGGTAAAGAGTGTTATCAGTACGGATAAGAAATGAATTTTTATGGGGTGCAAAGGTAGCCATGTGTGGAGCTCCATCCAATTCATTTTCTGAAATGATTTGCAGGCTTTTTCCTGGACGGATGACAGTGGTTTTCCCGGCTCGATCAGAAAGGTAGAGTAGTCCATTGGCGAGGATGGGGGAGGCATTAAATTCACCGTCGAGCCTTTCTCGCCAATTGAGATCACCTGTTTGAGCATTTACGCAGGAAAGAATTCCACCATCGTTTACCACATAAAGTTGATTTCCTACTAAGATAGGGGAAGGGATTCTGGGTGCACCCTTGGTCATTTTCCAGACAAGCTTGGGCTCGGTAAGGCCTTCCAATTGGTAAGCATGAACTTCGGATTTCATAAAGCAGGTGGACAGATAAAACATTCCGTGGCCCACAACGGGCCGTGCCACATTAGAAAACCCGAGTATGCCATACCTCATTTTCCAAAGCTCATTTCCATTTGCTGGATTGTATCCGTATACCCAGTCCGCTGCGCAGGAAATCAAAATAGGTTTACCGTTGAATGTTTCAATGATCGGAGTCGAGTAAGATTTTTGGAGTTGTGGGTTTTCTTTCATTTCCCCGGTTCGTTCAGTTTGCCAAGCAATTTTACCGTTGTCCTTGTAGAGTGCGACGATGCTTTGCCGATCACTTCCATCCAAATGGAAGATCATCAGGTTTTTCCATACAATGGGTGAGCTCCCCGGTCCATTTTCATGCATCACCCACAGGTTTTTTTCGTCATTTTTCCAAATGATATGACCTGATTTTGAATCAATGCACGCATTTCCATAAGCACCAAAATGAAGGAATAGTTTGCCCTCTTGAAGATAGGGGCTGGGGGAGGCATAGCTGTTTAACTTATGAACCCATTGTGGCTGTTTTTTCTTAAAAACTTCAATGTTTTTCAGGATTTTTCCAGAAGAAGCATCAATCTTCAGGGCCCGAAGGCTCACTTTGGAAAGTACTGTAACAGTGGGTAATCCCTTATTTTCCTTTAGTCTTTCCTCTTTTTCTTTTTCGGATGCAGGAGTTTCCATAGCAGTAGTTACCCAAATATTCTCACCATCATGAACCGGAGATGAGTGGCCACGGCCAGGAAGGCTCGTTTTCCAAGAGATATTTTTTTGGGAAGACCAGGACTTCGGGTAATTGGCTATTGGGGCATGACCGGAGGCGTCCGGGCCGCGCCATTGTGGCCATGACTGGGCATATGCTACTAGGGGAAGAATCAGAGAACCAAGAAAAAAGGGTTTCATTGAATAGGCTATTGAGCGGGAAGTCTTTTCACGAAAAGATTACGAAAAAGGACTGTGCTTCCGGGATCGTGTCCCTGAAGTGCAAATGTTCCTTCTCCTAATACCCTTTCAAAGTCCCCACTTTTTTTCCAGTCCTCCGGTTGGTTCCAATCGGAGATTACTTGATCATTTACCTTTGTGATTACATGTTTGCCATCCACTTTTATGTAAAGGGTAAACCATTCGTCATCCCGTGCCGGAGCTTCCAGGCAATCTTGTACGCCATAAATACTGGCTGTCTTTTTGGGGTCGTGATAGGTATTATTTATTTGGCATTCAAAACCCGCTTTTGGCCAACCGTCCTCCTGGAAGCGAGTATGGAAATACACGCCTGCATTGGAATGCGGTAGAGTCATAACCTCGGCCTTGAATTCAAAGTTTTTGAACGGCTTTTTAGTCTGATAAAAAAGATGGCAACGCCCCGGTGCATTGGCCACGATGCACCCATTCTTTACGGAGAATGATTCCTCATTTTCGTTTGGCTTCCAGCCTTTGAGAGTTTTTCCGTCAAACATGCTGACCCAACCCTTTTGCTTCGAATGATCTTGGGTGTAGTGTTCCGCTAAGAGGTCTCTTCCAAAATCTCCTTTAAAGTCTCTCCATACCGCATGAACATGATTCACATTATTTTGAGTATTGGCGTATTCGAACAGGAAATCCGGTGTTTGTATGCGGTAGTAGTGACCTGTTTCAGGGGTCAGCCCGCCCGCCCATGCAAAAAAGGTTTCAGTGGGGTGAAGGAGAGGTTTATTTTGGTTTATTTGTTTAACTACCTGGGGGCGATGTTTTGCTGAATACACTGCGATTACTTCTTGTAGCCATCCTTTTTGACGGGGATTCATCTTAGTAATAGGAAGACCCTGAGCCGGCACGAATGTTGACCAGTCTACTGTGTTGTCCTGACCGGAATAGATTTCACGAGGAGCTTTGTCAGAAAGAATCGCCATTTTTTTTTGGGGAGGGGAGAGAGATTTGAAGAACTTGAACGCGGTTGTCTCCTCCTCGGCAAGAACGCGCATTCCGGCATGTTTTCCTTCTGTTACCTTCGCTGGACTAGCTCCCCAGAAACTTGGAGTGACGGAGAATATTCTTCCATTTACCAGAGAAAAGTTAAGAGAAAGGTGGTGGCCTTCAAACCGCCATCCCCATGAGCCGGCTTGCTCCGGTTGGCC
>CALSTX010000006.1 GCA_943789375.1 uncultured Opitutales bacterium | reverse complement strand
TGTATCGATCTTGCTCTTTTTCATACAGGCAAGTATCGTAATTCATCATCATGAATGTATTTTTTAAAATCGGATTACCTTGGGCTTTGTCTTTGGGGTTGGTTTTTTACCTTGGTATACATACCGGCAAGGATATCAGTAATTCACATTTTGATGAAAAGTATGATGGCTTAAGTAAGAACATTCCAAGGCCAATATCCTCCGCCCCAGCTTCTAACTCGAATAAGTCCACTTCAAAACAGGGACAGAATGGACTGGCAGAAACCAAGAAGGTTACCTCTCCTGCTCTTCCACCAAACCTCATCCGAATAATGAAAGGAGCAGGTATTTTAGAGCGAATGGGTTCTTACCTAGATGCTTTGCGGTCTATGGATCAAACAAATATTGCAGATGTCGTCGGTGCATTTGAGGCACTCCCAGCTGGCTACGGAAGACATTTGGAAATGAAATTACTCATGAGGAGTTGGTCGGCCATCGACCCAGAGGCAGCTCTTCGTTATGCACAGGATAACCTCGATGAAAAAAGTGAAAGGAGGTTTGGTATATCTGAAGCCTTAGCAGGATGGGCAACTCAAGACAGCGATGCTGCCCTAGCCTGGGCTAAGGCAAACAATCCAGCCCAAAGCCCAAAGGACAACCCTTACCTTATTGGCATCATTAAAGGAGTCGCAGAAAAAGACCTGCATGCTGCGAACCTTATGCTCTGGGACTTGCCTACCGGTAACGCCTTATGGCAAAGCTCCACTTTTTTGGCACAAGAATATTCAAAAAAAAGCACAGCTGAAGCCATTGAATGGGCAAATCAATTCCCCGATAGTGACCCGAGACTGCGAGAAACAATCCTGGGTCAAGTAGGTGCTCGGATTGCCCGTAATGATTTAACTGGAACTGCTCAGTGGGTTGAATCTATGCCCTCAGATCCCGCCAATCAAAGGGTTATGGATAATCTACTCACCCAATGGGTATCACAGTCACCGGAGGACGCTTCTAGCTGGGTATCTGACATAAATGACCAAGAAAAGCAGAGCTACGCGATGAAACAACTGACCTCCAAGTGGGCATTAGTAGACCCGGTTTCCACTGCTAAATGGTTGAACAGTTTCCCCCCCTCCTCTTCCTTAGACCCTGTTGTTGGTGAATTTGTAAACCGAATAAGTGGACGTGACCCAGAAGGAGCCGCGGGATGGGCTTTATCGATCGTGGAACCGGGAGCACGCAAAAAAGCGATTAAACAAGTACTTCAAACTTGGCAACAGGTTGATCCGGATGGATCAGATGCTTGGCAACAGGAAAATCAAATCGACCCGTAGGAACCGGGAAGATAATTTATTTACCGATTGTTTCAATAATTGCGACAATGGGTAAAAACAAAGCGATCACAATGAAGCCAACCGCAACTGCGAGAAAGACGATCATTACCGGCTCGATTAGTGAAGTCATACCTGCCACCGCATTATCCACATCTTCGTCATAATTATCTGCAATACGGGTTAACATATCTGGCAGTTCACCGGTCTCTTCCCCGATTTCAACCATGCTGGTAACCATCGTTGGAAAAACGGTTTCTCTCCCCATTTGTACAGCCATCGCTTCCCCATCGCGCACAGAATCATGCACATTGCCCATGGCATTGATAAAAAAGGTATTGGAAAGAGTATCTCGGGTAATTTGAAGGGCCTGCAATATGGGAACTCCGCTGCTCATTAAAGTTCCAAAGGTTCGGGTAATACGAGAAATATTGGATTTGCCCACAACGTCACGGACCGCAGGTACATTTAACCCAAGCCAGTCAAATGCCTTTGCCCCCATTTTAGTTTTCTTAAACAGCAATAACCCGCCCACAGTGCCACCCATACCACCGAGCACCAAGATGGGGTGAGTTGAAAATAATTCACTAATGCCAATCACAATTTGAGTTGGACCCGGCAAAGGTGCACCGCGCAACATTTGTTCAAAAATAGTTTGGAATTGAGGAACCACCACCATCATAAGCAAGGTAACGATACCAACGGCAACAAACATAATTACACTGGGATAAATCATGGCAGACTTTACCTTTTTTATCGTCCGTATTGATTTCTCCTGAAACTGGGCAAGGCGGTCGAGAACAAGCTCCAGCACTCCCCCCGCTTCCCCTGCCTTTACCATATTTACATAAAGATTATCAAAGGTCTTGGGATACATCGCCAACCCATCGGAAAGGTTTCCTCCCGAAGAAACTTTTTCAGAAATAGCTTCCAGCATAGCTTTAAACTTTGGCTTTTTCTCCTGCTGCTTAATCATCACCTCGAGGCTTCGAAGTAAAGGTAGCCCCGCATGGACCAGAGTTGACATTTGGCGGGTAAAAATAGAAATGTCTTCACTTGTGGGTCCTCCCCCAATTTCCATGGCAAGCAAGCCACCCTTCTTCTTCTTTTTGGAGGGACTGACTTGCTTGGGAGCCTTTTCTTTTTTCTTTTTTGCTTTCTTTTTGGGCTGCACTGGACTTGGGACTTCTGGAGCAGCCTGGTAAGGCACTAGTTGGGTCACGGTAAGTCCATATTGCGCGAGTTGAGCATTGGCCTGCTCTTCATTTTCGGCTTCATAGTTACCCTGACTTTGGGCTCCCGTTTGGTCTGTCGCAACATATTGAAAAATTGGCATGTCTATAATCCTGTTGAATTCTAAGTATATTTCAAAACTTCCTCAACGGTACTTTCACCGTCAAAAACTGAACGCAAGCCATCTTCCCGGAGGGTTCTCATCCCCTGCTCGATCGCACATTGTCGAAGAACCATGGTAGCCGCTCCTGAGTTGATCATCTCCCTAAAGGTGTCGGTTACCTTGATCATTTCAAATAAACCGGTTCGCCCCCGGTATCCAGATTGATTACAAGTATCGCAACCACCACCAAAGAAAAACTTTCTTTCTCCGAGCTCGTTGGGATTAAGTCCAAGGTTTTCAATTAAGTCTTTCTTAGGCGTAAACTCCTGCCTGCAATCTGAACAAATTTTACGGACCAAACGCTGGGCAAGAACAAACTCCAAGGATGCAGATAGCAAGAAAGGTTGTAGCCCCATATCAACCAGTCGGGTAACCGCACCTGGGGCATCGTTTGTGTGTAAGGTACTCAACACAACATGCCCTGTAAGAGATGCCTGAACTGCAATCCTCGCCGTTTCAATGTCACGAATCTCACCAACCATAATTTTGTCCGGATCTTGCCGTAAAAATGCCCGAAGTGCCCGAGAAAAGTCCAGGCCTACTTGGTGGTTAACGGGAACCTGCATTATACCTTCAATTTCATACTCCACAGGATCTTCCGCCGTGAGTAATTTTGTATGCATTTGGTTTACTTCTTTAAGCGCGCTGTAGAGGGTTGTGGTTTTCCCTGAACCCGTTGGCCCCGTAACAATGAAGATGCCATTGGGTCGGCGAACGGCATCGCGGATGCCGGTCTTTACATTTTCCGGTAACCCCAGGCTATCCAGGTCCAAATTAACTGCAGATTTATCAAGTACCCGAAGCACAACACTTTCCCCAAACTGGGTGGGCAAAGTAGAAACACGCAAGTCAACCGCCCTGCCCTCGATGGTCATCTTAATTCTTCCATCCTGAGGAATCCGATGCTCGGCAATGTTAAGCTCCGCAATTACTTTAATTCTTGAAATAACCGGCAAAGCCAAGCTTTTGGGAGGGGGAGACATTTCATATAAGGCTCCATCCACGCGATAACGAATCCTGAACTCTTGCTCAAAAGGTTCGAAATGAATGTCAGAGGCCTGGGCTCGGATGGCTTGCTGTATGACTAAATTAACGAACCGAATAATGGGTGTCTCATTAGCCGCCTGAGTTAAATCAGATTCCTTGGTATCGTCTAAATTTTCAAATTCATCAAATCCTTCATCTCCCAGTAAATCCTGAATGGAGTTCTCCTCGGAAGGATAATAGTGATCTAGCAGTGTACTAAGATGGTCCGGGTCACAAACAACCAGGAAAATTTCTAAATCCAATGCAAAAGTAAGATCATCAATAATCGATGAATTAAATGGGTCTGACGCAAGAAAGTGGACACCACCTTCCGATAAGTACAGAGGTACAATCCCATACTGCCTTGCGATATCTGGCTCTATCACCCGTAAAGTATCAGGATCGATTTCACCAACATCTCCAACCTGCAATTCACAACCAAGGTATTCTGAAACAAGACTGAAAATGTCTTCCTTTGAGGCCAGTCCCGAACTAATAATAGATTCGGCAAAAGATCTTTTACCCTCTTTAACCTCCTGGTTGTATAATTCATCAAGACCATGCTGCGAGATACCTTCAACCTGATTAAAAATGTCACGAAGAGTAGAATTATAATCGATATACAACATAATCAATTACTCCTCTTCCGTGGTTACAAGCATAACTTCGCTCAAGGTAGTCACCCCGGCAAGTACCTTACGAAAGCCATCTTCTCTCATGGTGCGCATACCCATTTCCCTGGCTTTCTTTCGCAGATCCACAATGCTTACATTGTGGTAAATCATTTCTTCCAACTCTTGGTTGACCGTAAAAATTTCAAACACACCCTTACGACCTCTAAATCCATTACCTCCACACTTGTCGCACCCCGCCCCTTCCATGAAACTGGCATTGGCTGCTTGTTCAGCATTTATACCCAAAACTGATAACTCACTAGCTTGCGGTTCATAGGGTTGCTTACAATTCTGACAAATTGACCGTACCAGTCTTTGGGCAAGCGCAGCTCGTAATGATGCAGAAACCAAAAAGGGTTTCACCCCCATATCAACTAAGCGAGATACCGCACTTGGTGCATCATTGGTATGCAAGGTACTGAAAACCATATGCCCGGTAAGGGATGCATTAATCGCAATTTCCGCAGTCTCCAGGTCTCGAATCTCACCGACCATCACAATGTTTGGAGCCTGCCGGAGCATGGCACGCAGGGCAGCAGAGAAGGTCATTCCGACCTCAGACCTCACCTGAACCTGATTGATACCAGACACTTCATACTCCACTGGATCTTCAACTGTGATAATCTTACGATCAGACTGGTTAATTACATTTAACGCAGAATATAAAGTCGTAGATTTACCAGAACCTGTCGGCCCCGTAACTAAAAATATACCGTCAGGCATATTAATTACTTTTTCAAAAACAGTTTGATCATCGGAGAAAAAACCCAACTGGGGAAGGCCTAAACTAAGACTCTCCTTATCCAATATACGCATAACAATGCTTTCGCCATGCACGGTAGGCAGGGTAGAAACACGCAGATCAATTACTTTATCTCCGACCTTCACATTGATACGCCCATCTAAAGGAACTCTTTTCTCAGCCAAACTCACATTCGCCATGAGCTTAGTCCTTGAAATAATAGCAGGTTGGAGCCGCTTAGGCGGGTCAGGCTGCTCCTGCAACCTACCGTCCACACGGAAACGAATTCTAAATTTTTTCTCCAACGGCTCCATATGAATATCTGAAGCCCGCATCTCCAATGCATCTTTAATCACCGAATGAACATACTTGATGATAGGGGCGTCTTCTTCGCTGACATCTTCCGGTCTGACCCCGTCCCCAATTTCAATATTTTCACTCTCTACGCCCTCGAAAAACTCATCCATTTTCCGTTCTTCAGCTGATCCATATGCCGTATCAATTGCCTTAAGCACATCACCTCTGTAAGCAATTTTGGGGTAGATAGCTTTACCCAATAGATGTGTCAGGTTTTCCAACCCGTCTTCGTTAAGCGGATTGCCAAAAACGATTTCGACCTCCGTGGTGCTTGCTGCAATCGGAAAAGCTTCATACTGCCTAGCCCAAGTAGCTTGTAGTAAAGATATAATTTCAGCTGGTGGGTCAATTTGTGACATATCGACCGCCTCCATGTTTAACTCAGCGGCCAAGAAATCAACCACATCTTGGTGGGGCAATCCGATACGAGAAAGCAGGGCTTCCATGAGCATCTGGTCTTGATCAGTTAATTGCCCATCTGCCTGGGCAGACAATCCTTCCTCCACCTCTGAAATAATATCATCAGTAATCAAACCTTGTTGCTTGAAGGCGTCGATTAAGAATTCATCAGTGGAGTTCATAAAACAGGCAAATTAGAACCCTAAGTTGAAGAGTTTAGCGAAGAGTTACAAGCTCATCTCCCCAATCCTACTAAAAATTCTGGATTATTTTTGGTTTTACGGACGCGCTGAATGAACATTTCCATCGCTTCTGCAGGCGGAACGCCCTTAAGGGATCTTCGTAAGGAGTAAATTTTAGTAAGCTCATCAGGGTGATAAAGAAGCTCCTCTTTTCGGGTACCGCTTTTTTCAAAATCGAGGGCGGGAAAAATTCGTTTATTCGACAGCTCTCGGTCGAGATGAAGTTCCATGTTACCTGTTCCCTTAAACTCTTCAAAAATCACTTCATCCATTTTGCTGCCAGTTTCAACAAGAGCCGTGCCTAAAATAGTCAGACTCCCTCCACCTTCAATGTTTCGGGCTGAACCAAAAAAGCGTTTGGGGCGTTGCAAAGCGGTGGCTTCCACCCCACCACTTAAAATCTTCCCACTATTTGGCATAGTCGCATTGTAAGCACGAGCCAGTCGAGTGATAGAATCGAGCAGGATAACCACATCCTGCTCATGCTCCACCATTCGACGTGCTTTCTCGATTACAATCTCTGCGGCATGTACATGGCTTTCCGCACTCTCATCAAAAGTTGAAGCAATAACCTCGGCATCTGGAACCTGGCGCCTGAAGTCAGTGACCTCCTCGGGTCGCTCATCCACAAGTAACACAATCAAATGGGCTTTGGGGTTGTTTACCCGCAAGGCACGGGCAATTCCTTGCTGCAGGACAGTTTTACCAGTTCGAGGCGGGGCCACAATTAATCCCCTTTGACCAAAGCCAATAGGAGAAACTAAATCGACCACACGCATCGAGACATTATCCCATTCTGCTTTTTCGTCCGTTTCCAAGAAAATTCGCTCCAAAGGATAATAAGGAACTAACTCAGTAAAGGGGGTCACACGGGTTGCCGCTTCTGGATCTCCACCCATGACTTGATCAACTTGCAAGATTATCGGACAAGTGGCCTCATCCATTTTAGCCCGAAGAAAACCCTGTACACATTGTCCAGTTTTTAATCCATATTTCTTGATAAGTGGAGCAGGCACAAAAGGAGATTGCGACTTCAAGCGGTAATTTTCTTTTTCCTTGAGTAAAAACCCATGCCCGTCCTCCATCACTTGAATAATCCCTGAAACCTGAACCGGGCGCTTGTCCTCAAGGCACCGATCGAGGAGTAAATCAATAATTTCTTCCCGTAAAGGAGCCGAAGGTAAAGTGATCTCCAAAGGAAGACTTGAGACTTTTTCTTTAAGATCTAATAAATTTTGTACCAATAGGTCGTCAAGCATGATGGGTGCATCACCACTACCCGCAAATTCCTCTGCCAGTAATGCCAACCCTTCATCCGTCTTAATATTTTCATTCTCAAAGAGTAAGCCAATTTCTAGAGGCCGAACTTCAGTTTCCTCGAAAGGTAGTTTTCTGGGTTTTTTAAATTTGGGGCGAGGGCGATTCTTAGGCCTCTTTTTGTCCTGCCAATTTGGTTTCCTGCTTCCTTTTCCTGCTTGATTCTGATGCCCCCCGTGGTTTGGCCCTCCTCCTTGCCCGTGACTTTTCTTTCGATTATCCCCAGCCATTTTTTGATTGGGGTTACTTGGCTTTTGCTCCCCCCCTCTTTCTTGCTCTGGGGCAGATTCCTCAAGGTAAGGATTTTCTTTGGGAGTAGGATTCTCATCACCGTCCGTACTGAAAAAAAGCTGCCCATCCTCCGCTCCAGAAGTCGTTTCTTTTTTTCCTGCTTCAGACTTTTTGGTTTTATCCGTAGCAGGTTGGGGATTTTCACTGGTGAGTTTGGACATGTCGTCAGAAGGTTCTGAATTCGGTGAACTTTTTTTAGTTGGCATAGTAAAAGAAGGTTAAAAGAGTAAAAGTTAAGATTTAAATTTTTGAATAAACGATAACACCTGTATTTCAAGGAATTCTTTGGACCCGTTTCCCAATATTACAAAATCTGCAAGATTTGCTTTTTCTTGGTTGGGGATTTGAGATGACAATCTAGAAGAAGCATCGGCAACCGAGAGTCCACGATTGGTTAAACGAGAAATTTGATTTTTCACTGGAGCAAAAACAGATAATGTTTTGGAGAAATAAGAGCTTAGTTTTTTTTCAAATAACAGCGGGAGTTCAACCACATGGTAGTGGACTGAAGATTGCTGAATGAGGGAAACCCATTTTTTACGAACGATAGGATGAAGCATATCTTCAAGCCAAGATCGTTCCGCTGGGTTGTTAAATACTATCTGAGCTATCTTCTGCTTGTCAATATTTCCTTGCTTGAATTCCCAACGATTTTTTACCGCATCGATCACAAACTCATCATTCTTGAGAATGTCAGAAACTAGTTTGTCGGTAGATATCGCATTCCATCCCTGTTCTTCAAAAAGACCTGACACAGTAGTTTTTCCTGACGCGATACCCCCGGTTAAGCCAACTACGACTTTATTGGGATATAAATCCATTTCTTCAATTGTTCTGTTTTTTTCTTTCAGATCAAGTCTTGAAAGAAGAAATCAAAAAAAAGAGTATCGTCTTGCCACCTTTACCTAAATTGTTTTTAAAGATTTCTTTTGGCTGGTAGGGTATCCAAGTGGCTAAAGGATGCGGACTGTAAATCCGCCCGCTTCGTGCGTTCGTCGGTTCGAATCCGACCCCTACCACCAGTTTCAAAATGATGACCATTCCCTTTCCGTTGAGACGCGAGCCCATTTCCTGTAAGTTGGAATAATTAAGATTACATTATAAAAAATGAATCGGGCTAAGCGATGGGTAGTGATTGTTTTGGGAGGCATAATGCTATTTCTTTTCCAACTTTGTTCAGGAAGGTTTTAAAAAGTGTCTCGATCCATCCCCCCTTTGCATAGACTTTTATACGGCGGACTGCTCGGAATCCTGCTCTCCGTAACCTTGGCCGAATACACCAGCATTTCACTTTTCAACTTGTATCATAATTCTTACTTAATAAGGGATACATTCGGGATTTCCCCAAATTATATCTCTGACATACTTTTAAAATTTTCGTGGGCCATTGTATGCCTGACAAGTTGGTGGATGATTTGGAAACTAGACTTTTTTTTATCCAAGCCACCGCCACCGAAACAAAACCCTGCCCCCGATCTTAAAGATGAACCCCCAAAGCCGTCTCCTGGCCAAAACTCTTCAAGAAACACAGCAAAGGTAGATTCCCCCAAGCAGAAAGAAAGTGCATGCGACAGGAAAGAAAACACCAAAACAAAAGAAGATAAAGGTGACAAACAAACCTTACAAGATCTTCATTTCGCAAAAATATTGGAAATGGAAGATACATCAAATATGACAGAAATTAAATCCAGTTACCGGCAAAAGATCGCACAATACCACCCAGACCGAGTCAGCGCGATGGGGCCGGAAATCAGGGAAATTGCTGAAAAAAAAGCGAAAGAAATAAACGAAGCTTACGAATATTTCAGAAAGAAATTTAAATCATTGAAATAATTCTGCCATACTTCGCACCACATCTCCAAGTTGGTGCTTGATGAGAAGTAGCATCTTATTATCATACGAAGCTTTTTTATCTTATTATGAGTACAAAACCTTCTTCACATGAATTCCAAGCTGAGACCAAACAGGTTCTCGATATTGTAGTAAACTCGCTTTACAAAGATAAGGAAATCTTTGTCAGAGAACTCATCTCTAATGCCTCGGATGCATTGGAAAAATTCCGCCGGCTACAACTCACAGAAAAAGATGTATGCGACGACAACTTAGATTTAGAAATTACAGTTTCCACTGACGATTCTGGTAACACTCTTACTATCCAAGACTTTGGTATTGGAATGGACAAAGAGGAACTCGTTCAAAACCTTGGCACCATTGCCCACTCGGGCTCAAAAGATTTCATGGAAGCGTTAAAGTCAGATGGAGAAAAAAATGAAGCTTTAATCGGAAAATTTGGAGTTGGTTTCTATAGTGTTTTTATGGTCGCAGACCACGTTCAAGTGTTTACCCGGAATTGGAAAAAAGAAGGGAAAAATCACTGTTGGGAAAGTGACGGCAGCGGAACTTATAAAATTGATGAAGTGGACGGACAGCGTCGAGGCGCGAAAATTGTCATCAAATTAAAAGAAGACTTCTCAGAGTTTGCAAAGGAAGACAGAATTAAGGAAATTATCAAAAAATACTCGGCTTTTGTCCAGTTCCCGATCTCTCTAAATGGAGAAAAAGTAAACACCGTGGATGCGATCTGGATGAGATCAAAAAAGGATATTACAGATGAAGAGTACGAAGAGTTTTACAAATTTCAGTCCAATGAATATGAAGCCCCTCTTATGCGGATGCACTTCAGTGCAGATGCTCCTTTAGAAATTAATTCCATCCTCTTTGTTCCTAAGCGAAATATGGAGAAAATGGGCCTCTTCCGAAACGAGAATAAAGTTTCACTCCATTGTAGAAAAGTTTTGATTGAAGCGGAGCCAAAAGGACTTTTCCCGGAATGGCTAAGGTTTCTACGCGGCGTAGTGGACAGCTCTGACATTCCACTCAATGTATCGCGTGAAACGATGCAGGATAGCGAATTGTTAAGAAAACTTAATCAGGTGCTTACCAAGCGATTCTTACGCTTCCTCAACGAACAATCTCGAAAAGAAGAGGAGACTTATTTGGAGTTTTGGGGTGAATTTGGAATGCTCATTAAAGAAGGTGCGGCCACAGACTTCACCTACAAAGACGATTTAGCCAAGCTCCTTCGCTTTGAATCAACAGCCCTTGATGCAGGGAAACTTACCGGTCTGGATGACTACATGGACCGAATGGCTAGTGATCAAGATGAGATTCTCTTTTTATTCGGTAAAAGCCGTGAATCTATTGAAGCTGGTCCTTATTTAGAAGCCATGAAGGCCCGCGGTATAGAGGTTCTTCTATGTACTGAACAAGTGGATGAGTATGTAATGCAGACTATCAGGGAATATAAAGAGAAGAAAATTATTTCCGCCGATTCAGATGAGGTGAAACTAGATAAAATCGACCAAGATGATGAAAAAGAGACACTTGGAAAAAAAGAAATAAAATCCTTGTGCAAGTGGCTTAAAGAATCATTGAAGGAAAAAATTTCGGATGTGGAAACTGGAGACCGCCTAATTGACAGTCCCGTTTGTATCGTCGGCGCCGACGGCATGGGCGGTGCCTCTGCAAGAAGAGTTATGAAAATGATGCAAGGACCAGAAGGGGGTATGCCTGCACCCTCCATGAAACTCCAGGTAAATCCAAAAAACCCCATCATCCGTGGGCTGTCTGACCTCAAAAGTAAAGACGAACCCACTGCACTATTAGTAGCCAACCAACTTCTTGATAATGCACTGGCTTCTGCGAATCTCTTAGATGACCCCAAGGAAATGATTGCGAGGAGTTATCAAGCTTTAGAAAAAATCACTGCATCTTAAAAGCTTTTCTTGCCAACCAGTTATTAAGCGTGTTTCAAAAAAAGATATTGCACAACCTTGGTGAGTGAGGATAAAGAATAAGTTATGAAAGTTAGCAAACTATGTACCCTGCGTCACTTAATGGTCGCTGTCTTATTGCCTTTTGTCGCCGTAAGTTGTGGATCTAAAGGTGTAAATCCTTTTTCTAAGAGTGACGAACAAGTGGATGATAACATTGCCAACTTGATGGGTCTTTCAGTTGGCATGACAAAGGGACAGGTTTACGAACTTGTTGGAGTCGCCAACTACATGGAAGGCTACGATTGGGGAAGTGTTTGGAGATACAAGATTAAAAAAGGTGGCAAAGCAGGATCGCTAGCGAACAAAGAAGTGGAAGACAATTACATGCCGGTAGTTTTCGACAACACCGACCGGGTAATGGGCTATGGTCAAAAGTTTTATGACCAAACA
Source organism: uncultured Opitutales bacterium (assembly GCA_943789375.1). Lineage (GTDB taxonomy): Bacteria > Verrucomicrobiota > Verrucomicrobiia > Opitutales > Seribacteraceae > Seribacter. Next base: position 163,044 of record CALSTX010000006.1, on the reverse strand, counting down.
CTTTCGGATCTGGGCACCGGTCAGTTTTAGTATTTAAAAATTATTTCTTTTAAATGTTCGGTTGACGAAAGTAAAAAATTTCTTCATTTTCTATCTTTTCTCTGAATTTCAATGAAGACTACCTTAGCAAAACCCGAAACAACAACGCACGATTGGAAAATTGTCGATGCAACCGACCAAATTTTGGGTCGTCTTGCCGTTGAGATTGCAAATGCCTTGCGGGGCAGAAACAAGCCAACCTACACCCCTCATGTAGACACGGGCGATTATGTCATTGTTACCAATGCTGACAAAATCAAACTAACTGGGGCTAAGGAAGAACAAAAGAAATACATGTTTTACAGTGGTTACATGGGGAATGAAAAGTATCGTTCCGTTGCCGACTTTCGGGAAAAGCGACCTGAATTTATCATTCAAAATGCTGTCAAAGGTATGCTCCCTAAAAACAAGCTAGCTAGCCAAATGCTAAAGAAGCTAAAAGTTTACAGAGGATCTGAGCATCCCCACGATGCCCAACAACCCGCGCCACTTCTATCCTAACTTGAGACACATTTTTATATTATGAGTGCTAAATCAAACACCAAAGAATTTTTCGCCACTGGCCGCAGAAAGACTAGTACAGCTCGTGTAAGAATCACTGAGGGTACTGGTATCTTCACCATCAACAAGCGTGAGCTTGCCGACTACTGCAAGACCGAGCAACAAAAGAAAATGGCCATCGGTCCGCTTACCACTGTTGATATGGCAAAAGATGTTGATGTATCCGTGAATGTTAACGGAGGCGGAGGAACTGGCCAAGCTGGTGCTATTCGTCATGGACTTTCACGAGCTTTAGAAAAAATGGACGGTGAGCTGAGATCCCCACTCAAAAAGGCAGGACATCTCCGACGAGATCCACGAAAAATCGAAAGGAAAAAAACCGGACAACCGGGGGCACGAAAAAGGTTCCAATTCTCGAAAAGATAATCTCACCAAAAACAATCTTTATTCAAAACCCCTCGGAACACCAACCGAGGGGTTTGTTTTTTTAAATTACATAGTAAATTTTGACATGAAAGCATGCATTATAGGCGCATCAGGATATACAGGAAGAGAACTTGTGTCTCTCCTGCTTGAGCATCCTCACATTGAACTCGCTGCGATTACATCCAGAGCTCTCGAGGGTAAAAGTTTACATTCACAGCTCCCTCATCTCAGAGGTAGCGGGGCTGCACTTGTTTTCTCAAATCCAAGTATTGAAAATTTATGTAAACAGGATGAGATAAATTTATTTTTCCTGGCATTACCTCACGGTACTTCTGCTACTTTTGCCAAGCCCTTGATTGAGTCTGGTAAAAAAGTAATTGATTTATCGGCAGATTTTCGCCTCGGCTCCACCGAAATTTATGAAGAATTCTATGGTGCCCCCCACCCTGCTCCTGAATTGCTAGACTGTGCTCAATATGCCCTGCCCGAACTCCATTCTTTATCCTGGACCCGTTCATCTCTTTTGGCTGCACCTGGATGCTACCCTACAAGCATTATCCTTCCCCTTGCCCCGCTTCTGAAGGAAAAATTAATAGAACCAGAAGATATCGTGGTTAATTCTATGAGTGGTATAAGTGGAGCAGGTAGAACTCCTTCCGAGAACTTACTCTTTTGCGAACGTAACGAAAATGCATGTGCATACGGTTTACCTAAGCATCGGCATTTGTCTGAAATCGAGGAACAACTCAGTTCATTTAACGGGCATCCTATCCTCTTATCTTTCCACCCCCACCTCGCTCCAATTAATCGAGGGATATGCACGACTATCTCCGCAAAATCGTCTGGCACCTCTTCCATTGAAGAAATAGTAGACTGCTGGCATACCTATTACAAAGACCGCCCTTTTGTTCGAATTCTAGATCATGGAATTTTCCCTGAAATAAAGCATGTCGTCGGCACCAATAGTATTGACATAGCTGCACATATTGATCCGAGAACCGAGAGGTTTACGCTTTGCTCTACCGAAGACAACTTGATTAAAGGGGCAGGAGGTCAAGCTATTCAGGCGATGAATGTCTGCCAGGGATATAATGAAAGTGCTGGACTAAAATGAAATTCTACGAAAACGGAGATGGTTTAACCGAACCGCGTGGTTTTTTCTGTTCTGGGATTCATTGTGATGTTAAGGGCAAAAGAGATGGAAAGCTTGACCTGGGCATTATTTATTCATCCAAGCCTTGCCATGCAGCGGCGGTATTTACCACCAATGATATTAAAGCGGCGCCTGTACTCTACTCCCAAAGTTTGATTCTTGATCCAGAAGCAACATTTCATGCAGTTGTTGCGAATAGTGGAAATGCAAATGCCTGTACAGGTAAGCAAGGAAAGCTAGATACAATAAAAATGGGTAAAGAAACTGCCAGGCACCTTAAAGCTCAGCCTCAAGAAGTGTTTGTGTGCTCCACGGGCAGAATTGGCGTGACCCTACCGATGAGTAAGATTACTGCTGGAATTCGGGATGCATGTGAAGATGTTCTTGAGGGGTTTGATGGTGCCAAAGCTTTCCAGCAAGCAATACTTACTTCGGATACATGCACCAAATCATGCTCAGCTATCATCACGACTCGATATGGAGAAATTTGTATTGGAGGAGTGGTAAAAGGTGCGGGGATGATTGAACCTAACATGGCCACCATGCTTGCCTTCCTTACAACCGATGCTGGAGCAAGTAATACATACTTGCAAACGGTTCTTCGAAAGGCGGTGGATAAGTCCTTTAACCGAATTACCATTGATGGGGATATGAGCACGAACGACTCTGTCATCATGCTTGCCAATGCAAATACAGGGATTGAAGTTTCAACCGAAGATGAAAGCTTGGATCAAGCATTCCAAGAAGCTGTGGAAGCGGTTTGTCAATGTCTCGCTAAAAAGTGTGTCACCGACGGCGAGAAGGTTACTAAATTTGTCAGTATTCAAATTCAGGGAGCTAAATCAAACAAAGATGCTGAAAAAGTGGGTCGATGCATCTCTAATTCACTTCTTGTGAAAAGTTCGTGGTATGGGTCGGACCCAAATTGGGGTAGAATTGTTGATGCAGCAGGTTATGCAAAGGTAGGGCTTGAGTTCGAAAAAATTGATATGTTTTACAATGAGATACCTGCCCTCCAAAAAGGGGAACCGATTGAGAGAAATAAGTCACAATGGAAGTCAATTGTTTCTCAGCGGGCCTTCACTATCAAACTGGATCTTAATCAAGGATCTGGGGAGTCTGAAATATGGAGTAATGACTTGAGTGAGGAATATGTTAACTTCAATAAAAGTGAATAAATAACCCATGATAGAATACGAAGAAAGTCAGCACAAAGCCAGTATTCTTATGGAAGCACTCCCATATGTCAGACGTTTTCGCGGGTCAGTTTTTGTAGTCAAGTATGGAGGGAGTTTCATGGATTCACCAGACCCAAAAGTAAGATCCCAAGTCGCTCAGGATCTCGTTTTTCTTCATTTTGTGGGTATTAAGGTGGTCGTGGTTCATGGTGGTGGAAAAGCAGTGACCAAAGAACTAGAAAATCGAGGGCTCAAAGCACAATTTATTGAAGGACTAAGGGTTACCGATGACCAAACCATAGAAGTAGTCGATGACATTCTAAATGGTCAGGTAAACGAAGAAGTTGCCGGTTTTGTAAGCTCGTTTGACTGCGATGTCCAACGCCTTGCGGGCAAAGACTTACTTACTTGCAAAAAACTCATACAAGAGCCGGACCTTGGCCATGTCGGTTTAATCCAAAAAGTAAATACGAGTCCAATCTCAGGCGCTCTTGAATCTGGAAGAATGCCCATCATTTCATCGACTGGCTCGAATGCTGAAGGGCAATGCTTGAATGTTAATGCCGATACAGTTGCCGCTGAAATTGCCATCGCTTTAGAAGCTAGAAGGCTGGTTTACCTTTCTGATGTCCCGGGACTTTTAAGTGACCCGAAAGACCCAACGAGTTTGCTTTCCAGCCTAGCCATTGATCAAGTGGACAAACTAAAAAAAGAAGGGGTAATCGCCCAAGGAATGTTACCGAAAGTAAACAGTGCCGCAAAGGCCCTGGCCTCTGCGGTCAATCGAGTACACTTTATAGATGGAAGGCTACCGCACAGTATACTTCTTGAAATTTTTACTGATGAGGGCATAGGAACTGAAATTATTCATAGCACCTTACAATGATTTCTCCTGAACATGCTAAATTTCTGGTGGGTAATTATGCCCATCCTGCAATTGAGATAACCCACGGCGAAGGATCAAAGCTATGGGATTCCGACGGGAAAGAATATTTAGATTTCACATCGGGAATTGCGGTTACAAACCTTGGGCATGGCCATCCTCAGTGGACTCAGGCCGTTACCAAACAGGCATCTCAACTTGTTCATTGCTCAAACTTATTCTCGATACCGGAGCAAGTAAGGTTAGCCAAGCGCTTAGTGGGAAAGATTGGCCCGGGGAAAGTGCTGTTTTGCAATAGTGGTGCTGAAGCCAACGAGGCTTTACTCAAATTAGCCCGCTATGTAGGGAACAAAGGAGACAAATCAAATAAAAATAAGGTGGTGGTTGCAGAGAATGGGTTTCACGGTCGCACATTAGGAGCCCTTTCCGCTACCCAATCACCGAAATATCGAAAAGGATTTGAACCCTTACTTGAACCCTTTACTTTTGCCCCGCTTAATGACTTTGAGGCGTTTTCACAGGCAATTGATGACGACACAATAGCCGTTCTCATTGAGTCGATACAAGGGGAAGGTGGTATATATGAAGCCGAAAGTATCTTTCTCCAAAAAATCTCTGCTCTCTGTTCCCAAAAAGGCGTTCTTCTTCTGCTCGATGAAGTGCAGGCTGGGATTGGAAGAACTGGAGACTTTCTTGGTTATCAGAAAGCAGAAATAACCCCCAATGCGGTAGCCATGGCCAAAGGGCTAGGTGGAGGGTTCCCCATTGGTGCCATTTGGATTGATCAACGCTACTGTGATACCTTTGGCCCAGGCAGTCATGGCACGACATTCGGCGGGTCACCTCTAGCCTGCTCAGCTGCTCACGCCGTACTTGATGTCCTGGAAAAAGAAGATCTCATCCAAGCGGCAAAAAAACAAGGGTCATATTTCAAGAATCAACTTAAGCAAAGGCAACAAGCTTTCCCTTCCCTCTTTACCGAAGTAAGAGGTAGAGGCCTTATGCTTGCACTTGCCTGCCACCAAGATCCCGGTCCCATGCTTAAAGATCTACGCGAACTTGGTCTTCTGTTAGTTGGTGCTGGGGGCAATGCAATACGCTTCCTTCCACCGTTAACCGTTTCGAAAGAAGAAATAGATCTTGCCCTTGCACTCTTCGATCAAGTTTTATCATCTCACCAAGTAAGTTCAGATTAAAATGAAACACTTTCTTCAAGAAAATGATTTCTCTTCAGAGGAAATTAAAGAAATTTTTACCCAAGCTTTTGATTACAAAGCAAACCGTAACCAAAGACCCACAAATGATTTGCGCGGTCAAACTTGGGGGATGCTTTTTCATAAAAAAAGTACTAGAACCCGTGTATCTTTTGAAGTCGGGATCAATGAGCTGGGAGGTAACCCCCTCATTTTAGACCAAGCTTCGACTCAAATCGGGCGCGGTGAGAGTATTTCTGATACGATAAAAGTCCTTTCTCGGTTCTTAGATGGCTTAATTATTCGAACCCATGGCCATGAGATAATTGAGGAATTTGCAACTCATAGTACGATTCCTGTAGTTAATGCCTTGACTGATTTCCTTCATCCCTGCCAAATCTTTGCTGACTGCATGAGTATTCTTGAAACCTCTTGCTCTTCACAAAATCCATTCAGTGAACTGCAGGGAAAGAAAGTAACTTTTTTCGGAGATACTCAGTGCAATATGGCTAATTCTTGGATTTTAGCGGGATCATTATTTGGCCTGCAAATTTGCTTGTCAGGCCCCCCAGCATTTGCTCCTTCCGAGGAAATCAAAGCCTATTTGGTAAAGCACAACTTGGAAAGCACATGGGTGCACGAACCTGATCCAGAAATAGCAGCACAAGGCTCAGATTACTTGTACACTGATGTTTGGGTAAGCATGGGATGCGAGGAGGAAGAAAAGCAAAGAAAACAGATCATGGCACCCTATCAGGTAAATGAGCGACTCTTGAGCTTGGCTAAACCTGAGGCTCTCTTCATGCATTGCATGCCAACTCATCCTGGGGAAGAAGTGACAGAAGCTGTTCTCTCCTCTTCTCAATCTATTCTTTTTGACCAAGCTGAAAATCGCCTCCATATGCAAAAGGCTATTCTTCAACAATTGAATCAACACTAATTCTTACTTTTACGAAAATCCTAGCATGAAAATAATACTCGCTTATTCTGGAGGCCTTGACACTTCTGTCCTTGTTCATTGGTACGCCCAATCAAAAAATGTTGAAGTCATAACTTACTGTGGAGATGTTGGACAGGAAGAAGAACTTGATGGGTTAGAAGAAAAAGCACTCGCCACCGGTGCTTCTGCTCATCGCACCCTCAACTTAGTTGATGAATTTGCCAATGACTTCATCTTTCCCATGGTCCGAGGGAATGCGATTTATGAGTCTCAGTATCTCCTCGGGACATCTATCGCACGCCCCTTAATTGCAAAAGCACAGGTAGATATTGCGAGAGAATTTGGTGCGACTGCCGTAGCCCATGGAGCCACGGGCAAAGGAAATGATCAATGCAGGTTTGAACTTACCTTCTCCGCCTTGGCCCCTGACCTTGAGATACTGGCACCGTGGAGGGATGCTGAATTCCGAAAGACTTTCCCCGGCCGTAAGCAAATGATTGAATACTGTCAGCATCATGGAATTGATGTGGAAGCTAGTGCTTCCAAACCCTACTCGATGGACCGCAATTTATGGCATATTTCCTACGAAGCGGGCATCCTCGAGGATCCATGGTTTGACCCAACTACTCCAGACAACCGAGGGATGTATAAGTTAACTGTTGATCCCGAACTTGCACCTGATACCCCCCAGTACATTGAGTTGGAGTTTGAAAAAGGCAATTGTGTTGCCATTGACGGCGACCGTTTCACTCCTTCCGCTATCGTAAAAGAACTCAATCAAACCGCAGGAAAACATGGCATTGGCAGAGTAGATCTTGTAGAGAACCGCTTTGTTGGCATGAAAAGCCGAGGCGTTTACGAAACTCCAGGCGGAACGATCCTCCTTCATGCCCACCGGCAACTTGAGACTCTGACAATGGATCGAGACTTAATGCACCTACGGGACTCACTGATACCTCGCTATGCCGAACTCATTTATTACGGGTTTTGGTACGCGCCTGAAAGAGAAGCCCTTCAGGCACTGATTGATGAGAGTCAAAAAACGGTTACTGGCATCGTCCGCTTAAAGCTTTACAAGGGCAATATTACCACTGTCGGTCGTAAATCAGATCAATCTCTATATGACATGGAGATTGCATCCATGGATGATGACGAAAGTGACTACAAACCTGAAGATGCTGGTGGATTCATCCGCCTCAATGGGCTACGGCTCAAAGAGCGGGCAAGGAAGCAAGGGTTCAAGGTTTAATTTGCTATGCGGTTGCTGGTAATAGACAACTACGACTCCTTCACTTACAATGTGGTTCAATATTTTGGTGAACTCGGAGCAGAAGTTGAAATTATTCGCAACGATGACATGCCCGCTACTTCATTGGACTTCTCCCGATTTGATGCCCTGGTTATTTCACCAGGTCCCTGCGATCCCAGCAAAGCAGGCATAAGCTTGCAGGCTATCAAGAAAGCTGAGGGAACATTGCCCATTCTCGGCATATGCCTGGGGCACCAATGTATTGGCGAATATTTTGGCGGTAAGGTTGTAAGAGCCGATCGCCTCATGCATGGCAAAACTTCCCCCATGAAACATGATGGGGCAGATTTATTTGCCGATATGCAAAACCCTTTTCAAGCAACCCGTTATCATTCCTTATTGCTTGCACCTGAAAGTCTGCCAGAAGTACTGGAAATAACGGCTCAGACTCAAGAAGGAGAAATTATGGGTATAAAGCACAAAGAGCTTCCAATATGGGGTGTTCAATTCCATCCTGAGTCACTTGCTACAGAAAATGGAATTATGATCTTGAAGAATTTCTTAAAACTCTGCTAGAACATACCTGTGGTGTTTATGGAATCTAATACAGCTTATGCTTTGTCCTAAGTGTTCTTCAGACGAACTTAAAGTTCTCGAGACTCGAGCAGGCAAAGTTGCTTCAACCCGAAGAAGGCGTGAATGCTTATCCTGCAATCATCGTTTTTCGACAATTGAAGAAGTTCTCCGTGAAGACCTCGTCGTGGTAAAACGAGATGGCAGAAGAGAAAGCTTCGATCGTACCAAGTTGGCTATGGGACTTCGGAGATCCATAGCCAAACGCCCCATCGATGCGGAGCAAATAAATGGCTTGTTATCAGAAACGCTACGTCGAATAGAAAACGAATTCGATAGCGAAGTACCAAGCCGTGTGATTGCAGAAGCCATCATGCAAAGATTACGCAAAGTGGATGGAATTGCGTGGTTACGCTATGCTAGCTTTTACGAAGACTTTCGGGACTTATCCCGATTTGCGGTGGAAATTGTTAACCTTGGTGGCGGGGGAAAGGGTGTCAAAGGCGGTAACTAAAAGAGACGACTATACTAGACTTCAAAACTTGAACGCTCTCTTTTCTGTAATTGGGAGTGCTTCAACTCGTGAAGAAACCCTTCAACTGCAAAGGACACTGACCTTTATGCGGGAAAATGATGGGGGTACAGAAATGTCGCTAAAATCGTTCGATCATTGCATTGAACAGGTTGTTCGTTTTCATTTTCCAAATGACCGGAATTTGAACTTTACCCATTGGAATGCGAAAAGACACTCCATCGATCCTCTCTGGGTAAGAGCCTCTATTCTAGAATTTGTTCAATCTTTCAAAGGTGCCATGAAGGGGATGCTCTTAGTCTCAGGTTTACGGGAGTCTTTAAAAGCAGGAAAGCGATGGACCCCGAAAAAAGAAAAGTCATACCTTGACCTACGCTGTTTCATTGAAGAACTTGTCATGAAATATGCACGCGAAGATCAAAATCTGTCAGTGCTCTTTTTCTAAACGAAAAAAAAACTATTCCGGTGAATTCTCTGGGTAGCTACCAAGAATTTTGTAAAAAGAGCAGTTTGCCTCTAACTCATTCAACGCGTCTTTAACTTCTTCTTCTTCACTGTGCCCAATAAAATCGATAAAAAAGTAGTAGTCCCATGACTTTTTACGACTTGGACGGGATTCAATTTTGCAAAGGTTGATATCCCTGGATGAAAAAGGACTCAAAGCAGACTGCAATGCCCCAACCTGATCCGACAAGGTAACCACCAAACTGGTCCGGAACATTACATTTTGAGAATGTGAAAGGGAATTACGGGCTACGACCAAAAAACGGGTCACATTATTTTTTTTATCCTGTATACCCTGATCAAGCATAGGTACATCATGGATGCGTCCAGCTAATTCTCCTGCAATCGCAGCTACTCCATTCCCAACTTTACAATTTTTAACGCCTTCAGCTGTACTCGTGACTGGAATGAGTGACGCATGCGGAAAATTCCTCCTCACCCACTCTCCACATTGAGCCAAAGCTTGATCTTTTGACCGAATTTCTTTGATCTCAGTACGCTTATCTCGGCTGAATAAACAATGCTCAACCTGTAGATACACTTGGGCAATAATTGAAAGCTCTGATTCCACAAGTAAGTCCAGGGAGCGGTTTACAGCACCTTCCGTTGAATTCTCAATTGGAACCACACCGTAGTCGCACTCTCCTGACTCTACTGCATTAAACACATCAGGTATGTCAGAGAGTGATCGGTAGTCCAAAGTAGAACCAAAATTTTTAACTGCAGCTTGGTGCGTGTAGGTTGCCTCTGGTCCGAGATAGCCAATCACCATTTCTTTTTCTAAAGCAATAGAAGCAGAAATAACTTCTCTGTAAATGGTCTTGAGCGAATCTTCACGCATGGGACCTTTACTTAAATTCTTAATCTTGGCAAAGACTTGCTCCTCTCTTGCGGGATCATAAGGATCTACCCCGATTGAATTCTTGATCTTTCCTATTTCTGCAGCTGTGCGCACACGCCTATTGAGCAAGTCAACAACTTGCGTATCAATCTTATCGATTTCGTCCCGTAAAGACTCTAAGTTTGGATTTTTCAAAAAAGAAGATTGCGAATCAATCCAATAAAGATTGTGTTCGCAAGTCTTTATACAAACAGAAAATACCCATCACTAAAAGTAATTAATAAAAATCATGAGCAGTTGTAACCGAAATTTCTCCTCCATTGTGGTCGATGGTAATGATCGAGCCCCGAATCGCTCCATGCTTCGTGCCGTTGGCTTTGATGATGATGATTTTGAAAAACCTCAAATTGCAGTTTGCTCAGCCTGGAGTATGGTAACGCCCTGCAACTCTCATCTCGACGAACTTGGAAAAGCTTCAGTGGAGGGAGTTGATCAAGCTGGAGGCAAAGCCGTACCCTTTGGAACAATCACAGTTTCAGATGGGATCAGTATGGGAACCCCTGGTATGCGCTATTCCCTGGTATCTAGGGAAGTGATTGCCGACTCCATTGAAACAGTAGTCGGAGCGGAAGGAATGGATGGTCTTGTTGCCATTGGTGGGTGTGATAAAAATATGCCCGCCTGCGTTATGGCACTTGCGAGAATGAACCGCCCCGGCATTTTTGTATATGGAGGCACAATCCTTCCCGGCCTTCACAAAGAAAAAAACCTGGATATTGTTTCGGTCTTTGAAGCCGTAGGATCCCATGCTTCCGGAAAGATTGACCAAGAGGAGTTAACTGAAATCGAAAAGAAGGCAATTCCTGGCCCTGGGTCCTGTGGCGGCATGTATACCGCCAACACCATGTCTTCTGCGATCGAAGCTCTTGGCATGAGCCTACCAGACAGTTCTGCACAGCTTGCCGTTTCAGACGAAAAGAAAATCGATGCACGAGATGCTGGTGCAGCTGTGGTAAATTTAATCGATAAAGATATTAAGCCTAGAGATATTATGACTCGGGAAGCATTTGAAAATGCGATCACTGTGGTCATTACCCTTGGAGGATCCACCAATGCCGTACTCCACCTAATCGCCATGGCTCATACAGCAAATGTACCTTTAAGCTTGGACGACTTCACCGAAATAGGGAAGCGGGTTCCTGTCTTGTGCGACCTCAAGCCAAGCGGCAAATACAATATGTCTCACTTTGTACGGATTGGTGGACTCAGTCCCTTGCTTAAAACTCTCCTTGATGAAGGCCTGCTTCATGGTGACTGCATGACGGTAACCGGAAACACTTTAGCAGAAAATGTAAAAGATGCGGCTCCCTATGCCCCCTACCCTAAAGGCCAAGACTTGGTACGTCCCTTCAATGATCCCATTAAGGCAGACAGTCACCTTCGCATTCTTTATGGTAATTTGGCATCCGATGGTGCCGTGGCGAAAATAACTGGTAAGGAAGGACTGAAGTTTTCGGGTAAGGCCATTGTTTACGAATCAGAGGAAGCTTCTCTTCGAGGGATTTTAGATGGGGAGGTCCAAGCTGGGCATGTGATCGTCATTCGTAACGAAGGGCCTGTTGGCGGGCCAGGTATGAGAGAGATGCTATCCCCTACCTCAGCTATCATGGGTAAAGGTCTGGGGAAAGAAGTCGCCCTCATCACGGACGGACGTTTTTCCGGGGGAAGTCATGGTTTTGTTGTCGGTCATGTCACTCCGGAAGCTGCAGTGGGTGGCCTCATCGGATTAATTGAAAAAGATGATCAAATAACGATTGATGCAGAGAATAATGAGCTCATTCTGAACCTCCCCGATGAGGAAATTAACAAAAGAAAAGCAGCCTGGAATAAACCTGAACCGAAAGAAAACCGAGGGGTCTTGGCAAAATATGCCAAGCTTGTAAGCTCTGCTTCCCTTGGAGCCATAACAGACGGATTTTAAACACTATGAACAAAGAATTATACCTTTCACACAAAGCTGTCGACTTTTGGGCAGATTTCTCCTTTGTAGATTTTGATAACGGATACTTAGATTCCATGACCGAACCCATGGCTCATGCCCTTAGTGCCATGCAGGACTTAGAAAATGGTTCCATTGCAAATCCTGATGAGAATCGAATGGTTGGCCATTATTGGCTGCGTAACCCAAGCCTGGCACCCAAACCAGAACTGGCTAAAGCCATTCAAGAAACCCTTGAAAAAGTTAAACGAATTACCAACTCCGTTCACTCCGGCGAACTTTGCACGGAAGCTGGTGCCTTCACTCACCTCTTAGTTATTGGGATTGGCGGCTCTGCGCTTGGCCCTCAATTTGTGGGCAAGGCACTTGGTTCTCCCGCGGATGACAAACTTAAGGTTCATTTCTTTGACAATACGGATCCAGACGGAATCGATCTAACTTTGCAGGAAATTGGCCCCGCTCTATCCACAACCCTTGTTCTCGTAATATCTAAGTCTGGAGGGACACCAGAAACCCGTAACGGGATGCTGGAAGCCGAAAATGCTTTTCGTTCACAGGGATTGAATTTTTCCAAGCATGCTATCGCGATTACAGGAGATGGCAGTAAGCTTCACCTTTACGCTCAAGAAAATAACTGGCTCGACTTCCTTCCTATGTGGGATTGGGTTGGTGGAAGGACTAGTGAAACTGCAGCAGTTGGTCTACTGCCTGCCGCCCTTCAAGGAATAAACATCGATACCTTTCTCCAGGGAGCCTGCGAAATGGATGAATTGACTCGTGAGACCGATCCACAAAAAAATCCAGCTTCTATGCTCGCCCTTTCTTGGCACTTTCTCACGGAAGGTAAAGGGTCCAAGGATATGGTCATTCTTCCGTACAAAGATCGCTTAGATCTTTTTGCAAAATACCTCCAACAATTAATCATGGAATCTCTTGGGAAAGAGAAAGATATGAAGGGAGAAATTGTCCACCAAGGTATTTCTGTTTATGGAAATAAAGGTTCGACCGATCAACATGCGTATGTTCAACAATTGCGCGAAGGAGTTCCTAATTTTTTTGCCACTTTCGTTGAAGTTCTACGGCACCGGAATAAGCCTTCGATTACGGTGGATGAGGATGGCATGAATTCGGGAGACTACTTACACGGTTTTTTTCTCGGTACTCGTGATGCCCTCTATGAAAAAGATCGTAAATCGATCACCCTTACGATTCTCGAAATTACTCCTGCGGCTGTAGGTCGGCTCATCGCTCTTTTCGAGAGAGCGGTTGGACTATATGCCTCTCTTGTAAATATTAACGCCTACCACCAGCCTGGTGTTGAGGCGGGGAAAAAAGCGGCTGCATCTATCCTTGCTGTCCGCCAGTCCGTCGAGAAATTTTTGCTGGCCAACACCGAGACAGCTCATACGGCAACAGAAATAGCTTCAAGTATAGGAAAACCCGACAAAGAAAACTGGGTATTTAAAATATTGGAAAGCTTAACGGTTAATCGATCCAGTGAATTTTACAGGACGGATGGCCCAGATTCTCTCAGCGACCGATTCGGAACAAAGTAAAATCACAAAGGAAGCGGAGCAAAAGGATCAGATTCAGGTGGTGCCGGAACCGGAGAAAATGGATCTGCACTGGGTGTAGCCTCGATTGGTGCAAATGGGTCTACATCCATTGGTGCCTGATCCGGTGCCACAGGATCTGAACTATCCAAGACAGGAATCTCGTCATCGCCACTAAAACTGTCTTTAACTGAGACTGTACTATCTTCAGGCATTACAGGACTGTTAATGTCCTCCTGAGTAACAGTTTCTGCATCGCCACTATCTTGAATCTGGGAAAAAGGAGTTAATTGGGTGGATGGCACAGGGTTTAAGTCTTGCATTTTCACATCCCGGACCCACCAGTCTCGGTACACTAAATTTTCTTTTTCAGTATACTCCAAAACAGAACCCCATCGGGCCCCCTTATACTTGGGTACAACAATTCTTCTCTCAGGGTCATATTGATGCCTTGCAAGCCACGCTCTTTCCACGGCAGCAGGTGGCCTTCTCAGTTGAGATTCTCTTTTGGGCTTCTGACTATATTTTTCCTGCTGGGAGCAACTGCCAAAGATTAAGCCAGCGAGCAAAGAAATCGCACTGAATAACAAGGATCGTTTATGATTCATACAATAAGGTTACTTTATACTGGATAACAGGCGCAATTTGTTTGAAGACATACTGAAGCATTCAATCTCTCCAGTCATCAGATTACATCGGTAAATCCACTTTTCATTACCATCGCATAAAAACTGGAATTTCACTTGTTTGTTCACAGCAGATTCTAATGTATGTTTAAACGAATTCTCCATATTCTTCAGTAGCGCCAAATTTTGGTTAACTAGCTCAACTTTAATATCTTTGGATAGTTTGAGTAAAGAGTTTTCTCCCCCTTCTCCCAGATTGTTTTTTTCTGATTCCGCAACGCTCAAGGTAGAATTCTCATCGGTCCTACTCCCACTCATTGAAGGAAAATCTTCGATCGAACAACCTATCATCCATGATGAAAAAAGAAGGCCAAAAAACCAACAGTTTAATTTCAAGCTACCAGAATAAATTGCATTTATATTCATATTTTGACATTCAGATATCTTGGTTATTTCGTCAACCCTTGTGCGTAATAGTAATGAATTTGAGAATATAGTTTTGAATGAACGATAAAATTAACTGGGGAATTTTAGGTCCGGGAAGAATAGCCCGTGCCTTTGCTGAGGGACTGAAGTATGCAAAAAATGGAAGACTTATGGCTATTGCCTCAAGGTCCCCGCAGAGAGCCCGAGATTTCGCCGAGGAATGGGAAGTCCCCACCGTCTGCGATTCTTATCAAAAATTAGCTGAATGCTCCAATATTGATGCAATTTATATAGCCACCCCGCATTCTGAGCATCATGACGCAACCATCCTTTGCCTCCAAAACAAAAAAAATGTCCTTTGCGAAAAACCTCTAGCCGTAAATGCTTCACAAGTTGATTCGATGGCCCGAACAGCCAAAAAAGAAAATGTACTTCTAATGGAGGGAATGTGGTCGCGATTCCCTCCTCTTATGGGAAAAGTAAGAGAAATAATAAACTCTCAAGCCCTGGGTAAAATTTCTTTGCTTCGTGCCGACTTTGACTTTTAACCACAGACAAGGATCCCGATGGAAGACTTTTCAATCCAGATCTAGCTGGGGGCTCTTTTCTTGATGTTGGTATTTATCCCCTCTCTTTTGCATCCATGATTATGGGTACCCCAACTGACTTCATTTCCATGGCAAACTTAGGCGAGACAAATGTCGATGAACAGGCTTCATGTATCCTGAAATACCAAAATGGAGCCCATGCCATGCTCCACTCCTCAATTCGATGTGAAACTGGACAGGATGCTTACATTACCGGCACGAAAGGAAGCCTTTATATTCACAAACAATGCTGGAAGCCTCAAAAGATAACAATTCAATGGCACAATTCCCCACGAAAGGAAGAGATTGAAATGCCATTTATTGGAAATGGATTTAATTATGAAGCCGAGCATTTTGGGGACCTTATCCTGGAAGGAAAAAAAGATTCACAAATTATGCCCATAAAAGAAACTCTATCGATACTCAAAACGATGGATCAAATGCGAGAGACTTGGGGGTTAAAGTACCCATTCGAAAAATAAATTTGATGACCATTAAGTAGGTCTGTGGTACCAAAAACTGCAAAGCCTCCTTGATCTTACCGCAAAGGGAAAAATAAGTAAGGAAAGTAACACGAAGAAAATCTTATGATCCTTATACCATAGAAGCTTACGAGAAGATGTAACCACCGGCGCTTTGCTGATAATAGTAAAGGCCAAGCCAGTCTTCCGTAAAAGCCTTTTCAGAGTTATACAAAAATCGATTTCCTCCCCCGCATAAAGCTTTTCTGAAAAGCCTCCTATTTTAAAAAAATCCTTTCTCCTGCAATAAATAAAGCTACCTGCTGCAAGCTTGAATATTCTTGAAATCAAATTCCACAGTCTGGGTAACAAGACTCCAGAAATAAATCGACCGTGATTTTGATCAAACACAACAAGAGCGCCACCACCACCACTTCGGCCACTTGACATTTGCTCAAGTGCAATTTCAAGAGTTGGTAAGCTTAACCATGAGTCAGCGTCTAGAAAAACCAGTATTTTACCTTTCGCAAGTCCTGCTCCTGTATTCCTAGCCCGCCCGATTCCTCGTTTTTTTTCTTCGATTACTGTGGCTCCATACTTTTGGGCAATGTTCGCAGTTTGATCGGTAGATCCATTATTAACCACTATCACTTCTCCATGAATTCCATCAAGCTGACTGATGGTATTGTTTAAATACTTTAATGTATTTGGTAAGTACTCTTCTTCATTGTACGCAGGGATGACGACGGAGAAGTGCAATGTTGTCGGATTTTTTCCATCCACAACTTCATTCACTGGAACAAACTACCTTTTTTATTTGGAGAATTTTTTTGCTCTCCGATTTGAACCAAATGAGAGGCCAGAAATCCATCCTTCGAGTCGGGCAGAAGGTCTGTGGGAATAAGTATCCAGGTCACCATCAGGATAAAGAGATGAGTTCCCATGGATATCATCAGCAATCTGATCTAGACTAGGAAGATTCTCTCCTTTGTTAGCCAAAGATTTATGTAAGAATGCAAGTTTATCAATCTCAAGCTGCCTGGATAAATTCGACAGGCTTTTTCGAAATTCAGAAACATCCCCTGATCCATTTTGGACAATTGAGGGAGAAGGAGATGATGCAGGAGGAGATTCTTCTGGTTTATCAACACTACTAGAGATTCCCGGGGGAGGACCATCTGCAACCGTCTCCACTTGATTTCCAACTGGCAGCACAGTTTCCGGTTCGTTATTACCTTCTGATGGAGCAGTTGTCATCTCTTCATCAAAATCGTCCATACTGAAAGTTTCTTCATCAGAAGCAGCACCATCTTTGCTCACTACTTCAGGAGGTATTCCAGCCTCTACACCAGCGGTCCCTTCTTCCGATGCATTTAAGTTTTCACTGTCATTCATCAAGCTAGCGAGCTCGTCGTCCGTAGGATTTTCCTCAGGAATTGTCATGGAGCAATAATATTTAAAAAAAGTTATTCTAAGAAAACTTTAAAATGGGGTAAATTAAAGAGAGAAACTAAATTGAATTATTCACTTGTATTTGAATCCCCAGTTCTAATCAAGAAAAGTTTTTCACCATCGCTTACATTGAGTACTTTTTCAGAATTTCCTATTGTGTGTATCTCTAGGAAGGAAAATTTGTTTTCGACGATCGTAGATTTCAAAAAAAGTGGGATTTCATTAAAAACATCTGCTTTTTGGACTAAAAATAGCATTTCATCACGAATTCCTGATTCACGCCCTTGGTCAATAAAAAATCCTTTCCCAGATGGAGCTTTACTGGACACAGAAACTTCAGTTTTATCTCCAAAATAAAGATAGCCGGGATGCCGCACCTCTGAAAGTATTTCTTCTCGCTTAGATGTGTAATTTGAACGAGCAATTTCTCGCTCTTTCTCAAGTGCGGTAAGATCCCCGCCCAATGCATTTGCTTCTTTTTCCAAAACAGCGAGCTTTTCCTCCTCCACTTTCTGCTCCCTTTGATAATTTAGGTATTCCTCAAAAAGTGGCTTATTTTCTTCCTCTAACGCCATGTATGGCAATTCTGCATCTTTGACCTGCGATTGTATTGCTATTAATTCTTTCTCCACCGAGGCTTTTTCTTTTTTTATTTTCTCCAAAAGAGGGACCAAGAGTTCATTGTCATCTTCATACTTTTCTTTAGCCCCTTGCAATTCCTCGATTTGCTGCCTCATCTTACTTCTTTCTCGGTATAAAGCAGTGATCAGTTTTTCTGATTTATTTTGATCAAGCTCGAAAGAAAGAGAGGCATTTTGTTCCACCAAGATTGCTTCGCTCACTTCTTGGTCCAGGGAATGAAAGTATTTCATGTTCATAAAATACATAATGGCCAAAGTAATCAGGCCTAAAATCGCTAAAATCCTAAAGATGTGTAAGGTCAAAACTTCTGATGCTAAGTAATTTTTCTGGTTGCCCAAATAAAGGCATGATCAGTCCAACTGATTTGTTTTGGCTCGACTCCATAATCTTTATTTTGCAAATGGTTTCCCCCAGTGAGGCTATTGAGAAAAAAGCACCCGGTTCCAATCCAATTTCTTTTCCAACAGGTAAAGCAAGAAGTCCTTTTTCTAAATTTAGGCTGAAAAGACTTAATGTGATCATCTCGCCCTTTTCAATCCAAGGACGATCATATTTTTCAGTATACAACGCATCAATCGTGCGATCAAAATGACCCTTTAATATCTGAGTAATCTCGGCATAATTCGACAAGTCATTAGAGATTCGTTGACTCCTTTCCTTTTCTCTCTGCGCCTGCATTTCGATATCCTGTAATTTTGCTTGAAGTAAGGGTATATCTTGTCTGGTGAGAGTAGCTTTTTGATTCATGGCTTCAATTTTTTTATCAAACCCAGCAAGTTCTACTTTGAGTGTGATAATATCCTCGGTCTTCTCTTCGATTTCTTTTTTTAAACTTTCAATTTCAGAATTTTGGGATGAAAAAGTTGTCTCAATCTTGACTTTTTCTGTTGAAAGATCGAGTACCTGTTCTTCGAGTTCTTGATTTTTTCGCCTCTCCCGAGAAAACCTCGCCGCATGTTCTTTGGCAAAGTCATCGATTTTCACTCGAGTTTCATCTGCATTGCTTTCACTTCTAGCAATTGAAGCACGATTAGCATTATAAAGCCCAACAATATCGTTAATTTTCCACACTCCCGCACAGGAAAATACAAAAGTAAGGGCAGAAATAATAAGTGGCAGATGTTTCACAAAAAAATTAGGGCGTTAAAGGAAGAAATGGAGAGGGCTCTCCACCATCTCCCATATCAGAGCTATCAGGAATTGGACTAAAGGGACTATCTACCTCACTACTATCACTCCCGATGTCCATATCCAAACCAGCAGGAATAAAAGGCGTGGGTAGAAAATCCATACCATCATCCTCTACAGCATCATCGGCACCCTCATTCTCTTCAGGTTCTGTCTGCATATTAAGCAATCGCTCAGTCAGGGTCTCAATACGGGCACGATTTAGCTCATCCCACCGTTGTCCCCTTTCTTGATCCAACTTATCTTTATGAAGAACAAGAAGATCATCCTGGGGCTTTCCCTGACCATTGTAGTATTGGGCATAATTCATTCTCCCCTGCTCGTCTCTGCCCCATGCCAAACCAACTTGATAGTTATCATACTTAGGAATCATCATACGATTCGCAGAATCGTAGTGATACCTAGCATCCCAGGCCTTGTAAATGGATGGGCTCTTAACCTTTAATTGGGAATTTTGTGGATGCTGACAACTGGACACCAAGAATAATCCGCTAAGGAAAAAGCTACAAATAAGCACGCGAATCATATTACAAACATAATTAACAATCAGGTAACATCAAAGCCAAAATATTTTTATTAGTAAAGAAAGTGAGGGGAGTAAAACATTGCTTTTGGGTTCCGACTTCGCCCCATTCCATTTTTCATTTATTTCTTCTAATAGTTTTTATTCCTAGAATCCAACCAAATGGTGACGGGCCCATCGTCTAAGGCAAGCACAGACATATCGGTCCCAAAAATCCCGCTCTGCACAGGCCCCAGGTGTTGATGCTTAAGTTTACGCAGAAAATCCTCATAGATTCTTTCGGCATCTTGGGGAGGTGCTGCTCGATGAAAAGATGGGCGAAATCCTTTTTTAAGATTCCCAAATAATGTAAATTGGCTGACAACTAAAATCCCCTCTTTTTCACTAATTGAAGAATTCATTTTCCCGGTTTCATTCTCAAAAATCCGAATGCCCAATATTTTTTTGGTTATCCAGTTAAGATCTTCAGTGGAATCAGTCTGCTGGATGCCAAGGTAGATGAGCAGACCTGTGCTAATTTGTCCTACTACTGATGCCTCTACCACCACTTTTGCCTCTGAAACTCTTCTCAGCAGGCATCTCATATTATAAATAAGGTGTGCTTTTAGAGGGATACCTCTGGCACCTCAGTCTTAAAGAAATGAAGGGAGAATTATAATGACATATTGACGATGATTACATAGGCTCAGCCACTGCATCCATCACTTCGGAGGCAGCTTTTGCGGCAAGAGGTGTAGAAAGGTAACGCTCTCCACAACTTGCACCAAGCACAACGATATTCTTTCCTTCCATCTCGGGTCTTTTTGCAATCCTAATAGCCGCCGTCACGGTAGCTCCAGTAGAAATTCCAGCAAGGACTCCCTCCTTCAGGGTGACCTCACGAGCCATATCAAAAGACTCATCACTACTGACCAGTTGCACCTCATCTAAAATATCGATGTTCAAATTTTTGGGAACAAAGCCTGCCCCGATGCCTTGGATTTTGTGGGGACCAGGCTTCACTTCCTCCCCGTTACGAGTTTGAGTAATAACCGGACTTTCTACTGGCTCTACCGCTACGGATAACATTTGAGGATTTCTCTCTTTAATGACTTCAGAGACACCAGTGATGGTACCCCCAGTGCCTACTCCTGCAACGAAGCAGTCAACTTCTCCATCCATACCAGACCAAATTTCTTCGGCTGTGGTCTTACGGTGAATCGCTGGGTTTGCCGGGTTATTAAATTGTTGAGGCATAAAAGCAGCACTTCCGTGTTCTTCCATTAACTGAGTAGCCTTGGCAATTGCACCACCCATTCCCTTGGGGCCTGGTGTGAGCACAATATCAGCACCAAGTAAGCGAAGAAGGACCCTTCTTTCTTTCGACATGGTCTCTGGCATTGTCAGGATACATTTGTAGCCCTTAGCCGCACAGACAAAAGCAAGGGCGATGCCTGTGTTCCCAGATGTTGGCTCAATAACCACACTATCTGGGGTTAGCAGACCATCTTTTTCGGCTGCCTCGATCATGGCTGCACCAATTCGGTCTTTGACGCTTGCAAGCGGATTAAAAAACTCCGACTTTAAAAATATACGGGCTTTGCAGCCGGTTGTTACTTTCTGCAATTCTACGAGTGGTGTCTTCCCTATGGATTCAATAATATTCATAATAAAAAAGGTGTTCTATCTTCTTTTACCCCTGGGACCAAAGCTCCTGATGGGAGCATTTCGATTGACCTCAGCATTTTTAAGGCGGTACACAATCCGGGCTTTTTCAAGATCCCTTGGACTCATTTCCATTTTCACAATGTCCCCAACGGTTATTTTTATAAAGTGTTTACGGAGTTTCCCAGAAATATGAGCAAGGACTTTATGTCCATTCGAGAGCTCAGCGCGAAACATGGTACTTGGTAAAACTGCGGTAATTTTTCCTTCTACTTCTACAATATCTTCTTCAGGCATAATTTTATATTTAAGTTTTGCATCACACCATCTTCATGGTTCAAGTCAAGGTTCTCCTTCAAACATTTTTTTTCGATACACTTAATAATGAACATATCAACATGCCCGTTTCCCAAAATATTTCCATCCCAACTGGAAAAAGATGACCTCTTTTTTATGCAACATGCATATAACGAAGCCATTAATGCATGGAATACAGATGAGGTACCGGTTGGAGCGGTAATCCGTTTTGAAGATCAAATCATCGCAACCGCCCATAATCAAACCCGAAGCCAAAAAGATCCGACTGCCCATGCTGAGATGATTGCAATCACCATCGCAGCCAAACACATCGGCGACTGGAGGCTCAATGAGTGCCAACTTTATGTGACCAAAGAGCCCTGCCCCATGTGTGCGGGTGCCACCATAATGTCCAGAATGAGAATTGTTCACTATTCTTTTAACGACCCTAAGATGGGCGGTCTTGGTGGTGCCACTTCTCTGCACGACCTGGAAATGTCAAATCACAAGCCGACGATTACTAAAGGCATCATGGAAGAGGAATCAAAAATTCTAGTCCAAGCTTTCTTTCAATCCCAAAGGAAATAAGCCTGACCTTCTCAAGCTTGACCTGCACTCCGAAAGTCTGTTCAATATAGCTTTTACTAAATCCTACACAATTATGCCTTATTCTCTACCATCCTTGGAATTTTCTGCTGACGCTCTTGAACCGCACATTGATGCACGCACCATGGAGATCCATCATGGCAAGCATCACCAAACTTACATTGACAAACTAAACGGTGCCCTGTCAGATCATCCGGCCTTGAGCGATCTTTCTATTGAAGATCTCATCAGGGACTTGTCTGCTATCCCCGACGCTGTGAGAGGAGCGGTTCGTAATAACGGTGGTGGTCATTTTAATCACACCTTCTTTTGGAAATGTATATCACCATCCGGTGGTGGTCTCCCCTCAGGTGCTCTTGCCGAGGCGATTACTTCATCCTTTGGGAATTTGGATGCCTTAAAAAATGAATTTGCCCAAGCCGCCCTCACTCGTTTTGGCTCAGGCTGGGCGTGGTTGATTAAAAAAGAAGACGGATCTCTCGCAGTTACATCATGCCCCAATCAGGACAACCCGCTGATGGATGGTGTTGCAGATGATTGTGGCACTCCTATACTCGGCCTCGATGTTTGGGAACACGCATATTACTTAAACTACCAAAATCGCCGCCCCGACTATGTCTCTGCCTTTTGGAACATTGTAGATTGGGACCGGGCGGGTTCATTGTTTGTGTAATTACCTCACCTCAATCATTAATTATGAAAAGAGCCAGTAAAAGAATCTCAGGTCTTTGGTCCTTAATTCTATGCCTATCTATTACGGTGTCTGGGCAGGATAACGGAGACCCTAAGCCTGGTGCGATCATTGTGTTATCAGCCAAAGGGCTGGTTCAGGCCATTGACCCAGTTGGTAATGTAGTCGCGGGCACATTGAAACCTGGAGCTGTTTTAGCTGAAGGTTATTCTCTCAAAACTGGTTTTGGCGGAGAAGCTGCCATGCTTTTCTCAAATGGCTCAGTTGCAACGGTTGAGCCACGCTCTCAAGTTAAGGTCTCAACTTTTTTGCAAAAATCTTTTCAAGCAGGCAACCAAAAACTTGCTGACATCCAAACCGAGCCAAGCAGTAGTCAAATCTCTCTCGATATTGATACCGGATCTCTTGTTGTGCAGACTAAAAAGCTGGATCGTGCCTCCAACTTCACAATCAACACTCCCAATGGCACCGCTGGTATCCGTGGTACAGAATTTCAGCTTGGGGTTTCCTCAACGGGAGAGACTAAGCTAGATGTTGCCTCCTCAAGTGTATCTTTCACACCAGGAAACGGTGTACCCGTTCTTGTAACCCAGGGAAAGGGGGTTGATATTTCTGGAGCAGGAGTTGTAAACCAACGCCCTATCAATCCAGCTGTTTCCGTGAATATCAGCACCAAAAATGCATTTGCTTCCAACATTGCTGGACAAATACCGATGTCCACAGTTAAGCAGGCGAAAGAAAAAGCGGCGGCGATTGCCGTTTTGAGCGAATCAGGTTCCAGCGAGCAGGAATCCAGCGAGGAATCTGAAGAGCAAAACAATGAAGAATCTGGTGATGCTGATGGAGAAGAGGTTGATGCGCGTGAACGGGCAATTAATCAATCTGCGATAGTTCCAAGCACTATTTCCGCAGCAGAAATAGCTAAATCATCTTTTGATTATCTTAATAAAATAAATGAACTCCTGAATCCTCCAAATGTAAATCCTGGTTCTGACCCCGGCTACGAACCTGGAATACCCCCTCATCTTATTGCTACAGAAGTCTCGTACAGCTGGGATTCTGATACTGGTATAACTATTCATTTTTTAAATGAAAGTAGAGCTATTGTTGACACAAGATTGATAAGTCCTGACAACACCTATAACGAGATTCTTGAGTCTCTTATCGGATGGACTACTTCCGAAGACAAAACAATAGATGCATTAGCTATCTTAGTTTTCATGGAAGAATTAACACAAAACCCCACCAAATACCAAAACTTTAATGTCGCCATTCAAAGTGCTATTGAATTTGGAAGAATCTTTCTTGCAGATGTTACTTTATCCAACTCAATACCCACAGGTAATGTTTTCAATGCAGATCGATTAGTTACCGAATTTACCCAAAATCCTTATGCTCATGAATTCGGCAAATTGCTAGTACGATATGGAGCCATTGGGGGCGCTAATGGCTCAGGGTCGATTTCTGGAGGTTCTCGTGGTGCAGGTGATGCGATCCTTGATTTACTAGGACAAGAAAAATTAGGTGATGCCAATTACCTTGCATCTCTCTTGGACAAGACCATCCAACCAGGGGACGCTTACAATGGTAGATCCGTTAACGGTGATTTATTAGGAACCCGCTCAGCTACAATTTCCTCAAAAGATGCTGATTTGCTCAAAATCTCGACAAGAAATGTGAATGGAGTTGTCGGTGGTGATATCAAAATATCGGCTAATTCAAAATTGGATGTCTCTCCTTATTTACAAAAGAAAACTTCGACACCTAGCGGAGAGAAGATATTCGCCATTGCGGCAGCTAAGGATCTTCATATCCAGGGCGATGTAATTTTTGACAACAGCAACCATACTGAGGATCATGCTTTAGCATTGGGTGCAGCTGATCATATTGAGGTTACTCCTGGTTCTTCCATTAAATACAAGGGTTCAAATCTGGGAATGGGTTCATACAGTTCTCTCACCTTAACGGATGTGGATATTGATGTTGGGGGGAATTTAGCAATTGGATCATTACAAGACCTAAACATTAAAAGCACAGACCCCAGCAGCCCATCAATATTTTCTGTAGGACAATACTCCGACACCGACAATGTTTACTTGTATGCAGATAAAATAATGCAAATTGATGGTCTTGGGTTTAATAGCAGAACCCGCCATATCTATGCGGAGGCCATCACCTTAAACTTAAAAGATGTCACTTTTCCGAACACATCGGAGGTAATATTACGAAGTCGAGATGGATCTCTTTATTTCGATAATTTCGATAGTTATCAACCGGGAGCAGTTAATCTTACTAATGTTAAATACGGCAGTGAGGTATTACAACGATCTCATTTTAATGGTATCGAAGGTAAATATGATTCTACTTTGAGTGCTCCTACTGGCTCTGCCGCAGTTAAAATTCGAGCTTTCCCGAAGTAATCATTTATTCTTACTGGATTCAAATTATTCGTGACTCTTTACTCAAAAGCTATGAAGCATATTCCTCTTTTCGCACAGCACCTTTCTGCCATTTCATTGATTTTGCTCATCCCGTCGTTACCCTTAGTAGTCGATGCACAAACCCGTCAACCAACTCGTCAATATGACTTGCCGACGAACCAAATTGATGACTACCGAGCGAGGCAATCTTTGCTTAATCGAGAAAAAGCACCATCTTCGATTAGCGGGGAAATCGCTGAATCTGACCTTGGTATTCAACGCCCAGTAGAAGAAAAGAAAACTGGTTTTGGCTACCATTTAGGTTTTGAAACTAAGCTCGGTTACAGTAACAACCCAGCCTCAATGGAGTCCACTTCTGATACATTTGACTCAGCCGGTGTTTGGGAAAACTCCTTACGAAATAATTTCTTACTAGGAGCATTTGACCTTGGTGGTGCATCCTTTTCACCCCTAGCGAGTATTAACTTCACAAGAGTTAATCACTTTGGTCATGACGATTTAGATATCCTCGATTCTGATTCACTCAGCATCAGCTTTGCTGGTATTTTCCAATTCAGCGGGGGTTGGTCTCTGCGGGGGAGTTTGGCTTCTTCTTTTCAATTCGATCCAAACTCAGGGATGCACCAAACATACCGGGAAACATCTCCAACGATAGCTTTGGGGAAAGGGCTTCAGATTGGCAATGTACAAGCTTTTATTGAATGGTCTGTAGCCTACCACTATACTAATAGTAAAGCTCAACCAATAGAGGACATAATGGACCGCTTCGAAACTGCTCTTTTATTTGGGTTGAACATGCCCCTTGGTAAGATCGAACTTAGTCCCTTTCTTCGGTTTGCTTTATCTAGGTACTCAAACGAGGATACTAGTTACAACAAGGAGCAAACTGATTTCATGATGAACCTAGGGTTACAACTAAAATATTACTTCAGCGAATGGTTGAGCCTTAAAAGTCATCTCAATTTAACTACTCGAAACTCAAATATATCTGGTAAGGATTTCACTCGAATCGACCCGGGCTTTGGGGTAGCATTGGACGCTAAATTTTAAAAGCTAACCTCAGCGAATGCTCTTTATGCGGCTAATATTCCAAAGCTGCTCAATATTTTATACTATTTCTGCTTTCTTTTTTTGGGGAAAGGCAGATGCATCGAACTGGGCTGTAAAGTACGCAACAGGTAACACTTATCTCCAACCCAAGATACACAACATTGAAAATACAAAAAAACTTGAAACTGAAGCAAGTATTGAGTCCCCCTTCCCCTTTGCTCTTGTGTCTGCAAAATCTTCCTATCTTGAGTTAGAGCAAAAGAGATCTTTTGTCCTCGTATTAAGGTTAGGACAGTCCACAGCTATTGAAATAAGGAATCCGAATGATTTCTTTTTCTTTCAAGGTTCCGCGCTATTCTCACACCGACAAAATATACACTTCACCCTAAGTACTGCATCTTGTGAAACAAAAATCCATGGGATAGGAACTTGGTTAATCCAAAAAACAGACCATCAAGGCTTTAAGATAATTGTTTTGGAAGGAGAGTTTAAAGCGGGAAATGAGAAAGTTGATGGGGTGTTAAATGCTGGAGATTTGGCTATTGTTTCAGGGGAAAAAGGGCTTATTAGTCAAAATATAAAGATTGAGCTTCCTCTTTTGCTTTCAAGTTGTCGCCTTCTCAATAATTTCCCAACACCCTTACGCTCGAAATCTCGGTTGATTAGTGCTGCTCAAGTACAATCCATTAGAATGAAGAAAAAATATGAAGCCTTTGTTGGCCAAGTCAGCCCAAAGAATAAAGTTAGACTTTGGACGGTAAAAGAAAAAGCTGAGAAATAAAATCGAATCTCTGTCGGTTTTGAAGATGGTGTCGAAGAATATTAAAGATAACTTGTAATTACAAATTTGATTACCTTGCCAGATACAGTGCTCACGATTATGTAAGTCATATACAGTATGTAATGAATAGCCAATATAAGTACAAAGCCTTCATAACCTATGCACACAGGGATGAAGAACGGGCTCGCTGGCTTCGCAAAAAGCTGGAAAACTTCCGTGTACCCAAGCACTTAATCGGTAAAAATAGCCAGTTTGGCCCTGTCCCTTCCCGCCTTTATCCAATTTTCCGCGACCGGGATGAACTTGCGGGAGCTGCTCAGTTAGGACCGCTCATTGAGCAAGCCCTTCATGATTCTTCACACCTGATAGTCCTATGCTCTCCCCATGCTGTAAAATCTCGTTGGGTAAATGAAGAAATCAGGATGTTCAAAGCGATGGGGAAAGCAGATCGCGTCCTTTGCCTGGTTGTCGATGGAGAACCGATGGCGGCTGATGTAAAAAACGACCCCGATAAAGAGTGCTTGCCTCTAGCTGCTCGTAGAAGAATCGATCAGTCAGGTGAAATCACTGAACAAATCCATGAGCCAGGTGCTGCTGATCTTCGGGAATACGCAGACGGAGAAAAAGATGCCCTGCTCAAGGTCATGGCTGGGCTCTTAGGTGTCGGGCTCGATGAATTAAAGCAAAGAGATATGCTTGCCCGGCAACGTCGTCTTGCCTGGATAGCAACCGCATCCACGGTCCTTGCTCTCTCTGCTATTGGCTTGGCCATTTATGCCTTCTACCAACAACAGGAAGCCACCCTAGCTCGGGCAAGTGCCGTTGCCGAGAGACAGGCTGCGGAAGAAGAACTTGCCAAAACCCAAACCATTACCAATTTCGTACAGGAACTTTTTGTATCTCTTGACCCACAAAATACGGCTGGCATGGATACCGAACTTCTAAAAGCCATGTTGGACCAAGGCTCCAAAAGAGCGGCCGAGTTATCTGTAGAACCAGAAGTGGAAGCCGAGATTAGGTATTGCCTAGGTAAAACCTATCGATCAATTCGTTCCTATGAAAAAGCAGAGGCTGAGCTTGAAAGAGTTTTGATCTTGTTTGCTGAAAAGATTGGAAAAGAATTACCGACCCGGCTCAAAGCGATGAATGAAATTGCTATGGTCCACGAAGCTTTAGGTAATTACCTTGAAGCGGAACCGATGCTCGTTCAAATGCTCGCACAGAGAACCCATGAATTAGGAACTGAGCACATTGAAGTAATCGATGCTCAAATTGATTTAGCAACGGTATTTCGTCGAATCGGTAAATTAGAGCAAGCCGAAGACCGATGCACTGAAACCTTATCCTTCCTCACCGATCAAAACCGTACACAGGAAGACCCGTTAATGTTAAAGTGTAAAACAGAACTTTCAAAAATTTTCATTGCTCGTGAAAAAATATCCCAAGCTGAAAGCTTAATCCGAAATGTTTTTGAACGTTCTCGATTACACCTCGGAGAAAACCATGTTCTGAGTCTTCGAAGAGGACAAGTTCTGGTGGAAGCACTGCGCAAATCAGATAAACTAGATGATGCAGAAAAACTCTCTAAAGAATTAGTCAGCAAGCTCACCACCATTCTTGGCGAGACTCACCCGGACACTCTTGGCGCAATGGATTCACTCGCAGAAATAGTGGCAGGCAGAAAAGACTTGGACCGGGCCCTTGATCTTTACCTCCGCATTGAGGCTGCCAAGGAAAAAGCTCTTGGTGACATGCACCCAGAGACTCTTTTCACCCTCAAAGCGATCGCACGAATTTATCGTTTACAGGACAAATTAAGTGAAGCGGAAAAGGTACAAACTGCCGTCAAACAGAGGCTGGAAAAAAAATATGGGCTGGAACACCCTGAAACACTGCGTGCGATGAATGAACTTGCAGATGTTTTCTTAGATCTAGGCAAAGAAGAAGATGCTTATGCCTTGAGTGAAAGAACCTTAGATATTGAATTGGCTATATTGGGAGAACAGGACCCCATGACCTTGCAGACCATGTTTCGAATTGGAAAACTCCACTACCTAGCCAACCGAAAGGATGCAGCCATGGAAGCGCTGGGAGACACCTTAGCCAAGCAAGAAAAACTTCTCGGGTTTGATAATGCAGAGGCAACCGAGACCCGGGACTTGCTTAATAAAATCCTCAGCGAACGGGTAACTACAAAAGTGCTTGAGGAACCTGATGACACACCCACAGTTAGAGAACCTCTCATTGGTCCTCCTCTACCCACCTTTCTTGAAGTTTATGACAAGAATGAATCAAACAACTCAGTCTCAACCGACTCTTTGGCTGATTCCAATACTTCCACCACGCCGGAAGCATTACAATCGGAATTCCTTAAAAGTTTAGCTGATGAGCAAGACCAAAATATCACAGTTGCACCAAAGTACAGCATTGATTGAGCATGCCCGAACTAGGGTTTATATTTGATTGGGATGGCGTAATTGTTGACTCTTCAACTTTGCATGAAAAAAGCTGGGAAGCCTTGGCAGAGGAAGTAGCCCTACCCTTGCCCAAAAATCATTTCAAGCAAGGCTTTGGCAAGCGAAATGAAGTCATTATCCCAGAAGTCCTAAGGTGGTCCAGTGACCCAGAAAAAATAAAAGTATGGGGAGACAGGAAAGAAAAACTCTACAGGCAATTTGTAAAATCTAGCGGGATTCAGGTCCTTGATGGGATGAGGGGGTTTTTAGAGGAAATGCAAATGCATCAGATACCTGCCGTTATTGGAACATCAACAGCAAGGGAAAATATTGAACTCGCATTCCAGCAACTTGGGATTGAATCCTTTTTTCAGGGTGCAATTTGTGCCGAAAATGTGACTCGGGGAAAACCCGACCCTGAAGTTTTTCTTAAAGGAGCAGAACTGCTACACTATCCACCCGCTCAGTGCGTGGTATTTGAAGACAGCACTCACGGGATAAAAGCTGCCCGAATCGGTGGCATGAAGGCTGTGGCCATCAAGACATCTCAAACCGCGGCTGACTTAACCCGAGCAGGAGCTCATATTCTTTTTGACTCACCAAAGGAATTGACCATTCGCTCGATTGTAGAACTAATGTAAATGAGTTCTCTTCTTTGCCCTTACTCTTGAATCTATGAAAACTGCCCTGCACCACAAAATACTTCTTTCCCTTATCCTTTCTTTTACCCTAGGCTTGCTGGCAAACTTTGAAACCAAGGAATTGGAAGCGAAGCCTGATTGGTTCCATTACCTAGTAACAAGCTGCCAATTCATTGGAACACTCTTTCTGAATGCATTAAAAATGGTGGTGGTTCCCTTAATCATGACTTCGATTATATGTGGTATTGCCAAAATTGGAGGAGAATCAAACTTCAAAAGGCTTGGTCTGAAAACCTTTGGATTCTATACCCTTTCTGGAGTTCTCGCAGTTACGGTTGGCTTGCTTTGCGTAAATATCTTTCAACCGGGAATCGTGGATGAAGATATTCGGGATAAAATGCTACAAAGCCATCAGGCATTTGATACGGAAAAGCTTAATTCTGCCATGGACCGAGCTGACAATGGCTGGGTCAACTTACTAGAAATCTTTCACAGAATGATTCCGACCAACTTATTTAAGGCTGGGGTGGAAGGTCAACTTTTAGGCTTAATCTTTTTTAGCTTACTCTTTGGATTCTTCATTTCCCGTTTGCCGCAGAAGGGAAAGCAAAATCAGACCGAGTTTTGGGAAAGTTTAAATTCGGTTATTTTAAGTCTTACCAACTTTATTATCTCATTTGCACCCTATGGTATCTTTGGTCTCGTTACCCCTACTTTAATGACGGTTGGCGTCGATACTCTTTCGGTTATGGGAGGGTTTGCCTTAACGGTTCTATGCGGGCTTTTGATTCATAGTCTAATTATTTTACCATTATTGTTGAGGGTTCTTGGGAAGATCAATTTCATCAACCACCTCCAAGCTATGTTTCCGGCACTGCTGACCGCTTTCTCTACCGCTTCTTCATCAGCGACCCTTCCTCTTACCATGAAGTGTGTCACCCAAAGAGTTGGAGTATCTCAAAAAGTTGGAAGCTTTACATTACCTCTTGGAGCAACCATGAATATGGATGGTACTGCTCTTTTTGAATGCGTTGTCGTGGTCTTCTTAGCCCAATTGTTTGGAATTGATATGAGCTGGTCCGTTCAATTCTCAGTCGTAGTGATGGCATTATTGACCTCAGTAGGGGTCGCGGGTATTCCCTCAGCTAGCCTCGTCGCTATCATTGTAATACTTCAAGCCGTTGGTTTCCCAGAAGAAACCATTGGCATTGGAGTTGGTATTGTCTACGTAGTTGATAGAATTTTAGACATGGCAAGAACAGCCGTTAATGTATTTGGGGACAGTTGTGCTGCTGCCGTGATTGGGAAATCAGAAGGTGAGCATGACTATTACGCTACCAAAGTATAGGGATATCCGTATAGATACATTATGAAGTTTCGACTTTGCTCGGATTACAAACCACAAGGAGATCAACCACAGGCAATTTCCAGCCTAGTCTCCTCCATTGAAGCCGGACACCAAGCTCAAACTTTGCTTGGCGTGACTGGCTCAGGTAAGACTTTTTCTATGGCCAATGTAATAGAAAAATTACAACGACCTGCTCTGATTATTTCGCATAACAAAACACTCGCGGCACAGCTATACTCCGAGTTTAAGTCTTTTTTTCCAGATAATGCAGTGGAATATTTTGTCAGCTATTATGACTACTATCAGCCCGAAGCCTATGTACCCTCTTCTGACACATTCATTGAGAAAGACTCCTCAATCAATGAAGAAATTGAACGCTTAAGGCTGGCCGCCACCGGCTCATTGATTAGCCGGCGTGATGTCTTAGTAATCGCAAGTGTTTCCTGTATTTATGGACTGGGTTCGCCAGAAGACTTCAAGTCTCTCTCCTATGAAATCTGCAAAGGGAAAGAATCCGGAAGAGATTTGCTTTTAGAAAACCTCGTGGAAGCCTTGTACAACCGGAATGATGTAGAGCTTAAAGCGGGAAAATTTAGTGTAAGGGGAGATGTTGTCGATCTTTTCCCAGCTTACGCAAACAATCCAATACGAGTTGAATTTTGGGGAGAGGAAGTAGAATCAATTCGGGAGTTTGACCTCATGACTGGAGAGACACTGCGCGAGCTTGAAAATTACCGGGTTTACCCAGCAAACCAGTATGTTACCACAAAAGACAAAAGAGAAGTTGCCTGTAAAGCCATTGAGAAAGAGTTAGAAGAACGTGTTGCCTGGTATGAGAAAAATGACCTCCTTCTAGAAGCTCAAAGAATCCGTATGCGCACTGAGTACGATCTAGAAATGCTCAAGGAAATCGGGTTTTGTAACGGTATCGAAAATTATTCGAGGCACCTATCAGGTCGCAAGCCAGGACAGCGGCCCTGGTGCTTAATAGATTTCTTTCCCGATGATTTTCTTGTGTTCGTCGATGAAAGCCATGTCACGCTCCCTCAAGTTGGTGGCATGTTTCATGGAGATTTATCACGGAAGAAAAAACTAGTAGACTTTGGCTTCAGATTACCTTCCGCTTTGGATAACCGCCCGTTAAAACCTGATGAGTTTAATCAAGTAACCAAGCAAACCGTTTATGTATCCGCAACCCCAGCACCATTGGAGTTGGAACGATCAAGCTGTATCGCAGAGCAGTTAATTCGACCAACAGGGCTACTTGATCCAGAAATGGAAAGACGACCGATCAAAGGTCAGGTAGAGGATTGTATAAACGAGATCAAAAAAGTAGCCCAGAAGGGAGACCGTATTTTAGTCACAACGCTCACCAAAAGAATGTCGGAAGACTTGACCGATTTTCTTCGTGACCACCAAATTAAAGTAGAATACTTACACTCAGATATTGATGCGATTGAACGAGTGGAAATCCTACGGAACCTGCGGTCAGGGTCTTTTGATGTACTGGTTGGAGTTAATCTATTAAGAGAAGGCTTGGACCTTCCTGAAGTTGCATTGGTGATTGTGTTAGATGCTGACAAAGAAGGTTTTTTAAGAAGCGAGACAAGCCTTATTCAGACAGCAGGTCGTGCGGCCAGGCATGTCGATGGAAGAGTTATTTTTTATGCGGATGTAATGACCAAATCCTTAACCAAAGCATGGAATGTTTGCCAATATCGCAGGGAAAAACAAATGGCTTACAATGAAAAACACGGAATTATCCCCAAAGGGGTAAACCGTCCGATTCAGGAAAGTCTAGTGAAGAAAAAAGAGGAGGAGGACTTACTCGCTGTTTCTGAAGATGTCTCCAAAAAAGATATCAAAAAATTACTCAAGCAACTTGAAAAGGAAATGCTTGAGGCTGTAAGAAAACTAGAGTTTGAAAAAGCTGCATTATTACGGGACCAAATGAGTTTTTTACAAGGTGGAGGCAATAGTATTCAGAAAGCAAATAAAGGGGGGTACTCTTCAAAAAGAAGAAAATATGGAAAACGGAAATAAGTTTTTTCTGTTTATTCTTTTGCTAGCATGTATGGGCATGAACCGATTATTTCCTGCCCTCGAAACGCGAAATCAGCTTCTGTTTTTTTTTGATAAGATTGAAGTAAAGGGAGACCTTGATGTATTTGTAAAAAAAGGCCAAAAGCGGGGAAAGATATCAATCTATGCTGATGGCGAAATTATTGATTCAGTAACCGCAAAAGTGAGGCAGAAGACTCTTTTTCTCGATGCGAACAACTCCTATGAATTCAAAAGAAGAATTCCATTTGTAAAGGTAAATGCCACTCGTAAATTTCCAGTTGAAATCATGGTTTCAGTGGAAGAAATCTCTGAACTGAGGGTATTGGAAGCATCCAACCTTACCTGCTCCGAGATAAGGTCCACCCACTTAAAAGTTTTTCACTCAAGCACTGGAAATGTGCACCTGGAAGCAATGGATGCACCCGAGATAGAAGTACAACATCTGGGAAATGGAATACTTACCCTTAAGGGGGATCGAACCTCAAGTTTAAGTATCGAAGTGCATGGCGATGGTATCCTTGATGCAGGAGAGTTAGAAGTCACCACAGCCAAAGTAGTCCACAGAGGAAATAAGGAGATACAAATTAACCCTCACCAATGGCTAGACGCCAGACTTCTATCTTCGGGAGATATTTTTCTACATCAAAATCCAAAAAATTCTGTGATTGAAGTAAAAGCTTCAGGCCAAATTAAAAATCTCTTTGATACCAATGAGAAAGCAGAACATGTAGCAGAGTAAAGAATTTAAAGAAAAATCTCTTCTCCCTCGACTGCAGGTCGTACACTTGACCGGATCGCTTTGGCCGCTTCAGCAATTTCATCCATTTTTTTATCATTATGGGATGGGTCGTGATGAAAGAGAAAAGTCTGTTTCACATTAGCAGCCTCAGCAATTTTGATTGCTTCCTGCCAAGTCGAGTGCCCCCAACCTTTAAAGTTAGGATATTCCTCATCAGTGTACGCGGAGTCATAAACCATGACATCCGCATTTTCGGCTAAGGCTAAAACATTTTCGTCTAATTTGCCCTCATAGTGTTCTGTGTCTGTACATATAGCGATTATTTTCCCGCCACACTCCAATCGATAACCACAGGCTCCATTTGGATGATTTAATTTCCCAGTTTTGATTACAAGATCATTTCCGAGTTCAAAAACTTTGCCTACACTATAATCGTTAAATGTGCAGGCTTGTTCAATCAAAGCGCTTGGCACAGGAAAGACTGGGTCTTTCATAAGCATAGTTCCAATAATTCCCTGTAAGTTGTAGTTATCTCCGTCCAGGTGACCAGCGTAGAGGTTCACATTGCTGTTGGGATTATACAACGGAGCAAAGAAAGGCAGCCCCTGAATATGATCCATGTGAGTATGAGTAAAAAATAACTTAGCGGTCAGTAAGTTTTTCTCTTCTGTAAGGATTTTTTTGCCCAATAAACGAATGCCAGTTCCTGCATCAATAATCAGTCTTTCATCCCCGAAATTAACCTCAAAACAAGTCGTATTTCCACCATATTTAACCGTATCAGGTCCGGGACAAGGAATACTTCCTCGTGTACCCCAGAATTTTAGTCGAAGCGTATAAGGATCTGTCATAATGAAGTTTTTATATTTTGCGTTTATACTTAAGATGGCAACCCCCAAAAACCAAGCTCGCTCTGTTTAGCGGTCGACCCAATCTCCATCTTCATTCTGAAAGGATTCAGTTACCCTTCCATCACCCCAATCGTACAACCCGTCATATGCCAAGCCATTCCTAAATTCGCCCACAAAACTTGTTCCGTCCCCAAAGTCCAAAGTGCCTGTTCCACTTTTCTCTCCATTCTCCCAAAGGCCAGCGTAAGTAATGCCGTCCTTATTTGTTTGGACTCCGTATCCGTAGGGTTGATTCTTGTCGAATTCACCAGAATATTTCGTTCCATTCCCTAAAAGTAAAATACCAATGCCCGAAAATTCATCCTCAAAAAATTGACCCACATAAATTGAGCCATCTTGGCGGGCCAGTACTCCCTTACCATGATATCTATTATCCTTAAAGCCTCCGGTGTACTTATTTCCATTGTCACTTTCGAGGGTGCCCTCCTTATATCCACCGTATTCACTGAACACACCAGAAAATTTATTACCAGACCCATCGTCCAAGGTTCCTTCAGAAAGAGTTTGCTGGTTCCATTTCCCTGAAATCCTAACGCCATCTGACCTTTGAAATTCACCATAAAGAAGGGAATCGTTAGCCCAATGGCCAACCATACGGGATGTATCTGTGAAATACAAAGTACCATAGCCTTCACGTAGACCGTTTGCCCACATACCCACATACTTCTCAAGGTTTCCATCAGACTTATACCTCAATGTTCCATGACCATGGGCGTCGCCATTGAGAAATTGGCCCTCGAAAAAATCTTCATTCGTAAATTTCCTTTTTCCAAACCCATGGGGCATACCACGAACCATTTCACCTTCATACTTCGAACCGTCGTCTAAAATACTTTTCCCTTCAGCTGCTGCCCGCTGCAAGAGATTGGCTTCTGAATTGGCAGAAGTAATTTTTTTACCTTCTTCAGCTTCTTGGTCACAACCAGCCAAAAAAAATACAACAAAAAGTAACAACCTCATCTTGGTAAATAGAGAGTTAAAAGGTCATAGTTTTGCTAACCTGAAAAATACTTGTGACTATTGATATTGCTACCAATGCAACCAACGAGAAGGCAAACCCTAACGCTGCACCTGATACAAGGGTCGTCATAGATTTGATCCTTTTGGTAAGGTCTTCCCTAAACGCTTTGCTTGCATCCTCCATACTGTTTCCTAAATTTCCAGTCTTCTCCCCTACCTCAATGATATCAAGCTGCATAAGTGGCATAAACTTAAACTTACGCAAGGCATCAGGCAAGGATTTACCTTCATTAACTAATGCCCGGGCCGAGCGGAACTGAAGGCGCATATGTTTATTTTTAATAGTCCGTTCACAAAGTCTCAAATTCTCAGTTAACCCAATCCCACTCCACATCAAAGCAGACAAGAGGTTGGATAACTGAAAAAGTTCAGACATATACAATATTTTACCGAACATGGGAGTCTTCAACAAAGAACGATCCAGGGAAACTCCACCTTTCTCGGTCTTCTTCCATTGCATAAGAAGACCGAAGATAATGATTAAAACCACAACCACAAAAGGTCCAATTGTTAAAAGTGCCTCCGATCCATTTATTAATATCTTGGACATTAAATTAAGTTCACCACCGAGGGAATCGAGCATATCTTCAATTTTTTCGAGAAGAAAGAATAGAAAGAACAAAACAACACCAAAAGCCATTAAGCAAACAAAGATAGGATAGCTCATACTACTGGTAACTTTGGAACGAATTTCCCTTTTTTCTTCCAGATAGGAGATAATTTTCTTAAGGATGGGAGACACATTTCCGGTTGCCTCACCTGCTTCAATAACAAAAGAAGAAGATTCACTGAAAAACTGGGGTAATTGCCTCATTGCCCGAGACAAGGTCCGCCCTTCCGCTAATTCTTTCCATAGAAATCCAGCAATCTCTTTTTGCACTGGGTCAGATAATCGATGATTGAGAAGTTTGACTGCATCTGCGACTGGCATGCCACTTGCGTGAAGCTCAACCAATCTCTTTAGAAATTCCAACCCCACTTTCTCTCCCTTAGAACTTCCCTTACTGAAGGACTTAACTAAGGAAGGTTTTGTTTCTTTGCTCTGCTTAGCATTACTTTTTTTGGAGGCCTTGCTACTTGCAACAGCAAGGTCAGAAACTTGGAGTTTCAATGGGGTTAACCCTTCATCACGGAGAGTACTTCGGGCATCCTTGAGATTATCCGCCTCTAAATTCCCTTGGATAGTTTTCCCTTTTGAATTAACTGCCAAGTAATTAAATTCTGGCATGGCAACTAATTCTTAAATTCTGTTACAGGAGGTAAAGACCCTTCAGGTGCATCAATCTCAGTGATTTCACCATCTTCTTCCATCATACCATCCGAATAGCGGATGACTTCCTCAAAAGTGGTGAATCCCCGCTTAATCTGGGCCCAACCAGTCTCCTGTAGTGTGCTCATTCCTTCCTCCAATGCAATTTCTCTTATGTCAGGAGCTGAAGCATTTTTAATCACCATACTGTGAATGGCGTCACTCATTTTCATCAATTCAAAAATACCAACACGGCCGCGGTAGCCTAAGTTTTGGCAATTTGGACAACCAACCGCATTAAGCACTGATTTACCATCTTTACTTTCCTCTGCATCAACCCCTAATAAAGCAAGAGAAGCAAGTAGCTCAGAATCCTTCATTTTGGCTGGCGTTGCACATTTTGGGCAAAGCCTACGAACTAACCGCTGGGCAATGACCATCTCCACGGAGGATGCAATCAAGAAAGGCTCGATTTCCATATCAACTAATCGAGTAATCGCACCTGGTGCATCATTGGTATGAAGAGTACTTAAAACAAGGTGGCCAGTTAGGGATGCTCGAATGGCAATATCTGCCGTTTCTCGGTCCCTAATTTCTCCGACCATGATAACATCGGGGTCTTGTCGCAAAATCTCTCTAAGTGCACTCGCAAAAGTAAATCCTATCTCTGCATTAACCTGCGTTTGGTTAATTCCAGCAACTTCATATTCCACTGGATCTTCAACTGTCATTATCCTTCTTTCCGGCTTATGAATCCTTCGAATGAATGCGGTTAATGAAGTCGATTTACCTGAACCTGTGGGTCCGGTAACCAACACAATGCCGTGTGGTTTTTCTAAGACATTGACAATGTTTTTTTCATCCTGCCCAAGAAGCCCGAGTTCCTGCATGGAGAGGGGTTGAGACTTTTCATTGAGCAGGCGCAGGCTGATACTTTCTCCATACAATGTGGGCAAGGTGGAGACCCGGATATCAAGATCACTTTGACCATGGTTAAAGGTAATCCGCCCACCTTGAGGCCTTCTCTTTTCAGATATATTAATCCCCCCCATTATTTTTATCCGGGAAATGATCGCATCTTGAAAACTTCGAAGATTATCTGGAACCCGTACAGGTACCAGTTGCCCATCAATTCTATATCTAATCTGTAGGGTTTCTTTGTGAGGTTCAAAGTGAATATCAGTAGCCCGATCTACTATCGCTTTTTGAATGACCTCGTTTACAAAACGAATAATAGCGGCATTTTGATCCTCTAAATCGTCCTGCTGTTCTTCCTCCCCGTCAATATCCAGATCAGAATCATCTAGGCTATCAGCTCCGATACCAAAGTTTTCAGTAATTGCACTGGTTACCTTCTCAGGAAGCCCCAGAAACCAGATAGGTTTACGGCCAGATACCGCAAATACCCAACGGCTCATTCTTTCAGTTGGCGGCCATAATGTTAAAAGGTGTATATTGCCACCATCAGGTTTCAATAGAAGCTTGTTACCAACATTTTGGTCAAATTGCTTCACGCCATCTTTCAGCACTTCAATTAATTTTTCAGCTGGGCAGGGCTTGGTTAAAATTTTGAAAACGTTTCCTGAATTAATCGCATCTTTGGCAATCTCAAAATCTGAATGACCAGTAATTAAAACACTTACAATCTGAGGGTCTATCTTTCTAATTTCAGTTAACATACTTGAACCACTCATCCCAGGCATTCTCATATCCGATAAAACTATGGAGAAATCACCTTCTTTTTTAAATATTTCTATCCCCTCATCTCCGCACGAAGCCACATGTACTTCAAAATCGTTCCTCAAGTGAAGTTTGAAACCCTGAAGAATAGCTTTTTCATCATCCACACACAAAACCTTAGGTTTTTCTTTGGACCCTTCAATCGCAGGCACAACCGGCAAACAAGAAAAGGAGTGAATTAGCCTTAGAGGCAGAAGTTTCGTAGGGTTTTTGGATAAGTTAAACTCCTCCACAAAAGAATAACCTGACTTTCGGGCAATTTCTTTCATAGTCACTTCTACTGACCTTGAATCTTTAGAAGCTAATAGGCGGGCTCGATCCTCTCTATGAGCACCAAGTACATTGAGCCGGTCTAAATCAGATAACTCAGGCCACCAGGTCATATGATCCTGGGAATCTATAGAAAGCTCTGGGACAGAATCATTGGTGGTTTCTGAATCCTCTGCATCTAGCTTCTCTTCTTCCTTCATAGCTTACTCAAAATTCAAGGGCGAGGAGTACCAGTTGGGGAGCGAGCTGGAATTTTTACGCGAGGCAAACCTGCTTTCGGAAGTCGGATGGGAGATTTAGCAGGGATGGAAGGGGTTTTCTTTTTAACAGGTTGGGCACTGGGAACTGGCATCACTCGATGCTGAGATGACTTAAGCGTTAGGCTTTGCCCTCCCTTCATTTTAATAGATTCAGTATCAAGATTAAAACTTTCAATTTGTACTTTCCCATCATCAAAACTTTCTCCTTTTTTTAACCAAAAACCTCTATTTTTAACTTTGTCAAATATAGCAAAATGCCAGATTTCCTGAAATTTAAAAAAACCTCTCAATTCCAAATTTGAATTAATGGGTTTTGGAGCTGGGGGCGGAGGTGCCGGCCTTACGGTGGGGGGCGGCTTTCTACCCAAATCCCCAGGACGCAGGAACGGATTGGCCTGTGCACCCAAGCTGTAGATATACGGAACACAACAGAAAACTGAGGCAAAAAAACACCTATACCAAGAAAGCCTACTCATCTTGATAGGGTTGGAACACTCGCCGGGCTGTCCATGGGGTTGTGGTTTGGTTGTATCTTTCCATCAATATCAGGCATGCCTAAGATCTTTCCAGATGGAGAAACAAATTTAGGAGCATAAGTTCCCTCAATTCTACTATCGATGGATTCTACATTAGCTGCAGTCTCGTTATAATTTGGTGTGATGATTGTAGGTTTCAGAAAAATCAATAATTCAGTTGGGGTATACTTTACTGTCTTAGGCCGAAAGAATTTTTCCCCAAAATAAGGAATATCACTGAGTAAATTATATTTAGATTCAGTAGAATCAACTTGCACTTCTTGAAGACCGCCAAGGACGATAATCTCTCCATCTCGAATCGTTACCATGGACTTCGCTTCGCGTACTTTTTTACCTGGTAAAGATTGCCCCTGATAAGTATTGCTTTGGGTTTCGTCAAATTTTTCGGCTTTCACCTCAACCTCCATAAAAATTGATCCGTGAGAGATAAGCGTTCCATTCTCATCCATCTGGGGCAGGCCAATTTTTGGCTTTTTTATCTGTAACTCAGTCTTAGCAGTGATTTGATCACGCTGGCCTGTATTTGAGCCTTCCGTGGTGGATACATTTCCATAGTAAGTGGGAACAACAATATTTCTTTCATCTTCAATCAGAATATGAACCTCGGGCGCATTATGAGACACCATAAGCGATGGAGTAGAGAATATACGGACATCATTTCTCTCGGAGGACAAAGCAAAGATTTGCTCCCAACGAATCCCCGTGAGTTCCCAATCCTGCATCTGGAAAGGAATCGATGTATTTAAGCCAGGAACTCCGAGGACTCCCTGTAAAGTTTCATTCTGAACTTGAGTAACCGTAACATCTCCCGAGCTAGTCAATGAACTATCACCTTTTGTCTCGGCTGAAACTGGTTCACCAAATAATCCATCTGCTCTCGGACCTCGAGCATATTTGGACCATTCCAATCCTCCAAAAAGAGAATCAATACCGCGCTGATTTTGCTCCGTTAAATCAACCATTACAAAAATGGTATCGATGCGGGCAAGAGGTAATGGTTCGTCAAGAGAGTCAATCATACGCCCTATTTCAATGATATCTTCCTTGGTACCATAAACTAAAATAGCATTACTTCTTTCATCAGATGAGATGGTTATAAAATCACTAAACTCATGGGCACCATCCGACCCTCCTGAATCAGATGCAGTTTGCGCTGGGGTGTTTGAACCTGCGGGTGATGGAGGCTTTTTGCTCGATGAAGCCCTGGCATTGGACTGGTTACCTTGTATCTGCTGCTTAATACGTTGTTGGTTCTTAATCACTTCGTCCAAAATCGATTGTATATCTTTGGACTCAGCATGCTGAAGTTTGAATAGCTTACTTGTCGTTTTCATCTTTATTGGAGAGTCATAAGTCTCCAAAATAAAGGTCAAGGTCTCCTTATTCTCTCGTCGTGTAACAATGATGAGTTTCCCTGTCCTGTCGTCTGAATCTACTTTGGTGGTGCCACCCAGAAAAGGTTTAAAACTCCCTTCAATCATTGCTTTCAGTTTACTTTCCAGCTCACGCGCACCTGCGTGCTTGACTGGCCAGACAATCCATTCCATGCCAATATCCTCCTTACTGATCGGCTTATCAATCGAAAGAAGGAGTTTCTCCATCCTTTGCAAATTCAATAAAGAATCGGTGATCAAGATGCTATTTGCTTTTTCGAAAACAAGTAAAGAGCCAACATTGGGTGTAGCAAATGGATTGAGTTGGTCGCGGACTTCTAAGGCAGGTGCATATTCAAGGTGAAACATTTTTACATAAATCCGCTGACTCGGTCTCAAACCCGATGCTGGCCCATCCAACCAAATGGGTACATGAACATTAATGCCTGAAGCTGGAACCGCTTTAAAAAACAAATCGTCCATTTTGGTAATACCTATTCCATTCATGGCAAGAAGACTTTCAAGTGCCCGCAAGGTTTCACGCTTGGTAAGGACATTCATGCTATCAAAAGTAATCTTTACCGCCGGTAAATTTTGCGGGCGTAGGATATAACGATCGGTAATCATTTGGATCATATCTAAAATCATGTTGGTATCATGATCTCGAAGGCGTAAGCGCTCCATCGGATCATCCAAACCTGAAATCGTGGATAGCTCATCAGGGTCAGTTAAGGCACCAAAAGGAAACTCGGTGTCGTCCGAAGGGTCAACAGCGGGAATTACAAGGGGAGGAGAATCCTCATCACCTACAGGAACTTGGGAAAAAAGACTGCTAAGCAAAATGCTTAGAGAAAGAAAAATAAAGTGTGGTAATTTCATTGGTTGATAAATTCAACAGAGCTAACCTCGAAGACAGCATCGTAAGTAGTTGGATCGTAGGGTCTAGACTTGGGCGGATAATTGGGTTCAATCTTAACTTCGCTCAAAAACATGTAAGGCCTTTCTTGGCGAATCAAACTGGCATACTCCTCAACTTGCGGGTAGCTTGCTCTTTCAAAGGTAATTTTAACACGATGTTGAGCATAGCGCTCTCGCTCGATCGTGTCCAACTCCCGATAATCTCGTTGGGGGAATACCATATCGGCAAGCGTGGATGCACGGTTGCTTAAATTCTTTTTGTCATAGCTTTTATTTTTCTGCTCTAGCTTTTGTTGCTCTAGTGCCATTCGGATGGATGGTTTTAATTTTATAAATTCACTATACACGGTAATGTTATGTTCCGCATCCTCTAGGGTGGAGTATTCTCGAATACCTTCTTGAAATACCATCTTATAAAAAACAACAACTAAAAGGAGCCACAGAGTAATAACTAATAAGTTTTGCTCTCGGTCAGAAAGGCGAAAAAATAATTTTTCTAAAGACTTCATCCTTCTTTCTGCCCCACCTCATTGGATGCAGCCTCATCGCTTACCTCGACTTGCTTTTCCTCCATCAGTTTGAACTCGATTTTAAAAGTAGTCTTACCCCCATCGCTTTCAATTTCTCTAATCTCATCTCCAGATCTGTTTTTATTGATAAATGCAACATTCTTTAGCTCCAATTGCTCGATGAAATTATTAATTGCTTCAACGTTTTTACCCTGCCCTTCGAGCTTGACCTCATTTCGGCTTTCAAAATGAGCCTCTGAAAACCAAAGATCAGGACCATCAGAACCAATCCCTCGATGGGCTCCCAATCGACCGAGTGCACCAAAAACATCAATTCCCCCTAGCTTATTTTGTCTCAGTTTTTCTAGAAGTTTTTGGTCTTCCCGGA
This sequence comes from uncultured Opitutales bacterium, assembly GCA_943789375.1. Classification (GTDB taxonomy): domain Bacteria; phylum Verrucomicrobiota; class Verrucomicrobiia; order Opitutales; family Seribacteraceae; genus Seribacter. Next base: position 119,643 of record CALSTX010000006.1, on the reverse strand, counting down.
CCTTTGGCACTTCAGAAAACATTTGTTGGGACTCTAAAGCTTTACCTGTAGAAACAACTCGAAGGTAGTTCACTCCGGCAAGCATAAGTAAAATCGCGGCCATACCGACAGTCCAGCTTATCATGGCATTCCATTTTATCCGGGAAAGCCTTCTTCTTTTTTGCTCCGATCCTTTGAATAAAGGAGGACGAAGGTCTACTTTCCAAAGTTCGTCTGCCTCAAGCATAACATCTTGCTGAAGTTCTAAAGATGGGTCATTCCCATCCAACCAAGTATGTTCAAACTTAAAAAAACCGTCCTTGGTCCGGGAAAACTCATCGAGAACCAAGATATCTGGCTCTAATTCAAATTGTTCTAAATCGAGCAAGGAGAGAAGTTTTGCACGAACATCTTGAATGGACTCTGGGTCTTCTTTATCCGTTGGTAAGGAGAAGATGTTCAGAGGAGCAATGCATCCTGCCTCATAAGCGGCAGCCGACAATGTTTCTTCCGATAATAAAAATCTAATGGTCGGCTTATCAAACTTTACACCCAGGAGTGATACAAATGAAGGGAAGACTCTGCGAAAGTACTCTAAATTCTGCCAACCTAGACTTCGTAACTTTGTAAAAGGGGTGGCAAATACAATCATATGGCTATATTCGACCGAGCCGAAGAAACCCCATGCAAGTTGTTCGATCGGATAAGGAGAAAAAGATTCGTCTTCTAAAGCAAGCGTGGCAAGAACTTCCAAATCTTTATCATTTGTACCGTCGGGTAAAGGGATATTTTCGCAAAAAAAGTGCTCCCCTGGAATCAGAAGGGATATTTCGCGTAATTCTCCGAAATGTAGGCTGGTGCCATTGTCAGGATTTTCCTCCATTCAGCATTAATTTTTATTTAAATTCAGGGTTTCAGTCGATCAAATTCTCGTTTTCCCTCAAGGAAAGAACCCGAAAAGGGTATTTAATTTTTTGATTCTGCTGACTTCTTGGCTTAATTTTTTTCTTCCTTTTAGTAGGTGTTGATCGATTTCCTACTCCATCAACCCCGACAACTGCGTGCAGTTTAAAGTTCGCCTTCCCCTTGGACACTGTAATGACCAAGCGAAACATACTTGCATTCGTCCCCAACCTTATCCCACTTTTTTTAGAAACTCGGGAAAGTACCGGATCGTTCATAGATGTAAAAAAACTAGATTCTTTCGAGTAAGAACTGGGACCGGCTTTTAAATCTTCGTAGAGCCCTTCATTCTCTCCACATAAGAAGCGAAGTAAAAATTCTGGAGCACCATTGATGTTAATCGAACCGTCGTGAAAAAAAGAAAAGGAATTCCGAAAGTTTTTAAAATTTTGATTTTCCCGTCCATCTTCTCCATAAAAAATACCGGAGTTTTCAGGGTCATCAAAATCATATGCAAAGCCCTTAATCATTCTAAATTCTTCAAAATTCTCAATTTTCTGGCCAGGAGTAAAGTAAGGAGGAGATAAATCCTCATAGTAGTCATCCTCTGCACCTTCATCACGATCATTATCATCCGCATCCTGCCAGTCCATTAAGGCGTCATAAAAAGGCTGGCCATCATCTTCATCTACAAGAGAGTCATCAGAAACCATAGTCGCAAACAGGTAGACCATGTCTTTTTCGCGGGCAGATGAGAAGGGTACTTTGCCTGACTCATCAATGATCCTAACATTCCACTTCACATTGCTCTCTAATGGCTCGATATCCGCGTATCCAAGGGGGTCACCCCAACCTTGAGAGGGAGCATGCAAGTTTCTTTCGATCATCCTGAATTCATTAAGTACACCAATACTTAGGTCTAAAACGGAATAGGCATGTGTCCTGAGATTATCTCGAAAATGCTGCTGGCTCACATAACGCATCTCTTGAATTGTCTCCTGCATAAGTCTGGTCGCAATCACGGAAAGCAGGACAATCAACACAAGCACAAAAATCAAAATAGACCCCGTTTGCTTATTGTTTTTTCTTTTCAAAAAGGATCCTCCTGCAACCCATTGGGTGAAATAGATTCGACAGCCAAGGTAATCGTACGCTCTAGATCTTCTTCCGGCCACCTAAAAACTAATTTTATAAAGGCAGGAATTCGGTATTTCCCAGTTTGAATATTTTCTTCCAACTCATCCTTGATATCCCATTCCTTACTATCGCCCTCTTTATCGTCCTCATCTCCATAGTAACAGTAGAAAACTTCACTGCAGAATTTACTAATTGGCGTCTTCATCAGATCACTTTCATCTTCTGGCTCTAGTTTCCCTTTCTCGTTTTTCTCCAATTCCTGCAATTCAGAAAACCACAGGAAAGATAAGCCCTCTCCTTCATCAATTTGAAGATAGGTATGCACTCGGGTTGCAACACCTTTTGGCCAAACAAACAAGGGAGGAGCTTCCCGAAGATAAAAGTGAATAAGAGGCTCATCTGAATCTGAAAAACCTACGGGACGTTGGAGGTCTACAATCGCATCATTCTTACCCCTTGCAGTGGGTAAACTAGCTTCCTCCAATGTTGCATGTAAGAAGTTAGCCACACCGTTAACATGGGCATCAAATGCATCTCGAGTTGCAGGCCGATTTGCCCATGCTTGTGAAACGGTTACGAGCAAGGAGACCGCGGCAAGCAAAAGCATTCCACCAATAGCCATAGCTAACAAAAGCTCGATCATCGAAAATCCACTTTTCCTCACTTCCTTTGCCTCTCCTCTCTCATATTTCGAATCTTATCCTTTTTATCCTCAAGCAATCGGGTGCGTTCAGTGGAAAAATCTGACCCATTTGCCCAACCAGGACGAAGAATCAACATCGTCGAAACCCTAGTACCAGAATCTATGCCCAGCTCATCATTCCCGTCGTATTCTAGGGATAATTTAACCCTGTACAGATCCAGTACATTGGTCATTTCAATTTCAGTTTCCCAAAGAATCTCACCAATGGTCAAGGCTTCGATCTCTCCTCCATCTTCAAGCTCTTCGTATCGATGTTCTTTGAAGATCTGACTCCTTGCCCAAAGAAGATCTTGTTCCATTTCCCTGGTATCCTTCATTAGTCTCATTGTACGAGATGCCACAGAAATTCCATCCACTAAAAAAACGGAAGCCATTCCAAATAATGCCAAAGCCACCAAGACCTCAATGAGCATAAAGCCTTGGGTCGAAGAATGTATTTTAACCCGAAAACATTTCATTCCTCACCTTTTAGAACATAGCCCGAAAATGGATCAAAATACATTTCAGTTTCTTGACCTCCAAATTCCAAAGTTGCCTGAAATGGAATACTGCTACCAGAGTGGAATGGTATGCGTTGAAGTAACAACTCGTCCTCATCATATTTGGAGTCATCTCCATCAACGCCAGAAAGTGGCCCAACTGCTAGAAAGGACACTTTGGGAATATTAGCCCCATCTTGTTTAATTTCGTCACCTAAGTCCTGATACACTCGGTGCTCTGCCAAAGTTCCACCCATCGAATCGCTTACCAAGAAGGTAGCATTTTCTTCATCATAGCTAAGAAAAGTTGCTCGCTTACGTTCACTGCTGAAATAAACAGCATCCAAAACTGCTTTCTTTAAAACACGTTGGGGGGGTTCATAGTTCGCTCCCTTAATAAAAGCTCCTAAGTTTCCAGCAACTACTCCGGCAAGAACCGAAAGTAAAGCAAGAACGAGCAATATCTCGATCAAGCTAAAAGCTTGAATGGATTTTACCCGCTTCAGCGAAGTCAACTCAATTTCCGGTATCCCAATTACCAATTACTTTTCCATCAGGAGCAGATGTAAATAAATCAAAGCTGCTTGGGTTATTTGTACCAGGATAACGGTATTGGTATGGGTTCTTCCAGGGATCATTTAAGTCAGATGCCCGTTTGACAAAGGGAGGGATACCGCTTGGAGGAGTTCGTAAATCGCTTAAACTATTTGGGTACTCCCCAACCAAGGTGAGATAACTCGTGACATAAGCCTCTCCTGTACTATTTACCCACTGCTGAGCGGCTTTCACTTTAGAACCACCAAAGATACTACCTATATTACTCATGGATAAACCTGCAATTATTCCAATCAGAGCAAGTACAATTAAAATCTCAACTAAGGTAAAAGCCTTTTTTTTCATTTTATTTTTTTTATCCTTAAGAGAACGGTAATTTAAATTCATACACCTTTTAAAGGTATTATTGGTAGGAAAGGCAAGCATTCAGAATGCAAGGAATGTATTCAATAAAACGAATAATCTTGCCCAGCACTTACATTCCAGTAAAAATTGCGGCGTGACATTAAGCGATTATTTACCCGTTTTAATACAAATATTCATTGCTCTCAGCATCGGTGTAGGAATACTTGTTGCTAGTCATATCTTCGGTCAGCGTGCTACTCGGAGTAAAATCAAGGATTCTCCCTATGAATGTGGATTAGCTGCTGATACAAAGGGAGAAACTCGTTATTCTGTAAAGTTTTATGTTACGGCTATGCTTTTTATCCTATTTGATATTGATGTAGTTTTCCTAATCCCTTGGGTATTAACGCACCGTGATTTTGTGGCGGCAGGGATTCCAATCTTAGGGCCAATGCTTTTCTTCACATTCGTGCTTGTTGCGGGCTTAATTTACGAATTAAAAAGCGGTGCCCTCGAGTGGGAAAAGTAAATTGCCCGTTTTTTTTTTTCGGCATGCCGTATGCCGGCTAGCCTGCCTTTGAGCGATGAGAATTGACTTATACATTGCGAGTAATCGAATTATTGATCTTTCCAGTAAAGATTTAAAATCTGCATACTCTGAACTATTAAACACCTTTGGAACCGCACTTCCAACTGCCCCCAAACGAAGAAAAGTACTCAATGAGCTAGTGGATCGCGAGCATTCAATGACTAGCTACATCGGGGAAGGTGTGGCCCTCCCCCATGCTCGGGTTGACATGAAAAGACCTTACGCCCTGGCTATTGGCAGATGCCCTGCTGGGCTCACTTTCGAAGGGAAAGACAGTTACGAAGATATCCGATTTGTTTTTCTTCTTCTGGCTAGTAAAAAAGCGAAGAATTACCTTTCCTTCCTTGCTTCCCTTGCCCGCACATTCCAAGACAAATCTACCATGGATCAGTTGTGGATGGCACGGGAAAAAGCTGAGTTTAAGACCGCAGTTAGAAGTGCTTTTATTGGAACTGATGACCGCCCAGCCCGAAGGAGAACCAAATTTAACAAACTCTTGACAGACGAAGCTGCAAAAATAGCTAAGGCTGCAGAATGCTCAACTATTTTAGTTTTTACGGATGTGTTTCCTCCAAGCTTAGCTCCAAGAATGACGTTTCCTACATTTAAGGTTGTTTTGGCGGGAGAAGGAGTGTCAGAAGAAGATCAAGCACATCATCGTGCGGATGCTACCCTTGCGGTGCGTACATTATCCCGTTCTCGGTTGTCACAGTTACGAGCAGCCATCCTCCTTGGCTTAACCCGTGATATTTTCGGTTTCCAAGATCGAGTTTGCTGTATTGGAGGGATACCCGGAAGTGGGCAATTTGATACTGTTCTGGTCGTTGATGTAGATGAAGAGTTTGAATCTGTAATTGGACAGGGTGATGAGATGTTACCCAATGATGTTTCGGCTGAAGCCTTAGAGAGAATTACCGCTATCGCGACCGACCTGGCTACCGCTGGACGCGAGGGGCAGTCAATCGGAGCTATGTTCGTGCTCGGTGATCACGAAGAAGTGATTAAAAGATCTAAACAATTGGTACTTAACCCATTCCACGGATACGGAGCTGAGGATCGTAGTATATTGAACCCTTTTATGGATGAGACCATTAAGGAACTAGCCTTGATTGATGGTGCCTTTATTTTGCGAGGAGATGGCGTGGTTGAATCAGCTGGATGTTTAATCCAAGCTAAGGCAGATGAAATTGATTTACCCGGAGGTCTCGGTACCCGCCACGCGGCAGCGGCAGCTATTACATTTGTCACTGATTCTCTCGCTCTTGTCGTCTCTTCTTCTGGGCAGGTCACTTATTTCAGGAAAGGTAGAATGTTTACCTTATTTGAAAAATCTGAAGGACGGGCACTGTAATTTTGCATGCCTAATTTATCTGGCCCACCTCTGCGCAAAATTGGTTTTTTAGGGGGAACATTTGACCCTATCCACAATGGTCATAAATTCATTTCTGAAGAAGCGATCAAAGAATTTCAATTAGATCAACTTCTTCTGTGCCCAGCTTATCAGGCACCACTACGAAACCATCCACCTTTATTCACGGCCGAGCAAAGGCTTGAGATGGTTAGGCTGGTAGCGAAAAAGAACCCAAAAATAAGTATTTTCGATTTTGAAATAAATCAAAAACAAACCTCTTACACCTGGCAAACGATCCAAGAGGTCAAAAAGTTATACCCAGATGCGGAGATCCTTCTACTTATTGGCTACGATCAGTTCGTTCGATTATCCAAATGGAAGTTTCTTAATGAACTATCCCTAGCTGTTCATTTTATTGTTTTTGCAAGGGATCATCTTCATCCTTCCCATCCCTCCTTCCCTGAGCTTAGCTTTACTTTAATGAATAACTCGTTATTTTCAGCTTCTTCCACATCTATTCGCGATCATCTCCATAGAGGCGACTCCATCAAAGGCATGGTTCCCGACGATGTTTACACCTATCTCCAAACCAAACATTTATTAACCTACTCGAATTAAATATGAGTTTTTCAATTCCTAAAAATAAAAAAGAACTCAGGCAAAACCTATCCCTTGCTTGTGAAGCATTACTTGATAAGAAAGCGGAAGATCTCCAACTTCTCTATTTTGGGGAAAAGTCTCCTCTTACAGATTGCTTCATTATCGCAACCGGGACTTCCGATCCTCACCTCAAGGCTCTGCGCAACAATGTAGAAAAAACCTTGAAAGAAAATAATATAGAAATCTTATCAAAAGACCGGTTTCAACCAAGTGGATGGCTTATCCTAGATGCCATTGACTTTGTGGTTCACCTATTTTCAAAAGAACAGCGTGAAAACTATGCATTGGACCACCTTTGGAAAGACGCGGAAAAACTAACCCCAAGCGACCTTTAGTTTCAATCCACTCAGACCAAATCCGAGGCCTATCTTGCTAAAAGCGGCATTTCTTGTGGACTTAGGCGCTTAAGCCCCTTGCTTGCTGGAAGAATTCAAGAGTCTGTGAAGGCATACAAGGTATGATCACAGCTAAAATGAGTCAGTTTGGTTTACCAAAACTCAAGGGTTGCAAATACATAAAATTTTACCATTAGTTATATCAAGTGCCCGGATGGCGGAATTGGTAGACGCGCCGGATTCAAAATCCGGTTCCCGCGAGGGAGTGAGGGTTCGACCCCCTCTCCGGGTACCATCTCTTTTATTATGGAAACTACCATCCGCAGAGGATTAGAATCTGATTTACCTGCCCTTCGGGACATTTTAAATTACTACATCTTAAAGACCGTGGTAACCTTTGAAATGGTCGAACTCTCTCTTGAAAATCGCAAAACATGGTTTACTCAATTTTCAAACGGAGGACGCTACCAATTAATGGTGGCAGAAAAAAAGTGTCAGGTGGTGGGTTATGCCGCCAGTTTGCGTTTTCATCAACGCCCTGCTTACGCACCCTCGGTCATGACAAGTATTTACTTACATCCAGATCATACTGGGGAAGGGATTGGGGAGAAGGTATATTCCGCCCTTCTCCAAAACCTTAAGCTAACCCAAGATGTTCATCGTGCCTACGGCCTTGTGGTGTTACCAAATCCTGGTTCGGTAAGATTGCATGAAAAATTAGGCTTTCAAGTTGCAGGTGTACTCCATGAGGGTGGGTTCAAGTTTGGTCAATACCATGATGTACGAATGTACGAACACCGCCTGCAACATCTAACTTGAAGATTTTCTTTTGACCAAATGCCAAAAGAAAAGTGAAAGGAATTATCAACAATTAACTAGGCAATAAGTCACTGACCATATCACGCTCTTCAGCAAGTTCATTTACTGAAGCATCGATTTTTTCTCGGCTAAAGTCATTAATTGTTAAATTTTGAACAATCTCCCAATTTTCTCCATCTGAACGAATTGGGAACGATGTGATCAGTCCCTCCTTGGTGCCATAACTTCCATCAGATGCAACACATACACTATTCCAATTGCCTTCAGGAGTAGGGTTGGTCAGCGATTTGACAGTATCAATGGCAGCATTGGCAGCCGAAGCGGCAGAGGAAGCACCTCTTGCCTGAATAATTGCGGCACCCCGTTGCTGAACCGTGGGGATAAAGTTAACATGAGCCCAAGTGTCATCAGAAATAACTTCAGGAGCGGATTGCCCACCAATTTTTGCATTGTAGTAATCCGGATATTGTGTGGCAGAATGATTCCCCCAAATGGTAACATTAGAAACTTCTGAAACCTGACGATCCGCTTTCGCGGCTAGTTGAGCCGCCGCTCGATTTTCATCTAGACGCGTCATCGCAAACCAGCGGTCACGGGGAACATCTGGGGCATTATTCATCGCAATCAGACAATTGGTATTACATGGGTTGCCGACAACAAGCACCCTTGCATTCGAAGCTGCATTTGCTTGGATTGCTTGGCCTTGCCCTGTAAAAATCTTACCATTTATGCCAAGAAGGTCTCCTCGCTCCATACCTGCTTTACGAGGAACACTGCCGACCAGTAATGACCAATTTGCACCGTCAAATCCTCGATTTAAATCTGATGTCGGGCGAATATCTTTAAGCAGAGGGAAAGCACAGTCGTCCAATTCCATACACACTCCTTCCAGTGCCTTCATCCCAGGCTCAATCTCGATGAGATTTAACGCAACCGGTTGGTCGGGACCAAAAAGCCCCCCAGAGGCAATACGAAAAAGAAGGGAATAACCGATCTGACCAGCTGCACCGGTAACGGCAACACGAATAGGAGTAGTATCATTCATAAAATTTTAAATTAGTTGTTAAAGCGAAGACGATTAAGAAAAACGAGCTTTATCTATTATCCCAGCAGCTTTACGAAGGCAAGCCTCTGTCTCATCCCAGCTTATGCATCCATCTGTAATTGAAACGCCATAATCAAGCTGCTCTACTGGGCGGGGAAAAGCTTGAGTACCTGAATGAAGATGACTTTCAATCATTACGGCATGAATACAGTCCGCTCCGTCTGCAACTTGATTCATTACTGCATCCAAGACTGTGGGTTGTTTCGACGGGTCCTTTCCGCTATTAGCATGACTGCAATCAACCATAATAGAAGTGGGTGCTTTCACCGTATCCAGAGCAACCTTACCCATTTGAACATTCTCGGGGGCATAATTTGGCCCCGTAGCGCCGCCACGAAGGATCAACTGGCAATCTGGGTTGCCTCCTGTAGTCACGGCCGATGCCAGTCCATCTTCGGTAATACCAAGAAAGGTTTGAGGCTGGGTTGCGGCAATAATTCCATTTACCGCCGCTTTCAAATCTCCACTGGTTGCATTTTTAAATCCCACCGGCATGGAAAGTCCAGAAGCCATTTGACGGTGAGTTTGAGATTCCGTGGTCCTGGCACCAATGGCAGCCCAGCATAAGGAATCTGACAGGTATTGGGGAGTAATCGGATCTAGCAATTCAGTGGCGGTAGGAATTCCTAAATCAAGAACTTCGCCCAAAAAAGAACGGGCAATCCGAAGGCCTTCAGGAATGTCGCAACTGCCATTGAGCAAAGGGTCCATGATAAGCCCTTTCCAACCAACAGTTGTTCGAGGTTTTTCGAAATAGACTCGCATGACTAAAAAGAGTCGGTCTTTCAACTCCTCCTTCAACTCGGCAAAGCGTGCTGCATATTCGCGACAGGCTTCAAGATCGTGAATGGAACATGGACCAACCACAGCCAATAATCTTTTATCTTTCTGATGGATGATTTCATGAATGACATTTCTTGCTTGCTGAACTACCTGCTTTTGTTCCGCTGAACGCAAGATTTCTTCACAAAGCTCGATTGGCTTAGGTAAGGCTTTTGAATTGGTTATTCTTAAATTTGTTACTTGTTGCACGAGGAAGAACATAGAACCGAAGCTTGCATGAACAAGCTAAACTTTTACGAATGGTAAAGAATGAGTATTTTTGTTAACCGCTGTACCCCTCCTGCATATCTTCAAGTTTTTGGAGAAGATGCCCAAAGTTATCTGCAAAGCCAGCTCTCTGTTGATCTGGTTTCTATGGAACCCGATGATATACGGTTTGGTCTGCGGTTGGATAAAAAAGGAAAAACCCTTGCAGGTATGTATGTGATTAAAACCAACGAGGAAACATTTTCTTTAATTAGCCGCGGGACAAGTAGCCAACAATTACGAAGCTTATTAAAGGAAAATGTTGTGGCTGACGAAGTTGAGTTTTTGGATCATTCCGAGAAATATATTCTTCTTACGGTTTATGGCCCTAAAGCAGAAAACATGTTTCAAACTCTAGATATTGCCTGCCCCTCTGAAAAAAAGGTGCGGCAAGGTAAAGAGTTTACTGCCTTCCTCGACCCTCGACTGGAAACAAAAACTTACTCCCTTCTCATTCCCACAGAAAATACCATACTGGATAGGCTCCAAGTTACTTTCACAGACCAAGCAGAAATTGAAAAGGCCCGTATACGATCCGGTCTCGTTACTATACCCGAAGAAATAGGTCCGGATGAATTACCCCAGGAAGGAAGACTCGAAATAGACTGTGTTGATTTTCAAAAAGGGTGCTATTTAGGGCAAGAAGTGATGGCAAGAATTCACGCCATGGGAAAAGTAAGAAGGCAAACCGTACCCGTTGAATTTCATTCAGCAACTCCACCCGTTCTTCCCTCCCCCTTGTTTTACGATCAAAAGAAAGTGGGTCTGCTAAAAAGTTTTATAAAAATAGACCCGGGATATATTGGAATTGCTATTCTACACGAAAATGCAGCCAAGGCCCTACGAAAGGGAGAAATAAAAATGCAAGAAAACACCACCAACCTAAAACTTTATGAACCCAAAGAATGAAATCGATAAAATTTCTCAGATTTTTATAAATCTGGGGGCTCCCAAGCAGAATGCTGAAGTGATGGCAAAGCAACTGATTAAAAGAGCAGAGCAAATAGCCGAAGAGAAAAACACTTCGAAAATTAAGGAACTGCAGAAGCTTTTGGAGATTTCTGTTTTAGGCGCTCAGGGAAGACTACATCCAAGCGATGAAGCTGATTTTGATGAAAAAAAAGCCCCAAATGCCTAAAAAATCGCGTTTTTGTGAAAAAAAGTTTGACCACTACGCAGAAAAACCCGAGCAAAGATCTATAGAACTCATTAAAACCATACTTCCAAACAAAAGGAAAAACACATGAATAAAGGACAACTCATCGAAGCCGTACAAAAAAAATTGGGTAAAGACACGACCAAGGCTGCTGCAGACGCTGCTGTTAATGCAGTAATCGACTGCATCACTAAGGCAGTAAAAAAAGAACCAGTTCAAGTTATCGGATTCGGTACCTTTAAGAAGGTTAGTCGCAAAGCTCGCACAGGTGTTAATCCACAAGACCCAACCGGTCCAAAGATTAAAATCAAAGCGTCTCGTTCAGTTTCATTTAAAGCTGGTACAAAGCTGAAAGCTGCCGTTTAACCAACTAGGTTGCAAATAAAATTACCCCTTTATTAAACCCGTGGTTTACCACGGGTTTTTTTTTGATACATGAACAAAGGTTTTTTTGCTAGAGCCCTTACAAATAAGCATGAATACTTTCTAAGCTTTGCTCCTGGTCGAATTGAATTCCTTGGTAATCACCTTGATTACAATGGAGGCACGGTTCTCGGTATGGCTGTAAATGCGGGGATATCATGTTTGGGGATTCCCGCAAATGATACTTTGATTACCATGACCAGTGAAGGCTTAGAGGATGCGGTCTTACTTGGACAAATCAATTGTATTGAAAAACAAACGGGTAAATACAAGTGGGCAAATTACCCGTTGGGGGTATTACAGGAACTACAAAAACGCAACTTAGCTCCAACCAAAGGCTTTCACCTTTACTACACGAGTAACTTACCAACTGCGGTAGGATTGAGCTCCAGTGCAGCCCTAGAATTAGCTACGGCGGTTACGCTTCTTCAGTTGGCAGGCAAAGAGGTAAGTCCTGGAACCCTTGCCAGCATATGCCGAGATGCAGAAAACAAGTTTGTGGGCATGCCCTGCGGCATTCTTGACCAAGGTACATCAGCCTTTGGTAAGAACAACAGTCTTGTAAAAATTGATTGCAGGGAAGAAACATATGAAAGCGTAGACCTTCCGCAAAATACGCAAGCATGGATATTTGATACTGGAATCAAGCACGACCTTGTAGATTCACTTTATTCGGTCAGGCACCAGGAATGTAAAGATGCCCTATCCATAATCCAGGATAAAGGTTCTGATATTACATGTTTATCTATGATTGAAAAAGAGGTACTTAAGGACGCAGACTTAAAAGAAAAACTCTTTAAAAGAGCAACCCATGTTTGCGATGAACAAGCTCGGGTGAATCAGTTTTGCAAGGGACTTGAGTCTGGCATGCCACCTGAATCTCTTGGGAAGCTGCTACAAGAATCTCACCAAAGTTCTTCTCAATATTTTGAAAATAGTTGCGAGGAATTAGACTACCTAGCCGGATTACTCAATGGACACCGGAATGTGCATGGTGCACGGCTTACAGGTGGAGGCTTTGGAGGCGCAGTTATGGCATGGACACAGGACCTTTTCAATGCAACGGAAGCCCAGGCAATATCAGATGAATTCCAAAAAAGGTTTGATCGAAAATCTCGGTTTTATCGATTTTTACCCTCAAATGGGGCCAGAAAAGAAACCTTGTAATAACCTTCATTGCTACCCGGTCAGCCCTAACTGCTTAGTTTAGGTCAAGAACGATTGAAGGATGTTTACAAAAAGGGCCCGATTTTCGACATGTACATCATGCCCTACCCCATCCATGGTCTGAATAGATCCATTGGGGAAGAATTGATAAATTTCATCAAAATGTTCGGTTCGGACATAACCTGATTTACCTCCACGAATAAAGAGACATGGCCCATCATAGCGATCTTTTGATTTAAGCGGATTTTGTGAAAGCAAAGATATTGAAGATCGCAAAGCCTGAAGGTTCGGGATCCACCTGCCCTGCCCCTCTGTAAAGTCTAAATTGGTAAGCAAAAACTGACGGAAGGCCCAACTAGTGATTCTTTCCGTTAATTTTACATCTGCATCCTTTCGGCTCTTAAGTGCTCTAAGGTTTAAGGAGAGCAAGGCATCAAGGGTAGGAATATGATGGCCTTCAGGGTAATCCCTGGGTGCAATATCACCTACGATCAGGGAATCTACTCGGTCCGCATCAGTACAAGCCATTTTCATGACAACTTTTCCTCCAAGACTATGACCGCAGAAATGACTACGCTCTAGTTTATGAAAATCCATCCACTGCAAAAGATCTTTAACCATCGACTCGATGGAGGCATCTTCTGAATGAAAGGATTGACCATGATTCCTGAGATCCAAAGTAAACACATGATGGTGCTCTACCATCGCCCTAGCGACGCTCCTCCAGTTTCTCGAAGATCCGAGCAAACCGTGGAGGCAAACTAAGGGAGGGTTCACCGATGAGCCAAATTCTTCATGATACAAAATTTGATTCATTAAGCTAGAAAAGTTCGAGCTGAGAAGGATCAGTGTTTTCTCGCTTATTCCTCGAAAGGGTTGGCTTCTCTACTTGGCTTTGACTGGTTTGCATTGGAGCCTCAGTTTGAGAATCCTCCCTTCGCTCAGTTAAAGACAATTTTGGAGAAAGCCCAGAAGCAAGATCTCCCGTCTCCAAACCTGCAAGTATTTCTTTGGCTCGACCGACTACACTATTTGGAAGTCCAGCTAACCGGGCAACCTGAATACCGAAAGACCTTTCTGAAGCTCCGGGAGTCACTTGGCGTACAAAAATAATTTCGTCATTCCACTCCTTTACAGCCACAGAGAAATTTCGTAGTCGTGACAAAGAATCTGAAAGTTTTGTCAGCTCATGATAATGAGTTGCAAATAAAGTTTTGGGACCACACTCATCTTTTCCATGTAAGTGCTCAATGACCGACCAAGCTATACTTAATCCATCATAAGTACTTGTCCCTCTTCCAATTTCGTCGAGCACTATCAAACTGGAAGCTGTACAATGATTAAGAATGTTAGCTGTCTCATTCATCTCTACCATAAAGGTCGAATTCCCCCGGGCTAATTCATCTCCTGCCCCCACACGCGAAAAAATCCGGTCCACTAGGCTTAAACGGCAGGATTGAGCGGGAACACCGGCTCCGACTTGTGCCATTAAGGTTATAAGAGCAACCTGCCTGATAAAGGTCGACTTTCCCGCCATATTTGGACCAGTTATGAGTGCAATCTGATCTTTGTTTGCTGAAAGGTGGCAGTCATTAGGTACAAAGGCATGAGTACCAGCCAGACCCAGGCTTTCTTTTTTAAGAACAGACTCTACGACAGGGTGTCGTCCCTGTACGATTTCAAGAACATCTCCTTCCACTGTGAATTCAGGCAGGCAATAATTACGGTCCCGCAAGATTCCACCCCAGGATGAAAAAAGATCAACCTGTGCAAGTACTTCAGCCACGGCAGATAAACCATCAGCGTACTCCAGAGTTTTACCAACAACTTCCAAAAACAATGCCTGTTCTTTCGCAACGGCTCGCTCTTCGGCATTAACAATTTCTTTTTCTTTTTGCCGAAGCTCTTCGGTGTAAAAACGTTCCGCATTGGTCATCGTTTGCTTACGCACATAATGCTCCGGCACTAAATGCAGGTTTGCCTTGGTTATTTCGATGAAATATCCAAAAGCTCCATTGTATTTAAGCTTTAGATTCGAGATACCGGTCTTTTGACGCTCACTTACTTCCAAATCAATGATCCACTTTTTCCCTCCGCTCCCAAGCTCTCTCAGTTCGTCAAATTCCTGATTATACCCAAGTCGAATTACACGCCCTCCTTCAGCTTTTACATCCACTTTTATATCCGCAGGAAGTTCCTCCTCCAACGCTTCTTCTAGTAGTGTAGCCAAATCAGAGAAGATCTCGACTTGGCGGGCGATCGACTGAATAGCAGGATAACTATCACCGAGGCCAAGCAAAAGATCTCGGATTTGGGGAAGGCCCCGGATCGTAGCGCGCAAACCACCTAATTCCCGGGGCCGGACTAATTGGTTTCGTAAACGGCCAAGAATTCTTTCCAAATCACTTCCTGTTTTTAAAACATCTCCTATTTCCTTAACAATCCTGGGTTCTGATGAGAATTCACCTACCAAGGCCTGTCTTCTTTTAATTTCATCCAGGTTTCTCTCCGGTGAGCCAAGGTATCTCTCCAATAAACGAGCACCTGCCGCGGTTACGGTTGCATCCATAGAATCCATTAAGGACCCCTTGCGGGTTTGAGTCGAAGTCTTGAAAACCTCCAAATTCCTTTGAGTTGCAGGATCAAGAATCAAAGCCTGCCCTTGCTTAAACTCTTCAATACGGCGAAGATTTCCAGGTTTTCCTTTGAGCACATCCTGAACATAAATCAATAAGGCACCAGCAACGCCAAGAGCCGGGTGATTAAGATTAAGGCCAAAACCCTCCAAGTTCATGACCCCCAAGCTTTCCATTACCTCCCGAGCTCCAGCTTTTGCATCAAAGTCAAAATCAGGACGCTCGGTCTTGCTTATCTCTCCAAGCACCCGGTCCAACTCATTTTGAAAAGACTGGGGACTACTGAGCTTGGCAATTTTTCGGGCAAAGTTTTCAGAAACCAGAACCTCCCGAGGAGCCAATGAACTCAAGGTAGCAAGAAAGTCCTCAGTACACTCCGTGTGCATCAGCACAAACTTACCTGTTGAAAGATCGAGCCAAGAGGAACAAACCGAAGCTTTGACAAAATCCAAAGCCAGTAGGAAATGATTACTGGAAGCTTGCAACTGACGATCTTCCAAAACCGTACCTGGGGTAAGGATGCGGGTAATCCCACGCTTGACTAATTTACCGGTTTGGGCTGCCTCTAACTGGTCACAGATGGCAACCTTGTGCCCAGCATTCAAAAGTCTGGTAAGATACCCCTCAGCGGCATGAGAGGGAATGCCAGCCATAGGCATATCATGCCTTTTCGTTAATGTGATGCCAAGCAAGGCTGCACCGCGCTCTGCATCGACCTCAAACATCTCATAAAAATCACCCAGACGAAAAAGAAGCAAAGTATCATCATCAAGGCTATTTCTAGCCTCTCGATATTGCTGCATCATCGGGGTTTCCTGTCCTGCTTTCTTGCTCATTTAACAGCGTATTAAGCAATCTTGCGAATCGAAGTTCGTCAAGGATATGTCTAGGAAAAATGCCTTTTAGAAGCTGGCACCCATACCTATTTCAAACTGATGAGAAATATTCCCTAAAAAAGGACCATTTTTGGACATACCAACTAGGCGATATCCAGCAAATGCAGATAAGTTTTCAGTGTAGGCATAATCGAGAAGAAGTGAAAATTCATAAGTAAAAACGGTTTTTTCTGACACATCATTTAAAGAAGAACTACCGATATCAATCGTTGCGAAATTAAACCTATTGGCAAATCCGAGCCCAGCTCCGAATTCGAAGATTAAATCCTCACGCAATGAAGTGGAGTATCCTCCAAAACCAATCAGAGAAAAAAGCTCATTTTCCCCCTCTAACTGATGAACACCCGCACTTTTAGAAAATTTATTGTAGTGATAGCTCAGGCGAAGACCAAGATTGAAGTTTTCAATACGAGTGCCTGCCTGCAACCCAAGAGAATAACCAATGCCTGAATCCAACTTTTTCAGCCCTGGCTCTACTGTCTCATACTTTAGATCGCTAGGGGCTTGTAAGGCAATAAAGGGGCGGAGAAAGTATTGGCCACGCTTGTCCTCGATAGTAGGCTGATATTCGATGACCTCATCATCAATAATCCGGTTTGTAGAAAATCCTGAGTTGTTTTGATCCAAAGAAAGCAGAGAAAAAGAGGACCCAGTATCAGAGCCTGAAAATGATGAACCTGCATCTTGAAATCTAGGCGAAGTTACTTCTCTTGAATATTGCTTTGGTGGGCGAGGATTAAAAAGTTTTACGGGGGCTGTCCCTGAAATTTCTGCAAATTTACCTGATAATTTAAGAGCCCTTTCTTCAAGGCGGCGAAAGTATTCGTCTCGATCCACTGGGGTTTCATTTGCTTGTTGTCCAAACACAGAGTAAGCCCCTAGCAATAAACCAAAATTCAGAAAAAGCTTAAGGAAATAATAACAAGGAATTTTCATCTAATCTTCTCTCAATAGATTTTCAAGCGTAGGAGATTGTCTGGTAAAATAAAGCTCCGAAACAATGACTTGTTTCTGTTCTGAAGAAAAGTAGCTACTGGAACTAACATATTCTATCCTGCCTGAGGCATCCGTTAACAAATTTAAGACAAAGCTAACTCTTTGCTTTTGGTAAACAGCCATTTCGATAAATTTGTTCTGTGCAAAATCGAAAAGAAGGATGCCTTCTGGCTCATACACTCCACCTTGCCAATAATACCATTTTTGGGTCTCCTCTGC
This sequence comes from uncultured Opitutales bacterium, assembly GCA_943789375.1. Classification (GTDB taxonomy): domain Bacteria; phylum Verrucomicrobiota; class Verrucomicrobiia; order Opitutales; family Seribacteraceae; genus Seribacter. Next base: position 102,101 of record CALSTX010000006.1, on the reverse strand, counting down.
AAAAAAATGCTCAAAGTATTCTTTACCTGTCCAAAACCAACCAAGCTCTTGATTCCACATCCATGATGCAGAATTCTCGCCCCCGTCTTGTGAAATATAAAGCCATCCAATTCTGCCGTGTAAAACCCATGGATATTGATTACGCATCATATACCCAAAACCAGGCAGATATTGCCAACCAGGCAGGTTAGGAGAACTCAAAACATCCACGGTGACATTTGCTGAAGAAGTTAATTGACCATCGTAAAGCGTGTATGAAAATTCAAATGGACCAATAAACTGAGGGTCTGGGGTATAGGTAAAGCGTTCACTTTCGAAATTGTAATCAATGGAAGCACTTTTACTCCAATCAGTGATTTCAATCGTTTCATTATCGTCTGGGGAAATTGAATCGTTCCCAAGTGTTGAAAACATCAAGGGTGCAAGTGATGTTGAGTTATACTCAATCACATCATCCGAGGCTGTAGGCGGGTCATTAACTGCTTTTACAGAAATGGTGGCAGTTAGCTCGAGACTTACATTCTCATCATCAATAACTAAAAACTGAATCGTATCTTCCCCGTTAAAGTCTAATTCCGGCATATACAGATAGCCACCACTAGCAGATTCTAGAGTCCCAAAATCCGGAGATCTTAAAAAGTCAAAATCAAATGAATCGCCCTCTGGGTCATATACTTCTACACCTAGTAAAACCGCACTCGAAGGGTCTTCCATCAATTCAAAACTCGATTGTCGCAAGGTTGGAGGTTCGTCAACATCCAGAACCCCTATAAACAAATCATAACTTTTGGATGTGTAGACATCATCCGAGACTTGAACTCCTACAACGTAAATATGGTCACTTCTGCTTGATCTTATGGTTTCAAAATCAGGGATATAAGATTGCTTAAAAGATAAAGCACCTGTGCTTGTATTGAGGTCAAACATGTGAGCATCAGATCCATCAGATAACGCATATGATATACTTCCATTCACATCGTCAGAAGCCTCGAGATCAACAACAAAAGCTTCATTTTCGGAAAGTGTAACAGGGTCATCAGTCGTACCCAAAAAAGAAGTAATTCGAGGGGATTCTTCGTTAACATTCACCACTTGAACCACTAGGGAACGAGTAATGGCATTGATCCCATCACTCGCATTTAAATCAACCTCATACAGGTTGTCAGAGTTGGAATCATTTGGATTTTCAAAGTTTGGGGCTGCTACAAAGGTCAACCTGCCAACTTGACTCAAGTCAAACATTGCCATGTCTTGGCCTCCCGAGAGTGAAAGCTCAATTTCATCTCCCTCAATATCCGAAAAGTTTAAATCTAAAACAAAAAATTCATTTTCCATAACACTAAGTGAATTCGTTAAATTCTCATCTAAGTTATGAATGACGGGGTCAATATCAGCAATATCTACGACCTCAACGGTCAAGGTTGTTTCTTCAGAAGCGTCTCCGTCGGAAACTAAAACAGACACCTCATAAAAGTTATCGGATTTGTTGGAGTCAGGAATCTCAAAGTCAGGCGGATTTCCTGTAAAGGACAAGTCGCCATTTGCAGACAAAGAAAAGAATTCTAGATCAACTCCTCCAACTAGGCTCCAAGCCAAGTCATCTCCCTCTATATCAGTTGCTTCCAAGGTAATAATCGTGGAAAGATTCTCTGGATGACTTAAGTTGTTCTCTGTACTTATTACCGGAGAGTCGTTAACAGGAGTAATCGTGAACTCAATTGCTATTTGGGCTTTCAAACCAGCACTGTCCATTACTTCAAGTATTACTTCATCAGAACCGCTTAGGTCGTCAAATGGTTGATAATGTAGTTCATCTCCTTCAATGGTTGCCCCCCCAATAGTCCCATTCTCAACAATCGACCAGTTTAGTGCACTACCTTCTGGGTCAGACGCATTTAAATCGCTTAAAGCTAAGAGGTGAAGTGTATCCTCAGGTAGGTCTATCGAAAGCACTGAAGGGTCAACATTGAATTCAGGCAAATCATTCCCATCTATCACAGCAACCATCAAATCAATCTCAGAAAAAGCGGTCCCAGGTCCATTGTCGTTCGCACGAACCACTACATGGTAAGAATTATTTCCATCAGAGAAATCGTCTAAAGGATTTTCATAATCTGGTCCGCTGACAAATTCCAAGACTCCTGTAATCTCATCAATGGTAAAAAAGTCTGCGTCCAAACCACCAGAAATTGAGAAAAATGTATCTTCATATAAATCTTCATCATTGGTTGCATTAACATCTGTTACAAACTGCGTGTGCTCCATTACTTGAAGGCTTCTGCCTTCTTGAACTGTCGGCTCCTGAATGACTGGAGCTTCGTACAAATTATCAATATTAATGACAACCTTTTCCATTACTTCTGACGTGGGGTCTGCATCGTTGTCTGCAACCAAAATTTTAATTTCATACTGATTGTCCTCATCTGTATCAGTAGGAAGCTCAAAATTCGGTTCCTCCCTGAAATATAAATTACCTGAATACTTCGGTCGGAAAACAAAGTGCTCTGCGTCCTCACTTGATTCATCAATACTGAATCTAAGTAATGTGTTCGTTTGGCTGAAATCTCCCAAAGAAACAGATACTACTGAAGTTTGGTCTGTAAGGGCCATTTCCTCATTGATGGTAAATTTACCAGAACCATCATTCTGAAACCATCTAACATTTGAATCAGCACCAGCTGCCGCAACAATATCCAAATCTCCATCACCATCAATATCTCCGATATCAAAAGAGTTGATGTAAAAAGAAGAACTATAAACAAAAGATGGGGAAAGAAACTCACCTCCACCAATAGAAGATTGAAGAATCACCCCTAATTTACTGGAATTTTTAGTAGTGATCACAATATCTAGCTTTGAGTCAGCATTTAAGTCTGCAAGTTTAACTCCCTGTGCCTGTCCATCTGTCTCAGAGTAAATACTGACAGGATCATCAAAAATGCCAGTTCCATCATTTCGAAAAAGGGTGAAATTGCCATCCAATGAAGAAGCCACAGCAAGATCAGTGTCACCATCTTGATCAACGTCACCTAATGACAAAGATTTTGGCTGGTTTACCTGCGAAAGGCTGAAGGTTAAGAGCGACGGACCAGAAAATGTCAATTGTTCATTGGGCTGAGTAAACCAAAATTCTCCTCCATTACTAAACCAATGGATATAATATTCAGATGTGGTAGAATCTTTACCAGTTGCGATTATATCTGTATCACCATCTCCGTCAATATCTCCACAATCAACATGGACTACATTGCTCGATTCAAGAATTGAATCTATGGAAACAAAGTCGAACGGGGCATCGGGATTGCTCTGAAGTACAATCACTCTTCCAACATCTTTGAGTGCGACTACAATATCAAGGTACCCATCCTCATTCAGATCTCTTAGTAATGCATGCTGTGGATTACTGCCTGATTCGCTATAGACAACATGGGAATTGGTAAAGCCTCCTGTTCCGTTGTTTTCATATATGGTCACTCTGTCTGCATCTGCTTCGAGCAGTAGTAAGTCCAAATCTCCATCTAAATCAAAATCTGAACTAGCACAGAAAGATGCGTCAATACCGTCCACAATAAGTGAAGGATCAAGGAAACGACCTTCATTCTGCTCCAAATTTCTTAACCAAGAAATTGATTCGTTCTCAACCACGATAGATAAATCCTGAAAAGATAGTTTACTATCTTGATCTAAGGCCTCCAATTTGGAAACAAAAGCTTGATTTTCTGGTATGACTATTTCAGTTAAATCCGCACCTAGAATATTGGGTAAGTCATTAACATCGAGAATTTGAATTGTAAATTCTTGTGTGATTAAATTTTGACCATCTTCAACATTTACAGAGAGAATGAATTTGTTATCTCCATTTTCATCTGAGGGATTTTCAAAATCTGGTGAAAAGGATTCATCAAAAGTAATTTCGCCAGTAGTTGAATTAATTAAAAAGAATTGAGAATCGGAAGATTCAGCAAGAGAGAAAATATAAGTTCGGTAAGCAGTATCTGTATCAGAGTCTGAATAGTACTGAGATAAATCTAAAATAAAGCCAGTATTACTCTCATTATGGTCTATTGCATAACTGCTGTCAGATTCGAATGCGAGTGGTTCATTGATGTCTGTGACAAAAACTTCTACCCGCTGAACCTCCCATGATAATCCATCCGACGCGTTGACTTCTAAAATGTAAATATTTTGCTCTTCAACACCGATCGGGTTCTCAAAGTCTGGTCCTTCTTTAAAGTAAATTTCATTAGATCCAAATAGGTCGAACTCGAAGAGAGAGTTGTTGTTATCAATTTCATTCGATAAATCAAAACTGACTTCTTGACCAGATTCTTCAACTCCTTGTGCCTGCACCGTGTAAACAAAGGAACTATTTTCAGTAATGTAAAGTTGAGCGCTTAGTTCCCCTTCTAAGCTTGTAAAAACTGGTGGTTCATTCTTATTTCTGACCCTAACCCTTATTAGATACTCACCAAATATATCACTATCATCCGTAACTAAGATACTAAAGGTGTAAAGATTGTCCCCATCGGCATCCAAGGGTAGTTCAAAGTCTGGTGCATACCTAAATTTAAGAACTGCATTTGAATCAATCGTAAAATGTGATGCGTCGGTCCCATCAAGGCTCCATATAAAGTCAGTTTCTGTGCTATTAAACTCGACATCATGAGAGTCATTTCCCGTAAAAGAAGTAACGCTCGCGTTGTTCTCCCATACAAGTATTATTTCATTTTCCTCCCGACTCAAATCGCCAGCATCACTGATACTCGGGGGGTCATTTATTGGGTCAATATCAACAAGAATGGAAATGTCTAAGGTCAAACCGTCCTCATCCGTTACTTGCACATCAAATGAATCCTCACCGAAATAATCCTGGGTAGGTTCATAATTTATTAGCCCTGAATAAAGATCCACCTCAGCCTGCCCGTTAGCCGCATTGTTAATGATTGCCCAGGTCAGAGAACCACCGTCTGGATCTTCTACTTGCAAATCCTCCCAAACATCTCCCCAAGCTATCGGTGTATTGTCCTCAGAAATGAAAACTGTCGAAAGGCTGGATAATAATTCGGGGGGTTCTGAAGAGTTCAGCACATTAATGACCAAAGGATAATCGGAAAAACCTTCGAATTCATCTATTACAGAGATGATGATTTCATACCTGTTATTCAGCAGAGTTACTGAATCGTAAACGGGTGCTGTTTTGAAAGAAAGTCTGCCTTGGTTTGAAATATCAAACAAATCTGCATCTTCACCGGAGACATTCCAATCTAAGTATAAGTCCTGAGTGTAGTGTACATTGTTATCTCCAACATCATTAAAATCACTAGCTTCGAAATCAATAACTTCCAAAACTGATTCGTTGTGGTCGATGATATCGACAAAAGGTACGTCAGGACCAGTAATCTCTGGCGGGTCGTTCAAACCCAATACATTAACTTGAATGGTTTGGTTTCTCTCAACTCCTTGTTCGTCCTCAAAAATGACGGTTAGGATTTCTGAACCGTTCATATCGCGATTGCTATTGAGTGCAGGATTAAAAGTCAGAACTCCATCAAGTTGCCCGATGGAAACAGAGGAATGATTGATGGGAGTAGTTAATGCATTTACTTTAGATGCGGTGGTTTCATCCCAGAGGAACCAGTTAATACCCAAACTACTGTTTGTCTCAGGGTCAATCGCACTCCACGCAGGAGATATAAAGGAGCTCGGATCGTCTTCATTCATTGAGACCGATGTTGTAACAGTTCCGCTTAAATAAGGGGGTTCATTAACCCCCGCAACAAGCACTTGAAAACCGAAAGTATTTGAAATAAGAGGAGAACCATGACTGTCTGAAGCTACAAGTGATAATTCATAATAGTTATCGCTGTTTACATCACTTGGAATTTCGTAATCCAAAGAAGTTAAAAGCGAAAGTTCACCTGTACTTGAGTCCACAATAAAAAAGGAGGAATCATCTCCTGAAAGTGCCCAAGAATGGGACTGGTCTTGATCTTGATCCGATACATTAAAGTCTACAAAAACTTGGCCAATCGCCAAATCCTCGGCAATAGTGACAAGAGATGCATTATTGCTTGTTTCAATAGATGGAGCATCATTATCATCAGTAACCTCAACACTGACATTTAGATCTGATGGTACACCCCCATTATCGACAGCTTGAACAATAAAATTATAAAGATTGTTAGCCGAGTAAGAGGCATTGGCTTCAAAATCAGGGGGGGTTATAAATGTAATTCCTCCTGTATCTTCATCGATTGAGAATTTACTAGAATCGTCTGGATACCCCTGAGGAACGATGGAAAAAGAATGAGAATCGCCGGAATCGACATCAGAAACTGCTACCGTACCAACCTCTAATTGTTTCTCGGGGACAAAGAAATAGGAATCACTCACAAAAGTTGCAGGTTCAAAAACATCCGCAACTTGAACCGAAAAATTTTGGAAAGAACTCCCGTTACTGTCATAAGCTTCTATCGTAACCTCGTAAGTATTTTGGGAGTCTAAATCCAACCTATTTTCAAAGTTTGGTGGCTCTAAAAACCGAACCCATCCGGTCGTACCATTGATTTCAAAATATCCTTGGTCATCTCCATGATGAATCGAATATGAAATATTACCCCCATCTGGATCTGTTGCATATACCTGAAAATCACCATAGCTGTTTTCCGTCACCTGTAATGTCACACTAGCATTGCCATCATGAAGGACTGAAGAAAATACAGGCAAGTCATCGGTTTGTAGAATTGTTATATTTATATCCACAATGTCATGCAATTTACTGGTCAAGCTATTTCCCTCATCTTCCACTCTGACTCTCATGAAATCTGATCCGCTGTAACCAGAATTTGGCGTAAAGGTAATCGTAGTTGGGCTTACTTCGGTGCCATTATATTCTGCAGTACCGGACACAACAGCTGTGCCATAAGACGGTACATCTTCTATGCTCCAAGTAAGTGTTCTCCAGCCACTATTTGCACTATGAAGATCAGGATCTTCTGCAGTAAGAGGGGCAATAAAAGAAGTGGCATTATCTTCATCCATAACAACAACCAAGGATGTAGGTGATATGATAGGGGCTTCATTTAAATCTAAGACACTCAATGTGTAATCCTGTGAATCAGATTGTCCATTTTCATCGGAAACAGTAACAGCAAACTCAAAAATACTATCCCCATCATAAGAAGAAGAAGCCTCAAAATCGATATCCAAGCTTGAAAGAAATTGAAGCTCTCCAGTACTTGCAACTATACTAAATGAAGATTCATCATCACCACCAGATAAAGACCAAGCAAGAACGGCTCCATCATCAAAATCGTGAGCTGAAAGCAAAATGGAATTCACTGAATTCTCATCCAATGTTAAAGCTAGCACTGGATCGGTTACAACAACACCTTGGTAGGTTATCACGGGGTCATCATCGTTCACTGGATTCACTTTAACACGAAAAGTAATTTCATCGACTCCACCACGGTCGTCGACGACCTGAATGGTAAATTTATCGGCGACACCAGTCTGTCCCGCTGATGGAGATGCCCCGGTATCTATACCCCACATGTCAGCATCGGGGGAATAATTGACTGTACATTCTTGGTTACTATCCGTAATTGAAACGGTTCCATTCTGAGCGACGGAAGATATGGACCAGGTAAAATCACTAGAGTCCAGATCAGAAACCAATAGATTATAGTCCGTCCAGGCAATTGGACTTTCATCCTCGTCGATGGTAAAAATAAGATCATTATTCCCATCCACGATCGTGGGACTATCATTAACTTCGGATATAGTAAGAGTAATTTCTTGCATATCAGAGCTTCCATTAGCGTCGGTAGCAGTAACTTCAAAAATATATTGATTATTAGCCGTCTGAATCCTGAGGGAATTCGTAGTCAAAGCCTGATGTTGTATTGAATAAGATTTGCCCTCCAGAATAACTAAAAAGGGCTTGATCAACTCCACCAGTAATTGTGATCGAGGGAGAACCACCGTCAGCATCAATAGCACTGGCATAGGCGACAAAGCTTGTTCCTTCATTTTGCTGATAACTAACTGCTGCATTTGAATCGCTCGCATTTGTCAAGCCCGTGTATAAAACGGGAACATCGTCGGTGGATGTAACAACGACCACGAGATAATCATTTTGAGGGTTTCCGAGATACGAATTTTCAGTAACAATTCCAGTCGAAGAATTCGTACCATTCCAATCTACATAAAAAGTACCGGAATAATCGGGGTCACTTGGGGTGAAGAAAAAAGTGGGTGAAGTCGAAATTGTTTGGCTTAACGAATCAACGAATTGGCCCACCACATTGTTTGTCACAGAATCGTAGGGTGGTTTAAGGATTCGGTAAATACTAGTGTTTGCACCATCAGGCAGGGTTACTTGCATCGCAGCACCCCCTTCACTGAGTGGAGATTCGGAAGGAGTATACTGCCCGCTTGCACACAAGCACATGACTAAAGGCAGAAAAAACCTTAGGAATTTGGGCAGATTCAACATAATTTTGGCTTTTACCATGATGAGAGATAACTCATTCTTTGCAAGAAATATAAAATCGGTCTGGGAGATGATTTCTTAAATTTCACTACATAAAAATTGTAAAACATCAATAATTCAATCTCCAATATAAACGCTTGCCAAAATTGATCTGTTTTGAGCATTCTAAAAGCATGAAACAGCCCGACTCCCCTTTTGAACAAAAAAATAACAACTATTGGCACGCCAGTCTTAAAATTCTGACAATCATACTTGTTATCTGGTTTGTAGTCTCTTTTGCCTGTGGAATTCTTTTCAAAGATTTTTTAGATAACTACAGCGTAGGCGGAGCTCCTCTTGGATTTTGGATGGCACAGCAGGGATCAATTCTCTGCTTTGTCGGTCTTTTACTTGCCTACTCGTTTTGGATGAATCGATTGGACGAGCAACATGGATTCGAGGAGGACGAATAATGGATCAAACTGTTTGGAATTTTATTTTTATCGGTATTACCTTCAGCGTGTACATCGGTATCGCCATCTGGTCCAGGGCTGGCTCCACCAAAGAATACTACACCGCCGGGGGAAGTGTATCCCCTTTTGCAAACGGAATGGCAACCGCAGCAGACTGGATGTCGGCTGCCACTTTTATTTCAATGGCCGGAGGAATTGCAGCCGCAGGCTATGGGGCTTCCAAGTTTTTAATGGGCTGGACTGGTGGGTTTGTACTTCTGACCACCCTCATGGTCCCTTACTTGCGAAAATTCGGGAAAGCCACCGTTCCAGACTTCGTCGGCGACCGCTATTATTCCAATGCCGCCCGCTTAGTTGCCGTGATCTGTGCTATTTTTATTTGTATGACCTACATTATGGGCCAAATGCGTGGAGTAGGCATTGTATTCTCACGCCTCTTTAGCATTGAAATCTGGATGGGGGTACTTATTGGCGGAGGAATTGTATTTTTCTATGCTGGACTTGGCGGCATGAAGGGAATCACCTACACCCAAGTTGCACAATATTGTGTCATGGTCTTTGCCTACACCATCCCGGTCATTTTTATATCTCTCATTATTACGGGAGACGCTATGCCCCAGCTCGGGCTAATTGGGGACTACATCAAAGACGGTCCCGACAAAGCGCAGCCGCTGATCGAAAAAATTAATCAAATTTCCACCGATCTTGGCTTTAGGGAATACACTGCAAGTTCGAGTAATACCTTGGACATGTTTTGTATAACTGCAGCCTTAATGATAGGTACAGCAGGGCTTCCTCATGTCATTGTTCGTTTCTTTACCGTCAAAAATGTTCGAGCCGTTCGCAAATCTGCGTTCTGGACGCTGTCTTTCATCGCTGTTATCTACCTAACCGCTCCCGCATTGGGGATTTTTGCCCGTACTAACTTTGTGGAAGAAATTAACCAAAAAAAGTACCAACAGGCCCCCGATTGGTTTAAAAACTGGGAAAACCAAGGCATGATTGCCTGGGTGGACAAGAACAATGATGGAGTCATGCAATATCGTGCTGGCAAAGTATTTGCGGGTAAACCCCTGAAACCAGTATATGCGGAAGACAGCACCAGCGATGTAGGCCCACGAAAAGTGACAAACAATATTGATATGTCATCACAAAATGAGGTGTACTACGACAAAGATATCATCGTGTTGGCTAACCCGGAAATGGCTGGCCTTCCACCCTGGGTCATTGCCTTGGTTATGGCCGGGTGCGTGGCGGCCGCTCTTTCCACGGCCGCTGGGTTGCTGCTTGTCTTGTCGACTTCAGTCTCCCACGACCTGATGAAGAAAATTATCAATCCAAAAATTTCTGATAAGCAAGAAATGAAATATGCAAGAATGGCATCATTTGGAGCGATTGCCATTGCCGCTTATTTTGGAATCAATCCGCCTGCAAGCTTTGTTGCGAAAACTGTCGCCTTTGCGTTTGGCTTGGCTGCATCTTCTTTTTTCCCCACCCTAATTATGGGAATATTCTCAAAAAGGGTGAACAAAGAAGGAGCGATTGCGGGTATGATATGCGGAATTGGCTTTACCCTAAGTTACATCATCTACTTCCAATTTTTAACAGACAGTAAAGACTATTGGTTTGGGATATCACCCGAAGGAATTGGCTTTCTCGGGATGGTGATCAACTTTGCTGTCGCATTTGCGGTCAGTTCCGTCACCGCCCCTCCCCCAAAAGAAATCCAAGATATGGTCGAAGAAATCCGTATCCCCAAAGGAGCAGGCAAAGCCTCCCAGCACTGACCATCTACATGTTCCCCCAGGGCTTGCAATCAAGACTCAAGTGTTTTCAATCAATTTTGGCTCGTGATCCCAAAGCCAATACACCGGAAGTTTAATTAACTCGGAAAGGTAACAGAGGATGCCAAGATCCTTCTTCCACCAGTTAAACTCATTAAAGACTTCATTGGGAGCCCCTGCCACCTCAATCACCACAGAGCTTCCTTTCAACACTTTGTGGAAAGCAATATATGCCCGGCGGGTATGGAATTCATCGGTTACAATAATAACATGTTTCCAATTCTTTTGTTTTGCATACAGTAAAACATCTTCCGCTTCGTCAAAGGTAGAGGTCGCCCCTCCTGAAAGGGAAGGTAACACTTGCCATGAAGCACTCAATTTCATTTTTGGTCACTTCTTGGGCAAATTCTAAATTTGTCACTTCCAATTCACGAAATGCTGAATTCCTTGGCTTTTATTCGGTAACCAGATGGACAGGGCTGTATCCCTGATTCCAAAGTCGCAAGCATTCAGGGGCTCGGGTCATTTTGCCACCGGAAAGACAAATAATGGCATCGGCCTCCCTTGGTTGCAGTGTTGATGCTAAAATAAGTTGCGTAGCGGGTCAAAATTGGGGCTCTAAAAAGATATATCAGGGCGCAGCCAAGTCAAAGAGCACCAATAATAATAAAAAATTTACGGGATATACTCACAAAGTAATTTTAAAGATTCCTTCAATTTCGACACATGCATTTGCGGGTAAACCAGAGACACCAAACGCACTCCTCACCCCGATGCCTTTGTCTTCACCCCATATATCCCGAAACAACTCACTACAACCATTTACAATTTGTGGGTGTTGGCTGAAATTACTCGGTGCGTTGACCAAACCTAAAATTTTGACCACTTGGCACACTCGATTTAAGCTCCCCAACTCAGCTTTCACCGTTGCCAATATATTAAGCCCAGCCTGCCTGGCTGCAAAAGTTGCCTGTTCTTGCGTTAGGTCAACCCCCACACAACCAGTCATCATATTACCATCAAAAGCAATAGGTAAATGGCCAGAGAAATAAGCGAGGTCACCGTCCAAATAAAGGGGTTTATAAAGCCCCGCGGCGAGGGGTTGAGGGGGTAATTTAATGCCAAGGCTTATCAATCTTTCATCAGCAGTCATAATCAAACAACTACATGTTTTAAACTTAATTCAAAGCGTATTCCGTTACCAAGTTGATATTTCCGCATTGCTTACTTCACAAAATTGGTTTCGAAAGTAAGTCTATGAAAAAAAGCATGAATTTGATAACCCGAAGGAAACTCTTTGGGACCACTGCCTTTGCATCTTTAGCGTTTCCATTGGCAACCTCTGCAAACAAACCAAAACAAACAAAGACCCCAAACTTAGAATTATCAAAGGGGCAGACCATTCTCTTTCAGGGTGATTCCATTACCGATGCGGGTAGAAATAAAAAGCAGCAGGTAGCAAATCAGCAGCTTGCTTTTGGCAAGGGTTATGCATGGATGACCGCCGCACACATTTTAGTTCAAAACCCCAGCCTGAATCTTTCAATTCATAATCGTGGAATCTCGGGTAATAAAGTCCACCAACTTGGTGCAAGATGGGAGAAGGACTGCCTATCCCTCAAGCCAGACATAATCAGTATTCTTATCGGGGTAAATGATATTTGGCATAGACTGAATGGACGGTACGACGGGACCGTACAAACCTATGAAAAAGACTACGATCAACTCCTTGCTCGCACACAGGCTGCTTTACCCAAGGCCAAAATTGTCATTTGTGAGCCCTTCGTGCTGAAGTGTGGTGCGGTCAATGACAAATGGTTTCCAACCTTTGATCAATACCGGGCATCCGCCCAAAAAGTAGCTGACAAATACGGAACCATATTTGTCCCCTTTCAATCCATGTTTGATGAAGCTGTGAAATTTGCTGAGCCTAGTCACTGGGCAGGGGATGGTGTACACCCAAGTGCTCACGGTGCGGCCCTGATGGCAAATTTTTGGACTCAGTGCGTACTCTCATAAAACGATAACACCCCTTGGTTCGCTACCATCATGGAGCAAACAATCCTTACCTTTTATAAATTCGTAACCTTCCCAGATTTTGCCGATTGGAAGACTACCCTCCAAGAAGAAGGGGCAAAGTTTAGCATATTAGGCACCATTATTTTGGCAAAAGAAGGTATAAACGCCACTATTTCCGGTAGCGAAGATGCCACTTACCTTTTTTTAGATAAGATTAAAACAGACTCCAGATTTTCTGATTTGCAAGCCAGGAAATCTTCCTCAAGCCGAAAAACTTTTTACCGCCTGAAAATATTTTTGCGGGATGAAATCGTCACCCTTGGCGATGACACCATAAACCCCAGCAGAGCAGTAGGAAAGTATGTGGAACCCGATGCATGGAATCAACTGATTAAGGACCCTGAAGTTCTGCTTGTCGACACCCGCAATGACTACGAAGTCGCCATCGGAACTTTCGCAGGTGCGGTCAATCCCGAAACTAAAACTTTTCGAGAATGGGATGAGTATGTAAAAGAAAACCTTGATCATAAAAAGCACAAAAAAGTTGCCATGTTTTGCACCGGGGGAATCCGATGCGAAAAAGCTTCCGCCCACTTACTTCACCATGGATTTGAGGATGTATACCACCTCAAAGGGGGTATTTTGAATTACCTGGAAAATGTACAACCCGAGGAAAGTAAATGGGAGGGAGAATGTTTTATTTTTGATCACCGGGTCTCTGTCATACATGGACTCAAAGATGGGCGAAGCGAGCTATGCTTTGGATGCCGGTGGCCCCTTTCGGAAGAGGACTTGCATTCGGATCAATATGAATTTGGTGTATGCTGTCCAAGGTGCGTCGATTCTATCACGGAAGAAAAAAAGGAAAGCCTTCGAGAAAGACAAAAGCAAATCAATTTAGCCAACTCTCAAAACCGTTCTCACCTCGGACAAAAAATGCCCCGAAGTGAATAAGTTCACCTGTTCCCTTGCGTGAGAAGAAAACTTTGGGTAAATTCAATTTAAATGATTAGATCCGAGCCAATTAAACCTCATCTAGATCAAGAAGTCACCGATCTCATTCTTCCAACTGCCTGGAAAAGTGGTTCATTAAAATATGGGGAATTAAAGATGCTGGCTGAAGGTGGCACCGCCAAGCTTTTCCTAACCAAGGACAAAAACCTCAACCGTACGGTTGCATATAAAACCTTACACACTGACCTCCGAAATTCGGATGTGGAAACTAAGAGGTTTCTTCGAGAAGCTCGTGTAACCGCAAACATTCAGCACCCTGGCACCTTACCCGTCTATGAACTTGGCCGCGATCGGGAAGGTCAGCTTTTTTTCACTATGAAAAAAGTAGATGGGCGAGATCTTCGTAAGATCCTTCAGGACCTTGCGCAAGAAGTACCTGAAGTTGTCGAAGCTTTCCCCCTACCCCGTTTATTAGATATATTGATCCAAGTCTGTCAGACCATGGCATTCGCCCATGATCTAGGGGTTATTCATCGCGATTTGAAACCGGCTAATATAATCATCGGAAAATTTGGTGAAGTCTATGTGCTGGATTGGGGATTAGCGAAAGTAACAGGAACCGCGTCTATTATTGATAAAGATGTACAGCCTGAACCGGAAAAAAAGGACTTACAATTAACACCGGTTGGCCGACACTATGGGACTCCTATGTATATGTCGCCAGAAATTGCCCAAGGAGATGAAAGTATAGATGCCAGATCCGATGTATTTTCCCTGGGTATTATTTTGTATGAAATGCTTACCCTTAAATCATTTGTGGAAGGAGAAGATATCATAGAAATCAAAAAAAAGCTGCTCGAAGAAACTTATCCCCTTCCGCGAGAAAAATCGGCGCAAATGTTTATCCCTAAGGATCTCGAAGCGGTTTGCCTGAAAGCCTTGAAAAAAAGACGCCACAAACGGTATCAATCCGTAACTGATTTACTTGCTGACCTTCAAAAATTCAGGCACGGAGAAGAAGTGTCCGTATATTGGTATTCAGGATGGGAGAAACTTTCCCGGTGGAATCACCAGAAAGCTTATTGGTTGGTTGCAGGACTTGCTGGTTTAGCAGGAGCCGTCATTCATGCATTATTTGGAGGGTAATGGAAATTCCTAAAGGTCAGGAAATAAACTTCCTCCTTTACCAATTTTCTTAACTCTACAGTCCTTACAGACACAGTTATCACCATGATCGCTGGTGTTCACCTTCTTGGGCGTAGAACTAGAACTCATCTCCAACATATTTTCGGGTTGCTGGGGATTACTGGCTTTTCCTTTTACAACTGCAGGGGCTGGGGATAATTGAGATACTGGCTTGCTTGAAGAAACAGAACTAGAGATTGGAGAAACCACAGGGGATGTCCGAACCACTCTTTTCTTTGGAGCTACGAGTAAGGGATTCACAGGACCACGATCTACATTTGCATGCTCTTGATACTTAGGCACAACAAGGTCAATGAAATTCGAATTCGACACGCGGATCGTTGCCAAAAATTTGTCACTGTTCTCTTGCGCTACGACTAAAAAGTCAGATGACTGGGGATGATACCCTTTTGCACGCACAGACCTTCCGATTTTCACTGGGATCTTCACCATTTGGGCAGCATCCTGCAATGTGATGTCTTTTTCTTTTATCTTTAAGGCAAGAGGAAAAACTAAGGTAGTATGGGTCTTCGACCATGCCATTGCTTGATCAATCAAGGATTGGGTGACCACGGGTTCAACCTGTTCTGTTTTCTCCGTGGTCGCTTCGGGCATGATCCGTTGGGCTCGAACAATGTCATCCTTGGCCTGGGATAGTTCTCGTTCCTTGGTGCGTAATTGATCCTTCAGTCCCTGAATGTCGCCCATGGATCTAGAAATACTTGAGGCAAGCTTTTCTTTCTCACCCTCTAATGTCTTACTGCTATCAACCAGTAGTTGATTTTCATCTTCTAGTTTCTTTTTAAGGCCAAGGTAAAATTCTTCATTTGCCTCCAGCTTTTCTACCTTTTTGGCTAAAGTTACTGCTTCCCGAGCAGAAGAATCATCCATGGACACTAAAAGTCCGACCATGCCCAATGTACTGATAACAGCCACAACCGTGGCGGCGATCGTAAACAAATTGGAGGATTTTTTTACAGCGCTTCCCTTAAAAGCATTCTGCATGTTGGCAACTTTGCCCTGCATTTGGCGAAGAGCTTGGTCATTTCCTGCTTCGGCCGAGGAAGCTTGCTGTAATTGCACAAGCGAGGATTGCAATTCCTTCCCCATATCGACGACTTTCTTATTGCCGTCAACAAGACGTCCGGAGAGAATGCTTGCTACATTAAGACAAAGTTGGCCACCGGCAACGCCGTGCTCTCCAATAAATCCAAGCAGGCGTTCATGATCAAAACGCCATAAAATGGTTTCCCCAATAGACTGAACATTGGCAGAGGCAACTCCTCCGCTAAGAAAAGCCATTTCACCGAAAGCGGCCCCAGTCCCAAGGGTGGCTATTTGTTGCGACTTCCCTTGGTCGTTAATTTTGGTTATGGCAACTTCACCAGTCACCACCATGTAAAGGTATCGTTGCTCATGGCCATCGGAAACTAAAGTTTCATCTTCTGCTAGAATCCACTCACCGCCAAAACGGAGAGCTTCCATTTCCGGAACCCCAATATTTGCACACAAACCTGTATTCGGTAGATCATACCCTGCCTCCAAAACATCTTCGCGGTGCAATAGCTTCATTTCAGGTCAAACCATAGTAGGTAATTCCTACAAAGATCAAGGAAAAGAAATCATCAATTAATGACAGCATTTACCATATTTTTTAAGTCGCCAAAAGTTATAAGGCCAAGCAGCCAAAAAACCAGCACCTAAGGTAAATGGAAGTACCTTAAGCGTAATCATCGGCTCTCCCATCATCGCAAAGTCTGCGATATTCATAGCGAGTTCCATCAGAATCATTGAAATCAAGCTCATCCCAATAGCGGTGGTAAAGGCCCGTCTGGGACCCATTTGTCCCCAAAGGATGATGGTTTCGAGAACAATGCTGGTACAAATTCCGGAAACCATAGCGATCGCCCAGACCATACCCCACATTTCTTCAGGAATTCCCGATGGATCATAATATCTTTGAAATAAGTAAATTGCACCCAGGTCACCAATGGCACATCCGATGAGGCATACAGCGGTATTTTTAGCAGATTTTGTAAGCATGGTCTATTTTCAGCCTAATTAAAAAATGTGAAGATTAAGTTGTAAGTACTACTTTTTTGGTCACCACAGACTGCACAGCTTTAAAAATTTGCCTAACAACCGGTACCACCACCGAATTCCCAAATTGCTTGTAACATACATTGGGCCGATAATGCAGTTTAAAATCCTCAGAGAAGCCCATTAACCTTCGGCATTCGATGGGATGTAATCGGCGAATGCTACCATCTATTAAATACATTCCTGTCTTTGCCCCGATCCCACCTCCATAAGCCGACAGGGTTATCGCATGTCCTTTTACACTATAAACCCGCTCACCTTGACCTCCTTTACCCACCGTCCCAATTCTAAGCGGACGGTTTTCAACCTCTTTCGGCAATTGAGATTTCAGGGTTAAGTCTGCCCGCTCAATAAGTAAACTCTCCAGCCTAGAATCACCCGATGCAAGTAAAACATCTTCCAGAGAAATCTTTCTATTTGTTGCTGCAGGAAAAGAAAATTCAGCAGCATCTAAGTCTTTTCGAAAACAGACAAAATAAATTCGCTCCCTTTTTTGAGGCACTCCGAAGTTAGAAGCATTAAGAATTTTATAATGCACATGATAATTTGCTCTGCTAAGAAGTTGCAGTGTTTTCTTCAAAGTTTCACCGCCTGCATGGCTTCGATAGTTTTTTACATTTTCCAAGAACAAAACTGGAGGTTGATGCGAACGAGCAATCCGTAAAATCTCGTGTAGCAAGGTACCTCTTGCGTCACCAAAACCTTCTTGGTTTCCCGATATACTAAACGGTTGGCAGGGGAAGCCGGCACATAAAATATCATGGGCAGGAATGTCAGCCTCCGGAATTTGAGAAATGTCACCCTTGGGACATTCATCATAATTTATTTCGTACGAGTGGCATGCATCCTTATCGTTATCTGAGGAGAATACGCACTCATGGCCGAGACTAACTAGAGCCTGCCTGAACCCACCCACCCCGCAAAACAAATCGATAAAACGCATTGGTGTTATCTTATGATTAACCACAGGGTATTAAATCAAGACCGAAAAACTTTAAAGCAAAAGAATATTAAATGTCACAAAGTTCGACGGCTTCAGCCAGACCTTTAACTGGGTCGCGAGTAGGTATAAATTCCTGACCGATATACCCCTTATAACCAATCTCCAAAAGAGCTTTCATAATTGGAGGATAGTTAATTTCCTGTTTATCATCAAGTTCCCCACGCCCTGGGTTTCCTGCCGTATGGATGTGTCCAATGAAATCTCCACACTCTCGGACTCGTTGAATAATATCTCCATCCATAATCTGTACATGATAAATATCAAAGAGAAGTTTCACCCTTGATGAACCCACTTTTCTCACAATATCGAGGCAATAATCCATGTGGTCACCCTGATAACCCGGATGACCTTTATTTGGATCTGTTCCGTCTCTTGAATTCAGCATTTCCAAGCATATAGTCACCCCCTTTTTTTCCGCATAACCAGCCACTTCTTTGAGTCCTTTTACGCAGTTTCTTGCTCCTTCTTCCGAAGAGAATTTTTCCTTGTACCCAGTGAAAGCAATTACATTTGGACAACCAAATTGGGCAGATTCGTCGATGGCTTGCTTGGTCGCTTGAGACAGCCAACCATGGTAATCAGGATTATTGAATCCCTTGATAAAAGGCTTTCCTTCTACGGGTATGCCAGAAATCGCACAGGTTAGACCGTGCTTCTTTAAAACCGGCCAATGCTTGGAATTAATAAGTTCAACACTTTGACACCCTAAGCGTTTGGTCTGTATGCAGGTCTCTTCAACGCTCCAATAATCAGCAAAGCACCATGAAACAACTGACTGCTTGAGGCGTCCATTTCTAATACCCCTCTTTTTTTCCTCAGGACTGTCCCCCGATGCTACAGAACCATTCAACGCTCCCAAGGCAACACCGACCCCCAAGCCCTTAAATAACCCACGCCGCGTGGTTGTCTGGCTACATACTGATGTTTTTTCTATGTTTAATCTGTCCATTCATTTTTTTTTAACACCTCTGCAAACAAAGCAAGGTCAAAGCTGTTTCGATTAAAAAAACTATCTTTTCCAAAAAACCATCGATAAAAGTAATCCGATAAAAGCACCGGCGGCGTCTGCAGCTGAATCCCACACATCGGGAGTGCGAGCATGATCGAGCCAATCCTGAAAACATTCATCACCGATCCCAAAGCATACACAAAAGGCTAACAAGCCCCAAGGGAAACCGGCCCCACCACGGCCAAAAGCAGCCCACCCCAAAATACCCATAATCCCGTACTCCACCATGTGCAGGGCCTTATCTGATACGGTAATACCACCATCGGGTATTTCTCCCGGGCTCATACTTGAAACATAAAGAACCAAACCGCAGTATAGTCCAAAACCAATCTTCCACTTATCCATTTCTTTTCTTTTACTATCTGCCCATTCATGGCAATGGGAAATTCCATTTCTCTTGAGATAAAGAGTTGCGATTTAATCAACACCCCAAACAACATCCTCAAGTGGTTGCAACGACTACAAGCAAAGTTAAGGGCAATTTCCAATTCTAAGTGCCAAGTAATACAAACTGCTTCAAAACTTTGAAAAAGTTGTCATCATGAGCTTGACTGTTTATGTACAGAATATGAATCCATTCATCGCAATGAACCGTTTCCAAGTTGTAAAGGGACATGAGCAAGAATTTGAAGCAATCTGGAAAAATCGTACTACCTACCTGGAAAAGATCCCAGGCTTCCAACAATTCAACCTGTTAAAGGGCCCCAATCTGGAAGATTTCACACTCTACGCGTCTCACACCCTTTGGGATTCAGAACGCCACTTCGATGATTGGACAAAGTCTGAAGCATTTCGAAAAGCCCACGAAGGTGCCGGTTCTCGTGGCCACCTGTATAGGAATCACCCTCACTTTGAGGGCTTTGAAGTCGTCAAGGGTACGAGAGTGGTAAGCATATAGCTCGTGATTACCTCACTCCCCATCCTTCCCTTTATCTCTGTGCTCTTCTCGTTCTTGACAAAACCCAGACACAGAGCATCTAAGTTATAAATGGATTTTGTGGTGTATGGTCTTGCTGGGTTTGGAATCGGAATCGGAATTCTTGTTTTATTCCTTGTTCGGTTCCGCAAGGAATCTTCAACCCTGCAGACTTTCAAGGCAGAAAATTCTTCCCTGAGCGAACAACTCATTCAATCCAAGAAAACAGAAACTGAGTTGCGGGCAGAATTGAAACAATCTGATTTTGAAAGAATCAAGTACGAAACCATTAATGAAGAACTAAACCAGAAACTGGAAAAACAACTCAATGACCAAAAGAATGCAACCGAACAGATGCAGGAAAAGTTCGAAAATCTTGCCAATAAAATACTCGATCAGAAGAGTGCCAAATTTACTGAATCCAATAAACAAAATATAAAGTCTTTACTTGAGCCTCTCGACAAAGACCTGCGAAATTTTCGTAAAAAAGTCGAAGACATTCACGAAAAAGACCTGAGTCAGCATGCGTCTCTAAAAGAATTTCTTGGTAATTTACAAAATGCACAATCTCAGCTTAGTGAGGAAGCTCGAAACTTAACCACTGCATTAAAGGGAGACTCGAAAAAACAAGGTGATTGGGGAGAGTTCATTCTTCAAAGAACATTGGAAGCCTCTGGCTTGGTAAAAGGCCTGGAGTTTTCCATGCAAGAAACCTTTGACCGCCAACGGCCAGATGCCATCATCAGGCTACCGGAAAACCGAGCAATTGTAGTCGATGCAAAAGTGTCCCTAACCGCATACGAGCGCTCGATTGGAAGCGATGACGCAGCTGTCAAAAAGCAGGCTGAAAAAGAACACCTCCAATCCTTAAAAAAACATGTGGATGAGCTTGCCGAAAAAGATTACTCCGCTATCGAACAGATAAATACCCCTGATTTTGTTTTGCTTTTTATTCCGATTGAACCAGCATTTGGTGCTGCCCTGTCTCAAGACCCAGACCTTTATCAATACTCTTTTGACCGCAAAATTGTTTTGGTTACATCTTCCACACTCATGGCTACGATTAAAACTGTGGCAAATCTTTGGAAGTTGGAGAAGCAAAACAAGCATGCTCACGATGTTGCCAGGCGGGCGGGTTTACTTTACGATAAATTTGTAGGATTCCTTTCCAATATGGAAGAAGTAGGTAAGGTATTAGGTAAAGCAAGCGAAGCACATCATAAGGCAATAAGCCAGCTATCCAATGGCCCTGGGAATTTGGTCGGCCAAGTTGAAAAACTCAAGACTATGGGCATCCGAACCAAAAAAACTCTACCGGCTTCTTTTGCTACTAATATTGAATACGATCCTGACGAGGAGAAACCTCCTGAATCTGAACAACTCCCTTTGCTGTAAACTTTTCACATATCTTACACTTTTCATCTCTCCGCACAGCAACAGATTTCATTAAGCACCTTGCCTGCTACACGCCCTTAAGTAGTTTTCCAGATAGAACACAGCACGATGGTGCAAATAATCTTTCCCCGATAAAATCAAAGATTGGCAACGCTTCTAAAATCCTCTGTTGGCAGTTCATCAATGCCGAAGAATAAAAGAGCGATATCATACCTGTACTTCTTGGTATCGGGTAGTTCATTAACACACTCTGTAGAGTAGTTTTCTTCTATTTCTTGCAACCGTGGGACCGAAATTAAAAGATCAACCTGGTCCTTTACTTAGAGTTACGATTCGGGAAATTTGTATGAATTATGATACCGCTCTGCCTTATTTCCAAAGTAATGTCTTTGGCTTGGTATTTCTTTTGTAACCGAATTGATTACATAGAGCTACACTTTGTTGAAAAGTACGCTTACACATCACGGCTATATTTATTTACTTTACGGCAATTATGCCTCTGCAAGCCAAAAAAGGGTAGCTTACCCCAAGCTAGTAAAATTTTTAGAAACAAAAAAAAATTAGACTCGTCTTTATCTTTTCGTTCAGACGTCGTGCATAGAAACATTATTCTCGGTCATAAGACTGCCTTAAAAAAATTGGGGAAAAGGGATAAAATTCACTTGTCGTTACATTTGTTACTACACAAAGTAATATTCTTAAAGTTTTGCCTATGAAGTTTTCACGCAGTTCATACTTACCATTCGATTTTTCTAGGCGTAGTTTTATGCATATAGGCCTACTAGGTGGGCTTGGCCTCTCTCTCGGTGACTTTTTACAAATGAAAGCCCAAGGTGCTCAGAAATTTTATAAGTCCGTGGAAGGCCCGGCCAAGAATGTCATCCACATTTATTTACCTGGTGGCATGGCCCACCAAGAATCCTGGGACCCGAAGCCATATGCTCCCCTCGAATATCGTGGACCCTTTGGTAGCGTAAAAACTAAAATCCCAGGCATTCACTTTAGTGAAAACTTTCAGGAATCTGCAAAAATTGCAGATAAACTGACGATATGCAGATCGATGACCCATGGTGAAGCTGCTCATGAAAGAGGAACTCACAATATGTTCACTGGGTACAAACCGAGCCCTGCTATAAAGTTCCCAAGTTTTGGGTCCGTTGTTTCCCACGAACTGGGAAGTCGTAAAAACTTACCCCCTTATGTTTGTATTCCTAGAGTTCCTAATGAATTTGCGGGTAGTGGATACCTGAGCTCTTCCTTTGGACCTTTTAGTGTCGGATCAGATCCGGCAAAGAAAGAGTTTGAGGTCCGGGACCTCTCCCTACCAAAAGATATTTCTGACCATCGATTTGCAGACAGAAAAAATCTTTTAAAAATGGTTGATTCTCATTTCAGGTCTAAAGAAAACTCAGATGGGCTTGATGCAATGGACAAATTTTACAAAGACGCCTACTCCCTGATCAATTCAAAAGAAGCCAAAGAAGCCTTTGATTTGTCTAAGGAAAACCAAAAGGTTAAAGAAAGGTATGGTAAGAATGAGGCTGGCTTACGCATGCTACTTGCCCGAAGACTTGTAGAATCTGGGGTTCGCTTTGTTTCTCTCACTTATGGCGGTTGGGACCACCACCAGAATATTGAAACTGGCTTCAGCAAACAAGCACCTCAACTAGACAAAGCATTTGCCACCCTTATCAGCGACCTTGATGAACGTGGCATGCTTGATAGTACACTCGTCATACTCTCTTCAGAATTTGGCAGAACTCCAAAAATCAACAAAGACAATGGGCGGGATCACTACCCCCGAGTTTTTAGCGTTGCTCTCGCTGGCGGCGGTATAACACGAGGCAATATTTACGGTTCGTCCGACGCCTTTGCCACAGCGCCAGAAGACAACCCTCTTTCGGTCGAAGATCTCGCATCTACCATTTATGATCGTATCGGAATTGTTGCCGACAAAGAGCTTATGGCTCCCGGAGGTCGTCCGATGGAAATCGTGGACGGTGGTAAAGTGATAAAAGAAATTTGCACTTAATTTGCACTTAAAAACTTGGTCTTCCTCCTCTCGCTTACATCACTTTCAGTGCTGATTTTAGCTAAAGCTGTATGAGTAAAATCTCACCCTTCATTTACTTAATCCTCCTAGCAACTGCTTCATTCACCTTTGGGACTGAGCCTCTCATTGATAGCTTACTTCCCCGCGGAGGACAAAGGGGGACAGACCAGATTGTTTTCTTCAAAGGAAAGCGATTAACCGATACTACAAGCTTTCTTTTTTACAAACCTGGACTATCCGTAACCGATATCCAGCAGACCAACGGAAAAAATGTACAGGTCCGATTCCAAATCGCTCCGGATGCTTCACTTGGGCAGCATGAAGTTCGGTTGTGCACCGACAAAGGAATAAGTAATCTCGTCACCTTTTGGGTTGGCTCTTTTAAGAATTTAAAAGAAATCGAGCCAAACTCATCTTTTGCATCTGCCCAGCCGATTCCTTTAAACTTCACAGTCAATGGCATTTGCTCAAATGAAGATGTTGATTATTTCCAAATCAATGCAACGAAAGGACAAAGAATAAGTGTTGAAATTGAAGCCATTCGCTTATCAGGTCCTCTTTTTGATCCCTACCTAGCAATTATCGACAACAAACGCTTTGAAATTGCTTCCAATGATGACTCTGAACTTCTTCTTCAAGACAGTACGCTTAGCATTCTTGCTCCTTATGATGGGGTATTCAGAATTGAGGTAAGAGACTCTTCCTACAAAGGGGGTAAAGCCTTTCACTACCGCTTACATGTTGGCACTTTCCCTCGACCCCTTGTTGCTTTTCCCGCAGGCGGCCAATCCGGAGTTGCACGCGAGTTTAAATTTATTGGGGACCCTACTGGTGATTTCGAGAAAAATATAACCATTCCACCCACATCTGATTCACTTTTTGCGTTCCACCACCAGGAAAATGGCTTATTTTCACCCAGCCCAAATCTTCTGCGTATAACCCATTACCCTTCTGTTAAAGAAAGAGAACCAAACAATCTTATAAAGGAAGCAATGATCACGAAGTTAACGCTTCCCCTCGCCTTCGATGGTGTGATCGAAAAGGAAGGCGATATGGATTACTTTCGTTTCTCGGCCAAAAAGGGAGATCGGTTCTACATCCGGGCTCACGCCCGCTCGATTGCATCACCTTTAGACCCCGTCTTAAATTTATACCATGCAAGCGGCAAATCTATACGGGGCAATGATGATGCCGATAAAGGTCCTGACAGCCTCATTACCCAGACCTTCCCCAAGGATGGAGAGTATATTCTTCGCATCCGCGATCATTTGGACCGAGGCAGTCCGAGACATGTCTACCGAATAGAAACTGAACGTATTACGGCTAAAATTTCAGGTTCGATCCCAAAGTTCGGAAATCGTGATTCTCAATCACGTCAAATGATCCCCATTCCACAAGGTGGTAAGGCGGCAACAGTGCTTTCATTAAATAGGAAAAATTTTAGTGGAGCGATTGATTTGATAGCCGACAATCTCCCACCGAAAGTTTCCATGACCGCCCCCACTAGTCCAAATAATTTCAACACGGTCACCCTCCTTTTTGAGGCCTCAGCTGATGCAACTAAATCAGCGTCTTTGTCTAAGTTAAAATTAGTTCATAAAAATGAAAATAAAGAAAAAGAAATTTCTGGAGGATTTAACCACCAGGTAGAACTCGTTTATGGCCCCCCCAACAACCAGTGCTACTATGACTCCAATTTTCATAGACTCCCTGTTGCTGTAGTTGACCCTGTTCCTTTTACAGTAAAATTACACCCGCCCAAAACGCCCATTGTCAAAGGCGGTTCTATGAATCTAAAAGTCGAGGTTTTCAGAGATGCGAACTTCACCGAAGATATAACTGTAAAGATATTAGCCCGCCCTCCTGGCTTGGGAGCTCGATCCAGTATCAAAATTAATGGCACTCATTCAACTGGTTTTTATCCCCTTACAGCCAATAGTAATGCTGAAACAGGAAGATGGAAAATCGCAGTCCAGGGCGAAGCGAAGGCGCAAAGCGGAGGGTCATTACTCTCAGCTTCTGACTTTATTGAACTCAGTATAGAGGAGCCGTATGCTTTGGGAAAACTTACCATGACAGCCATCCAAAAAGGAGATAAAGGAACCCTGACCTGTAACCTTTCTATTCTAAGGCCTTTTTCAGGGGAGGGCCAAATTGAGCTCAAAGGCTTACCTCCTTTTACCGCCTGCCCCACCCTCTCATTTGATACAAATTCTTCTCTGATTTCTTTTCCCATAGAGGTCTCAGAAGAGGCACAGCTTGGCATCACCAAAAACCTTTTCTGCTTTGCCAAAATTCCTTTTCAAAACTCCATGATTGTTCAAACCATAGGTCAAGGTGGTCAGATCCGAATAGATAAGCCGCCCCCTAAGGCAAAAAAAATAGCCAAGGCCCAAAAATATGTGTCAAAGCCCCAGGTAAAAACGAAAGCCATCAGCCGGCTCGAACAGTTAAGAATGAAGGCAAAATCCAAAACTAGGTAAACCAAGAATATGCTGGATCGCCCGCTTCATACTCTCTCTTATTTTTTACTTTCCTTACTGTTTGTTCATTTAACAATCGGTGGAGAAAATAATCGTTCTATTGAAACAAACGATTTCTCCCCTCACACCGATCAGAAAAAATCATCCTCTACTTCTTTCTTTCGGGAAAAAGTAAGTCCTATCTTAGAAGGTAATTGCATTGAGTGTCACGGTCCTAAAAGCTCAAAAGGTGGGCTTCGACTTGACACCAAAAACTGGGCATTTAAAGGCGGCAATTCTGGACCTGCCCTTACTCCCGGAAATTCATTGGATAGCCTCATCATTGAACGCACTCACCTCGACCCTTCTGATGATGATGCGATGCCCCCAGATAACCACCCCCTTTCAGTAGATCAAAAAAATATCCTCAGGAAATGGGTACAAACAGGCGGATCATGGCCTTCGGGGCAGCCACTACAAGCACTTTCAACAGAACAACTTGGCTTACGAGCCAAAGCATCCAACAAAAAACTCCTGAGTCTTGAAGCATTTCCTCCGTCCATCACCTTACAATACGCACAGGATTTTAATGCCTACACTATTCTCGCAAAATACGCAGATGGCGTCACTCGTGATGTCACTTTTGAATCATCTTTCAAGATTGAAGACCCTGAGATTATAAGAATTCAGGATGCCACCGTTTACCCAATTTCAAATGGTAAAACCAAGCTGAGTGTAAGCTACCGAAATCTCAAAGTAGATGTACCTGTTTCCATTAGCCAGTGTGAGGAAAACAGGGAAGTTAGTTTCAAGCTGGATGTAATGCCAATCTTCATGAAAGCAGGTTGCAACACTGGTTCCTGCCACGGATCTGCACGCGGCCAAGACCGCTTTATGCTCTCTCTATTCGGCTATGACCCCGTTGGAGACCATTACCGAATCACCCGTGAGCAAGGAACCCGAAGGATTAATCTCGCCCTTCCTGAAGAAAGCATGCTCTTAGAAAAAGCCGTAGGTGCTGTGCCTCACACCGGAGGAAAGCTTTTCGATAAAGAGAGCACCCATTGGCATACCTTACACAAATGGCTAAAAGCCGGGGCACCCAAGGACTCGGAAGATGTAGCCACGCCCGAGCGAGTTGAGTTATTCCCCTCTTCTCTTCTCATGGAAGGAAAAGGGGCGACCCAACAGGTAACCGTTCTGGCACACTACTCTGACGGAACCACTCGCGATGTGACCTCTTTGACTGTATTTCAGTCAAATAACGAACAAACTGCAGCTGTAGATGATGAAGGGAAAATCACGGCAGGCAAGCGAGGCGAGGCCTTTGTCATCGCACGCTTCAATGTCTTCACTGTAGGCATACAAACCATTGTGATTCCTGAGGATCTGAATTATACTCGGCCCAAAATCGCAGAGTTTAACTACATTGATGCACTGATCCATAACAAGCTCGACAAGTTACGGATCACGCCTTCTCCAATAGGCTCAGACGAAGTTTTTATCCGACGAGTGTACTTAGATATCACGGGTATGCTGCCAAGCGTAAAAGAACTCAAAAAATTCCTCGAGGACAAATCACCTGCCAAGCGAAGTCATCTCATTGACCAACTCCTTGAACGCAAGGAATTTACTGAGCTTTGGGTTATGAAGTTTGCAGAACTCTTACAAATCCAGACCGATGCAAATCAGGGAATGAGTTACAAGGCGACCCTTCTTTACTTCAATTGGCTAAAAGATCGCATTGCCAACAATGTATCTATGGATCAAATCGTGAAGGAGTTAATCACTTCCAAAGGTGGCACTTTTGTTAGCCCACCCACCAATTATTATCAAGTTGAGCGAGATAATCTTAAAATTACTGAAAATGTTGCTCAAGTATTTATGGGCATGAGGATTCAATGCGCTCAATGCCACAATCACCCATTCGATCAATGGACCCAGGACGACTACTACTCCTTTGCATCTTTCTTTAGTCAAGTGGGTAGAAAACGGGGGGCCGACCCTCGAGAACAAGTTATTTACAACCGCAAAAAGGGCGAAATCAATCATCCAGTTCACAAAAAACCCATGCCACCGAAGTTCCTTGGCGGTCATGCCCCTGAAATCCCAAAAGATGTTGATCGTAGGGAAGTGTTAGCGAATTGGCTCGCTTCGCCAGAAAACCCATTCTTTGCGAAAAACCTGGCTAATCTTGTCTGGGCCCATTTTTTTGGTCAGGGTATTATTGAACCCGTTGACGATGTCAGGGTATCCAACCCACCCGCCAACCCAGAACTCCTAGATGAACTAGCCCGTCGATTTACCACCTACAAATATGATTTCAAAAAGCTGGTGAAAGATGTTTGCAATTCTAGAACCTACCAACTGTCGACCCAAACCACTCAATCGAACCAAGATGATCGACGAAACTTTGCCCGGTCAACCATGCGACGCCTGCGTGCTGAGATCCTTCTAGATGTAATATCTCAAGTTACAGAAACCAAAAATAAATTCCCGGGACTCCCTCTCGGCGCAAAAGCTGTGCAGATTGCAAACGGTAAAGTTAATAATTATTTCCTCACTACTTTTGGTAGGGCTAAGCGAGAATCCGTGTGCTCTTGCGAGGTGGTTATGGAACCAAGTTTGTCCCAGGCTCTTCATCTCCTTAATGGAGAAACTACAAATAAGCGTGTTACCCAAGGTAAAGTAATCTCGACATTTCTTAAAGAAGGTCAATCTGCAGAAGAGATTATTCAATGGTTATACCATCGGTGCTACTCCAGAAGCCCAACTCCAAAGGAGCTTCAGAATCTTCTCCAAACCATTACCACTGGAGAGGAAGAAAAGGGCCTAGTCGATATCTTTTGGGCTCTGTTAAATTCCAAAGAATTTGTTTTTAACCACTAAACCCGGGTTGCTGCGTAGGATAATTTTGTCACCATGCCCACTTTTTCATCCCTTACATTCCTTGCTTCACTGCTAGTTCTAAGTGCCAGTCCCGAGAGGCCGAATTTTCAGGATGATATTCTTCCAATCCTGGACCAGTCCTGTAATTCCTGCCACAACCCTGAGAAAGCAAAAGGAAGCCTAATTCTTTCGAGTATAAATGATGTTATAAATGGAGGAGGTTCAGGCGATGTGGTAGTACCTAAAAACAGTAATAATAGTTCACTCTATCTGCTCGCCTCCCACCAGAAAGAACCTCATATGCCACCTCGTGGTCAAGCAATTGACGATGAGCAGCTCAAGCTGATTAAAACCTGGATTGATCAAGGCTTGCTTCCAACCGCTTCTGGCAAGCCTATGAAAAAAAAGGCACCAACCATTGCCTTGGAATTAAAAACAAATGACTTAGGCAAGCCAAAGGGTCCGCCTCCCATGCCGAGAAGCTTAAATCTTGAGCCCTTTCTAATAACTGAAAGAGGATTTACCCCATCCGCAATGGAGACCGCCCCTTGGTCTCCCCTAATCGCGATCGCATGTCCAAAACAAATTTTAATTTATCACACCGAAACATTAGAACTTCAAGCCATATTACCCTACCCTGAAGGGTTTGCTGAATCTCTTGCATTTAGTAAAAATGGCTCCTTACTTCTTGCCAGTGGAGGAAAAGGTGGGAAAAGCGGACAAGTGGTTGCTTGGGATATTCAATCGGGTAGACGAATGATTACCCTGGGTCAGGAAAAGGATTCAATTTTAACCACCGATATCAACCCAGACCAGTCATTGATTGCAATTGGAGGAACATCAAAAATCGTAAAAGTCTTTGATCTGGGCTCAGGGGAGGTTCTCTATGATATAAGCAAGCACTCCGAGTGGGTAACCCAGGTTGCGATTTCACCCGACGGGATCCTAATGGCAACGGGGGATAGAAATGGTGGACTTCATATTTGGGAAGTGGAAACCGGAAATCCATTTTACACGCTTTCCGGGCATCAGGCAGAAATTACCGATCTAAGCTGGAGATCTGATGGTAACATCCTTCTTTCTTCCTCCGAAGATGGAACCTTACATACTTGGGAAATGATAAGTGGGAAAAAAATAAAAGATTGGGAGGCTCACCCGGGTGGTGTCCTCTCGGCCCACTTTGATAAAAAAGCCAATATCATTTCCTCCGGCCGAGATAAAAGAGTAGTCTACTGGGATAACAACGGGAAGGAGATTACCACGATTTCAGGCTTTAAGGATATTGTCACAGAATCCAGGTTTTCACAAGATGGACAGAGAATTGTAGCCGCGGAGTGGACGGGAAATATCACGGTT
Organism: uncultured Opitutales bacterium; assembly: GCA_943789375.1. GTDB lineage: Bacteria > Verrucomicrobiota > Verrucomicrobiia > Opitutales > Seribacteraceae > Seribacter. The sequence goes on along the minus strand of CALSTX010000006.1, from coordinate 72,030 downwards.
TGGAACCCATTGGATGGTAAGCAATACGGTTCATTACAAAGTAATCCGCCATCTATAAAAAAACGCATCCGTGCTTACGAACTGAAACTTTCACAAGTTCAACAAAGGATAATATCGGAGAGAAATAAAATTTCACCTCTGCTTGACTCAACACAACAGATAGAAAGCCAGGTCACTCAATTCCACCAAAAAAAGGAGAGTTTGGGGAAAGGGGTAGATTCAAGGAAGGAAAACGCCATCCCCTCCGTCACACTTCTCCAAAAAGCAGAGGTGGAAAGCCAATCACTGCTATACGATATAAAGAAGTGGAAAGCTGAAAAAATAAATACTCAAAGACACAAAGTCCTCGCCACAAAACACGAAATAAAAAATCGAATCAAGATAGAAAACAGGCAATTGGCTGATCTAGAAAATACCTACAACTTAGCGTTGCAGGTGCTCGACCAGAAAGCAGAACAATTATTCAATTTGCCCAACAATATAACTAAGGCGAGGGAAGAAACCGTAGCAAAACAAGCAATTCATCAAGAAAGCATCATCAGAGAAAAGGAGTTAGAAAAGAAACTGGCAAATACTTTGCAAATAATCGAACAAACCGAGGGACTGAATAAGGGGGGAAACAAAGAGGGTTTAGCCAACACCCTCCATAATTTAAATCAGAAAATTTCCAATTTTACATCCAATTTGAAAAGCCAAAAAGAACAAACTAGGCTTACCTCTACTGATCATAAACAGGCTCAAGAAACTCTGCATGGATTGATTGGTCAAAAGGGCAAATTGCCAGCGATTATCAAAGATAAAAAAATTCGTACCCAGTCTGCTCTCACTTCGATCAACCAAATTCATGAAGAGATTTCTAAACTTCAAAAAATGGAACAGGAAAAACATAAGCAAGCGCAAGCACTTCTAGAAGACTACGAGCAGGCTTTACCTAAGAGGTAACCAGAACATTCTTTCGTTTGCCATCCCCTACTTACTCGCTTCAATAGTGGATGTGTTTATGAAGCCTCATATTCGGTTCCTTTTTACCCTGCAGTTTGCTGGATTTCTGTTGCTATCTTTTCCTTTGGCAGCACAACCAGGGGAGAGCAATAATACCCGCCAAGCTTCTGATTTTGCTAGGGATCAAGGTAAGTTTAATTTCCAGCAATTGGCTGCTTCAATTAAGCCATCGGTTGTTGTGATTGAGAGCGTGGATCGAGTGGGTCGAGAAGGTGGAAGAGGCACCGGATTTGTAGTTTCTGAAAACGGGATGATCGCGACCAACTTTCATGTCATTGGAGAACACCGGGATTTCAAGGTTCGCTTTGCAGACGGTAAAAGCTTTCGACCCACGAGTATTGCCTCCATAGACCGTGCCCAGGACTTGGTCTTATTTACAATTGATGCCAACAACCTGGTTCCACTATCTCTTGGAGACTCATCAATACTCAAGGCAGGTGAAACCATCCTTTCCCTGGGTAACCCATTGGGGTACAGCTTCAGTGTCAGTCGAGGGGTAATTGCCGCAATCCGTGAATTAGAATTTGGGGATGGCCGCCCCATGATCCAGGTAGCAGTTCCCATTGAACCTGGGAGCAGTGGAAGTCCGGTGATTAATTTAGAGGGAGAAGTCGTATCCATTTTATCGATTAAATCGGGTGGAGCGATGGGCTTTGGAGTACCCGTTAATGCCTTAAAAAACTTAATCAGCGAAAAAACAACCCCAATTCCTTTCCATAAATGGCTAACCATTGGCACTCTGGATAAATTACAATGGAAGGCAATGATGGAGGGTTCATGGAAGCAAAGAGCTGGAGAAATTCGGGCGACTGGGTTTGGTAATGGATTTGGTGGCCGTATGCTATGCCTCAATCAAAATGGGTTAATTTCCGCACCCTTCGAGCTGGAAGTTGAAGTCAAACTTGATGATGACAGTGGTGCGGCAGGCCTTGTTTTCTGTTCGGATAAAGATGGATCTCACTACGGATTTTATCCAACAAACGGATCCCTTAGGCTCACTCACTTTGTGGGTCCCAGTGTGTACAGCTGGAACATTATTAAAACCGTTGAAAACCAGGCCTACTTACCAGGAAAATGGAATCATATTCATGTTAAGTTTGAAGAAAATGGTCGTATCCTTTGTTCTGTAAACAAGGAGGTTGTGATTGATGTATTAGACTTTGAGAAAACAAGCGGATTCGTTGGCCTTTGTAAATTTCGGGAACCCACTGCCACCTTTCGTAATTTTCGCGTTGCCAAAAGATTTCCATCAAAAAAAATTAGCCTTAAATCGCGCGATAAAGTTCGCAAGCTTACTCGTGACCTTTCGCGATACCCAAATGTAGATGACAAAGAAGTACAGCAGATTATAGAAATCGGAGAAACTGCACCACAGATTCTTGAAGATTATTCTGAAGAGTTAAGGCAGAAATCCATTAAAGTTGAATGGCTTGCCCAAGAAGTTCGAGAACGGTTAGTCATCGCAGAATTGGTACAATCTCTAAACCACGAAAATGAAAACTCGATCGACCTATTAAGGTCTGCCCTTCTCATCGCTCGCCTGGATAACGAACATTTTAATCTCGACGACTATCTTAAAAGGGCAGACCTCTTAGCGGATAACATACAGGCGGTTTTCCCCAGAGATGCAAACGACGAGCAGAGGGTCAGAATTCTTGTACAACAGCTCTTCACTGAAATGGGATTTCATGGAAGTACTCTCGACTACCATCATCGCTCTAATAGCTACATGAACGAAGTTATGGACGATCGGGAGGGCTTGCCCGTGACTCTCTCCGTTCTCTTCATCGAATTGGCAAACAGGCTTAATTTAAATGTTTCTGGGCTGGGTATCCCGGGGCACTTTTTAGCTATATACCAAGAACCAGTATCCATCAATGATCAGGGTAAAAATAAACAACAGGAGCCTAAAGAATTAATCATTGATCCTTTTGGCGGGGAAATCATTAACCGCAGCCAAGCTGCCAAGTTATCTGGATTTAAACTTAAGGATCTTGTATTCGAGCCATCTGCGAAAAAAGATATTATAAAACGAATGCTTCGTAACCTTGTACAGATTGCTGAAAAAGAAAACGACCCAGCATCTCAACTTAGATACCTTGACACCATCCTAGCTATTTCACCCGAAGACCGTTATTCCCGAGCCCAACGTGCGATGATTTTTTATATTTCAGGTAAGCTTGAAAACGCTCTCACTGACATTGATCTTCTGCTCGAACAGTATCCCAATAGTACAGAAAACGAACCCCTCCGAATCATTCGCCAAAGACTACTGGATCAAGGCTCGACTGCTTTCTAAGAAAAACTTTAAGAAAAAAACTACAAAGGAAAGATATCATCCTCCGAAAACTTTCCTCCTGTTTCTCCGTTCGGTCCTAAGGAAAAAATTTTATAGCCCCCTACCCTGTCTTTTCTCGGATACTCGTATTGATATTCATTACCCCAAGGATCAAGAAAGCTTGGATCTTTAGCTAAAATGTTGGATACCCAAACTTTCAGAGAATTTCCATCACTGTGAGAAAAGTCAGGGATTTCCGCTACATCGAAAACTACCGGGTCAAAGCCAAATAATCCCACAGGCAAAGATGACCGTTGGGGTGGAATTTCCAACCCGCCTTTAGCATTATGAAACCCAACCATAGATAGAAATAAACATTCTCCCGGGGTACAAACTCCTTCAGGGCAATTCGGGAAATCTCCAAACTCTCGAAAATAACTAGTTATCCCAACCTCTAAGGCTGAAAGCTCAAGATAAGCTTTTTTTTCATTCTGTTTCTCCTGTACATAAAAAAAACTGACCAATAAAATACTACATAAAATCCCAATGATTAAAAGAATTACCAAAAGTTCTATCAAACTGTAGCCAAGATTTTTTTTTGACTTACTCAATCGATATTCTTCCCCCACCCCATTTGAAGTAGAGCCGCATGGACTGGCTTAAGATCTTCATCTTCTAATGCCATCATTTTATATTTTGCATCTCGGTGAACCGCCTCCTTCAATAAATCCAAACATTCTCCCGGACTGTTTAAAAGTGACGCATAACAAGCTAGATTATAGCGTATAATCGCACTTTCACAGTGATTCACCAGTCCATCTAACAATATTTGCCTGGCTTCCCCTACAGATTTCGCCCGCCTCGTAGCGTAGGCTTCTGACACCCACCATTCCACTTCTTCTGGAAAGTCGGAGCGTAGACTACTGGAAAAAGATTGCATCATAGACCAGTCCGCAAGCTCCTGATACAAGAATGTAAGCAGTGCCCTCTTTTGCTTGGACCAAGGCATGATGTCAGGAACTGCCCGTAGTTCTACCTGCACATCCTCAAACATTTCTAAATCAAAAAAACCTTGGGCCCTTTTTAGATGTACTGGAGGAGCCAATTGATGAGGAGGTAATGGCAAGTCACTCATCACTGACCATGTTTATGGATCTTGGAAATAAAAAGAAAAAGAGCTGATTAGTTGGCAATTTCCCAGAACTCAACTTCTCCCCATTGGTGACCCCATCCGTCATAGGATGGGGTGATTCGAAAATATCTTGCCTTAATCGCCTTTAAGTCAATTTCTGCCCAAGCGGCTTTTCCTTTTTCAGCCACGAAACCAGAATATTCATTGAAAAGCATAAAGTTCTGATTATCGAGGCTTACCTCCACCTTTACTTTGGAAAGCTCTTGGACTCGATCCCATGGTTGGTAAAATATACGAATGACTCCAATTCTTTTGGTGGTACCCACATCAAAGGTAAAGGTTGGGTTTTTCTTCATCCATACACTCCAGGAAGAGCGCCAACCATCTTTGGGTAATTTTCCGTCTACCAAGCTTTTCACCCCATACCTCCCCGCATCCGATGTTGGGGAAACAGAAGTTTTTACATCTTTTACAGGACAAAGCACAAAGCTTCGAGAATCCCCAGTAAGAGAACGACTTTGGCCATATGTAGAATGAAGAATAAAACAGGTGAAGCCTATGATCAAAAGGAGTCCATTTTTAAGTTTCATACTCACTTTTTGCATGCATTTGAATCGACATGCAAGAAAACAACTTTGAAGAAAAAACTTACCGCTTTTTACTCACCATCCAATGACAGCCTGATTCTTCTCCAATTTTAATAAAAATTCTCTCTGCCTTGTTTAGTTGCCTTCCTTTTCGAACAGAAATACCCCAGGTTCGGGAAAGTTTTGGGGATCCGAGGGATAGGCTGTTTAATTCTCCACGCCTGCACTCCTCTTCAACCGACCAGGATGCCATAACACTTACACCCATCCCCACTTTTATTAGTTCCTTGGTGGCTTCTGGGCTACTCATTTCCATAAATGAGTTTAATTTCACACCCTTCTCATTCAGGTAATCATTTAACGCACGAAAAGTATAACTTGATCGATTATAAAGAATAAAATTTTCGGCAACCGCTTGGGACCAATCAATTTTCCCTGCCAAACTCCAAGGATGATCTGGGAGAAGAACGAGACGGAGCTCATCTGAAAAACAAGGGACAAAATCAATTTCACTGCTTTTTACTGGTTCTAGGGTAATCGCTAAGTCAATTTCGCCTAAATTTAGCATTTCAAGACACTGCGGGGTATCTTCAGCTTTCACTTCAAAACGGCATAGAGGGTGAGCTTCTTTAAATTTTGCTAAAATAGGAGGTAATAAAAAACGGCATGCTTGCTGACTCGCACCCAGCCGGAGTCTGCCCGAGCCAAACTTCTCAAAGCCGTTCAATTCCTGCCGTAATATCTGCATCTCCGCAAGGTACGGTCGAGCGAACCTAAGTAACCGATCCCCGGCTTCAGTCATGGAAAACTTTTTTCCCTGCCTCCGAAAAAGCTGACAACCAAGCTCCTCCTCTAAAGACTTCATAGAATGACTAACAGCTGACTGGGTAAGAAAAAGTTGCTTCGCTGTTTCGGTAAAACTTCCGGTTGCACAAAGTACTTCAAATGCCTCAAGTTGCCTGCTTTCCAATAAACTACTTCTTTTCATTTACGGGGCGTCTTTGCAATTCATGATCCAATTTTAATATTACCATAAAAATGAACATTTTTTCTACTTCTTACAGCTTGTCGGATTAGAAGAATTCCATACGCTATCAATTATGTATCGAATTATTATCCAAGCTCTCAGTACCACTTTTCTTCTTTCTGTAATTTCTACCTTATTTTCCCAAGTTCATCCGAAAGAAGCACTAGGTCGTAAAGTTTTTGACTCGTTCAGAAATCAAAATTTTAAAAGTCTTTATAATTCGTCTATCTTTTCTTTACCCGAGGAAAATTTTAAATTTTTGATTAAGAATATTCGAAATCAATCACTGCGTAATGATTTAATCAGTATCCATTCCATCCCTTTTCCTTCAGAAGCGATCACCGCACAACAGCGTTGGGCCATCGCATTTCAGCATAATTGGAGAAATGAATGGCGACACATATCTCGTTTCACTCCAGACCGAATTCGGGAGCAAACCATGCTGCCTATCCTCAAAGCAGTCCACGAACATGATATTCAATGGAAAACCGTACAACTGGTTGCTATAGAAATCCTGCTCCCTGTCACCTGGAAAAATGGACGCTTCGTCATTAAAGGAGACCCAGATCTCGATGAAAACTCCTCAAGTTCAAGGACCTTATACATTGACCGCAATCTCAATTACCGGCTTAGACCCGACAGCACAACGTATGCAAAGGCTTTCATGGTTGGGACCCACCCGGAGGATTCCGACTTTGCTTTTAATCGTGGCATTTTGGGGAATGGTACTGGCCAAGGTGATATCGTTATACGCTTTGATCGATCCACCCCAGATGAACTTTTTTACTTTTGTCCTGACCTGAAAGCTGCTGGCGGATCAGTAAAAGTATTGGATTACCATCATACCGATCGTCCCAACCAAAGACATGACCTATTGCTAACCTTTGCTTACGGTTCCCCACTGGAAACTTTCCAAATTATGATCCCTGAGGTGATCACAAACCTCAGACCCGACTCTAATCCTGCTCTTACTCCCTTACCAGACTTGCCTATTTTTTGTGAGCGCCCTGAATGGATTGGTCCGGTATCCCTTCCTCGGGGTTTACAGCTGCCTTACTAAAAAAGACAATGACTCACTCTTTGAGAACCTCAATCAGTTCTCCTTTCTTAAACCTAAGAATTCGCTTGGCTTTACCCTCCTCAGTCCAAGTTTTCATGATTCCCTCCGCCAGACCGTCAAACCAATGGCTTTCTTCCTTAAGACGCCGATTTTTGTACCAAAATCTTTCCATTCCGTCCTTTCTACCCTTTATGAAACTAGCCTCTGCCCGAGGGGAACCATCAGGAAACTTTTCCACGACCATCCCCGTGTAAGGAATTCGCTCAACATCAAAATGCCAAAGCCCCGTCTTCTTATCCTTAACCATTCTCGATCCATTGACCGTTCGAATCTTTAGTGAAAGGCGAGCATTTTCCCACCGCAATGATTCAATCTTCGATTCTAAAAGTTTTACCTTTTCTCGAATCACCAAGCTACTTTTATCTTTTCTTTGAGAATCCTTAGGTTCTTCCAAATCAGAACAGCTGATTTGAAGAAGAATAATTGATAGAATCAAAACCCGTACGATATACACACCTTATCGGTTACTAGCCCACTCTGGAAAGTGCAAGCGTCTTCCGCGTTAACTGATTTAAACAAAATAAAAAATGGAGCCGAGAATCGGAATCGAACCGACGACCTACGCATTACGAATGCGTTGCTCTACCAACTGAGCTATCCCGGCTTAAAGCCCTAATGTATCAGCATTAGAGGGACAAATATGTAAAGTTTTTTCTTGAGTGAAAGTTAAACTGTGTCCAAAACTGTGTCCAATTTAAGCCATTAGCAAGTAACCTAACTATGAGATCAAGCAAGTTCACAATTAAGAAGTACACAGAAGGAAAAAAGAAAGGGTTTGTTGTTGATGGCTACACTAATGAGCGAAACGAAAATGGCAATCGCAAGAGACCGAGAAAAAAGTTTTGGGGCAAAGGACGCATTGAGAAAGCCCAAGCCTATCGTCACTTGCTTGAAATCAAGGAAAAGCAAGACAAGGCAGATTACGAATTTCGTGAATCTAGAATCTCTGATGAAGATGAACACTATCATTGGGACTTGTCGATGAAATCAGAGAGCAGCTAGATGACCATGAGACACCCCTCAAAGAGCTTGTTCGCGAGGGACTGAGGTTTTTCATAGACTCGCCCGTAAAGGGCATCGAGACCCATTCCGTGAGCGAGGCAAGGGACTTGTACATGGTGGGGCAAGAGAAATTCCTCAATCGCTCAAAGCCGACATCGAGATGGTTCCAAGTCGATGCCTCAAGCACTTTTGCTACTGCATTTGGCGAACGAGACATTGGCACAATCTCGAACAATGAGATAGAGGAATGGATCTACCGAAACAAAGGTTCGGGCTCGCACTCAAAGTTGAATGATTACAGATTTGTTCATGCTTTTTTTCAATGGTGCTTCAAGAAAGCGATTGTTGGAAGCAATGTTGTATCAATGGTCGATAAGCCAACGACGGAGACGAAAGAACCAATCTCACTTTCAATCCAACAGGCAAAAGACCTTTTGTACTACGCGACTGAGATCGATGACATGAGCATGCTTCCTTACTTCGCAGTTGGTATCTTTGCGGGCGTTAGACCAAGCGAAATTATCCGCGGGGAATGGGAGGATCTTGATTGGGATGAAAACATTATCCGAGTCCGCCACAGAAAAGGCTCAATCAAATACACTCGCAGTGTAGAACTACCCGCAATTTGCGTTGAGTGGCTTGATTACTGCAAAAGTAGAGAAAGGACTGGTTCACTTACTCCTCAAAACCACTCGAAGCTATTCAACCTTGTTCGGGCATGTGCTGGTTTCAAGCTCAGTAAAAGTCAGATTTCTAGCATGCACTTATTCGGAAAAGAAAAATTGGTTGAAAATTGCGATGCGAAGAATCGAACTTCTTGGGCAAACGATCAGATGAGGCATACTGCGATTACCTACCGCCTAAAAATCATTAAGCACATTGGCGAAGTCGCTGAATGGTCGGGCAACACTCCGAGAATCATCAAGTCAAATTACCAATCCGTAAAAGGGATAACGGCTCAATCCACTAAAGAGTTCTATGACCTTACTCCAAAGAATGTTTTGAAAGGTCATTAGTTTCGCTCGACTCGCATGCTCTCAATCAACTGCTGAAGATCTTTAGGAAGTAGCGAACTACATTCGTGCTGATGTGCACTCTCGGCAAACAACCTCGTTTTCAAGTCTGCAAACTTGACGCTCGCTGATACCCAAAATACTAGCCACATCCTTGCGAGTGAGCATTGCATCAAAACCTTTGAGATGCGATGAACAACTCTTAAAAACATCTTTGTCTGTATCTCTTGCGAACATGCCATAATTGTATCGAAAAAGAGCACGCAGGTCAAGTTTAAAGTTTTCATAAATGCCTAATAATTAATTACATGCAAAATTTTATTCGATTACATCATAACCGACATCGAGAAGCGTATTCTTCGCGATCACAAGAAAGTAAGAAATCGCCCGCCCAACCGAGCAAAGTTTTCTTAAATTTTTGTAATTTTCTTAAACTTTTTTTCGTCTTTTTTAATTTTGTTTTTTGGCTTTCAGATAGTGTTGTTAATCAATGATTAATGCCATCGCAAAATCGGCTGAATCCCAGCATTTAACCGTGTTGCATATCGTTGGATTACAACTAGTTTATGTAATTTCAAAAAGCATTTTTTCCTCGACTTTTGCCCTAATTTTGGGTATATTATTATCATAATCAATTTAAACAATAATACTAAACGAAACATAACATAAAGGAGGATTAAAAATGGCTAACGAATGCGAAACATGGATCAGAATCAACTCAAACATCATCTCGTTTGATACATTACGAAAAACCATCATTGAAGGGTTCGAGCACAATGGAAGAAAATGGGAATGCCCATTCAGATACGGAGATCAAACAGATGATATTGATGGTGCAAACCCAGACCCAATGTACATAAATCAAGTTTATGGCATCTCAAGATGGGAACTAGATGCAGAATATGGATTTGCTCTTCATTCTCATCTCAGGTCAATGGATAAGAATGTGATCTTATTCGCGATCGAAGAGGATGAGATGTGCCAATGGATGAGATTCAGGATCCATCATGGAGATGCTGAGGTTGAATGGCATAGCTATGAAGACGGCAACGAAGAAGAGGGTTTTAATCGATTCGACATCGCAGAAGATATCTTCCTCAAACAAGCCGCTTAATCGGCAAAACCACTTTACTGGTAACCGGCAGCCCGAGCCGTTAATTCGGGCAATTTTCTTTTCTTGCCAAAAAAGATTTAATAGTTCCATGATTAGGCTATTTATATGAAAACATTTTATATAATTTTAGCAGTTTCCATTGTTTCTTCAATTCAAGCTAAAGTTACTAAAAAAAGAGCTTCCTCTTGGGATAAGTACACTTTTTTGCATAGGGTGCATATTCCCGACTATAATTGCTCTTCTGATTGGGTATTTAATTATGAGTTTGGAGTTTACACTTTAAACAGAATCATCAATAAAGTAGGACTTGATTACAGATATAGAGTAAATGATGTATCATTTTATCATTTATCTGATGCAAAGAGATATATAAAAGAGATAGAGAAGAAAGCGAAAAACGATAATATAGATTTAGAAATTACATCTTTTAAAGATAAGAGAGAGTATACTGATTATGATTGTAGAAAACTAAAATATCATGTTGATCGTTGGCATATTAATCCTGCTCCTAAAGAATCAGTAATTGATTATGTTGGTCATTATAAAATGGTCTTGCCTGATAATTTGAAAGTACCATTGTGTCATACTTGGTACACTCATAAAGTTCGATGGCTTGAAAAGAGAGCATTGTTATTTACTAACGGAAAAATTATAGAAAATTATGTATTCGATTATACTGATCATTCAGACCCATTAAAATTAAAAAAAGCTATACAAGTAGACGATCATCATTCAGAGCTTGGTAGAAAACTCTACACAAAACTTACCGAAAAATTTAGCTATATGCACAATTACTCTTTAAATAATGGGGGTTTTTATACTCCTAAAATTTATGTAGATAAATGTAGATTATGTGGCGCAAATCACTCTCGTTATGATGTAGTAGAGAATCATAAAATGCTACAAGGTCTTTGGGGAGATGTTGCTTTAGAATGGTTTGAACATTTCAAGACAAATAGGTTAAACTATTATAAAAAATTTGAAGAATTAAAAAACAACTCAAAAGATAACCATTATAAATAGGAGAAAAATATTATGGGATTAAGAAAAAGTCTCGCTGAGTAAGGACAGAAACGAAAGTATATCTTGGTGCACCCAAATTATAATATCATATTAACTTATATAGACAGATTGTGATTAAGTCCTTCTTCCATTCATTCATAATTCTTTTTTATGGAATTTCTTTTGGGCAAGTGCCCGTAGAGCAAAAATCAAACAAAGAACAAACTAAGGACATACAAGTTTATGTTCCTCAGTGGTTCTTGGATAAAAATAATAATCCAGTTTGGAGGGGGACTGCTGATCAGGCAGAAAAAAAATTCAAATCACTTTCAGAAAATGGAATTGATGTGGTGCGTGATAGATTTGCCAATGAACTTGTTACGGGGAAGGTGCAAATTATTAGTTCCAAAGAGAACATTGTGGGTGAAATCAATCTATTTAATGGAAAACTTCATGGTGCGGAGGTTTTCTATTTCGAGGATGAAGTAGAGGAAACTGTTTACTGGATAAATGGAGAACGATCTCAAGCACCACCAGAAACTGTAATTAAATTTGATCCCAACAAACTAAAATATTTATCATATCACTTTAAATACATTAAATGGTTGAGAAACCCCATCCCTTTTGGAGGAGAAGATGTAATCAAGAAAATTCAAGAGGCAGACAAGCGAGATGAAACAGTCTGCCCTCTTTGATTGATGAGAATATATCGGATATTACTCCGATTGCTGAATTAGAGAAGCTTGGAGCACTCGATTTATCGAAAAATAAGATATCTGATATATCACCGTTGAAGAATCTGCGGAATCTTCAAATTCTCCATCTAAATGATAATAAAAATAAGCAATCTAAATAGTCTTTCGGAACTTCATAAACTTGAGACACTTGATTTAAGAAGTAACGAAATTGAAGATATATCTCCAATCATTGGCCTCAAAAATTTAAAACGTTTTACTATTAACAAAAACCCCTAAACATTCTGATGAACTTTTATTAAAAGAAGCACTACCAAATACCAAGATAGTTTTTACTCCTACTTTAGAGATTAGCAAAAAAGGGAGAGGATACCTTTATAAGGGTGAAAAAACATGGTTTATGGAACCTTTTTAATGAAGTTCCATCATTTAGCTCTAGGGAAGTGAAAAGTTCAACTGGAAGCTTTGTTAGAGGAAAAAAACATGGTTATTGGGTTGGCTGGCAACAAAATGGCCAAAAAGCATATGAAGGCTCCTTTGAAAATGGTCGGATAAAAGGCAACTGGATTTTCTACCAAGAGGATGGAAATAAGTCTTCTGAAGGTTTATACTCGAATGCTAAGAAGAATGGGGTTTGGCGAGAATGGACTTACTTGCAAAAACGGGTACCGCATGAGTAGCGGAATGTATGTAGATGATTTGAAAGAAGGGATCTGGGTTGATAGCGATAACCGTGGCCATTCATCAAAAATAAACTTTCATAACGGCAATCGACACGGTCCTGCATTATTAACTGAATTCAATTTTTTTGAGAACATATATTATCTAAGTGAGGGGAATTACATCAAAGATTTTAAAGACGGATTATGGATTAGTAGCTATATAGATGGCGGGAAAAAAAGCAGTGAAAATTTCAAACAAGGTTGGATGCATGGTTTATCAACTTATTGGGACAAAAATGGTCAAAAGACATACGAGGTTAATCATAAGAATGGTAGACAAGACGGAATAGAGAAAGCGTGGTATAATAATGGGCAGAAAAAATTCGAAAAAACATTATAAGATCGGAAAATTAACTGATGCCTTGGTCCTGGAAACCCGATGGCACAATTTGCCCAATTACTAAAATCAATAATGGAAATGGCGTTTCAGGGTATTATGGCGAAGATGGTAAATTAAGTATTGAAAACTATAAAGATGGTATATGGGTAAGACCAAAATGATTTCTTTAAATTGTATTTACTCTTTTTGTTAAAGTTATTTAGCAGGCTTTAGTGTACTTCATTATGGAATGAAGGCACTAAAGACGATCGATACATACTATCCCGAGTTACTACCACTCTTCTTGGTTAGACTTTGAGCAAAAGCACTTGCTTGGCTGGCAAGTAAAACCTCAAGAAGCGAGTGAATATGAGTTTGAGTATTCGTATAACGAGTGGCTTGCCGTAAATACTCTTTTCGATCCAGTCATCTTGCAATAAGCCAGGGATATGGTGCGGTGGGCATACAATGGCATATTGGCGGTGGATGCTATGTCATAACAAACGCACAAGATGCACAAAAAGCAGAGCATGGGATTGAGCTTAACTCAAAAGACCACCTATATCTCGTCTTTGCTATCGCCACAAGGATCTGTGGGACGGACGCCCGCTCATGCCAAGAATGAAAGCATTCATACAATATCTTGAGCAGATGCCCGCCAATCCAATCGAGACCATTTACACCCGTGCAACAGATGTTAACGGAATCGAGAAGAAACATCTTCGCCTTACTGGTATGTTGCCCTCAAAAAACGCAACAGATACCACCCTCGATCGCGTATATCGAAAATACTTTGGTGCTACAGATTGGAAATACAAAGACTGCGAAGGCAAACCCTTCTTAAAGTTCAGATACAATCCCAAATACCCTCTTTAATCTTAATTTTGATATGTTGATTGTATGTAATTGATATGTTGTGGGATGTTTTCTTGTCAGCTACATACAGAATTGAATGAAAAGAGCTGAATTTTAGTGAGAATTCGATATGTTGGGATGAAATTCGCCCACTTATTGCGGAAATACTCGTCTCTGAGTCCCCTGACCAATACTTCAAAAAATAGATTCAGATTCATTTCCACAAAAACGGGGTACTAGCTGAACAAAAATATTCGTTAGATTATTGTATATCAGTTGTTTCTGCGTATATTGCAATTATTGTTTTGACATATCTTGCATTTTGCAGTACAATGCTTGCATGAAAAAGAAGGTTTTTGCGTACTTAAGAACATCCAATCTCAACACGAAGATTGCCTTGGACGGAGATTCCAAAGAAAGGCAGTTAAAGAAGATAAGATCTTTCGCCCGAACCAAAAGCTGGCAGATCGCCGAAACTTTCTACGACTGCTCTGTGAGTGGTGACAATGGAACAGATTTAAGCGAAAGGGATGCCTTCAATGAGATGATGGCAAAAATGAAGAGCAATGGCATCAAGACTTTCGTGGTGTCTGACTCAGATCGTTTCTCTCGCTCTATCTTGACTGCGGAAATCATGAAGCAGGATTGCCGTGAGCATGGAATCTCAGCTTTTGATGCAAGCACAGGAATGGATCTCGCGATCAGCAAAAATGAAAATCCTGAGATCGCCCTCATCAACAACCTTCTTCAAGCCATATCCGAATACGATAAGCTCAAGACCGTCCAGAGATTACAAAGCGGAAGAAGAAGAGCCAAGAAGATGGGCAAGAGCATTGGTGGGCAAACGAAAGTCGGAGAGACTGAAGAAGAAAAGAAAATGCTCGAACGATTGGTGCATTGGAGAAATCGAGCAGTTCATGGAAGGTTGAGCGTTCAGGAGATTGCTGACCGATTAAACGAAGAAGGATTTCGTACTCGTAGAAATACTGCACTCACAAGACAGGTTCTTGATTCCTACATCAAGCGAGGCGTTAAACTCGGCACCCTGCCCTATTAATTTTGAAAAACAACAAATACAGAGCCGATCATTTCGAACTTCAAACAATCTCTTCCATTACTCTTATCTTGATTCGCCACTATGTGGCGAAAACTCGCAAGCATGCGAGTTATTGTTTTTGAGAAAAGAATGAGATGGAGAATGATTCGATAAAGTAATTGTCTGTGATTCATGGATCTTAAGATAGCGAATTTCATGTAGGCACAGTTCGCCCATCACGGACGAACTTGGTGCACAAATTATTCATTTGGTTCCTCTCTACGCTGGTCATGGAAGCCCATGAGAAAAAACGATCTATCGGGCCGCCACTGTTCGCAGATTAAGAAAGACATTTCTGTCGACCTTTACATCTTGCCATTCATTAAGGGAGCTTCATCTCTGTCAGGCTCCCACCAGTAAACCACACTATTCTTCCCTCAAGTCTTCGGCATAATCCCCGCATGACTTAAAAATCCCGCTCGCTCAAACAATGACGCCACGAGTATCCTTGGTTCCGTTCATCTTTCTTATGTCGATAAGGCAAACAAGATGAAAGATTCGCCTTCATTAGATAGTAACAATTAGTTCCATGAAATTCTACTTCAGGGGCAAATTTCCTTAAAAGAAATTGCTTCCAATGCGGGATTAATTAAGTCGACCTAAACTATGTCCAAATTGTGTCCAAATTTGGTCAAAAACAGGCAATAATTGTCAATCCTCTGTCCTATTTATGCCTTACCTATGAGGGATTTAAGCCTTAGATCACTGCTTTACGAATGCGTTGCTCTACCAACTGAGCTATCTCGGCGAACACCTCATATTTGCAAAGATTAGAGGGGATCTAGTCAAGTTTATCTTGAGAGAAAAGTAAATGAGTAGAATATTTCGCCAAGTTTAAGCCCAAAGGTGAGAACCTGAAGATGGGGTTAAACCAGTATAAAATTAAGAAGTTTCTTCTTGAATTTCCTTTTAACCTTACTTTTCCAAAGAGATTTATTACAGTTTTGCGATGATGATTTGTATATTCCGTTCCAGATTCCTTCGCTGCTTCATCCAAAAGACAGCAGCGTTTGCGTTGTTTTGTTCAACGGTTGCCATTCTTCAATCGGCTGAGTTGAAAAAAGAGAAACCAAACATAATTCTCATTATGGCCGATGATCTAGGGTATGGGGGTGTTGGCTGTTATGGAGCTAAGTCCGAAAATATCAAAACCCTGCACATTGACCAATTAGCCAAGGAAGGCCTTCGCTTTACCAGTGGCTACTGCTCTGCTTCCACCTGCACCCCAACTCGCTATGCTCTGCTTACAGGGACCCATGCTTTTCGGGTGAAAGGCACTGGTATTGCAGGACCAAATTCACCTGCCTTGATCAAACCGGATGTATTTACCATGCCCGACATTCTTCAGCAGGCAGGTTCTAAAACCGTGCAAATGAACCAGAACTTAAATTATCTCACCAACATTTTCCTGTAATTCCCCAAGGTATTATTCGATCAGTTTACGAATCGCATTGATGGGGGCACACAGGCGAAGAACCATTTGTGAGTTGGTCTTTTTTTGTTTCTCATAGTTTATGGTCACAGTGCTTGCCACCATGCCAACTACCTCGCCGAAGTCATTTAATACAGCCGCCCCACTCGATCCCCGTGCATAATCCGCGGAGATCATCATCCATTCTCTAAGTGAGCGATCTGGTCCCATGATCCCGTCGTATAGAGAAACCATTCCCTTCGAGTAGTAATAAAACATTCCATCGGGGTGACTGATCACATGAACAGAAGAACCGATCGCTGCAGGATCACCTAGAGGAAGAGGCCGGAATTTGGCACCAGAAGCTTGGAGAATAGCCACATCCGATTTTTTGTCTCCGGCTAGCACATCTGTAACTGGAAAAATATTTCCTTCCGTATCCATCACCGCCAATGTTTCCCCATCAGTTTGATCGATTACATGATAATTGGTGGCAAAAACTCCATCCTTGGAAAGTGGAAATCCAGTGGCACTTCCCGAATGCCATTTTGTGCAATGTCCGCACTTATATAATTTTGCCACGATAAGGGTCGATGGCTTGCAAAGCTCATATAGATTTTTGGGGTCATAAACAAAGGGGGATACCTTGGGGATTTTTATTTTTTTACCGGATACATTTTTCAGCTGTTTTTTTAATTCGGTAAGCGGGATGGTTTTATTCTTATCGATAAGCAAAGCAATTTCCTTGATTAACTTCACTTCCAAAACAGGAGAAGTTGGTTTTTGAGCAAAAGAGAAAAGAGATGAACAGATGATGATAATATAAAATAGTGGAAGTTTCATATGTCTTTTAAAACGAATTTTTTCCTAGTTAATCAAGCCTACTTATTTCTAAGATTAATGATCATAACGCTTAGAAAACTGTTCAGGTGAGACTCCAAAAATGTTTTTAAAACTACGGGAGAAATGATAGGGGTTTTCAAAATTTAGCTCATAGGCTACCTCCTTAATTAATTTCCCTGACTTTAACAGCAGTGAAGCAGCATGTTCCATTTTCATCCGCACCAGGCAGGAGTAAGGTGACTCCTTATGGAAACGCTTAAACACCCGGGAGAGGTAAGCGGGGTCTAAATGAGTTTCTTCCGCCAATTGGCTCATAGACTTCAATCGAAGATAATTTTTTCGCAAATGAAGAAGTACCCTTTCATATGTACTCCAGGCTCCGGACTCTACATTTGATGGACTATCAATGTTTTGCCCGACCTTTAGCAAAAGAACCCGAAGAAGATTGATACAAATTTCTCTGAAAAACAAAGATCTGGTAGCGGTATTAATAAGAATCAATTCAAAGAGTTCGGACAACTCTGGGTAGTTTTGTAATCGTACAAATGCAGATTCCATCGAAAAGAAATCAGCATGAGTTAAAATGGAATCTTTCCCCGTGAAAGCGATAAAATATTTAAGCATGGGTTTGCGATTGTTGTTCTTAATCCTGTGAGCAACCCCGTTCTGATAAAAAAACAATGAACCGGGAGACAACGAATGGGTAACACCATTTAGTACCACCTTCCCCTCGCCCTCAACCACCAGTTCCATCACCGAGAAACTTAATCCTCCTCGATCGACGGTGTAACCGGGCAAACAACTTTCACATCCAACACTTACAATAGTAAAAGAATTTTCTTTCTGGGGAAGCCCCAAGAAAAATTGCCGGGCATCCGCGACTAAGTCCGCAAAGTGCAGATTACTTTTTTTCATTTTTTGCATACCAAATAGATGTCAAATATAGATATTCCATAGTCAATAATATATATTCCTAAAATCAGAAAATTAGTCTATTATATTTTTATAAAACCAAACCTTTACACCAATCACTGGAACCATAAATAGACAACAATTGATATGCAGGTAAGAGAAGACGGAGAAAAAGTTATTGAGCCAAGCTCAAACTTCCACCCACCCATTCCCAAAATGGAATTGGGTCTCTTGCCAAGTTCTTGATTGCGAAATAGAAGATAGGGTAAGACTTTAACAAAACATATATAGCCCATGCACTGTAACAACTTCCTCCATCAACCAACTAACCGGCGTGATATGCTTCGCTGGTGCGCCAATGGCTTTGGTGCCGTCGCCCTATCTGCCTTGAGTGCTGAAGGGCGATCGCCAATCCTCAACAATCCCCTCGCCCCCAAGCCCACTCATTTTCCGCCCAAGGCGAAGAGTGTAATTTTTCTTTATATGGACGGAGCGCCCTCACAGGTAGATACCTTTGATTACAAGCCCGCACTCAAGAAATACAACGGACAGGATCCCCGAACTGCCATTGGCAAATTGGAGCGTACCCAGTTTGATAATGTCGGCAAAGTTCTTCAGGGACAGTGGGATTTCAAGCAACACGGGGAATGCGGGCACTGGATAAGTTCCCTCTTTCCGCATCTCTCTGGAGTGGCGGATGAACTGGCGATGGTCAAGTCGATGACCTCCCCTTTTGCCGAGCACACCTCCGCCAATTACTTTCTACACACAGGTTCTGGCTTCCAGGGACGTCCAAGCATGGGAGCATGGTTCGGATATGGGTTGGGCACCGAGAACCAAAACCTTCCCGGCTTTGTCGTTCTCAATGGAGGTCTAATCCCTCCCGGTGGGCTGGACTGCTTTGGCTCGGGTTTCTTGCCCGCCTCTTATCAGGGATCAGTCTTTTTGCCCAACGAAAACCCCATCGCAAATGTGAAACGGGTAGAACCGAACGATGCCTTGCAACGAAGCAAACTCGACCTGATCAGAGATCTTGATGAGTCCACCTTGGCAGATTTACAGGGGGATCCTCAGGTGGAAGCGGCAATTCGCAATTATGAAACCGCATACCTTATGCAAAGTTCGGTTCCTGAACTAACCGACCTACGGGGCGAAACTGAGGCGACCAAGAAATTATACGGCCTTGATTCTACCTTCAAAAATACCCAGACCTTTGGCAAGCAATGCCTCATTGCCCGCCGTCTGGTCGAACGGGGCGTTCGCTTCATCGAACTAACCTGCCCCGGTGGCAACGGGGATCGATGGGACCAACACAAAGACTTGGTGGACGGGCACAATAAGAACTGCCTAACCATCGACCAACCGATCACCGGGCTGATTCAGGATCTAAAAGCCAGAGGCATGCTCGATGAAACCCTCATCGTATGGGCCGGAGAGTTCGGCCGTACCCCTTTCGCGCAGGGAGCCAATGGGCGCGATCACAATCCATTTGGCTTTACCATCTGGATGGCGGGTGGCGGGGTCCAAGGTGGTTCAAGTGTGGGCAGGACGGATGATTTTGGGTACAAGGCGATCGAAGACAAATGGGATATCCATGATCTGCATGCGACCATGCTCCACCTGTTGGGAATCGAGCATACCAAAAGTACCTTCCGTTTTAGTGGTAGAGATATGCGTCTTACGGATGTGCACGGTCACATCATTAAACAAATCCTGGCCTAACGCTCCCTGATCAATGAAGTGTTTTCTTACAACCCTCGGAATCTTTTTACTCGGTCACCTGACCTGTGCAGAAGGGAAGATCCAGCCGGACCAGCTCACTACGGAACAAAGCGATTTTTTTGAGTCTAAGGTGCGCCCCCTTCTGGCCGAGCATTGCTACGACTGTCATTCGAATCAGGCGAAAAAACTAAAGGGGAAACTCTTCCTCGATTCAAAATGGGGATGGGCAACCGGAGGCGTAGGCGGACCTGCGATCATTCCCGGTGACCTTGTCGAAAGTATGGTCATCGATGCAGTCAGGCACACTGAAGAACTGGTAGATGCGATGCCTCCGAAGTACAAGATCGAAGACGAGGAAATTGCCATCTTGGAAAAATGGGTGGCGATGGGGGCTCCCGACCCGCGGCCCAAAGTAGAGGAAAAGGAGGGACTTGTGGAGAAATTTGACCTGCAAAAACGGTTTACCGAACATTGGAGTTGGAGACTAGTCAAGTCGCCCGCTCTTCCCCCAACCCAAGGTGCCAAGGAAGCAACCTCTGCGATCGACCGCTTTGTTCAGAAAAAAGTGGATGACATAGGCTTGAAACCTGCCCTGCCTGCGGACCAACGCACCTGGGTACGAAGGGTCTATTTTGATCTAATCGGGCTACCCCCCAGCCCGGAGCAACTCGCAAGATCTCTGGAACAAACCAAAGAGCAAATCGTAGATGAATTGCTCGCCTCCACTCACTTTGGAGAAAAGTGGGCACGACACTGGATGGACCTGGTTCGATACGCGGACACCTATGGACATGAATTTGATTTTGAAATTGATCATGCTCACGAATATCGGGACTATGTCATCCGAGCATTTAATGAGGATGTGCCCTATGATAACTTCATTCGCGAGCACCTCGCCGGTGACCTCCTGGAAAAACCCCGACGACACCCGACAGAAGGGTACAATGAATCAGTCATTGGCACGGGCTTTTGGTACTTTCACGACGCCACCCATGGGCCAACCGATGTTTTGCAAAACGAATCGGACCACCAGGACAACCAGATTGATGTGATGAGCAAGGCATTCCAGGGACTGACGATTTCCTGTGCCCGTTGCCATGATCACAAATTTGACGCCATCTCCACAGCCGATTACTACGCTCTTACCGGCTTTTTAAACAGCTCAGCCAAAGTGGACTACCCCCTGGATGTCTGGGGTTGGAGAGAAAAGACTCTTGCCAAACAGAAAAAATTACTCGGATCCACTTCTTTGAAAACCGTCTCCCCAAGTAACCCCGAGAAAATCATTCAGTCCTTCATCGTCGCAGCCAACCTGATCCGTAAAAAACAAAAAGAACCCCTCCCCGACCCATGGGAAGGTCAACTCATCGATGACTTTGAGAATGGATTGGATAAATGGACGCTTGCACATCGGGACGCCAATGCCTCTGCGCTCAATACTGCTGAAGTAAATGCGTCCTCTACCAAAGGTGCACGAGGCTCTAAATGGTTTGATACCCGGGCCTTTAACAGTCGGGAACCTCTGACCTGGGTCAGCCCAAATTTCACCATCAAGCAGCCCTACCTCAACCTTTTGATCGGCGGAAACCTTTCCCCCCATAATCGGTTGGAACTAATTGTGGATGGCAAAGTCGCTTTACATGCCTCCCCAAAGACCGAAAAAAATCTTGCCCCAATCTCTTTAGATGCATCCAAGTTCGTCAATAAAATGGGTCGACTGAGAATTTCCTGGAAAGTACCCCAGCCCTTCTTTTTGGATCAGATCGTTTTTGCCAGTCGGGCATGGGATGACCACACTCGCCCCGCTATAACGCCCGCAGAAGTTGCAGAATTATCCAAGCTTTCTAACAGCTCGCACGAATTGATCAAACAATGGATTTCTCTCATCACCAAAAACAAAAAATCTGATCACTGGTCTCCAGAAAAATTTCTGCAAGACTTTATTTTGCGGCCCGAACAAGCGAAGGGGCACAATTGGACTCAACAAGACAGTGCCTACGCCAACTACATTTTGAATAGCACACTATTCGCAGATTTCTCAAAAGGTGAATTGCCCGATGGTTGGCTAAGAACTGGACAGGCTTTTCAATTAACGCACGAAAATAAGCTTAGGTTTGATTCTAAAAGACCTTACATCGAGACTCCTTCTATTGATAGTTCTTTCTACGGAAAAAAACAGGTGGGCACCCTGCGCTCCCCCATCTTCTCAATTGATCAGAACATTCACATCCGACTAAATGCTGAAAAAAGCATGGTCCGTTTGGTTATCGAAAACTACGGAATGGCCAATTACAGCGAACTCCTTTTCAAAGGAAGCATTTACAAAAAAGACAGCAGGCAGACCAATGGCAAAGGTGCATTCAAATGGATTCAAATTGAACCCAAAACTATCAAGAAATATGCGGGCAAAAAAGCCTACCTTGAATTCGCTGACAATGGGGACGGATATGTCCAAGTGGATCAGGTAAGATTTGCCCAAAAACCTCTCCCTCATTCGTTTCATCCTTTGGTTCGAAAACTTACTGAATTTGGCATCCCCGACAGTATTGAAAAAACTGCAGAACTTTTGAGCCAAGCCTTTCTGTCTGAAAACCCCGAGCTCCTCAACTGGTTTTTCCATCGCGGATTGGCAGACTCATCCATACACCGACCCGAAGTCAGCCAACTTATTTCTTCAGGAGAAAAGCTCGCCCAGGATTTACCTGCCCCGCGCTTCGCTCTCACCATGAGTCAGGCAACTCCAGAAAACGCACGAGTCTATGTTCGAGGGAGTTACAAATCATTGGGCGAGGAAGTGCCTCACCGATATCTCGAAGCCCTTGGCTCCAAGGAAGTAGACCGCCTCGGATTGGCCAACCTCATTGCAAGTGCCGAAAACCCGCTGACTACCCGGGTGATGGTCAACCGAATCTGGTTGCATCTCTTCGGCCGGGGCATTGTACCCACACCCGACGACTTCGGCCCCCAAGGACAATCACCCAGCCATCCGGAACTACTCGACTGGTTGGCCAATGATTTCGCCAAAAATGGATGGTCCATCAAGCGGATGATTCGTCAGATCACACTCTCTCAGACCTATGGGCAGGCATCCATCCCGCATCCCGGAATCGATCCACAAAAAATTGCCATGGTCGACCCACAAAACAAGTGGCTTCACCACATGCCGGTTCGCCGGTTGCAGGCGGAAGCGATACGCGATGCCCTACTCGCCGTTTCAGGCAAGCTGAGCCCCAAGGCATACGGAAAGGGCGTGCCCACTCATCGTACCGCTTTTATGACCGGACGCGGATCCCGACCCAGCGGTCCCCTAGACGGGCATGGCCGAAGGTCCGTTTACCAAGCGGTTTACCGCAATTTCCTCAACCCCTTTCTCCTCGCCTTCGACATGCCCAGTCCTTTCGGCCCCAAGGGGAGAAGGGGCTCTTCCAATGTTCCAGCCCAGGCCCTCACCCTAATGAACGATCCTTTTGTCCAGCGTATGGCGGTGATCTGGGCGAAAAGCACTACCCAAATCCAAGACTCCAAAAATAGAGCCCAACATATGTTCGAGCAGGCAGTAGGTCATCCACCAGATGAATCAAAGACAAATCAACTTCTTACCTTTTTAGACAGGCAGGGAAAACTTTACGGTCAGAAAGATCACCGTGCCTGGAACGACCTCGCCCATGCACTTTTTAATTTAAAAGAATTCTCCTACCTTCAGTAGGATAATTCTGGTACAACTTCCCTTGCACAATAAACTCCATCACTTTCTTTAAGTTCCCAAACCAGACTCTAAAAACAAAAAAGAGGAATAAGGATTCTCCCATTCTTTCTTCACCTGGAATAAAGGTAAAGTTAGACTTACTTAAACTGTGACTATAGGAGAATAAGATTGGATCAATTACCCCGCTGTGTCTATGTTGCTGGATGATTTAAAAATTGGGCAAAACAAATGACCCGATCAAATCTAAACTATGAAAAAAACATTCCCTTTAACTCACGAAAAAATTAAGTACCCCAGGATGATTGAATCTGTCCGGGCGGAGGCTCGTAAATACATCAAAAGGAGTCGTAGAAAGGAATTACCGAAAGGAGTTGATTTTTGGGACTTTGGATGCAGATTCGGCGCTTCTGCAAATGAAGCCAAAGATATTCATCTTGCGGAAATTGATAAGTTTATCAGCGAAGCAGAAAAACTAGAACTCCCTTCGCTGTATTTAGAAATTTTACCCAAGCATGGTCATCGTCTAAAAAAGGAAAAAGCTTCCTCACAATCATAAGACAAAACCGGACCTTTTGATTAGGTTGAATTGCTAAAGGTTTTGGCCAAAGCTTCGGCCACTTTTATTCCATCTATTGCGGCACTCATAATGCCTCCCGCATACCCTGCACCTTCTCCGGCAGGGTATAGACCGGAAGTGTTTACCGACTGAAAAGCGGACGGGTGCTTTTCACCATTCCGGCGAATTCGAATAGGAGCACTTGTGCGAGTTTCCACTCCAGTCAGTAAGGCATCCGATCGGTCAAAACCTTTAATCTGCTTTCCAAATTCGGGTAGTGCTTCCTGAATTGCCTCGATTACATATTCAGGAAAAAGAGGGGTGACCTGCCTGCCCGTAAGGTCGGTCAATAAAACCCCAGGCTTGTAAGAGGGCTCCACTTTACCAAGGCTTTTACTTATTTTCCCTCTTAAAAAATCTCCAACTAATTGGCCCGGAGCAAAATAATTTTCTCCTCCCAGCTTGAAAGCCAGCGCTTCAATTTCTCGCTGAAAACCAATACCGGCAAGAGGGTTCTTCATATCCGCACCAAAATCTTCCGGCTCAATTCCTACAACAACTCCGGCATTGGCATTTCTCTCAAGCCTCGAGTACTGGCTCATTCCATTGGTTACGACCCGCCCGGTTTCCGATGTTGCCGCTACCACTGTGCCGCCGGGACACATACAAAAACTGTAAACACTCCGTCCATTTTTTGCATGATGAACTAATTTATAATCAGCGGCACCTACATGCTCCACAATCTTCTGGGGGTGACCTGGAAAGCGATCATTACTTCCAAATCGGGCCCGGTCAATTAAGCCCTGAGGGTGTTCGATGCGAAAACCAACCGAGAAGGCTTTGGGTTCAATAAAAACTTCCTGGGAGTGCAGCATCTCAAAGGTATCCCGGGCACTGTGACCAATGGCCAAAATAACCCGGGATGACTCAATCTCGTCCTTCTCTCCGGTTTCAATATTGCATGTTTTTAAACCCGTGATTCTGTCCTCGTCTCGATACACCTCTTCAACCTTGGTTGAAAATCGAATCTCTCCACCCAGGCGTTCAATTTCTGCCCGCAAATACTCGACAATTTTAACCAAGCGAAAAGTCCCCACATGGGGTTTACTTACATAAAGAATTTCTTCCGGTGCCCCACCCTTTACCATCTCCTCCATCACTTTCCTGCCTAAATACCGAGGATCTTTTACCTGGCTCCATAATTTACCGTCCGAAAAAGTACCAGCTCCACCCTCGCCAAACTGGACATTACTTTCTTCCTTAAAAAGCTGCTTACGCCAAAAGCCCCAAGTATCTTTGGTTCTTTCTCGCACCGCTTTGCCACGTTCGAGAACTAAAGGCTCCAAGCCGAGTTGAGCCAAGGTCAATGCCGCAAATAAGCCACAGGGCCCAGTCCCAATAACAACTGGACGCTGATAACCATTCCCCTGAGTATAGGAAGCTCCCTCAGCTTGAGAAAACAACGGTTGGTAAGCCATATTTGGAGCTGGCTGGAGCTGGTATTTCTCTACAAGATTTGTAATATCTACACTGTCAGAAAAACATAAATCCAAGGTGTAAGTGAAATGAATATTTGTCTTTTTCCGGGCATCGTATCCACGACGATAGACAAAAATATCTCTTAATTCTTGATCATCTAATTGAAGACAAGAAAGAACTGCCTGCCGTAAGTCCCCTGGCTTATGCTCCAATGGGAGTTTTATGTTGGATAATCGATGGGTGTATAAAAGGGACTGCTTCATAATTGAAGAATAATATTCATACCTAGGAAAACTTTGGTTTCACAAAAAACCTAGGACAAAGCTACAAAAGATAAATCAAGGTGAGACACATAAAAAGTTTAAATAATGTAAAAATTTAGATAACGGTAACGATTTTATTGAAGCAATTTTTCTACTTCACAGAACAAAAATGAAATAGAGAAATTCCCGTTTGCCACCGGGCATATTCCTATAATAGATATTTTCCTATGAAAAGCCATGAAATAGATTACGAACTTATTGGAGGTGACATGCAGATTGTTGAAGTAGAACTTGATCCAGGGGAGACGGTAATTGCTGAGGCAGGAGCAATGAATTACATGGAGGACAATATTTCCTTTGAGGCAAAAATGGGAGATGGATCCCAGCCAAACCAAGGACTTTTTGGGAAACTCCTAGATGTAGGAAAGAGAGCACTAACCGGCGAGTCTATTTTCATGACTCACTTTTCTAACCATGGAACAGAAAAACGCAGGGTGAGTTTTGCCGCTCCCTATCCTGGGAAAATTATATGCATTGACCTGCCCAATCACCAAAATCAAGTAGTTTGCCAAAAAGATTCATTTCTTTGCGCCGCCTATGGCACCCAAGTGTCAATCGCTTTCCAAAAAAAGCTGGGGGCTGGTTTTTTTGGAGGGGAAGGATTTATTCTTCAAAAACTTCTAGGTGACGGAAAAGCCTTCATTCATGCAGGTGGGACTGTGGTAAAAAAAGAATTAAAAGGTGAAACTCTCCGGGTCGACACAGGATGTATAGTGGCCTTTGAGCAGAGTATTGAGTACGATATACAAAGAGCCGGAAATCTAAAGTCGATGTTCTTTGGAGGTGAAGGTCTCTTCCTCGCCACCCTACGCGGTCATGGCACGGTTTGGCTCCAAAGCCTCCCCTTTTCAAGGCTTGCCGACAGGGTGCTTCAGAATGCTCCGACTACAGGCGGTAAAAGCCAAGGTGAAGGGTCGGTTCTAGGCGGACTTGGTCGATTGGTAGACGGTGACTAATTAGCCAATTCTTTGGCATCGGTTACCTTAAGTTTCTAGAAATCTATGCGGTTTCACATAAATTAGATTCTTTTAAATATCTCAGATGTTGATACTTTTGGGGAATGAGAAAAAACCAAACTCAAAAATAATTCCTCAGGCTTTTAGACCACCACCGAGGGGAATAACTCCCAGCTTCATATGTAAAAAAAGGTCGCAATTGAAGGGAACGCTTGACTGATCCAACCCAAGTTGTGCTAGGATGAAACCTTGTTGAGTTTTCCATAAACCTATTATCCTCAATATAAAATGTTAGTTACCGTTATTGTCCTTGCTGTCATTGTCTTGATTGCCGTCCTCATCATAATCGGTATTTACAACAAGCTCGTCACCTTTAAAAATCGCTTTGAAAATGCTTTTTCTCAAATTGAAGTTCAATTACAGAGACGGTATGACCTCATTCCAAATTTAATTGAGACCGTCAAGGGCTACATGGCTCATGAAAAAGAAACCTTAGAAGCGGTCATAGAAGCCCGGAATCAAGCCCAGTCTAGCCTCAAGAATGCATCTCAAAACCCAGGAGATGCGGGGGCGATCGCAAGCTTGGCGGGTGCAGAAGGTTTATTAGGTGGTGCCCTAGGTCGAATCTTCGCTTTATCAGAAAGCTACCCGGATTTAAAAGCCAACCAAAATATGGCAAATTTACAAGAAGAGCTAAGTTCCACCGAAAATAAAGTGGCCTTTTCCAGGCAGTCATTCAACGACGCTGTCACGGTCTACAACACCTACAAGCAAACCTTCCCCCCAGTTATTTTTGCGAGTATGTTTGGCCATAGCCAAGATGCAGCCTTGCTTGAATTTGAGAACGACAAGATCAAGGACGCCCCCAAGGTTCAATTCTAAAAAAATACCATGTGCCCACTTCTGCTGTGATCTCCCTCACTTAATCAGTGGACTTTTTTACCGAGCAAGATAAAGCCCGGGCAAAAAGCTCGAAACTCGTTTTCCTCTTTTTGCTGGCTGTTGCCTGCATCACCGGCTGCATCTTCGCACTTCTCTCTTTTGTTGGAGGAGGATATAAAGAGATCACCGAAATGGCATGGACAATGGATTTTTTCTTGGTGGTCGCTACCGGAACAACGCTTGTCGTCGGGCTTGCCAGTCTTTTTCGTATTTTCTTTTTATCCGATGGCGGAAAAGTTGTCGCGGAATCTATGGGCGGAAAGGTCATTCCGCCAAACTCATCGGATCCCCTTGAACAACGAATTTTAAATGTAGTCGAGGAAATGGCGATTGCATCGGGCACTCCAGTGCCGCCCGTCTACCTATTGAATGAGCGGGGCATAAATGCTTTCGCGGCAGGTTTTTCGCCTTCAGATGCTGTGGTTGGTATTACCCGCGGGTGTGCAGAAAAACTTAATCGGGATCAACTTCAAGGAGTAATTGCCCATGAATTCAGTCATATTCTCAATGGAGACATGAGGATGAACATTCGTTTAAGTGGTGTCATTTTCGGGATTATATTCCTTGCCCGTATAGGATCGATTATGATTAGAGGTGGAGACTCCCCCCGGGACCGGAGACGTGATAAGGACAAGGGAGATGGGGCTTTTCTCTTAATCGGTGTGGGGCTTCTAGTCATTGGCTTGATCGGTGGTTTCTTTGGTTCTCTCATCAGGGCCGCAGTGAGCAGGCAAAGAGAGTTTCTTGCCGATGCATCCGCGGTACAATTCACCCGCAACCCGGAAGGCATATCCGGTGCTCTCAAGCGAATTGGTGGGTTTTCTGCTGGATCAAAGATTCAAGCAAGCCAGGCAGGTGATTACAGTCATTTCTTCTTTAGTTCCGCTCTATCCAGTATCTTTGCCACTCATCCTCCACTTCCTGTTCGAATCGGTCGTATTGAGCCAAACTGGAGTGGTACATACCCCGACACAAATAAGATATCTGAACAAGTAGACAGCCCATCGGAATTCACCAGCGGATTTACTGGTAATCTTGGAGTAGATCCAGCAGCAGAAAAACAAGCGAGTGCTGCTCCTCCATCATCACCCGATACCCAGGGAGTTTCTCGAGACTCCTTTACTCAATCATTTAAAGGTCCACAGCGTCAACAAATTCGACAAGCAAAATCTCTCCTTCAACAAATCCCAGCTGGCCTTCTTGTCCTGGCAAAAGAGCCATCTCAATGTCGGTGTATTCTTTTCACTCTCTTACTCGATGCAAAAAAAACATCGATTTACGAACAACAGATTAAAACCATAAGTCTTCAAACAGATGAGGATATTGCCAATCTCACCCGTCAATGTTTCCTCAAGGTTCAAGGCTTGAGTTATGAACTTAAATATATTCTCGTAGAAGAATGTGCTCCTGCTTTTTCTCTGTTTTCTTCAATACAGATGAAAGCCTTTAACGATCTGATCAACGCCTTGATTCTTGCCGACGACCAAATCGATCTTTTTGAATGGAGCATTCAGAAAATGATTGAAAATCAGATCGCTCATAAGACGCAACACATAACAAAACCTCTTCATGGACGAGCATCAATAAAAAGCCGACTCAGTGATTGCGAAGTTTTCCTTGGTGCTATTGCCCACGTTGGATGTAATCGTGATCAGGCTGCTAAAGCTTTCGAAAAAGGTTTTCGGAGCTTGGATCGAACAAAGCCCGCCACCCTGCCTTTACCTGAAAAATGTGGAATTGATTCAATGAATATTGCACTGCCCAGGCTTTCTAAAATGAGCCCGCTTGGCAAACGGGCCTTTCTTGAGGCTTGCAGCAAAGTCATCGAATTTGATGGTGTCCTATCCAACGCTGAAATACAAATTATTCGTGGACTAGCTGCAGCCATTTCATGCCCACTTGGTCCAGTGTCTGTATCCCAAAGCTAAGTAGGGAAATGAGGTTAAGCTAATTTTTCTCCCAACCAGGAAATCACCGCCTCAATCATCAGCCCCTCTCCCTCTTCAGAAAATACATGATTTGCTCCGGGGACTTCAACTAATTGTTTTGGCTCGTTTGCCGAGACAAAAATCTCTCTTGAATCTTCAATCGGAACCACATCATCGGTATCACCATGGATAATTAACCATGGCACCTTTACTTCGGTGGCCTTACTTGCGACCGACCCAATATCATAAAGATCCGTCTTGTACTTCGAAGAAAGCGGGCATTCCGGCTCCTCCCACATGCATCCCTCATCGGGTGTCACCTCTCCAAATTCTCGATCATAAAAGGCAAGGGTATTGACCATACCTGCCAGAGAGATCAGGTTACGAATTCGGTCATCCGTGGATGCCGTTAATACACCCACGGCTCCTCCCATGCTATGTCCTGCATAGGTCACCTTGTATCCGTTCGCCTCCGCTGCGGTGATCACTGCTTTGAGGTCTTCCACCTCTTTGGAAATGGTACAATCTCGAAAATCTCCCCCCGAACTGCCATTCCCGGAAAAGGAAAAACGTAAAACGGACAAACCTTCATTTTCCACAGCTTCCGCCAAAGAAACTAGAAAAGGACGGTCTTTGTTTCCGGTGACCCCATGCCCGATAATCAAAAGATCCCGGGTACGCGAATTTGCATCGTGAAAAGTGTAATCCAGGGTTTCACCTTGGGAGTTGGTAATGCTCTCGTTCATAGGCTATGGCTTAATTTATCAGACTACCCGTGGCAAGGTATCATTGGTAAAAAAAGGAGCTGCCCAAAAGGGAACAGCTCCTTTACATAAAGCAAAATGTCGAGATGCTTAGGCAATTTCCGCAGAGTGAAATGCCAACCAGTCGTCCAAGTTATTCAGATTAATCGCATCCTTAGGATTACCATCGGCTAATCCATTGGCAGAAAGAATGCTTTGGCGGGTGGCATCATCGTGAATGTAACCGGTAATGGATCCATTTAAGTCATTAATTGTTGCGGCATCCAGTTTCACCCCAGGTTGCTCCGCTATCCAAGCTTCAAATTGTGCGTAGGTAGGCTTTGAATCCGTAATAAAAGAACGGACTGCATCAGCACTCAATCCAAGGGCATCGATAACCATGGAGTCATATCCTGCTCCAATTCCTGGATAACCATCGGCAATCTTACCGGCTGCTTCCAAAGAAACTTTTTGCCAGAGACGTGGGAGGTGAAGAACACCATTGGGCCCGGCTGTGCCGGAACTAATTAAAGGAACAATTTTAGACATAATTTATTTGTTTTGTAAGTTAAGTTATAGGGTGAGAAAAGGAGGGTGTGATCAAAAAGATCAAGATATATTAAAAAATAGGATCGACATGTTCAGCATGCGAACCATCAAAGGTAAAGACTCTTTTTTATCCCAAAACCTAAAAGTTAGAAAGAAACCTTACACTATGAACTCCCAAGAAAAGAAAATTAGCTTCGTCGGCGTTGGCCGTATGGGGGCCAACATGGCCCGCAATCTTAAGGACAAAGGATACAACATTTGCTGCGTCCATGATGTAAATCATGACACAGCCTCCACCCTCGCCCAAGAAATTGGCTGCTCCCATGCTTCCTCCCTTGCCGAAGTCACCGCTCAGTCCGATATCGTACTCACCGTAGTCACCAATGACGCCGCCATGGAATCCATCTTTTTTGGTGCTGAAGACAATCTCTTTCAGAACGCCAATGGCACTCTCTTTATCAATTGCGCCACCCTCTCCCCTGCCATGCATGTAAAGTTGGAAACTGCCGCAACTAAAAATGGATCTACCACTCTGGAAGGTTGCATGGCGTCCAGTATCACCCAAGCACGTGAAGGTACCCTCTACCTTATGATCGGTGGCCAAAAAGAAATTTTTGACCAAGCTAAGGACTTGCTCGACGACCTCAGTATCAACCTTCGCTTTGTTGGCGCAGCCGGTCGGGCCGCTCAGGTCAAGGCCCTGGTGAACATGGTCATGAATATCAACACCGCTGCCCTCGCTGAAGGCTTGGGTATCGGGGACGCTCTCGGCCTTGACCTAGAGATGCTCTGCGAAATTTTCTCTCAAACGGGGGCGAACTCCAGGGTTTTGGAAACCGACGCCGAGGATATGCTTGGGCGGGATCATGAATGTTATTTTTCCGCCGAGCATGCGGCCAAGGATTCCGGTATTGCGATCGAGGTGGCAGAAGAGGCTGGTATTGAGGTTCCTCTGGCCAAGGCCACTCTCGCCCAATATGAAAAGATGGTAGCCGCCGGGCTCGGAGATCTTGACAAATCAGGCGTGGCTGAACTTACCTTCAAAGGCAGAGGTTTCGAAAACTAAAATACTTTTCGCCAGGGTTCACCTCAGAAAATAGCTTTAAAATTTAGTCTTTCGAGTAGCTGCCTGCATGTTTTTTTGTTTATTTCTTGCCCGGATGATAAACCTACTTACTTTTTTGTAAACTGACCCGGAAGCCAGTGGTCCCCCCAAACTTGGCATGATGCGTACGGGATGCGGATCGAACCTCATATTTTGAACTATTCCAGGAACCCCCTCTCAATTTCGAGTCACTACACCACTCTTGAACATTTCCGAGCATATCATAAAAACCCCAATTATTTGGAAGATATAAGCCAACCACTTTAGGGCCGAACGGACGGGTTATTTTGTAGTTGGCAAATTTTGGGTCAATCTCTTTTCCCCAAGAATAAGCAGTCGTGGTACCTGCCCTGCAGGCATATTCCCATTGAGTCTCACTTGGTGGATAGTAAAACCAATCCTTTGGCAGCCTTCCCTTTTTTCTTTCTGTTTCCGTTACTTTGTTACAGAAATCCAACACATGATCCCAAGTAACATTCAAAACCGGGTTATCATCTTTCTTATAAGCACTTTGTGGGTTTCTGCCCATGAGGTCACGAAACTGTTTTTGAGTCACTTCATACTTCGCCAAAAAGAACCCCTTTTTAAAGCTAATCTTTTTTTGATCTTCACTCGCATCCCTGCCTGATTCATTTTCAGGGCTACCAGCCATGAAAGTCCCCGGCTTACACCAAATCATTTTCAATCCGATGGAGGAAATGGTCCAAGGCTTGCCCTCAACCGGTATTTCCCAAACTGACTCAACATCTCCCATTGCATGCAAGGCTTGTACCTCAGCTTCAGTAACCGCCCGGTCGTAAATCCGAATATCGTCGAATTCTCCATTGAAATATTCATCATCCCAATTGGATTTTCCGAAAAATTGACTTTCCCGCAGGACTTTTGAGGCCAATTGATTCTTTTGGCTTTCCACCAGCTTTCCATTTTTAAAAACTTCGGTTTGGCCTGATTTGTGGACTCGGCAAACGACATGAGCCCAACTTTCTGATTCCTAAAATTTTTGAATTTCCAGACGTTGCTTGGTTCCGGTTAGTTCGTTTTCAAATACCAAAGACCTTGAACTACCGAAATTCCCTAGCAAAAATTTATTTTTCTTTTTATTTCCAAAACAAAAGACCTTGGACCATTTTTGAAACTTATTGTATTTTACCCACGCGCTAAAAGAGCATTCCCCTCCCCATTCAAAATCTCCAACATCGACAAAATCATCCTCGCCATCGAACCGCAGGGCATTTCCTACTGGTCCCTTTACCCATTGAATGGTATCCGAATCAAAATTCTTAAGCTCGCCGTTACGCTTCTTACCACTGGAATCTTTGGCGACCACACCCTTGGTTTCATCAAACTTCCACCATCCGGCTAATCCACGATTCAGGTCAATTGAGGGAGGCTCAATGTTTTTTATTTTTTCTTCCTTCGATGTGGACGGTACCACCTTTAGGCAAAGGCGAAAGCCCGTTTTCCCTCGGTAGGAAAGATTCTTTTTTAATCTTCGAGCAATTCTCGAATTCACATTCTTATCTATGAAAGAATTGCCTCGGTCGACCCTGTATTTACTTTCCTCCAATATCATGGGATTTTTTTTCGCAGTGGATGAAAACGGCTGATAATAATCGATGCAAAACTCAGCGACATTACCCAACATGTCGTAAAACCCCCATGGGTTCGATGGATATTGCCCTACTGGGGTTGTTTCCCCAACCCCGGCATCTTGATAATTTGCATGACTAGGTCCGATGGCATTGCCCCAGTAAAAAGTGCTGTCAGTCTCGGCCCGGCAGGCATATTCCCACTCAGCTTCTGTGGGTAAGTCATAACACCAACCTTCGGGTAAACGGCCTGCTCTTTTCTCAGTGAGGCTCAGTTCCTGGCAGAACCGCTTTGCCTGATCCCAAGTTATATTCTCCACTGGCCGCTTGGGTCCAAAGTACTTACTCGGTGAGGTGCCCATAACTGCTTTCCACTCCTCTTGGGCAACCTCAAACTTCCCCAGAAAAAAGCCTTGGGTCAGAGTGACTTCATGGCGGGTTTCATCTTGATTTCTGCCCTTTTCTTTTTCCGGACTTCCCATGTGAAACACACCGGGCTCACACCAGTTCATTTCCAGTTCAATCGAAGGCACAGTCCAAGGCTTACCCTCGACAAACGCAGCGACTGAAACCTCGCCCTGCCCATCCGGGCTAAGAAAAGAGTACCCACCGATTAAGGCGACCAGGCCAATGGCAAGCCCAAGCCATAAACCAGATTTCTTTTTTGAAGGCTGAACACTTGGGCTCTGTGCGACAGATGATGTGGCCACCGTCTTTACTATTTTCTTCCCCCTGCCTTTTCTGCTACCCGTCACTCGGACCCCATCATTGGATTCAATCTTCGCAAATGTTGTGGCAGCAGCAGTGGCAGGCCTGGAGCGAATTTTTTTCTTTTTCTTACCTAGCAATTGGTCCAAAGCATCTCTCACTTTTTTCTGATAACGATCCCCTGGTAATTTATATTTTAAAATGGCCTGCAAATCTCCCATTCGTAATCGCAAACCGGGAGGTAAAGCAGATTCCTCCATATGAACAGCCAGAAAAAGTTTATCCTCATTAAGAGCCAGATTGATTTCATTTCGGCAATTAACCGAGGCGGTTGACCGGGGTGAGATAAAAACAAGAAACACCGAACATCCGATCACCGCATTGGCAATTTCTTCGGGCCATTCACTGCTGGCTTCAATACCTTCATCATACCAAACATGATAGCCTGCATCATTGAGCTGACTTATCTCCTTAAAAACCTCAGCACTGTCCCTATGGGCGTAACTAATAAATATATAGGGTTCATCCCCGTTGTAAGCTTCAAAAGGGGGAACCAGGTGTCCGCCAACAGTATGCCCAGCCGTGACCTCATTAATTTGGGGGATTTCTTTAACCGTGATCCAATCCTCACACCCATCATACCATGCAGGGTCAACCATCTTTACATAACCCGCTTTTATCCAGCCCTGTACATCCTCGATCTTGTAGGGACCGACCTGAGTACCATTGAGCATGAGGTAAAGTTCCATTAATAAAAATTGAAGAGAATAGTTATCCTATTGTAAAGCCTGAGTTGTGAGCCGCATTCGGTCCAAAAATCTAAAAGACAGCCTGATCAAAAGGACAAAACATATTCGATGATCAATTTATTTCTCAGTTAGTACCAAACATGCGGTCACCAGCGTCACCCAAGCCTGGAACAATGTAACCTTGCTCATTAAGTTTTTCATCGATTGAGGCGGTATAAATTGACACATCAGGATGTTCATTTTGCATACAGGTAATTCCTTCAGGAGCTGCGAGTAAGGAGAGAAGGCGAATATCTTTGGCACCTGCTTGTTTTAATCGGGTTACAGCTGCCACCGATGAGTTTCCTGTTGCCAGCATAGGATCCACGGCAATTACCAAACAATTTTCTAATTGATCAGGAACTTTGCAGTAGTATTCAACAGGTTTGAGGGTTTTTTCATCTCGGTATAACCCGACGAAGCCAACCTGGGCAGTTGGAATCAATCCAAGGATGCCATCGAGTAAACCGTTACCAGCTCGCATGATCGAGACGATGACTATATTTTCACCTCCTAACAAAGGAGCATTAGTCTGACAAAGCGGGGTTTCAATTGATACTTCCTGCAAAGAAAGGTCTCTGGTTACCTCGTAGGTCATAAGCATCGAGATTTCTTTGAGTAATTGACGAAAGGATGAACTCGGAGTTTCCTTACACCGCATAAGAGTTAACTTGTGTTGTACAAGTGGGTGGTTGATTGTTGTAAGTTCCTTCTTCATTCCTAATTGACGGTTTCTACAATAAGATCATGCAACTCTACGGGATCTGTTGAAAATTCAAAAGCCTGAGAAAGTAATGTTTTGGCCCGGTCTATTCCTTCTTTGGATGAAGCATGGATTCTCAGTAAGGGATCTCCTTTTTCCACTTTTTGCCCGATTCTTGCAAATTGATCGAGCCCCACCGAAAAATCAAGGGCTTCCCCTGCTTTCTTTCGACCTCCACCCATTTCAATGATCGTTTGTCCAAGAATTCGCCCATCCACTTTTGCTACATATCCCGCTATCGGAGAGACAAACTCAACCACTTCAGCTGCCTCTTCGAGATAGTTTGCGGCCCGGTCAATAAAGTCATGGGGTCCACCCAGGGCATGAATCATACCTCCCCAGACTTCGACGGCCTTTCCATTGGCTAAAGATTGTTGCAGTGCTTTCCTGCCGCTGGCATTGTCCGATGCTACACCCGATGTCACTAATAAATTTGCCCCAAGGGAAAGAACCACTTCAAGCAGTCTGTCTTGCCCCTTCTTATTCTTTAAAAGTTTGAGGGCAGACTTTACCTCCAAAGCATTGCCAGCTGCGTTTGCCAGAGATTCATTCATATCTGTCAGCAAGGCTGTGGTCTTGCAACCCGCTCCATTAGCAACCGAAACCAAGGATTGAGCAAGCTCTCTGGCCTTCGCCATATCTGTCATAAAAGAGCCACTCCCCACCTTTACATCAAGGACCAAAGAGTCCAGACCAGCTGCCAGTTTTTTAGAAAGAATGGAAGAGGTAATCAGATCTACACTCTCCACCGTACCCGTAAGATCCCGAATGGCATAGAGCCTTTTATCCGCAGGGGCAATCCCCTCTCCAGCTCCAACAATCGCACAGCCAACCTCTGCGACAATTCTTTCAAATTCCTGATTTTCCACCTCAGTCCGGTAACCTGGAATAGATTCCAATTTATCAAGAGTTCCTCCGGTATGCCCAAGTCCTCGACCTGAAATCATGGGTACATAAGCACCACAGGCAGCAAGTAAAGGTGCCAGAACCAGGGAAACATTATCCCCAATGCCACCCGTTGAATGCTTATCGATCACAGGGCCTGACACCTTCCACTTTTTGACATTACCCGTATCTCTCATAGCCAAAGTAAGGAAAACTCGTTCTTCCTTACTCAACCCATTCAGGCAAACTGCCATGGCAAAAGCTGCGGCTTGTGCATCACTGACTAAACCATTGGCTAAGCCCGCAGAGAATTCATCTATTTCATCTTTACTCAGGCAAACTTTGTCCCGGGCTTTGCTTATTATGATAGACAGACTCATAATGGTCCTAAACGGTCAGGATTGAACGAGTCAGGAAGCAATTCACCTACAGTTCGCTGTAAACTCTGTCCCGATAAGTTTGCTACGAGCACCACCGTATCAGTTTCGGAAAATTCAGCCAATTTCTGGCGACACCCTCCACAGGGAGTGATCAACTGAGTGCTGTCCGCAACAATACATATCTCCTTCACTTGCCGATCTCCTGCTGCAATCATGGCGGCGATAGCTCCTGCCTCAGCACAGAGCCCTTCCGGGTAAGCTGCATTCTCAACATTACACCCGACAAAGTCATTTCCATCGACAGATCGTACAGCAGCGCCCACCTTAAAATTTGAGTAAGGTGCGTGAGCATTTACACGAACGGTTTTAGCTTTCTTTAAAAGATCACTCATGACATCTAAGATTGAAGTGCTTGTGGCAAAAGATCAAGCCTTGCAAGCAGATGAAAATCAGCCAATAGTTGATATAACATTCCCCAATGAGTTTACCTAAAAGCCCTACCCCTATCATCCGAAATCCAGGGACAGCACTTGATCTGGATTGGGTTTTCGCTGTGCAGGCAAATACATCAGCCATCGAAAGGCGTTGTAAATCATTGCCGGCACGAAGGTCCGTCAAAAAAGAAAACCAAGCAGCCTGGTTACTCAAAGCTATCTCATGCATAGACCTCACTACCCTTTCTGGTGATGACACTGGGAACCGTGTACGCAGACTTTGCCAGAAAGCAAAACATCCAGTACGATCCGACCTTCTTCACTCCTTGGGTATACAGCCCAATTCAATCACTACTGGAGCCATTTGCGTATATCATGAAATGGTTTCAGCGGCAGTCTCAGCCCTCAAAGGAAGCGAGATCCCTGTCGCCGCCGTCTCTACCGGATTTCCCGCTGGCCTTTCCCCTTACACCTTTCGCGTAGGGGAAATTGGTGAATCGGTAAAAGCGGGGGCCAAGGAGATAGATATTGTTATTTCCCGCCGTCATGTACTTTCACAAAACTGGCAAGCCCTGTATGAGGAAATGAATGATTTCCGGGATGCATGTGGAGAGGCTCATGTAAAAGCAATTCTTGCCACTGGAGAACTTGGGACTCTTCGCAATGTGGCTCGTGCATCGCTAATATGTATGATGGGCGGGGCAGACTTCATAAAGACTTCCACCGGAAAGGAAAAGGTAAATGCTACCCTACCGGTAAGCCTTACCATGACGCGCCAGATCCGGGATTACCATGAAAAAACAGGCTACATGGTTGGCTACAAGCCGGCCGGTGGAATATCCAAGGCAAAAGATGCCATAACTTATCTTTCGCTGATCAAAGAAGAACTGGGGGATCGGTGGCTCTACCCTGACCTTTTCCGATTTGGTGCCTCCAGTTTACTTGGAGATATTGAACGACAACTTGAACATTTTACAACCGGTCATTATTCGGCTGATTATCGACATGCCATGGGATAAACAATGAAAGTTAAAGAAATTTTAGAGACAATGGATTATGGAGAAGCCCCGGAGAGCCAAGATATTGCTCTCGAATGGTTGAAAAAAAATAATGCTAAATTTGGCTTATTTATCAATGGAAATTACAAATCAGCACCGAGGCGAGAATTTTTTGAAACTCGAAACCCAGCAACCGGTCAGCTCCTTGCCTCCATCTGCCAAGCCGAACAAAAAGATGTGGATCAAGCCATGCAATCTGCCCGAAAAGCCCAGGCTAACTGGAGGGACATTGGGGGGAATATCCGAGCCAAATATCTGTATGCACTCGCCCGACTCGTTCAAAAGCACGCCCGCTTACTTGCCGTGGTCGAAACCATCGATAACGGAAAACCGATTCGAGAAAGCCGAGATGTGGATATCCCACTCGTAGCCCGGCACTTTTATTTCCATGCCGGAGCAGCCCAACTTATGGAAAAAGAGATGCCCCAGTATCAACCACTTGGGGTGGTTGGCCAAATCATCCCATGGAACTTTCCTTTGCTCATGCTTGCCTGGAAAATAGCCCCTGCCCTTGCCATGGGCAATACCGTTGTCATCAAGCCAGCAGAGTATACTTCTCTCTCCGCTCTTCTTTTTTCAGAACTGTGCACAGAGGCAGGTTTACCAGATGGAGTGCTTAATATCCTCACCGGGGATGGTCGCGTTGGAGAAATGATTGCAGCCCATCCGGAAGCAGACAAGATCGCTTTTACCGGTTCTACAGATGTGGGGCGAAAAATAAGAGTCGCCACCGCTGGACAAAGAAAAGAGCTGACCCTCGAGCTTGGTGGCAAATCTCCCTATATTGTATTTGATGACGCAGATATCGATAGTGCGGTGGAAGGTTTAGTTGATGCAATTTGGTTTAACCAAGGCCAGGTTTGCTGTGCTGGCTCTCGTCTTTTTGTACAGGAGGGAGTGGCCCAAGTTTTCCATAAAAAACTCAAAGCAAGGATTGATAAGTTGAGGGTTGGTAACCCTCTTGATAAATCGGTCGATATAGGGGCTATTATTGACCCTTCTCAAAGAGATGCCATTTCCCTTTGCGTAGAAAATGGGTTAAAGGAAGGGGGAAATCTCTATGTGGGAAAAAATAAGCTACCAGCTACAGGTTGCTTTTATCCACCTACCCTGATCACAGATGTTGATCCTGCCAGTCCTTTAATGCAGGAGGAAATCTTTGGCCCAGTTCTTACTGGTACGACTTTCAGAACACCATCCGAAGCTGTTGCATTGGCCAATAATACTAGATACGGCCTAGCCGCATCTATTTGGACTGAAAACATTAATCTTGCCCTGGATATTGCTCCCCAAGTCATTTGCGGTGTGGCCTGGATCAATTCGACCAACCAATTTGATGCTTCTGCAGGATTTGGTGGAAGAAGGGAAAGTGGTTTTGGTCGCGAGGGAGGTTGGGAAGGTCTCTATGGCTATGTCAAGTCGTGCCACAGTCCTTCTAAGCCATTGGATAAAATAGAGGCAAAAAAAGGTAAACCTGTTCCAGAAAAAGCTGAAATCGACCGTACTCCGAAGCTTTTTATTGGCGGAAAACAGGTGAGACCAGAAAGTGGGTATTCCTATCCGGTCTTCTCGGATGCTGGCAAAGAAATTGGACTGGTTGGACATGGAAACCGTAAAGACATACGTAATGCGGTGGAAGCAGCCAGCTCAGCCAAGGGGTGGGGGAAAACCACCACCCACTTACGGGCCCAGATTATTTTCTATATCGCAGAAAATCTCTCTATTCGCAAAAATGAATTTGCAGAAAGAATTTCAGCCATGACAGGTCGAGGAAATGAATCCGCTACGGGGGAAGTTAATCTCGCAATTGATCGGCTTTTTACCTACGCAGCTTGGGCGGATAAATTTGATGGAACCGCACATGGAGCTCCGATTAGAGGGGTTGCTCTTGCCATGAATGAACCCGTTGGCGTAATTGGTATCATTTGCCCAGACGAATCCCCCCTCCTTGGTCTCATTTCCCTGGTCGC
The DNA here is from genome assembly GCA_943789375.1 of uncultured Opitutales bacterium. GTDB lineage: Bacteria > Verrucomicrobiota > Verrucomicrobiia > Opitutales > Seribacteraceae > Seribacter. Next base: position 31,316 of record CALSTX010000006.1, on the reverse strand, counting down.
ACCTGCCATCGCCATGGGTAACCCATGTGTAGTTGTGCCCTCCCAACCTTTTCCACTATCGGCCACCGACCTCTATCAGGTGCTGGAAACCTCCGATCTTCCTAAGGGGGTAATTAATCTGGTCACAGCCAAACACAATGAAATCATAGACCCGTTGGCTGGGCATATGAATGTTGATGCTTTCTGGTATTTTGGCTCTTCAGGACTTTCCTACGATGTCGAAAAGATTTCTGCTAGTAATGTAAAGCGAACATGGGTAAATCAAGGCTTGAAGCGGGACTGGTCTGATAACCAAGAAGGAGAGGGAAGAGAATTTCTAAGACAGGCTACCGAAATTAAAAATATTTGGATTCCCTTTGGGGAGTAAACCACGCGTAGAATATACTAAAGGGGTCAAGTTTTCCTTAAATTTTGGGTAAAGGGACAGGTTGGTAAGTAACAGATACAAACTTAAAACTCGGTATCTGGCTTGTTTATTACCATCCAAAAGAAAAACTTACTGCATTTCACATTTCAGTAAGATCTCTACTCGGTTGGGTAAAAGTTCTTTGCTTATCGCGGTCATGATGAATGATTTCGCAACTTAGAAAGCAACCAAAACACCTAATATTATAAACTTTCCAGCAGAATAACAAACACTGCTCCAAATGTAAATTTTGAATAAGTAAAATTAAATATGTTTTTACGTATTTTTTTTGTATTTAAAGCTAATACCAAATATAGCTCTAAAGTCCCTAAATACACTGCTTTAAATAAAAACACATAAATATACAAAAAATACTTATTTTATTACATTTTTATAAGATAAATTGCATTTTTACATACAAATTTCTTCCCGCACGAACTCCTAATTTCACATGAAGACCCTCACAAATAGTTTATCCACCCTTTTAATTTTCTTGTTTTACAACGCCAGTAGTGCCCAGACCATCATCCCGGCCGGTTTCGGGGCGATGAGTGTAAACCAACCTTCGCGGGAGACGGCCGTGCTTACCGGAGTGTTGAACAGCACCGGTGGGCAGAACCCCACAGTGAAAATCCGCTGGGGAGATGAGGACAGAGGAACTGCAGTCACCCCCTCCACCGCCTGGGACAACGAGGTAACGATTTCCACCAACCAGGCAGCAGGTACTTTTTCCACCACCATCACCATACCCAACCTGGAAAAGGTTTATTATTTCCGGGCAATTGCTTCCAATTCCGGAGGTACGGTGGTTAGCCGGAGCCTGGGTGTGCTTCTCCCCTCCGCCCCCGTGGGCGTGGCTAATTTGCTGGGCCGGTGGAATTTCGACAGTGAAAATGCCAACGATTCCTCCGGTACCGGTCGCCACGGAACCGCTAAGAAGTTGTTTTCCCCCTCCGAAGTTTCCAGCATGAAACTCTGGTTGGATGCTGCCGATTCTTCTACCATCACTCACAACTCGAACGCAGTCAGTCAATGGAGAGACAAGAGTGGGAATAGCTACCAAGCGAATCAATCAACGGCAGCCAGCCAACCAACCCTCACAAATAACGGACTGAACTCCAAGGCAGTGGTTACCTTTGATGGTTCCAATGATCATATTACTTCAACAGGTCTTAATGTCAGTCAGTCCTACTCGATCTTCCTTGTCGCCAAAACCAATAATAACACTTCTGGCAGGGACTATCTTTTTGATGGTGCTGGAAGTTCAAACGGCCACCGGAGTCTTATTGCTCTTGATAACGGAGGTAAAATTCAAATGTGGGCGAGTGCCTGGGCCAATACTAATTTCAACACTCCTTCCGACTACTTTATAATTTCTGCGGTATTTAATACTTCCAGTAGTTCACTCGCTTTAAACGGAACAAGTGCCACTGGGCTAAACATAGGCACTTCGAATTTAACCAACGGAATAACAATCGGAGCCAACCAGGGTGGCAATAACGACTACCTTGACGGAAACATCGCCGAGTTCATCATCCTTGATGAAACTTCCTCTGCGACTACGATAAGCAAAATCGAAGGCTACCTTGCCCACAAGTGGGGACTTGCCGGCTCTCTTGCTACCGCCCATCCTTATAAATTAGGTGCACCCACATCAGCGAGTGGTTCTCCCTACATACATAGCCGACACCCCCTTTGGCAGTGGTAAAGCGATTGATCTGGCTGATGGGCATGTGGAGGTATCCACTGGAGAGTCGGAAGATGTGTTCGATGGTGGTTCCGCATTTTCTGTTTCTGCTTGGGTAAAAGGTTGGCCTACAGAATCTTATGCCCCCTTTGTTTCCAAAGGTGCCACATTCCCAAAGCCGTCCGATGTAGCCTCCCTCAAACTTTGGTTGGATGCTGCAGATACCTCAGTGATGGACAAGGGGTCCTCGCTGGGAGCATCAGGAACTCCGGCAAACGGGAATAATGTGAAGTTCTGGGGGGATAAAAGTGGCAATGGTTACCATGCTATTTCCACGCAGACTCCAACTTACAACACTTCTGGAATCAATAACGGTTTTCCTGGGATCAATACAAATGGGGATGCCTATTTGGTGGAAAACTCAGCCGCCGATTTTGATGCATGGGACAGCATGACTCTGTTTTTTGTAACCAAATGGGGGAGCTCCAGTTATTGGACATGGGGGATTGAAAAAGGACAAAACTACAATGGATCCGCAGGCTGGCAGGTCCAAAGAATGAACACGGGGGCTGGACAGGCCACGGGGATGTGGTTTGCCCGACCAGGCACGAGCCATACCCGCCGAACAGGTACTTGGGGCATGGATGCCCGTACAGACACTAAAATCATAACCATGCATTACGACGGTGCCGCCACTGACCTGAAATTTTATGCAAACGGCTCCTACCAAACCCAACATACAAGTACACCTTCAAGCTTTGTATCCAATTCCACCCAGAAGCTCAGAATTGGGGAGAATTACATATGGGGGGAAATTTTGATTTACCGCAATGCACTTTCCACTACAGACCGGGAATATGTGGAGGGTTATTTGGCTCAAAAGTTTGGAATGAGTGGTCAATTGCCCTCGGATCACACCGGGCTCGACCAGTCTGGCTGGGCATTGGGTCGCGGAACCAGTTCCGACGGAGTATCCGCAATATTAGCCGGTTTAGGTGCACCAGCGAGTGGCAGTGAATCGACTATTTCTCCCTCCACCGACAACCAGTGGCACCATGCTGTATCCACTTTTGATGGCGGTACCCGCAAACTCTACCTCGATGGAGTGGAGGTAGCCTCCCAATCTGCATCCGGTTCGGTCTCGGCCACCGCGACTACCTTGGTTTTTGGAGCGATTGATTTCAATTCATCTGCCGCAGCCGAGGAGGAGGTCAAAAACATCGCTGCTGCCCAACACAGTGGGATCAAGCTCGATGAAGTACGCTTTTACGATTCCGCCCTCTCATCCGCCGAAATCACTCATATGTACAATTACGGCAAGGGAGACCTCGCCAAAGTGGGCGGTTTCTCCAGTGTTCCCACAACCATCAGCGGAACCGCAGGTACTGCCCTCTCCTCAACGGTTACGGCAAATTTTCCCAATGCATTGTATTATGCATATAACTTACCCAATGGCCTCTCTATAAACAGTTCTACCGGAGAGATTTCCGGCACCCCAACCGTTGGAGGAACCCACAATATTTCGGTAATAGCAACCGGGGGTACCAATGAAAAGCCCCAAAAAGCCACTGCCAATATTACCTACCTCGCCCCTAGCAGTGCCCCCAAGTTTGGTACACCGGGTGCGGCCAATGTGCTTACATCATCTGCTCTGCTCCTTGGGGAGATTGAGCAGTCCGGGTCAGCTTCCAATACAGTAGATTTTGTATGGGATACCAGCGACAAGGGCACCTCCAACCTTTCAGACTGGAATGGTTCCGCCCTAGCAGTTGGCAACGGAAAAGAAGGGTTTTACGGTAAACAAATTTCAGACCTTAGCATCAATACCACTTACTACTATCGTAATCGGGTAAATATGAATCTTGGACCACTCGATATCGCAAGCGATCTTAAGGTTTGGCTCGATGCCAGCGACCTTACCAGCGTGCCCAACCCCTGGGTGGATAAAAGTGGGAGCGGCAACTCTCCAGAAAAAAAGGGCAGTGGGCACACCATCACAACAGCTGCTCAAAATGGGTTAAATGTACTTACCTTTAACACGACAAGGCAGGACTTCTACGAGAAAACATCCTCCACCATCACCGATAATGACCAAACTTGGCTGTTTCTAGTCAAACCACTCTCTTCCCAAACACTCAATGGTAATGCTTCGGCTATTTTCGCTTTAGGTGGGGGGAGTTACACACTGCGCTTCAGTTCCGGTAATACTGGGTATTACAGAGGAAGAGCTTTAGTTACTGGGCCAAGTGGCTGGCACCTCAACAGTCTTTGGTTAACTCATACAGCTGGAGGTTCAAGCACGAATAAAGGAGGGGTGTGGAACTTAATTGGGCTTCATCGTATCGGGAGTACCATCCAGCTTTACATGAATGGAACCACCGTAAATTCAGGAACAGCGTCCTCCTATGTATTGGGTAGTGATACATATTTCAGAATTATGTCGGGAAGTAGTAATTACAATATCCGGGGTGACCTAGCCGAGGTCGTTGCCTTCCAATCGAAAAACGACACCACCCGGGAAAAACTTGAAGGGTACCTTGCCCACAAGTGGGGCTTAACCTCTCTTCTCCCCAGTGGCCACACTTACAAAACCGACTCCCAAACTTCCACTGCCTGGTCGGATGTGCAGTCCTTCACCACTCCTACCAATATCTCCGCCCCTGTATTGGGTGCCCAATCGGTGGCCAATCTGGATACCACTTCTGCCGACCTTGAGGTCGTCCTTTCCGACAATGGAAATGATGCCACCACCATCACCTTTTTCTACGGAGATAATGATGGGGGAACCACTGCAAGTTCCTGGGATTCCAATCTCTCTTTCAGCAATGCCTCGGAGGCCACCATCCGTGTATCTGCAACCGGGCTGACCAGCGGGCAGACTTACTATTTCCGTGCATTAGCCAAAAACAGCTCCAGCCAAAACAATGGGGAGGACTGGGCCAATTCATCCACTGCCTTCACCACCGTGACCAGTTCGATCCGCGAAGAGACCGAAGCGGTACGCTACTCCGACCTGGAAGGTTGGTGGAAACTGGACGGCAACCTCAACGATTCTTCAGGAAACAACCGCCACGGCACCCCACCCATCATTCAGACATCCAGCCTCTGGCTGGATGCGGCCGATACCAGCTCCAATAGTATTCAATTAGGTTCTGGCAATGTTCAGACATGGAAGGACAAGAGCGGAAATGGAAACAATGTCAGCCAAAGTGCAGGAGGTAGTCGCCCATCCCCCGTAACCAATGGGCTCAATGGCTTGCAAACACTAAGCTTTGATGGAACGCATGATCATTTGGAATCAAGTACCGTTAATATCCCACAACCAATCACCCTTTTTACAGTTCTTAAACTTACAGGTGGCAGTGGAGATAAACGAGTAATCACTGGCCAAAGCTCAGCCAGTCGTGCCATTCTTTCCATGGCAGAAACAAGTAAACTGTCTCTCTGGTCAGGCAGTTGGGCAAGTTCAAATTTCTCCACTCCCTCGGCAACAGAATTTGTAACCATTGGTGCCATTTTTGATGGAAGCAACAGCCGGCTCATCCTTAACGGTTCTACGCAAAGCGGCTTGAATCCTGGCACCCAGGGTCTAACCAGTGGTTTGTTAATCGGTGCAAACTGGAACCACACTAATGAATTCTTTGGTGGGCAGATCGCGGAAATTATTATTTTTAATAAGCACAGCCCACAAACCGAGCGCGAAGAAGTGGAAGGCTACCTCGCACAAAAGTGGGGGCTAACTGGTTCCCTGACCAATGGTCACAGTTCCTTAATCAAATACAAGGACGACACCACCAGTGGTACTGGTCAATCCCTCGATCTTTCCAACGGGGTATCGGCTGTTGTAAAAACAGGAGGTACTGAAAATGTTTTTGACCCAGGATACACTTTCTCCACCTCGATGTGGGTAAAGGGGTGGCCCAGTGCCGCAGGGGAGTCCATTCTCGCCAAGAATGACTTCAACCCAGGGTCAATGGGCAACCTAAAATCCTGGTTCGATGCATCGGAAGCCAATTTTCTTTCCACCGCTGCATCCACTTCACCACCCAATGATGATGATTCCATTTTTCAATGGTATGATTTGTCTGGAAATGGGCACCATGCAAAAGTCAAAGCGGGTACCCCCAAGTGGGATGCCACTGGTTTTAATTCCAAGCCTGGGGTGATGCTCAACGGAGCAGGACTGGTGCTCGATGATAGCAAGATTGCATTCGATGCCTGGTCAAAACTTCATGTCTTCATTGCCTACTATCAACCGGGAGACAAAAACTTTGCCACCCTCTTTGGGAAATCAAACTACGCGGGATGGATGGGTAACGACAAAGATATGGGATGGTCCGTGTTCACCCACCGTTTGGATGGTGGATTTAACCACTGGGGTATTGGTGCAATCAACAGTGCTGCCAGTGCTAATATATACCTCAACAGTTTCAATAAAGCATTGCAGGGTGCAGACGGGGGCGCCCCGGGCATGTTTACCATAAAATACGCAGCGGATGGTGGTTTCTGGGGAAGAATGAATGGTGGTTCACAGGAGACAAGCAGTACTGCAGTGGTTGGAGGAGTCCAATCCAAGACCAGTCTGGACTTTACCATTGGCTGTTACAGCAATGGCGGGGGTACCAATAATATGGCAATTGGTGAATTTATTATCTTCAACGATGTAATTTCCGATGCCGATCGTAATAAAATCGAGGGCTACCTCGCCCACAAATGGAATTTGACCAGTACCCTGCCCACTGGACATGCCTACAAGTCAAGTGCACCCGCTTTTGGTGGATGGGCCATCGAACGGGCTTCCACAGGTGTGGATAATGTTGCCCTAAATATGGCAGGTGCAGGGGATGAATTTTCTAAGTCTGTACCGATTAACGATAATGAATGGCACCATATTGTAACCACTTATGGGGGAGCCCATAAGAAGATTTATGTGGACGGGGTGGAAGTGGCCACAGCTGCTCAAACCGGTGGAGTCACCGCATCCACTTTCAAACTTACCTTGGGAGACCCTAACCTCTATGGTGGAAGTGCTACCCGCCCGAGGATCGATGATGTCCGCTACTACAGCGTGGTGCTCACGGCCGCCGAAGTGGCCGCGATTTATAACGAGGGAGAAAACGATGTCGGGGCCCAAAAATTTAGCGTCACCAGCCCATCCACCATACAAGGAGCCGTTGGCAAGAGTGTATCCTACCAGATCACCACCGATGCTGCCTACGGGATGACGGGGTATAACTCCTCGATCACCTACACCCTGCTCAACAAGCCAAGCTGGCTCAGTGTAAATGGCTCAACCGGTGCAATTTCGGGCACTCCACCATCCGCAGGCACCTACAGCTTCCAGGCCAAGGCAACCAATACCCTGGGCACAGGCATCAAGGATGTAACCATCACGGTTTCGGACTATGCCAACTGGAACTATGCCCTCCCCTTCACCACCGATTATGCTGGTGGGTCCGCACTCCAGGATTGGAACATGCTGGTGCGCCTCTCGGAGGGTTCCTCCAATGGTGCCGGCAGTGCCGGGTTCCGCTACTCCCAGCTCAGCCCCAACGGGGGCGACCTGCGCTTTGTCTCCAAAGCAGGTGAGGAATTAAAGTATGAAATCGCCAACTGGAACACCGCCGGGGAATCCCAGGTCTGGGTACGGGTACCGAGCCTGGCATCGGATGAAAACGTCACCATGTACTGGGGCAATACCAATGCTGGCTTACCTGCCTACGCCAACAATGGTTCCGTTTGGGACGAGTACTTTGGGGTTTATCACCTCGAAGGCACCACTGGAAGCGCAGTGGATTCAAGCCCCTTGTCCAACAACCTGCCCGGGGTCAATGCTCCTGTGCTCGAGGCGAGTGGGTTATCAGGCACTGCTTATTCCTCCACCAGTGCAGCCAACAACGGATTTATCTCCTCTGCTTTGAGTGGAAACATAAAAGCAAAGAATGGTACCTACTCCTTGTGGATCAATCATTCTCCCAATGTGGCGAACAAGCATTTCTTTGGGATGGAATATAATAACGACGCATCCAATTACCTCTATGTAGTTGGAGGCACTGCTAGTGCCAATAAAGCCAGAGTTTGGGTAGCTGGAGGTAGCACTGGGTTTGCTGGTATCTCTACTCCAACTACCACCCTATCTGGTGGATGGCAGATGCTCACTCTTGTGATCAACAATGGATATGCTCAAGTCTATGTGGATGGAACGGCTGATGGTTCTTCCGCCTGGTATCACCCTGGGCTTGATGCTGTAAGCGGTTTAGCGATTGGTCGGGGCACTGCAGATGCCGGACCGGATGCCACCTTTGACGAGGCCACCTTCTCCACCGCACCACGCACGGCCGATTGGTTACTTGCCAGTTACAATAACCAAAAGCCCAGCTCCACCTACCTAAACTTTGGCTCGCTGCTTGGCCCAATCAGCTTGGACGATGCAGACTACACCGAAATCTTCGGGAAAAAGGATACCACCATTACTTCCTACACCGTGGCCCATTCGGGTAATGGTTCCTTCACCGCCACTGGTCTGCCCCCTGGGCTTACCATCAATTCCGCTACCGGTATAATCAGTGGATCCACCAGTGTGGTCGGCACCCAAAACGTCACCATCACCGCTACCGGTACCACTGCTGGAGGGGGCACAGTCACAGCTACCAAGGTGTACACCATCAAAATCAGCGACCCCACCTCCTACCCCTTCCGGATGGATCTTACCCTGTCCGGTTACACCGGTTCCTCCACCCTCACCGACTTCCCCGTGCTTGTATCCCTGAGTACCTCCATTTCCGGATTTAGCTACAATGGATTTTTGGACAGCGATGGGGATGGTGTGCGTACCGGTGGAGACCTACGCTTCTTTGCTTCCAGCGGGCAGGAACTCGCCTATGAGATTGCCGATTGGAACACCTCCGGCACCTCCGAAATCTGGGTAAAAGTGCCCTCCATTTCCGGAACCACCACCGTGATCACCGCTGCATGGGGGAAAACAGGGACGGAAACCACCCCCGATTATGCAACGAACGACCCAGTGTGGTCGAACGGATATGAAGGGGCTTGGCACTTAGGGAAAATTAGCTCCGGCACAACCAACGACTCCAGCCCGAACGGTTACCATTTAACCGCTAATGGTGGATCAAACTTATCAACGGGTCAGGTTGGTAGAGGATTCTCTTTGGATGGTTCAGATGACGACCTCGAAGCGAATGGATTCAAAGGAATTTTAGGAGGAGCATCCAGAAGTATGCAAATCTGGATAAAAACGGCTACCAACAAGGGTGTTCTTATGAGTTGGGGGCAGAATTCAACGAATAATAAATGGGTATTCAGAACCACTGATTCTGGGTTAAGGCTAAGGGCCGAAATCAATGGCGGAGGCAGAGAATCCGACAGCCTCAGTCTTGGCAATAATACATGGACTCATGTATCTGCAACCTTCCCAGACAACGCCACCGACCTTAATGATATTGATTTTTATATCAATGGCACAAAATCCACTGAGACCAGTAGCTACACTCAGATGCCAGACACCAAAAGTTTTGATAATTTCGTAATTGGCTTTTCTAATACAGATGGTCATTTAAACAGGATACAAGGTGCCGTCGACGAAGCCCGACTATCGTCCGTAGAACGCTCCGCCGACTGGATCAAGGCAGAGTATGACAACCAAAAGAGCTCCCAGAACTTGGTAAGCTACGGGGCCATCACCGGTCCGCGGATCATCACCTCCCCGCTTACCGCCACCGGAACTTTTAACAGCTCTTTTAGCTACACCTTAACCGCCTCAGATACCTCCAATATATCAAGCCGGGTATTTTATGGATTGCCCGAAGGCTTGGATTTTAACGACAATGGCCAAATTACCGGTACCCCTGTTGTCTCCGGAACCTTTGAAATCCCCTTGGTTGTAAACTATAACAACGACGATGGATCCACCACCGACTCCGATAGTTTGAACGATAAGTTGGGCACGTCTGACCCCACCTCTACCGAAGCGATCCTCCTCAGCCTTGACATTGCCACCCTCGCACCCACGGTCGATACTTTGGCCGCTACTTCCGTGGGGCCAACAAGTGCTTATTTTGAGGGCAATGTGACCAGCACGGGAGGAGCGAACCCAGAAGTCAAGGTTTACTACGGCACCAGCGACGGTGGAAATACCGCCTCCTCTTGGACTACCGTTAAAAGCCTCGGCAACCAAGACTCTGGTGTGTTCTCAATTTTAATCGGAGACCTGCAACCCTCCACCACCTATTACTATCGTGTAAGGGCTTCCAACTCGGCCGAGACCAACGGGGCGTGGGCCTCCAGTTCGAAAAGCTTTTCCACCTCGTCTTCCAACTTAGCAATTGCTGCGAATGGAGTATTGACCAATGCCACGGGACCGACCGCTACTCTCTCGGCAAAAATTGCCAGCTTTGGAACAGGGACAATTAATATGGCTCCCTACTCCCTCAATAATGCATCCGATGCTGCGAGCGAGTTTCCAGGTATAACCCTGTGGCTGGATGCTGCGGATACAAATACGATCGTAACAGGAACAGGGAATGAAGTAAACACCTGGGCAAATAAGATAGATACCACGGTTAAGATGCACAGTCATTCAACTTACAAGCCGGACACCGGAGCCTCCATTAATGGCCTCAATGCCATTACTTATGATAAGCGCGCAACCAACCAAATGGAATACATGGATGCCAAAAAGAACGGCTCCACCAATTGGACCCCGGCCACTTCGAACGGAGCCATTTCTGGAAAAGTTCAAAATTTGGTGATTTTCCTGGCTGTCCGGATGGATGTACGAAGAAGGAGTTACTTTCCATTTGGGTTTGGATGGGGAGACCACTTCCCTTGGAATAATGGGAATGTTTATTGGAAACATGAAAGTTCCAGGCCAACCTTTAGCATTGGTGGGAGTGGTACTACTTGTGTGATTACCATGGTACACTCAAAATCTCTGGGTAAACAACTCGCATACAAAAACGGAGCAAAGGTATTTGATGGTCCCCGTACCAATGATAACCAGTTGGGTAACATGGGAGTTTTTCGTTGGCCCAGTAATTCTTCCAGTGGAGATCTAGGCGGCAATGGATATGGAATCGATTGGACCACCGGTGAAATTATGGTGGTAAGTGGTACGATGACAGACACGGCACGAGAAAAAGCGGAGGGCTACCTTGCTCATAAGTGGGGCATTCCACTTACTGGGTCCCATACTTGGGCTGCAGGTTCTCCTTACTCTGACATTCGCTCCGGTGCTGACCTCACACTTTATTGGGGCTCTACGGATGGTGGAACCACTCCAGGTTCATGGGATAGTAGTGTAGCCATTGGTAAGAAAAATCCAAGGATTGCTATTTGGATGGATGCAAACGATGCTTCCTCCTTCAGCCTCTCCGGTAGTAATGTAACTGCCTGGAACAACCGGGTGGGTACGAGTTATAACTTCGACCAAAAATCGGGAGACCCTACGCGAATAAGCTTTGGAAATGGAAAAAGTGTGGTTAATTTTGATGGCAACGACCAGCTGTGGACCAACGATTCCTACACCAAACAAAACTACACAGTCCTCTCGGTCGCCCGCTACACCGGGGGAGAGCAACGAACGGGTAATCGCTTCCAAAGACATCAATTGGTTGCACGGTTTTTGGAATAATGAAACGGATGTATTCCACTTCAATAGCCTGGCTACACAATGGATCAAAAACCTATGACACCCGCTGGCATTTGCATGCGGCTACTCAAAATAATTCCGACCAAGGTAATACCTGGACCGACTTCAATCAGGGTGTAAACGATGGTGGCGGGTCTCACGACACTACCTGGTGGCCGGGTAAATTCTCTCTGGGCGCATGGAGTAACCTGGGCGATTCATCCAAGGGCGAGGTCGCTGAATTGATTGTGGTCAATGAGGTTTTAAGTGTTTTGGACCGTCAAAAGCTCGAGGCTTACCTCGCCCACAAATGGGGGTTGAGCTCGCTTATGCCAAACTCCCACCCCTACAAGTCAGCCTCCCCTGTTGTCGACCCTCGTGATTTGGAATCCTTCACCGTGGATCTATCTGGCTTAACGCCTGGCAACACCTACAATTATCGGGTAGCGGCAACCAACTCCCAAGGCACGGACTGGGCAGACCAAACTGCATCGTTTGTATCCAAGAGCCAGATTGACCTAAGCTCCGGCTCCCTATTCTTCAACACCAGCGGCCCCACCCCATCGTGGTCCGCATCGGATGGCACCGGAGGGAATGGTGAATTGCAAACCCTTTCGTGGACGGATGCCCAATCCAACACCATTCAATACAAAGTGGCCAAGTTCTCCTTTGATTCCGTAAACATTGGAGACGGGGTGACTGTGTCTCTCTTTGGGGATAACCCCATTCATTTGGATGTCACCGGGGATGCCACCATCAACGCTGTGCTCGATGCCAATGGTTCCGTGGGAAATGGTGTGTACCAAAGCGTATTCAAAACAGGCAATCTGGGCGGAGGTAATGGTGGTAAGGCGTGGAGCGACAACACCGGTTTCAACAACTCCGCCCCCAAGCACGGAACTGGGCCCACACACCTCGTGGGCACAAGCCCGTTTAATTCCGGAGGTTCCCGTAAAAAAGCAAGCCCTTTGAGTGGCTTGGTCGCTGGCACCGCAGCAGGTGGTGGTGGATACGGTGGCGAGGGTGCCCGCAGCGAGGCCGCGGGCGGATCGGACGATCAGGGAGCCCACCCAATTTCCGGACAAGCCTATGGTAATATCAATGTGGACGCCCTCCTTGCCGGATCCGGTGGAGGCGGTGGTGCGGCAGCCCATGGGGGTACCGGTGCTGGAGCCATCAAGATCACCGCCGGAGGCACACTCACCATCGGTGCCGATATTTATGCCGAAGGTGGACAGGGCGGGCATTCTCCCGATCCGATGGACGGTTTCAATGGACCAACCTTTTGGCTCGATGCTTCGGACGAAACATCCGTGATTCGGGATGCCAATGGTAAGGTGTCTTACTGGAATGACAAAGTTTCCAACATTCACATGGCTCAAGCTACTGCCTCCAAACAACCAAGCTACGGCACCCGTACCTACAACGGATTGAAGGTAATTGATTTTGATGGTTCGGATGACTTTTTGGAATCAATCAACAATGTGAGTCAGCCCAGCGGAAATCACTCCAGCTTTTGGATTGTTGCTTATATCGATTCTGTGGCTACGGAGTATGATTCCGTATTCGGTCTAAGGGATACCAGTAACGACTTCCAGTTCGATGCCGGACATTCATCGAATTTCTACGCCCAGGTTCGTGCGGATACTGGATTTAGTGGTACCTCCAAATTTTCCAATAATGTAGACCTTAAAGGGAAGCCCATGCTTTTTGGCTTCCCTGCAGGTGGAGGTATGCGGGTGCGTATCAATGGGGTCGATAAGGGAGCCATCTCCAGCTATGGGTCGAGTGTAAGCAATAATAAACTCGCCCTGATGGTTAACCGCTCTGGCACTGAGACAACGGATGGTTGGGTGGGCGAAATTGTTGGTGGCTCGCATCATCCTTACGGATTGTGGACCCAAAAGATCGAACGCTACCTACTCGGAAAATGGGGTATTGATTCCACTTTAAGCAGTGCAACCAGTGATCGTTTCGATGCCAATGAAGTGGGCGGAGCCGGCTCTGGTGGATCCATTTATTTAAAGGCTGCCAATCTGGTAATCAATGCGGGAGTCAATATCTCTACCAATGGTGGTCAAGCAGTTCCAGGCATAAACACAGGTGGTAACACCGGAGCCACCGACGGCGGGAGTGAAGGCCCAGCAGCCGGTGGCGGCGGGCGGGTTTACCTCGAAGGCACCTCCTCCTTTCTTAATCATGCCAGTGCCACCAATGCCAATGTCACTGCCAATGGTGGGCAAAGCCAGGCAAACAGCGGCACGCCCCGGAATGGGGAGGACGGCACCGTGCGGGTGGTTCGCCCACAGGTAAGTTCGCTGGTATTTACCAGTGGTACCCTTTCGATCGATACGGACAAGGGTGAAATCACCCACTCGGATGGTTCCTTCCTCCTCGGTGAATTTTCCGACAAGACCTACACCGATGGAGATGGCAACGCCTACCCCTACCAAGTGGTTACCTACACCGCAGATACCATCAGCCTGGGCTCCGGGGTGGTTGTGAATTTGACCGGTAGCAATGCGGTATCCCTGCGCACCCGCAACCATGGCTCCATCACCCTCGGCACCACCATCAATGTAAATGGTGGCAACGACCCATCCAATGTGGGTGGATCCGGCAAAGCCGGCGGGTTTGATGGCGGAGCTATGGATGTGGACGGCAACGGCCCCGGTAAAGGCAAAACCAAGAGCGTAAACAGTGCTCAGGGTGGCGGTGCTGCCTTTGGCGGACAAGGCAAAGACTGGGACTTTTCATATTCTCAAACCTATGCCACACCCGAACTGGCCAACCATTTAATTGGGGGTTCCGGAGGCGGTGGTGGAGACACTTATGGCGGTGGAGCCGGTGGGGGTGCAGTGGAACTGTTTGCTCATGGAGATGGTGCCCTTACCATAACTTCCGGAGGAAAAATCCTCGCCAACGGTGGAGATACCTCCTCCAACCACGCCCAAAGCGGTGGGGGCGGATCCGGTGGAGCCATCCGTTTGGAAGGTGGTAGCATCTCTATTGCCGGCACCTTGGAAGCCAAAGGAGGTACGGGTTTGACCGCAACTCCTGGTGGCGGGGGACGCATTGCCATCAAGACCAATGGTAACCTTACCCTGGGCACAATTAAGTTGGACGGGCACCGTCCGGGCACCCTGCATATTTCAGGATCCACCCCAACCGCTGCCCTCTCCCACTCCAGTGGTACCCTTACCATCGATACGACTTACGGGTACTGGACACACAGCGGGGGCACCCATGGCGTGGGTGTGATTGAGGACAAGGATGACGATGGCATCGAGTACAAGACCTGCACCTTCAGCTTCCCCTCGATCAACCTCGCGACTGGATTAACAGTAAACCTGCAGGGCAAAAACGCTCTCATTCTCAAGACCACCAATCAGCGGGGATATTTCCATCGGCACCTCCCTGTCCGCAAATGGGGGCAATGCTGAGATCGCCTACCCTGGCTTTTACAGCACGACCATCAATTATGGTATGGGCAAGCTCGGTGGCCACAATGGCGGCACCAAGAACAGCGACAATGGCTATGGCCCCGGAGGTGGTAAAATGAGCGTAAATGGCACCGTTGGTGGCGGGGGTGGATACGGCTCCAAGGGGCAGTACCAGTCCACCGATACCTCTTTTGGTAATACCTACGGTTCCCCCTACATCGCCCACCTCCATGGTGGATCCGGCGGGGGTTCGGGTGCTGGCGCCGGTGGAGGTGCTGGTGGAGGTGCGATCTCCCTCGAAGCCGATGGCAATGGTACTTTGACTATTACTTCCGGTGGTACAATCTCAGCCAATGGTGGCACGGTATCCGGCACTGCCAGCAATGGCGGTGGGGGTGGATCGGGTGGATCCATCCGTCTGTCCGGTAAAACCATTACCAACAACGGAAGCATCCAGGCCAAGGGTGCCACCCCGCCAGCTGGGGGTATCGGTGGGGGCGGTCGCGTGGTCTTTGCCTACACCACCAACTTGACCGAAGGTTCAGTCGATGTGGGAACCGGGGCACAACAGGGTACCGTTACCGAAAACACTCCTCCCACCATCAGTTCGGGAAGTACGGCAACCGCCACCTTCTCCAACCTCAATTATCGTAAAAATTCAGCGACTCGATTCAACGATCTCGCCTTTTGGTATGCTTTTGATGAGGCCAGCGGAGCAACCGCTACCGACTTCTCGAACAATGGACGCGATGCCACCCTTAAAAACATGACTGCGGCCAACCGCGTGGGTGGAAAGATCGGCAAGGCTCTTTCCTTTGATTCGCCTTCAAGCAAGACCTGCGGCGACGGCAGCGGCCAGCACCTCGACCTGGGCTCTTGGCCCTTCGGCGGGGCGTTTACCCTCTCTGCCTGGATCAAGGCCGATGAATGGCGCAATTCTGCCAATATCCTTTCCCTTTCAGGAACCGAGGGCATTGGTCTGCGTTACACAAGTTCAGACGGGGGAGCTTTGGTGCTCGATGTTCAGGCATCGAGCGGGGCAAAATATTCCAATTCCGGAGACAGCCTCATTCAGTGGGGCCAATGGATGCACCTGTCCGTTGTGCAGGAAGATGGTGGTGCGGGTACGTCCAATGTGAAGTTTTACCGCAACGGTACCCTATTTACCTCCTTTACCGACAAAACAGCCCCTTCCAATGCCAACCGTACTCCTCAGTACATTGGCCGTTCTGGTGGGGATAACACGGCTCGCTATTTTGCTGGCGACCTGGACGAGTTCCGCCTCTACAAAGTCGCCCTTTCTGCAGATGATGCATCGGCGGTTTACGCAGAAACCAATGGTACCACCTGGTACACCGTCACCTCCAACTCCGGTACCGACTACTCCGCCACCGGTCTGCCCAGCGGGTTGGCCATCAACCCCACAACTGGTGAAATCAGCGGTCACCCAACCGAGATCGGCGATCACAATGTTACGGTGACTGCCAGCAACCTGGCCGGGTCGGACTCCAAGGTGGTCACCATCACTGTCAATCCTACTGCTCCCCTACTCCAGTCAGGACTCTATCAACCCACGGGCATGAGCCTGTGGTTGGATGCAGCGGATGCTTCTACCCTTTCTCATTCATCTAATCTGGTGAATAAATGGGATGACAAAAGCGGAAATAATTATCATGCCACAGCACCAGCGGGAGAAGAACCAACAACAGGAGCTGCAACTATCAATGGGAAAAATGTTCTCTCATGGGGAAGATATATCAAGATGAATCGATCCACTCCTACCAATGCAAACTGGCAGGATGTTTATGTCGTAGCACAATATACTGGGGGCTCAACCTTCACGGATGTGCCGACAATCATAGGTGGTACAACAAGTGCAAATTCAGATAATGGTATACAAGGAGGCGCAAATAGTGGAAACGGTCTTTGGATAAATACTTGGACTGACAACTTCTACCTCAATGGTTCAAGTAACAATGGCAGCAATGTAGTTAGTACAATGACCTCACCTTTCCTCGTTTCATTTTCGAAAAATAGTGCCATATCATTGACCGGCTATCAAATAGGTGCTGATCGTACAAATGCGGGAAGAGGATGGAAAGGCCTATTTGGTGAGGTTATTTCTTATAACAGAAAACTTACTGACTCCGACCGTCAAAAAGTCGAAGGCTACCTCGCTCACAAGTGGGGGCTCACTGGTTCTTTGGCAAGTGGGCATCCATACAAATCGACCACGATTAACCAGCCAGTGGTCACAGTTGACTCTGTGGGGTCCACCTCCGGTACGGCATCGGTGACCATTTTGGAAACAGGTGGGGCCGATGTATCCATTGATTATTACTACGGAACTACCGATAAGGGCGAGACCACCACAGGTTGGGACTACAGCGGAAGTTTAAGCGGGGCTCAGTCTGCCGGAAGCGCAACCATCGCCCTCAATGGTCTCACCGCGAGGCACCAGCTATGTCTTCCGGATCAAGGCATCGAACTCGGCTGGTGCTGTGTGGACCAATGCGACCGCCTTTACCACCAACTCGCAGACTCAACCACCTGCCATTTCCGCCACTTCTGCAACCTCGGTTGCTGGTACCACCGCTACCGCCAACGGAAGTCTACTCGCCACAGACGGGAATACGAAAGTAGATATTTACTATGGTAAATCAGATCTTTCCGATGTTTCCACAGGTTGGAAGTCTTCCAGGCTTTATGGAGATGCCGACTCGGGCGTTTCCTCTACATACACTTACACCACTGCGATCAATCTTCACGGAACTACCCGTTCCGTAAATGGAGTATCCTTTACCGGAACTACTAATACTTCCGGTACTGGGTGGAGTCTTGGTGGTTTTACTAATAATATTGATGGCTCGCATGCTTCAGCTGATTCCACTGCGACAGGAAATATTGGAGCAATTCTTGATGATGGTTTCAAATTTGGTGGTACTCAAAAGCTTACCATTTCTGGTCTAACTTCGGGTAAAGCTTATGTATTAGCTTTGTATTCGCAGGCATGGGGTGGACCACGGATCAACACCATTACATGCTCTGATTTAAGCGAAACTATAACAGTGGATCAGGACCTTTACGATGGTCAAACTCCAGACAGCCTTCTTGTTGAGTGTACCTATGTTGCTGATGGTACCGATGCAGAATTCACCTTTAGTGCCAATAATTGGCATTTGTATGCATTTAGTAATCGCGAAGCTTTTGATACCGCGAATTTAAGCAGTGGAGCTGATATTAGCGTAGGATCTATTTCCCACAATCTTTCTAGTTTAGAAGCTGGCACTCGTTATTTCTACCGCTTTAGTGCGGTTTCCACAGTAGGTGGGGTTGACTACACAAGCGTATCCAATCGCCAGGAATTTGTAACCCTCGGCCTTCCCCAAGTGCTGGTACCAGGAGCAACCGATGTGACCAAGACAAGCGTCACCTTGAACGCGGACTTAAACTCCACCGGGGGTGTTTCGTACACCACGGGTGGGCCCTTCTCCTCATCCACTGTTCCCGGTCTGCTAATGTGGTTGGATGGTAACGACCCCGATGCCGACGGCACCGCCAACACCACCCAGTACGATTTGGTTAATAACACCGGGTGGAAGGATAAATCCGGTAACAACCGGGATGCCAACCGGGTAACCTCCGCCCCCACCTTTATGCCCAATACTCTGGGAGGCAAGGGAGTGGTCGACTTTGACGGTGCATGGAGTGGGGATGCCGTCTACATGGATGATTCCAACGACAACCTGGCCGCACACACCGAAAACTTCTCCATTTTCATGCTCTATCGTCAGACGGGGAATGGTGCAGGAGATGTGCATGTACAGGTGGTCACCTCTCAGCACACAAATAACTGGCGCTTTGGCGCCCTGGCCAACCATACCCGCAACGTAGCCTCCTTTAATGGCAACCTCTGGCCAACCAGTGCAGACACTGGCAGTAACGATACCAACTGGCACCTGATCCAGGCTACTTTGAACGATATCGACAAGGGAGATGTCTGGCTGGATAACCAAAAAGTACTCACTGCAGGAACCGGTGCGGATGATGGAACCAACCGCAAGCCCACTCTGCTCAATTTTGCCATGAAAGGGAACACTCATTCTTACCGTGCAAAAGTACAAATTGCTGATTTCTTTATCATCAACCGGGTGGTACCGGAGTCCGAACGCCTCAAAATCGAGGGGCATCTTGCCCGCAAGTGGGGCTTAATGGGCACGATGTTCTCCGCCGCCCACCCCTACTACTCAAGTGATCCCTACCAGCCCACCATTACTCAGGGCGGTGAGGATGCTGCGGTTACCTTCTATTGGGGGGACAACAATGGCAGCACCACCCCAGGCAATTGGGATAACACCCATGCTCTCTCCGGCACCCACGGCATTGGCGTACTTTCCCACCCCCTTACCGGGCTGACCACGGGCACGACCTACTACTACACCGCCAAGGCAACCACTTCTGCCGGCACCTCCTGGGGACCGGTGCAGACCTTCGTGCCTGCCAACACCGCGATCAACAAGTACTCCATTCCAGATCTCGCCCTCTGGATAGATGCCACCGATTTAAACGGGGACGGCACCACCGATACCGTAACCAATGGGGCAGCTGTCTCGGCATGGACGGACAAGTCGCTCACCACTGCCACTGTCAACCAGACCAACACTGATAACCAGCCCACCCGGCAGACCAACTCCTTTGGCACCAAGCCCTCGGTGCGGTTTGATGGCACGGGTGACTTTCTCAATGTCTCCACCCTGCGCAGCGAGGTGGGTGGATATTCCGCCTATGCCGCCACCCGCCGCCCCGATCAGGCTGGGGATAACAACGGTCGCATAGCCAGCGAGTCCACCTGGCACTTAACCCCCAGTGGATCCAATGCCGAGTATCCCTCCATCGTGGTGAAATCCACCGGATCATCGGGATCACTGACCAATATAAAATTGGGTAAAAACTCCGCCTCCTCCACAGAGGACTTCGGTGGGGATGTGGGCGAACTGCTCATCTTCACCCGCCAACTCACCAGCATCGGAGGAACAAAAAGTGGAAGGCTACCTCGCCCACCGTTGGGGAGCAACCAATAGCCTGGACACCAACCACCCCTACAAAAATGTGGCTCCAACTTTCGACAACAAACCTTTGATCTCGCTGGATTCTCTCCAAGCGGATGCAATTAAAGTTGATTTTGGCCGAAACACCACGCCTCCTCTTCAAGCAGGATATGTTGGCTTTAATCCATGGGGTTCATCCAGCCCAGACAATGGCAACTTGGTGGAGCAAACCTACAGCAATTCCTTTGGTAATAGTAGTTCACTCAAGGTGTCCGTTTCCGGGCAGACACATTGGCGGGATTACAACACGATTACGGGAGGCCCTTTCCTTAGCTTAAGCAATCTTCTTTCAGATGAAGTCTTAAGAAATAGCAATGGTACCATCACCATTAAGTTAAGCGATGTTAAAGCGGGTGAGTACTCTGTCATCAACATACCACCATGCCACCCAGGCCAATGGTAACACCACCTATGACTTGAAGGTTACCGATGCAAGTGGGACAAACCGTTTGATCGCAGCGAACATGACCAGCAGTGGTGGACGGACTCCCTCTACCATCAATAAACAGACTTTTGATGTTGTATCCGACGGTTCAAATGACATCCAAATCTTGGTTGGTCCAGGTGGTGCAAGTAGCAACCATCTGGTAGTCAATGGGCTCGACCTTCTCGCCAAAGGTTATATCTCCATTGAGACTGGAACGAATGTAAGCATCCAAGTACCGGCGACTCGTAACCCAACCAGCTGGTCGGCGAGTGGCTTACCCACTGGACTGAGCATCAACAATTCAGGAGTCATCTCAGGGTCCAGCTCCACACTTGGAAGTGTACCACAATGCCACTCATCACCGCGATCAACGCGGACGGAAACGACAGCA
The DNA here is from genome assembly GCA_943789375.1 of uncultured Opitutales bacterium. GTDB lineage: Bacteria > Verrucomicrobiota > Verrucomicrobiia > Opitutales > Seribacteraceae > Seribacter. The sequence goes on along the minus strand of CALSTX010000006.1, from coordinate 10,208 downwards.
AAGCTCTTGGCAGTGCCGTCATTAAGCAAAGGTACAGCGAGTCCATTGACCTGGGACCAGACACTTTGCGGGTCTGACCTACGGCGACGCGGCCAGTTTCCCTGACCGGCACTCGGCAACCGGCTCGGGAGATTTGAACTATACCTCCAGTGACTCTGAGCATCATGGAGATCAATGGGACCAGTATGCCATAATACGAGGAGGAGGTTCACCGCCACTCATCACCGCAACCGCAGCGGAAAACTCCACCGCTTTTGCCGCCAGTCCCTGTAAGTCACCAGACTATGTCCATCACGGTCGGAAGAGCCCCACTGACCATCACCGGGCAGGACCTTTCCCTTTCGGTGGGTGATGCCATCCCTGATCTCAACTACACCATAAGCGGTTGGAAGCATAACGACGCCTCCCTTGTGATAGGAACCAACCCACTTGCTTTCGGTCTTAAACTTTGGTTAGACGCATCGGACAGTTCTACCATCACACATTCTTCCAATGCGGTAAGCCAATGGAACGACAAGAGCGGAAATAACCATCATGTTTCTCAAGCCACTGCAGACAAGAAGCCTACTACCGACAGTTCACTCCTTAACGGATTGAACACGCTAAACTTCGATGGTTCCGATTACCTGCAAGCTTCCAGTTCCAATATTAAGAATGAAAACCAAACTTGGGTATTTATTGCCTCAGTTGAAGCAACAGGATCGGTAGATAATACGGCGGATTCTATGATTTCCTATGGTAATTGGATAGATGGCTCATGGGAACTTCGTGGACACGATGGTTACCGATTTTTTGGAAAAGTGGCCAAAGACGGCACTACTATAACCACTTCAAACTCAAGTTCATCTGACCTTAGAGGAACGACTCAATTATATTCGATTACTTTTGATCGGACAAATAGCAAGCTCTCCGCTTGGCGTAACGGTACTGTATTTGACAATGCTGTAACCGATACCCGTGCCCTATTGCAAAACAATAAGATTACGATCATGGCAAATCGTAGTGGCGTCCCTAAATCACTTAAAGGCACTTTCGCTGAAGTACTCTGCTTTACCTCCGCGAGTTCCACTGATCGTCTTGAAATTGAGGGCTACCTTGCACACAAGTGGGGCTTGGCAGGTTCATTACCAAGTAACCACTCGCACAAGAATACTAGCTTGGTCAGCTTAACTCGTGGACCTGTGGTAACTACCGATGCCACCAGTTCAAGCAATGCGGGCACTTACTACATCCGCCCGAGCGATGCCGCCTCCAAAAAGTATTCCCTAACCTACGTGGACGGTAGCCTGATTTATTCGAGCCTGACCGATCAATCGATTGCCTGGGGACAGAACTTTAGTGGAGTGGGTGTTGGCCAAACCGTAGACTTAAACGCCAGTGCCACCTCCAACTTGGCAGTGCTCTACTCAGTAAGCGACAGTTCGGTGGCCGAGCTTGCGGTAACCAACCAAAGCAGCTTGCAGGCATGGTACAAGCTCGATGAGACATCAGGGGATGCATCCGACTCCTCCGCCAATTCCAACACCGGATCTCTGCGTAATGGTCCCACCTATGCAACCGGTAAGTTTGCTAACGCCATCGTACTCGACGGTACCAACGATCACATCCGTGCCTATGGCTACACCGGCATCAATGGCACCGCAGGTCGTACCGTTGCTCTGTGGTTTAAGACCTCCGCGGCAAACAAGCCCCTCCTGCAATACGGAGCCAGTGGCACCGGTACCCTCTTCAAACTCTCGCTCAACTCCTCGGGAGCGGCAGTGCTCGATTTGGGCAGTGCAACGATTACCAGTTCCACCACTGGCCTGGCCGATGGCAACTGGCACCACATCGCCGCCAGCTTCCCATCCGCAGCCAATAGCGGAGCGGCCAAGTTGTATGTGGATGGCACCGGCAACAATGGATCGGGCACCACCACGATTAATACCGGCAGTGCAGCGGACCTGATCATCGGACGCGACGGTACATCCGGCAGTGGGTACTTTAACGGGCAAATTGACGATGTGCGCCTCTACGACGGGGAGATGAACTCCACCCTCGTTGGCCAGCTCTACGGGAATGGCAATGGGGACTTTAACCGCTTGAAAGTAAAAGCGGCCGGTACAGTCACTCTTACAGCGACCCAGCCGGGTGATTCCAGCTACGCACCTGCCCCATCGACCACCTTGTCTGCAACTTTCGACAAGTCCGACCAAACCATATCCTTCGGCACTATGCCTGATAAGTCTGTGGGCGATTTCAACTTCATTCCCGATGCTGTAGCCAGCTCCGGATTGGATGTGTCTTTTACCAGTTCTGACAGCTTGGTCGCGGAAGTGCAAAGTGACGGGCGGACGATTAAAATTCGGGCAGCTGGAAGTGCCACCATCACCGCCAACCAGGCAGGTGACAGTGCCTACAACGCAGCAACGGCAGTTACCCAGACCCTCACTGTTGGTTACTTCAACCTGCAGGCCAACTCCCTACCGGGCATCCGCCTGTGGCTCGATGCCAACAATATTGATGGAGACGATACTGCCGACACGATTACCGACGGCACCGCAATCATCCAATGGATCGATCAATCCGGAAACAACAACCACGCCGGACAGGCAACCTCTGGTAATCGTCCGACCTATGGAGCAGCTGAGCTGAACAATAAGGGAGTAATCAACTTTACTGCCGCTCAGAGCTTTGACTTAAGTGCCGATGCCAACATCCGTGTGATTGCAGCCGTAATCATGCAGGCAAGCAACCAAAGTGCGGTAACTAAACCTTTTGGAGGCAACCAAAACCTTACCACCTCGGCCCAAAAATTTGCATTGGGTGCGATTGATTCAGGAGTTTCCTCAAGTGATGGAGGCATTGTGGTCTGGCAGTTTGAGCCTGGTGCTTACTCCATCTATGTGGACGGAGTGAACAAAGGATCGAGCACCAGTTCGCTTAGTCCGAACGCTTTTAATAAAGTAGGTAACGATTTTGCCGGAGAAATTGCTGAAGTGGTTGCCTACGACCGGGCTTTGAGTGATGGAGTTCGCCAAAAGATCGAGGGTTATCTTGCCCACAAATGGGGATTGGTGAGCGATCTTTCAAGCTCACATAGTTACAAAAATACCAAGCCTGCGTTTGGTGGAACTCAGATTCTTACCTTCCAACCAATCTCGGATAAACAAGCCGGGCAATCGGCAACCCTGGATGTAAGTGCAGATTCTGGCCTAACCACTTTTAGTTTCGATAGCAATGACAGCACCGTGGTTTCCTTCTCTGGAGATGCGACCAATGGATACCAGGTAAATGCCCTGAAGGTGGGCAAGGTTACGATTACCGCGACCCAGGCTGGTCAGGCTCCCTGGCAGTCCGCCACCGCAAGCCAGCCCTTCATTGTCACTGCAACTCCCCGGGCCGACCAGACGATCACCTTTGCGGACATTGCTGACAAGACTGTGTAAACTCGAGTAATTTTGACCTCAATGCCACCGCATCTTCCGGACTGCCCGTCAGCTTTACCAGCCTGCACCCAGGGGTTGCCACCGTGGAGTCCAATGGAACCGTTACCATCGTGGGAGCGGGTGTGGCCACGATGCGGGCCACTCAGGACGGTAATGGAAGTTACAACCCTGCCCCATCGGTGGAGAAAACATTAACGGTTACCAAAGTTCCACAAACCATCACCTTTAATGCCCTTAGCGACGCCAGCCTAAACACCGGTACCTACTCGCTCTCTGGCAAAGCCACGGCTTCTTCCGGACTGGCAATTAGCTATGCAACCTCCGATGCATCGGTGGCTTCCCTGAGTGGAACCACCCTCACCCTGCACCAAGGTGGTTCCGTTACGATTACTGCAAGCCAGGGAGGAAACGACACCTACCTGGCCGCAGCCGATGCCACCCAGTCCCTGACCATAAAGGATGACCGTTACCTCGACCAGAACATCACCTGGACGCAGACCATTTCCGGACTGACCATTGGTGCTTCTAATGTCAGCATGACCGCAAATTCAATTGATGCGGACAGCGGGGCCGATACCAACCTGACGATTTCCTACGCTAGTTCGAACACGGCAGTGGCCACGGTTGTGAGCGGTAATTCCTTACAAATCGTTGGTGCCGGATCGGCAACGATCACTGCCAGTCAGGCAGGCAATGTGAGCACTGGTGGGCGCTACAATGCGGCCACCTCGGTGACCAAATCCATCAGCGTAGGCAAGGCCAGCCAAACCATTGTGACCAATGCTGGGGCCACCAGCCTGCCCAACTTGAGCAAGGACAATGGAGACTTCCCCTTCGTCCCAGCAATTAAGTCAGTGGATGCAAACGGAGCCGACACCAATCTTACCTTGGCCTACTCGAGTTCCAACACCTCGGTGATCGCGATAAATGGTTTAAACCTCCAGCCTTTGAGTGTGGGCACATCCACCATTACAGTGAGCCAACCAGGCAACACCGATTACAATGCGGCGGCTTCCAAGACCTTTACCATTACAGTTACCCAAAGGACTCCCTACACCGATTCCTTCAGCGGTTTACAACTCTGGTTAAACGGAAAGGATGTAAATGGGGACGGACTGGCCGATTCCTCCAGCGACTTCCTCGGCGGTAACAAGACAAGTTCATGGGCCGATCGTTCTGGAAACTCCAATACCCTGACTCAGGGGACCTCTGCCAACCAACCCATCTGGGTATCTGCGGGTGGATTGACCTTTGATGGCAATGATTTCCTAAGCAAGGCAACCTTGCCAAGTGATTTGGCCGGCAACTCCGGACTCACCCTTTTAGTGGTGGCCGAGTCCAATGTAACCGCTTCCCGAAGCTTACTCAACCTGGGTGCTCTATCGGGTAATGTCGACCGTTTGGCCCTGACAACCTCTGGTTCCTTCCTCTACCAAAATGGTTCCACTGCAATCGCACAGAATGGTTCCTACAACCTGGATACTGCTAAGAGCGTGGCCGTGTTTAAACGCCCAGCCGGTGGAAACTTCGACCAAGGGACTTACTTCCTAAACGGAACAAGTAAGGGCATTACCTTGAGTGGAGCAGCTGATGCGAGCGGTTTCTCCATTCCCTCATCTGCTCCCTTAACCCTGGGTAAAGCAAGTGGGGGCATAGCCGGTAAGATCTACGAGGTTATGCTCTACGACAACAAGCTGGCCGAATACAGCCGCAAACGTTTAGAAGGTTACCTCGCCCACAAGTGGGGAGGAGCATCCAACCTGCCAAGCGGACACCCCTTCAAAAGCACCGCTCCAGAATTTGGAGGTTCCCAGATCGATTGTGACCAACGCGCATACCATACCGGTGGTCAGCAGCAGCCCCACCCTCTCCTTTGATATCGGATTGTTCACCCTCGAGGACTATGGCATCTATGCGACTTCCGGATTGCCCTGTAACCTACGCAACTAGTGATGCAAATGTGGTCGCCATTACCAATGGCAAGCTTGACCCCAAGGGTGCAGGCACCGTTACCCTTACCCTCTCCCAGGCTGGGGATAGCCACTTCTCGGCAGCAAGCAACGCGACCTTCAGCCTGACCATCACCCAGAATCGTTCCCAGAACATTACCTTTGCTCCGATTGCAGATGTTAACACCACGGTATCGACTATCAGTCTATCCGCCTCTGCGAGTTCCGGACTGGCGGTAAGTTTTGCCAGTTCCGACACCGATGTGGCCACCGTAAGTGGATCCACCGTGACCATCGTGGGCCCAGGCACTGTGACCATTACTGCAAGCCAGGCAGGCGGAACCGATCCGAGCAACTCAAACATCACCTACTCGGCAGCCGCAAGTGTCGACCAAGACTTTAGTGTTATATCAATTGGAGATCCACTCTCCCTAATCTTTGACAGCATTGGAACCATGGGAACCGGGCACAATCCTTCAAGGTTCGGGCAGTACTCATCAATGCAACCACTGGAAAACCAATCTACATGCCCAGGTATATTGCCAATGGAGGCAGTGTGACCTACTCCATTACCGGCACTACCGGCGGAGGTGGAACCATCTCTGGAACCAGCGTAACCACGGGTTCAAGTAGCGGATCGATTACCATCAAGGCATATGCAACTGGTGGTGGATTTGAAACCAAGTTCAGCTCGATCACCGTACAGGTGGACGGCTCAAAGACGGGGCAGAAAATACTCGTTCGTGAAGGCGGAGACTCGGGCGGCCTGCGCGATCTCCCCATCTCCAGAAGACCTATTGGGATAGGCCAAATGTTTAGCTCAACTTCAAACCTGGCACTCTCCTACTCTGTAGCAGGTGATGCTCCCGTAAAGTTGGACGGCACAGGAAAGGATGCAAAACTGGTCTTCAAAACTTCAAAGGATGGATTTAGCAAAAATGACCTGAAAGGAAAATTTACCGGGGACACCATGTCTTTTGACATCACCGTGACTCAGACAGGAAACGGTTCCTTCCACGCCGCAGAATCCGTTACCCGGACCATCAAACTGATGAAGCCCACCAAGAGTCTGTTCTTTGAGGAAAGAAAGGCAGATGCCAGGTATGACGATATGAAAAGCAAGGCCATGAACCGGATGCCTGCCGGAGTATCCGGAGAAAAGGCAACCGCTCTGTTTGATAGTGATAAATACGACTCAGACGGAGATGGCGTATCCAACCTCCTGGAACGTGCCTTTGGGGGAGACTCTCTGGGCAACGATTCAAGAGGTGCACGCCCAGCCCCGGTCAAAACCAACGACGGCAAAGAATACTTATCCTTTACCAGGTACGATTCTGATTACCAATCGACCATGGGCGTACAGTACATCGTCGAGAAAAGTACTGATCGTAGAACCTGGTCCTCATCTGGTATTGAACAGGTTGGTTCCGCGGTAGACCTGGGGGGCGGCATGGAACGTGTTGTTTACCGCACAACCGCTGCCACTTCGGCTGGCACTACTCAGTTTATTAGAGTCAGAGTAAAAGCCAGGTAACGACCTTTTACAGTATCGCCAAAAAAAAACTCGGGAAAAAGTGCTTAAAAGCAACGCACATGCTACTGGAAGTACCCTTAGTTATAGGCACTAAATAGCTGGGAGAGTTTAATTACACTACGGCTTTTAATTTGGGTAGATTTCAAAGACATTACTTGCACATCTAATATTATTTTCTAAGTAGAAATTTTACGAAAATATATCTGATAAAAGAAAAGCAAATTACATTGGCACAATCTCACTCTTTTGACTGAGCACAAAGCCAATCCCAAAGTTCGCTTGAATTCCTAATATCTTCCCTAGAATTTTAATTTTTCGGCCAATTATTGATGAGTAGTTAGTTCTTTCACTTGCCCAATTGATGTCATCGGTCATTTCTCTCAAGCTGAATGGTTTAATGACTCGATCATTTTTTTCGTTCCAGCATTTGAGTCTTATGTGCTTTTTGATAATGATCAGCTAGGAAGTCACGTCCAAAATCACCATCAAAATCTCGCCAAACCGCATGGGCATGATTGATGTCATTTTGGGTATTTGCATATTCAAAAAGAAAATCAGGTGTTTGTACCCGGTAATAATGTGCTTCTTTCAAATTCAAACTACCTGCCCAGGCAATGTAAGTTTCCTGTGGATGGACCAGGGGTTTTCGTTTTGAAATTTGCTTGATCACTTCTGGACGGTGCTTAACTGCATACAAATGAACAAGTTCGATTAACCAGTTTTTTTGCTTTGGATTTAACTTGGTAATCGGTAGCCCATTTGGTGGAAAAAACGATTTTCGGTTCACCGTGCTGTCTTGGCCAGAGAGGATGTCCCTGGGTGCTTCCTCTGAAAGGATGGCTAATTTCTTTTGCGTTTTTGATAGTGAATGGAACAGTTTGTGTGCCTTCTCTGCCTCATCGGTTAAGACTTGTAAACCTGCATACTTACCCTCGAAAACTTTTGCCGGACTAGCCCCAAAAAAACTTGGTGTGTTCGAAAAGACTCGACCATTTACGAGGGTAAAATTAAGGGATAAATGATGCCCTTCGAACCGCCAGCCCCATGTTCCCAAAGTATCAGGAGTACCAAATATCGATACATGATACAGTTCGGGGTCACGGAAGGTACTACCTTCTCTCTCAAAAAGGATTTGCTCGAGCAGTATAATATCGGTCGCTTCCAGCAACCCTCGATGGCTAAGCGCAGAGCCAAGCAATCCATGAGCAAGAATTTTTTGAGCAGGTGTCATTTCTTTTAAAGACAAGCCTTTCCTCCCCTTTGGTTGGATGAATTTACTCGGGAAAAAATGCCAGTTCTCGCGCTCTTTATCGATGAATTTAAAGTGTGCTTTTGCTTTTGTATTTGCATCAAGGGACTGGAGAAACCTTTTCGCGGCAATAGCCATATCAGTCGCCGGATCCTGAGCATAAGCATTCGATAACCATCCAAGTAGGGACAAAGAAATAAGAAGTAACAGTTTCATAGGAATATATATTTTAAATGTCTGCGTAAGGTGAATGAACTAAGGTAGATAGGAAACTCAAATCCATCCCATATCTTAATCTATTTTGGATATTGGAAAAATTTGGACATAGGGAATTTATATACCTTCCAACTTCCAGAGCTTGGCGTCAGAACGAACAAAGATCGAGCCTTTCCAATTCTTATTCAACTTAGACGAATCGTTATTTAGTGAAAACCAGTGCTGTATTTTTACTGTTTCACTATTTTACATAATAAAACATTATTTACTTATGAAATACCTAAATAGCCCGTTTTTTTATATAAGCATTTTTCTTTTTGCTTCCTTTTCGGTTCAAGCAAAGGATCACAAACCCAAGCTTCACGAAATGGGTAACCGCATTAAACAGGCGGTAAAGTCGGGCAAGATATCCGAAGAAGAAGGTTGGGAAAAGTGGCGTGCCGTACAACGCCAACATGCACACCACAAGGAAGTTGAATACAAACACGATGCTGATGATTGGGATGACATCGATGAGTTGGAGCATGAAATTGAAATTCGAGCCATGGAATTTGAATTAGAACGAATGGAACAGGACCATGAATTTGAAAGGCTCAAATGGGAGCACCAAATGGAAAGGATGCAACACGACTTTGATCGGGAACGTAAAGAATGGGCGATTCACGATATGCAATTGCACGCACGAATGGAGCTTATGAAAAAGGAAATTGGAAACCATTTAAAACGGGAACAAACCGCCACATGGAATCTCCCCTCGACATCCTCATAATCATGGACCTCAAGAATGAAATGCAACGAGGTATAAACCAGGGAACATTGCCTCCACATTTACAGCACAACAATAGGCAAGCTCCAAAGAAGAGTCAGTGCCAAATCAACTCTGAGAAGCAACCCGATCAAAAGAAGGGTTGCAAAAAGAATGATTCTGCATCGAGCAAGGGATCTTCCAAAGATAAAAGAAATTCCGGTAAAGCTAAGTGCAAAAAGGAATGCTCCTCCAAGAAAGGAAAGTAGCATTTCTTGGATTACTCTATTTTAAGTTTTGGGTAATTTATAAAGTTAAGTTCATCGCACAAATCATTCACTAAGCACATAGAATGGATAATCGTATCCAAATCATGAAAAAACTTTAGGGTTAGTTGCCCCACAGGATTTGCCTAGAAAAATACAAATCAGAATATAATATATTATGAATCTTAAGTTATTTCTGGAAGGTTCTTTAGGTGGTGGAAAAATGAGGAACCTGGCTTTCGGAGTATGATTCTTGCGATTGTAGAATCCAAACTTTTTACCAATCCATAATTCCAGGCACTGCTTTTATTGAGTTGAGGTTGTGAATTATTTCATTTCTTTTCAACAACCAGAAGAATGAATTTCAAGAGAAGTAAAGTTTTGTATTTTTTAAAATTTATATCCAATTGGAAACCGTCCCATTTTTTCATAAGAATTCTTCTTTTTATTTCTTGCGGAGTTAATGGTTCCTTACAGTCAAAAGAGTTGACGCAAAAAAAAGAAGCATTGCAGGATGTAACTGAATCATCTCTGCACATTGATAGGGCAAAAATTGCAACCAACAATCTATCCATCACAGAGACGACAAGGGGCATCCGAGAAAAATCCCCACTGCACTTTACACAACGCCTAGAGGGATGGCCCATCGAGTGGAATAACCTTTTCAAAAAACCAGAGTATCATGACTTATTCGAAGCAGTTAAGAAGGCACTAGGTAATCACCTCCAACGAATCACCTATATTCTCTCCCAGGAAAAAGCCGCCCAGTTGCAGAAGTTATTCATTCGAGTAGATTTAAATTACAGGTTGGATAATATGCA
>CALSTX010000005.1 GCA_943789375.1 uncultured Opitutales bacterium | reverse complement strand
CGGCTTTAAGTATGAGGAAAAACTTATTTGCAGAATTAGCAAAAAAAGATTTCCTGCTCCATCATCCTTATGATTCTTTTGCCCCGATGGTTGATTTCCTACGGGTGGCGGCAGATGATCCGGATGTCTTGGCCATTAAATTGACGATATACAGAACGAGTGGAGATTCACCGATTGTTCAAGCATTGATGGATGCAGCTCGAAACGGGAAACAAGTTACCGTGCTTGTCGAATTGAAGGCAAGGTTTGATGAAGAAGCCAATGTCCAATGGTCTCGCCGGATGGAAGAGGTGGGGGTACATGTTGTCTACGGCTTAGCTGGCTTGAAAACCCATTGTAAATGTTGCTTGGTTGTGAGAAGAGAAAAGAATAAGTTGCGTAGGTATGCTCATCTTGGAACCGGTAATTATAACCCAAGTACGGCAAAAACCTACACGGACTACAGTCTTTTTACGGCCAAAGCCGGTTTTACATCTGATCTTGCAAACCTGTTCAATACCTTGACTGGTTTTACCCGCAAGCCTAGCTTCCGAAATATTCTCGTAGCACCTTACACATTACATGACCAAGTGGTTCGCCTGATTGGCGAAGAGATCAAAGCCGTAAGGGCAGGGAAGGATGCAAGAATAGTCATCAAGGTCAATAGCTTGATCGATCCTGAGTGCATTGATGAGCTTTACAAGGCTTCGCAGGCAGGCGTACGGGTCGACTTAATTGTGAGAGGTATTTGCGGCATAGTACCAGGCGTTAAAGGATTGAGTGAGAATATTCGTGTTAAAAGCTTATTGGGTCGTTTTCTTGAGCATAGCAGAGTTTTTCATTTTCAGAATGCGCCAGCAGGGAAAAGAACATACTTGGGTAGCCCGGATTGGATGCCTAGAAACTTTTTTAGGCGTATTGAGGTCGCATTTCCAGTGGAACAGAAAGAGGAAGAGCAAAAAATCTTAGACTCGATGACTGCATTCTTAGATGACAATGAATTTGCCACTGAATTGAAAAGTTCCGGGAAATACTTGCCCGCGCCTAAAAGGCGTAAATTATTTTCGGCTCAGAAACATTTTATCGAAGGAACTAAGCAGGAAATTGAAAACCAAATAAAAACTGCTTTACGCCGAACCTCGGGAAAACCCAATTACCAAAGCAAAGGATACGAGGAAAACCCCTAGGCCTATGATTGGGCTTTGCGATACGCAGAGTAGGATACCTAGAATACAAAGAACTGGGGCCAGGGGTCTCTTCCAATCGAATTTCATATACTTTCTCTATTGCACACGGAAGGGTATTTCGAGCACAGAATCAAGACTTCCCCCAGGAGGTGGGCCAAAGGCACCGCCTCTACGGGCAACCTCAAGAACCAAGCGATCAAGAGATAAATTCCCTGATGATTTTGTGAGACGCGGTGATAAAAGTGCCCCACTTTCAGAAATACGAAAACTCAACCGTGCCTCTCCTCCATCGTTCAGTGCCGAGTCCATCAGTAATTTCCTCCATATACCTTCAAGCTTTGCTTTAACGCCTGCGAGATATTGGTTTATTGCACTTGCTGAAACTGAAGGGCTTAAGGAAGTAACACTGGTAACCTTGATTTGAGGAAGACTGAAATCTTTGGGGTTTAATTTTATGGGTTTAATGGTTGGAGTCGGGGGGCGGGGTTTGGAGGGTGTGGGTAATTTTCTATCCTTCCGGAATTGCTCAAAAGATATGGGCTTAGGCTTGGGTGCAGGCTTGGTAATGGGTTTTGGCTTTGCTGTGTCTATTTTTGGCTTAGACTTAGGCTTAGACTTGGGATTTACCTTAGGTGGTGTGGTAACAAGCTTTGGCTTGGGTGCCACCTTTAGAGGTGGCAGAGGTTTCTTGGCTACCACTTGGGGAGGATTGGACTGATTTCGCGGAGGGACTTCCTTTTTTTCAGGCAAGGTACTGGTCGATGCGAGCTCAAAAATATGGATCTCTTCGGGCTTTTTTTCGCAACTGGGAAGAAAGCTGAAAATAATTAGGCCGACACCGAGAAGTGCCCGAACGCAAAAAGGCGAAAAAACTTATGTTCTCTTTTGTTTAACCCAAACATATGCACTTCCCATACAATTTACTGCCAAAGTATTGATAATTTATATACCATGAAGAGAAACTTCGGAAGTTGCAAGGTTATGGATAAACTCACGAATTCCACTCGTGTACTTCTCTCCGCCAATGCTTTCGATGTTATTGTGAGTGGCTTCCTCAAAGGATAGAAATGCTTTGGGTTCCGGAAGTTCTTGGTGTAATCGCTTGCCATGGCGAAAGGGCACAACTTCATCTAGTTTTCCATGAACAATAAGGGATGGGCAGGTAATCCGTCCGACCTTTGCTAAATTATCAAAGTAGTCCCAAGGTAGGAAAGGGATTTCGGTAACGGTACGAAAGGCGGAAAGAAAGGGAGTTTCCAGAAGAAGTCCTGCGACTTTTTGAGTAGACGCAAGGTGGCATGATGGTCCCGTGCCCAAAGACCTACCCCAGACCAGAATATTGTCAGGTAAACGACCACAATCTTTGGTGGCGTACTCGAAGACTGCATCAATTGCTGACATACAACCCTGCTCTGTGGGTGTACCTTCGCTGAGACCGTAACCAGGATAGTCATAAGCAATAATCTCCCAGTCGTTTGTTTTCCACTTCTCGAAGAAGGGTCCAAGTTGACCGATGTCTTCCGCATTTCCATGGCTGTAAATGATGGTAATGGAAGGCTTTTCGATATTACCCACTCGGGTTAGGGAGATCTGTAAACCAGAAGGGGTTTGGATCTGAGTAATTTGGTCTGTTTTCTGATAGCTTGAATCGGGAGCAGGAAATAAAATTTTCTTTCCGTATAGCAAAGCCATAAAAATAAACATTACATAGACGCAAGCACCTAAAAGTAGCATTCGACCCCATGGGATATTCATAAGTTCTTCCATTAACAATTTTTGATTATTTTCACTGAAGGATTATAGAATCGCAAGAATGTAAACTTTTAGTTAAACAAATAAACTATGAAAATTTGTTGTATTGGAGCAGGTTATGTTGGTGGTCCAACGATGGCAATGATTGCCCGAAAATGCCCAGGTATTTCTGTAACTGTAGTTGACTTAAATGAGCAGCGCATAGCAGAGTGGAACTCAGGAGAACTCCCTGTTTATGAGCCTGGGACTGCATGAAATTGTTGAGAATACAAGAGGTAAGAATTTATTCTTTTCCACAGACATCGATCAAAATATACAAGATGCAGATGTAATATTCATCAGTGTAAACACACCGACTAAAGATTATGGTTCTGGTGCTGGTCAGGCCGCGGACTTAAGATTTGTTGAATCTTGTGCCCGCCGAATCGCAGAAGCAGGAGGGGGAGATAAGGTAGTGGTAGAAAAATCCACGGTTCCCGTAAGAACTGCCCAGATGGTAAATGAGGTCTTGAAGGGCGCTAATAATGGATTTAATTATCAGGTAGTATCCAATCCGGAATTTTTGGCCGAAGGTACGGCTATGGTAGATTTGGAGAGCCCAGACCGGGTTCTAATAGGTGGAGAAAAGACAGATACTGGTAATGCTGCTGTTAAAAAAGTGGCAAGCATCTACGCAAACTGGGTGGAGGATGACCGAATCATAACCACCAACCTATGGTCTTCTGAGCTTTCTAAGCTCACTGCCAATGCCTTTTTAGCTCAGCGTATCTCGAGCATTAATGCGATATCTGCCCTTTGCGAAGAAACTGAAGCGGATGTGGATGAAGTAGCCAAAGCCATTGGTATGGACACAAGAATAGGACCGAAATTCCTGAAAAGCTCCATCGGTTTTGGCGGATCCTGCTTTCAGAAAGATATCCTCAATCTGACCTATCTATGCAGGCACTTCGGTCTTCCTGAGGTTGCTGGTTACTGGCAGCAAGTGATTTCAATGAATGAATATCAAAAGGAACGTTTTGTACAACGGATGCTGGATGCTATGCATAATACCATTTCCGGAAAACAGATTGCTATTCTTGGATTTGCGTTCAAGAAAGACACCAATGATGCAAGGGAGTCGCCAGCCATCAGTATTTGCAAAAGGCTCCTTGAAGAAAAGGGAAGCCTGAAAATTTACGACCCCCAAGTTTCCAAAGAGTCGATCTTGTCATGCCTCGATATCTCAGATGAAAGCGTTCTAGCGCGTCTAACTTTTTCTGAATCTGCTGAGCAGGCTTGCTCCAGTGCTCATGCTATTGCGATTTTAACAGAGTGGGATGAGTTTAAGGAGCTAGACTACAAAAAAATACTAGATACCATGTATCGCCCGGCTCATATATTTGATGGACGCAATCTCTTGGTTTTGGAAAAACTTAGGGAGCTTGGTTATCGAGCCTTTGGGATTGGGAAAGCTTAGAATTAAACCGCTGGCTTTCGGGTGGGTCGGGCAATTTGGATCATTGCTTTGTCCAAAACTCCGTTTAAAAATTTCCTGGAATTATCCGATGAAAAGTCCTTACTTATTTCAAGGGTTTCGTTGATGATTACAATAGGTGGGACATCTAAGCGGTACTTAATTTCGTAAATGGATACCCGAAGTAGAGCTAGATCAACTTTGGCTATCCTAGCGAAATCCCAATTCTGTACAAGTTCGCGAATAATGGAATCCAAGATCGCGACTTTTTCGATGACTCCCCCAATCAGTTCAATCGCATAAGGGAAATAATCTGCATTATGCCCAAGGTTTGAAAAATACGCATCAAGGTCGAATTGTAAATTGTCTGATTTATTCATTTCCCATTGGAAAATAAATCGAAAGGCTGCACAGCGATTTTGACGACGCTGGCTCCATTTTGGATTAATTATGAAATCGTCGTCCATTTTTCTTTATATTTCGCCATATGAAGGGAGGCTTGAGCAAATTCTCTGCCCCTGTCTATAGTACCGGTAACTCGTTCTTCAGCAGATTTTAAGTCATCCGTGACAAGGATTCCGTTTATGATCGGGGTATTATGCTTGATAGCCAAGGACTGCAGGGCATTTCCAGCAGACTCAGCAACCAAATGATGATGAGATGTACTGCCTTTGATGACAACCCCCAGTCCGATCACACAAGTAAATTTTTTTTCCTCTAATAATAAATTAATAGCAACTGGAAGTTCATTTGCACCGGGTACTCTCTCCAGTAATAGTTCCTTGGGAGTACCGTTCTCATGGATGACCTCTTGGACACGAGCTAGAAGGGAATTGACCAAAGTTGGATTGAACAGTGATGCCACAATTCCAATCCTAAAATTGCGTGGATCGATAGAAGAGTATGGCGAAGGGTCTAAGCTCATCAGTTTGGTAGAAGTACGCGATCAACAATTTCAAGCCCATACCCTTCAAGCCCAACTACTTTTCGATGATCTCTGGAGAGCAGTTTCAATTTCTTTAAACCAAGTGCAGCCAAAATTTGTGCACCAATCCCGTAATCCCTGAAGTCCATCTTAGGATGTTGAAGTGAAGGCTGTGAGGGTTGGTCATCTGGCATATTTTGGGGGTCTGGCTTTCTGGGTTCCATGTAGAGCAGGGCACCAGTCCCTTCATTAGCAAGTACAGATAGCGTCTGGTTTATAATATTGGGCTGCCCCTTGCTTTCGATTAAGCCCAGAGAGTCAACAAGTGTGTTTGCGGTTTGCACACGAACAAGAGTTTTAGCCTCCTTCGACAAATCCCCAATAGTAAGTGCATAATGAATCCTCTGATCGAGGATACTCCGAAATGCATGGAGGCGAAAGTTCCCATGCTCGGTAAGAAAAGGGGATTCAGAAATTTTTTCAATCAGTTGGTCACGCTGATGGCGATACTCAATAAGTGAGGCAATCGAAATGAGCTTCATGCCCCATTTCTCCTTCAACTTAATAAGATCCGGCACCCTTGCCATGGACCCGTCCTCCTTTAGAATCTCACAGATTACCGCACTCGGGTGCAACCCTGCCAGGGAAGCTAAGTCAACAGCTGCCTCGGTATGCCCAGCTCGCTCTAATACTCCACCAGGCCTTGCGCGAAGAGGGAAAACATGCCCTGGTTGGACAAGGGCTTCAGGGCTGGATGTTGCATCAGCCAGAATTTTGATTGTAGACGCCCGATCAAAGGCACTAATACCTGTACTTATCCCTTCAGCGGCATCTACGGAAACGGTAAAGTCCGTGCGCTGCGCTTCTCGATTATGGGGAACCATACTTGAAACCCCCAGCCTTGAAAGCTGATTCCGTAATAGAGGGACACAGATTAAGCCTCTTGCATGAATGATCATGTGATTGATCGCTTCAGGCGTGACCTTAGATGCAGCCATTATTAAATCACCCTCATTTTCCCTGGACTCATCATCAGTGACAATGACCATCTTACCTTGAGCGATGTCTTGGAGTGCATCTTCTACGGTATCGAAGTTATTCATAGATCGGAGAGTAATTAAAAGTGAAAAAGGTTCATCTTATCAAATTCATTACATTCTCACAATGTAAATTGAACTTATTTGTAAGGAGCTTAGATATTTTGCAGGAGGAATTCGAATTGTTCTTCGGATAAAATTTCAATTCCGAGGGATTCTGCCTTGGTTAGTTTCGAGCCTGCACCTGGTCCTGCGACAAGGAAACTAGTTTTTTTACTGACACTTGAGGAAACTTTCCCCCCCAAAGCTTCAATCTGGTCAGTTGCTTCATCTCGTGTATATCTCGTTAAGGATCCAGTCAGGACGAATATTTTGTCCCTGAGGAATAAATCGGTAGGATTCTCGTTACTTTTAATGCAAAGGTCGTGTGCCTTTAACTTCTCAATTTCAGACTGATTAAAAGCTGATGAGAAAAAATGGGTGATACTTTCTGCCATTGTTTCCCCGATGCCATCGATTACAATAAGGTCTTCCAAGGATGCTATGGCTAGATTGTCCAGGGTGTGGAAGTGCCTCACTAAATCTTTTGCAGCGGCAGACCCTACATGTTTTATGCCAAGCCCGCAGAGTAATCGCCAAAAGTCCTGCTTCTTGCTCACCTGCAGTGCGTCCACTAGGTTTTCAGCCGATTTCCCCGCAAAGCCATCCAGGGTTAAAAGTTGCTCTTCTTGAAGCTCATAAAGGTCCGATATTTTGACCACAAGCTGTTTATCAACAAGTTGCTTGATGACAGACTCGCCTAAATTTTCAATATCCATACACCCTCTTGAGGCAAAATATTGAAGTCTTGCTTTGACCTGAGCCTTACATTCGTAGCTTGGGCATTTCCAGGCTGCTTCACCTTCAGTCCTAACAAGTTCGGTTTGGCAACAAGGGCAATCCTGGGGAAAGATAAATGCCGGCAGGCTTTCTACTCTCTTTTCCCGTTCTACCTGAAGAACCTGAGGGATGATTTCCCCTGCTTTTTCGACAACTACATGATCGCCTATCCTGATGTCTTTACGCTCAATTTCATCAGCGTTATGCAAGCTTGCCCTGGCGACAACTGTGCCCGCAAGCTGAATGGGTTGCAAGCAGGCGACCGGTGTAATAGTTCCAGTACGGCCAACCTGAAAAATAATATCCTCAAGGAGAGTGGATTGCCGTTCCGCTTCAAATTTGTAAGCAATAGCCCATCGTGGTGCTTTGGATGTAGTCCCTGCAGTGACTTGCATATCCAAGGAATCTAATTTAATGACAGCACCATCCGTTGGATAGGCATAGGTATGCCTTGCTTTATCGAGTAACAGAATACTGTCCCACGCCTCATCGGCATTTTTTACCGTCCTTAAAAATTCGACGACAGGTGCATTCCAGTTCCTGAGGGCATCATGAAAAGCAGATTGCTCCTTAAAGAAACTCAGAGGTTGGCAATATCCGAGTCCGTATAAGACGATCTCTAGTTTACGTTTTCGTGCTTCTTTTGGATCTAAGAGCTTAATCGTTCCCGCAGCAAGATTCCTGGGGTTGGCGTATAAGCTCTGGCCTAATTTTTCACGATCTTCATTGATACGGTGAAACTCTTTATGCCCCATGAAGACTTCACCCCGAATTTCTACAACTTCCGGTATAGATTTATGAATGATTTTTTGAGGAAGTTTTTCGATATGCTGAATGTTCTGGGTTACAATATCACCTGTGACCCCATTTCCTCTTGTGGTCGCAGTGATAAGTTCACCGTTTTGGTAGGTTAACGAAATTGCCACGCCATCAATCTTTGGTTCGACCACATAGGGTAGGGCGTTTACTTTAAATATCTTCCTTAACCTTTGATCGAATTCAAAAAACTCATCTCTGTCATAAGTATTATCGAGGCTGAGCATCGGGGTTAAATGTTGATGAGATGAGAAACCGTCCAAACGATCATCTCCGACTTTTACCTTGGGTGGAGATTCCTTGGTTTCAATCGAACCAGTTTTATCAGATGAGAATAGACCGAGTGGATCTATGTTTGCCTGGAGAGATTCTAACTCTCGCTTTAACCTGTCATATTCCTGATCAGATATTGTTGGCTGAGCTTGCTTGTAATACTTATTGTCGTGAAATTGAATGGCTTCATCCAGTTCCTTTAGCTTCCTAAAAGATTCACCATCATCTTTTTTCATGACAACGCTTTACAGGCATTATTCATCCGAAGCAGGGCTTCGCTCAGTAGTTTATGGGTACAACCAAGATTGAGCCTCAGGTAACCAGGTGCCCCAAAGTCTTTTCCATCGGACAGTCCGACTCCATGCTCTTCAAAGTACTGGTGCGGATTTGCAGTAGGAAGTTTGCGGGCATCCAACCAAAGAAGATAAGTTGCTTCTGGATTAAAAGGATGAAGGTGAGGCATTTTACTTATTTCAGTAAAAGCTAAATCTCTATTTTTTCTTAGGTAGGTAAGAAGTTCCTTTCTCCAAGGTTCACCAAACCGGTAGGCCTTTTCAGCAAGAAGGAAACCCATAGCTGGTGGATCAGGGACGATACCTTGAAGGGCATTCTTGAATTTACACCTAAGTTTCGGGTCTGAAATAACCGCAAAAGAACACCCAAAACCAGGAAGATTAAAGGTCTTACTCGGTGCCATCAAAGTAATGCAACGACTCGATAATTCTGGAGAAATCGAAGCAATAGGGTGGTGCCGGGAATCTGAATCTAAGATCAAATCGCAATGAATTTCATCAGAGCAAAGGTAAAGCTCTTTTTCTATGATCCATTTGGAGAAGCGAATAAGTTCTTCTTTCTTAAAAGCGGTGCCTACAGGATTGTGCGGATGGCAAAGCATAAATAGATCACCCGGACAAGTGGCAAGATTCTCAATAGCTTCAAAATCAAAAGTAAAGCGATTGCCTTCAAGCTTCATGGGGATTCTCTCGGACGGGAGATCAAAGTTACCAGGAGCTGTGAGAAATGGTGGGTATATGGGGGTTTGAGTGAAAACTTGAGAACATTCTTTCTCCAATGCCCGACAACATACATTTAATGCACATACCATACCTGGAAGCCAAACAATTGAACGGGGGTCAATCTCCCAGTCATATAAGTCCTGACTTCTTTCAATAACAATGTCTACTAGTGGAGGCGGGCACTTTGAGTAACCAAAATTGCCGAATTCAGAAGCGACGACAGCAGCATCAATAACTTCGCGAGGCGACTTAAAATCCATATCAGCCACCCAGAGCGGTAAAACATCACGCCCCTCATATTTTCCCCATTTGAGGCTATGAGTATGGCGTCGGTCAGGTACGTTGTCGAACTTTCCTGTACTCAAATTATCTCGCCCAAAACCTCACCTGTAAGTGACATTCTTATTGCCAGGAGTAGAGATACTTTAAACCGATGAAGTCGATCTCGTTTTCCATCGTATGGGAATACTCGAAAGCGACACCGTGAACATCATCGATCCACCAAGATAGTCCCAAATCAAAACTAAAATCTGTTGAACTAAACTCTTTCCATGCACCCAAAAGTCTTCCACCTATGGAAAGGGAGAGTTCATCCGTAAACATAATTTCTGTTCCTCCCAAAATCGACCAAGTAAACCCATCCTCTATAAGTCGTACCTGAGCATTATCTTTTAAGTAACCAATGCCGCCGCCAATAAAAGGGCGAAGCATGCCGTCGGCTAGGGAGAAGTCGTCAAACCTACGTATGTAATCCAGTCCCAGGTTCCAAGATGTTTTGTCTTGAGCACCGACTTCAACATTGGCGTAGTCAAGATAAAGCTTAAAGTCCGCGTAATCGCTGGCTAAGGAATTAGCTGAGAGATGCAAAACATCACCCTCGGTATTCATACCATCTTTTCCTCCATCAAGCATGGAATAACCAAAGCCATAATAGTACTCTCCTAACCTCGATTTGGAGAAGGCAAAAGGAGAAAGCATCAAAAGGATCAAGGCGGTTGAGCAAATAAATTTCATCTAACTAGTGAATAAATATTTAAGCTCTTAGTCAATGCGTAAGGATATCAGGAGAAGCTAGCACTTGAAAACCGGGGATGTGTAATCGTGGTGAAGAAAATCAGCGTGGCAACAAGAATGAGTATGGATGAAAGGATAGATATACCGGAGTAACCAAGAGGCTGAACTAAGACATATCCAAGGAAAGGAGCGGATGCCCCCCTTATGCCGGTCAAGAAGACATGTACGCCCATGTAGTCCGATTCTTTTCCTTTCGGCGCTAGTTTCGTCACCCATAAGTTCCAGGCTATATTGGCACCTCCCGTTCCGATACCAGCAATGGCAGTGCCGATGGCAACGCCGAGGAAAGTAGTGGAATTAAAATATATCAGTATGGCAACCAACATGATAAGATTAAGCATTATCCTAAAGTGCATGAAGTGCACTTGGTCAAAGAGCTTGCCGCAAAGCAGAACGCTTAAAACTTTGCATGTAAAAAAGATAGTTACTCCAATCAGAGCAATCTGTTCATTACTGAAATTAAGCCCATCTTTATTAGCCAAATATTCAATTCTTAAAGGGAATGTCATGATGACTCCAAACCCTAAGATCATCCAAGCAATTAAAATCCTTAGAAATAATCTGTCCTCATTTGGTATATCAAAAAGATTTCGCAGTCGGACAAATCTTGATGATTTTTCAGTATTAGCCTTTAGGTTTGGCATGCAGAAGTGAAAAGAAGCACAAAATAAAGCTGCAGAAGAAAGAGTCCATAAGGCTATCCTTGGATCTGCGTCTTTGATATCTAAGTATTTACCCAAAACATAAGAGGAAAGCATACCCCCCAAGGTACTAAGTACTAGGGTTATCGAAAGCCTGAAACCTCTTTCTTTTTTTGAATAAAGCTCTGAATAAACACGAATCATGAGACTTGGTATCTGAGATAGGCAAATTTGTGCGAGGAGAATACAAAGAGTGAACCAAATAACATGTGACCCCAAAGATGCTAAAAAAATAAAAGCTGAACATGCGACCATCAACATTGAACATTTCCGGGCTTCGGAAACCTGAGAATTACCCCATGCACTCATTAAAAGCGGAGACAAAATAAGACCAATTGGAGAACCGGCAGCAATGATTGCCTTGCAATAATTTGGTGCCTCAAAAAACCGAATAGCAATGAGGAGGATGAAAATACTAAAGCCTGCTTCTAATACGCCTGCAAAAAAACCACGCGGAATGTCTACCTTAAATAAGGAATGGGGGACTGGTTGCTCCACCTATCTGAGTGAACTCGGATATTGGAAACTTAGTGAGAACAGAACTTTCTTTCGAAAGACTTTTCTGCGGCTTCGTCCCCAATCAATATAATTTCCCCATTTACGGAGAACTGGTGCTCCGACGAGGGCGTTATGATTGTACCGGCATCTCCTTTTATCGCGACAATGCTACAACCTGTCTTCTCTGTAATCCGAGAGTCTTTCAATTTTACGCCGACGAGAGATTTTGGTGTTTTTTGACTAAAGACATCTAAGCCTTCCGTAACCATAAGGATCTCGGCTCGATTGAGTAGGTTGAAAATGGTATTGGCACCCATATGATCTTGAGACATTACGAAATCGGCGCCAGCTCGGTGGAGCGGCTCCACATTACGATGAAGAAATGCCCGGGTAATGATTTGTATATCTGGTCTAAGCTTCCGGCAATATATAGTCAGGTAAACATTGGATTCATCATTGTGACTGGTTATGACAACCGCAGGTGCGTTATTGATACCAGCACGCTCAAGGACAGATTTCACTGATGCATCCCCTTGGATTGCATTTTTAACCATCGCGCACTTTTTTTCATCTGTCTCGATAATTCGGTAAGGAATATTCATCGATTCTAGAGATGTGGCTGTTTCGCGACCTACCCGACCAGCCCCTATGATGATTACGGCAGAGCTATTCTGAGAGAAACTACTGAATTTATGATCGTATTTTTCAAAATTTTGCTCTCTACCAGCTAACAGAAGTACGGTGTGGTTATTAAGCATGGCATCTGCTTCGGGCAGTTGAAAACGACCGCGCTCCCACATACCTACAACATTTACCCCGAATTCATCCCGAAGAGTTGTATCTTTAAGTGCTTTACCCACAAGAGGAGTTCCATGAATAGTTGCTTCAGCAATTTGAACCTCATCAAATGAACCAATTACATGGGTATTATTGTCAGTACAACTTATTCTTCGTGCAAGAAAGCTTCCCATTTGCTTGGCGGAACGAATTACATGCGAAGCTCCTGCCAAACTTAAAATTTCTTCGGATGTCGCACGGTTACATGTGCTTACAACCGTTAGATCTGGAGAAGAGTCGCGAGCACGGAATGCAATATTAACATTCCGAATATCATCATCCGTAGCCACGACCATGGCGGCATGCTTAATTCCTGCATTTTCAAAAGTTTCTGCTTCATCTAGGTTACCAAGCATCACGGGGATGTCCATATCATGAAGCTCTAGGGCTTGCTTTAGGTTCTCTATCACTAAAATAAAAGGATAGCCAAACTGGGTAAGCTTATCCATTAGGGCATGACTTACGGAGTCATAGTGAGTCAAAATAACATGCTTTTCTTTACCAGGGTCAAATTTTCGTGGTACTCGAGAACCTGTTTGATATTCCATGAATGGTTTGTAGAGGAATTCCATGAATACAAAAGGAAGCACAATAAAGAGATAAAAAACTCCGGTAAACATAACCAGCATAGAAAAGAGCCTACCAGAATCTCCAGAGAATGTAATATCACCATAACCCAGAGTCGACATAGTTGTCAGAACCCAGTAAAAAGATTCAACCCATGAGATTCCAGAAACACCACGCTCTTCAGACATCAGGTGCTTGAAGATGTTCATGTAAATCACCACAAATAAAGCGAGAATGATTGCGAAACGAAAAAAGTTAAAAACATTTTTCTGTTTTCTCTTTTGCTTAAAAGAGGAGGGGATCGACTTGATTACATCTTTCACTTGGTGTTTATCCATCATTAAAATGGAAAAGTGAGTTGGTGCGAGTTCATTTATTCTTTTTATATTCACCGAACACAGATATCTGAGAATTTACTTTTATGAAAAAACAGAAATGGCAGAGTTGGTCGTGAAGGAAATCTGTTTTAGCGTTCTGATTTCCTTGAGTCTCCCCTTTACTTTATTTGCGGAAAATAAAAAGGTAGACCCAAGGTTAAAATTTCATTCAGAGGCGAAGCCGTTACACCAACAAGCATTAACGCTTGATTGGCCCCGTTTTAACGGACCAAGCGATAATGCGATTTCTGCTGAATCTCATCTTCTTTTAGATTGGGATGGAGAAACTCCTCGGCTTTTATGGGAAGTAATGAAAGGGGAGGGTTACTCCTCACCTGCTATCTCCGGGGGCATCCTGGTCATGTTTCACAGGCTTCATGGGCAAGAAATAATCGAAGGTCGAGATTCTGAGACAGGCAAAAGTCTATGGCAACATGCTTATCCAGTGGAGTATCGAGATCGATATGGTTATTTAAACGGTCCGAGAGCTAGTCCAGTGATTGCCGGTGATTATGTATATGCCCATGGAGTTACAGCTTGGCTGACCTGCTTGGAACTAAAAACGGGGAGAGTCATATGGAAGAGAGATTTGGCGACAGAATTTGAAATTCCTCAAAACTTTTTCGGGAAAGGCTCAAATCCTTTACCCTTGGGGGAAAATCTAATTTTAAACATTGGTGGTAGTAAGCAAAGATCCGTTGTTGGATTAGACCTTAAAACTGGTGGTACAAATTGGGTTACAGAAGATGAATGGGGGGCAAGTTATTCATCTCCATGTAAAGCGGTTATTCATGGTCGGGAAGTTTGCCTTGTCTTTGCAGGTGGGGAAAGTCGCCCTTCTACGGGAGGATTACTCGTAATTGATCCTGAAAATGGCAGAAAACTTTCCCGTTTCGCTTGGCGATCAAAAAGTTATGAGTCAGTAAATGCGGTTCCTCCAATTCCTTTAGGAAAGAATCGAGTTTATCTCTCAGAATGTTATGAGAAAGGTTCAGTCATTATTCAATTCGATGCGGAGTTTAAACCAACAATATCTTGGAAGGATCCTAATTTAAATATTCATTGGATGACTCCTGTCGTATCACAATCTTATCTTTTTGGTATTTCTGGAAGGCACCAAAGAGGTGGCCAGGTTTATTGCTTAGATTTCAATACCGGAGTTGTCAGGTGGCACGAAGCTATCACATGGAGTCATGTTTTAAATGAACGAAAACTGAGCCTTCAATTATTTCGAGGCTCATTGCTCAAAGTTGGAAATGAAGGTGATCACTTTCTTGGGTTTTCCGAATTGGGATCATTAGTCAGTATGGAAGTTAAACCAGAGGGTTGGCGCATAATCTCCACGGCTCAATTATTTTTCTCTCCAAGTGCTTGGACCTTGCCGGCTTTAAGCAAAGGACTTTTGTATGTGATGCAAAATGAAAAAGATCGAGGGACAGGAACAGATGCCCGCTTACTTTGCTATGATCTTAGAAGAAAGTGAGTGAAATGAAAATTGAAGTTCAGCCTCTTGTGGGTTTTGACCAATTGTTAACTTACGGAGTAAGTGAAAAATTCATATCCACGATAAAGATTGGCTGCCTAGTTCAGATCCCTTTGGGCAGAAGAAGAGTTCTAGGAGTCGTATTTTCTCTTCATTCAAGCGAGGAAATAGCCACAGAAAAGCTTCGTTTCATAAGTCATTTAGTTCAGCAAGAGCCTGTCCTGAACCAAGACTTGATACGCTTATCCAAATGGATTTCGAGCTATTATTCATGCTCAATGGAATCTGTTCTGGGTGCAATGATTCCTGCTGTAGTACGGGATGGCATGAAAGCCAAAAATGAAAAGCTCATCCAAGTTAGCCCAGGTTTAAATAAGGTTATGGTGAGTGAAGCCCTAAACCGTTCCCCCAAACAGAAAAAACTTTTCAGTGAACTGGATAAACAGCGAAAGCCGGTTCGAAAAACAGACCTAGTCAATAAACTTGGTTTCAGTGAAAGTACCATCAAAGGTCTTCTCGCTAAAGGACTGGCTTCTGAAATCTTAGAAGTCGTTAACCGTGAAGCCTATGATGATGACTTGGATTTTGACCGAGTGGATGCAGAGTGGGAGTTAACCGCTGAACAGAAAGTGGCATCATCTGAACTGATTGATGTTTTGGAGCAAAAAAACTTTGGGGTTCAAGTCCTGCATGGGGTCACAGGTTCAGGGAAAACCGAAGTTTATTTCGAAGCAATGGAGGCAGCCCTAAACCAAGGAGGCGGAGTTCTTTTTTTAGTTCCTGAAGTTTCCCTTGCACCACAAACTGTGGCAAGGTTACGAGCTAGGTTTTCAAAAATGAATGAACAGGTGGTGGTTTGGCATAGTCATCTTTCGGGTGGTGAACGACTTGATGCCTGGCGAAATTTAACAACTGGAAAGGCACGCATAGTTGTGGGGGCAAGATCAGCAGTTTTTGCCCCCATTAACTCCTTGCGCTTAGTGATCGTCGACGAGGAACATGAGTTAGCTTACAAGCAAGAGGATACACCAAGGTATCACGGTCGAGATGTTGCTGTCTATCGAGCTATGCTTACTAGAGCTGTTTGTGTACTAGGGTCAGCTACTCCAAGCTTAGAAACCTTTAGGAATATTGAGCGGAAAAAATACAGTGTCAGCAGATTGATGAATCGAATCGATGGAAGAAAGCTTCCGTTGATGCATATTGTGGATATGCGTTTGGATGCACGGCGAGAAAGAGGTACTCCGATCTTATCTCAGTGCTTAATTGAAGCTTTGAGGCAAAGGCATGAGAATAGGGAGCAGAGCATACTTTTTTTAAACCGTAGGGGATTTAATACCACGATGCTTTGCACGGACTGTGGAGCAGTTGAAGAGTGCAAGGACTGTAGTGTTGCCCTTACATTTCACAGAACTGATGGATACTTACGATGTCATTTGTGTGGGTTCCGCAAAGTAGCCCCTGTCTTTTGTACTTCTTGTAAATCACTAGAGGTGAGGCGAAAAGGGCATGGGACTCAAAGGATTGAAGATCTTGTGAGTAAGTTAATGCCAAGGTCTGCCACAGTCGTAAGAGTTGATGCTGATATGATGACCAAGAAAAATCTCTTCAGAGAAACCCTGCGGGATTTCCGGAGAGGAAAGATAGATGTTCTTGTCGGCACCCAGATGATTGCCAAGGGCTTGGACTTTCCGAATGTTACCCTTGTAGGAGTTATTGATGCAGACTTGCCACTGCGAATGGAAGACTTTCGTGCTTCCGAAAGAGCATTCCAACTTTTGGTTCAGGTGGCTGGTAGGGCAGGGCGAGGCGACAGGGCCGGCGAAGTATATGTGCAGACCTACGCCCCGCATTCCCCATCTATTCAATTTTCGAGAAAACCAGATATTGAAGGTTTTTTAGAAGAAGAAATGGAGATGCGTCGAGAACTTGCTTATCCTCCTTTCCGCCATCTCATTCGACATATTTTCCGCGGTAGAAGTTTGGAGAAAACAGAATTTTACGCCACCGAATGGAGGAAAGTATTAGATGCCGAGCCAATTCCTGGCTTAGAGGCAAAGGGCCCTGCCTTGGCTCCCATTGAAAAAATCAAAGGGTATTATCGCTTTCATCTTTTTTACTTAACCTCATCAGTCCAAGAATCGCTCAATCACTTGGCTAAAAAAAGAGCAATATTTCCCTTGGATAATGAAATTCATGACACCCTTGATGTGGATGCACATCAAATGAGTTAAAGCTTATTAATTAAAAGGACTATCAATACTGAAGAGTGTCTGCACAGCTCCTGAATGATTGCGGACTAGCAGTATTCCAGAACTTGCAGGTATGAGGGCATCATTAAAAGGAGTATTTCCGGCACCGAGCTTTTTCCATCCTCCAGAATGAATAAATACTTTCGGCGCACGGATATAGCCAGCACCAGAATCAGTAACTAAAATAGATGTAACTTTGCCACCAACCACACGGGCGATCCCAGTAGCTCCACTTCCACCTCCCCCGACAAATGAAACAAATGCATCGGAGCTATACCCACTACCACCTGAACCAGTGGACCAAGAGGCAAGGCCATCGCTAATAAAATCACAATCTCCAAATCTGCCAATAAGTTCAAAGGTGTGGCTATCTAAAACCTGAATTTCATAATATCCATTGGCTGAGGACTCGATAGTAAATGGGATTGCTCCTTGAGAAACAAGATTACCATTCTCATCAATTTGTTCTTTATTGTCATTTGTTTTATGACCACTTGCCTGATTAATGGATACGGAAAACCCATTTTTAAGACCATGATTATTGGATGTCACCACAATATTTGTAGACAAGGGATTGGTCATGGCAGTTATAATACCATGGGAAAAAGAGATGTCTTGTTGAGTTATACCGCCCCCAATACCAGTTCCGAAACGAGCGGTTGCTGATGCGGTATTCTCGATATCAGAATTGGTACCATCATTCCAGTAGGTATGCCATACATTGTCCGTAAGAATTCTCACATTGTCTGCCTGTTCCTGAGAATTATGTGCAAACCATTTTATGGTATCGAGGGGGTTAGTGGTAATATTATTTGCTGAAATTAGGTCGGAAAGCATAATATCTACACCGTATGGGTTGCTGAGCAGTTGGCGCTTTAGATGAGCGGGGAAACTCCCAAAAGTATCACGGGTGGCTGCACTGCCAGAAAAAACTAGATCTAAGGGACTTGGGGACCTACGTGCTATAATAAAAGCTTGGTCAGGGTGGATAATAACCGTATCTGCCGAGTCTGTTTTTGTGGGGTCTGCAGCAGCACGCCAAATATCTCCATCATGATAAAAAGAGCTGAAGTCAGTTGCCGAACCGTTTTGGCTTCCATAAGGTTTTAAGATGAAAATGAGGTCGGCAGTTGCTTGATTACCTTCAGCCAGGCTAACCTCTTCACTGGTATGACCAAATAAAGAACCAAGAGTCCAAGCTTGATAAATCTCAATAAGTTGATTGGGCTTAAAAACTTGAGTCAAATCAATCCCCAGTATGTTTTCTACCACTACACTAGAATGATCATTACTTGCTATCTTGAAAAATTTACCAGTAAAGATTGAGCCTTCCTCAACAATCTTAATGAAGTGGGCTCCCCCCTCTATTTTGACTCTTGGGTTACTAGCATATCCCAGTCCATTGTCCTTGAATACCAATGAAGAAAGTTGACCGGAAGTGGGATCGACAAGCGCTTCAACCTCTGCAATCTTGAAGTTAGTTACTGAGCCAGAACCCGAAATGGGTAGATCGACGAAAACATCCGGGCTGCTTATATAATTTGCTCCTGGATAGGTAAGGGTAATGGAAGATAAACTGCCATTGGTTTCCACCTCTACCTTTGCCCGTGCTTGGATGGTAGATAATACACCAGGCTTGAAAGGTGGTTGCATTTTATCAGGGTCCAATAAATTTGGGACTTCGTAGAATGAAATATTGCTGTCGTTTGCTTGCCTCACTTGTCCACGAAAAACTGCGTCTCCCTTTAAGCTAGATGAACTGACAAGGAAGAAAGGTCTTTCAGTTGAGCCACCTTCTAGATGAACTGAAATCGATCCCTTAAGTTCACTAATCTGGCTGCCTTGAGAAAAACCAAGGTGAGGGCTACAGATAAAAAGAAGCCCTAGCATCAAAGAAACTATGGAAAATAAATTCATGAAAACAACATAAGAAATATGCTATTGAAAAGGTATAAAGGCAAAGTGTTTTTATACCTTTTCGATAACAATAAAAACGGCATCCAGTGGAGACGCCTCCTTAATTTATCCCGAAAATTTACTTTTTAGCGATATTCGCACCCGATCGTTTCCAACCAGAAATGCCCGCAGATAAATGCTTGATATTTTTAAATCCTAGTTTTGCAGCTGCGTCAGCCCCTCTTTTGTAAGCTCTGCAACCGGGACCTCCGCAATAAGAGACAATGAGAGTTTCTTTATTTTTAGGTAGAAGATCGCCCAAATTAGCTTTTGCACTTGAAAATTCAATAGCAGTGGGAATATGACCACGAGCAAAGGACTTGGCCCCATTTACATCGATCAGGGCAACCTTACCACTGGAGATGGCCTTTTGTAGATCTTGTATACTTATATCCGGGTAATTTTCAGCAGATAAAGAAACGACAAACAGGGCAAAAAAGATAATGCTGGGGAAGATTTTCATAGATATATATAGATTAATAAAACACGATTTAACCTAGCTTAAAATTAGTATGCAACTCATAAATGAAGTCAGATTAATTAGGGGATTGAAATCCTGAGCCTTAAGAATCTCCGTTGACCAGATTGGATCGATTCTGTTGTTACAACAGTGACTCGCTCCATGTTCTGGCTTAGGTCGATAATACTTTCCTCCATTAGCCCGGAAGAATCCCAAGTTTGCAGGTTAGTGCTTTGCTCAACATGATACTCAAAGGCTTCACCAGTAGTTTGAAGAGGAGATTTGTATCGAACGAAAGAAATTCTTTGCTTATTGTCTGGTAACAGGATTTGTTGGGGCAGATGATGCCGCTTATCTGGCCCCAAAGAATCAGAACCAGAAGCTCGTTCAAACAAATTACTGTAGCCGTCTTCATCTGAGTCAGCGTAATTTTCATTGAAAATCTTCCGCGCTTTTTCTGTCGCATCAAATAGAGACAACGAAGAATTAAGGGACTGGTATCTCTGAGTAAACCTTTCCAATATCTTATCGTACCGGACATCAGACTTTCTGAATGCCACCCAGGCCTCTTTTGTTGGTGCAACAATTCTTAATGTCTTCGTTGTTATCTCGGAAACTAAGTATGAATCCGATTCAGGGATTACGAAGCTTAGGCTTACTATTCCGGGCGCCAGTGGAATGATTTGACTTCCATTATGAATGCTCACAATCGAAGTATTTGAGCTTGTGACAATAAAGGGTTTTCCGTTATCGGTTGACACTCCTTGTAGCACAAGAGGTCTGTACCCTGTCGGGATGTCAGTCAGATTGCCGTCACCCGCAAGGTTCTTAAAAAGAACACTGGGTCGTTGCTTGGAAGATACTTCAAATACTACATCAACTGGTAAAGCAGGATTTACATAAGCACTGCCAGACTGGGAAAGGCTAATGACGACATTACCCGCTATGCCATCAAGTGCAACAAGACCGTTAGAATCAATGGTTGCAGGACCGGATTTCACCTCATAGTTAAGAGGTAAATGGAAGACAGGGTGGTTTATTCCGGAGGAAGTAGCTAGAGCTTCAATGAGAAAGGGAGGATCATCCCTTACCTTTAGAGATATTTCTGAAAAGGATATGCCCTGATCATCTTTGGTGACAGGAGCAATAACATGTAAGTCCTGAAAACTGGGTGCGGCAGGGTGATAACGAGAGTCCCCCATTTGGATTGCCGTGATCGTTACCTCACCAACTCCGACTATAGATGCAATATCACCCGTGATCGCAACTACACTGGTATTACTGGAAACAAAACTTACGGGCAGACCAGAAGTCGCATAAGCTTGCAGTCTGAAAGGTAAATCTCCCAGAGCTTTGATTGGGAGCTTAGATTTCGTTTTGCCTGCTTCTTCATAGGTGACTACCCCTCCCCAAATAATTTCTTGGCTTCCGCCGAATGTAGGTGCTACAGAATAATAAGGGTGTGACGGCAGCAACTTTGAGTCTAATCCCCATTTGTGGGCTAAATAGCCTTCAACTTTTTCCCTCGTAACCTTATTTAGCTCTTCCTCAAACACTAGAACTTCTGCAATCTCTCCAATGAAGTTATTTCCGACCAAATTAAAGGCATCTGCACCTTGGTTGTAGCTATCCGTACCTACGATAGCTCCGTTAACCCAAAGTGATTGCGCATTAGGTAAGACCCTTAGGGTGCTTACACTCCATTCGGTCGAAGGCGATTCAGATAAAATCTCCACATTCCCAGAAGCATGAGCTAAAGCCACATAACCATCTGCACTAGTAGTGCCTAAGTCTCCGCCTAAAATAGATGACAAGCCAACTGTCTCTTGCTTATGAACGAGAAAAACAAAGGAGGAATCTGAGACTGGATCTTGCAGTAGGAAGCTTAGGTTTGAATCGAATGTGACAGTCGGTTTAGCGTTTAATGCTTCTGGAGTCCAAAGCGGCATGCTAAGCAGGTTTCCCTGGATTGGATTATTATTGTTCCCGGATTTATCTGCCCACATGCTGATTTTGTTTTGGGCGATAAAGTCAATGACCTCATCAGGCTGAGAGTCAGCATTTACATCTGTGGCATCAAACCAAAGCTTCAACCCAGGCGCAGAATCGGTGAAAAGGTTTCCATAATTTACAGTAAATGATTGGTTTTTATCTATCGCAGCGTCATATTTTTCATTTCCTTCCTGGCTGGCATAGATGGTAACTTCGCCGGCTCCGTGTACATATAGATAATTCCCTACTGGAGTAGCAACAGCAGGGTTGGAAGAGGAAAAATTAACCGGAAGCCCGGAATCAGAGGCGGCGGTGAGAGGAAAGGGGAAGTCTCCAACCGAATGATTCTTGATAGAAGCAAATGATATTTCCTGAGGAACTTTGTAAACTGTAAGATAATTTTCGAATGGAAGTGATGCCTCATACTGAGAGTCGCCAAGTTGCATAGCAGTAATTTTGGTCTGCCCGGCTCCAATAATTTCAATTTTGGTGAAGTCACCAAAACCGCTACCGTAGATATTTGCCATATCTGCATCATCAAGTGTTATCTTGTAAACTCTTAAATCATCAAATAGGCCAGTGAATGAGTTTATTTCATCTCCAAGCTTCATGCTTGAGAATCTTGATATTATGCTAGTTCCGGTAAAGAATTTACCGCTAATCTGTCGGTTGAGTTGCCCGTTCTTGAAAAGTTGTACTGATCCATTCGAGTCATTGTATGTGATGGTTATGTGAGACCATATATTTTCTTCGAGTAAGTCATCTGTAGAGGAAAACACCAGTTCTTCATTTACCCCGTCCAGGTACAAACTTAAGCGAAGGCTTGCATTTTCTTCGCCTTTTTCCAGCTTAAAAACTTTCATCGAATTTATATTATTTTTAGATAGCAGGGTGCTGGCTGGTCCCATTATATTTTCCGGCTTCAGCCAAAAACTAATTGAGAAGTTATGGTCTAATTCAACACTCCCAAAATTCACCATCCCATTGCTTGGTTGACCCATCTGGATTGAGTTATGGAATCGCCCGGGAACCCAAACTTTCTCAATGCCTGTGGTCACCAGGTTAAGCAAACTACCATTATAAGCATTAATTTCGTCTTTAGCTCCGTTGTAAAGATTTTCATCAAACTTCCAATAGGCAGTCATTACATTTTTCTGCGTTTCTAGAATCCTGGCAATACTAGCATCCTCAACGGTAAATGAGAGGGGGAGTGATGTTATGTTTCCTTCCATATCTTGAGAATGTCCTTCTAAGTTAATAAATGGAGTAACGGCAGATACGAGAGAGAGATCTTGATCGAAAACAATCTGCTGCTGGCTTTTATCCGATACCACTAGGGTGCCATATTGATAAGCAAAAATATAATTCTCTGCGGTAATCCCAGAAGTAATAATGGGATAAGAACCAGGCGGAGTGGGGGAGGATACAGAGCCATTTTCTACAGGAGGCAAAATGGTTAGGTTAAAGTCATCGATCAAGTCACTACCCGTAAGTCCTTCTGCATAAAAAGTGAAGACAGGGTTTACTTCAACCGTTTTCCTGAACTGATCATCAGTGGTAATTAATACTTCTTTGGCCATAACCTGATAATTCAAGAGAACCGATTCTGCTGGCAACCAATTATCATCCCCTGGTTGCGATGCACGGATACTGGCAAACCCAGTTTGCTTAACGGTAATACGAGAACCATTCAAATCAATGGTCTCATTGCCCTCCGTTATGGAGAACTCAACAGGTAAGCCAGAGGTTGCAGTTATGTTAAGGTCTGCAGGTAAATCCCCGTAAGTTAGAGATATTACATCTTCATTCTGCAGAATACTTTGCCTGCCTTTACTTACTTGGAGTTCAAAGGTTTTTGAGTCACTTCCAGAGATATTGGAGACCGTGATCTCTACGGGAAAAATACCCGTCTCATTAGCCTCACCAAAAATCAGTCCCGATGATGTATCAATTTCTAGCCCACTGGGTAAGCCAGTTGCATTAAAATCTGTCGGTCCCTTGAGGGATTCAATATTGTAAGAAAAGTCTTCCCCATAGTAAGCAATGAGGGCTGGATCAGAAAAATTGTAAACTTCCTGCCGTTGTCCAGCAGTGAGTGCTTGATCAAAAATGCGCAGGTCATCCATCAAACCCTCATAAGGTTCATTGATGCCTGGTCTTCCACCAAAATAAAGGGTCCCGGATCCGGTTAAATTTCCACTTGAATTAATCGGAGATGTGACTTCTTCGTTGTTTTTATAGAGGCGAAGTTTATTCCCATCCCAAAGAAGGATGAGATGAAACCATTCTTCTGCGGGTAGGGGAATAGATTCGGTTTGCTTGATAACTCCCCCCACTTGAACTTGCCCCCAAAGAAATCCATCCGATACATTGATCGCAAACCTGCCAGAATTTATAACCTGAGCATTTAAATCTGCAGATTTTAACCAAATGCATAAACTAAAAGGACCAGACACATTAAATGTGGTGACATCTTGTTCTAACACAATAGTTTCACCGCCATCAAATCGTATGGCCGATCCATTCCTTCCAGGTTCAGAATGAAAGAAAAGATCAGGGGTGCTGGTGTTATTTTCAACATATCCATGATTTTCTAAGCCAGAGTCATCCCTTACTTCAGTTCCATTTAATTCATTAAAAGTCCAATAAACAACCGGGCTTTCGGGGATAATGACTTCAGGGATATTGTCAAATTCAGGAGGGAATTCCTCATAGGGATGAACACCGAAGTCGCCATCACCATTACCATATAAGTCAGTAATTTCTGTGATAGATAACCCTTTAGAATAAATCCTGAAGTCATCCATCTTTTCTGCAAATAAACCATTGCCGGCAAATAGGTTACCAATTGATTCGATGTTTAAAACTATCCCTTTATTGAAGGAGTCGACATTATTTCCATCCATATAAAACTGCATACTGGATGGGCTACTTTTAATCACTAGGTGATGCCATCCAGTGGCATTATTGAATACAAAGTTTGTGTCACTGAAAGAAGACCCGTCAAAAAGAGTCAGTGTCTTTTGGTCATAGTTGAAGGCGACATAAGGTTCTAAATATTCATTGAAGAGTGCATGAAGATCTTCAACACCAGCAATTGGAAGCGGGGCTGAAAACCAAGTTGATATTGTCCAGTTCTTGTTATTCCAAGAAAGGTGATTACCTTCAGGTAATAGAATTTTAGTCTGTTCCATATCGGGAGAAAACAAAATCCCTGATCCAAACTTCCCGACTGTATCAAGTGCTGCATCTACAACGGTTGCATCTCTGAGCGAGGTTGAATAATCCTGAACAATGGAACCATCGGTTTCATTAAATGGGTAATACAATACTAATTCGTTGCGAACCTTGAATCCACTTTGTGTAAGGTCGTCAATTACACCCCATTTGTGTGCTAAGTAACCTTCTATTTTTTCCTTCTCAATAGGTTGAAGGTTGCGATCAAAAATCATAATTTCAGCAATTTCTCCAATGAGTTGACCGAATCCAGTACTTGGGTCGAGCCCAAGAGTGATGTTTTGAAGAGTATTGTTTTCGCTTTTGTAAATCCCCAACCGGTTACCTGGTTTAGCGTCTAGTGTCCAGGAAGACAGTCCATCGGTTGCGCCAACTCCCACGCCAGACCCTTGGGTAACCATAAATACATGCACATTCCCGTAATTAAGACTCAAACTTCCTAAATTATACGAGTTTCCTGTTTGAAAACGCACACCAGGCAAAGATCCAAAGGCATTCTCTGCATAACTTGGTGATTGAAGGGCGACCGTTTGCAGGGCATTTTTATCCGACTTAGATTTGTCGACCCAAAGTGGCAACAAAGAATCATCCAAAACACTGTCAGGTTTATTGTCACCATCGACATCCAAGGCATCCAACCACAAAACAAGTCCTTCCATGGTTTCCTCAGTAAAGCGGGTATCGATGGCCCTAAAGTTTTCAATCGTTGGAGACCATGCACTTCCGCCAAGGTTTTCAGCATAAGCCCGATAGTAGTAGGTTTTGTTCAATGTCAACGGGGATGCAAGGCCTTCATAAATTCCAAGACTTACAGGATTGCTGCCATTTACTTCATATACAAAGTCCCAAGATGCATTATCATCAGGATCGATGGTTGTAGAGTTTCCTTCCACAAGATCATCACCCCAAAAGATCTTAACCACAGGTCGGTCACCGCCGATTGTTTTGATTTCCCTGCGGGTGGTAATACCGCCAAAAGGGGATTGATCAAAATGTGGGTGACTCTGAGGGAGAACTTTTTCCGCAAGATCCCATTTGTGTGCGATGTAACCTTCGAGCTGTGCTCTTTGGGATTGGTTGAGTACGCTGTCGAAAATCATAACTTCAGCAATTTCGCAAGCTGACATTTCTCGGTTTGTGGCATAGCCACCAAACTGAAGTTGACCGGGGTCGAAATTGGTATTTCCGGACCCACGGCTATCCGTGACCAGGTTTTGTCCGTCACGCCAAAAAGAAGCCTTGGGGTTGCTTTTCTTATCGATAATACCTAGGTGCAAATGCCAATCTGAATCGAGTGGCCCTGCTGTAGATATCCAGCCAGAGGCATGCCAACGGCCGGTCAGGGCTCCGTGGTATCCAAAAAGAAAATTACGATTTCTTGAGGAAATTACCCGACTGTTCTTTGCTCCAGTATATCGGGATAATGAAACCATGGTGTAACCGGTATTAACTAAGTCGCTAAAGTTATGAGAAGTCCAAATGAGGTCATCGCCATCGAAGCTGATAAGAGGCTTACCCTGAAGTGCAGAGTCAAAGTACCTTGGGTTGCCTGAAGTAGACCCCATATCTCGGGAATTTCCGGAGAGATCGATCCAGCTGCTTATCACATCTCCATTATCCAATGGTGAGCCGGTGTCCTCTGCCGAATACCAGGCTTGCATCCCGGGGAATGAGTCTGCATTGAAGGTCAGGTCAATCGTTTCTTCAAACTCGTAAACATCACCGCCAATGGATAAAACTTCTACCTGCATGGTTGCTTGATCGGGGAGGACTCCCAATGGGCTATGTGTGAGGATGACAGGTTTATCAATAGCAATAAATTCAAGGAATCCTTCATTGGCGAAATCTCCATCATGAATCATGGCTATTTCATCAGCACCCAAGCCACGGTCATAAACTCTAAGTTCATCAATTAAACCTTTGTAAAAACCATATTGCCCTGGAAGAGGTGATGTCCCTTCCCGTTTACCAACATAGGCCTTATCGGTTGTGCCTGAAATAGTTGCAGTTGATTCCAGCAGGGTGGGGCCATCATCCAGGATTCCATTGATGTAAAGACTAAAGGATTTGGGGGACTCCCCAAAACTTACCGCGAAATGATTCCACTCTTCACTGGACATTTCATTTCCGCTTTCCACTGAGGCGATTTCTCCCCCTTCGCTTACCATTGCTTGTATGATTCCCCCTTTTATCCCGACAGATAAGCCGGAACTTGAGGTGCCTTCGTCATAGAGTACCTGATTGGCATACCCGGCGATGACTGCGGAAGTTAAATCATCATTGGCAATAGCCATCATTTCGTCTTCCGCAAGTGCTTTCTGATAAAACCTTATGTCGTCTATTTTACCTTTAAAATAGTCGTTATCTACAGCATTTGTCCCCCCAAGAAGCCATTTATTTGTGGACAAGAAATGAAGGGGTTCACCCGCAGGTAAGTTTTCGTTGCCGACTGAAACACCATTTACATAAATTTCAATCGTTGACGCATTGTAGTCAACGACCACACCCAGGTGAGTCCAAGTGGACTCACTTAGACTTTGGCTTGATTGTACTTGTATGCTTTCTGAGTAATTGGCGTGTTGAAAGCTTGGGAAATAATTGCCATCCACAGACAGGCTTAGGGAGTCCCTTTTTAGTATCGTGTATGAGTTTTCTGTAACAAATAGCTCTGACTGCTCTGTATCACTGGGTTTTACAGTGGTCAGTATTGTTGGACCAGCATCACTGGAGGGTGCGGAAAATTTCAACTGCTGGCTGGATCCACCAGTTTTCTCGCCGTGTATAAGGGCAATTTTGTAATACCCAGGAAGAAGATTAACACTTGTATTGGCAGAAGCGGCTGTGCTGTCCAAAACTTTTTCCTGTCCCTGCGAACCCATGGACTCAAATTCACCATTCTGGTCAAGATCAATCCATAGAGCGCCGCGGTTGTCATTTCCGAGAATTTCCCAATTATAATTTCCTGCCACCTTAGCCTGAAAGGATCCACTAAAAATAACTAAATAATTATCAGTACCAATGCCTACTCCCGAGGATATGAAATCTGTGTCATTTTGATAATCAAGACCCCGGGAGTCTGGTCCTGTAGTTAAAGTGGAGTGGCCCGAAGGTGTCAGGGCAAAGGCAGAGGAAATATCTGTAAAGTAAGAATCACTCATAGCCACTCGATAGCCACTGACCCGAAGTTGCCCTTCGTTATGCAATCCTGGTGCAGCGGCCGTTGGATTGACCCACAGTGTGATAGAGTAGGATTTTCTGTGCAATTGATTTAATGGTTCATCCGATTTGATTGCTATATTGTCGTTGCTACCGTCGAAAGATATTGCCCGATCAAAAAGACCATCCGACCAGGCGGTGCCACCTTGCATGTTGGAGTTCAAATTGTTTATGCTAAGGTCATCCAAAACTGAACCGCTACCTTCATCTGCTGGAAAATAGGCGACCAAGTCTTCATGGGCTGTTATTGTTGGGCCAATGTAGAAATTTGATTTTGGCTTGATCCAGCCTGCAACCGTTCTGCCTTCAAATGAATGATTAAGGAAGCCTTCACTTTCTCTATCTAAATGGATGGACTGGGACCAGCCATCAAGATTGAGAGCATTACCCTGAAAAGAACCAGAACGGCTGGAGTCAAGATTCAGACCCTCGAGTTCAGCATGATAAAATGGAAAGACAGAATCATGGATAAGTGTGCCATTTGATTCATCCATTCTCCAAAAGGCTAAAAGGTCCTGGTTTATTTCTGGAGACCCACTTGACCAGTCTGTGCCATCCATACTTTCTGCGAAGACCCGAAAGAAATATTTTTCTCCGGGAATTAGACCTGAAACCGTAGCGTTGAATTCACCAAGATTGACAGGAGTTCCACCAAAAAGTGATTGGTTGTGTTCCCACTGACTGGCTTCAAATCCGCCATCGTTTCTGCCATAGTATATGGATACACTGGGAAGGTTCTCATCTTTTTCCGTGAGTTCTGCTGTGATTTGAACCGTGGCATTTGCTTCGGCTTGGATACTGAGAATTTCCACGGATGGTGGACTTGGGATGGCAGAAGTCTTAAACTCAATCGTCCCTCCCAAGGCAAGACTTCGAATGTCTATTGCAGCTAGGCCGCGATCATAAATACGAACTTCGTCAATGACTCCATGCAAGTGGTTTCCCTCGACATTTGTACCGATGGTTACATCATATTCATTCCCTGTTTTTACCATGTAGTCCATAACCTCTCTGTATGGGTTATCCGGATGCAGTTTTTGATTTAGTCCAAACTTATGGGCTATGTAGCCTTCAATATATTCACGATCCAAAGAAGATAAGGCTTTTCTGCATATAATTACGTCTCCATAACGATTGCCGCCACCTATTTTAATGTTTTCTTCAGAAGAATACAGGCTGGACCACATGTTATTTACTTCACTAACCAAATAACCATTGGAGAAGATTTTATTATTTCCGTTTGCCCCGTCGTAAATAACAGAAATAATCTTGGTTTCATTTCTGGCATCGGAAGAATTCGGTTCTACATCAGAACCGTTTAATTTTCTGTGACCATCAGGCCAACTACCACCCGAGGTATACCAAACACCCGTTCCTTGACGTGCTCCTGTGTTAAATTTACCAATCCAAAAAGAAGGTTCACCGTTATACCAACCACTACCGCCTCCTTGTTTCCATATGTTTCTCTCCCCGGTGCTCGTATTGAGCCAGTCGACCACAAAGGTGATGCTCATGGCTGTCAGTTGGTCAAAGTCATTTGCCGAATTTGTAATCTCAAAAGAATCACCGTTGGTGTTCACACAGGGAAATGTGGAATTTAGACCAATTTCAAATACTGGATTCCCGGAAACCTTCACTGCATTGTAGTTACTGCCCGGCACTTGATTTCCCCAGTAATTAACCACCTCACCATACACAGGTGAACCAGCTGTATTCGATGAGGCTTTGTCCATGTAATCCGTAGATGTGGCGTCCAGCCAAATATCCGGAGATATCTGAAGGGGGTTTAAATTAAATTGGGATGAGGACACAGTATCATTCACTCCATTCGCGTAGAGTGTAGAATCCGAGAGCAATGAACTGCCGGCTGGAAGAGAGACAGCAATGTGATTCCATTGATTGTTGTTCAGGGTCGCCCCACCCAGCATAACCCCGTTACCAATGTCGAGTTTGAGTTTACCATTTTCCAAGGACAGGTCCCATTTTTCTCCATCGCCATCAGCACCCCATGAAATCAAACTTGCATTGGCATCACTTGTTTTAACCCACATAGAAACAGTCCTGGGGTTACTCCTGACTACCCCCTTGTAAGATTTTATGACGACATGCGATCCATCCCCCAGCAAGCTAATCCCTCTTCCTTCATGAGCAAAAATCCGGTCAGTTGATTTTAGCCCGACAGATGTACCAGATGCAGAGGAGATTTCATTTGATATGAGACTTCCTTCGGTTTCATCAAATTTCCACCAATGAATGATTCCCTCAAGGGTGGGTTGGCTCCAAACTGCAGGGTTGGCTTCGTTGCCTCCAAGCCATCGGTAGAAATAGGTGGAATTTTTTTCCAAGCCTTGTACGAAATGATTAAAA
This sequence comes from uncultured Opitutales bacterium, assembly GCA_943789375.1. GTDB lineage: Bacteria > Verrucomicrobiota > Verrucomicrobiia > Opitutales > Seribacteraceae > Seribacter. Next base: position 161,118 of record CALSTX010000005.1, on the reverse strand, counting down.
CCACCTGAAGTAAAGTTGTTGTCCAAATCAAAGCGGTTATCCCATTTAGTAGAGTCAGCGTTATCAATAGTTGGGTCGGTTCCACCATCATTTTCTCCCCAAAATAGAGACAATTGAACCGGGGTTCCTCCATCTGAAATGACTCTGCCTGCAAGTCTCGCAGTAGTGGAACTTACATTTTTAGGAACGGAAGAGGTGAGGGTAGGGGAAGTTTTATTTACAATTAATTTGATTTTTTGCTCACTTTGCCCCGCTTGGTTTAAGGCAGTGATATCAAGGTCGAATGTCCCAATTTCCAAAGGAAGGCCGATGATTTTACCCGTTTTACTGTCGTATGTTAATCCTGAAGGTAATCCATCAATATAAAACTCGGTAGGATCCCCGGTTGCTGTAATATCAAATTGCATTTGCTTGGTCTCCTCATACACATCCTGACCAACCCCGATGGTTTGTACTTCTGTTTCGGTAAGAGCATCATCATAGACTCTGAAGTCGTCGATTAGCCCTTTGAAATAGGCATTTGAGTTATTTTCCCATCGTCCAACTTGAAGGAAAACCTGATTGCCGGTACCAATTGCATCGCGAACTTTTGAGTCTGCCAGGATTCCATTTTTGTAGAGTAATATGCTATTGCCATCGTATAAATGAGCGAAGTGAACCCATGATGTATCAAGAAGTGATGCTCCATGGGTAAATGTACCCGACCAATTCCAATGCCCACTGTCAAGGGTTGTATAATTTGAACCACTTATATTATGAATCCCCCAGTATTGATTGATGCCCCCACTGTCAAGATAGCTTCCATACCCGTAAAAACCAGGATCGTCCGTTGTGGATGTAAATGCATTTACCCAGAAACTTACCGTACGCGGTTTCTTTCCATCCACTCCAAGATCTGCCCCAGTAATTTCTGTGGAAAGATATCCATCCTGACCATTGAATGAAAGGGCTGAGCCCATAAAGCCGGCACCCCAGGATGTCCCGCCAGTAAGCTTACCTGGCCGGTCGTTATGCATATCATGGGTAATAAGCCCCTGACCTTCATCAAAAGGAAAATGTAACCTAAGATTTTGGGGTCTTGTTTTCACTTTAACTTTCTTCTCAATGAAAACGGGCTTATTGTAGGAAAGATTAATCGTACCTGGCATTGCCAAAGAAGGGGGCTTGATTTCTTTAAAAGACCCAGTTCCGATAGATAATGTACCTCTTTCTATATTACCTTGCGAGGCAAGCAGAGCACGACCGCCACCTGCACCTCGATTTCCTCCGTCAACCCGAATTAAGCCACCATTGTAAATATTCTTCGCTATTAAGCGAATGGCACCACCTGAACCACCTCCGGCTTGACCAGCTGTGTTTGCACTGGTTCTTCCATTGCCACCTTTAGCACTCAAGACAGCCCCACTCCCAACAATTATGTCCCCATCGGCCTCAAGGGAAAGGGCACCACCGCCGGCACCGGAACCCTGGAAAAAACTCCCGCTTGCTCCACCACTTCCGGGAAGCAGTAAGGTTAACTCTTCATCTCCGTAGTTATAACTTGCACTTACCCCAGCAGCTCCAGTGGGAGGCGGTCCACCAGGGCCAAACCCTGAAAGCTTTTCAGCACTGCTTCCAGGCCATGGATTTAAAACAGCCCTTCCTCCATATCCATTAACGTTTGACGCATCTCCACCGTCAAGGATCATATCAGAATCAATTCTGATATCGCCCCCAGCAACTGTTTTTAAGACCAAAGGCTTGTTGCCGAGTAGCGTAATTTCACTTTCACCTGTAATTGAGATTTGACTGAAGGTAAAAGTACAAATTTCAAAGTGCCAGTTTTGCCCCAAGTTGTTTGTATAAGTCGCGGGAGTGAATACTCCGCAACCATGAGCACCGCCTTCAACGGAAAAATAACCTGTTGTGGTGTTTACTGTAAGGTCTGCGTTTTCCACTTCCAAAGTGGAGTCTAAATAGGTTCCACCTATAAATAATGTGCCTTCATTTGAAAGCCATTCACCGTTTACAAACGTTTTGCCGGCTTTGACCTCCCCATTGGCAATGAGGGCAATTCTTCCTCCAGAGGATCCTCGAGTTTGGCTATTGCCAGAGATAAGCACCCCATTGCCAGCATTTGCCTGGAGCGTGCCATGATTAAATATCCGTGTTGCCTCGAGTCGGATGGCACCACCCGTTCCTGCCGCTGCATTATCGCCACCATCGCCGCCATTGGCAGTAATAAACACATTTTCATGGATGGTAATTTCCGCTGATGCCTTTAATGATATCACTCCACCTCCAGCACCCGAACCACTCTTACTTGATGACCCCCCTGCACTTCCCCCAATGAGAGACTGCAGGTCTCTTTCGCCATATGTTGGTGCTTCTCCAGAACCATGCCCTCCAAAAGCAGCACCATGGCCCGAAGTCGCCGTATAAAGAGGGGAACCAGGTCCATTGCCCGCAAGTTCGCCAGCATCAACTCCAGCGAAGCCTCCAATATGAGCATTACCACCCAGTTCACCTGAGGCATCCCCCCCATCTGCGATAAGGTTTGACCCTATCTCTATGGAACCACCTAATGCTTCCAGTTCCAAGGTATTTTTCCCAGACAACTGCACAACAAGGTTACCATTAAGGTCAATGTTTGAAAATTTGAATCTGCATACAGAATAGGGCCAGTAGGCACCTTTTTTATCCTTGAAAAACATGTCATCAATTTCTCCAAAAGCTATACTCCCATTTGAATGTGAGATTGTCGCGGCATCGGTATCAATGACAAGGGTACCCGTGCTAAACGAAAGATCAGACAGGCTTGAGGGTCTTAAGTAACGAATGGAGCCGGATGTTCCTGGGATTGCACCCGCTGCACCTTTGGCCAGTAAATTATTGCTACCTTTATTTTCTAATGAACTTGTTCCTTCTAAGTAAATCCTGCCACCAGCTCCACCGTTGCCACCCCCTGAGGTGTCAATTAGGGAATTTTCTGTAAGGTGTAAATGATTAGCCTTTAAGTGAATAGCTCCACCGGATCCACCTGCAGACCCTCCGGATCCACCTCCCCCCACTGCACGAATTACAGAAGACAAGGTAAGATCCCCAAACGATTCAACCTTTAGAGCACCGCCGCCGCCGCCGCCAGCACTATCAACTGTGTAGCCACCACCACCACTTCCACCAATAAGAGAAGAGATTCGGCCATCTCCGTAAGGCTGACCAGTTGTCGATGTGGAGCGAGCTCCAGCTCCTCCATACCCGGCACCACCCGGGGTTACCCCACCAAGTCCGCCGCCAGGACCAATACCCCGACTTGCAATATCCCCACCATTAAACCCACCTGGTCCAGCTCTTCCGGGAGTTTCACCAGTTGAAGAATGACCTGATATATCCATATCCACATCGAGAATAATATCCCCACTCGTCGTAATGATTTCCAGGGCACTTTCACCCTTAATCTCAACCTCTAAGTCTCCAAGCAGTTCAATCTGATCAAATTCAAATCGTGAAACCTTGTAAAGGACGCTGTTCCCGAACTGGTCTGTAAAGGAACGGTCAGATATTTCAGCATATCTTATGTCACCGTTACTATGCTTCCATGTTCCCAAGTCAGTGTGAATAACGAGTTTTCCTGAATCATAATAAACTCGATCTTCAGCCTTAAAACTTTTCGTGTATGGGGCCCAAGCACTGCCACCATTATTGGAACCGTAAGACCGGTAATAATATGTTTGCCCTGGAGAAAGCCCATAAACAGGGGCTTCAAATTCTCCAGTATCATAAACCCAGAACTCAACTTCCCCCCACATATGACCCCACCCATCATAAGACGGTTCGAGGCGAATGGCTTGAGTTGTTATTCCATTCATATCAAATTCAGCGTACTTACCCTGCTGTAACAGTCCGGGTCCACCGGGGAAAGAATCGAGTAATTCAAAATTCATTTCTTCGTCTGCAATGTAAACCTTTACTTCCTCTAATTCTGCGGCCCTTTCATAAGGTTGAAAGTAGATGCGGATTTTATTCATCTCTCTTTTCTTACCGAGATTAAAGAGTAGTTGTGGGTTTGATTTAAACCAAGCAGTCCAAGTTGAGCGCCAACCATCCAAGGGTAATTGTCCATCTAATAGTTTACTTGCGGGGTAAGTGCCGGCGGACTCATTTGGCGGTGGGGTCGCAATGAGCGTGATCCCGTGGGAAAGTTTCCTTAAACCAACATTAACTTCCCCAATATCAATGACATTTTCCCAAAGATTAGGGTCATTGCCCCCGTCTGCACCTCCCCAGTAAATTTTGGAAAGGACTGCAGCTTTGTTACGAACTGGAGCAAAACTCTTAAAGGGATGAGTTTCGACAAGAGAACCTGCAATCCCCCACTTATGTGCCAAATACCCCTCAACCATCCTCATCGTCGAAACCGGTAATTCTTCTTGATATATTATTAATTCTGCCAGATCACCATTCCAGTAAACTTCATTGGCTCGATCCTTGGAAAAGCTGGTGGCGGGAAGCACATCGGTTGTTTTTATTGAAAGCAAAGTAGGCGAGCCGTAAGCATAATTCTGGGACAATCCATCAAAAGAATTCCCATTCACATGTAAAAGTCCATTTAAAAGATAGGTGTCAGTCCAAGTCGCTGACCAAACCGAATTACTGCCAGGATGAAAAGCATAGCTTGTATCATGGCCAAGTATGAAGCCTTGGTTTCCTGCATTTCGTTTAACGACCATAAAGAGGGTTCGGATGGTGTTAACTTCTTCAAATTCTAGAAAATCGTTGACCCCGTCAAACCGAAGAATTGGATTTCCATTCATGGAATTTGGGATATATCCTGGCTGGCTTTCATTTGAATCTTGCAAGGCATCATTGCCCTGGCCTGATTTATCCGCAAGCAGGGCAATGGGTGAGCCTAAGTCATAAGTTTCAATGAAATGCGAATGGTGTGGGTGACTTAAGGGCAGACCGCTATTGATTGTCCATTTATTTGCGAGGTATCCTTCCAATCTCTGCCTTTCTTCATCATCCATTGCATAAGCAAACAGGATGAGTTCTCCGAGTTGGGTACTGGAAAAGCTATCTCCGTTTAGCCTCGCGCCAATTCTTATTTCCGTGGGGAGGTCATTTTCATACTCCTCAGTAGACACAGGACCTGCAACCCCATTATAAAAGATTTGCCGGTTCTGACTGGATTGCTGGACCACACAAACAAGAACAGTCCCAGAGAGGGAAGGGGATATTGCACTGCCTGAGGATGGCCCCCATTGATCAACCTGAAACTCATTGGCTGAGGTGAGTGAGATGTGATTCCTGACCCAATCGTTGGATGACTCCTCTGCCCATAGAGTATTGGTATCCGAATTTACTTCTGTGACAAAAAAACCGCTGTAAGTATCACTGAGAGAAGCGGAAAGAGGAAGATCAAGGAAGTCATCAATACCATCAAACCTGACAGCGGGAAGTGAAGACAGCGAACCCAATCTGCTAGGTCTGCTTATGGATAGTTGCTGGACTGCAGCTTTGCCTTTACCGCTCTTATCATTCCATTTCGTCACAACATCAAGGTTGCTTTCAATTCGGTTACTAAATGCATAAAGGTGCCAGGTCGCAGCCGCAGTCGGATCGATGGTGAATGTAACTTCTGTGCCATCAGCTATATAGGTACATTCAACAAGTAGACCGTTATAGCTAGCATCATGAAAACCATCTTGGTCAACAGTAACCGTCTCAGCTGTATCCGAGCAGGAAAGAACGCAAGTACGTGATGAGCTGCCCCATGCAGAACTGTAGAGAGAAAAGGTATAGGTTTCTCCATCCGTAAGCCCAGTAAGTTTAATTTTCTGCGGATCACCACCAAAAAGAAAGCCGCTATTTAACAATGTATTTAATGCTCCCTCAACATTTGCCCTGGTGTGGGATCCGAAGGTAGAGGACAAACCCTCCATAATTTCCCAACCGCTAGCTGTTGCAGATGTTTGACCCAGGAACGTGACTCCATTGATGTTTACATCACCTCCATTAACATTGATTGCAGAGGTGTAATTATTTGCAGAGGAGATGAAAGAGTCCGTATCTCCTGTTAGATTTTGCACACTCCACCCAAGGTTCGATAAGGTCGATGAGTCGTTCGCGTCGAGCCATAAATCAGATTCGATAAAAGAAGGAGTCCAGGGGACTACATTATCGGAGCTGGCGGCGTCGTGAAAATCAGAGCCGGGTATACCATTACCGTCTGCATCTGAAGCATCCAGCCAAAGCCGAAGACCTGAGTATGAGGAGGGAGAAAAGGGAGCATCCTCAACCAACCCAAGGCCGGCACTTACAACCTGCCCGGTGAGGGAAGCGGAAGTATTAGTCTGGTTGACTGGCTTTCTGTTTACTATTATGGGTGCCAGGGTTTGAGAGGTAATCCCGACCGGAGTTGCACCTTCCGAAACAATTTCGCCAAAGCTGGGTTGCTCAAAAGCCCAAGGATGTTCAGACGGCAAAGAGATCGACCATTTATGAGACAGGTATCCTTCAATAAGAAGCCTCTCGTTTTCTTCAATTAAACCTTTGAATATTAAAAATTCAGCAACTTGACACATAGAGGATTCAGCAAGACTGTCAAATGCTCCAAATGAAAGTTTTGACGGGAAAAAGCCCCGCCAGGCAGAATTTCTATTTTCTGCCATTTTGATGCCGTCTGTCCAAACAGAACCCGATGGATTACTTGCCGCATTCCGTCCTTCATGATGAATTTCCCAAAGATGAAAGTTTGTGTCCGCCCCGTATCCCTGAGTGATCCAACCGTTAAGAAAGTAACTGGACATCCTGCCCCAATGGTGACCCATAAGCCAATTATGCCCAACAGAAGAAATAACTCTTCCATTTTTACCTCCTGTATAGCGAGATACACCAAAAGCAGAGTAGCCCATATTTCGAATAATGTTCCCGTCTGTAAATGAATAGGTTGAGTAGATTTGGTCATCGCCATCAAAATCTACGACTGCCTTGCCATTCGGCCCCTCTAATTTAATTAAGGGATCACCTTTCCGGTTATCCATATCTCTTTCATTTAGGGATTTATCTTTCCAGACACTTATGGGAGCCCCATCGATTGGCTCGGTGCCATCTGCCAAAATATCAGTCGAATCAAGCCACATGGACAGATTTACTGGTAAGTGATTGATCTGGGGCTGCAGCCGAACCTCCGAAGCTTTCCCCGTCCAATCTTCACCTACAGAATTTACTGCATACATCCTAACATAATAGACACTGTCAGCATTAAGCCCTGCGAGTATTGTACTACCCTCACCAAGCCCTGCCTTCCCTAATTCCAGCCTAAACTGCCACTTGTAAAGATCTTTGCCATGGTCCACCGTGTCAGCGACGATGTATAACTCAGGATCATCACCACCGGTTGCAGTTACTTCATAGTCCACACGGAGTGAATTTGTGGTGACAGTCTGAGGAGAAGAGATCGATATTTCAGGACTTCCGGATAAAACGGTAAACCTGAAGTCCTGAGAGGCTTGAGCCCCATCAGGGTAAAAAGCAAAGAGCTTTGCCTCATAAAACCCAGCCTGACTGGGGTAGCCCGAAAGGTTTCCATCAACTGGATCGGGGTCAAGGATCAACCCAGGAGGTAATCCAGAAGCAATGAGGGCACTTGGAGATCCCGTAGCTAAGACTTTATTTAGAAAAGGTTGCTCAGCATTTATGGTAAATTCCGTCTCAGAGATAAAACTATGATTTCCGTTAACACCTTCTGAGATGGAGGGGAAGCTCGGATTTTGTTTTTGATTATCATAGACCGCTTTGATCCAGTCCGCTGAACGGGCACTTGCAGAGAGGGTTACCTCATCGATTTTAAACCCAATATCTCCCATTCCGACAAACCAGTCTTGCCCGGTAAGGGGAGGAGGTAAGGCTGAGCTGAAATTTTCGCTGATAATCTCCTGCCCATTTTGAAAAATTTTAACTTCTTTAGAGAGGGCGTTTACTTGGGCTGCCACATAGGTCCACTCATCAACAGAAGGGGCAGCCGTGGAATAAGCATTGACTGCACCACTCGTTAATCGGTGGGTCATCGCCAAGTTATTATCTCTAAAATCAAAACGTTCCAAAGAGCCATGTTTAAATAAAGAAAAAGAGCTTAGCTCCTCGGACAATGATCCGTCGAATGTTACCGAATAATATCCGTCTTGGCTAGGGTCACTTGGGTCAATGATTCGCCAGTCTTCTTCAGGGGTAAGTATGTAGGGCTTTAACCTTGAACCGCCGTTACCTTCGCCATGGGCGATGGCTATTTGGTAGTCGACGCCTCCTGTCAGGTCAATCATGTCTGAGTAAAAAGACGAGTTGCTGTAGCTTAATTGAACGAGAATTTTTTCCTCTCCATTCGAACCACTTTCAGCGAATACCCCATTTCTGTCCAAGTCGATCCAGAGGGCAAACTTATCATCAGGAGAGTCGCACCGAAATTGATAGTAGCCATCAACAGGTGGTTTAAAATAGGCAAGAAAAAGAGACATGTAGTTATCTCTTTCGCTGATACCAATATTTAGGTTTTGAAAATCGGTATCATTATCCAGGTGTAATCCCTGCCTTGGCCCTGATTGGAACACTCGACTGCCAGTGGGAGGGAAGGCTTTCAATAGTTCAATATCATTGTAGTAAATATTATCATGCTTGGCATGATACCCCTGACCGAGGAATGAATTCAGTTTTTTACCATCTGGTATATTTTCCATGTTCACCCAAGAGGTAAATGTGAAACTGCTTTGATCGAGAGTGTCCAGTGATGTCGAGGCGGGAATTTGGATAAATTGATCTGAGCTACCAGAGAATGAGCGGCCTGAACTTAAGATTGAGTCATGAAGGGTAACTCCAGTTGTATCGTTAGCATGATTACGAAAATATGTTGAATCGGTAAGGGTCGTGGTTTCCTTCATCGGGCGAAAGTGCCAAACACCACGAAAATCATTAGACCAGGTTGACCCATTCACCGTATAAGTTGGGGTAATGGAACTGTAGCCAGGATTGCCCCAATAAGCCGAAATTGTATTGGTTGCATTCAATTCTGGAACTTGGACCCACACTGAAAATTGATTGAATTGAGGATCGATGTTTTCAATTTCATAACTCAATTCAGTTCCCTGATTATCATAAAACCGAAGGTCATTCAGGTCACTTGAGGCAAAGCTTTTAAGGCTGAACTTGGATATAGAGGAATTAAATTTTATGAAAACAGGGAAGTCATTAAGAGTTTCACCTCCTGTATACCCAGAGAAATCAAAATCTAAACGGTGTGAGAAGCCTTGCACATCTGCAAAACTCAGGTTTATGTTTTCTTGATCAATCCCATGACTGTTCTGGGCTGTTATGGTAACCTGGTAAGTCCCCCCCTGTAGGGGGATCCCACTGATTTCTCCAGTGGCAGCATCCAGGTTCAATCCTGCCGGCAACCCTACAGCCGAAAAGCTCTCTGCATGAGGGAATGATTGGATAAAATAGGATGGCACACGGTTCGAATCATTTGCATAACCTTCCACCAATTGACCACTTAGAATAATAGGTGGGCCAATCACCTGGCTCATTGCTGAGAAAGCAGAGATATTATCAGGCCTTTGACTTTGGTAGGCAGCTTCAATTTTATCGGGTTCCTCAATAAATAAGCCCATTCTGAGCTCGTCCAGCAATCCCGGCCATGGCCTTGATCCACTGGTAGATAAACCGATTCGAAAGGCTGTAGCTTCGCCTCCGATAGAAGATGTTTTGTTTACACCTTCATGAAAGAGGGCACCGTTTCTGTAAATTTTCATAACCCCCAAATCCGCATCTTTTTGTAAAACCCAGTAAGTCCAATTATTTCGGTAATTTGGGTCTTCTTTTTCGATCCGGTCATAGGAGCCAGTGCCGACATCCCAGTGGAACTTAGTGTCTTCCCATGGGTAATCAACATTGAGGAATCGGCCGAGCGGGGAACTTGATTCTAAAAGAGTTGCACTTTGGAGGTTCTCCAACTTTCCGTAGGCCCAAAATGATAGGGTCAATTGAGCAGTTTCGCTGGGCGGATGGGATTCTAATGCCATATCCAGGTAATCGTCTACACCATCAAAGCTTAATGCCCGCCCAAGTAATCCATTTGCCCTGAGTTGTTGAAAATTATTAGGAGTTGCATGGTAGCTTGCACGAGAGTCCCGAACAAGTTCGGTATCATCGGAATCCATATGCCATACTCCTCGGTATTTCTCCCAGACCGAACCGTCCCGACAATAACTTGGTTGTTTGGTTTCGCTATGATTTCCCCATATTGCTTGAATGGTAGTGGATGCATTCAGCTCGGGAAGAAGGACCCAGAAAGAAGATGTACCCTCCGGGTCCCAATCGACCACTTCATATTTTAATTCTTCCGCACCGTCAGCTGTTAGGAAACGTAAATCATGGCCATAGGGAGATGCGAACTGTTCATAGCTGAAATCGATAATAGAACGATTAAGCTCAAGGTAGACAGGCAAGTTATTAATTGTTTTGCTTTGAGTGTAACCAGGAAATGAAATGTTTAAACTGAAAGGGAAACCAGAGAAATCATTAACGACGAAAACTACATCCTTAGAAAGTGATCCTGCGTAATTGCTTGCTTGCAACACAGAATTGTACTGTTCAACAATATCAGGAGCTCCCGTAATAATACCAGTCGTTGGTTCCAAACTCAGACCAGAGGGAAGATTGAGGGAACTAAAGGATTCAGCAGGTCTGTTGGTTGAAATGGAGAGAGCTATATTTTGATCCTTCACCAAAGGGTATGGCGTCTTTAATAAAATCTGAGGCCGGTTCTCGAATGATGGCTTAACGGAAAAGTACGGATGAGTACTTGGCATATTTTCCTGCAGTCCCCATTTGTGACCCAGAAGACCCTGCATCTGTTGAACTTCATGATTTGATAAAGCCGAATCAAATACCATGATCTCTCCAATCTCAATACTTGCATACCTTCTAATACCATTATAATCCTGAGCAGCGATGACTACATCATCACCAGAAACGGAAGAGATAGTACCTCCGACCGCTACTTCAAATTCGAGGGCTCCATCTGCCCACAATGTTTTCCGGGAGACAGACTTCCTCATTGCCCATACACGGGGATCTCCATTAAAGGTTGTGCCACTTGGTCGATCTGGCCAACCATCGTTGGTTCCACGAATTGTAAAGGCTGCATAGCCTGTGTCCGTTCTACGAAACTGCCAGCCATCTTCTTCTCCCTGTCTTGAAATGATAGGGGCCCAGTTTACAGAGTTATGGCCCTGGGCAACTACAAAGATGGTTGCTTCTTCTCCCAAATGAAATGCGTTTGAATTTGGGATCCTGAGGAATTGAGTGTTTCCATCAAACTTGAGCGTATTCAGCTCGTTCCATTGCTTTACCTGTAAGCGTGGTCCTATCCCGTCGCGGGCATCGTGAGAATTCCCCGATTTGTCATTCCAAACTTCCACAAAGCCTCCGAATGGCTCGTTGCTGTAATTCTGATCACCATTTGTATCTGCTGCATCCAACCAAAGAAGCAGTTCGCCTTTAGGAAATGAATCCGGACGGAAAGAAAAATCTCCCGTGGAAAAAGTCTCTGCTGTCGGAGACCACGCTTTGCCCGCAGAGTTTTCCGCCATGATCCGATAAAAAAATTGTGAATGACCATCTAGTTCGTTGAGAGTCTTGCTGAAAATACCGACCTGTGATTCTCCTATATCTTCGTAATAATCCCATGCATTGTTGTTACTCGCGTTTACTTCTGTTGTTTCACCTGCATCTTCATCACCCCAGTATATATAGAGCGTGGGATTATCACCCCCTAAAACTTTTTCAATTATCAGGTCACCTCCGTAAATTTGACGAACCTCTTCGGCTTCTAAGGCACGGCTGTAAATGCGAAAATCATCCATCATCCCCTTATAAAAATCATTACCTGGAGAGGAACTTTTACCCAGGAAATGGTTTGTTCTGGTCAGTTCATTCGGAGTGTGTCCGTTTGTAGTTCCTAATAGTACACCATCCGCATACAATTTCATTATCCCTGATGAATTAATTGTGGCAGCTATGTGTTGCCAGTGGTTTATTTTCCAGAAATTTTGAACTTCTAATTTTTTCTCCAGACTTTCTCGAAGAATAGAGAATTTAGCAGTGTTGCTCGTCCATTTATTATTTAAAATAATGCTGTCTGCACTTTCTCCGTTACCAAAATCAAAAATACTTTGGAATGTTCCAAAGTTTTCTTTGTGTGCCCAAACCGAAAAACTTAGGGCTCCATGCAAAGGAAATCCTCCAAGGTCAATGAATGCTAAACTGCTGCCATCAAATTTTAAGGATGTTTTGTAAGCACCCTCCAAACCAGAAACCCATGATACACCACTTTTAATTTGGGCAGTAGGTGCCTGACCTGTTGAGTCATAGGTTTCACTTCCTTGCCCTTCATCAAATCTCCAGTGTCCGTAGAGGTCTTCGGATACTAGAGGTATACTTAATTCAATAATTTCTGAAGATCCGCCATTTGAAAGAATTTCACCGTTTAATACAACCGAGTTTACTGTTTGTTCCGTGGCAGGCTTGGCTTTGACTTCGGATAAAGAAACGGTTTTGAATTCACCTGAATCAAGTGCCCACGCATCATATGGTGAGCCTTTAGCCTGTACCTGATAATATATTTTGGTAGCTGGTGCGAACCCACCAACCTGAAGTTGCCCTTTCCCAACACCCTGTTGTCCAAGGCTGTGGCTGTGCTCCCACAGGCCTGGGTTTTTCTTTTGATCGAAAGTTCCCCAGTAGAAAACAATTTCCGGTTCAGCTCCATCAAAGGATTGGAGCTCGTAATGCAGAGTACCGTTGGAATCTGAAATATTGGTTACTTCACCCAAAACTACGATTGGTGGCACAACCTTGTCGCCTGTGGTGAAACTTTGGACTGAAGTCTGACCAGATAAGATCTTTATTTCCTCCTGGTCGAGGGCATGAAGGAAGAAACGGTAATCTGCCACTCTTCCTGTAAAATCTCCCCATGGGTCCGCCTGATCCGGGCTTGCCACCCCGATGGTAAGCGGGGAAGTGAAACTGTTATTCAGGCGACCATTATACTGAGTCCAAGTTCTTAATCTTGTGCCGTCTATAAAAAGTTCAAGTTCGGTTCCATATACGAGAGCCAGGTGATACCACTGGTTATCGGTGATACCCGCATCAACCTGAACAGCTGTATCCATTACCCCTGTGCCTGAATCAATGTAGATTTGAATATCTGAGCCAAAAGATCCGATTTCTAGGTTGTCATTGGTTGCGTCACTGGACTGAGCAAGAAGAATATTATGTACATTATGATTTGTCGGAATAGATGAGGAAGATAAGGTTCGCTTGAACCATAGGGATACCGTAAACTCTCGAATTTGGTCGAGTTCGTCGAGATCTCCAAAGGAAATATAATCATTGTCTCCATCGAACTCGAGGACATTGCCTTTGTCTCCGTCTATAACTGAAGAAGCATCAGAGATTTGACCGTTTCTGCGGTTTTCCTGATCAAAGGCAACCGAACCGGTATCATTAAGTTCCCAGTGATAATTGGGCTGAAAACTAAGTGCATTTCCATTCGAAATTCCTGCAGAGTTTTCCGCTTTTGCTTGGTAGAAATAAGTTGTGTTAGGGTCGAGTCCTGAAATGAAGCCAAAGGTTTCACCTGCAGTCGATACACTGCCTGCCTGAGTTTCATTTGTAAGTGAGTTCTGTGAAGTTCCCCAAAGATATGATACATCCGTGCTTTCACCTCCTGTATCAAGTAAATTCGCAAATACTCTCGCAGATACAGAACCTACATCCCGAGGTAGACCTGTTCGGATTCGTGGTGCAGTAGCATCAATGGAAAGATTAACCTCTTCCGAAACTGTACCCCATAAATTGGTGGCTGTGGCAGTAATTGTGAAATTTCCTGCCTCTTCCGGCGTACCTGTAAATATAAGCCCAGTTGAGCCCAGAGGACTTTCACTTTCGTAAGGGTGGTTTTCAGGAAGATATCCCTCCAAGGACCATTTGTATGCTAAGTATCCTTCAATTTTGGTTTTTTCAGAAAAAGTAAGAGTTCTTGGGAAAAGAATCAGTTCACCAATTTCCAGGCTGGTATCTCCATTGATACGATCAAAGATTGCACTGGGGTTCCATCCCTCACTTGCGCTGGTGTTGATCTGCGAACCGTTTAAACGAAGCTCATAATTATAACGGTCAATAGTCCAACACAGTAAGCTTTGTATGGTGGAGCTTCCAGTTCCTACAAGGGCAGGGCTGTTGTTTAAACGGTTTCGTAAAGACCATTTATTATAATCTGACAACCTCCAGCCATCTTTAGTGAACAGCTCCCGGTCTGGGAAAGATATACCATCTTCCCTGCCCACCATAAAAATTGTTAGGGGCATAGTTACAGCACTTGGAATGGTTAAACTCTTCCCGTAATCAAATCTCGCCATTTTCTTGCTGGTTAAGGGGTCGTATAATATCTTGGGTGCTTGCTCGTACTTTGCATGTGCATTGCGACCGTTACCGGATAAATCCTTCCACTCTTTAATGAGCTGCCCATCTGTAGATTGATAGGGAGTCGCCATGAAATCTCCATTTCCATTTCCATGCAGGCTTAGGATTTCGCTGGCATTGAGTTCTTTTTGATAAATACGGAAGTCATCAATCGAGCCATTAAAGTCCCCCCATTGATCAGAATAAATCCGGGCCATACCCAGGGAAAGGGGAGAGTCTTGGGATGAATCTAATAGACCTTGGAGTTCGGGCTTAGTCAGGCTGGGGACATTTGTTCCGTTTAGGTAGACCTTAAGTCCCTGACCATAAGTAACGGCAAGGTGATACCATAGATCATTCTGAATGCTCAGTCCACTCGACTTATGAGTAGTATCTTCAATTCCGTCTCCAGAATCCAAGTAAATCTCAATCTCTGTTCCTTCGCTACCAATCTCTAAGTTGTCATTATCGTAAGAACTCGACTGAGCAACCATAAGGTTGTTGACCTCATGGTTGGTTTCATTTTCGGGTCCATTATTGTCTGAGTTACGCTTGAACCAAAAAGCAATCGAGAAGGCTTCAGGCTGGTCCATGTATTTGACTTTAGGAAAGACCAAGGCATCATTTTTCCCATCAAAGGAAAGGGCAGTACCTACCTTGCCAGGTGCCCAACTTGCTTGGTCGATCAGGGCTCCATGATTTCCATTTCCGGATCGATCGAGAGCAATGGTCCCGTTATCATCGAAGTTTGTGAAAATAAGTAAGTCTTCTGGAGCAACCGAATCGTTCCTCTCATAGTTAACAACTGTATGGAAGTTGAAGCTATTATTTCGGTCGGCTGCATACCAGGCGAAGATACCGGGTATTGCAGTTGGATTAAATTCAGATGCGCTGGACAATCCTTTTGGCAACCCTGTGATTGAGTAAGTGGTCCCCCTGACGCCCTGATCGAGGCTAAAGTCATCAATGAATGTGCCAAAGGTTAAGGAAGGCAGGTTAAGAGAAGGAACTTCTGGAGGTTGAATTATTGCAACGGAGCCACTTGTGGTATTTTGATCGGATCCCACGGCAGATAGGTAGCCTTCTGTGTTTGGGTCTAGTTTGTATAAATGATACACATCTTCTGCCCCTAAAGCAGTGCCATAAAAACGAATATCATCCATCATACCCAGGAAATTTTCTGACTGGGTGTTGGGGTCAGTTCCAATGTATAGATCATCGGCATAATTAATAATCAATTCCTCATCAATCCGTCTTTCGAACTTTTGATGGGTACCGGTAAAACTGCCATTTACATAAGTTCTTGCTATACCTCCAAGCCCGCTGTTTGAAATAACAACATGATACCACTTTTTCCAAGCTGATAAGGGGAATTCACTGACACCTTCATCACTCATTGAGTGTACACCATAGCGGTGGTAAAGGTAAGGGTTTGTTGGGTGGTTGGAGTCCCCCTGAGTCAGCCAATAATTTCTATCATTTCTTCCCAAGACCTGAGCGAATTCCAAGTCGCTCCTTTCGGGATAATACCAAAGGGAGATGGAATATTTTTCGACAGCCAGTTCAGCACTGTAAGGAATGATTATGTGGTCATCATTTCCGTCGAAGTAAAATGCTCCACCTTTTTTCCCCGCCCTCCTTTCCGGATTGCCATAGATATCTCCATCAAGATTTGTATTTCCAGTGACATTACTCACTTCATTGGAAGAGCTTGCTTCATCCAGGGGCCAGTAAGCAATAAGATCATTCTCGCGATATGTGGGCTCAATGGAGGTATAGACCTGACCGCCACTCGTATTCGTATCACCGGCAATTAAAGTTCCATTGGAAAGCAGAGCGATTCTCCCACCACCACCTGCACCGGCCAAAGTCCTTTCTCCCAGTGCATCACCTCCGACTGCTTCCAGTTTACCATAATTCGATATTGAACCTGCCATGATACGAATCGCCCCGCCAGAGCCACCTGCGCCTGATCCATCTGCATGACTTGTCCCATTACCACCGTTAACTGATATGATCGTATTGGGTTGGAGAGTGAAATTTCCTGTTGCCTGGATACTTACAGCGCCGCCACCACCTCCAGCATTCCCTGCACCCATTATTGTATGCCCACCACCTGAGCCACCAAGTAGGTCTGTTATTGACTCATCACCATAAGTGATTCCGGGTACACCACCGTTAAAACCCGATGTGCCAGATCCTCCATAACTTCCTCCGCCTGCTGATCTTCCTATTTCATGGCCTCTTCCACCTCCGGGGCCCTGACCATCCAGTGCGGGATGTAAATTAGAAAAAAGCTCTGTGTTTCTCACACCTCTTCCTGATGCCCACCCCCCGGGTCCAGCCTTACCACTGTATAAACCGAGACTACCGGTTTTTCCATTCAGGTTGAGGTCAGAGGCTAGGCTGAAATTTCCATCAATATCAATTTGTAAGGCATTGTTACCAATCACTGAGACAGTTAATCCTGGACCGAGTTCAAGATCGCCAAACGAAAATGTACATACCGTATATTGGTATTGAGTGCCTTGTATTTGGGTGGAAGTTGTGGTAAGCACGCCTTTACCGCGAAGTCCGGAACTGTGGATCCAAGAACCACCCGTATCAAACAAGAGGTTTCCATCATCCAGTGATAAATTTTCCATAATGCTCGAACTTCGTGGCCCGATAAAGAGACTCCCTGGTTGACCGGCTGCTCCATCTACATTGGATGCACCTCCTTCCAAAAGTATGGTGCCTTGTTCTGTGATCTCATCGGATATCAATGCAACACGCCCGCCTCCGCCGGCACCACCGGAATTGCTTAAAAAGCGGGTTCCGGCCTCCCGGTTATCGGCCCCTGAAGCATCTCCCCCTTTTACTTCAAGAACCCCATGGTTTATAATATCATTAGCAACAATTCTGAGGGCTCCTCCTGATCCTGAACCACCTGAAAAGTTAGCACCCGATGTTGGGTTAACAAATATAGTACCGCCATTCATGGAAATGCGGACGTCTTCATCAATGGTTACAACTCCAGAAGATACAATTTCCAAGGCTCCGCCTCCGGCAGCTGCTTCGCCAAGATTCCCCAGTCCCCCACCAGATCCTCCCAGTAAAATATCTAGGTTTGCCTGACCGTAATTTTGACCGGCTGGTCCGGATGCCCCTGGGCCACCCTCACCACCGTGGGAACCGCCACCTCCTGATATTCCGCCGGCTCCCGACTCTCCAAGCGAATAGCCCTTGCCTGGACCTTGTCCACCTGAAAAGCCTCCGAGGTTCCCCTTGCCGAGGCGAAACCCTTTTGTTTCTTCATCACTATAGAAAGCATCGTGACCATCCGATGTAGTCGCTCCGGTTACATGCGGTAAAGTCAGCGCTGAAGATCCAGATAGATTTTTTTCAATGGTTACATTACCATCAACTTCCAGAGATAAAGCGTTCACACCCTGCAGGAGGATTTTGTTGAGATTCCGGCCAATGAGGAGGTTGTGGGCAAAGCTGAATTTAGATTTCGTTACTGTCCATGAAGATCCATCTGGCGCTAGAAAGAAGGTTGAGCTTAAAGCTGCATCGGCAATTTTTTGCTCACCATCCCCGTCTTGCCTATCCCAAAATACACCTGCCCCGGTACCACTTTCATCATCCCCTGTATGAAAACGCAAGATTCCCTGGTCAAAAGAAGCCGTGGTGAATTCACCGGTTTCCGACCATCCGGTTTCACCATTATCTGCCTTAATCTTGTAGAAATACTCTTTACCACTGTGCAGGTTTTCCAAAGTGAAAGAGATGAGCCCGGTGTTAAATAAACCAAGATTTGTATTTTCATCCCATGTGCCTGTGCTTCCTTCATCGGTTTCCCCATAATATACAGTAAGGTTACATCCCGTGCCTCCATCCCTTTCAAGTTCGCATATGATATCCACCGTTCGCCCACCTAATCTACTTACAATTCCCGGTGAAACGCTCGGGGCTTCGACTGTGTCCGATACCAATACACTAATGGTGCTTGTGGAGGTGCCAGCTCCATTGCTAGCTTCGATTGTTATGTCGAAAGTACCGCTCGATAATGTAGTTGTACCTGATATGACTCCGTTTGCCTGATTAAGGTGGATTCCACTGGGCAGGCTGCCAGATGTGATGGAGTAACTGGTGGCCGGTGGGGTACTTCGAATTTGATAGCTTACCGCGACATCTTTCACTGCAGGAAGTGAAAGATTTGAGGGAAGGACAGGGGCGGAAATGTAAGTTACATCATAGTTTAGGTATTGTGAATGGAGCTTTTGGTTTTCGTAAGAAAATTTTGCCCATGCTGACCCACGATGACTTGGAGAAATACGAACTTCATCCAATTCGCCGATCATTGTTGCAACTGCGGATTCATCTTCATTGGCACCAATCCTGAAGGAACCTCCGGAAGCGGTCGTAAAGGAACCATTGATTGAAGAGCCTGGTGCATCTGCAGGTTCTCCGTTGAGGTAAATCCGGGTTTGGTTCATGTCCGCATTATTCCCTGGATAAGAAACAAGTAAGTGATTCCAATGGTTGTCACCAATGGTGCCAATTCCTTGCTTCATAGGTCCAGTATCCCGTGTGTAAACATAAGGCCCCTGGGCATCCCAAGAAAGGTTCCACCAGTTGCTGGTATCTCCCCAGCCAAGTATTCTTCCATTTTCACTGGCCGATTTAATCCACACGGAAACACTTCGGGAACCAGATCCAGAGACAGGAGAAAAATCAGAGACCACAAGATTACCTGAACCGGTTGAGCTTAGGCCATTGCCAATTAATGAAGCAGTGGCAATGGTGATGAAATTTTCATCGCTCGCCACATGTCCATTACCACTCGAGTCTTCGCGGGAGTTCAGGTGCCATACGCCCTCATAATCACTCCAGATCGGGGATGATGGAGGCGTTTGATTATTTTCATTACCCCAGTATGCAGTGATTATTTGTTGATCACTAAGATTAGGAATCTCCACCCAGGCAGTCAGCTCGCCTGAGTTGTTCCATTCATCAATTTCAAATAGCAGTTCCCGGTTGTATTCGTCGTAAAAGCGAAGGTCTCCACCATCACTTAAATCCGCAAAGGTACTTAGGTCAAAGTCAGGATGCAAAGTACTGCTCATTCTGACTAGCAGTTTGAAGTTCTCCAAGGTCCCGCCAATCCACTTATTCCTGAGGTAGCTGGATAAATTGCTACTTTCTTCCTCCGAAATTTTCCGATCAAAAACTAAAACTTCTGCCACTTCTGACTTAGAAAAGTCATGGTTTGCATGAGCACCACCCAACGCCAAGAGCCTGGGCTTGGAATGAACACTTGGTGCTGTGTTTTCACTGATCATTTCATAACCATTCAACTTTAATGATAGGGCACCACTACTTGCAAATGTCCCTGCATACAAATTCCATTCTGCATTAGCACTGGTGGCTGAAAATTCCGATGCTGGTCCAAGTTTCCAATAGGCATTATAATTATCACCTAAGCCAAAGATCCAGTCAGACCCAACAGAAGAAATGACGGCACCATTTTGGCCACCTGTATGGCGTGCGATGGCAAGCACTGAATATTCGGATAAGACAGAGCTGAAATCAAAGCTGGAATACAATTGGGAAAGACCATCAAATTGTACCACTTTCCTCCCATTTACGGATTGATTGGTAATAACCTTGGGTCGACCTCTTACCTGGTCAAGGTCACGGCCGTTTCCTGAGGAGTCTTGCCATAAAGAAATCTCCGAGCCATTTGCGTCAGGAATAAGATCGCCGTCATATTGAGCAATGAGACCAGAATAGTCACTTGGCACGCCACCCCATGAGGCAGGGTCAATGGAAATTTTCATTGATCCTGCAAAATTGTTGGGATCAAAGATTTGTATTTTGTGATTCTGAGTAACAGGGGAGTGGGCAGGATTTCTGAAAGTAATAACAGCAGAATGCTGCCCTGAAGTCACAGGGATACCAGATATGATCTGGTCACCTTCATTGAAAGACAGCCCCTCCGGTAAACCCGTTACTTCCACTTCAAGGGCGTGAGTGCCTGATACTTGAAAACTTCCAAATTCTCCGACCGACCAGTGGGAGTTATCCGGAGAGTCAACGACCGGAATTTGTGGGTCGTAAAAAATGGAAATATTTGCATCTTCAAAGGATTCTGCCGTCTCTGCCTGGGTCACTTGGCTACCGTCAATGGATAAAGTCAGCCAGGCTGAACTGGTGTTATCATCCGGTGAAAGCTCAAATGAGTAATGACCAGAGCCAATCGGGGCAAGATTGGCGGTGCTTGCGTTGACATCGGTGATATCATCGGCGAGAGAAAAAGCACCCGTACCGCTTGAGCTTATGGAGACCGGGAAGCCATCCCTCAAGAATCGCACATTTACTAGCTTGGGCAAATCAAAGCTTTCTGATGCAGAAAACTCTATAGTCTTTCGATCAAAATCCCCTACATTATTCCCATACAATCGGGAAACCTCCTCAGGACTCAAAGCGATTTGATAGATCCTGAAGTCATCTATCTTGCCGATGCTTGCCGTTGTTTCATCTCCACTTTGTGGGCCTAATCGAAATGCCTGATCAATCGGGAAGGGCATATTTCCTGCAAAAGAACATTCTGAATCCATGGTTCCATTAATAAAAATACGGGCTAATTTGTCCTTAATGTTGTAGGTCAATACTAAGTGAACCCATTTCTCTTTTGTAATATATCCATGGGCCCATAACTCATTGATATCAGTTCCCGGTAGAGATTGCTGATTTAATCCGTGAAGCGTGAAGAGGGGGCGTTGATTATGAATACTCAGGGATGCTGGACTTAGTAAGCCATCTATGCTGAAAGGGTAGAAATCTGAGCTTTCCAGAAAAATCCATAGGGAAATACTCAGGTTTGGTTTATTCGTTGTAATTGCATTGGAGTTGATGTGCTGAGAATCTGTGACTCCATCAAAAACAATAGATTTTCCAAATTTCCCATCATCTGAGAAACTGGGTGTACCACTGCCATGGTTTTCGAGAGTGGAAGAATCAGATAAATTGTCTTCCAACTGCCACCATAACAAAATATCAGATTCACGAACCCGGTGCGGACGAAAATCAACGGAATGGGCAACCTCATCGCTAAGCATACCCTGAAAATCACTGACCGCATTACCTACAAGTTTTACATTGAGTAAACTCTGCGAGAATAGGTCAGGCAAAAGGCTGAAGTGATAAATTGTGTTATTAGATTCGGGGTCGGCATTAATAGAATCTAATGAGAATCCATCAAGCTCAAGGTCAGTATTTGAATCAAAGCCACTAACTTGCTGATTGAAAGTAAGGGTACCGTTAACCTCTCCAGACCAGACGGGAGACTGGACTGCAATCTTTGCTTTTGGTCCCAAATCCCCCATCCCATTACCCCAAAGTTTTAAAACTTCATCATGGACCAGCGGGCGTCCCCAAATGCGAGTATCATCGATGAGACCATTAAAATTTCGATTTGCTTGACCGTTACCGATTTTAAGGAAGCCGGAGTTTGCCTCGAAACCTAAGGTAGAAAAGGTTATGGGTGTAGAATCAAGGTATACGGTGATTTTTTCACCGATGGGGTCAAAAGTAAAAACAGTATGAGCCCATTGATTGATTTGTAATTTTAAGGAAGAAGATTCAGCTTTGTAGCCAGACCATATGGTCGCCACGCCATTGCGTATCGAGCCCGACCAATTCCATCCATCGTTCCCAGTTGAAAAAATCATTTTTTCATTATCTATCCCTCCCTGTACTTCTCTGGGGAAGATCCAACTCGCAAAAGAAAATCCGTTTGTGTCAGAATTTTGATCTATTTTGAACGGCAGTTCAATGTGTTCTCCATTCAAATCAATTGCATTACCAAAAATCCCTGCCTGGGTCTCAGCTTGTGTAAAGAATTCAATTTCAGATATTCCCAAGTATGTCTCATCTCCTACGGCTTCTGAAATGGTCAGTTTATAAAATCTGAATGAAGAGGGGTTATCAACCTCGAAGGTTCTAGGTTCCCACTTCCCCCATCCTGTCTGGTCATTCTCCTCATCAACTGTAATCCAATTCGAGTCGTCAAGTGATCCTTCAAGAACCCAGGCTTTGGGAGATCTTTCAGTCTCAAGCCAATGTTGAGAAACAATTTTGTAGGAAGAGATGGTTTTGCTTTCACCAAAATCATAACGAATAAATACCTTACCTGGGGTATTCAGATCGGATTGCTTGGGTAACCATCTTCCTTCAGGTTCGTCGTCAATGTCATCAAAAGCCTTTGATGCATCAAATGGACTATAAAAATTGGGTGAATATGTTAGGTTTCCTTCACCTGGCTTTGTGGCATCCTGGCTTAGGATTTTGCCATTTCTCATTCTCCCTGAACTATCGTAAACACTGGTCCGATTAACCTCATCGAAGCGATACCATGCAAGTAATCCATCTTCCACTGAAGTGATTTGACGCCTGTGGAATTCAAAGGCACCTGGGGCACTCAAGTTTCCTTCATATTCAACGGCTCCCGCGGCGATCGAAACACGCACCCGGTCATCAACGCTCGAAACACTAAGATCATAGGTCAGGTCTGTGGAATCAAAGTTTTGGATAACTGCATTACCTGTCACATTCAGATCTGCTACAGACAGACCGGAGACGGATCGAGTGAGGTTACCCTCTCTAAAGCTCGCTTCATGGGTAACAGGAACTTGGTAAAAGGGCGATAATCCAGAAATAAGGGGACTTAATCCAAGGTCTCCTGTTCCATTAGACCAAAGGTCAGAGATTTCAGAAGCTAAAAGAGCACGCTTGTAGATACGAATCTCGTCGTAGGCAGCTCTGGCTTCAAGACCAAGGGTTGAGGAGCGATTAATGTATAGGAAATGATCACCCCCATCCTCCCAAGTAAGATAGCCTGAATGAGCTGTCTCGCTAGTCAGGGTACCATTTATAAACAGCCGCAAGTATGTATTATCATAGCTCACTACATAATGTGCCCATTCTCCACTTGGAAAGTCAGATTTTGTTTCAGCCCATCCATTATTGGTGGCGACCTTAGCTCGAATACTTGTGTCATCTCCATATTGGAGTGAGAGCTGACCATTACTTACAAGAGTACCTACCGTGTCGTCCAGAACTTTAGCCCACAGAGAAAGAGTGAAATTGCTCTGCAAACCAAAGACATCTGATGATACCTTTACATAATCAGTTTCCTGTAGTTCTACTGACTGGCCAAACTTCCCGGGGACATGTGAAACCCCACCGCTATTGTGCAAACTTCCATCTGCATTATTCGTGGAGAGATCCATTATTTGCGGAACAGCGTCACCATCAAAAGTAAACCAAAGAGCTAGATCATCTTCAGCTACCAAGCTCCGGTGGTGGTGAATATACTCATTGACCGAGGAGGAAAGAAGTTGTCCCACATTGGCCGCACCCTCGTCGATAGATAATGAAATACGGGAAGAGTAGGTGGTTGGGGTAATCGTAAAAGTAAAAGTGAGCCCGTCCGGCGTGAAATCACTGAGAGTGCCACCATCAATGTTTATATCAGAGGCATCAAAGTTGGAAACATTTACTTTTTGACCCAAGCGATAAAAACTAAGTTCAGCAGTAAAGGAAGGTGCACCATTTTTAGAATCAGTGGTGAGTGTAGGAACTATGCCAAGGTCTCCGTTGCCATTTCCATACAAGATAGCCACTTCATTTTCGGTAAATGAACAATTATAAAGCCTGACTTCATCAAGACTACCATCGAAGTCAAAATCATCTGTATGACTGGCGGCACCAAGCCTTACATTCGAACCTTCCAGGCTGACAATATTATTAGAGCCAATATTTTGGGCAACAAGTACTCCATTGATGTAAAGTAAGCGATATTGGCCCTTCATAACCGCAGTCACATGCTGCCATCTGTCCTCTAAAGCCAGGCCTCCTGGAGCATCTAATTGATTAGCTTCAATACTGGTTTGCCCAAGATTAAAGCTGTAACTTCGACTGGCAACATTGGCATTATTTACATCATACCAAAGCCATGCTGTGTTGCCTTCAATGATATCTGTGCAAAAAATCCCTGCGTCGTTTATGTTATTGTCAATTCCAATATCGTTAAGTTTAACCCAAGCTGACAAAGTGAAATTTCCTTCATTCCTGAGACCTTTAAAGTGGGGGATGCTTAGAAAATCACCGTTGCCATCCAGGTGAATGGCCTGACCGAATTTACCAGTATTCAGGTGTGCGTTACCTTTGAGAAAGGCATGATTTTTGGCGGGACCGCAGTCTCTAATAACACTTCCATTGGCTTCCTCAAAACTCCATCTGCTTAAGAGGTATTCCTCACCATAGGCAAGTTCGTGAGCAAAAATAATTTCATGAAACTCTTCCAGAGGTTTTCCATTTTCATCTCGACCACTGTCGTAGGGTGCTTTGAGCGTTACGCCTTCTGAATCATTGAAGTCTACGGATAAAATGTATTCACCGGTTGTGCCTGTACTGTTCATATCCAGAATGACACCATTGGAGACCGACCAGTCGCTGGAATCAAAATCCGTTAAGTTAACTAATTTGTTATCCTTACCAGTCTGGATTTTGAAAAGCCTCGGGTTGTCATCCTTGGTTGAGTTATCCTCAATTAAAATAGAGGGAAACTGATCCCCGAAGCCACCCCCATAAATTTGAGAAACTTCAATTCCGGTAAGGTCTGTTCCATAGATTCGGATGTCATCGATGTACTCGGCAAAAAGTTCGTTATCACTGGAGTTTCCAACGTAAAATATATCACTCTGCTCTTTACGGTCTGAATCTCCGACCATTTTACCATCAATGTAAAATAATGTTTTGGAATCTTTTCCAACCAAGGTAAAGAGATGCCAGCCTGAGAGAGAAACCGGATTAATTAAGTGTTCCGTACTTCGAAAGCGATTTGAAGCTGTTACATCTGCCCCATCGTAAGAATGCAAAATGCCGTCGGCCCCTCTGATCACAAGATAGCGGTCAAAGTCTAAATCAGCTTGCCTGTCCTGCCCTCTAAATAAGGTGGATAAACCGGACGGGGCAGGGGGGGTGATGTTTTTGATCCACGCCGACAACGTCCAGGATGACTCTATATCCACCCCATTATCATTGATCCGTAACCTTGCATCCGTTTGCTCTCGATCGAAATGTAAGCCACGCCCAAATTTACCAAAACTTGTTACCTCGACATCATATAAATTGGCGGTTCTCTCATTGAGGGATTTCCCGATGACTGTACTGGAACCGAGTGAGTCATTGTCCATGGGCCACCATGCAAGTAAGTCGTTTCCGCGGGTCACGGCACGATGCATCTTACGAGTTTCAGCATAAACCAAATCATTTCCTTGCCCAAAAGCATCCAATACCTGGTTGGCTCCAAGGAAAATCATGGGAGACGAGGCGATCTGATGACCAAGTCCCCATTTCACATTCAAATAGTATTCAATATTGGACATCTGCGAGTTATCCAGGGCAGTATTATAAACCAGTAATTCTGCTAAATCACCTTGGGCATATCTTCCACCAATCGAGCGGTCGCTGGAAAAATTGGATGCCTCGACATTTCCAGTAGTGCGCAAAGAAAAAATACTCATTGTGGAAGGAGGATTGGTGGCCGTGGTAAAAACCTGAGTACCATTTAATTTTAATAAGCCTTCTTTTACATAAGCCGATGTGTAATTTGAATTAAACAGGAAAGAGCCCCTATGAAAATTATACTTATCATTATCACCAAGCATGAAGTAAGAGCCACCATCGTCCTCCCATACCCAAAAAATGGTTCTTATGTTCGTTATATCTCCAAATTCGTGATATTGCCCATTCCCACTATAACTCATGGCAGGCAACCCATTGTTCGCAGTCGGATTCAAAACAGGTGACCCACGGGCAGCGGCAACCCTGCCAGCATTGCTTTTGTCGAGCCAATGAGGGACAAGGTCAATAGTACTTGAATCATTGGCGTCGAACCATACGGATGGAGATACATCATTTGGGGTCCATGAAGATGGGGCTGTAGAGGAATAGGGGTGAGAATTTGGCAGGCTGGCCTCAATTCCCCATTTGTGAGCCAAGTACCCTTCAAGTTTTTCCCGGTTTTCGAGACTAAGGCTGCTTTCAAAGGCAAGGATTTCTCCAATATCTGTAGATGTGCAGTAATTGTTACCATCATTAGTTGTACCAATGCGATAGTTGGTGTAAGGACCCAGTGCATTGTCATTAACCTCAATCCGTAAGACCATGAGCGAGTCTACACTCGAAAGAGTAAAAGATTCGCCGATAATATTCGAACCATTTTGGCTTACAGAAGTGGGATACTTATTGCCATGGAAGGAAGTCTCCGAATTTTGAAAAAGGTAATTGGACTCTCTCGAGGAAGGATATCCAGAGAGTCCTTGATGCCCCAAAACTCCTCCATAGTAATCAAATTTTTCGGGCGTCGCGCTCCTGAATACATAATAGTGTTCTTTAGCGAAGAAGGCAGAGCCTCCAACGCTAAGTGCATCATTACCGCTGGACCTACGAATTTCTATTGCCGGCAACCCATCAATCCCAGTTGGGTTGTATACTGGGGAACCCAGAGAGTATGTTGCATGTCGGTTGTTTCCACTTTTATCTCGCCATGTATCCACTCCCTCAAGAATGGTGGCAGAATCATTCGCATCCAACCAAAGAGTAAGACCGGGAAACAACTTAGGGCTTAAGTATTGAATTACATCTGGATCAGCCTGGGTGGGGTCAACGGTGTAATCAAAAGTGTAAGACCTGTCTGTTTCATCCCATTGCAAGCTGTTCGGCTCAATGAAGCCACCCGTCATTAAAAGATCATTGCTCAGGTTGAAATCCAAGTCGGAAATGGTTTGCTGATTTCTGGTAAACCGTATGAGACCCTGTGTGGGATCTCCATCGACAATGGATTCGATTTCGAGTTCTGTAAAAATATTGAAATCTCCATCTCCACCCCCATAAATTTGTTGAACCTCCGTTTCTGATAATGCAGCATCATAAACGCGGAAATCATCAATCCATCCTTTATAGGTCATGGTTGAAGAACTTTGCTCAGTCCAGCGACCAATCTGTAAGGGGAAGTAGTTTTGGGTCTCAATGCCTTTTCGGTTGCTAGACAAGCGTAGCACCCCGTCTACATAGACAAGAATTGTGTTTCCTTTGTATTGGTGGGCAACATGTACCCATTTATTTTTAACACCTCCCGGGACATAGACCTGTGGGTCATGAGACGAGTGAGAGGAGAAAAACCTGCGATATGAGCTTTGATCCCAAAAGCCTCGAATTGACCAAAGACCATGGTCTGACCCATCATATGAATATCTTCTGCCTATTCCATAGACTCCAGGTTGGTATACATTGCCACCGCTATGTTCGTGGTCCAAGGTATGCATCCATAATGAAATCGTTCTTTCATTGTTGCTATCGATTCCTAACTCGGAAGCGTATGCATCCGTGTTCACCCATGCATTTTGGGGGAAATACAACGAACTTCCAAATTTTGCCTGAGTGGGGTCAAAGGTAACGGTCTCATCGCCATTTCCCTTGAAGGTACCCTGAAACTTACCAAAATAATCAAATACTTGATTACCGGAAGCTTCATCGAATGTCCACCATGCTGACAAACGGTCAAGAGCCACAATTGGTCGGCCAAATCCGAACTGAAAAGATTTTGATTTACTTGCAAGCCCCGTGACATCAACCCCAGCTGACTCAAGAATATTAATCGTTATGCGACCTGGGTTTACGGTGGAATTAAACTCAAGTGCCCAGTGTGCACCTGAACCACTTACAGTGATGGGGCCAGTGTTTTCAGATTCAATGTAAGAGGCATTGAAATCAACAGAGCAATCCTGCCCATATTTTTTGAAAGTAAAATTGGCTGTAATGGGGTTTTGATAAATAATTGCATCATATTCTGTTTCTATCGTCAGACTTAAGTCACTATGGCCATCATTGTATGTGGAGTTATGCAAATCTGCTCCTCCCTCAAGATTGTAGACCCTGAAATCATCAACTTTACCAATAAACCTTCCTAGCGAAGGGTCGTTTTCGTTGGAACTACCTAAAAGCCATTGGTGATGGTCTTTTGCTTTCAGCTTCCCGCCAAATTCCGAAGTTGAACCAACCAGGACACCATCAAGGTAAACCTTTAATTCTCTCTGGTCACTGGCGTTTTCATCGTAAGAAATGGAAATGAAGTGCCAGCGGTCGGCTCTAATGTTGCCATCAATAGTTACCTCTTGCGTCATAATTTCCGTGGCCAGAAATAAATCGATTGAATTACCCTTGGATCCAATTTCTAAAACGGATCCATTTTCATCTCCCAAGCTTACCATAACATTAGAAATGAGGTTGGGAGACCAGGAAAAGCTTTCCTCAGTCCTGCGAAACCAGAAAGACAAAGCAAATTCACCCTCACTGAAGTTACTATCCAGGGTCCCAAGGGTTGCAATATCGCCGATATTTTGGAAATAAATCGATGTTTGAGATAAAGCATCCGCTGACCAGGAAGAATCTCCATGTAAAATGCCTGCAGTTCCACCAATTCCATCGACAGTAGTCTTGGCCACTGCTTCATCAAACCACCACCAATGAAGAAGGTTTTCCTTTTCCCGGACATTCGGAATAATTTTAATGGTATAATTCACAGGCAAAGTAGCTTCGCTCAAGTAAGATGCGGCATTTGCGGGAATGTTAATTTTGATCTCGGCTGCCTCATCGTCAGGGATAATCGAAAAGGTGTAGGTGGAGGCATTTATTCCGGAAGGGGTGAAACTTGCGGGAACCACATAACCGCCGGTAATGCCTAAGTTTACTTCTTCGAAAGATAAACCTGAGACAGAAACTAAATTCCCAAATTGATAAAATTTAAGGGTTACATCGATCGGGTTGTCATCGGTTACGGATGGAGCTTCAATTTTCCCTGACACGCCCATATCTCCTGAGCCCCAGTTGTAAATCAAAGAGATTGCATCGTCTGACAGGGGTTTTGAATAAAGTCTTAAGTCATCCACCCACCCATCAAAATAATCAAGTCCGGCAAATCCTCCAATAAACCAATTACTTTTATAAGAGCTTCCCCATAGCTCTTCGGTGAAACTATTCTCTCCCACAAGTTTTCCATTAAGGTAGTGCAGTACTTCACCTTTTTCCCTGTCGACCACCATCACGAGATGGCTCCAGTCATTCTGATTTAGCTGGGTGGAGCCGACAATCACATGATCACCATCATCGGTGAAGTGTGAAGAGGTAGATAATCCCTCTGTCCCCATGAAAACCCCAGGGTATTTCCCTGCACCGGCTCTCATGATGAAAGGAGATTTGTACCCGAGAAATACAGTGCCAACACGTTTTAACTGACCATGAGACCCGAGATTGCTTACAACCAACTCATCACCCTTTTTGCCACCCCTTGAAAAGTCACCATCACGATCTAAATCTACCCAAAATGCACTACCGTCATCACTCTGGGTTCCGAAGGTGATTTCTCCTGAATGAAGGAAACCTTCATTAGCTATGGCTATTTTACCAAACCAAATAGCTCCCATGGAGTCTGTCCCCGTCAAGCCGTCGGTGAGGGTATTTATTGTATTGCCGGTAACCTGTATAGCCGTGTTAAAAGTTTCGGAAGGATCTTCATAAATGAAAGAGTTATTAATACGAAAACCATTTCCATTAATATAATGCATGGGGGGTAAGATAGGGTAGGGCCAGGATGTATTTGACTCGTTCGCACAAACTTCACCTGAACCCATTGTAAATCCTCCATTGTCTTGATTAATCTGTGCCCATTGCCCATTACCTAAGATGGTGCCGGCAGAAGATTCTCCCATGAGGGTATTATCAATCCATAATTTCACCTTCCCTGGTGACCCAATACCCTGGCCAACCTGAATTTCCCATTTCAACTCATGCACCTTGTCGTCCGCAAAACCTGCGGATACAAGATCATCGTGAGCTATGTCAAGAACCACCAAGTCAGAAACTGTAGGATTCTGACCAGCACTTAAAACTTCATTGGATCCAGCCCTTAACCGTAAAAAGCCACTTTTAAAACCCAGGTAAGCTCCCGTTGTATTGTCTCCCATTTCCCATAGTAGTGAATCTGTGGTCGGCAAAACACTAGGCAACGAGGTTTGGACCGAAAATAAGGCATCCTCATTTGCTTTAATTCTCCCATAACCGGAATAAGGATGGTCAGACGGGAGTTGGTCGACCAAGCCCCATTTATAGGCAAGGTAACCCTCTGTATCCTGACGAAGACTGTTGGATATAGTCCCTTGAGTAACCAAGATTTCGCCTGTGGTCCAATCTGCTCCGTAACCGGTACTACTCATGCCACCACCCGAATTGTTATCAGGCCATATGAAAACGCCAAGATTGCCTACACCATCATCGTTAGTTCTAGAATAATCATGCTTGAGGTGTCCGTTTAAAAATGCTGACTGCTTCCCCATATTCTTTGAGTAAAGCATGGTTAGTAAAAATGCCTTACCGGTGCCTGAAAGAGAGAAATTATGGCGACCACTGTCATGCTTCCAGAAAACCTGGCCATTGTTCCAAGGTAGATGGTCCCCCCAACCAAAACCAAAAGGCATGCGAGTTCTGCGAAGTGTATCAATGCGTGCCACTATAAAAAGTGTAAGATTCTGAACTTTTCCGGATATGACTCCATCCGAGGTCGCCGGTGTCCAGTTTGTAGAGCCATTTTTCATTGCCTTCATGTATTCAACCTGGTTCTGAGCACGCTTATCGAAATCGAGAGCGTTTAAACCATTGATTTCGGCCCCTGTGTTAGGCTTGTAAGTAGAATGCATTTTGATGGAACTATCGAGCTTGTTAGTCCATGTTGTTACTTCATTCCCACTGCTTGTTGTGATGGTTGCTTCATCTGCGGCATCTAACCAAAGAGTGAGGTTGGGGATATCAGGAAGACCTTGTGACTTGGTTTTTATTTCCCCTGGATAAATCCCGAATCCGTCGATGTCAGACAGGTGTGAATCATTAAACCATCCATCGAAAACACGGAGGGTGACACCTTCCGGGAAATTTTCTTTTTGTTTCTTCGATTGTGGGGAAATCGTGATCAGATCATTGAAGTCAGCCTCATTTACTCTGCCTTGGCCAACCCGGGCTTCCATATATTCACCTCCATTTCCCTCGTACCAAGCTGTGGCAAAATCATATTCCATAGCAGGAGATAGAGATTGAGGCTTGGCCCATAAGGAGATCGTAAAGCTTTCTTCACCAAGATCCTCAGGTCCTGTGGTTCCCGCATTATAGATTTGTTTTATATCAAAGCTTCGCAAAGCTGTTTTGTACAGGCGGATATCATCAATCAGTCCGGAAAAGTATTCTGCATTTTCCCAATTATTACCAATGCGAAAATCTTCGCTTGGCACGGTTGAGACCGTGGAGTTGGCTCCTAAGAGTTTATTGAGCGACTCCTCTCCATTTATAAAGATCACAGCTTGCGTACGATTATTCCCACCCGAAGGCATGCCAATAGCAATGTGATTCCATACACCAAGGTTTAGATTGGATGTGGTCGCCTGTTTCTGAGGACCATCAAAATCTATGGTAACCAAATTTTGTTTCAGTTTCACCCACCAAGCCTGGCCGCTATAGGGGGTGCCCCAATAAGCAAGAGTCTGAGTAGTCGGATTTAAGGTATTTATCCACAAGCTTAGATAACGAGCATCTGTACCCGTTATGCCTTTGTAGTTTTCCGCAAAAATGAAGTCATTACCGGAAAAAATCAGAGCCTCCCCGAAATGCCCCTGCCCCCAAATCGTTTCTCCAGAAGCAGTTGCGTGTCGACCGTTACCCGATGCGTCAGCAAGGGAACCATCCAGCGGCCACCATAATTCAAGGTCTTCGTAGCGAGTAATATTGGAAGAAGGAAGGCTTCTTATGACAGGAATCTCGACATAATCCTTTATTCCATCCAATTGCAGGGCACCTCCCAGAAGTGCCTCTCCGGCGGGGGGGGCGGAGATAAGAGCACTTCCTTTTAAAGTAGCAGGGAGATCTCCACCAGATGAGTCAAACGCATGGGTGCTGTTGCTTTCATCTGTATCGAAAGTCCACCATCCCACTAAATCTTCAGACTGGGTAACTATATCCCCGTAGATGATAAAGACGGAACTTTCACTGGTTGTTATGTTTTGGTCATCACGGCCGGCACCTGCCGGCAAACTGATTCGTATACGCTGGGGGTACTGAGTCGCGTTTAGATCAAAAGAATAATCTGACTCATTAGCTTTGATGAAGTTGCTGATTGTCCCACCCGAAGTAATAATGTCTGATGCATCAATTCCGGTAGTCGGAATCTTGATTCCTATGGAATTGCGAAAAGAAAAGTTTACAGACATCGGCATTTCAGTCGTAGCCCGTTGAACTCCAGAGAAATCCGGTTGAGGTCCGAAATCTCCAAATCCATCGCCCCAGGAAATATTTATATCTTTAAAGCTGAGAGCTTTGTCATAAAAGCGTAAGTCGTCGACCCAACCACTAAATAAACTTCCACCATCTGCAGTTCCACCGATACCAAGTTGACCTTCTTCGATGAAGATCGGGTCTTCTTGTTGAATTTCGTAAACAAGGCGACCATCTAAATAAGTGCTGATCATTTCTCCATCATGAACTGCGGCAAGAAAATGCCACTGGTTCGGAGAAAAAGCGATGGGGCCAGTGTCGTAGTAGGATCCGTATTTTCTAAAGATAGTTTTTAGACTCTCCCCGCCTTGGTCAAATTGAACGAAATAGGACGAGTAGGTCTCTTTGCGCTTGGATAAAATCTGTGAAAAATCATCTGGCATGCCGTTTGTTTTAAACCAAAACATGTAAGTGAAGTGGTCATTGGCCTGAAGACGAATGTCGTGCATGACTGAGCCCCGCGAAGTCCCGGCACTTAAATCTAATGCAAATCCAGACTTCGCAGTGCCGTTTGATTCGTGCCCCCAAGAAACTCCCGGATGAAGAATTACATCTAAGCCCGTACCAATTTGGTTGCCAGCAATACTGCCTTCGCCTTCATCAAAACTCCATCTAAGCCTTAGTTCGGACTGCATTGTCACCGCGTGTAAACCAACAGATGCCATCGCTAAAAGTAGCAAATTGCAAACGGGCAAATAACGGCTAATCATATAGATTTACAATATATCCAAGAAGAGGGTATTATTCAATGAGTTAAGTGATTATTATTCAAGGTAAAAAGAAAGGTCGACCTACCTTATTAGGCCCTACTTTTGATCGAATTAATCAAAAAACTTCTTTTAATGTTTCATTAAGGCACAGACTACACTTTTCAATTAGCACTGAAGACATAAAAAATACATTAAATTTCTATCAAAATATGCAAAATTTATTTTACTAAATGTGAACATTCTGGAAAACAGCCCCCAAAAAAGCTCCCATTGCAAAGGAGGATAAGACCTGTCTAATTCTAGGCTTTACAGGTTAAAAATGCTAAGGAATCTGACGAAGTAACTTGGTTAAAACATTTCCGGGACCACACTCAACAAAGTCTGTTACGCCTGAAGCACGAATGCTTTGAATCGTTGCTGTCCATAAAACAGAGGAATGCATTTGCTTAACCAAAAGAGCAGGAATTTCTTCAATACTCGAATAGGGGGAGGCTTTAACATTAGCAATAACAGGAAATTTAGGCAGGGAGAATGAAAATGCCTCTATGAATGAGGAAAATTCCTGGGAGGGGGCTTGCATCATCCAAGAGTGAAAAGCACCACTCACCTTAAGGGGGACGACAAGTTTAGCCCCAGCTTCTTTTAATACTTTTACCGAATCCTCAATTTCGGTTGCGGGTCCGGAAATCACAACCTGATTCGGTGAATTGAAATTAGCCAAATCAATCTTATTTAATTTATTTTCAGTGAGTACTGCCTTGATTCCATCAGGGTCTAATCCAATAACAGCAGCCATTCCGCCGCCCACAACTTTTGACATAATTTCACCCCGTTTCGCAACCATCCTTAATCCATCAGAAAAAGAAATTGCTTCCGCACTCGCAAGAGCAGCAAATTCTCCAACTGAATGACCTGCTGCTGCACATGGAACGAGTCCTTCGCCCAGCTTAGCTTGTCCCGCCATATATGAAACGCAGTAAAGAGCAGGCTGAGTAAACTGAGTTTGATTCAGTTTATTCTCAGGGCCTTCAATACATAGTTCTGCAAGCGAATATCCAAGCACCGAACTTGCCTCCTCCACTTTAGCTGGAAATTGACTAAATAATTCAGCACCCATGCCGAGGCACTGGGAACCTTGTCCTGGAAAAAGAAAAGCGAGACTCATGATAAAAGGTTAATAAGATTAAAAATTGCGATGATTGCTCGAATGTGAGTAGAATGACTTTTTTTGCTCGAAAGACTGTAAAATGCAAGAACATCTGATCATCGACGGCAATAATGCATTACATGCAATCCCGGAACTTGCTTGTGAATTAAAGCAAGATCGTTCGCGTGCACGCGATTCTCTTCTTCACTTACTTGAACCTTTGGGCGGAAGTTCTGCTTCCTTACTTACAGTTGTTTTTGATGGAAGAGGGGGACCTCAGTCCGTATCCAAGCATCGAGGAATGGACGAGTATACTGTAATTTACTCGTCATCCGTTGAGGGTGCAGATGGTGTAATCGAGCGCATGCTGATGGCAGCAAAGCATCCAGAAAACTTAGTCGTGGTAACCAATGACAGTTTGATTCGAAATTGTGCATATGCTCAGGGTGCTAGTGCCATGAGGGTAGAGGAAATTTCCAAAAAGTTAGATTATGCAATTGAAAGAGTAAGATCAGTCCGTAAGCGATCTAATATTTCCAAAAGCTCGAAAGATAGGTTTGAAAATAAAATCCCGTTTCCAGATTAGAAAATGAGCGATAAAGTAACAGAAGTTCCCGGACTATATGGAAATCTTCGACTCAAGGAGAAGGTGCTGCAACGAATATGGAATGAGTCTGCTTTTACAACCCAAGGCTTAAAGACTGATGATGGGCAAGAAATTTCTCTTATTCACCCGGGGGGATGGAATAAGGCAGAGGAAGGCCCAGACTTCAAAGAAGCTTCGATTCTTCTCAATAGTGTTGAGCAAAAAGGTGATATCGAAATCCATTTTCATGCAAAAGATTGGTGCCAACATGGCCACCAAAAAGACTTAAACTACAACAGGGTGGTTTTGCATGTTTGCTTGTACCCATCAGAAAATAGCGATTTTGCAGTACAGACCAAATCTGGAAAAAAAATCCCTCAATTAACTTTACTGCCTTATTTAACTCAAGGATTAGAAGAATATAATGAAGAATGGACCTTGTCAGCTCTTCATGGACCATCAAGTTCGGTTATTGTATCATCAGCACCCAAAAAAATTAAGCAGGATATCATTTTATATGCTGAGCAACGATGGTCTCACAAAATGGAATTTGCTAAAAAGCGTCTTGATCAATTTGGCTGGGAACACGCATGCCACCAGTGGTTCCTTGAAGTTTTAGGATACCCCAGGAATAGAAAAAATATGCACGATCTAGCCACCGCCTTCCCTTTGGAAACATGGAAGGAGCAGGTAGATATAAGCCAAATATATAATGATATCGGCAGTTGGAAAGTAAAAGGAATTAGACCCGTCAACCGTCCGTTTAATCGGTTACTCCAATACCAGGATATGGTTAAGGTCGTTCCAAATTGGACTGATACCCTTAAGTCTTTTAGTTTCCCAAAGGAATCAAATTTTAAAGAGACAAGTCTTAAAGAACTCTCTATCTTTGATTGTAAGAAAAAATGGCAAAGTTCTGTCCTTGGAAATACTTTTAGTCATTCTAAAGCAAATACTCTCTTAGTTGACTCTTTATTTCCGCTTTGGGCTGCTTACCATCAAGTTAACCCTTTTCCACTTTGGTATCATTGGCCGTCTGGAGATTTCCCTTCCCGCTTATGTCTTCTGGCAAGCCAATGGGGTCTAAAAGTACAAGGGAAAGGATTAAGTAATGGCATTATGCAAGGTTTACTTCAGAACTTCCTTATCGATCCCACGATAATTGCCCATCCATAGCTCACCAGTGATTCAAATATAATCAATTTCTTTCTACCTATGAAATATTGTTTAAATACAAGTACTATTAAACCCGTTCCTTTGTTAGAGAAAATAAAGTTAGTGGGAGAAGCTGGTCATGATGGAATCGAGCTGTGGCTCAATGATGTTTGGGAATTTGTTGCTCGCGGAGGTGAGGTGAGGTGAGGTGTCTGATGAGCTTCTTGCCTTATCATATTTCGGTCTTTCCCTTCCCTCTGTGATTGCGATCCGCCAATGGGGAGATTTCGAGGGTTGGGAGCACAAACTTGTTTTAGACGAAGCCCGCCGAAGATTTGCATTAGGGGCTCGCCTCGGTTCTACTTTTTTACTTGCGACTCCTCCAATGGAAAACAGGGAGGTCGAGCATCTTCCCGGGCGCTACCAAGAATTACTTGAAATCTGAAAGGAAGAGGGTGTAACCTACTTTGAATACATTAGTTTTTTCAATTCCGTAAATACTCTTGAAAGTGCTTGAAGTATGGTACAGGAGACTCAGGATCCAGATGCCACCTTGATTGTGGACGCCTTTCACAATTGGAATAGTGAGTCAGTTCCTGAAACCTTACGGAATATTCCTGCGGAGAAGATTAGTCATTATCACATTGACGATGCAGGAAGTTCAAAAACACCTGGAAATCAAACGGACCCAGACCGCGTTATGCCTGGGGACGGCCAGATTAACTTGAAGGCCGAGATCGAGATTTTACATGAAATTGGATATGACAAAACTGTGAGCTTAGAGCTCTTCAACCAAGATTGGTGAACAAGAGAGCCTAGCAAGACATTAAAGGTGGGTTTGGAACGCATGAAGAATCTCTTTAATGAATGAGGTACCTTGGGACTTCTTTGAGTCCTGTTCTCTTTCTACAGAAAGCTCGCGAAGGTAACATCTAGAAGCTTAGGCTTAGCCCAAACATTGGTGATGGATAACTTAAAGACTATGCAGGCCTCTTCCATCCACGGACAGAGCGGCTTCTTTAATTGATTCGGAAAGGGTCGGGTGGGCATGAACAGTTCGAGCTAGATCTTCGGCTGAACCGCCATACTCCATATGTGCAACCACAGAAGCAATGAGTTCGGATGCCCCATGTGCCACAATTTGAACACCTACTATTCGATCAGTCTTTTCATCGGCGACAATCTTCACTACGCCGTCAGTCGCATTTGTGGCGATTGCTCTTCCATTACCAGCCATTGGAAATGAGCCGCATTTGGTCTCAATATTCCTTTCTTTAGCTTGGCTTTCACTCAACCCAATATTGGCAACTTCCGGATCTGTGTATATTACTCCTGGAACCATATTGTAATCTACATGCCCAGCTTGCCCTGCTATAATCTCAGCACATGCAACTCCATCTTCTTCTGCCTTATGGGCCAGCATCGGCCCAGGTATAAGATCACCGATTGCCCGAATACCCGGGATATTAGTTGAAAAACTAGAATCAACCAGAACTCGGCCACGATCATCTGTTTTAACTCCCTGATCCCTCAAGCCTAGACCCTCAGAATACGGCTTTCTTCCAACGGCGACGAGGGCACGGTCGGCCACAATATCGGTTAGAGTTCCATGAGAGGAAATGGATAAAGTGGCATGATTTTTAGTTACTTTTGCCGATTCGACCTTGGTTGAGGTAAGAAAAGAAATCCCTTGGTTTGAGAAAATCTTGCGAGTTGCTTTAGCGATTTCAGGATCAAGCTGAGGGCAAATTTCTGGTAGAAATTCAATCACGGTCACTTCGCTGCCAAGACGGGACCATACGCAAGCCATTTCAAGTCCAATGGCTCCACCACCAATAACGACAAGTTTCGGAGGAACTTCATCAAAAGCGATGGCTTGATCACTGTTGACTATGATTCTACCATCGTAAGGAATATGCTTAAGCTCTACGGGTGCTGAGCCCGTAGCTAGTATAATTTCTTTTGCGTAAAGTTGTAACTCTTTCTTGCCGCCAGAAACCAAAACTTTTCCGCTACCTTGGAGTTGAGCGGTGCCAGAGAAAACCTGCACCCCTTTTTTGGTGACAAGGGTTTTAACTCCTTTTCCCAGTTGGTTGACCACTCCGTCTTTTCTCTTCATCATCGCAGAAAGGTTATGAGATACCTTCTCACATTCAATACCGTGAGCCTTGGCGTCTACTTTTACCTGATGATACATTTCGGTTGAGTGAAGAAGCGCTTTACTTGGTATACAACCTACATTGAGGCAAGTACCTCCAAGCCTTGAACTCCTGTCAATGAGCCCCACTTTCATACCGAGTTGAGAGGCACGAATGGCACAGACATAACCTCCCGGACCACCCCCAACAACGAGTACATCGAATCTATTATTTTCGGTCATTTCTGTCAGATTCCTAGTGCTAGACGGGCGGGTTCTTCGATAGCTTCCTTGATCTTTACGAGGAAGGTTACAGCTTCCTTACCATCTACAACCCGATGGTCGTAAGAATGAGCAAGGTACATCATAGGTTTGATTACCACTTCTCCATGATGAGCAACAGGTCGTTCTTGAATTGCATGCATACCGAGAATCCCACTTTGGGGAGGATTAATGATAGGTGTTGAAAGAAGGGAGCCATAAATGCCTCCATTGGTTATAGTAAAGCACCCGCCCTGCATATCCTCTAATAAGATTGTTCCATTCCGTGCTTTTTCCGCGTAACTAATAATGGACTGTTCAATCTGAGCAAAAGTCATTTGGTCACAGTCTCGGAGGACGGGAACAACCAAACCTTTTTCAGTGCCAACTGCTACACTTATATCATAGTAGTTGTTTTCAATAAGTTCATTTCCCTCAAGCCTTACATTCACGGCAGGTACGGCTTTTAGAGCATGCACAACTGCTTTTACAAAAAATGACATAAATCCAAGCTTAATCCCATTCTCTTTCACAAATGCATCTTGATGAGCTTTTCGTAAAGCCATCACAGCTGAAAGGTCGACTTCATTGAAAGTGGAGAGAATTGCCGCAGTTTGCTGGGCTTCCACAAGCCTTTGAGCAATTCTTTTTCGAATAGGAGAAAGTAAGCGACGGGTAGATCTCAAATCCTGCTTGATCGATGACCCAGAAGCAGGGACTGGGGCAGGAGTCGGAACTGATGAAGGTGAGGATGATGCACCGAGCTTTGATTTTTGGGCAAGTAGTATATCTGCCTTGGTGATACGACCATCTTTGCCAGTTCCTGAAATGGAATGAGGGTCGATTCCAGAATCCGCTAATAACTTTCGCACTGCGGGTGAATACTTGGAATCGTTTTGCTGTTGGAGTGAAAGCTCAGTGGACGAACTTTTCGGAGTTGGTGGCGATTCCACTTTTGGCACTTCGGGCGGAGAGGGCAGTGGATCATCGCTTGGTTCAGTCACTTTGGAATCTGAGCCGACCGGCTTATCTGCAGATTCGTCAATCTGAGCAATAGTCGACCCAATTTCGACTTCCTCGCCCTCTTGAGCCAGAAAAGAAATGACTCCTGCGGTTTCGGCTAATCCTTCTTGAGTAATCTTGTCGGTTTCAAGTTCATAGATTGGTTGATCTATTTCGACAAATGATCCTTCTGGTACTTTCCAAGAAGAAAGAATTCCGGAAGCAATTGATTCACCAAGTGCGGGGATAATGACATCTTTAGGCATTTTAATTCTTACAATTTAATTATTTTTGGACGGTTGCAGTGGATTGCCCAAGTGCGACCGTAACTAATTCTGCTTGCTCTCTTTTGTGAAGGGTGAGAGAGCCAGTTGCAGGGCTAGCCGTAGCGGTACGCCCTACATATTCGACCTTAGCCCCCAGAAGCTTTTCAAAGATAGGATTAAGGAAGGACCAAGCACCCATATTTTCAGGTTCCTCTTGGCACCAAACAATTCGCTTAACCTTGGAGAATGGTTTCATCACTTCTAAAAACTTTTTCTCGTTGAATGGATAGAACTGTTCCACCCGAATTATGGTTGCTTTGGGAGTGCGAATTTCTTCACGAGATTCAGCCAGGTCATAGAAAACTTTACCGGAGCAAAGGACCAGCGTCTCGGTTCTTTTGGCCGGTGTGGGATCTGGTAAGAATTCCTCAAATTGGCCATCGGTTAAATCTTTAACAGAGGAAATACATGATTTGTGACGAAGAAGGCTTTTGGGAGACATCACGACAAGGGGCTTGGCGTAGTCCTTTTTCTTTTGCCTGCGAAGTGCATGAAAGTACTGGGCCGGGGTCGTGAAATTGGCGACTACGATATTGTCTTCCGCACAACCCTGCAGGAATCTTTCAAGTCGGGCAGAACTGTGCTCTGGGCCTTGTCCCTCAAAGCCATGAGGGAGAAGTAACACAAGATCGGAAACAGCTCCCCATTTATCTTCTGCACTCATAATAAATTGATCAATGATGACCTGTGCACCGTTTGCGAAATCCCCAAATTGAGCTTCCCAAATCGAAAGCATGCTTGGATAATCTAAGGAATAACCATAGTCAAAAGCAAGTACTGCAGCTTCAGAAAGAAGAGAATTATAGACGCAAAACTGTCCGTTCCGGTCTTCCATATTTAGCAATGGAACATACCTTGTCCTATCTTTGGCGTCATACCAAACTGCATGCCTGTGGCTGAAGGTCCCTCGCTCACTATCTTGACCAGAAAGTCTCACTGCTGTTCCTTCAAGTAATAGGGTACCAAATGCGAGAAGTTCTGCCTGCCCCCAATCAATTCCGTGACCGTTTTTAAAGTTCTTTAATTTATTTTCAACTTGTCTTTTGATCTTTGGATTGATGCTAAAATCATCAGGCCAAGTCGAAAGGGCATGCATCACTTTTTGTAACTCTTGCAAAGGAACGGATGTACTAACTGGTGTAAAATCATAGGGTATTTGCTTGATCGCCATAGAACCTTCAAAGGTACTCGATTTTTTTACAGTTCTTACTTTCTCCAGGGAAGCGTCCAATTGCCTCCGCAACCGTTTATGAATTTCTAAGCTCTCTTCTTCCTGAAGCTCTCCATTCTTTACAAGCTGATCGGAGAGAATCGAAGAAATCTTGGGCATGGACTTGATCTTTTTGTAAAGTAGTGGCTGCGTGAAAGCAGGATCATCCGCTTCATTGTGTCCATGCTTACGATAGCAGTTGATATCTATAACAACATCCTCCCCAAACTTCTGCCTGTAGGCGAGGGCGATTTCAGCCACCATTGCAACAGACAGAGGGTCATTTCCGTTAACATGAAATATTGGGGCTTCGATTGCTTTGGCAACATCAGTACAGTAGAGGCTAGATCTTGCATCCGTAGGGTCCGTAGTAAACCCAATTTGGTTATTCACCACGATGTGCACGGTACCTCCAGTCCGGTACCCAGGAAGCTTCGAGAAGTTAAACACTTCTGCAACAACTCCTTGCCCAGCCATTGCTGCATCACCGTGTATGAGGATAGGAAGCACGCGCTTCCTGTTAGTGTCACCCCGAAGGCGTTGACGGGCTCGAGTCTTACCTTCTACGACACCATTGACCGCTTCTAGGTGACTGGGATTAGGAGATAGATGAATAACCACTTGCTGACCATTCGAGGTGGTGCGTATAGACTCATACCCCAGATGGTATTTCACATCACCACTCCCATGGGCTCCTTCTGGAACAAAATTCTCGGAAAACTCTCGAAATATAAATTCATGGGATTTCCCCATGACATTCGCGAGTACATTCAGCCTGCCTCGGTGTGCCATACCCATTACGATTTCCTCAACGCCTTCATCCGGGCACTTTTGAAAAATAGAATCCAATGCGGTTATAAGAGTCTCTCCACCCTCGAGGGAAAATCTTTTTTGGCCCACATAACGGGTGTGTAAAAAGTTTTCAAACTCCTCGGCCTGAATGATTTTTC
This sequence comes from uncultured Opitutales bacterium, assembly GCA_943789375.1. Taxonomy (GTDB): domain Bacteria; phylum Verrucomicrobiota; class Verrucomicrobiia; order Opitutales; family Seribacteraceae; genus Seribacter. Next base: position 118,712 of record CALSTX010000005.1, on the reverse strand, counting down.
GGAGGAGGCGAAGCTTTTCGTCATGGGGGAAAGAAGGTTGATTCTGATCAGGCTCAATTTTCGATTGAATCCATCTTCGTTTTTCTGTGGCCTGAATATGGAGGTATTCAACACCAATATTTCCGCAATAGGTTTTTTGCAGGCGGTCAAAAACTTCCGACATCGACATTTGCACGCCCCCAAGATAGTTGCCAGTAAAATGGACATCTGAGAGGTCCTCAGCGGTAAATCCAAGCCTTTCCATGGAAAGTCGTGGGTTTATTTCAACTTTATCACGAAGAGGATCAAAAGTTGCCTGCGTATGCCCAATATCACGAAAGGCATAGATAGCACCGTACAGACGGGCATGAGTTTCAATCGATTGCTTATTACCGGTTTCAACAGATGAGGATCGGACCGGAGGAGATTCTTGTCCATCATTTGCGAGATGGAACCCTTCAAAGAAGTATTGCCATTTAGATTCAACAGAAGAGCGATCCTCTAACCACCTTTGGTAGTTGGAGTCAATTTCGTCAATATTCCAGCGAGTTGCAAATGTTGGGTTTTCCATCGTTTTTAATACAATCAGCCAACACTCGTATTCCTAATCGATGTTTTTAACAAGAAAAACTCTCCTTTTTCAAAGTTTTTTCCTTTCATCCTGTTGAATCGAACAATATGTGACGCTTTTGAGCCCGAATGATAACCGAGGAACCAGATGAGATGAATGGAATTTTTGTGCTTAAAAGCTCTAGAACTCCATCCCTTTGATGAAACTCTGGTTTGGTTGATGGATGGGGCCAATATATGAGAGCGTTATATGGATTCCCCTCGATACTTTCTGATATTATACAAGGATAGAATGAAAAGTTTTCTGGTGGTAAATCATCAGACCACTTAACTTGAGGGAAATGAAGGGATGGGGTCCCTAATTTGAAAATGTAAGGGGAGATATCAATGTTGATTGTACCCTGATAAAAGGTGGAGAGGTCAAACCCTCTTGTTGTCAAAAAAGGAGATTGCATACGCAGTGTCCCCTGAGGGAAACGTGGGTCATGGTTTTTCCCTGAAGCTATGCCATGTCCGGGTATAACCTTTGCCTTTACCAGATTCTGCAAATTAATATGCCCCTAAGGTTTTTTTATGGGCAAAAACACTTAAAGAAGCGATGTCCTGTTCCTTCTGAGCCAATCCGTACTTTTATGGGGTGCATACATCGAGGGCAATTGCCGATATACGCACTGCCATCTTTATTTTTGTATATGCGACCGTAGGTACCGCATTTCACATAATGAATACCTAGAAAAGATCTTTTTTGGGGATCTAAGTTTTCAGAGCCTTGGGACGAGGAAGCGGTCATGAACCGAAATTCTATTCTTCAAGTTTACCAATAAGGCTGTCAACATTTTTACCCACAATATTAGCTTGTACAGTAATGCCGTCTTGTCCTTCTATTACTTCAGATACCCAAGTTTTTACTCTCTCTTCAATAAATTGCAGCTTTGTTTCGGATTCTGGATTTGTGGCAAGTGCCACAAAACTTGTCTTTAAGTCCGATTGTATGGCATCCGTCTGCCCAAGCATTTCCTGTAAGGCTTGGTAAGACTCTTCAACTGATTTTAATTCAATTGCTTCGCTTTGTTTCTGAATAGGTTTGAGATAGTGTGAAACTGCAGGTTGCTTAATTGTTGGTGCACTTGAACTAGCATCCTTAAAGAGTTTGAAGTTATGATCTTGTTCATCCTTGCTAAAAAGAGCCCGCTCATTGAAAACTAGACCTGAAATCGCCTTGAGCTCTTTTTTCAGTTCCCTAAAGCGTTTACGGGAGTTTAGCTCATCTTCTTTGGAAACTTTACGTATGACATCCGCCTTTAACTTTGGGGAAAGAGCTAAGACCTCTTCAAGGATTTCTAGTGATTTTTGCAGCGCAACTTCCTGCGTTTGCAAAAAAGAAATAGCAGACTGTAAATATTGCTCTAAGTTTTCCTTGGTTTTGAGAGGTACTTTTTCATCGTCTATTGGAAGTTTCTTCCGAGTTTTTTTTGTAAGTCGTAGGCGCATGTCAGTGTATTTAATTACTCCTATTTGATGGCTTGAATCAAGCGGAAACCTTAGCACGCCCAAGTTTAGAAAGGGAATAAATACCAGAACCAATTAGCTTTTCTCCTTTGTAAATTGCCAAAACCTGGCCTGGGGTCAAGGCTCGCTGAGGAAAACCAAATGTAATTTCCGCCCTTGTGGAGTCAATGGGTGTAAATTCTAAAGGCGTTGATGGATCCCTGAATCTAGCCTTACCAAGCAAGGAAATTCCTGCGTCTGGATATTCGCCATCAAAGAAAGAAACCGATTCAATATGATATTGCTTCCCCCACAAGGTTGGCTCGTTCGTATTTTCAAAGGCAACAATAAGTTGATTTGTGCTTTCATCTTTACCGGTTACCACATAATTCTCATGGTCGGAATTAGAGGGCACCCCAATTCCTTTTCTTTGTCCTAATGTAAAGCGATGCAGGCCTTGGTGATAACCAACAACTGTTCCATCTGTTTTAACAATTTCTCCGGGTTTATCATCAATAAAGTTTGAAAGAAATTCTGGAATCCTTACTTTTCCAAGAAAACAAATTCCTTGGCTATCTTTTTTTTCCGCAACAGATAACCCAATTTCTTTTGCTAATATGCGCACTTCACTTTTTTGCGTATCCCCAAGCGGAAACCTGGCGAAATTAAGCTGTTGCTGAGATATTTGAGCAAGGAAATAAGACTGGTCTTTGTTTTTGTCGACACCTTCCCACAGTTCTGCATTTCCATTTTCAGCTATTTTTTTTCGGCAATAATGACCCGTGGCAAGGGCATCAAAATGTTTGCCTTTGGCAAAATCCATTAGGGCCCCAAATTTCATTCTACGGTTACACAGGATATCAGGATTAGGAGTAATTCCTTGGGCGTAGCCATCGACCATGGGTGTGACGACTTCTTTTTGATAAAAGTCTATAAAATTGACTACATGGAAGGGAACATGAAGAGATTGAGCAATCGACTTGGCGTCTTTTAAATCTTGGGCGCCTGGGCATTGGCCAAAAGGATCGACTTCATTTTGCCAAGTGCGAACATACACGGCTTCAACATCATGACCAGCTTGCAGGAGTAAATAGCACGCGATCGCACTGTCCACGCCACCAGATACTGCAACCAAGATTCTTTCTCTTTTATCAGTCATTAACCTTTAGAGTATAATTCCTGACATCAAGGGCAAAATTTTTCGATTGGCTCAGCTGAATCGATAAGGTTTTATTAGAGGAGGTGTACAACGATGGCGGAAAAGTTTTTGAATCCAGTCAAGAAAACGGATTGGTATTTCTAAAAAGAGATTGGAATGGAGGGTGCCTACCTTACGATTTAGTAGAGCAAGCAGGAATCCTCGCAACCAATTTCTCTTTGATTGATGGTTCTTTTCGTTCATCATTAGGTGGTTATGTCAAGGTCGGTGCGGATGCTCTATTCCGCTTGGAGCAAAATCAATTCCCGTCACAATTACATCATGAAAGCGAAGTATTTTTGGCCTCTGATTTAAATACTTGGAATCCTTTTGCTAATCCCAACCGATGGAGAATGAAAAGGAGGCAGAATGGTTGGGAACTTTTTATAAACTGGGATGTACTCGCTGGGCATTCTCCATTTGCATTTAAATTTGTTACTCAGGACCTTACATGGTTGGAACCATGTAGCCATTATGTATCCGTTGAAGATGCTATGGGTGAGGGTAAGAATTACATCTTTGATTCAACCCGTACAGGTAAAGATATTTTTAGTTTTGATATCGTTAAGAGTCCTCGACAAGAAAAGCTCCAACATTGGCTCCAAAATAGACCAGAAGGAGATTTCGGGTATGTCCGAGATGGCCAAGGGAATAAGTTTAGACTTTTTGCACCACGAGCCAAGGGAGTGGATCTTTTGATTTATGATGACCCCAAGGGGGCGGTAAAAAAACGAATCCCCTTAGCTCTTAGTTCGGATGGTAGCTGGGAGGCTCAAGCTCAGCCAAGCTGGGAAGGATTGTTTTATTTATATGGGGTCACTCAGAAGCTTGATGATGAGAGCAGTGAGACTTTTGAAAAAATAATCTTAGATCCTTACGCTCGTGCTGTATGTAACCGAGGCGGTCCTGGCATCATACAAACTCATCCGAGGAAAGTTGCCAAGGAAGAACAATTTCATCCTCCTCATATTAAGGACCTTGTGATTATGGAAGCCCATGTGCGAGATCTTGTGGATAATATTGAGCCACAACCTGAGGTCCCCCTAGACGCATGGTTCCATAGACTGACAGACTGGATTTCATCCGATCACTGTTACCTGAAGCAAACGGGCGTTAATGCTGTTGAGTTTCAGCCAATTCAAGAATTCGATGCAAGAAGCCGGGACGAATATCATTGGGGGTATATGCCCGTTAATTTTTTCTCACCAGCTTCAACTTTTTCTAGTGATCCTAGTCAGGGAAATGGGGTAAAAGAATTTAAAATGCTGGTTGAGGCATTTCATAAAGCCGGTATCGCTGTAATTCTTGATGTTGTGTATAACCATGTCGGTGTACCTGGTCACTTACTTAACTTGGACCGTGAATTGTATTTTAGGTTAGATACCCAAGGTAAGCTACAGAACTTTAGTGGATGCGGTAACGACTTGAACTGTGAGTCAGAGCCAACCCGCAAGATTGTACTCGATAGTTTAATCTACTTGGTTGAGGTTTATGATATTGACGGTTTCCGCTTTGATCTCGGTGAACTTTTGGGAATCGAGCTTCTTTCGGAAATCGAAACTGAACTGAGGAAAATCAAACCGTCCATTGCTTTAATAGCAGAACCATGGAGCTTTCGTGGTAGGCTCCCAAATAAAATTAAAGACAGCACCTTCTCGCTTTGGAGTGATGAATGCCGGGAGAAGGTTTTTTCCTGCCTTGCACATCACAATTGTGAGGCAGAAGTTTACAAATTAGTAAGGGGCGAGCTGGATGACCCTTTGCACCCTTGGCATTCCGTGAACTATATAGAATCACATGACGACTTTTCTTTTGTAGACAGGATTTGCCAGAGTAGGGAAGTGAGCACCCAAAACTTTACGATTGAGATCGTGAAAATGAACCGCCTTGCTCTGTTTTTGGTATTATTTTCTCCTGGGGTTCCCATGATCTCCGCAGGCCAAGATTTCATGAGACACAAAAGCGGTAATTGTAATACCTACCAAAGAGGGGATTTGAATGCTCTGGACTACGAAAACTTTGCCAAGTACAACGAACTCAGTACCGAAATTCAAAAATTTATAAGGTTTAGATTATCTGATGAAGGCGAGTTTTTACGACCCGAAAAAAAAACTGATTGTGAGTATCAACAAATCTGCGACTTACCTCATGGAGTGGTTGCAATCGAGATTCATCATATCAAAACGGCTAGCGAGTATTGTATTCTTTTTAATTACACAGGCCAAGATAGGAGAGTCTCTCTTCCGGTAAAATGGATGGAGTCAGAATGCGTTCTTTCCAGACTGAAAGTACATAGCACTTTGAGTATAGCAGGCTATGGCTATTTTGTTTTACATTGATCTTCCTAAGCCTTTTTAAGAAAATCGGGACACGCAATAATCCCATACCTTAAATTGTGGAATGTGTGATGAATTTCATCCACTTGTAAGTAATCCATCACACCGAGGATCGTAAGTAAACCAATGGGGAATATATCAAGTCGGTCTTCGGGGATGAGAGGAAATTTTTTCCGGCGATCCTTTAAATCTAACCCGCACATCTCGCTTGCCAAACCTTTAATATAAAAACGATTAAGTTCACCGAACTTCTTGGGGATTTCTTGACCAAATAGCTCGACTTCCAAGGTTTTCCTTAGGTGTACAATCGTTCCACCTGAAGCGATCAAGAATTTACATTTACCTAACCCAGGAGCTTCTCTTTCCAGTATCCTTCTTGTTGAATTGATGACTAAAGACTTCAGCTTTTCATCAATGGGACTGAAAGGGTCTGGGATCAACTGCCGCATTAAAGCTACTGAACCGAGCGGCATACTTGCAGTTCTTGTAACATCCTTTTGGTTTACTTGAATTATTTCTAAGCTTCCACCTCCTAAATCGAATGCGTGGAAATCAGTAAGATGGTTGTACTTTGGGTCTGTGGTGATCCCTTGGGCAATGCCATTGGCTTCCTGTTCTCCCGAAAGAACGATCAGTGAAAGCCCAGTTTCCTCTAGGATTGCCTGCTTTAGTTGAGTGATGTTTTTAGTTCTGCGAAGGGCTTCAGTACCAACTAAAATACTTTCATAAGGATGAAACTTCTCCGCTTCAATCAAAAGGATTTTAATAGCTTTAACTATATGGCTAATTTTCTCATGAGAAATCAGCAACTGGATACCATCTCTTTTCTCACTTGAAATTCTGCATGCAAAGCTGGATTGATACTCCTCAATCAACCCTTTTTCACGGGTATATTGACCGACTAAAAGCTTCGATGTGTTAGATCCTATATCTAGGATTACATACCTACTCATCTTTGTAATTAAACGAGTAGTTGGCGGGACCGATCACTAAGGTGAACTCACCCTTGGCACTACCTTGATGGAACTTCTCAATTACTTGACTGGCAGGACCACTAATAATTGATTCGTGAAGTTTTGTAAGTTCACGGGCAATACAAATAAAACGGCCTGGACCATATGTGGACAAAATGAGGGCAAGAGTTCGCTCAATCTTATACCTTGATTCGTAAACGATTAATGATCCTTCAAACTCTCTCCACTGTTCGAGTAATTTAGAAACCCCAAGCTTTTTTTTAGGTAAAAAACCAAGGAAAAGAAACTGATGAGTAGGTAGACCAGATGCGGAAAGTGCAGTAAGAGCAGCGTTCGGACCGGGAACTGGAACAACCTGTATTGACTTTAGATGGCACTCTCGAACAAGCCGAAACCCCGGGTCGCTGATCGTGGGAAATCCTGCATCAGAAACAAGTGCGATATTTTTACCGTGCATGATCTCTGAAGTAAGAATTTTGGCTTGTTTCTTCTCGTTTTCATCCCTGTAGGAAACTAGGCTTTTTTTAATGGAATAGTGAGATAGTAATTTAGCAGTTACCCGAGTATCCTCACAGGCTACAAGATCACAATTGTTTAAAGCATTTTCCGCACGATGGGAGAAGTCATTGAGGTTACCAATTGGGGTGGCTATTATAAATAATTTCCCCGGCGAGCAATCTTTAGGCTCCACCTTTTATAAAGTTTAATTAGCGTAAACCGCCGCGATCAAACCCTCCAGGCAAGCTGTATTCCCAGCTTGCTGGACGACCCTGAGGCATTCGGTCATCATCTGGAGAAGCGGTAAAGCAACCAGATAAACCAAAAAGTAAGGATGATACTAAAAATATTTTCACCACTTTTATAAAGATTGAGGCAATCATTTGATTAAAGTTTCTCTTCATCTGGAACGACATGAATGTTATCTCCTGGTCTTAATTTGTTAGGTGTCCCAAAATGTGGGAGTATGTAAGCAAGCAAAAAACCATCTTGGGAGCTTTGTACTCTTATTCGGGCAGCTTTCTGCTGGTCTTTCCACAGAGTAAAAACATTTCCCTGTTCCACACCTCGCTCAAACCCCAATGGTAAAAGAATCATACCAGTTTTACTATCAATTCTCGAAATAGTAGAGGGTGCACCAATCTCAGAAATATTACTTGATTGATTAACCGCTATAATTTCAGACTGAGATAAAACTGGGGGAGCATTCGTTTTAACAACGAAAGGATTCGCCAATATTTTCTTGTCCTCGTCGACCGCTTCTCCTCCAGATTGTTTAGCTAATAACTCTGTGGTGGCATCTTCTCGTCCGCGATTATATTCTTTCACAAGAGCAGCATTTGCCTTACTCAACTCTCTTTTGTGGTCCTCATTATTTTGCTGAAGTGTTGCCTCAAATTGCTTTTGTTCGTCTTGTTGAGTTTGTTGCAGTTGAGCAACCTGATCTTCAAGAACACTCATTTGGGTAGTACTGGCTTCCTTGTACGCGGCTGCCTCTTTTTGTTCATTTTCAAGGTCTTCCTCTAAACCCTTAACCTTAACAATTAAGTCTGTAGCCTGATCTTCAAATTTCTTCCGCTCTTCTTGTTCTCTTGCAAAAAAGTTTTGAAATTCTCTAAGTTCTACATCTCGGTTTACAAGCATAGTGCGTAGTTTATTGATTTCGGTAAATTTGTCATGACGATCCTTGTAGAGCATACCGACAACCGTTCGGAGTCTATTTTGCCTGGAAACACCAAGGGTCACCGTTCCATCTTCATTCTTAATATCTGTTTTGGGAAACTTTGTTTCGTCTTCAAAAGGATCTTTGAAACCTGCAGGTGCTTCGAGTTTTTTGTTTGGATTTTCTTTCCATTGCTTACTTTCAGCATCCCAAACCAATGATTCAGGACCGTATTCTTTGTAGAGTGACTCCAAGTTTTCTCTGTATTCTGGATTACGAAGAATTTTGTCTTCAGAACTGCGCAGTGCAATAATTGCCTGCTCGAGAGGATTATCTTCATCCGGAGAAATTTGTTCATTCGCCTCAAAAACATCTGAGACAGCAGTCATTTTGTTGGATATGTCTTTCCATTGAGCTTCCTTTTCTGATTGAAGTATAGCATAGGCATTTTCCGATGTCTCATCTAGAAATGCATTAGATTGAGAATTATTTGTATCCCATTTCAGCCATAAGACCGCTAAAAGCCCCAACAGCGATAGTGTACTTAGTATCCTAAGAAATACGGATAATACTTTCATAATTACTTATTTTCCAAAAACACATATCATGCAAGTACTAATGATATAATTTTACATTTGCAATTGAAGGCATTGCCTAGAACACACGGATTTGATAGATTTGTGCCCGATCCAATCCGTGTGTCGATAAAATTTCAATTTCTAGCCCTAAAATGCAAAGATTTTCAAATTGGTGGTGGTTGAAAGATTGGTAGTTATCCCGAATTTCAAGTATTTTTCTTGATTGGTTGGACTCGTCGATCAGGTAGATATTGTAATCTTTTACAATGGAGTGAATTAGGTGCTTATCATAGCTTTGGGGAAAGCTTGGGAAATGGAAATTATATGCACCATCAAAAGTGATATCCAAATGATTAATTTCAATTGGAGATGGCCAGTTTAATTCGACAAATTCTGGATATTTGAAGTTTGTTTTTTGGGAAATCCAAAGATTTGGGGAATGGGTTGGTCGTGCATCTGAATTGATTAAGTTAGAGGCGGTGAACAGATCTTGATGCGGCGAAAAATTTACCATTGGTCCTTGAGGCAAAGACGGTGCTCCCGCTTTGATAGGATGGAATGGAGAATAAGGATTCTTGATTTTACTTTTTAATAAATTATTTTTACTGTGCAGAAAAATTCCATATGGAGTATTTCCTTCAAGTTGGATGCCAAATTTTTCATCTGCCTGTAGTTCCAGGAAATGCCAACCGGGTTTACCAATTTTACTCTCGAGTGGTAGGATTTGTTTACCTACTTTCTGCGGTTTAAAAGTAATTCTGTCGCTTATTAAGCATTTGCCCGGGAATGCTGAGTTTTGGGAGGAGCCCTCCAAAAGCTTGATCTCAACGATTGTCTCACATTGAAATTCTAGAAACGCTTCAATCAGTTTAATTTCAGGTGTCAGGATGGGGATCTGCAGAAGACAATGGTCTAAAAATGAAATGCTACAATTTGCCTCAAAATCCTTGGTACTTGATAAAAAAGTAGATGAAGCTGTAACTGTAGAGCTGAGTGCTTTATTTTCTAGATCAGCCTGATTTGGTATTGTCGTTTGCTGGTTATTGCGATTCAGATTTTTTTGTACATCCTTAAAAAAAGACTGATCAGAGAAATCTCTATCAGCATTACAGAGCAGGGCTGTTGCGACTCCACATGCACTTCCAAGATTTGAGAGGGTGGGGGTATGAACCAAGGATAAGTGTATTTCCGATGGACTAAAAATATTGTCACCTACCCAAAATAAGTTACGGATCTTTTCAGCCCTGAGACTTCTGAGTGGGATCTCGAATGGCTCAGCTATAGCGACTTGATTTCTAGTGGAAAACTGCAAACTTTCAGCAGAGGGGAGGGGAGTATAAGCAACGGCAACGGAATCAGGATAAGATTTTCCGGCTAAAATATTACAGGTTTTTAAATCAAAAACACTACTCCCTCTGTATTTCTTCCCCAAAACTGCATGATAAGAAATACTTTCGACATAATAAGGTTGAAGAAGTTCTGAGATAGGGGACCTGTTTTTAAGGTAATCCCATGCACACCAAGCAAGAGCTTCCGATGATATCAAGCCAGAATGCGATGGGCCATGCCATTCAATTAAATGCTCTCCCTCCAGGGAAATTTCCAATGATTCCATCAGGTCGACCTTTGCAAGTAATGAATTCTCCTCCCACTGCCAGGCAATCCATTTCGGTACGCAGAAAGGCATGTCCTTTGTTCCTTTACGAAGAGATATGACGCTGGAAAGTTTTTGAGGTAAGCCAACTGACTTTTTGATACTTTGCGATTGATCATACTCGACGGGAATAACGGCAGAAGTTAGACACGCCATTTGAGAATTAGCTGTACAATCAATGAAGAATTTACTTTTAAAAATCCTCTGGTGCAAACAAGTCGGGTCAAATACCAGAAGAGAGCGAATCGAACTTTCATCGGGTGTCAGCTCTATTTTCAGAGGAAGACAGTTTAAAAAAAGAGATACCCTTTTTTCATTTCTTACGATTTCCTGTAATACTCTTGATTGCCCCAAATGAGTACCTTCTTGATTGTCTCTCAAAATCCTCAAATATAGTTCTTCATAAATCCCACCCTCCCTCGGGTGAGGAAAGCAGTTTTCTGCCTCAATTGCTGCAGGAAATTTTGAATGTTGATTTAGAAGATTTCCCAAGGTGGAATCCGGGACCAAGATGGCAACATTTACACCTTTCCTCGCCGCCGAGATTGCCGCACAGACCCCTGCAAAGCCACCCCCAATAACTACAACATCTTTTCTTTCTGATGATACTTTCAAATTTTTTTAATAATTTTTAATTCGAATATTCAAGCAAACTCCCCATGTGAAACCGAGCTAATAATTTTTATTAAGTTTTATTAATAGTAGTGGTTAAGATATTTTAATATTGTGCATCTTCGGATCCTAGCCTAAACAAATTTCCGTGTCCGTTTTTAATTCTTATATTTCTCGCAAGTGAGGAACTTATTTCCTAAGTGGTCTAACACCATTCCGATCAAGCTTATTATTGCTTTGGGGCTTCTTGGTGGCGGGGTTGTTGCAGCGATCACATATTACGCCACCCCTAAGTATACGCGTGTCGGTTACCAGCCTACGCAACCCGTTCCTTATGACCACAGTTTTCATGCTGGGCAACTTGGACTTGATTGCAGATATTGCCATCACGGAGTTGAAAAATCTTCGCACGCAAATATCCCCTCCGCTAATGTCTGCATGTCTTGCCACAAAAATGTTAAATCGGATTCACCCTTACTTGAGGTAGTTCGTGAGTCTTACTTCGGCGAAGACTCAAACCGGGATGGCAAGCTATCCGAAGAGGAAGATGTGAATGGCGATGGTCTTCTCACTTCAGGTCCATCTGTACCCTGGGTACGAGTTCACAAAGCTCCAGATTATGTTTACTTCAATCACGCTATTCATGTAAACCGCGGGGTTAGTTGCGTTGAGTGTCACGGTCGCATTGATGAGATGGAAGAGGTGTATCATGCAAAGCATCTCAGTATGGCTTTTTGCCTGGAATGCCATCGTAATCCTGAAATGGCATTACGCCCCAACAGTGAAGTTACTAATCTATCTTGGTCTGCTCCGACAGAACCTGATGAAGATCCCGATTTAGCCCAAATTCATGCTGGGTTAGAACTCAAAAACAATTGGGGTGTAAACCCTCCACTCAGCTGTACTGGTTGCCATAGATGATTAAAGAAAATGATAGTCTACCCCTGCTTTCAGGAAAGCAATACTGGAAGAGCCTCGATGAGTTAGCGGAAACTTCTGAATTTCGTTCATGGGTCGGTAAAGAGTTTCCTGAAGGGGCAGAACTTTTAGACAATGTTCAACGCCGTGGCTTTTTGAAAACTATGGCCGCATCGTTCGGTCTAGCAGGCCTTGGCATGGCTGGTTGCAGGAGACCCGAGCATACTATACTTCCTTACGGTAAAAGCCCTGAAGAATTAATCCCTGGTATTCCCAGCTTCTACGCGACATCCCGCCCTACACCTTTTGGTTTTGCCCCTCTTATTGCTGAGAGTCACCAAGGTAGACCAACCAAAATTGAAGGTAATCCGTCCTTCACAAAATCAGGTGGTAGCACCGACATTTACTCTCAGGCTTCTGTTCTTGACCTATACGACCCGGATCGTGCAAAAGGATCTTTTACTCGTGAAACCCTGCGGCAGGGCAAGGACAGTTCTGTCCGCTGGAAGAAAGTATCCACATCTTCTTTGCTTTCAAAAATCTCAGACTGGCCCAATGAAGGTGGATTAGCAATAATTACAGATTCTTCTGATTCACTTATCAGGGAAGATTTGATTTCAAAACTTGTATCGGGCGGAGCAAAGCATCTTGAATACGAACCAATTGATCCTTTTTTGCCTGAGTCTTCCTTAGCTTCATCACTTAAGTTACCGAAGAACCTCCGTCTTTTACCGAAACTAAGCAAGGCGAGCAAAGTGCTATCCTTGGATTGCGATTTCCTTGGAAACCGGGAACCTAATTCTATCATCAATTCTCGCCAGTTTATGTCTGGTAGAAAAGTTCTTAACGCCTCTGACGCCGGCAATATGAACCGTCTGTACTCAGTGGAGTCTGACCTCACGCTTACAGGTGGAGTTGCCGATCACAGGCTAAGACTGTCATCTTCGCAAATGGATGCTTTTGCAGCTCTTTTTTACGCAGAAATTCTCAAGCTTCAGAAGAGCAAAGATACAGAGCTCATTTCCCACTTGTTGAAAATTGGTGGTGAAGCTAATGTTGACACAAGCTGGATTTCAGAGTGTGCAAAGGATTTACTTAAAGAGCCGAAAAACTCAGTTGTTTTGCCAGGATTGCACCAAAGTAAAAGCCTTCATTTATTGGCCTTTGCTATAAACCAATCACTTGGTTCTATTGGTACTTGCCTTAACTACTTGCCTGTTCCCAAGAGATCGAGCTACTCTTTTGCAGATTTATCTACAGATGTTGATAATGGTCTTGTAAAGTCGATCATCGTTCTTGGTGGTAATCCTATTTTCAATTGCCCAAATTCAGGGTTGGGTAAACTTTTAGGCAAAATTGAAAATTCCGTCCACCTAGGACATGCAATTGATGAGACTTCTCAGCTTTGCCAGCATCATATTGGTCAATCACATTTTTTAGAAAGTTGGGACATAGGTTATTCTTGGGATCGATCCTGCATTGTTCCCACCCAACCTCTGATTGCGCCTCTCTATGACACCCTTTCTGACATAGAACTACTGTCTTCAATAGCAAGTAATACCAACTCTTCTCACGATCTGACAGTTTTCTGCCATACAATAAGGTAAATTCTACAGGCATCTCGTTTGATGATTTTCTTCGCATTGGCGTCCACAAAACAAAACAGAATTTCAAGTCAGAATCCCCTGATGTTTCAGCCATTTTAAAGACTTCAAAACCTAACAGTATCCGCATAGATGAATCTTCTCTTGAGGTGCTGCTTACTCCTGACTTTCACACATGGGATAGGGAGATTTTCTAATAATGGTTGGATGCTTGAGTGCCCTGACCTCCATATCCAAGTTGACTTGGGATAATGCGCTTCTTATCAGCCCAGTATTGGCAAAACTTTTAGAATCCCAAGTACCCAAATCTTGGACTCTTGCCAAAAACCAACCAGTGTTGAACGAAAGTGGGCAAATTGCCCCAGACGCAGCTGTTTTCGAAAACGGCAAGCAAAAGGGCGCCTATTGTAACTCTGAATGTAGACAATCACCACAGCGTTTCAGGTCCTGTTTATGTACAGCCTGGTCTCGCTGACTTTACTGTCGTGGCTTCCATAGGATTCGGAAGAAAACACACTGGTCGTGTTGGTAATGATCTTGGCTACGATGCCTCAAGTTTAATTCATTTTGGTGAAAGCAGGATTCTCACAAAGCGCAACCCTGTTCTCCAACCGGTAACTACAAAACCTTAGCAAATGTTCAAGAACATTGGTCTATGGAAGGACGCGCAATTGTCAGGGAAGCGAATGCGGATGAATACAAATCCGATACTTCATTTGCCCATCACATGGGAGCCGAGTCTCATTCTCCTCCTATATATGGTAAAGACTTGGATAAAGACCTGGTATTTAAGTCACAAACAACTCCTCGTGGAAACTCTTCTTATGAACATCCTGATCATAATTATGAGAAATCAGAAGAACACGGTTTGCACCAGTGGGGGATGTCAATCGACCTAAATCAATGCACTGGTTGCAGCGCATGCGTTGTGGCATGCCAAAGCGAGAATAATATTCCAGTAGTTGGAAAAGATCAGGTTTTACGTGGTAGGGAAATGCACTGGATACGCCTTGATCGCTACTTCAGTTCAACTCAAAGGGATGGAGCAGAATTACCATCCGATGTTCAAGTTTCTTTCCAAGGTGTTGCTTGTATGCACTGTGAAACAGCCCCTTGCGAAACGGTTTGCCCAGTAAATGCTACGGTTCACGATGAAGAAGGTCTAAATGCGATGGCTTACAATCGTTGTGTTGGTACGCGATATTGTGCCAATAACTGTCCATACAAAGTTCGTAGGTTTAACTTTTTTGATTGGAACAAGAGAAAAACCGATGAAGTTTATAAAGGTCCATTAGGTGAGGAAAATGACCCAGTTTCAGCTATGGGTAAAAACCCTGATGTTACGGTCAGAATGCGCGGGGTTATGGAAAAATGTACCTATTGTACTCAGCGTATTCAGGAGTCTAAGATTCGTTCAAAAGTAAAAGCCCAAAGAAGCAAAACACTCGATACAGGCAAAGACGGAAAAGATCTTGTTCTGGATCGTAGTGAGTTGAAGGTTGCAGATGGTGGGATCCAAACTGCTTGCCAACAAGTTTGCCCAACCGATGCCATCGTTTTCGGAGATATTTCTGATCCCGAAAGTGAAGTAAGTAAACTAAAAACCAATCCACGCGACTATTCTGTATTAGGATACCTAAGCACTCGACCCCGGACAACATTTCTCGCGAAAGTTCGGAATCCAAATCCTCATATGCCGGATCATGCGGTCTCTCCTCACTCTGCTCGTGAGTATCACGATAAAGCTCACCCAAGTCACCACGATGAGGGGCATTCAAGTCAGCATTAATCATGGCAACTCTTTCAAATACCGACTCGACTGAAGATCGCCCAGCTATACTGGACAAGGTTAATCCTGCCCCGTGGAATGAACCTCCACTTGTTTTAAACAACCGCAGTTTCAACTGGGTCACAGAAAAAATTTGCGGCATCGTTGAAGGTAAAACTCCTACCTGGTGGTGGTGGTGTTTTATCACTGCAATGATTATTGCAAGTTTTACCGGTATGGGACTCATATATTTGGTCTCAACGGGCGTTGGGGTTTGGGGTAATAACAATCCAGTGAATTGGGGTTGGGCTATCGTTAATTTTGTTTTTTGGATTGGTATCGGTCACGCAGGAACTCTAATTTCTGCCATCCTTTGCTTACTCAAGCAAAAGTGGAGAACCTCTATCAACAGGGGTTCTGAGGCTATGACTGTCTTTGCCGTTATGTGTGCGGGAATTTTCCCTCTTTTCCATGTGGGCCGTGTATGGTTTGCTTGGTGGCTATTTCCTTTACCCAATGCTAATGCAATATGGCCTAATTTCAGGAGTCCACTTGAGTGGGATGTTTTCGCTGTTTCTACCTACTTTACTGTTTCGATCCTTTTTTGGTATATGGGGATGATCCCTGATCTTGCTGTTCTTCGAGATCGCGCTAAAGAGACATGGAGAAAATACTTTTATGGCTTTCTTGCGATGGGTTGGCGAAATGCTAACAATCATTGGCGAAACTTTGAGATGGCCTATTTGTTATTAGCCGGCCTGTCGACTCCCCTTGTTCTCTCTGTTCATACAATAGTATCTTTTGACTTTGCGGTGGCCAATTTACCTGGCTGGCACACAACGATATTCCCACCTTATTTCGTTGCCGGAGCGATATTTTCTGGTTTCGGGATGGTTCTTACATTACTCCTTCCTTTGAGGGCTGTTTTTGGTCTTCATGACCTCATTACCCAGACACATATAGACAACATGTGTAAGATAACTTTGGCTACAGGAAGCATGGTTGGCTACGCCTATTCCATGGAGTTTTTTATCGCATGGTATGGAGCAAATTCCTACGAGGGCTTTGCTTTCATCAACCGTGCTTTCGGTAACTACTGGTGGTCCTATTGGATTATGGTATCTTGCAATGTAATTTGCCCGCAACTATTCTGGTTCAAGAAAATTCGCGAAAATACCCCACTTGTTTGGGTGATATCTATCTTTGTAAATGTCGGCATGTGGTTTGAGCGCTTCGTTATCGCTAACACGACACTGTCCCGTGATTTCTTACCTTCTAGCTGGGGTTATTACTCGCCTACTGTTGTCGACATTTTCACCTTCTTCGGTACTTTTGGCTTTTTCTCCATCCTTTTCCTCCTTTTCCTTAGATTTCTTCCATTAATGCCTCTCGCTGAAGTAAAATCAGTTATGCCACAAGCTGACCCGCACGGAGGAAAACATTCTTAATTCGCTATGACGACTAAGACGATGGAGATCAAATACGGTATATCAGCCACTTTCAATTCGGCCAAAGATATTTATGTTGCTGCTGGCAAGATTCGTGAGGAAGGTTATCAAAATTGGGAGTGCTACACCCCGATTCCTGTCCATGGTCTTGATGCCCAAATGGGCGTCGGAAGATCAAAAGTTCCGTGCTTTACTCTTTTGGGTGGAGTAACAGGTTTTTTTACGGGCATGCTTTTGGTCTGGTTTATGAATG
This sequence comes from uncultured Opitutales bacterium, assembly GCA_943789375.1. Taxonomy (GTDB): domain Bacteria; phylum Verrucomicrobiota; class Verrucomicrobiia; order Opitutales; family Seribacteraceae; genus Seribacter. The sequence continues at coordinate 101,672 of CALSTX010000005.1, read as the reverse complement.
CTTTTGATTACCCATTAATTGTTGGAGGAAAGCCTTATTTCAGCCCAATTTACCCTTTTCCAGTTTTTTACGAACTTACCATCCTCTTCGCCGCATTTGGCACATTATTTGGAATGTTTTTTTTGAATCGTTTACCCCAACACAATCATGCCGTTTTTGAACATCCGAAATTTGGCAAAACTGGTGATGATAAATTTATGGTAGTGATTGAGATCGAAGATTCAAAGTTTGATGACCAGGCTACCCCTGCGTTCCTGAAAGATTTAGGTGGTAAAAGTGTAACCGTGATTAGGGAATCTATTGATTGATCTCATGAGATATTTTATTGCAATCTACATTCTACTTATCGTTATTACGGTTTCTATTCTGGGCTTTCGTGGAAGCACGACCAAGAACACTCCCCTGGAAGTATTTCCTGACATGGACAGGCAAGCCAAGTACAAAGCCCAAACTCAGAATTCCTTGTTTTCAAATGATTCTGCTGATCGTCTTCCAGTCTTGGGTACTGCATCAAGAGGAAATGCTTACAACCTTGAGGATGTTTTTTCATCTAAGCCTACCCTAAAAAGCCTTGCTTTCAAAACTGGTAAAAACAAATCAGGTGATTGGGTTGCACAAACCTCATCTGTAATTGATGTCAACCTGCCCCTCATTCGTTTGGGAAGAGAAAAATATGACATTCATTGCTCAATTTGTCATGGTGACTACGGAAACGGACTGGGAGTTTTATCTAAATTTGGTTTAGCCCCTCGTAACTTATCTGATCCTTCCAAAAAGGGCACTTACCTTGAGTCCTCTGGTGCATGGACAGATGGTCAAATCTACCACGCTATCTCTATGGGTTCAGCCTCCGGTATTATGCTTGGATTAAGCGACAAACTTACACCAAAAGAAAGATGGGCGATAGTGCTCTATGTTAGAACCTTACAGAATTTCGTAGGACAAGCTACTACTGTCAGTAAGAAAATTTGATCATGAGTACACATACAACAAATTCAAACTCTCCAAGCTTTGGCTTTTCTACCAAACTTCTGGTTGGAGCTGTGTTAGGTTTAGGAGGTGGGCTTGTTGGGTTAGCTACTGGCTTTAATAGCGGGGATAATGCTCCTTTCTTGGGTTGGCTCTGGGGATGCTCATTTTGGCTTAGTATAGCCATTGGGATGCTCATGCTCATCATGATCTTTCGTATATTCAATTCCAAATGGAGCCCAGTTGTTCGCCGTCAGTTAGAGCATGGTGTGGCGGCATTCCCGTGGCTTGGTATTTGTTTTATCCCTCTGCTTTTAGTTGTATGGTTTGGTGGTGAAAACTCAGGTATTCTCTGGTCTTGGGTAAACCCTAACAGTCCTACAATGGAAGCAAATGCAGTGATCACAGTGCAGGACGATGTACTGCACCAAAAGAAAGCTGGTTATTTGAATGTTTATTTCTTCAGTGTAAGACTTATTTGTTACTTTGCTGTTTTTTGTGGTCTTAGTCATTGGCTCAGAAAGGTTTCTTTCTCGCAGGATAAAGACGGCAATCCAGATTGGACGAGATTAGGATCCAAAATTTCTGCTGCAGGTATTCCCGCTGCAGCATTGGCCTTAACCTTCGGTGCTTTTGATCTATTTATGAGCCTTGAATACCAATGGTTTTTCAACTATGTTTGGAGTTTGGTTCTTCGCATCTGGTATCAGAGCGGCTCTCGCAATCACGATCATTGCCTGTCTCTATCTAAAAACAAAAGGGGGTCTCAAAGGTTTATATCAACAGGCTCATCAATATGATCTTGCCTGCCTTTCTTTAGCTTTCACTGTTTTCTGGGCTTACATTAGTTTTTCTCAATACTTTCTCATTTACAGTGCCAACATACCCGAAGAGACATTTTGGTACAGCATACGAGAAATAAATCCGAACACAGGTGAGATTTCTGGATGGTTTTGGGTAAGTATGGGTCTAATATTTGGTCATTTCTTTTTTTCCGTTCCTATATTTACTTTTTTACCGCAACAAGGTGGATGGAGGGAAACTACTGTTTATCGTGCTTTGGATACTCTTGTTTCACGCTTTGGACCTTTATTGGAACATTATACCTGGGAGAGAAATTGTACCTGGAGCTTTTGTTGGCTACGAAGCAAGAGGCGTTTGGGGGACCTCATTTACTTTGGGGCTTATTTACTTTCGTTGGTGTTGGATGTTTAAGCACATGGGCAGTATTGAAGAGCTTTACATCCAAAGTTGCTGAAATTATTCCTATTAGAGATCCAAGAATTTTAGAATCGATTCACCACCATGAGTAATCCTACCGAACAAAGGGCTGATGGTTGCAGCATCTTCTTCACATTGATAATTGTCATCATATTGTCATGTGTATTTCTTTCAATACATAGTCTATTACAACCAAATAACCCTGAAGATGTTTCTTTAATGACTGATCAAGGTAGAGCCTTGAAAATAGAGGCTTATCAAAAAGAAAATCAGGACTTTAACTCAAGGCTAGAACTTTACCATAGTGATCAAAATTCCTCATTGGAAGTTATAATGTCAAAAATCGTATCCAAGTACAATACCTTGGGTAACAACAAGAATTAAACTGTATCGTGAAGCTAAACTCTGAACAGATCATAGATAAATCACTCAAGCTCGTTGTGTGCTTTTTCGTAGCCTCTGCAGGCTTATGGTTATTGGCAGCCGCTTTATTTGCGTACATTTCAGCTGCCAAGTTAACTGATCCATTTTTTCTCTCATCGTTTGAGTATTTTACTTATGGTAAAATTAAATTAGCTCAAGCTAATGCCTTTGTCTACGGTTGGGGGGGCAACTCCATTTTTGCAGTAACCCTTTGGATTGTTGCTCGCTTAGCTCAAACTGAATCTAGAGGAAGAGTCTTAGTAATATTCGCTGGTATTATTTGGAATCTTGCCATCACTTTTGGATTGCTTGGTATTTTAGATGGACATATGACGCCACATGAAATGCTGGAGATGCCTGCTGAAGTTTGGCCCGCCTTATTTATTTCTTACTGTGTGATCGCATTTTTTATTGTTGTAGTTCACCGTTCCCGTAAGAACAAGGAAACCATTGCTCCCCAGTGGTTTCTGCTTTCATCTCTACTCTGGTTCCCCATGCTTTTCTTAATTGCTTGGAATGGTTTAGAAATTAACCCAGCAAGAGGCACAGTTCAAAGTGTTTTATCAATGTGGTTTGGTCAAAGTCTTATTTGGCTTTGGTTAACACCTGTTGCACTTGGAGCTGCTTACTATATCATACCAGCTATTTTAGGAAGAGCTATTGATAAGTACTATTTAGCCGTCTTTGGCTTTTGGTGCATCGCAACATTAGCACCTTGGTCAGTCGTTCACCATTTGGAAGGAGGACCAGTTCCTATGTGGATTCCTGCCATTGGTACGGTTATGAGCATAGCTATGATTTTTCCTATTGCAGTAGCTTCCACAAATTTTCATTCAACTGCTTTTCTCGATATCAGCAAAGTTTGGGATAGTTTACCTCTACGATTTGTCATATTTGGAACACTATCCTATACAATCTCCAGTTACATTGGGGTTATTTTCTCGCTTCCATCCGTGGCTAAAATCACTCAATTTTCTATTATAAATGATTTTCATTTCAATCAACGAGTTTACGGTTTCTTTAGTATGATCATCTTCGGTATGGTCTATTACATCTTACCTAAAATTACAGGGAATGAAATCGCTAAAGGAGCCAAAGCGTTTCACTTCTGGACATCTGCGTTTGGAGTTTTAATTCTATTGCTGGCTTACCTGATTGGCGGGTTAACCCATGGTGTGTTGGCTCAACAACCTTCTTTAAGTTGGGCATCATCTGTAATTTCATCCGTTATGCCATATTTCCTCATTACAGAATTAGCATTTATTGTTCTTGGGTTCTCTCAGTTGGTTTTTGTAATCAATGTTTGGAAAGCGATCATTCCAAACCCCTTTGCTTTTTGGACCTGTGGTGATAGCCAGTCAAAACCGGAGACATCTGCGTGAATAATCTTCTCAAATTTACTATTGGTATTTTTCTCAGCCTCGGCGTTGCATGGCTTGCTTTTGTCGTCGGTGCTCGTGCTCAGTTTGGGGATTTGTCCCCATCTTCACAAAATCTTGATGATGATGGTAATATTCCTTTAGATGCTGACTTGTATCCTTTACCTTTATCAGGCACAGCCGAACAAGGCTCTAAGGAATATTTGGCTTTGGGTTGCATGACTTGCCATACCCAACAGGTACGTATGGTAGAAGCTGGTTTTGATGTAGAGCGTGGTTGGGGGCAGCGCCCTTCAGTAGCTAGAGATTATATACATCAGGAACATGTCTTACTTGGTAACACACGAATCGGCCCTGACCTAGCCAATGTCGGACGCAGGCAACCTGATTTAGAATGGTTACACAAACATCTATTTGAACCCCAGTCTTTGGTACCTCAATCCTTATGCCCTCCGAGTCCGTTTTTATACGACCAGGTCGACCAGCCTTCTGATAAATCTATAACTGTGGTTGATGATTCTAATATTTCTAGGTTTATTGTTCCTTCTATTCGTGCCAAACGCTTAGTTTCATACATTCGTTCTTTGCATCAAGATTATGAACTCCCTGAAATGGCATTTGTAATTAATGAGGAAGACGAGCCTGATGAAGCTGCTGGTAAAGAAAATCTTTTGGATTTTGATTCCAACCAATCATCCTTACCATCATGGCTAGATACACAAATAGCATCCGGAAAGGAAATATATATGAAAGCTGCACCAGGTGGCGGGCTTTGCTTTACTTGCCATCAACCCACTGGGGAAGGACTAGCCGGACAATTCCCTCCACTAGCAGGGTCTGATTGGGTTCTTGGTGATAAGGAACGATTGATTAAAATATCAATTTACGGTCTGATGGGTGAAATCGAGGTAAATGGGATAAAGTATAACAATGTTATGGCCCCTCCCGGGATTCCACCCGGATCTTTAACTGATCAACAAATAGCCGATGTTTTGACTTACATTAGAAATGATTGGGGCAATTCAGCTTCCGCTGTTACCTCACTTGAAGTTTCTGCTGTTCGAAGTCAAATTAAAGGAAGAGCACCCATGCAAATGTGGACAGCAGCCGAATTAAATGCCGTCGACGAGTAATTCCATGACAAAAAAGAACAACAATAATCAGTCACAGGGTTTAATGTCCGACCAAGACATGGTAGAAATTCACTCGAAACTCAATGTGGATAAGCACCCACCCACAAAAGGTTTTTTGATCGCGCCACTGGTTTTTGTCTTCGTGTTTGGTTGTTTAATTTTTGTCTGTTCCATCCAACTTGCCCACAGTACTAATCAATTTCAATTACATCCTCCAACTGAAATTGTCGTACTTACCGAAGAAGAAAAGGAGTCTTTAAGGATTGAGAGAAAAATTGAATCTGGAAAAAAAGTATTTGCTGTTCGTTGTGCGTCTTGCCACCAAGCAAATGGTCTTGGAATACAAGGACAATATCCTCCATTAGCTGGCTCAAAGTGGGTTACCTCGGACCCCGCTCTAATCTCAAATATCATCCTTAAAGGACTTAAAGGTGAAATTACGGTTAAGGGGGAGGTCTACGGCACATCCGCTGCCGTTAATATGGCTGCCGTTCCTATCACTGACCGAGAAATTGCTAATGTTACCACTTATGTAAGATCTGCGTGGGGAAACACTGCTTCAGAAATAACCGAAGAAGAGGTTTCCTTTTTTCGAGCGGACTCTGAAGATCAAGTTGAGCAATGGACTGGTACACAATTGGTTGAAATGTTTCCATCCGTTTTCTCAAATTAGTCAATTTTTCTTTAGCGTTGAGCTCTAATAGCTCAATTATATGATGGTTGTAATGAAACTAGTTACTGTGACCTTACTTTCTTACTGGTTTTGTACTGCAGCACTTGCGAATACAAGCTTTGACCCTGCTGAGACGCCTGAAGCTCACTTTAAGGAACTTCGGCAAATTATTTTACAACTCGAGGATCAGGCACCCATTTCGATCGAAGAAAAGAAGAGGATTGATATCGCTCGCGCAAATACATTACTTGCGAAATCTGCTGAAGGGTCAAAGGTAAATCTTAATCTTCAAGGGCAATCTGTTTACGAAGATCGTCCGAACCAATCCTATTACGGCAGAGAACATTTCTTTGGATCCCTCACGGTAAGGCAACCCTTATTTCATTGGGGAGCATTGAAAGCACAAAGTAAAATTGCACTTTTACAACAGTCTACAGTCAAAAATAACTTTACTCATTTGTTATCAGAGCTGAAATCAAAAGCACGGGATTCATACTTAGATCTAATCGTATTAAACAACCAAGTCGAACTTGGAAAAGCTAACCTTAACTCATCCAAAGAAAATTTCAAAAAGGTTGAAAAAAGAAATAAACATGGTTTGTCCAGTGATCTAATTGTCAGGGATGCAAATATCCAACTCCTCCAGCAAAAAATTATACTTGAGGATTTAAACCGTTCGTTAATCACAGCAAGAAACAAATTTGCTCAACTCACTGGATGGAGCGATCCATTAAAATTTCAAGAGGTCAACAATTCATTTATGTCCCTTCAACTTGATCATGATTTCGGGAAGTCAATTCCTCTTTTAATATCTGGTCATTCATCAAAATCTGCGAAACAAATAGAAGTTAGAATCAACGCTGAGGAGCAGAATTTGGTTATAGCCCAAAGTGGTCTTAGACCTAAAGTTAATTTGGTAGGTGCCTTCTTTCAGGATCAAGTTCCTTTGGCCAATAATGAGACCAGCTTTGTTCGAAATAATTATTTAGTCGGACTTGAAGTAAACTGGGCTTTATGGGATTCCTCCAAAAGTAAAGCAGAGAAACTAAAAGCATTAGCTTCTAAAAGAAGATTAGAACTAAATTTGGAAAGAGAGAGTAGATCTTTTCGTTTAGAACTTGAAAATATGAGAGACCAATTAAAATCAATTGCTAAACAAGTCAATATGGCAAGAGAACTTGTTATCCTTGCCGAGAAAAAATTGTCTATTAGCAAAATAGAAATGGAGTCTAACCGAATTACAATTTCACAATTCATGGATGCTCAAATCTCTTTAGACCAATCCAAAATCAATAGACTTCAATCAATTTGCCAATACATTAAGATCAGAAACCGTTACCAAACCTTTATTATTTCGGACTATGAATAACACAAAGAGTAAATTCTTTTCCATTAAAGTCATACTTTTTGTAGGAATCGGCTCTGTTCTTTTATTTTTGTCCTTCTTTTACAATGGAGTACAAGAGAAAGTCTTTGTTACTCGTGCCAAAGTGGGCAACATTAAAGATTCCATAAACGGCAATGTGGTTGTTCTTGCTGATCAGAGTTTTGATTTGCGTTCTGAGGCAAATGCTAGAGCAACCTTTTCTATACTTCTTCCTCATGGTAAACCTGTCAAAGTCGAAGCTAATCAAACATTATTTGTACTAAATAGTAGCGATTTGAATCGTAGTTTGAATCGTGTATTGCTGAATAAGACCTATTACGAAAAGCGTCTTCAGGCGGGATCCCAACTATCTTCCCAGATCGAGATTGAGGAGAAAGACCTCATTGCCGTGCGTGCTATTTCTGAAGTTGATGCCGTTGCCAATTTAGACCTAGAGAAGAAAGAAAATCATTTCCATAGACTTCGAATTTCTTTAGAGCATGAAGTTATATCACAAGAAGAACAATTAAAATTACTCGATATGGAAATCGAGCGTTTAAAAAATGAGATTGAGAAATGTTTTATTAAAAGCCCAATTGCAGGAATCTTGGTTTCTTCCACTGTTAAACCTGGGGATTTTGTTTTTGGTAGTCAAATTGTGGGGAAATTACTTTCGCATGCTCGATTGATCAAAGTTTCCCTAAGTGAGGAAGATTTTTCGGGTTTGCAGGAAGGGCATCTTGCAGGTGTTACTTTATTTTCTTCCAAAAATAAAATTCATGAAGGTGTTGTAGATCGCATTGCTGCAACAATTGATCCAAGCACTGGTCGCAGGGATGCTTTCCTTACCCTTGATTCGAATACTAGCCTTCCTATTGGTGCATCGGGTAGGGCTGAAATTATCAAACAAAATGTTACCCAGGCATTAATCATTCCTAGAAAAGCTCTTCTTGGTGATTCTATTTTATGTGTTAGGAATAATAAAGTGAAGATAACCCCAGTAAAGATCGGTGCATCAAGTCTTGAAACTATCGAAATCCTAGAGGGTTTAGCCGAAGGTGATCTGGTTATCTCTGAAACACCTCATCTTTATTATGATGAACAGAAGGTAAAACCATCTATCATCAATTGGAATAATTAATCCATTCTGTGAATTTGCTCACACTCGAAATCGCTTGCCGTTATGTAATTGGAAGAAAGCGGTCTATGGCAATGAGCTTGATAGGAATAATTTTTGGCATTTCTTTTTTTGTAATTACACAAGCTCAGACCTCAGGTTTTGAGGCTTTTTTTATTCGCACTATCCTTGGTACAAATGGAGCGATTAAGATTTCAGATCGTTTTCAAGATATGGATGGGACAGTCAGTAAAGTCTCTGAAGATGGAAAGTCTCAGTTTTTCTTCCGCTCTCGTGAGGAAGCAAGGTATACAGAAGGTATTGTTTTTCCTGACGAAATCAGAAATGCTTTAGCAAGTTACCAAGGTATCACTGGAATTTCTGAAGTTCTTGAAGGTACTGCTGAGTTGTCAGGGGTGAGTCGTTCTTTCCCTGTGATTTTCCATGGAATTAGGCATCATGACCATAGTCAGGTTTCTGAACTTGATAATCAACTGATCGGGGGAGTTATGGATAATTTCACTACTGACCCGATGTCGATACTTGTTGGAAGTAGAATTGCTGAGAGACTCATGCTAAAAAAGGGTGACCGTGTTGTTATGAAGGGGGGCACAGGTACCATCCAATTGAAAATTGCTGGCCTTTTTGAAACCGGTGTCAGTCAAATTGATAAAAACCGGATTTACATCCATCTTTCAACGGCCAGGCAGTTCAAAGGAGAAAGATTTGCTGGTTCTTTTTTTCAGGTAGGACTCAGCAATCCAGAAAAAGCACCTGAATTAGCCGCACAAATCCAATACCATTTAGGTCACCGTTCAGTAAGTTGGCAGGAGCGGGAAAAAGTTTGGCTCGATGTTTTTAAGGCTTTACGCATCTCTTCTGCCATTACTGTTTCAAGTATTTTGCTTTTGTCTGGCTTAGGAATTTTTAATGTCTTTGCTATCATGGTTATAGAAAAAACCAGGGATATTGCGATTTTGAGGTCAATGGGTTTTTCTCGTTTTGATGCTTCAGCTGTTTTTCTCTGGCAAGGGGTGATCATATTGTTCATAGGTCTTTTATCAGGTTGTATTTTCGGTTTCATTGGCACTTATTTTATTTCAGAAATTCCACTAAGAATCCGGGGTATCTTTTCAACTGATAGCTTTGTTGTTAACTGGGATATTTCCCATTACCTCTGGGCAATCACCATAGCATCTGTCTTTGTTATAATTGCTAGCTGGATACCAGCCCGTAGAGCTGGAAAGATTGAACCCGCCAAGATCATTAGAGAAACACTTTAATTACGAAGTATCTAAGCGACCCATGAAACATTCTCCATTACTTCAAGCAAAAAACCTACGGTATTCTTTTAACGAGGCTGGTATTCCCACTCATGTTTTGAAAGATGTTTCTATGGAACTGCTACCAGGTGAGATTACCTCTATTGTCGGTCCGTCAGGCTGCGGGAAAAGTACTCTGCTTTACTTGCTTGGTCTCTTAGACAGGCCAGATAGTGGTGATATTTTCTTACACGAAAAGGATGTATTAAAGTGTGATGACCAAACCAGAACTGTTTTAAGAAATCATAAATTAGGATTTGTTTTCCAATTTCACTTTTTAATCAAAGAGTTATCAGTTTTAGATAATGTTGCCTTACCCATGCGAAAGGCAGGCCATTCAGCAACAACTTCACATAAAAAAGCTAGAAATGTTTTAGATAAATTTGGCTTACTTGATAAAGCTAGTCGTTTCCCTCACAAATTGTCCGGTGGAGAACAGCAACGTGTTGCAATTGCCCGTGCCATTATTAATTCACCATCGCTCATTCTTGCAGATGAGCCCACTGGTAATCTTGACAGCGAAAATTCAAAAATAGTTTATTCTGTTTTATCAAAACTTGCGACAGAAGAAAACATCTCAGTTCTACTCGTAACCCATAACATTGAGCTTGCCCAAAGTTGTAACCGTGTGATCAGGATGAGAGACGGGCGTATTATAGAGTAGGACGTTTTTTTTTTGATTTCTTCAAAAGCTTGATTAATCCTGGCAAGCTGTGAATTTGCAAAATCTAAAAATTCGGAGGGCAGGTTTTTACTACTAAGTTTATCAGGGTGAAAATGAGAAGCTTTTTCGCGGTAGGCTTTTTTAATTTCTTCATTAGAAGAATTGCTTGGCAGACCAAGAGTTTCAAAAGATTCTTCTAGGGTAATAGTATAATTTGAAGTATTTATGTGATTAGGGTGGGGGGGAGAGTATCCTCCTTTAGTCCAAGATATTATTGTTCCTGCTGGTAGTTTTAATTTCTCTTCCCCAAGAAAAAGCAAGAGCAATTGATTCCGATTAAAAGTTTTACCATTGGATTGGACAATTTCAAAAAGACCGCCGAGAAAGCTTTGTCCAACTGTTATATCATATTTAATCAATTGGCCCAGTTCATGATAATCTTTCTCTATATGCCTTTTACTTGCCTTAGATTTCCTGAATACATTTTTGGCAAAATCACTTGTTTTTTTATTTAATTTTAGTCGATCAATTAGGCTTTGGGTTACTTTAATTTCTGACTCTGAAATCACTCCATCGGCTTTAGCAATTTTTCCAGCACAAGAGAAAAAATAGGCAAGATATAGAATTCGAGCTTGTTGCTCATTCTTAGGCACAGTTTTGTCATCATACAAGTGACCGATTGCAGCTCCTGCCATTGCTCCAATGGGACCAGCAAGCATTCCTACACCTGTGCCGACAAGTTTTCCCCACCAATTCATGAAGCTATTTTAAATCCTTTTGATGAAGGGATCAAAATAAAAGGTACACATTACCTACATATTTCTAAGGAAATTGACTGCTATAACTTTCTATATTGTGCCTAAGTTCGCCTGTAAGGCTCAGGGTTGGGCCCAATTGGGTTTCCTGTATTAGGTATAACTTGCACGCAACGATCGTCCCAAAGTTCAATCATGTTCATGTCTTTAGCATTGGTAATTTCAAGATCGGGTAGTCCATTCTTTGTAAGCCATTTTTGAATTGGAGGAATGGCAAGTTCAGGATTCTGGGCCCGTGCCGTAACGATTTTAACTTTATATCCAAGTTCCAACCAAATCTTTACTCGTTTTAGCATATTCGGTACTGGTTTTCCAATGTGCTCAAATCCCTGCCAGGGGTCGGCATTTGCCAGCGTTCCATCTAGGTCCACACCAATCCATTGCAAAGACTCTTGTTCTTCTCCAAATTGATTCATATCAGTCAAAGATAAGCCTTTGGTGTGAGGGACGCGTACATTTAGCTTTGGGGTAAAAAATTTATTATAAAGAAATCGAAACATAAAAGATTGCTATGACATTATACTTCGCGCATCCAATGAATGTATTCAAGATCATTTGATAATATGTATATTTTGGGGGACTATATAAATTACTTTAGCCTAGAAGGGGTACCGTGGCTTGTGCTTGCATGGGTTTCCATGTATGCAAGCCGTTCACTTGCTACCTTAATACACGAAATTGGCCATTTGATCCCAACTCTTTTCTTTACCCATGGACCTGTATCGATAAATGTGGGAGAGAGACCTTTTTATAAAAATATAATAGGCAGATGTGAGTTTCATATTTCTTTTAAGTCTCCCTTAATAGGATATGTTAGTTTTCAAGAACAAAGACTGTGCCTGACCAGGAAAGTGAGTATTCTCTTAGCTGGTCCGATTTTATCATTGCTCACTGTCATCATCGTTCCTGTCATAATTAGTGAGTGTGCTTTATTTATTTGGCTTGAAGTGCTGCTTGCCGGTTTTTTTTGTTCAAACCTGCTTTGTTTTTTACGGTCGGTGCTACCCTTTTATTTACGTGCTACTGAGGCGTGCCCTAAAGGAGTGCCCAGTGATAGTCTGCAAATAATCAAGCTTTTAAATGAGGGAGCAAGAATGAAGAAAAGTTAAAAACCACAACCTTTCTCAAGCCTGACGGTCGTAGAGAGTTTTGTATAGTTCACAGCTTTCATAGATCTCTTTGTGTTTCCCATTCGCAATTATTTTACCACCATCCATTACAATGATTCGGGTGGCCAATCGGATGGAACTAAATCGATGGGCTATCAGAATAGTTGTTTTCCCTTTTATAAGCTGTGCCATAGATTCATGGATTATATTTTCGTTTTCAGAATCTAGGGCAGATGTGGCTTCATCAAGTATCAAGATTGGAGAATTTTTGTAAAAGGCACGTGCCATGGCAAGGCGTTGGATTTGCCCGCCTGAAAGCCTGTTTCCATTTTCACCTAATCTCTCCTTTAATTTATTTGGTAATTCATAGACGAATTCTGCAGCATTTGCTTTTTCTACAGAATCAAGCAGGGAGTTTCCAGTATACTGTGATTTGCCAAGTTTTATATTACCTTCAACTGATAGATCAAATAAGAAGGGTTTCTGTGGCACGAGAGCAATTGATTCCCTTAGATTGCGCAAGTTGAGGTGAGTTATATCAATGCCGTCTATCAGGATCTTTCCCTCTACTGGATCAAAAAATCTAGGTAATAAGCCGGCAAGTGTGGTTTTACCTGCACCGCTAGGACCCACGAGTGCCACAACCTCGCCAGGCTCAATAGCTAAATTGATACTATGGAGGGCAGGGGACGCCTTATCTGATTCATCATAAGAGAAAGATACATTTTGAAATTGGATTTCACCAACTAGCTCTTTTGAAATCGGATTTACAGGATCGACCACACTTTCCTCTGCATCCAAGATGTCATCAATTCTCTGAATAGATGCAAGTGCCTGCTTGAGCTGATTTTGAATTGAACCAAGTTTTTTTATCGGCTCGTATGACATGTACAGTGCCATAATGACTGGAATAAATGCTTCCAGTTTTATTCCTGTTTTAGAGGCTTGGAATATAGCAACCGATATTCCAAGTGCAGTGATGATTTCAATAATTGGTGTAAGCAGGTGGGAATATTTGATTACCTTCATTCTTGCCCATAAGTATTCCCTGGAAGAATCTCTAAACCTTTGGATTTCCCTGTCTTCAAGGTTAAAGGCTCTAACTTCTCGAGATGCAGAAAGATTTTCGCTTAAGATAGCGGTCATACCGCCAGCAGTTTCCTGCATACCTAGAGCTTTAACCAATAGAATTTGTCCAATTTTTCTGATTGGAAAAATACAAATAGGTACAACTAAAAGACACAGTAAAACAAAAGACATGCCTTCATTCTGTAGCGCAATCAGAACGAGTGCAGCAACGGCTCCAACAAATGTAATGGGTTGTCTCACTAGATCATTGCTGATTGAAAGCACGGCATTTTGCAATTGTCCGGTATCATTGCTTACTCGGCTAAGTAAATCACCTTCCTGATTTTTGTGGAAGAAAGACAGAGGGAGTCTTTGTAGTTTAGTAAAAACTTGAACTCGGATTTTTTCCAAAACTTTCACTCCACAAAAGTTAATCAGATAAGTATTGAAATAACCACTTACACCACGAATTAGAAAAACCAATGGAAACCATCCAACATATAAAACTAAATCAAGCGTTTCGAGTTTTTGGGTGTCATCTATGGAGTCGCTTGGGAAAATTTTGGGGAAGATCTGCTCCATCATAAAAGGTAAACCAAACCCGCTTGAAACCCCATATATTATACCGCAAATGAGTGCCCCCGAAAAAGGAAGCCAAAGGGGCTTTAAGAGTAAAAAATAAGGAAATATTCGATCAACCTTAATTTCTTTTTTCAAACTTCTTTTCATTTAAACGGCAATCGTCACGGTTTAGATAGCAACCTTCCACAGATTTTGGCCTGCTCACGAAGGTATTTGGAATGTTGGAAATGAAGATGATCAAGTTGCTCAAAGGTTAACCGCCAAGTCCAATTTCCTTGAGGAATACCGGGTTGATTTAATCTCGCCTGAGACCCTAGACCTAAGACATCCTGAACGGGCACTACAACAAGAGGAGAAACGGTTCGGTATGCACAGCGAAGCATGTCCCAACTTACATCATGCCCAGAAACATTTAGGTAGGAGCGAAAGTTATCTTTAATTTCTTGAGATAAGTGGTCGAACCATCCTTTAGCCGTATCATTATCATGCGTCCCGGTGTACAGGACCAGATTCTGGGCAAGGTTATGAGGCAGGTAGAGGTTTAGGGAGTCGCCATCGAATGCAAATTGTAGAACTGCCATCCCAAGAAGGGAAGTATCATCCCTAAGTTTTCGAACTTCCTCAGAAATCAGCCCCAAGTCTTCTGCTAAGAAGGGCATGGAAGGAAATTTTTCTTGGGTAACCTTCCAAAAATCCAAGCCTGGACCCTTAACCCATTTCCCGAGTTTTGCATCTTTGTGTTCTGTACTTATGCTCCAATAGTCGTTAAAACCTCGAAAATGATCAATCCGAACTACATCAAAAAGTTCGAGTTGTAAAGACAAGCGCTTCATCCACCAAGAATAGTTATTCTCGGCATGTTTATCCCAAGCATACAGTGGATTCCCCCAATATTGACCATTTTCGTTAAAATAATCAGGTGGTACACCTGCCACATTAGTGAAACCCGATGCGTTCGCATTAATTTCGAATAATTCGGGCTCACTCCAAACATCGGCAGAGTCAGGGGCACAGTAAATAGGAAGATCTCCGATTAACTTTATATTTTTACTCTCAGCGAACTCTTTAAGTTTAAACCATTGCCCACGGAAAATGTATTGTAAGTACTGGTTAAATTTAAATTCAGGATCTTCCTTAACTTCATCAATATTTTGATGGCAGTCGCGTGGCCATTCCCACCAAGGAAGATTTTTGTATACTTTTTTTAAGGTCTGAAAATGGCAGTAAGGATCAAGCCATTCTTTATTTTTATCTAAAAAGAGTGAAAAACTTCCGTAAAGATGATCTAAGACGGATGTGTTAGTTGAAAAACGCTGATAAGATTTTCGAGCTACGGGAAAAAAAATTTCATATAACCCTCCATAATCAACTTCATCTTTTGGAAGGTTCTGCAGGGTTTGCAATTCACTGTTTAAGATTAGGTTTTGATCTTGAATTGGTTTCCAATCGATAAGGTAGGGATTACCTGCAAAAGAAGAAAATACTTGATATGGAGAATCCCCAAAACCGGTTGGGCCAACTGGACACATTTGCCAAAATTGGAATCCAGCATTTTCGAGAAATGAGATAAATGAATACGCACTGCCACCTAAATTTCCCACACCAGTATCCGATGGAAGGGATGTAAGGTGCAAAAGCCCGCCAGCTGCTCGCTGTGGTAACCATTCTGCTTCAATGCATTGATTAGACATAATGTATATTGTGCGAAATAACTATACTTACTCTGAAACCCCCCATCTTTTAGTAAATGGATAATAGACAAATAATGCTTTCCCGATGATTTCATTTTCTGGTACAAATCCCCAAGACCTACCGTCTAAACTATCAGTTGAATTATCGCCCATAGCAAAGAAGGCTTTTTTCTTAGTTGGGTTAATTGAACTGTTTCGGTCAGGAACTACTAATATGCTTTTATTAGATAATAATCCATCCGCTCGATAACCTGGATATCCTAGAGTATTTTCTTGATTAGGAGATTTGGAGAGAATTTCAGTTCTTTTTCTATTTTCGTTAAAAGCGGTTTTACCTGAGATTGGTTGACCGTTTCTAAAAAGTATGCCAGGAACACCTTTTCTAAGATCTGTTCCATTTGTAAAAATAGATTCGGGAACTCTCATCTCTAGGGTGTCACCAGGTTCACCAACGAGTCTTTTAATGTAATACTTATCTTCACCAATTGGACGTACAGGCATAGTTAACGAACGGTTAAATTGATCGATCTTTCCAGTTCTAAAAACTGCAGGGTCTCCAGATTTTGGTGTTACAAAATTATAACTCATACGATCTACAAATAAGGCATCTCCGAGTAAGATATCAAATGCAAGAGCGATGTCACCTTTTTGGAGAATTTGGTCACTGAGCTTAAGACGTTTCCCCATAAACCCATGATCTTGGGAAACAATTAATGGTAAGTCTCTCAGATCTTCAATTCCGGCAAATTTTCGAGCTAAGAGCTCGTCCAAATCAAACTCTGCTGGCACTAAAAGCTTGTGATCTTTTCCACCAATTTCAAAAATGTATTCCTTGAGTGTATTAGGAAAAATAAAAAACCTTCCATGAGGAAATGTACCTTGAACAAATCGGAATGGTGCTCCACTTTGGAGCTTGAGGTATAATTTGCCTTTACTTTCAGATTCCACGCTGAAATGAGAGGCACCTAGCAGAATCTTATCGATTGCCCGCTCCGCAACATTTGGAATATCCTCATTTCCCTCGTAAACCTTCGGCTGCATCCCAAAGAAAGATGGATACATCGAGTTTGTAGGAATAATAAAAGGTTGAACGAAAAAACTCCTAATTCCAATTACAACAATAGCTGCGACTAAAAGCATCTCCACATTTTCAACCCAAGATTTTTTGTGGTAGTACAAAGATCCTGATTTTTGCAAAGCTAGGTCTACTCTTTTTGCGGTTTTTTCAAGATTTTCGGAATAAACTGGTTTTGCTTTTAATTGCTTAGCCAGTTCAGTATTGGCTGACTCTAACTCCTCCCTTTCTTCAGACGAGATCACATCTTTTCGATAAGCGAAGACTTTGAGTCCAAGGCGTAATATTTCTTTTGCCCCTTTTTTTTCTGTGCGGCTTGCTTTTTTTGGGTTCATCATGAGTTAGGATGAGCTTTTCAATATTTGTACAAAAGCTTCTTGGGGAATATTTACACTTCCTATTTGTTTCATTCTTTTTTTCCCTTCTTTTTGCTTGTCTAAAAGTTTTCTCTTTCGGCTTATATCTCCCCCGTAACATTTCGCGGTCACATCTTTACGCATTGCACTGATGGTCTCCCTCGCAATTACCTTACCTCCGACACCTGCTTGTAAAGAAATCTTGAAAAGCTGACGGGGCAAAATTTCCTTAAGTTTTGAGCAAAGTGCCCTTCCCCTCGTTTCTGCTTTATCTTTGTGTACAATGGTTGAGAAAGCATCCACAGGTTCAGAATTTACTAATATTTCCATGCGTACCAAGTCTGATTCAACATAATCATCCATGTCATAATCCATAGACCCATATCCATGGGTTACACTTTTTAATCGGTCATTGAAATCTACAAGAATCTCATTGAGTGGAAGATGGCAGGTAAGCATAACCCTAGTTTCGTCTATCGTTTCTGTATTACTACATGAACCCCTTTTTTCGGTAACAAGGGCCAGTAAATCACCAATACAGTGATTTGGGGCATGGATTCTTGCCAGTATCGTGGGTTCTTCAATCTTTGATATTTCAGTGGTGTCCGGCAACTCCAAGGGGTTATCAATCTCTAGCTCAATGCCTGTGGTCATATGAACTCTGTATACAACACTCGGGTAAGTTGAAATGAGGTCAAGATCATACTCTCGGCGAAGCCGTTCTTGAATGATCTCCATATGCAAAAGGCCAAGAAATCCACAACGAAAACCAAAGCCTAAAGCTACAGATGTTTCAGACTGAAAGGTGAACGCTGCATCGTTTAAGCGGAGTTTCCCAACACTTTTCTTCAGTTTCTCGTAATCGGATGTATCCAGCGGATAAAGACCGCTAAATACCATGGGGCGAACATCCTTGTAACCGGGAAGCATTTCTTCCGCCTCGTTATCGGCTAATGTTAAGGTATCACCGATTTTAATTTCAGCTACATCTCTAATTCCGGTTACACATATAGCCAACCTCACCTTCATTTAAAGATTTTGTTGGTACAGGTTGGGGGCAGAACTGACCAAGTTCCTTAATTTGAGTTTTACGTTTATCACTCATCAGAAGTAAGTTTCCACTTTTATGGAAAGAACCTGAAAACACTCTGACATAGCAGATGACTCCCTTAAAAGAATCAAATTGATTGTCAAAAACGAGGGCTCGGGGCTTGGTGTAATCGCTCCATCGGGGAGAAGGAAGGCGGTGAACAACCGCTTCAAGATTTCATTTACACCAATGCCTGATTTCCCACTTGCATGAATTGCTTCCTCAGCGGGAATTGCGAGGATGTCCTCAATTTGCTTTAGAAACTCGGTCACATGTCTGCACTGGGTAGGTCCACCTTATTAATAACTGGAATAATTTCTAAACCTTGAGACTCGGCAAGTTGCGCATTCGCAAGGGTTTGTGCTTCCACGCCCTGTGATGCATCAATTAAAAGTAATGCACCTTCACAAGCGGCTAGGCTACGAGAAACTTCATAGGAAAAATCAACATGCCCGGGTGTATCAATAAGATTAAATAGGTACTCTTCTCCATCTTGTAGCCGGTAAGTCATCGAGACCGGATGACATTTGATCGTTATGCCGCGTTCCCGCTCAAGATCCATCGAATCGAGCAGTTGGTCTTTCATATCACGCTTTACCACAGTCTGGGTACTTTCCAAGTAATCGATCAGACAAGGTAGTCTTGCCATGATCGACATGCGCTATTATACAAAAATTACGAATCCTTTGAGTTTCCACCATTAAAAAGTTGACCACTGAAATTTTCCCTTCGAGAAAGGAGATGGAAAATTAACGCGGGAATATCCTTTCTCGCATATTTATTCATAATGGACAAGAATCTACTTCACGGAGCTCACACAGCTCTCATCACACCCATGCAAGATGGAGACGTTAATCTATACGGACCTATCGAAGTTACTTGAAAGGCAATTAAAAGGTGGCGTCACTGGCGTTGTGCCGTGTGGTACAACCGGAGAGTCCCCTACCCTTCGTGAGAATGAACATTTGCAGGTCATAAAGGAGACTGTTAATCATGTGGGTGGCAAACTTCCTGTGATTGCGGGAACCGGTGCAAATTCTACAGAAGAGGCACTTCAGCTTACTCAAAAAGCAGATAGCTTAGGTGCAGATGCTTTTCTTTTGGTAGCCCCGTATTACAACAAGCCAAGTCAAGATGGGTTATTTGCCCATTTTATCAGCTCTTGCTGAAAGAACGGAAAAACCCATTGTTCTCTACTCCATACCATCTCGTTGCGGGATTGAGATATCGACCTCAACCGTATTACGACTCAGGGATAAGTACCCAAATATTTGTGCACTTAAGGAGGCAGGAGGTAAGTCTGCGAAAGTGTCCGAGACAATGGCTGTTGTTGATGATGACTTTATTGTTCTTTCAGGCGATGACGGGTTGACTTTACCTTTTATGGCTTGCGGGGCAAAAGGAGTGATTAGCGTAGCATCAAACATTATCCCTGAAAAAGTCTCCGAATTAGTTTCTTTTCTTCAAAATGGTCAATTGGAGGAAGCGAGAAAACTCCATCTATCAAACTATTCTTTTTTCACCGATATATTTTGTGAACCAAACCCAGTCCCAATCAAAATACTCTTACTCTTGAAAGGGCTAATTTCATCAGCCGAGGTAAGACTTCCCTTATGCCCTCCATCAGATAAGAATTTGGATTTATTAAAGAAAATAGCAGCAAACCTAACAATTTCATGAGTTTCAAAAAAATATTATTGAGCGGAGCCCGCGGACGAATGGGACAAGCAATTAAATCGATTGCTGAAGACCACCAATGCGAAATCTCTTATCCGGTTGATCTTGGGGACAATCCGCAAGAGTTTATGGGCGACTGTGATGTTGTCATAGATTTTTCATTAAGAGATGCAACTCTTCCTTTAGCAAAAGTAGCAGCAGAGTACCACAAACCCATGGTGATTGGCACAACCGGTCATGAAAAACAGGTTCGAGAAGAAATCGTCACCCTTACCCAAAAAATTCCAGTTGTTTGGGCAGGTAATTTTTCAACCGGAGTGAACCTGTTATTTTATCTCACCGAGCAAGCATCCAGGGTATTGGATGCAACCAGCGACTTTGATCCAGAAGTAATTGAAATGCACCATCGTTTAAAAAAAGATGCCCCTAGTGGTACCGCTGATCGATTACTGGAAATCCTTAAGGAATCTAGAGGCCTGGATGATACAAACCTTTGCCATGGACGTGAAGGAATGGTTGGAGAACGCCCAAGAAAAGAGATCGGTTCGCACGCTCTTCGTGGAGGTGATGTTGTAGGAGAACACACCGTGATGTTTGCGGGTATTGGAGAGCGAATAGAATTAACTCACCGGGCAACGGATCGTATCATTTTCGCAGCTGGTGCCCTGCGTGCATCGAAATGGGTAATCGACAAGGCACCCGGTCTTTACTCCATGCAAGATGTTCTGGGTCTAACCAGTTAAATATTATAGGTAATATATGATCGCTTTTATTGAAGGAAAACTTATCGAGTGCCAATTAAATATGGCAATTATTCAAATTGGTGGAATTGGGTATGAAACCCTTATTCCTCTAACTACATCAGAGAAGTTGCCTGCCCTGGGACATAATGTTAAACTTCACACACACGCAGTTTATAAAGAAGATTCGCAAACCTTGTATGGTTTTATTGATCGGGAATCCCGTGACTTTTTCCAAATGATTGTAAGTAAGGTATCAGGAATAGGCCCAAAGATTGCCATCAACTTACTAGGTTCCCTTTCATTACCTATGCTCAAAACTTCTATTGCCAGTGGAGATGTGGCCATGCTGTCCAAAGCGCAAGGCTTAGGAAAAAAGACGGCGGAAAGAATTGTTGTTGAACTCAAAGATAAGGTTTTACCTAAATCAGTAACAGCAGAATCTGCTCCCTCGTTAAACCCAAGCGAGAATGGGGTAAACGATGAAATACCTGTTGAATTTGTAACCTACCAGGATGCTGTTTCCGCATTATTAACGCTCGGGTATAAAGCTACTGATGCAGACCAAGCGATTCGAAAAGCATCTGATGCACTAGGTAAAGGAGTGAGTACCGAAGAATTAATCCGAAAAGCACTTGGTCGTTAAGGATTTTGTAGGGTGGTGGATTGGATATAGGAGTCTACCACCGCAGTAGCATTTTCAACGGCAACGGAGATAGGATCCCCGCAAGCCATATAATAAGCAATAGCCGTCGATAAACGACACCCTGTACCACGGCACCTCCTAGTGTTTTTAATGCGTTTTTTTGTAAAAACTTGTGGCTGTTGATCTTGTTGGAGAAGGATATCGGTACATGTCGGGCCAAGTAGATGCCCTCCTTTGATCAAGACGGCTTGTGCACCAAGCTTTGAAAAAACCTCAGCAGTAAGGATTGCATCTTCGGCACTTTTGCATGTTAGACCAGTAATCTCTTCAACTTCCAGCGCATTTGGAGTTACCAGAGATACCTTACTAAAAAGCTCTTCTTTGAGAATATCAAAGTCTTTAGCATTAATAAGCTTTCCACCGCTCGAGCTCGATAAGACAGGATCGATTACAGTTGGTATCAAATTGTGTTTATCCAGAAACTTGCTTACCACATGAATCGCATAACAATCCGGTAACATGCCAATCTTAATTGCATCAATTGGTAATGCTTCCGATGATTTGAGCTGGGATTTCAATCCCTCCATGGAAACCTGGTGAGATGAAAAAAATCTTTCATCACTTTGCGCTGTTATCGATGTAATCGCAATCACACCCTTTGCCCCCAATGCTTTAACGACCTCTAGGTCTGCGGTTATTCCTGCACCAGTTGAGCTATCTGATCCCCCAATGCAAAGTATTCGTTTACTCATTCACTGATATAAACCTTGTGAATTCAGAGTATTGCCCCACTCCGTGATGCCACCGCTAAGGTTGTACAGGTTTTTATACCCTATTGCTTCTAATGATTTACATGCCATTCTACTTCTAACCCCAGCCTTGCAATATAGTATGATATGGGAACTTGAAGAAATGAGTTCGGGGAACTCAATTTTTTCAGGCTGCTCAAAATGTGCAAGTGGGATATGAATAGATGGTGAAATTTTGGATAACTCCCTTTCCCATAGTTCTCGGACATCAATAATGAGATCTGTTTTTCCAGACTCGTTCATTGCTATCATTGTAAGGGGGTCAATTTCTTGAATGCCCAGGTCTTCATCCTTCGAAGTAGCACACTTCAGGTTTATTGGTGCCAAGGATGTGATATTTCTTGATTCAGGTCTCAGGTTAACCTGAATGAATTGAGTTTTAAGGCTTAATGCATCAAATAATAATAACTTTCCTGAAAGCGTATCCCCAATACCAGTGATTACTTTTATAGCTTCATTTGCTTGTATAGAACCAACAATGCCAGGAAGGACACCAAGGACACCAGATTCTGCACAAGGTGGTAATGCATTCGCGGATGGGGGCTCTGGGAATAAGCAACGGTAGGTTGGTCCATTATTGTAATTAAACACACTTACCTGAGCAGAGAATTCGAAGATAGATCCGTAAATCAGAACTTTGTTAAATAACACACTTGCGTCGTTAAGGAGGTATTTAGTTTCAAAATTGTCACTCCCATCCAATATAATTGAATATTCCTCTAGTCTTTCCTCTATGTTTTCTGCACATAACCTGTCATTAAAATATTCAATTTTTATGTGAGGATTTAACCGTGATATTTTATTTTTGGCAGTTTCAGCCTTATATTTACCAATATCATCATAGGTAAACAAAATTTGTCTTTGTAAATTTGACAGTTCAACTAAATCGCTATCAATAATCCCAATTCTACCTACACCGGCTGCGACCAAATACTGCAACGCAGGGCAGCCTAGACCACCCACTCCTACAATAAGTATAGATGACTGCTGGAGCTTTTCTTGCCCGGATTCTCCAATCTTATCAAGACCGAGATGCCGTTGGTAATGAGATATTTCATCGGGTGAAAAATTACTCATGTTAAAACAGTTGTTCGGATAACTTTTTCTTTCCTCGAAAGAGGATTGTTACCTCGCTCGGTTAAATTATAGGCATGATCCCAATCTTTCCATACGGGGTCGTATCCCTTATTTTGGAGAAGGTCAAAAATTTCTTTTGGGCTACGGTCATCAGAAATTTCAAATTGTTCCAAAGACTTTTCTTCAACGGCATATCCTCCAGGATTTGTTTTAGAACCTGCACTGAGAGTGGTTACCCCCAAGGGTAAAAGATTTTCTCTTAATGTAGCAGATTCGCGTGTGGAAATACTAAGCTCTAATTCATGGCTCAATATTCTGAAAGCACAAAGAAGTTGGACAAGGTCACGGTCTTCTAGCACGGTGGCGGGATCGGTTTCACCTTTACACGGGCGCAGTCGGGGGAATGACATAGAGTAAGATGTCTGCCAGTACCTTTTTTCAAGGTAAGAAAGATGATGGGCAGCAAAATATGCATCGGTACGCCAATCTTTTGTGAGGCCATAAAGACAGCCAAGTCCAATTTTTTTGATTTTGGCACAACCTAGCCTGTCAGTGGTTTGAATGCGCCAATCAAAATTCCTTTTTTTCCCCTTCAAATGATGCTCAGCATAACTTTCCCGGTTGTAGGTTTCTTGGTATACAAAAACAGAATGAAGACCGTTTTCTATTAAAATCTCATATTCATTTTGCTTTAACGGTTGGACTTCAATGGAAAGATTGGAAAAGTATGGATTCAATATGGTAAGGGCATCCTTTAAGTACGAAATATCAACAACTTGAGCAGATTCACCTGTTACAAGCAGAATGTGCTCAAAGCCTTTTTTCCTCAGAGAACCTGCTTCTTTTATAATTTCCACAGGGGTCAGTGTTTTCCGTGGGATCTTATTGCCGAGACTGAAGCCACAGTAGTCGCAAACATTGTTACATTCGTTCGACAAATACAAGGGAGCAAATAAACGAATCGCTTTGCCAAACCTTTGCTCTGTTAAGCGGTTACTAAGAATCGCCATTTCTTCAAGGTAATTCTTGGAGGCAATTGGCGAAATGAGGGCGGCAAAATCCTGCAACCCTCCGGCACCCTTATTATGTAAAGCCAATTCAACATCTTGAGGCGCTATATGCTCGATTAGCCTTGAAACATCTTCCCAATTAGACTGGTTGAAAAGCTCAAGGTATGTTTCAGGTTTCATTACCCTTTAGTTTAAAAAACTAGTTAACGGCGAACTTGCTTTGGCAAGGTTAGATGTTTGCCCCAAACCTGCAAGGAAACCGGCACGCCCTGCTTCGGCCCCTAAGCGAAAGGCTTTAGCCATACTTATTGGGTCCTGAGACACTGCCATCGCTGTGTTAATTAACACGGCATCAGCCCCTAACTCGAAAGCTTCGGCTGCCTGTGAAGGTTTTCCAATCCCAGCATCAACTACTACAGGAATCTCAGCCTGCTCGATAATAATGCGCAGAAATTCTCTACTTTCCAATCCTTTGTTGCTGCCGATAGGAGAACCAAGTGGCATCACTGCAGCTGCCCCAACCTCTTCAAGTTGCTTACATAGAACTGGGTCTGCATGACAATACGGCAACACAACAAAACCTTCTTCCACAAGTTCTTTGGTTGCCTGTAAAGTTTCCACAGCGTCGGGCATGAGGTACTTAGGGTCTGGGTGAATTTCTAACTTCAACCAATTGGTCTGGAGTGCCTCCCGGGCCATTTGAGCAACAAAAACAGCCTCCTTTGCATTCCTTACACCGGATGTGTTTGGAAGAATTTGAACATCTTCCTCTGTTAAATAAGACAAAATGGAGTCATGATTTGCAGTGGGATTGGCTCTCTTCATTGCAACTGTCACCATTTGCGTGCCACTTGCTTTGACCACTTCACCAAGAGCTTCCCCAGAGGAAAATTTTCCCGTCCCAATAAAGAGGCGAGAGTGAAAGCTTTTCCCTCCTAATGTTAAGCAGTCAGGTTGTTTGGCCATAGTATTTTAGTGATTCGGCTGAATAGTTTGCTAAGTAAGATCCAAAGTCATGGTGGGAGCTAATGCCGGAACATACGCATATTCCCTTTGCCCCTGTTTTATCTAGTAATTGAAAATCTATTGAGGTTAATCCGCCAATGAGAAAACAAGGGATTGGAGAAAGAACAGATATAATGTCGGTAATATCCTGAACGGACAAGCTAGGCGACAAATCAGGCTTTGTGGAAGAATCTCGTATTGGTCCAATGCCCACATAATTACAAAATCCTAATGACTTTACATCTTGGGCATCTTCCAGAGAGTGCACGGTTCGGCCAATTATTATATCTCTATCAGGTTCAAGTCTGGTCTCCGAGGGGAGTGAATCATATTTTCCGAGATGCACTCCATTTGCTCCCAATGCTTCAGATAATAAGTAATCATCGTTGATGATGACACATACACCAAGAGCCCTAGCTTTTGAGATTGATACCTTGAGCTGATCCAAATGAAAAGATGAGAAATTGGTTTTAGACCTTACCTGAATGAGTTTTATGCCTGCTTTAACCATTTGATCTACTTGCACTGCATGGGATGGCTTAACATCATCCGATGTTAGGCAATAGAGTGGATGTGCTAAAGGATGCATCCCTGGAAGAGGTTGATTTTGGAGATGCACTATCACCGAATATGCAATCGTGACATGTTTTGTAAGGAGTGATTAAACTCCTTGTAAGCTGCAACTGGATCAGGTTTCCCCCAAATTGAGCCAAGCAAGGCAACTCCGTCAAATCCAGTTTCTACAATTGTGCTTATTTTATTCCTTCTGATGCCACCAAGAGCGTAGACTAGAGGCCTTTTGGGTTTGGCGTCTAATTTATCGAGAGCAAATGCAAGACGAGGCAGGGAAACTTTTGGTTTGTGACCTACTTTGGAAATAGATTGGAAGACTGGGCCAAAAAAAACATAATCAAGTAATTCGGTTTCAACCTGAAGTTCATTGATTTGGTGAAGGGAGCGACTGCGTGCACAGGGAACTTCTCTTAAGGGTTCATTTGAGCGATGATGGTAGCCTCCTAGTTCAAAATCATTAAGCAGTTCTGGAGCTCGATGTAACACGATTCTATTATGATATTCCGAAGGAACCTTTTTAAGTAAACGAGCAATACTGGACGATGAGTGCTCAGGTTTACGTAAATGGAATTTTGTGACCCCAGCCTTGAAAAGATTAATCATCATCTTATTTTCACCCTCCCTAAAGTTAGGAGATGAAATAATTGCGATTTGTAATGATGAGCTCATCCCCCTTGGGTGGCCTGTATTAACAAAAGTCGGTCATCCTCTTTAAGAATCATGCTTTCAAAATTTTTAGCCGAGATTACTTCTTCATTTAAAGCGATTGCCCACCCTCGAAAATCTTCTAATTTCAAAGAATGCAGAAAGGTTTTGAGATCCACATCATGCTGAGTTTTGTGTGGGGTATCATTTACAAAGACATTCATTTAGGAACTATATAATTCCCCGCCTGATGTGTTGAACTCCTCCGCTTTCTTTTTCATTCCATCAACAAGGGCATCTTGCTCAGAATCCATTCCATGCTCTTTTGCATACTGCCTGACTTCTTCGGAGATTTTCATTGAACAAAAATGGGGGCCACACATCGAGCAAAAGTGGGCGGTCTTTGCATTTTCCTGGGGGAGTGTTTGGTCATGAAATTCTCGGGCTTTACTTGGATCCAATGACAAATTGAACTGATCTTGCCAGCGAAATTCAAAACGGGATTTTGATAAAGCATTATCCCTAAACTGAGCGGCGGGATGCCCCTTTGCTAAATCGGCAGCGTGGGCGGCTAATTTATAGGTAACCACACCCTCCCTGACATCTTCTCTATCAGGCAAGCCAAGATGCTCCTTAGGGGTAACATAACACAGCATGGCACAACCATACCAACCAATCATGGCGGCACCAATCCCGCTTGTAATGTGATCGTACCCAGGCGCGATGTCTGTGGTCAAAGGTCCGAGCGTGTAAAAAGGAGCTTCATGGCACCATTCAATTTGCTTCTCCATGTTTTCCTTGATCATGTGCATGGGAACATGTCCAGGGCCCTCATTCATAACCTGAACACCATACTCCCATGCCCTGGTAGTAAGCTCGCCTTGGGTTTTTAGTTCTGCAAACTGTGCTTCATCATTGGCATCAGCTATTGAACCAGGTCGGAGACCATCACCGATAGAGAAAGAAACATCGTAGGCAGCCATGATTTGACATATTTCATCCCATTTTTCGTAAAGAAAATTCTCTTTGTGATGGGCAAGGCACCACTTTGCCATGATCGAACCGCCCCGGCTCACAATTCCTGTCATGCGTTTGCTGGTTAAAGGAACATAACGAAGCAATACCCCTGCGTGTATGGTAAAATAGTCAACCCCCTGTTCAGCTTGTTCAATTAAAGTATCCCTAAAAACTTCCCAGGTTAAATCTTCGGGCTTGCCTCGTACTTTTTCAAGAGCTTGGTAGATGGGAACAGTTCCGACTGGTACCGGACAGTTTCTAATAATCCACTCTCGAGTGCGGTGAATATTTTTACCAGTTGATAAATCCATCAATGTATCTGCACCCCACTTGGTTGCCCATCTCATCTTTTCGACTTCTTCCTCAATAGAGGAGGCTACTGCAGAGTTCCCTATATTTGCATTGATTTTAACAAGGAAATTACGCCCAATTATCATCGGCTCTAATTCCGGATGATTGATATTGGCCGGTATGATCGCACGACCGCGAGCAACTTCACTTCGAACAAACTCAGGCGTAATTTCTTTTGGGATAGATGCCCCGAAATTTTCTCCGGGGTGCTGGTGTTGCAAGCTATTTCGGTCGCTATCCTCAGAGCACTCAAGATCTTGAGATAGAGCCTGAAGCTTCATATTTTCACGAATGGCAATAAACTCCATTTCCGGAGTTATAATTCCATTCCTTGCGTATTGCAGTTGAGTGACCGCTTTTCCTGTTGAAGACTTTCTTACTTTAATGTTACCGCGGTCATAATCTGGTAAGTCTTTTCCTTTCTCATCTGACCTTTGTGCATGCAAGTCCGAAAGATATCCGTTGTCTGCTGGGGTGGCTTGCCTTCCTTCAATCAAATCAGTATCCTTGCGGCCAACAATCCACTGCTCTCGAATGGGGGGAAGGCCAAGTTCATGCTGCCTGTGAAACGCAGGGTCTCCCCAGGGGCCAGAGGTGTCGTACACGCGTATCGGATCGTTATGAATCTCGGTATCTTCTGATGTTCTGGTCGGAGATAAATTGATTTCCTTCATTGGCACCCTAACACCCGGATTTTCTCCGTCTAGGTAAACGCGTTTTGAGTTGTTTTGGCTGTCTTCGAGATCTTCGACTTTTTTTATCATAATTATGAGGTTGGTGCCGAAGAAACACTGCTTATGGGCAGTGAGTTTTCCCTACGGCGTTACTGTATCGCATCAGGTTCAAAGGGTCACACTTGGATCGTAAGTGTCTCTCAGTCTTCGCCTAAAGCTCCCCTAAACTTTAAATCATTCAAACGGGAAATATGAGAAATGCAACCCTAAGAATTAAACTTTTGGTATCTATGCAATTTCATATCTTCCATCCGCACGCTTGGAGATATAACCTGAAAGTTCGAGGGCAGTTAAGGTAGATGCAACTGAGTGTACTGGCATGGCTGTCTTGGAATTGATTTCTTCGCTGTTCATTTCGCCATCGGCTTCTAGTGCCTGCATGATTGTATTTTCTTTTTCAGAAAATTTTTCGCTACTTTGTTTGTTCACATTATCTTGGATTTGTTCATTCGTTATTCCTGCAGTAATGGAATCAAAATCCAGTGAAGGAAGTAAATCATCGATAATGTCATTTGCATTTCGGATAAGAGTTGCCCCTTCTCGAATCAGTTGGTGGCAACCGAGGGAACTTGTTTGATCAACCCGCCCGGGTACTGCAAACACAGAACGCCCCTGTTCTCCAGCAAACCTAGCGGTAATAAGGCTACCTCCCGTTGCTCCAGATTCAATGACCACTGTTCCAGAAGAAATTCCTGAAACTAAACGATTTCTCATGGGAAATGTTCTTCGATCAGCTTTTCGCCCAAAAGGAAATTCAGATAGAACCGCCCCAGTAGCTATAATTTCACGATATAAACTCAAATGTTCAGGCGGGTATATAATGTCAATTCCGCTTCCTAAAAATGCAATGGTTTTCCCTTTAGCGTCCAGGGCAGCTTGGTGGGCAATTGCATCAATCCCTCTAGCCATTCCGCTCACTATACAAAATCCTTTCTTAGCCAAATTAGTTGATAGTTGTTGGCAAATTTTTTGAGCATATAATGAAGGCATACGAGTGCCCACTATGGAAATATAAGGGCCATCAGGCATTACACCTTTTTGGTATAATCCTAGCGGGGTGTCGTAAATTTCATGTAGCCCTCTGGGGATTTCACCATCAGTTATGAAAGACGCATTATGCTTTGCTAAACTTTTAACTTCTTTTGCCAACCAATTTTGATTATTAGCATCCTTGATTGCTGAGACCATAGCTGCCCCAATCCCACTGACCGAAAGAAGTTTCTGTTTACTTGCATGTAGAATTTTTGTGGGGTCCCCTTCTAAAGCCACCAATAATCGGCTTGTACTAATCGGACCGAGTTTAGGTAAACCATTAAGTAAAAGAAAAGCTTCTTTTCTGCTGATATTGTCAGGGAACACAATTTCACAATCTCCCAAAATGTATCAAAAAGTAAAGACTTTAGATTGAAAATTAGAAATACTATCTTATTAATTCGGCTAGTATCTTAATTCTTGATGGATGCCTTAGCTTGCGCAATGCGGAGGCTTCAAGTTGACGAACTCTTTCACGGGTTATAGACATAACACCTGCAATTTCCTCAAGGGTAAATTTTCGGCCGGGGCAATTGACGGAAACCCAAATACAGGTCTTCCTTAGTCTTTGTGCTTGGGTACCAGTAAATTTTGGAATTTGGACGGTGCCAATCTTATGAGCATACATCTCTTAACATAACACACGATGAAGCCGTATGCAAAAGTGGAGTCTTACACAATATCTTCTGCGCTCAATGGATGTCCAGTTGTTAAGTTTCTTGAGGCAAATTTATTTAGCACTTCATCCCATTTGCTTGGACACATGCCATCTCCCGGTCTGGCAATACGCAAATTTTGCTCACTAAGCAATTCTCCCTCTCTTACATTCTTACAAACAAGAATAGATCTTTTAAACCTTGAGCCCTTTTGCTTCTTACCCTTATTTTTCGAATTGGATGGGCTGATCTGCATTCCCTTATGTGCATCCCTAACCGCATTGCACAGATCATTGAATTCATTTGGAAGTAAGGAAAACCCTCCGTCAATTGAAGTGCTTTCTTTGTCCAGAGTCAGGTGCTTCTCAATCACACATGCCCCAAGTGCTGTAGCTACAACCGCCATAAGATGACCGTGTGAATGATCTGATAGCCCAACTTTACAGCCAAATTTTTCTTGAATTGAGGGAAGAGATGATAACTCAAAATCTTCAATTTTAGCGGGGTATTCACTGATGCAGTATAAAAGGATAACTTCCGGGCATCCACTTTGCTTTAGTGTTTTAAGAGCAAGATCGATTTCTTCTTCATTTGACACTCCGATACTTGCCAGAACAGGTTTTCGTAACTTACCAATCTTTTTTAAAAGGGGAAAATGATTAAGTTCAAAAGAAGCAATTTTATAAATGGGTGGGTCTATTTCATTTTCCAGAAATGCTACTGCTGACTCGTCAAAAGGTGAACTGAAACAAATAAGATTTTTTTCTTTTGCCCGTTTTGCTATCTGGGAGTGCCATTCCCAGGGAGTCATGGCTTTCTCATAAAGCTCGTGGAGATACTTTCCCTTCCATAGACCTTCATGTAACAAAAACCGATCGCATTTGGAATTAACAGTTATGGTGTCTGCCTTATAGGTCTGTAATTTAATTGCGTCTGCACCAGCATCTGCAGCAGCATCCACAAGCATTAGTGCTTGATTGAGACAACCACCATGATTACCAGAGAGCTCAGCTACGATAAAAGGGCGAGAGTCTTTTTGAGATAAGGCTGGTATTTCCATAACTCAACCTTGCAAAAAATTATCTTTGGATAAAATCCTGAAGCATGTCCTTAAGCAAGGACTCAGTACAGTGTTCAGAATTTTTATTACTAGCGTAAACAAATCCATCACAGCACTCTTTCCCGCCTATTATACCAATTTTATTTCCCCAAAATGATTTAATGGGCTTGATAACAAAGTGATCATCAAATTCTAAAACATTACGGGATTCATCTTCGGGTATTAAAGTCTCGTGCATTTTCTCACCCGGTCTTAACCCGATCACATCCCATTCGCATTTGGGAGCAATCAGCTTGGCAATCTCTCCAACAGTGCAGGACGGAATCTTGGGAATAAAAAGTTCACCGCCAACCATGCCTTCTAATGATTTGAAAACAAACTCGACACCCTGCTTTATAGGTAACAAGAAACGAGTCATTTCCGGATTTGTAATAGTTAGGCTTCCGGTTGCTCTTTGCTTTTCAAAAATTGGTGCAACGCTTCCCCTACTCCCTACAACATTACCATAGCGAACCACTGAAAAAATAGTACCCTCTCCTCCACCGTAACTATTGGCCGCAATAAAGACTTTATCTGAGCATAATTTAGTAGCACCATAGAGGTTAACCGGATTGACCGCTTTGTCAGTACTGAGAGCTAATACTTTTTTAACTCCCGCTTTTAGTGCTGCCTCTACAACATTTGTTGCTCCATTTACATTGGTTTTTATAAATTCATGGGGATTATATTCTGCGGCAGGAACTTGCTTTAACGCGGCCGCATGCACAACAAAGTCAACTCCCCGCATCGCAAGTTCAAGGCGGTCTCTATCTCTTACATCACCGAGGAAAAAGCGAACCGCTGGATCACTAAATAATTGGCTTGCCTGCATTTCACTTTGCTTAAGCTCGTCTCTAGAATAAATGATAATTTTCTTCAGCTGGTACTTGGCCAATGCTGCCCGAACAAATTCTTTACCGAAAGAACCAGTTCCACCCGTGACTAATATGGACTTTCCATCAAACATTATTTTCAATCATGTAGACTTTAAATATGCGAGTCGATTCGAAAGAAAGAGTTATCTTTTTTATTTAAAAGATTGGCAGAGTCTTTAGCACTTTGCTATTTCGTTGGAATGTCCTCAACATGGATATCAACTGTTGGTGAACCCAACGCTAAGCTCGCAATCATAATTGGAGAAGTACCAAAAGATGTCATTATTTGAGAAACAGAGCATCATGCAGGTGGTATATTTTGGTGCTGTGAAAATATAAGTTATAAAAGTCCCTACATGCTTCATGTATTGAGCTTGTAGACTCACACACTGCTACTTCAATTTTAAGCAAAAAAATAACCGATTTCATCGCTCTTGCTTACCATCATTTACCTGTCGTCAAGGTAAGTTCATCCGTTTCTAATTCTTCTCTTTATAATGCAGTCCTTGCCTTGGTTATTTCAAAAATTGAAGCGACTGCACGGGATAGAAGAACAAGATATGCCACTGGTTTTGAACATCAGTATCAAGTTTTTAAGAATTTACCCGGATATTTATTGTCAGGTGTACCTTCGGAGTGGTCCGGTCTTGGAAGGAATTCTTTTGTATTAGTTGTTGGTGCTGGTCCATCACTTGATGTGACTTTTCCGATTAAAAAAAAAGGATTTCTTAGACTAATCATTGTGACCTGTGATAGTTCAATGAGAGCTCTAGAAGTTGCTAATCTAACCCCAGATTTCGTTATCAGTATGGATCCTTATAAGTCCTTTGAGAGTTGCTCGGGAGGGTTTTCACCCTGCATTGCAATCCTGTCCTCTCAATCTCACAGCAGTTGAGCTGAACAATGGAGGGAGCCAGCGAGATATATTTCTGGTCGTGTGTTAGCTGAGGATTTTCTTGCTAAAAAAGGTGTTAGTAAAACAAATATATTGGCAGCAAACAATGCTGGTCTAACTGCCCTTGCATTTGCAAGTTTCCTGCGTCCTTCCTTAATTATTACAATTGGGATGGACCTATCATCAGGCGTCCACGAAAGCGATCGGTATGCTAAGAATTCAGGGAGGCAGCACATTCAAGTTCACGCCGAACACTACCATCATATACCCGTGAATTTTCAAAAAACAGTAAAGACTCATTTTTTGTCTTACTGGCAAGAGACCGCAAAATAATTTCTGAAATTTCTTTGAGGTGCCCTATTTTCAACTTCACGGATCGAGGTGCGGTTTTAGATGGAACTACCCTTGTTCACCCGGATGATGGTGTTGAGTTAATTAAA
The DNA here is from genome assembly GCA_943789375.1 of uncultured Opitutales bacterium. GTDB lineage: Bacteria > Verrucomicrobiota > Verrucomicrobiia > Opitutales > Seribacteraceae > Seribacter. The sequence goes on along the minus strand of CALSTX010000005.1, from coordinate 68,338 downwards.
GCTGTAAGTGATAACATTGAGCCTTTTGAGGCGAAAGAAGAACAGATCGAACTTAAAAAACAAGTAACTGGAAGAGGATTGGAACTAGTTCTTTCACTTCTTGTTTCCTATTGCGACCAAATATGGGATTTCGTTAATAGATGCGAAAAAGGTAATCCAGCAAACGAGATACTGCAGGATATATGTAATGATTCTGAACTTGCATCCTTTCTTGGAGACTTTGCATTTGTCGTAATGCCTAGGCTTCGACCCTACTTTGCAGATGAAGAAACTTTGTTGTACGCGGTACGGGCGTTAAAGAGAATTACCTATGTTTTAGAGGATGCAATTTTGGAATGTAGCCCATCTGAAGATTTTTCAATGAGTAAAATCCTGACTCGTGGTAATTAATTATCCATTTTAGCCTACAGTTTCTCTAAGGCTCTGGAAGTTCTTTCGATAGCTAAATCAAGAGATTCATATGAGTGAGAATTACTAATAAACCAGTTATGGTGTGGATGAAAGTACAGACCTTCCCCTGCACAAAGCCTACAAAATTCTTGAATCTTAAATAAATTATCATCGTTCTCAATAAAGGGATATGGCATTGATGTAGGCCCCGTCATGGAAAGTGGGATATCGAAGCTCTTTGCGACATCTGTAAGCTTGGAGCAAAAATAAGTTCCTTTGGCTAAAACTTCCTCTGCGACTTGATCTCTTTTTGATATCGATAAGGAAGCTATGGAAGCGGCCATAGCTACCGCATCATTCCAGCAGCTTCCAGTGAGAAAAACCTCTGAAGATGCTGCTTTTTGCTTCTGTTTTCCCACACACGCAGAAATTGCATAGCCATTCCCCAGAGCTTTTGAATAAACAGCTAGATCAGGCACGAAATTAAAAAAACAATGGGAGCCATTATCATGAAGCCTTCCCCCTGCTCTTACATCGTCTAAAATAAGTAAGGAACCTGCTTTTTCGCATAGCTCACTTACTTCTGACCAAAAAGTGGGATGAGGCATCACGGATTTGGCAAATGCGGGGTGGTGGTAAGGGGTTAAAATAACTCCTGCAATTTTATTTCCATGTTTTTTGAATATCGATTGAAGCTGGTCAGTCTTGTTCCATTCAAACTCTAAAATATCCTGCCTGTCTGAGGGGATTCGGCCACCCATTCCTGGGTCACACCAGGCGTCGACGCCATGGTATGCACCTTTAGCTTTTACGATGTAAGGGCGTTGGGTAAATTGTCTAGCAACTCGGATTGCCCAAGTTGTAAGATCAGATCCATTTTTGGCAAATACGGCCCAATCGGCAAAATTTATCCTATCCACAAGTATCTCAGCCAGTTCAACCATTTTTTCTGATGGTTGATTAAAGACGGCACCCTTTTCTCTTTGTTCGTTGGCAGCGTCTTCAATTTCTTGATTGGAGTAACCGTGGAGAATCGTCCCAAACCCACACATAAAATCCATCCACTCCTTACCATCCACATCCACAAAAGTATGACCCGTTGCTTTATCACAATAATGTGGAAAGCTATCGGGTAATCCAGCCGCCGGAGCAACATGGCCGTAAATACCCCCGGGGATAACTTTCTCGGCTCTTTTAAATATATTTATGGAGTTATCTAGCATGAGTTTGATCTAAAGGGGAAGGAACTTCACGGGATGTCAACCTAGCCACAAATCCAAATTTATCGAGCAAAGGAATTCTTCCACGCACTTTTATATTACCGAGTGCAGGATCCGCAAGTGGGTTAATCTGCCCACGAGTTCCCCGAATAGCTGATTTTAAGTCTTTGAAATTCAAGATGACGGATGAATCTTCATGGGAATTTGCAGAATTACATGTCCATTGAGAATTTTTTAATTTAGAAATTCTCCCTAGAAAATAAGTTTCTTCCAGATAAAAGTCGATAGTACCCTCTTCATTGTTCATTAATTTTTTGGCATCGGGGTGATAATTTAGATAGCAGGAGGTTGCCTCCAGCCCGGCTCTAAACAGGATGTTCACTTTCTTTCGGTCCAAGTTTCCATTGTATAACTTTTTTATTTCAAAAAGAGTTTTTATGCCACGAAAGCTAATCATTGGATTACGGCAAAGAGGAATAATTTTGGGAATAGCGAATCCATTTTTCGCAGAATGTAATAAATTTTGGTTGGTAAAGACGATTTCATTACCAAAGGTCAGACCAATTGTTGAATTTGTTATAATACGAGCAGAAAGCAGTTGCACTGCTGGCATATACTTTTGAAGCTCAATGCTTACGGTCTCTAAGGAACGAGCTACTGCCCATGCGGAAAGCTGTTCTTTAGCTGGGACATCAATCATCTTTCGCAAGGCTCTGAAGTATTTCAATCAAGGGTGGTTGTCTGGGCAATACTTCCCGTAAAGAAGGCATTTCTTCTAAAAGCAATAATGGCAGGTCCTGTGGTGACTGGATGCTCAAGTAATTCCCTTTTTTAAGGATCCAATAGTTCAGGTTATTTGTTTCCTGTGGCATAACTCCACCACAAAGATTAAAAATCACAGGAGTCCCCATCGCTATTGCTTCCGCACTTAATCCTGCCCCAGGGCGAGCTACAAGGCAAGAGGCCTTAGACAGCAGTGCAGCCATTCTCTCTTCATTAACTACAGGCAGTGCAATAAGTTTAATTTTGTTTTCACCCTCATGCTCGCGTAATTGCTTTAAGGTTGAATCGTTTTTTCCGCAAAGTGCGACAACTTGATTATAGCCGTGGGACTTGGGTGAAGCTACCAATCCCTTGTAAATAAGGTGGTGGTTATTTGTCCCGTTAGCCCCTGTACCTAACAAAATATATTTCTCACTTGGGTTAATACCCATAGATTTTAAAAGTTCATCAGCCTTTTCGAAATTATTATTTTCATAGAAAGCTTTCCGGAGGAGTAATCCTCCCGTTTTTATTTTTGATTTCGGCATCCCATATTTTTCAGCAGCTGAGCATGTAGATCCAAAAGGACCTGTAAATAAATCAGCCTTCGGGTTGACCCAGTGCCTACTAAATCCATCGCCGTCTGCGAATTCACCGCAGTATATAACAAACTTAAGATCAGGGTTATGGGTTTGGGCTATCTCAAGGTATGCATGATTAAGATGAGCATGCACACTGACAATAATGTTCGGCTTAAATTTCACTAAGAAGTCGTGAAACTTTCTTTTCCCAATTAAGGTCTTTGTGCCACGATGAAGGTTGGCATGCTCAAGAAACCAAAAATAATATTGATGGGCCCAAGGAGCTTTTTTTTGAATAAAATTATATAGTTCAGTACCAAATCTGTAGAGAGCCGACGCTGATTCTAAAGGGTGGTATACTTCAGCTACTAACCCAAGTTCTTTCCACCAGTGTTTAAGAGCAAAGGCTCTCATGTCATGCCCTCCTCCGGTCGAGGCACTAAGAATGAGCAGTTTCATGGTTGCTTGGAGTCAAGTAGGCAGTTGCTATAAATCAATCCTTACAGCCCTTGATACCCTGAATTACTCAAGTTCGTGAATGAATAAACCGCTTCTTAATTTTGGTTCAAACCAGGTTGTTTTTGGGGGCATAATTTCCCCCGCATCTGCAATGGCAAGAAGCTCAGCCATAGATACAGGATAAAGGGCAAAGGCTACCTTCATTTCTCCAGAATTCACCCTTCTTTCCAATTCCTCTAGGCCACGGATACCGCCGACAAAATCAATTCTGGTATCTTTCCTTAGATCCTTGATTCCAAGAATGGGGTCGAGAACTTTTTCTGATAAAAAAGATACATCAAGATTATCTTTCGGGTTGTTTGAAGAAATTATTTTTCTAGGTGTTAACTTATACCACTTGGAATCAAGATACATGGAAAAGGATCCTTTAGCCGATGGACTTTTTGCAGTAGTCAATTCAGACATCTCAAAAATTTCTGTAAGCTTCGCTTGAAATTCTTCCTTGGTTTGCCCGTCAAGGTCTTTCACCACCCGATTGTAATCAAAAATCTTTAATTGATCATCAGAGAATAAAACCGCCATAAAGAAATTATATTCTTCGGTGCCGTCATGGGCCGGGTTTTGTGCTTTTTTTTGTTGCCCCACCCTTGCCGCTGCCGCCGTACGGTGATGGCCATCTGCTACATAAAGGTCTGGAATGGTCTCAAACTCAGATTCTATCGAGGCTATAGACTCATGATTGTCAACGATCCAAAGCTCATGCCTAACACCATCATCTGCCACAAAATCATAGATGGGATTTGATTGGATGGTATCAGCAATAACTTGGTTAATTGAATCCAGTCCGCGGTAAGAGAAGAAAACGGGTTCTGCATTCGCATTTTGGGTTTCCACATGCCTTACCCGGTCATTTTCTTTGGCCGTGCGGGTAAGTTCATGCTTTTTTATATGACCATCAAAGTATTCTTGATAATTACAGCATCCCACTATGCCTGTCTGCTCCCGGTCATTCATCGTCAGCCTGTAGATGTAAAACGAAGGTTTATCATCTCGCTGAAGAATGTTTTCTGAACGCAAAAGATTTAAATTCTTTAAACCTTGCTCATAAACATCAGCCCCATATGGGTCGATATCGTCTGATAATTCCAGTTCAGGTTTTATGACCCGTAGAAAAGAATACTTGTTACCGTCTGCTTCCTCTCTTGCCTCTCGGGCATTCAATACGTCATAGGGACGCGATGCGACATCTTTTGCGTATTTTGGATCTGGGCGTAATGCTCTAAAAGGTTTAAAAATGGCCATGGTGCTAGGAAGGAAGTAATAAAATAGAAAAACTAAGCCTTACTTTTCAATTTTTTTTTCGTTAGAAGCAACCTTTTTGGCTTTAAATTGCTCGATCAGTTTCTTAGCGGAACCAGCAGCCAGGGTGCTTTTAAGGAGACCACTTTGCTTCGGTATACCCGAAACAGCTGCCTCCTGGTTGGATGATTGCATCTCCTCTAAAATCTCTCTCCGAAAGATTGAAATGGATCGGGGGGCTGAAATCCCAATCTTAACGGAATCCCCCTCAATTTTGGTGATAGAAATTTCAATTTCATCACCAATTTTTATACCTTGCTCTACTTTTCGAGATAAAATCAACATGGTCTCAATTTTTAAAATTAGAGACCTTCACCGCCAACATCTAGGATGTGGCGGGCAGAATAATCTTCATGATTATTGATGATACATTGTTTGCCGGTTAATGTCTTACGATTGACAATAATGGGACCGACAAGATTAAGGGAAATTTTATTAGCTTGCTCAGGAAGCAAGGTGACGATGTTTAAAATCATCGTATCCTCAGGTCCAGTGATTCCAAGTATCTTAATGTCTGTATCTGCAATTTCGACAGAGTAATCAGGAAGAACTCCGCCAGGTTCAAGGACAACAAAAGCCAAACCATCTTCTTTTTCTTCCCTCAACCACATAAAAGGTAACTCTTCCTTATCAAACATGAGTTCCATTGCTCGGATCTGAGAAAAACCAAACAGTCCTTGCGGTAAGGAAATCTTGTTTTGACTTATAGAAGCATCAATCTCCGGATTATTGGAATCTTCCCCTAGGTTAAGTTTCATAGGCTAAATAACTTACAGGTAATTCAGTAAGGATGTATTAAGCAGTTGTGCTCCTACTTGCATAGCTGCTTGATAAGCTGTGGACACACGAGAAAGCCTCATGATCGTCTCGGAAAGATCAATATCTAAGTCACGTGATATTCTTTGATCGAGTTGCATGAAGTAATCTTCATCATGAGCTTTGACTGTTTCCATACGAACCATACTAGCGGTAAGTTCACCCATCTTATCGATAATGTTGTCTTCAAGCTCGATGAGCTTTTTCTCAGAATCTTCAACTTCTTGGGAATAGAAAGATGGCGTAGCTTCAGCTAAACCATCTCGAAGTTCAACTAAAGTATTGACCACATCTCCAAGTTCAGCAGTGCCACCATCAGCAGAATTTAAAAATGAAGTGATTGCACTTTCTTTACCCACATAAAATTTGGAATTATTTTCTGATCCCGTGTAAGAAACACTTACAATCTCACCTTTTTCGTTGCGGTGATCAAGAAAGGTTTTAGATCCAGTAGCAAATGAGAATGTGTCACCGACACGGGGTCCTGTAGGTGCAAGACTTGTAATTGGCTCTTCTGGCTCGATTAGTTCAAAACCCGCAATACGGTATGGACCCGGATCATTAGGGTTTTCTTGCCATAATATCGTTGCCTCTAGTGTTTCTTGCCCCACTTGGACTGTAACTTTTTGGAAGTCTTGAGGGATGTTGCCATCTTGAAAAAAGTATTGACCCGCGTCTTCCACTTTGAGTCCAACTACATTTCCATTTGCATCAACAACAGCCTTGGCTAATGCATCTGAACCCGCAGCACCAGCTGTAGGAACTGTAACTTTCGGCGCATCTTTGCGGGTGGCATCAAATTGCAGAACATGCTGAAGAGGGTTGTCAACAACCTCCCATATATAATTCGCAACTTGTGACTGTCCATCTACGCTCGGAATCAGCTCGGAATCTGGCAAAATCATTTCTGTGGACCCAAGAAAATCAGCAGATGGCAAGAAGTTATTAAAGTTATCACGAAGGCTTCTATAATATTGGCCATCATACAGGACAATATCTCCTGATTGGTATGTTTTGTTTGAAGCCCACTCTGTGCCTTGGGTGCGAACTTCAGCAGGAACTTTTAACATTTTGTTTTCAGCTAAAAGTGCTTCGAAAGCTTCATTACTATCTATAGTAGCCGCATCTGTTGCAACATAGTAAGCTTTTTCTTCCTGGTGGTAGATGTAATCACCAGTATCTAGAGCAAGTTGAGTATTGTCCGCTGCACTAGAAAAAACTTTTTCTTGTCCCTCTTTAGGGAGGGTCGTGAGCTTAAATACTGTACCGTCGCTTCGGGCTGAAGCCTCACGAATATTGGCTACAGATGCGGACGGGTTGCTGGGGTCAAATCCATCCACAGTAGTATCTGTATTTGAATTAGCAGTCGCAATAAAGTATTTATCAAGAGATTCGTCATAGATATACTCACCTTTTAATAAATTAAAAGGTTCGCCTTCAGTGATCTGTACAACATTTGGCGGGAATTCATCTTGAATGGAAAGCCACAACGAACTGTCAGTTACTAAAGCATCGTCGGTTGGTATGAAATACTGTCCTTCGAATTGTTCAACAGGTTGCTCAAAAGTAATCATCTGGCTAGATATGACCTGACTTCCTTCAGCAGCAGCGGCCAATCTATATGCCTGAGTTTGATGGTCGAAGTAAACAGTTCCCTCAGACTCTGAACCCTTAACATCAAAAGTTGCCACTGGATAAGAAATCGTTTTGACCTTTTCTTCCGCAAGTAAATCTAAATCTTCAGGAGTTGCACCTACAGGTAAGGCATCTTTGGAAAAAAGTAGAATATCACTGTTGTGGCTCTTGGCTTCTGAGAATTCATTAAACAACCTTCCATCCAGTGAAACATGAAATTCTTTGAGCGACATGCCTGAAGCTTCCACACTCCAATCCTCTCGATCAACACTGTAACCTGATGGTAATTCTTTCCAATAATTCGAACTAGCTAAGGTTGGCTTGTGATTGAAATTATCATTAATTTGGGACTCCCAAAGTTTGCCTTCAAACTCAATAATGCTACCGAGTTCATAGGTTTGAAGTCTCTTCCAGGGATCTGAATGCGTGACAGAGAGATTTGTTGTACCATCGGTAGAAGAAGTACCCACAATAATCTCTTGCGTCCATGTCGGATCGATAGAATCTTTGGGAATTTCCTCAAATGTGATACCCTCGTTATCAGCATTAACTGTTATGGGACTAAAACTGTTGAGGTCAGCTAAATCAATTGACTGAAAGGCAGATCCTGTAAAATAAACAGGAACACCGTCAACAGGGGCAGCAAAGTCAATGTTTGCTGTTGTGGCTTGATTCTCAACGGCAACACTTACATCAGTTAAAATACCATTTATTTTGGTTGAGATAGAAGCGATAGATGATCCAAGGCTAGACCATTTCGATGAGTTACCCGGATTTGTAATATCATAGTCCGTAGAGTCAGTATCACTACTTACGGCAACAGAAGCTTCGTAATAAACTCCGTTATGCCTGACCACAGAACCCTGTGGGTAATTAGAAACATTCCACTCAGTGGAGAGAGAAATTGCAGCATCAGCGTCAAGGGAATAGAACGCTCCGCCATCTTGAACAACATCACCAGCCGAATAATTGGCAAAGGAGTCAAATTGACCTTTCATAATCTCTCCGGCAACCACAACCTGTTTATTGTCTGCCTGAAGAACCTCACCGGCAGAATAGGCTAAGTTAGGGTTGAAAGAAACAAGCCCTGCAGGGTTATGGGGTACATCATTGCTCTGGGTACCGTTGGGGTCTAAGACCTTGTGCCATGCACCATCATGAAAAACAAAATCATTCTGAGTATACTCATCAGGTCCCCAATTCCCTTTAACTGGAGCCTTAAATTGAAGGAATCGAGGTGCTTCAGGGTCGGAGATATCGTCATACACACGATCTCCTGCTTTGAAAGAAAGTTTGTCACTCCAGAGCGAAAATGAACCGTTTGGCGACTCAAAAACTGCATCATCAACAGCTTTTTTCTCCGAAGAGGTCAAGTTTTCATAGGAAGAACCTGGGTACAATGCTTCAGTCTGGCTTACCCTTTTGGCCTCAATTTGATTTGGGTAATAATGGTTTGGGTCCCACTGGGTTAAATACTCTGCCTTGGCGTTGTAGGTTTTACCTGCAGTTCCATAAACTAGTAAATCACCATTAGTAGAAATTTCGGAATAAAGTTTAACGCTACTGTTTCTCGGGGTATCTGAGCCTACTGAACCACGGATAAATGCATTATAGTTTTCCCCATTGAGTGGGGTAAAGTCAGCAAGAATTTCTGGATCAGAATTTACCAGTTCATTTGCAAGTTCTGTAATTTTTTCCGTAGACAGTCCATCGGCGGTTGCTTTGATAACATATTCTCTGCCGTTTAGGTGTATGACTACTTCCTCTCCTGCTTTTATTTGCCTCAAACCATCGGCTCCAACCTCACCAACAAAACTGGAGTTCAGGGAAATGATAGAATTCTGTTCTTTACCAAGTTGAATCTCGGAATTACTGAACTCAGGTTTGAGTTGTGTTCCTGCAAAAAGAGCCCGCCCTCTGTGCGTTGCATTTATGCGATTGAGTGCCTCTTCAATAAGTTGGTTAATTTCATTACCATAGGTTTCCATTGCAGGACCATTTAGGCTCGAGCCTGCAACTCTTGAAATCTCTTGAGCTCGTTGGTTTAGTTCCCTCAGATTATCAAGGTTTAGGTGCCCCGCATTTATAAATTCCGAAGCGTAAGAGGCATTTCTTTGGTACTGGGCAAGCTTTCCCTTTTCAGTATCGATGTCAATAACACGACCCAAACGCATACCATCATCTTCAGGTAAAGTAATCTTTTGGCCGCTAGATATTTGTTTATCCAACTTGTAACGCTGCATATCCAGATCACGAATAGTATTCGTGATGGAGTCGGAGACGCTAAGATTTGGTAATCGCATTTAAGTAAATTATTTAACTAAGCCAAGCACAACAAGTTCGAGCATTTTGTCGAGAGTATTCAATACGCGGGCAGATGCCTGAAAGGAGCGTTGGAATTGCATCAAATCCGATACCTCTTCGTCTACAGATACTGAGCTTACCGCCCGGCGCTGATCCAAAAGCAGAGTCTCGAGTGATTTTTGATGATCAAGGTTATCATTAAGATCTGACAAGGAGTTACCAATGTCAGCATTCATTGTTGAAATGTGAGAGGTAAATTCTCCATCATTGGCTAAATCGCCGATTTTAAAAGCAATCTCGTTGGCACCTTCAGCAAAATCATGGGTCGACTTAAGATTATCAACTGTGAGGTCGTTATCAATCCTAAGACTGGTGGCAAGATTCCAGTCATTTTGTAAAACTGCATCAAAGGAAAAGTTATCGCCAATAATAAATGCTTTTTCTCCTTGTTCTATCCTGAATGGAATGGTTTCGTAACCAAGCAGGAGTGATCTACCGTCGTCGGCCGTTCCAACTAGTTTGTCATTGCCAGGATAAGTTTCATCTACCTCTAAAGTAACATGCTGCATTCTTCGTGCAGAAGCATAGAATTGGTAAATGTCTGAATTATTCGGGTCATCCAGGAATAACTTCAGGTCATCACTTTCTCTCACCAAAGCTTGATTAGGGACTTGTTCTGGAAAAATAGGAGTAGTATTAACGATAGTAAATGTATCAGATTCTGCCGTAGGCAAAGTCATATTCACTTCATCCCTAAATAGTTGTAATTCTCCGGTTCCCTCAACCCCATAAAGCCCATACTCTTCTTCCATAATGAGATTATTTCCAGCAACCGCACGGGTAAGGAAAGCATCGAATCCAAATAAATATCCACCCTGCTCGTCATCTGGGTTGTAGATACTGTTAACTTGTGTGGCAAAATCTGAAACGAGATCATTAAGGCTCGTTCGGAATCTTTCCATCTCTTCAGATCTTGCTGATTGATATCCATGGATAGAGCCCGCATTCAAGTCTAATTCTATGCCGTCCGAAAAAATTGCATCGGAGGAGGGGAAAGAATTACCCGCATTGAGAAGGTTGAATGTTGTAATCTCCCCATTTTTGACTACGGCTTCGGCGATACCTATATTCACTTCTTGAAGGACACCATTTGAGAGGTTGTGTCCGGATGAAGAAATTTTACGGATAATGCTCGTGGGTTCCGCATCAATTATTTTTGGCTTAAAAACATGAAAGTTTTTGGACCATTCAGCAGCAGAGGGATCAAACGAAGCAAGAACTTCCTGGTCAGTTATGATATTCGGAGAAGAGTCTACAATGAAGTGTTGGTCACTCCCTTCGTCATAGTAAATTTCGTTATCAAAAAATTGAAGCGACCCCTGACTAAGATCTAGTTTTTTAACCGTATCCACAAAAGAATTCATTCTGACAAAAGAATCAGATTCTTCGAAGTTGGGGATATCTCCATCAGGCACATCTTTTATGGTCAGATAATAAAGAATTTCATTACTGGTATTAAGGCTCGAGATAATATCACCCTTAGTGAAAGAAACCTCACCATTTTCGTCTACACCCTCAGGTTTGGAATTAGCAATTGAAGCCAGGTTTTCTCCGATAACCCATAAACTGTCTAGAGTCTGGTCACCTGTCGCCTTGGATGATTCTGTGCCATCTTCACTAGTACTAGTAAGAATTCCAGATAAATCAGTTCCTTTATTCAGATTCTGAAAGGCTTGGTAATAGGTACCTTGATATAAAATAACTTCACCAGCTAAATAAGTACGACTAGCTGTACCATCTGTTCCCAGTTCTTCAGAAATTGGGGCAACTTCTTCCGTTGCTTGAAGAAACTTTCCTTCGTAGTAAATTTGGTCACCTTGCTGAAAGGTTTCAATATCTGAATGTCTTTTTTTAATTTCCTGTACCTGTCCGTTTGGCCAAGTGGAAATTTTCATAAACTTGCGAGTGTCACTGACATCGTCACCTTTTTGACTATTTGTAAGAGCTTGGTAGTAAGAATCTCCCTGATAAAAGACATCACCTTCTTTGCGAGCAATCTCAGTTAAAACGGGAACTGTGTTAGACCTTTGTCCACCCGTTACATTCGAGATTTCTCCTCCATCATCAACCGGGGCATTAATGCCTCCTTCTCCGCCAATGACTCCTTCTGCATTTGCAACTGCATCATTAGCAGTAACATCGACATTTACAAGTGCATCACCTTGCTGAACTTTATCCCCCTCCTGGACAAAAACCTCATTAATGGTCCCACCTTTCGGAGCAGAAACAACCTCGCCAGTATCTGTCTCGATAAGATTAGATGTGGGCTTTGGGGGAAGTAAAGAAACTAAGATCGGTCCTTCAGAGTCATTATACAATGAACCTCCATCCAATACTTCAAAGCGACCCAGATTGCCATTGGCATCAACCTTAGCTCTTACTTTTGCAGTTTTACCATTGGGGTCAGAGGGTGATGCAATTGCAAATTCCTGGCCCCAGTCGTTGGTGATATTTTTGGGTCCCATAGGATCAAGGAGATTTACCTTCTCATTCGCGGTCCCCTGGACATACAGATTAAGGAAGCCAGACGGTTTTCCATCCACTACATCTTCTTCGACTTTGAAATCCATCAATTGAGACAACTCTTCAAGGAGAGCTTGCCGTTTATCACGGTAAGTTACCGCTTTACCTTTATCCTGAAGTTCAAAGCGGCGTACTTGCTTGTTGGTTTCATGCAGTTGAGCAAGCACCCGGTTTACATCATCGACTGATCTTTTGACTGTTTCGGAAAGATCTTCCTCAATGGAGTCCAGACTACTTCCTGCATCGTTAAACCTTTTAACTAAGGTTTGAGTTTTATTAAAAAGTTCCTGTTTGATGGTTGGCTCATCTGGAGAAGCAGATAGCTCTTGAAATGCATTAAAAAAGTCATTGAGTGCCCGAGTAAGGCTGCCTGGAGCAAGGTCACTATCATGAAGGTCATCAAGACCAACATTAATACCATTACGGGTGATGGTTTCACCCAATGCTCCCTGAAGAAGATCTAATATTTCTTTTTGTGCTTCTAAGCTAGCAGTTTCTGACAGTTCATTGACAACACGTTTGTCCAACAATTCAGATCTCGCATGCTCCAAGCCCGCCGCCTCAAGACCAGATGTTTGTAGTTCACCAAAACTACCATACATTACACCTTCCCGAGCCAAAACCTTTTGGCGGGCATATGTTTCATCATTTACATGGGCTAAATTTTGGCCAGCAATTTCCGCAGTCTTCGCGTGATAGCGTAAGGCTTCGCTGTTTTTGCTTATTTCTCCAAGTAAAGACATCTTAAAATATCAAAAATTATGCAGACTCGTTAATACTCGACCGGTTATGAGCAAGATTTTGTACATTACCGCTACGGCTGTAGGTTTTGGAATGGGCACTGGGATTAGTGACGCTGAGTATCTGTTCTGTAACCTCGGATAAGCGGCTGAGGAGGCGTTGGTTTTGCTCAATCTTTGATCGAATCTTGCTGATTAAGTTATTAATTTCTTCAACCAAACTTTCAAACATAGGCCGAGTAACATCGGGAAAGTGAGGAATAAGTTCCGATAAATTTGATTCAGCAGGTGCTCCAAATGAATGGGCTAAGCTAGTTACAAATCCTTGCCTTCTTCTTTGCAGCATTTGGCTTGCTTCCATTTGAGTTTGAACAGACTGATTGATTTCGAGGAGACTTTCGGGTCTGCGTTCTAAAATGTTTTGCTGTTGAGCAGAAAGCAAACCAATCAGCCCTCCGTATTCCTGAAGTTCATCACGAAGTAAACCGAGTAGATCTTCCCATTTGAAAGAGGAGATAGGAGCAGTATGTTGTGTGACTGATGGCATAACAGATGGTGAAGTTTAGTCCTTTTTAGAGTCCTGCGAGGGTAACTCAGGTTTTGTAAGTTGTTGTTGAAGGATGTTAGAAACCCCAAACCCGCCACCACTTGCGACGCTTTCGGATATAGCATCTGTGAAAAAGTGGCGATACATACGGTGGGCTCCTCCATCTTCATTAAAAACTCCCTTGAACATGGGCTTGAGGGCTTCTTTAAGAAATTGTTTTACGAGCACAGATTCAAATTGTTGACTGACTGCTGCTATTTTTTGGTTTTCAGAGGCATTTTTTGAATGAGCCATCTCCATGAGCATGGAAGTATCCATCCCCACATATTTATTCCCTGTGTCGTTTATTTCCATGCTAGTTGATAATGAGTTCAGCCTGCAATGCCCCGGCATTTTTAATGGATTGAAGAATGGAAGTCATCTCCCTCGTGGTGAGACCTAACTTATTAAGTGCTGAGGCTAATTCATTAACAGTTGACGCACCTGGAGGATCCAACTCATCAAGTGATTCAAATCGTCCGACTTCTTCTATGAGTTCAGCGTTTTCTCCTTGTAAAACTTGTGTGGCACCTTGGGAAAATGGAAGCGGCTGGCTTACACCTGTTGTAGGATTAAGGAAAAGAGTTATATTACTGCTACTTACAGCAACTGGAGATATGCGCACATTCTGAGTCGCAACAATTGTGCCAGTCCGCTCGTTAATAATCACGCGGGCTGGGATATCAGGCTTCACATCGATACCACCGATTGCAGCAATAAAATTTGTAGATTGTCCTCTGAAATTTTGAGGGAGGCGAACATTAACCACGCCCCCGTCTTCTGCGATGGAAGTACCTGGGTAGAATTTGTTGATTGCATCTGCGATTTTAACAGCGGTTAAATGATTGGGTGCACGAAGGAGAAGGTCAAGTGCACCTGCCCGCAATACGTTACTTTCAATTTCTTTCTCAACTAAAGCACCATTTGACACAATACCAACTGTAGGATGGTTAACTTGTACATTTGCACCACCCGCGTTTCCGGCCGATAGACCACCAATTGAAACAGCACCTTGTGCAACGGAATAGACCTTGCCATCCGCTCCTTGTAAAGGAGTTTGAAGCAAAATTCCGCCTTGTAAGGAGTCGGCATTACCAATGGATGATACAGTGACATCCATCCTGGAGCCCTCTTTGGCAAACGGGCCGATATTTGCGGTAACCATGACAGCAGCAATGTTTCTTGATTTATCTGCCTTGTCCGCCCGGATTCCGAGTCTTTCTAAAGAATTAAGTATACCCAGCTCAGTGTATTCGATTCTTGAATCCCCCTGCCCTGCCAATCCAGTCACAATACCATAACCAAAAAGTTGATTACTTCGAGCACCACGAATGTCGGTGAGATCTTTGATCTGTGCACCATTTACTGAGAAAACCCCGAACAGAAATACGAGGAAAAAAGTTGTGCGAAAAAATGATGTTACAAAATTCACTACGCTTAGAATGGGTTGACGATTGCAGCTAGTTTTTGGTACCAACTCTCCTTCTGTGCATCATTCAGACTACCTTTGGATACAAATTCTATTTGTGCGTCAGCTATGTACTGAGAAGCAACAATATTACGATAACGAAGACCGTCTTTAAAGCCAAACCCAATGTCCTCCTGTCGGACGATACCCTTCAGCACTGCATAATAACTTTCACCCGAAAAGGTAACCATCCTGGCACCTTCAAGAATAAGGTTACCGTTTGGAAGAACATCAATAACCACCACGCTTACCCGCCCTTTGAGGTCTTGCGTGTTAGCAATTGACCCACCTCCTTGATTGGAGGATTTAGACTCGATTTCAGTACCGGGCAAGCCACCGTTGTGAGTCCCCATTTTACTGTTGGCAAAAAGGAATTGGTTCACTGCATTTTCAATTTGTGACTGTCGGTTGCGTACTGAATTTTGAGATGCAGCAAGAGAAGAGCTTTCGGCAACATCAATCGTAATTAAGTCGCCAACGGCGTGAGCCCGTTTACCTGCAAATATACTACGATGGGTATTGGTGCTCTTATTCCAAAGCGATGTGGCGTTCGTATTGCAGCAAAGCAATAATGCTAAAGATAGCCAAAAGGAAAGTTTTGATATTGAAAGGATCATAGGTGAACTTTTACGCTATTCTCATTGAGCACTTTGGCGTGAAAAATTTTGTCAGAGGATAGGTTTTTAATTTTTACCAGACCACCTTCCACTCCGCTCTCAAGGGCCATCCCTTTCATTGTCACATAAATACCATTACCCGAAGCAAACACATCAACGACTTTTCCTTTTTGAACAAGAGTGACTTTTGAAAGTTGATTCCAACGAATGGCTGCATTTGGTTTTACATTGGACGATAACTGATAACCGGTAAGTTTCGAACTTGCAGGGACAGCACCTGCAAATTGCTTGAGTACGTCAACTGGGCGGGCGGTAAACATAGAACCATCAAGGCGGGCACCACGGGAAAATTGCTTATCGCTAAAAAATACATCAACATAATGAGCCAATCGCACGGGTTCAGCAAAATCACCCAATAACTTACCTTGATCCCAAACACTGAAGCGAACAAAAGTGCTTGAGACTAATTCGTCAGGCATACAGTCATTAATTTTGATAATAAAATTAGAACCGACTTCAAATGATTGCCAATCTCTCGTAAGAAAAACAGATACTTTACCAGATGCTTGATATCTGTGAGCAAGAACTTCACTAAGCTTTTTTTCAACTAGAAGACGATCAATAGTAACTTGGCTTGCAGGAATATACTGCACTTCACGTAATTTTGAGTTCTGAACAGGAACGACGAATCCCGAGGCTTTAACAAATTCTTCTTTTATTACTTTATTGTGACCAAATGTAATGGGCTCAAGGAATCTACCAACTTCACCGTGCATGAATGACGATGCAATGAGAGAAAAAATGAGTGTAAAGTTACTCCTCATCTTTATCTTTTAAGTTGATTGACTCGGGCAAGCATGTCGTCCGATGTCTGAATCGACTTAGAATTAATTTCGTAAGCACGTTGAGCGATAATCATATTCACCATCTCCTCTACAACATTAACATTAGACATTTCTAGGTAGCCTTGTTGTAGAACACCAAAACCATTTTCTCCAGGAGCTCCGATTTCTGGAGCACCACTAGCTTCTGTTTCGGTGAATAAATTGCCACCCTGTGCTTTCATACCAGCAGGGTTTGGGAAACGAACAAGCTCTAGCTGTCCAATAATTTGGCTACCATCAGCAGTTTCCACAGAAACTTCACCCGTCGGTGATACAAAAACATTGGTAACCTCAGGGTCAATTTGCAGACCCGCAGCTAAAGGTAAGGCATCAGCGGTAGTAATTTGACCATCAGGACCAATCTTAAATGCACCATCCCTTGTGTAAGCTTCAGTGCCGTCTGGTTTTTCAACCTGGAAAAACCCTACCCCGTCAATGGCAACATCCATTTTTTCGCTGGTCTGAGTAAGCTGACCTTGGGTGAAAATTTTAGCAGTAGATACAACTTTGGTACCGTTACCCATTTCCACTCCTGTAGGAATCACATTTCCTGCACCTGTCTGCCCACCGGCTTGACGAGGATTTTGGTAGAGAAGATCTTGAAATTCAATTTTATTCTTTTTGTAACCCGTGGTGTTCACATTGGCAATGTTGTTGGAAATAACATTGAGATTAAGTTGTTGGGCCTGCATGCCTGTTGCTCCAGAATAAAGTGATAAGTTCATAGTTTAAAAGTTATTGGGTTTGTCCTAAAGTTCCGATGGCTTTTCCGATGTTTTGATCAAAAGTCTGGATCATTTTTTGATTGGCTTCGTGAGCTCTAGAAACTTCGATAAGGCCAATCATCTCCTCAATTGCAGATACGTTGCTACTTTCAAGGTAGCCCTGCATGATAGTGAATTGCTCCGGTTCTGCTGATTCGGGAGTAACGCCTTCTTCCTTGGCCACAAAGCCTCCACCCACTTTTTGCAGATCTGTAAGAGGATCCTCAAAAACAAAAACCCCAACTTGGCCAATGTTTTGACCGTCTTGGTATATTAGGCCTTCTTTATCAATACTTAAGTCACCACCACCTGGAACTGTTTGGATAGAAGATCCCCCAACATCTGAAAACTCATGCCCCATACTATTTACCATATTGCCGTTGGCATTAACATAAAATTGACCATCACGGGTGTAAACAGGGTCACCATTGGCGTTCATTAAGGCAAAGAATCCGTCTCCGCGGAGAGCCATATCCATTGGGTTATTTGTTTCCCTCATTTCACCCTCATTAAAATCAACTTGATTTTTCATAACCGGAAAAGACCCAGGCATTTCATTACGAAGCCTGTCATGCGTACTTCGAGCAATTTCTCCGCCTTCAACTGCCTCAAAACTAACCGCAACTTTTTTAAAACCAGATACATGACTGGCTGCTATGTTGTTAGCAATTACATTTTGGTACTGCTCGAGACCTCTTAATGCTGATGCGTTTTCGTATAATGACAAGTTCACGCATCATGATAAGCAAAATGCATGCCATTCTTTCAATGATTAGGGCAGAAATGGCGGAGCTAAAAGTTAGCTACGGAAATTACAAGATGGCGGAACTGTTAATATTCGCAACCAATGGTTAGAAGACGCCCGTCCTCTAGGTGAATGACAATCTTTTGGGGAATATCGTTCTCGGTGACAACCTCCACTTTAGGGCAATTGGCCTGGTCGTAAATAACTTCTGTTTTCTGATCAAGAGAGGAATCATCATCTTGATTTTTCAAACTAGCATGTTCATTGGTATTCTTTTCAAGAAATGGTCTAAAAGATGGTTTAATACCACCTTTTGAATCTGATTTCACTCCTCTACCTGAAAGATAACCTTGCATGATGTTGGTAAAAGCAGTTCCCGTACCGAAAATTATTTAAATTGAGCAAGGTCTTCCTTGCTCATATCCAAGACAAGGCTCAATTCAACCCTGCGGTTTTTGTCGTGCTGGTTGGGATAGCGGGTATCATTAGGTTTAGTGTGACCATGCCCGGTTATCCTTTCGAGTTTCTCTTCTAAATCCCCAGCGGAGTAATAATTTAAAGCGTCCACCACTTCCTTGGCTTGAAGCAAGGACATTTCCCAAGCTCCCTCGCCATTTTTTCCCTTGCTGGAATTAAGGTGATTAGTATGAGAATCAACACGATAGACAAGAACATGCTGGGATAAAAGCCATGACATTCTTAGTATAACCTTTTTACCGTGGGGAGTTAGACTTGCGGAAGAGTTTTCGAAAAGCGGTTTATCATCACCGTGAAAAAGGACGACTTTTAGTCCTTCTGAGGTTGCATCTATTTGTATGACCGAGTCATCAATCTCATGGAGTTTAAGGCGAGTATACCAGTCTTGAGCAATACGGTGTAAAACATCAATGTCTATCGATGTAGTATCGTTTGTATTTCTCATCGTGGTATCGGAACGCCCAACGATTTGGTCGACCATGCTTCCTGGTCTAGCATCTTTTTGCTCAATGGGAGTCGATTTTGGGACACCAGCTTTGTAGGGATCTCGAAAGAAGCGCGTAGTTGCAATGATTACTTCTTCATCTTGAGATAGAATCCAAAGAACAAGAAATAAAGACATCATTCCAGTGACAAAGTCGGCATAGGCAACTTTCCATGCCCCACCGTGGGCAAAAAATCTTTTTTTCGAAAAGACCTTACTCTTAAGGGTGAAGGGCATAATTGGAAATAGAGGGGGGGTGAGGAATTAGGCTCCTTTCGCGGCCTCTTTACATTTCTCTTCTAGATCGTCAGCGGTAGGTTGGATTTGCTTGTCCAATGAACGCCGTCCAATTTCAACTGCCATGATCGGGGATAGACCGGTTGCAAATCCGGAAACAGATCTTTCGACTATCCTGTAATACAAGAACTCTTGAGTTTGGTTAAGTGAAACAAGACGCCCCAAAGGAATACCAATACCATAAGCAAGGAAAATACCTAGAAATGTTCCACTAAGAGCAGCCGCAACTTTGTAACCAACTGATTCTGGATCTTCCAGATTAGACATCGTGTTGATAATGCCAAGAACCGCTGCCACAATACCAACACCTGGTAAAGCATCAGAGATCATTTCAATTGCTTTAACTGACCGGGTTGCTTCCGCTTCCCTACTCTGTAATTCGGCATTTAAGATTCCCCCAATTTCACCAGGCTTACATCTTCCATCTACAATAGGTCTGAGTGAGTTGCATAAAAATTCTACTAGTCCAGCATCATTTAAAAAGGATGGATATTTTGTAAAAATAGAACTATTTTGCGGGTCACTCACATGTTCATCGAGTGCTGGTGTGCCCTTTCGACGACCAAGCATAAAAAGTTCGTATAGTAAAACGAGGAGGTCAATAAATTTACCCTGGTTAGCAATACCTCCTTTAAAAGCCTTTATAAGATCAGACTTTAAGCTCATGAGAACACTCTTCGGACTGGAGACTACGAGGATGCCCAGTCCAATCCCACAGATAATCATGATCTCCCCAGGGTGTATAAGAGAAATCGGATTTCCTCCAGCAGTTACGAACCCTCCTATACAGGAGACGAAAACGATGACCATACCAACAGCTAGTAACATATTAAGAAATTATTTAGAGTCTAATGTTTGAAAGTTTGAACGGAGACATAATAAAGAATGTGATAGAATTTGACTGATTCGCCCTTCGGTCAAGCTAAAGATTTGCGCAATTTCTGACAACTTTAATTCTTCATAGTAATAAAGCATTAGAATTTTTTTGCTTTGATCTGGAAGGTTTTTGATAAGTTCGCGTAAAATTTTCACTTTTTCTTTCTTTTCGGCTCGCTCGGGAGCGGAAACTTCCGTGGGGTCTGAAAGAGTTTCGGATAAAGGTAAACTATCATCGTTACCTCCCTGCGCATCCGAGGAACCACCATCAATTGGAATGAAAGTTACTGGCTGTGTCTGTTTAAGCAATTTCTCGTACTCAGGTTGAGATAAGCCCAATTCATTTTTGATTTCTGATATAGATGGTGCCCGGTTGTGTTTAGACTCAAAAGCTGAAATCGTAGCTTGTAAGGATCTAGCTTTGGCTCGATTAGACCTTGGAAGCGAATCAATGCGCCTCAATTCGTCAAGCAAGGCACCTTTAATTCGCAAAGTTGCATAATTACCGAAAGCTTTACCTTTAGTGGAGTCGAATTTATTAACAGCAACGACAAGAGCTCTGGCTCCAATTCCGTACATGTCTTCTGTGTCGTAACTTTCAGGAAAGTGGTGTCTTAGTCTTGAAACGATAGACTTTACAAGGGGAAGGTAGTTTTCAATCCATTCGTTGCGGGTTTTATCGTCCTTCATTGCCTGCCGATATTTCTCGGCTGCTTTTTCCATTCCTTTCAAGGAATAACCATAGTCTGCTTGAGCTTGAGTAGTCATTGAACTCTTAGATTTTTGGTTGAGGTGAATGGAATCGCAATCATGAAGATAAACCTGAATTAGCTAAGGATTTATTGGTGGAATTCTTAACCTTTTGATTAATCTTTTTGCTAGGGTTAGCAGGTGTTTTCACTTGTCGGCTACGGTCAGTGGCCTCAGGGGAAAGGGAGTCTTTTAATTCGGTATTTGGTGCCTTCATGATTCCGTTTAAGGCGAAACCAAGAAGGAATCTACCAAATATTGAAAAGATCAAGCACCCCGCTGTTCCATATACAAGGGCTGTAATGGTGTCTTTTTGGAGAAAAGTGGAGAAAAGGAAAAAGATGATAAAACCAGCAAACCCAGATAGGCAAAAAAAGAACTTAGCGTCATCTTTTATCATAATTTATAGGTGTTGGTATGAGGAAAAGCCTTTTGCGTAAAGCTCTTCAGGAAAAGTTCGTGAAATCATCTGGTTGAGTACACCTGTAGTAAAATCTCCGGTGACATTCTGGCCGTTACATATGCACAAAGGAGTAAGGTTACTTCTGATAATCAAAGGCCAAAGTTTGGTGGAATTTGCAATTTCATCAAAATGGGTAATAGCTAGGTGGGTAGCTCCAAGGTGATTCGCTGTATTTATATTCTTAAATAAAACATCTTTGTCATAGGCACCATTAATCACCAAAACTCGGGTACCAACCTCCAGTTTGTCTAATGTAGCTTTGGTTGTAGACCAATCTTCTAAGTTAGACAAAGATAGACCAGGGAAGTCTAAATACAATGGAGCTTGATCGGTCGCTTCAGGAACAGACTCAGCCTGCCTAAATAAAGTGACCCCAACTACTTCACAGAAGATCCTCAGAGCGTCATCTGGGTTTGGCACTCCACTTTCCACCTTTAATACCATGGGGCATGTCTTGTTCATGAAAACTTCATGAGCGAGGAATTTGCACAAGGTAGTGGTTTTACCAACTCCAGGCGATCCAATAAGTGCTACTTTATTAGTTGTTTTTAATTCAGTTGATGACCTGTATCGATCCGACAAACCAACCGTAATGTGCTTGAGTGCATCAGCCAGAGGAAGGTCTTTAAAATCATTCCAATTAGACCAAGATTGAATATCTCGAAGTAATGTTTGATCAAACCCTGTTTTTTGAAGAAGCGACAGGGTATCATTTTCAATAAGAGTTCCGGGTGCAGGATTGAGGGGGTCTTCAAGAGGAGTATCTTTACCTCCCGGGGCGCGAGCATCACTTGCATTGTTATTTGTGGAGACAATAGCTGTGGGTGCTGCTTTTTCTTCAAGTAATGATTCAGGCAAAGTAGACTCGATTTCTTCTTTTGTATCTTCGACGGGAGGTTGAATTTCAGCAATAACTTCTAATTTAGGCGAAGATATAAAACGCTTCAGGCCTTCGCCTCCAACTTGCCTAACTGAAAGAACTTTAGCGTTATCGCCAAGTTTCTCCCTAATTACCCGAACCGCTTCTTCAGCAGACCGGACAATAAGCTTGTAACGCTTTCCAGCGTTTTGCTCACTTTGCTTTTCTTTTACGACTTCCATAGTAAATTAATTAGGCAGCAACCGGGACATCTCCAGGCGCTTGCTGTTTTTCCATGGCATTAATAATTTCTTCCGGCAGGCTTTGATCAGCAAGAGCTATGGCACCAAATGGTTCAATTTGAGTCTCCGCAGGCAATTCCTGGTATGCCAACACAACAAGCTGTGGATAGGAGGGTTCCATAAATCTTCTGAAAGCTAATCTCAATTCAGCAGTAGTAACAATAACTGGAGTGATACCACTTTCGCTCATTTCTTTGATTTTTGGTTCAATCTCTTTGATGATGCCTTCGGTGAGTTGAGGGTCCATAACTAACCCGATGTCAAATTGACTTCGTTTGACCCGAGAAATTAATGTTTGCTCAAGCGTTGGCTCAAAAGTCATCGCCACAAGTTTATTTGTATCCGATTCAAATTCTTTTATGAAATACATCCCCAATCTTTTTCTCGTTTGTTCAGATAAGTCATCAGGGTTCTTGGTGAGACTTGCCATATCTGCAATCGTTTCAAGAATCAGGGTTAAATTTTTTATAGGTATACGTTCTCTAAGTAAATTTTGCAGGGTTCTTTGGATGACACCAACATTTACCAAGTCGGGAAGTAGTTCACTAACCAAAGTTGGGTTTTTGTCTTTTATCAGGTCCAGTAATCTCTGCGTACCTTCTCTTTCAAGAATGAGGTGAGCGGTTCTTTTAAGCACATCAGATAAATGTGTAACCAAGACAGAAGACGGATCAACCACGGTGCACCCTTCGACTTCAGCATGGCGCTTTTCATCTTCGGGAATCCACATGGCACTAATCCCAAATACAGGTTCAGTGGTGGGTATACCGTTGAGTTTGCCTGCATCTCCCCCGCCCATACTCATAGCAAGCGCTCGGTCTGGTATCACGCTTGCTCGTGTGATCTCTTTGCCGCGAAGTAAGAACCTGTATTCATTTGGTTCAAGTTCAATATTGTCGCGCACACCAATAGTGGGTAAGAGCATCCCCATTTCTTTGGCAAAATTAGTTCTGGCACCAGTAATTCTTTCAAGCAAGTCACCACCTTTCTTTTTGTCGGCGAGAACCAAAAGACCATAACCCATTTCAAGACCAAAAACTTCTTGCTCAATCGCACTTTCCATGGGGGAGAGTTGTGAGGCGTCTGGAGCCTGCATAGCGCTATCTCCACTTTGCGGAGAAGGTAAACCTTTAGGAGGGGTGGCTCCATGGTTTGCAATCTGTGGGTTACCCGAAGAAATGTCCTCGAGAGTGGCATCTTTGGATTTTTGAGAGAAATAATAAGCGGCCCCAAAGCAAGCGATAGACAACAAGAAGAAATGGCCAGAATGTTTCGGAAAGAAAGAAAGCAAACATTAAGAGCATCGCTCCTGCTATGCCAATTGCTTTAGGGTATACAGTTAGTTGCTTGCCTACAAACTCACCAAGGTTGGACTCCTCGGATGAACGGGTAACAAGAATACCGGCTGCAATGGATACAATGATTGCCGGGATCTGAGTAACTAAACCATCTCCAATTGAAAGTATAGTGTAAGTTTGAAGGGAATCAGACATAGTCATATCTCGTTGAAAATATCCAATCAAAATACCGCCAATAATATTTACCACGGTAATAAAAATACCTGCGACTGCATCCCCACGTACAAATTTACTCGCACCATCCATGGATCCATAAAAGTCTGCATCTTTTTGGATTTTCTCTCGCCTTTCCAAGGCTTGTGCCTCCGTGATAACACCAGAATTCATTTCAGCATCAATAGACATTTGCTTTCCGGGCATCGCATCCAATGTGAACCTAGCTGTCACTTCAGCAATTCTCCCAGCACCCTTTGTGATGACAACAAAATTGATGATTACCAAAATTAAAAATATGACTGCACCCACGACATAATTGCCTCCCACCACAAAAGTTCCAAAAGAATAGATGACTGAGCCTGCATCTCCGTCCAAAAGTATCAAGCGGGTTGAGGCAACATTGAGTCCAAGCCGATAGAGTGTAACCGCGAGAAGTAAGGTGGGGAATACTGAAAACTCAGGAGGGTCTTTGACATAAATTACTGTCAGCAGAATGAGCAAAGATATAGCAATACTGAAGACCAGAAGAATGCTAAGCAAATCCTTGTGAACTGGAAGGACGAGTAGAAGAACGGCACCGAAAAGACCAAAAACGAAGCCCAAGTCTGAATTCCCCCCAAAACGGGAAAAAAAAGAGCGAATATTTTGCCATGTTTCGCTCATGAAAATGCTTTAGCAGTTGGCAGTTTAGCCAGCAGCCTTCTCGCTTTAAGTCGATGAAAATAATAAGCGTGTTTTTTGTAAACATCCGCTAAAATAGACGCTACAACTTGATACATTTGAAGAGGAATTGGTTCACCTACACGTCCCAATGCAAAAAGAGTTTGAGCAACTGGTTTGTTCTCAATCATAGGAACTTCATGCTCCTTTGCTATTATTTTTATTCTTCTGGCCAATAGATTATCTCCTTTCGCGACAACAATAGGAGCATTATCCGTGCCTTTTTCATATTTTAATGCAACCGCATAGTGAGTTGGGTTGGTCACAACAACATCCGCAGTTGAAACATCAGCTACTCCCTGCCCGCCCAAGAGTTCCATCGCTTTTTTTCTTTGAGCTGTTTTTACCTCTGAGGAGACTTCTTTACTTTTCCTTTCTTCTTTTACTTCTTGCTTGGTCATTTTCATCTCATCATCATGCTCTTTCTTTTTAATGAAGTAGTTGATGATTGCTATTATTGTCAGCATTAATAGCAGAATAGTGAACATAACGAGGAATAATTTATATATAAATTGCGGTAGATGCTGGATGGGTACAGGAGCATAAAATATTGGGTCATCCAGAAAAATTAGAAGGGTAATCCAAACAACTGTCCCAATCGCCAAAAATTTCATTAAATCAATGAAAAATGTTTTTAGTGCTTTCAGCCCAAAAATTCTTTGCGTTCCCGTGATTGGGTTTAGTTTATTAAATTTTGGCTCTATCGCTTTGGGAGTGAACCTAAAGCCAGTCTGAAGACCCTCCGCAATTAAGGCTGCTAAAAAACAACTTGCAAGCATTGGGATGACAATTAGAGACAGAGAGAAGTATGAGGATGTTAGAGTATGAGCAACGCCTTCCTGACTCGCCTGTATCGAATTTATATTCTCAAGCATTGACCTTGTAAAGACGAGTAATTCAGAGGCTTTTGCGGGTGCTAAAAATACAATCACTAGCAACCCCGCAAGCATTGTAAAGGTCATCGCGATCTCTGGCGCTTTCGCAAACTGTCCTTTTGATCTGGATTCAGACAGTCTTTTCTCGGTTGGAGGCTCAGTCTTGGAACTCTTATCAACATCGGCCATATCAATAATTAATTATCCGTTTTGAATAATATCCAACATGATAGAGACTGATCGTTTACTGCCATCGAGAATGTAAGAAGTAATGAGTAGAATGGAAGATACAAGTAAGACCAAACCTGAGAGGATTCGGATTGAAAAACTTGTCATAAATACATTCATTTTGGGGACGGCTTTCCCCAAAACAGCAAAAGAAATATTAATCATAAAATTAAGGGCAATAAAAGGGGCAGCTATTAAGGTGCCGATCACGAAAACATTAGAAATTTCCCGAGCAAATTCCACCATGGGGCTAGCGGACAAGAAATAACTCCCGATAGGCAATATTTCAAAGCTTAAGGTAAAGGCCTTGAGTATGTCGTAATGTATGCCTGCTACAAAAAATATAAGAAGACTAAAGTAGTATAAGAGAGTTGTGATAGTCGCATCAGTGGATCCGAGCAAGGGATTAACACTGCTGCTCGCCATAAGACCGATCTCATAGGAAATGAGGTGTCCGGCAAGTTCAACAGCAAAAAAAATCATACGCACAGTCATTGCTAAGAGAAGCCCAATACAAATTTCATTTAATGAGAGAAGTATGGCACCCGCAAAGTGGTTGGCAATTTCGAGATTTGCGGGAACTAGGGGATTTATAAGAATGGACAGTAACAGACCAAAAGCTGTTCTAATTTTAACGGGTATTAATTTTCCCGCAAAAAGAGGAATTCCGAGAAAAAAAGCTCCCGTCCTGAGGAAAACGAGTACCCATACAACGATTTCCCCAGCCTCAATGGTCATTGTGCCATTGTTGGAATCAGATTAAACATCGATATACAAAATTCAGTCATTGTTTTTAAGATGAAATTTGCTGAAAGCACAATAGCCAGCGACACGCAAACAAGCTTTGGGACAAAGGTTAGGGTCTGCTCTTGCAAGCTGGTAATAGATTGCACAAAGCTAATCACAAGACCCACGACTAGAGCCGTACCAAGAATGGGTACTGATATAAGTAATCCCGTTTGCAAAAGGTTTCTCATGATATCTACAGCAAGTTCCATTGTCATAATCTTATCCTCCTTGTTTTAGGAAATATTAAAGCTGTTCACCAACGATTGAATAACCAAATACCAACCATCAACCAAAACAAATAAAAGTAACTTGAATGGCATTGAAATTACAACTGGTGGCATCATCATCATACCCATCGACATCAAAGATGAGGCTACAATAAAATCCACGATAATAAATGGAATAAATATGAGAAAACCCATTTGAAAAGCAGTTCTAAGTTCACTCAAAACAAACGAAGGAACCACAATGCTCAAGGGTAACTCATCGCGTGTCATCGCACCTTGCTTAGAAATCTCAAGAAAAAACTGGGCATCTTCTTGGCGAGTCTGATTAAGCATAAAATTTTTCATGTGAGCAGTCGCAACCATTAATGCATCCCCTGACTTCATCGAATTCGACATGTAAGGCGTTACCGCATCGTCATAAATTTTATCCCAGACAGGGCCCATCACAAAAAAAGTAAGAAACAAAGACAATCCGACGATAATTTGACTCGATGGAGCGGCATTCACCCCAATTGCGTTTCTGACAAATCCTAAAACAATTACCATTCTAGTAAAGCAAGTCATCATCATAATGATTGACGGGCCTAAAGTAAGAATCGTCATAGCAATAACCAATTGGATGGCTACGCCAAAGTCCCCCTCATCATTCGATCCGGTCACATCAATCCTTAGTCCAGGTGCACCTGTTCCAGTAGTTTGCCCTTGTAGGTCTCCTATTTGGAACCAGCTCAAGAAAAGCAAGAGGGTCAGGATTCTAAGATAAGCTTTCATCTTTATTTGAAGATTGAAAATCTGTGATTGAGTCAGTTTCTTCAATCTTGGACAAATGACTAATCGCGTTTGGGTTGATTCCTAGTAGGTGTTTTTCTGATCCGTACTGGGCTACCACAAGATACTGTCTGTTACCAAGTGGACATGTATCGGCAATTAAGATCTTGCCTTTAGTTTGACTAAAAGAGCGAAACTGTTTTTTCCGATTGTATTGCGTAATGAAATAGGCGCAGGCAGCAAGCAAACCTAAAAAAGCAACGACCCTAACCCACATCCAAGAAGTGTCAGGTATCGTATCAGCAGACGAAAAAGTTGTTGCGAGCCATGAAAACAATTTATGACCTTATTGAATTAGAGCTACAGTTAAAGTTACGATTAGACTCAAACTGGAGAGTCTATGATTTCGGTTATTTTAAGCCCAAACCGATCATCAATCACAACCACTTCACCATGAGCGATTAGTTTTCCGTTAACAAGTAAGCCAACAGGGTCTTTGGCGTTCTGCTTCAGTTGTATTTGAGCACCTGGGCTCAATTCGACAACTTCCTTCATTGGTAGTTCTGCCGTGCCCAACTGGACGGTAACACTAACCTTAACGTCCATAACAATATCCATTTTTTTACTATCCATGATTTTTTCCAATCAACTTAACTGCGTCTGCAATACTTTCGTTTACTTGGAAGGCAACTTTCTCACCTTCCAGTCCGACTTCACCCGTGAAGCAGGTTCTATTTTCAATTCTTAATTTTGTTTTTTCGATGAGCGAAGAGTCCATCTCGATCACATCATCAACATCTAAATTGGTTAAGTCTCGAAGTGAAAGTTCAAAAGCATCCCACTCAGCTGAGACTTGAACAGGAATATTATCATACACTTCATGCCATCTCGGCGGCTTTGGAGCCTTTTTTTCTTCACTTGTTGCTGCAGCAAGTAGGCGACTCAAAACAGGTTCCATTGTGTAATAAGGCACTGCAATTCTCATTGGGCCAGAAACATCACCAAAGGATGCCTCCATACTCATAATCAACACCATAGCGTCCGAAGGAGAAGTTTGTAAGAATTTACCAGTACTTTCAGAACCAATAATACTTGGGGTAAGTGACATGGTAGACTCCCATTGCTTGCACCACTCTTGGAGTATGATTTGATTGAAGTCCTCGACGAGTGCTTTTTCAATGTCAGTTAAACCTCTTTCTTCCGGATTAGTGGAACCTCTTCCACCAAGTATTCGGTCTACAACAGTTGCGGAGAGGTGAGAGTTAACATCAAGAAGACAAACTCCATTGAGTTCCTGCATCTTAAACATCGTGACGCACGATGGAGTTTTGATAGACTGGGTGAAGTTAGAGTAAAGATCAGCTGTTAAATCTTCTAATTCCAGATTAAATTCAGTACGCAAAAACATCGATAAATGCCCTGCGAGGTAATAGGCAAACTGCTCAGATTTAGTTCGGAGTTTACTTAAATCGGCATCAGACAGAACGATTGGATTGGTAAAATCGTATTTTTTGCAACTTAAGCCTGAGTTTCCTGAAACCTTCGTCCCATCATGAAGGAATATTGGTTGTTCGGAGGAACCTTCGATCTCTGATAAGTCGAAGCTTTCATCTTCAAAATTGGAGTCAGCTGCCATCGGAATTTGTTGTTATTGGACTACAAACTGGGTGAAGTATATTTGCCGAATCAGATCACTTTCACCATCTCTGTACTTGCGGAGAACTGAAGCAAATCCTTTTTTTAAATCCACACGGACTCTTTCCTGAAAGCCATCTAATTGAGCATCTTCGTAACTGTAAGCCCCCATGATGGCGAGAGCTTTGTCACGAATGCGGTGTTCATTCATTTCTAGAACTTTTTCAAAATCACCTGCCAAGCCCTCCAACTTCAACTCAAGATTGATGTACCTTGATTTGATAGGTCCTCCAAGGTTTGTAATTAATGAAGTAAGCTCATAATATTTCTCTTCCCCGGAAGGTTCCATATCAAGAGGTTGACCACCTTCAATTATTTGAGGTTTGATCGTCTCCTCAGGTTTATTCATCTTGATGAGGAAAAACATCGCACCAACTGTAAGTGCCGGTGCCAGAACGATAGCAATCAAAGCGGGTACAAGATTGCCACCACTTGGCTTGGTATCAGTGGAAGGATTGTTTTCAGGTAGTTCGTCTAATTGAGCTGCACACATATCTAAAGTAAGTTGAGTGAAAAAAACTATCGTTTGAGGTTTACTGCTTCGGTTAAAATCGCATCTGATGTTGTAATAACCCTAGAACCTGCCTGGAAAGATCTTTGGTATGAAATCATGGCCGCGAATTCGTTGGTTAAATCAACATTGGAAAGCTCGAGTGCGTATTGCTTAATCTTACCATTCGATCCAACAGCTGGGATGGAGTTGTCAAGGACTCCGGCTAGGTTTTGACCTTCCTGCCCATTGGAGTAAAAACCGTTCCCTACTCTTCTAAGGTATTGAGGGGATTGAAAATTAGCAATTTTGAGCTGGCCTGATTTCCGTATAATATCTTCGCCTTCACGGCTTACTACAAGATTTACAACCCCATCTTCTTCGATCCTCCTGGTTAAGAGAGTTTCGCCATCTTCAAGCCCAACCGTCATTGGTTTGCCGTCAACATCAAGCAACTGAAACCGATATTGGTCACGGGTAACAACCAAGCCTTCTACTGTTGACTCGAATGCCCCTGCTCGTGTGTAGAAAAAGTCACCAGTGGTAGGATCCTGTAACTCAAAAAAACCACCAGCATTGGGTAGCGCCTCCCCTTGAATCGCGATATCTAAATCGAGACCAGTTACCTCAATTGTACCTTGATTGAAATCAGATGAAAGTGAACTGACATGAACGCCTGTACCGTGCTGCTGGATATTGTTGCTTGGAACCCCATCCGCACCAGATTCTGCATCATTGACATGCATGTAAAAGTTGTCAGAAAAATTGGCCCGCGAAGATTTGTAACCCAGGGAATTAACATTGGCTATATTATTACCTAGAACCTGCAAGCCTTCGGTTAAGCTTTTCAAGGACGACACCCCAGTATGTAAGGAAGGAATCATAACCTTTTATTGGTTAGGCAAACTCACTTTGACTATAGTTGAGGGGTCATAGTCTTTTCCGTCAACAATGACTGAAATTTGACCTTGATCAGACTTTTCAACAGACTTAACCATTCCACTAATCTCTTCACCTTGGTTCTTTATGATGACCATTTTACCAAGATAAGCTTGGGCCACCATATCTTTTTGCGAGTCAGCAAAGGTTTCAAAGCCTTTTGAAAATTGTTCCATTTGCTCCAAGGATGCTATGTTAGCCATTTGAGAGATAAACTCTGTATCTTTCATCGGTTCCAAAGGATCCTGGTTGCTGATTTGACTTGTGAGGAGTTGCAGGAAATCTTCCATCTGTAATGTGGCAGAACTCTTAGTGCCAGCGTTAGCTTCAGGTGCAGTTCTTGGGTTGTTACTTAGATTTTGTGCTGAGGCGATTGTGTCGATCATAAATTTTGTAAGTTAAGCGGCAAGGGAGTTAAAATTATCCATTTCTTGATAAGAACTGTAGATGGCAATTTTAAGGTTTTCTGATTCAGGAAATGATTCTTTGTTTAGAAATGAAATTTGTGCTTTGGAATTAGAATCAGGACAAATTAACGATAGAGAAAGTGCTTTGCCTTGTTTCTGCAACCGAACGCCAAGTTTCCCTCCATCGGGTAAATCAAGCGCAAATCTAATTATTTTCTTATCAAATTTTGATACGTAAGCAATTCGAGGAGATATAGAATCCTGAAAAAACCTTTTAAGTTCCTGCTTAGAGTGATTAGGGTTTAGCACAACCTTGGGGTCTATCGATACGGAAGAGTTTGAGATCGTTTCAACGGAGTTCATGCTGGTTTTATTTAAAGCATTTTTTGCGCCACCACCTCTTTTCTTTTTTTGTTCGTCTTTCGCCTCTGTATCTTGGCTATTGGAAAATAAATCCTTAGCCAGCTTGTTCCCCGCAGATTCCTTAAGAATTTTGGGTTCTTTCGATGGGAGTTGAGTTGCAACCCGATCAAGAAAAGATGGGCTCCCCCGATGAACGATAGGTTGATTTATACTTGGGCTTTGCTTCGCCAAACTTGAGGAGACAAGAGGAATTTGCTTTGCTGATGACAATACTGCACCCGTCTTTGCGGTAACAAATGATGGGGTTGGTTTGATCGTGGATCGCAAATCATTCGCTGTGGGTTTTGCCTTAGTTATGACAGTTTTGACTACATGATTACCTGACTTCGCTGGCGTTACCGATTGATTTTTATGCTTGGTCGAATGGTGGCTTAAATTGGATGCAAAGGTTGAGCTTGATTTAGGCGGAAGCCAAAAAGAACCATTCTTGCCGATAGATTGATGATTCGGTTGCGTTGCTACCAAAGTCTTAGGCGAAGGGTTAACTTGGGCAACTTGATCCATTTGAAATCAATTCTGAAGGGATGCAGGTGCATTACCATTAATGTCTAAACTGGGTAGTAATCCCCGGTCTCGCATTGCAAGTGCATCCGCAAGTTCAATCATTGCGTCATCATCGCTATTTAGCATAAAGGCAATAATGGGAGCCTTGTCTTCAGCTTTGAGAAGTTCGAAAATTGTGAGGGCTTGTTCGAATTTTCTCTTTTGCCTCCAGTTTTGTATCTCAACACTTGCGACTTCGGGTCCCATTTCGACCCACCTTTTGGAGGTGTCCTTATACTCTTTTAACTTTTCATCGCTCAAGTCTTGCCCTTGCTTTGACTCAAAATCGGCAAGTCGATCTTCTAGATCTTTACGGATCTGGTTAAGTTCACGTTTTTGCTTTTCAAGCGACTCCATGTCCATGGAAATAGCTGACTCTCTAGCGTCCAGTTCATTCTCTCTTTCAATTAGCCTTTCCTTTAGAGCTGCTAATTCTTTAGAAAGTTGGTTCATGGAGTGAGTTTCGGCTGGAGAATAACTGGTATCATCAGCATCAAATTCGACACTGGTAAATTCTGCTTTAATTACTGGCTTAGGCTTGAATAAGGCATCGTAATTAATGGTTAGCATGATGCCTGCGCTCGCCACTGATAAAATGACGGCAGCCACAACAATAAGAGAGGGTGATATTTTCATGATAATTGAGAATTTAAGTTATAGGCAAATCGGCTAGTAATAATATCATCGATTTCATTTTCCTCTTTTTTTTGTTCGTTGTACGAATGTTCTTTTTGCTGCTTACCTTTAAGTTTTTCTAAACTTTTAAAATCAGCGTCTGATTTGAGAAATATAGTACGTTTTGCTTCTTGAATTTTCTTGGCATTCTGGAGTTCTCCATGAAGTTCTATAATCTTATTTTTCGAGTCAACCACAGTACGCTGATGGTTTTGCTCATCTTGACCATAAAAACCTGAAGATCTTTTATGCTTAATATAGCTTTGTAATTCTTGAAGTTGCTTTTCCTGAGCATGAAGAGATTCCCCAAGTCGATTAAATTCCTCAATTGACTTTCCGTAAGATTCGAGGCTTTGATCTCGGGCTAATTCTCTCAAGTGCAACAAGGTTTGAAGTCTGAAGGTAAAGGCTTTCATGATGAGATGGACTTGAGGATTTCAAAGCTGTGAGCTCTTGGGTAAAGCTCATCATATGATTGCTTTAAAAAAGAAGTAATCATATCGTATTTGGCTATAGCTTCATCAATTTTTGGATTACTATTTTTAACATATGCACCAACATTAATGAGGTCTTCATTTTGCTTGTAAGTGGAGAGTAGATCCCTCGCTTTTGATATTTGGGCGATCTCATCCTTGGTACAAACAGCACGATCTAAACGACTCACACTTTTAAGGACATCAACAGCTGGAAAATGATTGGCGTTTGCAAGTTGCCTATCGAGAACTATGTGACCATCAAGAAAGCCTCTAACTGCATCTGCAACTGGTTCGTTCATGTCATCACCTTCAACTAAAACGGTGTAGATAGCTGTTATTGATCCTTTGTCAGTAGAACCGGTGCGCTCTAAAAGTCTTGGAAGAACAGAGAAAACAGAGGGGACATACCCTCGACTAGCAGGTGGTTCTCCGGCAGCTAATCCAATTTCTCGCTGTGCCATGGCGAAGCGCGTCAATGAATCCATTAAAAGTAAAACTTTACTTCCTTGGTCCCGGAAACCTTCAGCTATCGCGGTGGCAAGAGTTGATGCACGAATTCTCATCGGAGCAGGTTGATCTGAAGTAGAGACAACGATGATCGATTTCGCCATTCCCTCTGGACCAAGATCATTTTCGATAAATTCTTTAAGCTCTCTTCCTCTTTCACCGACTAAAGAAATAACATTAACATCTGATTCAGACCCACGCCCAATCATGCCAAGAAGAACTGACTTTCCCACACCACTACCAGAAAAAATCCCGACCCTTTGCCCTTTGCCTAG
The DNA here is from genome assembly GCA_943789375.1 of uncultured Opitutales bacterium. Classification (GTDB taxonomy): domain Bacteria; phylum Verrucomicrobiota; class Verrucomicrobiia; order Opitutales; family Seribacteraceae; genus Seribacter. The sequence goes on along the minus strand of CALSTX010000005.1, from coordinate 34,366 downwards.
TGGCGTGAAGGTGTCAATGGACTTGATGCCAGTGCTAAAAGATTCAGATATGAGTTTACGGTCCAGCGGACTAGGAGGCTCTGAGTAAAAACCATCTCTTGCACCGGCCATTAATGGTCCCTTGTTGTCGATGGGTCTACCCATACCATCAATTACTCTGCCTAATAAAGCGTTACCAAAGGGTACAGAATTAGAATTTTTCTGAGAAATAACATTACAACCGGGGTGAATAAGGTGAATACTATCAAGAGGCATTAAGAGCACCTTGTTTTCTAGAAAGCCAACGACCTGTGCCTCAGAGGTTTCCTGATGCCGATCAGATGTAATCGAGCAAACTTGCCCGATACAAACCTCAGGTCCTTCTGATTCAATGATCAGTCCTGTTACTTTTCGCACTGTACCTATTTTGTCATGGGTGCGAGCTCCCTTTATACCTTTCTCAATAAAGGAAAAGCGCTCATGTAATGAATCAATCACCCTGAATCTCCTCTTCTACTCTACGAAGTTTTGTTGCAATTCTTCCGTCAAGCAGACCAAACCTGCTTTTAACTTGGCAATCCCCGGAAATAAGAGATGAATCTTCAAAAAACTTTACATTGGGGTAACCATCAAGCAAGGCATCATCGCCGTCGATACCATCAAAAATTCCAGCTATCGCACTGGCAAACCCTTCATCTTGTCCAGTATCCGCCTGTGTTGGTTCTTTATCTTTATCCGAAAGTGATTTCAGAAGACGAAGATCATCAGGAGATAAAAAGACCTCAAGGGTTTCCTGATCATCAGTAAAATCTTCGATCATCGACGTTACTAATGACTTGATCATTTCAGCATCGAGCTGGATATTTCCGAGTACGCGCTCAGTGGTGTTCACGACTAAGGTCGGTAATCGAGCACTTAATTCATTCAGTACACCATCAATTTTATCTTGAAGTAACCCAAGCAAGGTTTCTTGCCGGAGAGAATATTCTTCCCGAAGTTTTTTTATTTCTTGCTGGTAAAAAGCGGCAGCTTCTTGCTTGCCTTGTTCGTAAGATTTTACCCGGTCTTCTTCTGCAACAGAAATCGAAACTGGTGCTTGGGCAATGGAGCTTACCGTAAACCCTTTAGGGGTGCGGGGAAATGAAATTGTTTTACTGTACGACAACGTCGCTTCCTCCAGTATCGAGGATAATTTCTTCGTCCTCTTCGAGTTCTCGAACGATTTGAATAACTCTGTCTTGTGCAGACTCAATTTCAGAAAGTCTTTTTGGACCAAGAAAACCCAGTTGCTCTTCAAGAGCTTCCACTGCTCTTTTCGACATCGTCGAATAAATTACTTTCTTTAGTTCAGCGGAAGCGTTTTTCATAGCAATCACCAAGTCATCCTGATCAACTTCCTTGGTAATCTTTGAAATATCTCCTGCACTGAGTCTAACAAGATCTTCGAAGCGAAACATTCTTTGCCTGATTGAACCACCAAGCTTTGGATTCCTTTTCTCGATACTTTTCAACAATTCCTTACCCTCGTCTTTTTCAAACCAATTCAAGAGTTCTGCGGCTGATTTGACCCCTCCTGTCTTGACACGGGGAGATTGACCTTTTTTGCCCATTCTGCTGCCGAGTGTGTTAGCCACTACCTCGATTTGGTCCATTGGAGTGGTTTCCATCGATCCGACTCGCTCAATGACTTGTTCCTGTATGTTTGGAGGCATCATTTGAAGAACTTCTGATCCTTTGTCGGCATCTACATTAGCTAAAACAAAGGCAATGGTCTGTGGCTGTTCAAATCTTAAAACATTATATATTTGGCCCGGATCCATCTCTTTGATGTCGTCCATGAAGTCTAGGGAGTCTCGGACGGGGGCGATTCGGTTCATCATGTTATTGGCTTTGTAATCACCATGTGCCAACTCGAGTGTCTTTTGGGCAAAAGACAGACCACCTAGATTTGAATTAACGGACGATTCGATAATTTCAGAAAATTCATCCAAAACACAATCCTTTAGTTCTTGGTCGACGATCGCAAAGTCACCTATTCTTTTACAGATGCTCTCTGAGTCTTTTGAATCAAACCTTTTCAGTAAAGTGGATGCCGCGTCTTCCCCTAATGCTATCATGAGCAAGGCAAGCTTCTCATGCTTCGACATTTTTTCATAGCGCTCTTCAACGCTTTCTTCTTCTTCTTCGACTTCTTGCATCGCCTCGGGGTTGTTAGTTGGCTACATTATTGATGAAGTTAGGATGATGACCCAGTCTCCAGGTATTTCCTGAGAGCAGTACTCACATTATCTGGTTTTTCCTGAATAAGGTCATTAAGAAGCTCGGGAGTTAATCCACTTCCTAAACTCCGGGTTCCTGCCAACATTTGTTGATCGTCTTCATCTAAAACTTGTACTTCCGCTTCACTTGGTTTGAATTTTTTAAGCATTCGTAGAAATACGAAAAAGATTACAAGAGCTAAAATAATGCCAAGAAGGTTTTTTAGGTGGGGTCCATAGGTATCCAAAAGATGCTGAAATTGGTTCAATGTTTCTCCGGTTGGACCGGCAAAGGAAGGCTGAAATTCAACTTCATGAACCGTCACATGAGTTGCCAAATCAGACTGATCAAAACGAGCACCAATTGCGTTTACAACTGCACCGTGAATACTGTCAATTTCAGCGGGAGTCCGGGGTGCATCGCCTTTTGCAATGAGAACAGCAGCACTTCGGCCTATAATCGCACCAGGTTCCTGAACTGTTTCGTTAAGAGTACGGCTAATCTCAAAATCGGTGGTCTTCGACTCTCTTTTTTCATCACTTTGGGCCATGATAGGATCATCTGCGGAGGCATCTTGGCTAACATTAGGAACATTTGCACCCATACCAGTTGCGGTATTCTGTGGTTGTGTTTCAACAGTGGTTGCTGAGTCTTTATCTGAAGTTTGAGTTCTAGGCACCTGACCCTCAGGGTCAAATTTTTCATCCAGAAGAGTGGAAGACTTTGTGTCCAAATTTACAGATACTCGGGCGACTACTTGATCCTTACCAACAATACGGGCAAGCATCGTTTCAATCTTCTGCTCAAGTCTTCGTTCCTGTGCTTGGTAGGCTTTCATCATCTGTCCAGCAACTCCAGCAACTCCGTCAGTATCAGCTTCGTCAGAGAGAAGATTTCCCTGGTTATCCATCACTGCTACATTAGATTTATTAACTCCCTTAACAGCTCTCGCGACAAGAAACTGAATGGCATTAACATTAGACTTATCAAGGGTACTACCGCCAGTATCGACATAAACTGATGCACTGGGACGGTCATTAGGATCCTCACTAAGAAGCAGGTTGTTTTCTGGTTTAACGACAAATACTTTGGCCGAACGAATTGCGTCCATCATTGAGATGGTTCGGGCTAATTCGCCTTGGATGGCACGCGTATGATTAGTCCTTTGCACGAAGTCACTGATTCCAAAATTTCCTTCATCAAAAATTTCAAACCCTACATCACCACTCTTAGGTAATCCTTTCATGGCTAATTCCATTCGCATGGCCGCCCTTTTGTCCTCAGGTACAAGGATGGTGTCACCAGATTCGCTGTATTCAAAAGGCACCTGGTTAGATTTGAGAACATCAACAACCTCACCAAGATCTTTAGCATCTGCACCACTCACAAGGACCCGCATGTCAGAGCTACCCCCGGACCATGACAAAATACCAATACTTAGACCTATAACACCGATTATGGCTACACCTAACCCTAGCTTTCTAGAGGCAGGGAGTTGTACCCACAACTCGCTTAGTTTATCAAATCTTTCTTTCATTCAAAAGCCCTACACTTGCATTCTCATCAATTCTTTGTATGAATCAACGAGCTTATTTCTAACTTCAATCATGAGGTTAAATGCCACGCCAGCTTCCTGTGATTTTACAACTGCTTCGTGGATGTTGTCTGAGCGACCCAAAATTAAATCTTGGGTTTCTTGCTTCGATATCTTTTTCTTTTGATCTACACCTTTGACAAAATCTTCAAACATCTGTGCAAAACCGGGAGCCGTAACCCTTTCGGTCGAAGATGTTTTGTCAATTGCAATGGGAGAGACTCCATTGGAAATAGATTGGCCTGCTAAATTATTTATCTGAGAAAGTTCAGAATTCTGTGCAAAGCGGTTGGCTCGTGCATTAGGTTGCAGGTTTGGATTTTGACTGAGCAGATCGGTCAAACTTGGTAAACTTGTGATTGCGTCCATAATTATAAAATTTATTTACCGATGGCTAGTGCTTGTTGCGCCATTCTGCGGGATGTTTTGACAACGGTTAAATTAGCCTCGTAGGCTCTCGAAGCGCTGATCAAGTCGATCATTTCCCTGGAGACATCAACATTAGGCATTTCAACCATCCCGTCTTCATTCGCATGCGGGTGACCTGGGTTATAAATCATGCGCCCGGGTGTCTGATCATCATAAACATCAGTCACTCGAACCCCCTGGTATAAATTCTCGTCAACATACCCCGCAACTCTTCTCTCCGGTGTCTTGATGAATTCCTCAAATGCCACTTCTTTTCTTTGGTAAACATTCCCATCTGCATCTTGGGTGGTGTTAGAATTGGCAATATTTTGGGCAATAATTTCTAGGCGAATTTTTTCAGCAGACAATGCACTGCCGGTAGATTCAATGCCTGGTATTAAGATTCATGGTCATAAATTAAACCCTCCCCCTGATAGCTAGATTAAGTTCTTTAATAGAACCCCCAACGGCTCCGCTGAGGTATTCATAATTCAAGGCATTACGATTCATGGCGAGCATTTCTTCATCAAGTTGGACAGTATTTCCATCCATTCGAACAGGCTTGGCTTGTTGGTCTTCTTGGCTTCGAGGTAAAAGTGACTTTACTTTGCCAAAATCTTTACGATCTACTGCCCTTCTAAGTTCAACGGAAAAAGTCTTTGGCAAATCCCTCCTTTTGAAACCTGGTGTTTCAACATTTGCTAAATTATTCGACAATGCTTCATGACGCAAATGGGTGGCGTCCAGTAGTTTTTTAGAAACCAAATAGTTTTCTTGGGAGTATAAATTGTCTAGAATTACGGCCATTTGAGAAAAACAATGCAAGGATTGCGCCAAATAAAAGAGCTACAATTTGGACAAAATTAGTATTTCACAAGGCACATTTGGTTGGATGTGGCCTGATTTTAACCAACTAGGTAATTTTTTCCCCCTTCAGAGCCTAATTTTATTGTCTGATTTTTTTTTTGATGAATGATGTAATTTTCTCACATGAAATCTCCAAATTTTGAAAATTGCCAAATCTGGTTATGCCCAAAGGGAAATATTTTGAATTGCTCAGAGTCTTTTTCATCTTGGGTTGGGCGGAGTACTCAGGAATTATTAATGCAATCATTTCGAACCTTGATGACATCTTTTAACCGGTCATGGGGTGTTCTTTTAAAAAAAGGATTTCAGCGAGAAAACTTCGAGTGCTTTTTACCTTTTAATGACAATGATAGCAGTTCTTCATTGGGAGTTCATTTAACATGCTTGAGTTCCCCTGACTATACCATTCTGTCACTATCCCCTGCCCTTGCTCCACACGAGGACTTAAAAAAAGCATTCATGGGAGACCTAATGAATGATCCCCGTGCCCTCGCAAATACTCTGATTCGATTACAAAAAGCAGAGAGTCGTTTATCAGACTACATAAGTAATTTTCCTGGCATTTTTTTTACCCAAAGAATTGATTTAACCTTCAGTTATCTTTCTCGAGGAATCCAAAAGCTTTTCCCAAAAGAATACAGAGAATTTTCAAGAAACGGTGGTTTGTTTGTCAGTAAGATATTTGAGCAGGATCGGGAGCACTTCCATCACATGCTATCCACAAACTCTAAAAAAGCTGAAACTTTTAGCTTCAGTTATCGAGTTGAGTTGCCTCCATCTGGCAGCTTATTTATTTATTGGATGTACGCACACCGATATTAACTGCAACCAAGCGGTTACTCGGTTATGATGGTGTTTTTATCGATATTACCCGTCAAGCTATCGCAGAGCATCGAGTTTCAAATTCTGTCTGGAGGGAGGGCCTTGCCACATTAACCAATGGACTTGTACATGACTTCAGTAATTTGATGGCGGGCATTTATTCAATATCAGAATTGTACCATGGGATGGTTGAAAAAGATGACCCCATGGCTAACGGTCTTGGGCAAATTCGAAAAAGTACGATGCAAGCACAGAAATTAGTGAGGAGAATTATTGACTTACATCGTGATAAACCTGCCACGCGGGCGATCCATGACATTCGCTTATTACTTAAAGATCAGATGGATTTGATTCAGATCATTATTCCGAGAAGTGCGAAAATTAAAACTGATTTTGGGAAAAAACCTCTCCCCGCCTTTCTGGAAGAGACGGGATTTAGGCAAGTCGTCCTCAATCTTGCAATTAATGCTCGCGATGCAATCCCGAGAAATGGAAAAATTAAGATTAATGCCCGAATGGTTAAACAGGGAGATGTAATGATGAAAAACGCCTGGGGAGGTGACCGCGTTGCACCAGGGAGGGGGGCGGAGATTTCATTTAGTGATAATGGAGGAGGCATTTCAGCAGAAATTGCGGAATATTTATTTGATCCTTTCTTCACAACTAAAGAGTCTTCAAGTGGCTCAGGCTTTGGCCTTTATAACTCAAAGCTTTTTATCGAGGATCATAATGGCGAGATCAGTTTTACATCAACTCCTGGGCATGGTTCTGTCTTCTACCTGTTTATCCCTTTCGCCTTGGTTGATGAAGATGAGGATGAGGAGATACAAGGGAAGACTGCAAAACGAGCTACTCGAGAATTTTCTAAAAAAAGGAAATAAGGTAGAATTCAATCCTTACCTGGAACTACTTCCCCATCCTGATAATGAATGACTGAGCGAATTTTATTTTGGTCATCATATAGTATCATTTCACCATGAAGAATGCCCTCCTTGTAGTGGGCCTCAACCCTAGACCCATCCTTGGATTTTAAAACACTCAATCCATTAAGTTTACCGTTTTTATATTTTTTAATCTTGGAAGCATTAAATTCGTGAGTTTCCAGTATTCCCTCAAATCTGTTTTTGGTGACACTATTAATTAAAATCGTCGAGTAATCCTCTTCCGTCTCCAGTTCAAACTGATCTTCAAATTCCTCATCTGATCCCTCCCATGTAGCAGGATATGGGTCTTGGTTATCTCTGCCTTCTTCGATTCCACAATGCACCAGAAAAAAGAGAAAACTTAGAATAAAAAGACGGATGTCTAAAGTTATCACTTTTGAATAAAATCCACAAACTCGTATAGCTTGGGGTCTCGGGTTACCTTTCTGGATGAAGATTTTTTTACCTTGATGCCAGTTGTGGAATCAACTTCTTCCGTAGGAGCACCTTGTTCGTTATCCAAGTCTCCCATCTGATCCTCCAATGCATTGGGATCCATTCCCTCCTCAAGCTTTCTTACGACTTCTTCCATCTGATTATCCATTTTTTCACCAGTCAAATCGCACATTTTTCTCATTAAGGAACCCATTTGCTTTGGGTCAGGGTTTTCATCATCCATGCCTGCCATTGAGTTCTCAAGTTCTTTCATTACCACATTGGCCCTGCTTTGGGTCTAATCCGTCAAAAGGGTTCCCTTGGTCAGATTGCGTGGGTTCCGGTAACTCTTCATCTGCATCACTAGAATTGCCGGTAATGGAAAAAGCAGACAACAGCTTTTTCATTTTATTACCATTACCATCTGGGCAAAGCGGAATTTTGTCAGCATATGAAATGGATCTAGCAAAAAAAGAATAAATCTTACCGGTGGATGGGGAATAAAACTCGTAAATTGGCATTAGAATTGTCTGTTCAGTAAAATCTCTGCTAAATAGAGGGTATCATAAATGGCAACAAATCCTTTTCGGTCAAGATCGCAATCTCAAGGAATCAGCTCGATTACCTTATTGCCATCTTTTTCACTTTTATTCTACAGGGACTCACTGGTATACCCCAACCGGCGTATCTGGAAAAAGTAAACGCTCACGAAATACTTGTACTTTTCGCGAAGGAGGTTTTTGATTACCCTTTTTGGCTTCAAGACTTGAGCCATTTCCCCTTATTTTTTTTATTTTCTTGGCTTTGGGCAAGATGCTTGGGCCCGATTAAAAGAGCATACTGGAAACCTAGTGCCTGCCTTGTAATAATTTGCGTAGGGTATGCTATAGCTAACGAAATGACCCAGTTCTTTATTCCAAATCGTTTCCCCTCTCCAGGAGACTTGTTCATGAACTTACTTGGCACTGTAACTAGCCTTTATTTTCACAGGCTTTATTGCTTAAGATTTATTCAATTTAAGCCCAGTGAAAGCTAAGAGTTCAGGGCATTTTCTCGTTCCATAATAGTAGGGTGTGAGTAATGGAAAGCAGAAATCCACTTATGAGGAAGCGGGTAGGTTAAATTTTCTTTATAAAGTTTTCGTAAGGCTAGGACTAAGGGCATAGGTCCCCCCATCATTTCCTTCGCAAAGTTGTCTGCTTCATATTCATGCTTCCTGGACAACATGTTACTGATCGGGCTAAACCAATAGGTAATATAACCTAGGGTTAATGATAGCAGCACCAGTACTGAGCATAGAGAACCATGAAGTTCACTTGGAAATTGGGCCGATTTGTAAATCCATGTGCTAGATAACGCAAAAGCAATGACGCCAAACATACACAAACCTGTAATAAAAGAGATAAGCAGTTTTTTGGGAATGTGCCCTTTTATATAGTGTCCTACTTCGTGGGCTAAAACAGCCTCAATCTCTTCGGGTTCCATTTGCTTGATAAGTGTGTCGTATAGTACAATCCTGCGAAATTTACCAAAGCCTGTAAAGAAAGCGTTAGAATGCCCAGATCTTTTACTTCCATCAATGATTTCGATGGTCTTAGCATGAAAACCACTTTTTTCAGCAAGAGCAATTAGTCTCTGCTTCAGTTCCCCATCCTCAAGAGGGCTAAGTTTATTAAATAATGGGAGGATAAGCTTTGGCCACAAAACCATCATAACAAGTTGAATACTGAAAAATACGCAAAACGAAATGATCCACCAAAAGTTGGGAAATAGAATAGAGCATTCTCGGTACAGAAAAATAAGCAGAGAAAGCATTGAGCAACCCAGAAGTAGACCAATCCCAACCCCCTTTATTTTATCTGATACCCACAGTTTTTTTGTCGATTTATTGAAGCCATACTTTTCTTCCAGCACAAATTGATTGTACCAATCCACTGGTATTTGAGGAATTTGCAGCAAAAATAAAAATAAACAGGTAATCAACGCACTCTCCCATACTCCGACTTGATTAGAAGTACTGAATTCCTGAAAATACCATGGCATAAGGACCAAGAAAACGGGGAGGAAGATCAAAAAGCTAAAAATTTCCTCAAAATTCGAGAGACGGGATTTCTCAGTCGCATAGTTTGAAGTTTTATTCCAAGTTTCAACATCCATTATACTATTTATTCCTTCTGGGGGATTGGGCTGTAAATGTTTGATTTTACTCTGGTTCTTCCACTTAAGTATGAGTTGACATAGAAGCTGTAAAAAAGCGGCTGTTATAATGAAAATTTGAAAGGCTGACATTTTTTGAATTATTAACAATGTTGTTATTTTGTCGAATGGATTAGGTTAGTTTCCAAGATTGATTTAACCAGAAAGAACGCTAGTATAAAAAACAATGGCTCAATCTGATCATCCTAGTGAGGGAAGCAACCCTTTATCTTTTGAAGAGGCAATAAAATCCTTAGAAGACATTGTTTTGGGCTTAGAGGAAGGTGAGGTTGAATTGGACTCTTTAGTTACCGAATACAAAAAAGGGGTGACCCTCTTAAAATACTGCCGATCAAAAGTGCAGTCTGCAGAGGTCATACTTAAAGAAGTCAGTGAACCAAAACCAACCAGCACCGAAAATATTTCTGATGACAAATAGCCCTATTTTGGAAGGAATAAAATCCCCTACTGAACTGAAGGAGTTATCTTCTTCAGACATTCAATTGCTTTCCACTGAAATTAGAGATCGGATTATTCATTCTACTTCAATTAATGGTGGTCATGTAGGTCCAAATCTAGGCGTGGTTGAACTGACAATTGCCTTGCATATAGCATTTAATTCTCCTCGTGATTCATTTTGCTGGGATGTTTCTCATCAAGGGTATGTCCATAAATTACTCACTGGAAGGACTGATGAACGCTTCGATAAAATAAGGAATTCGGATGGATACAGTGGATTTCTTTCACGAGATGAAAGTGAGCATGATTCCTATGGGGCGGGTCACGCTGGCACGGCCTTATCCGCTGCCCTTGGTATGTGTATGGCGAGAGACCTTAAAGGTAGTGACGAACATGTTGTTGCTATTGCAGGAGATGCTGCATTTACCTGCGGTATTACACTCGAAGCTCTTAACAATATCGCTTGCTCTACCAAAAAATTCATTCTCGTGCTTAATGATAATGAGTGGTCGATTGCTAAGAATGTAGGTGCTTTCTCCAAGTACTTCAATGAGCTGATCGCTAACCCCGTTTACAATAAGTTCCACAAAGATGCAGAAGCTTTTCTGTCCGCAATGCCCGGTGGAAAGTCATTGATGAAGTTTGTCTCAAAAGCTAAACGTGACACCAAGGAGCTTCTTGCCCCATCGAGTATTTTTGAGAAACTTGGAATTAGGTACTTAGGTCCCATTGATGGTCATGATATAGATTCACTTGTTCATTTTTTCGAATTTGCAAAAGAGTCAGATGAGCCAATCGTTTTGCATATTCTGACTGAAAAAGGAAGAGGTTATCCGGTTGCCCTCAAAGAACCAGAGAAGTGGCATGGTTCTGGTCCATTTAATAAAGAAACTGGTTTAATGGCTAGCTCTCCTGTGGATTCTCCACCGAAGTACCAAGATGTGTTTGGAGACTCTCTTTCTTTAATCGCAAAATCTGATGACCGAGTAGTGGGGATAACAGCCGCGATGCCTAGTGGGACCGGATTAGATTCTTTTCAAGAGAATTTCCCCGGGCGTTTTTTTGATGTTGGTATTGCGGAAGAGCATGCTGTTCTTCTTGCTGCTGGCATGGCCTGCAAAGGCCTTCGTCCAGTATGTGCGATTTATTCAACTTTCCTGCAACGTGCTTTTGATCCCATTGTCCACGATGTCTGCCTGCAGGATTTACCTGTAACTTTTTGTCTCGACCGAGCTGGGCTTTCCCCTAATGACGGCCCCACACATCACGGCCTTTTCGACATTTCGTACCTTAGCTGTATTCCCAACGCTGTTATAATGCAACCCAGGCATGAAGATGAATTGCAGAATATGCTATACACCTCAATTAATCATGGAGGGCCTGCCTTTATTCGTTATCCAAGGGGAACTGCTTTAGGAGTACCGATTTCATCATCACCCGTTAAATTAGATATTGGTAAAGCCGAGATTATGGAGGAAGGCACACTTGGCTCTATTTGGGCGATCGGAGATTTTGTCCAAGAAGCATTATCGATTAATCAAATGTTTTTTGATAAGTTTGGATCAAAATTTACCATTGTAAATGCAAGATTTATCAAGCCCCTAGACTCTTCTTTACTCCTCAAACACGGCAAGGAATTTGACCTTATTGTCAGTATTGAAGACGGAGTGCTCAAAGGGGGCTTGGGCTCATCCATTTCGGAACTTTTGAATGATAACAATCTAAATCCAAAGGTAAGAAGGTTTGGATGGCCTGACGAATTCATTTCTCATGGGAGTTCTGTGTCACAACTGAGGAAGCAGCACCACTTGGACACCCTCACAATTTTTCAAAAAATTAGTCAGGATATATCTTACAAGCTAAATATGGAAAAACAGTTAGTTTCCTAGTCTAGGGAAAAGCACTCCATCTTTGTAAGTTGTAGTCATACTTAATGGCTTCACCCTCTTCAAGTCTGCAAAAAATCCATGTTCCACTTTCAGACTCATAAAGGTAACCTTCATTTTTTTCACCATTCCAATATTGTGATCTCGTCCAATACCAATTTCCATTTTCGCTAAAGAACCAAAGTTCTGGGGTTTCTGGATTTGGGGAAAACCATGACCATCCCCAGACCGTGTGAAATGACCAACCAGATGATGTAAAAGCATAAACACCAATCCATTCTCGATTCCATCTTTTGGGTAAATCGTTGGTACCAGTGGAGTCACCACCAAGGTTTGGTATAATAATGATTTTAGAAGCCGCATGGGTTATAAGACCTGAGCTATCCGTGGCTAAGATTGAAAAGTTATGAGAGCCAGTTTTATTTTCGGGTACAATTCCTGAAATTTCTAATTTATTATTTTCCGTAAACTTGGAGGATAGCCAATCTGGTAATGTGGGGTGAACTACAAATGGCTCGTTATCTAGATCGAATAAGTGAATTAAAATCTCAACTTCCTCAAATTGTTTGAATGTGTATTCCTCTGCAATAAGGATTCGAGGTTTATATCTCGAAATATCTTTAACGAGCAGACTTTGATCAAAAGTGAAGATTTCACCTTGTGAATTTGAAAGATCAAAGCTGATCTCATAACTAATATCCTCGTCACTTTTAGGTGGTTGACCTGATAACTCCCCTGTTCCATCAGTTTGAATGTCTACATGCAACCAGTCGGGGATGCTCGAGTTTCTTTCAAGTAAAACACTGTCATCGGTCCATGGTCCAGTTAAGAAATTAAAAGTGAAAAAAGAGTTTGAAGAGATTGAATTCGGTAAATTTTGAGAAATACCTGGGCTATTTCTAGGTGAACCAAGGCTACCAATGTACATTTCAGAATTACCCTCCGGGTCTTGGCCGGAGTAAGTGAACAAAACATTGTTCTGACGGATCGGGCTTATGGTTTCAATTTTTGCAATACCTTGCTCATCAGGATTAAAAAAATCTTTGATACCCAAAGTAACAGGATCAAGTTTCGCGATATATGTACCTGGAGAATAGCCATCACTCACTTTACGATCCGCTAGGTATATAGGTTTCGTGTAAGTTGCAGAGAAAAGTAAGTCTCCTTCGCTATCTATTTTAAAGTCTGTAAGCCTGTCTGTTCCCTCGCCTCCAAAACTTACCAGGGAAATACATTCTAGGTTTTCATTAAATTTACCGATGAAAATATCTAAGCCTGAAAATGATGAGACTTGATGGTCTTGGACTGTGATCGTTCCCTCATATTCACCAGATAGGAAAAAAGAATTTTCAGTGTTGTTATATCTTAAATATTTACTTTTTACAGAACCACTACTGTCTATTATCGAAATGCTTTCCTCATTCACACTTCCTTTCATTTTCGAGATAAAAGATGAATGCCCTTCCCCGCTGTAAATATCATTAGCCCAATTAAAACTACCATCAAAGTTACCGGCGACTATTGTATCATTACCTAGTGAAGTATGCCCAATGATTTCATCCAGTGCTATTCCGCCTATAGTGTGAAAGCTTTTCAGCTCCTGATCTTGGAGTAGTGCCAAAAACCCGTCCTGAATCCCATTGGAAGGGAAAGAGCCTAAATTATTATCGAAATATCTCCCCCAGAGTTGACCAGAGATTGTTATCAAGCCGTCATTGGAGCTAAGTCCTGAAGAAAAAAGGTCTCGATCTGATCCAAGAATTTTAACCAAACTAATACTTCCATTACTGGTTAATTCCGCGATGAAAACATTATGGCTATTTGAAGCAAAATACTTTTTGCCACCCATAAAAAGATCTTCTTTAAATGTTCCGAGAACAAATATTTTCCCTGTTTGATCTTGGGTTACATCACTGATGACGACTTCATTAGAAGATTTAATTTGGACCTTTTCCTCCAAGTGTAGATTTGAGTCGGTCAGTAAAATGAAACCATAACGCAAACCAAGTTTATTTATGGTATTTTCCTGATAAGTGATATCGGTAAGTGCATTTCCGACAACAAGCTTTTTTTGATTTTCTAATTCTATAATACGATTAATTTTACCTTTTCCCTGAATAGTTCTCTCTGAATGAAAAAAAGGAAGACTGTCAGCGGAAACCAAATTGAAATTTCTTTGAATTTGGTAATTAATAATTAAGTCTGATTTGGCTCCATCCGTATCATATGAACGAATAATTATTTCGCCAATGGCAGCAGTATTGGGAGCTAAACCTGAAAGAGTCGCTCTCCCCGTGCCAGTGCTTTGGATCGTTATAAAATTCGGTGCCTGTAAAAGAGAGAATTCTGCAAAGTTTCGATTTTCCAAAATAATTTCTTGGCTGAAAAACTGTCCCCCCATTAACATAAGGTCTTCCATTTCTTTAAATACAATGGGAGCATCGCTTTGAAATTTAATAAGCATTAATTCGCCAGATTCTGTTTTATCAAGATTAAATGAAGAGTCTAAGATCACTCCTTCATCAGAATTTAACATGATCCCGATAGAACCATATTTATTTACAGCAAGTGAAGAATTCCCTTCATTTCCATCTCCAATAATCAGTTCTTCCCAAATTATTTTACCATTCATTCCTTGCAATTTGAGAATCGAAAGATCTCTTAAATTACTTCCCTCATTCTGGCTCAAACTATTCGTGCTTTGAGTGAAGCTAATCAGCGATATAACATTACCAAAGGGACTCAGTTCCATCGATTCAATAGCAAAATCTTTCCCAGATTCCATTTCATGCAACCACTCTAACTCTAAACCGGATGACAATTTCATGATTACAGATGAGTTGCCGTCGGAGAAGCTGATAACCTCATTCTTAGGGGCAACTCCATCTCCACCCGTATTCATCTTTAATGAATCAGTATAATTACAACTTAGATAGATCTCATTCTCCGCAATTTTCAAGAATTCGCATTTACTAAAATTATCTGATTCAAAGCTGACATAAGACTTTATCTGTAAAAGTTGATCAAGGAGAAGTAATAACCCATACGAACTGGCACCTGATTTAGCCACATTTGTGGCTAGGGTGACTCCGAACTCATCGCATGCAACCCCACTGAGAAGGTTATCCCCACTTTTACCAAACTTAGCATAATTTTGTACCTGTCCTCTCTCATTCAATTTAAGAAGAAAAATGTCGAGGCTTTCGTCATAGGACTCAACTGATTCAATATCAGTAAAGTAAATATCTCCCCGAAAACTTCCTCCCAACAGTATTTGATCATCTTTTGTTACTTCAATTTGGAGTTGCTCTATAGTATGGTTTGAATGAAAGGTTTTCGTCCATAGCAAATCCCCATCCGTAGTTATTTTGCTCAAAAATAAGGAACGAGGGTATTGGCTGTATATTAATTTATTTCCGATGGTAAGCTTTTCAGAAAATGTACCAACTAGATAAAGATGTTCACCTCGATGAATTATTTTGCCAAGTTTCACATCGCTACCGCTTAACTCTATTATCCAATTCCAGTTTTTTAATTTTGTATCTAGCTCACCAATAAATAACTCGTTGGATTGAACTTGGATTTGTTCAGCAACTAAAGATGAATTGGAAGTTTTAAGATCATCGACCAATGTTCCTCCAATAAAGAAAGTTTCTGAGTCAGATATAAGAGCATGAAGAGAGCTTGTGGAATGCAGGTAAGTTGCGTGAGAAAAATTGAGGGGGGATTTATCGTAAATCTGAACAATCCTAAAATCTTCCGCTGTATTACCTTGGTCATCAGTCACCTGATAGGTTAGCTTGAATGCACCTGTCTTATTGTAATCTATTTGAGGGGAAACGCTAACCCTTCCTGTCAGGTCTGCACCTTGATGACTTGATGCAAAATACCCAGTTTCTTGAAATTCGCCTCCCTTATTAATTGAAACAAACTTGTCACCAACGAGTTGAATAAAAGGTGGGATACTATCAATTATCTCCACTGTAAAAGTTTTCGTAGTTTGCCTTGCATTTGATGATGCCACAATAAAACTTACATCGGTTGAACCAATTAATGTTTTAGGTACAGTCCCAGTGACACGAATTTTAGTAGTAGAAATTTTCTCTAGTTTTAACCAGTCGGGCCCCTTCGTCATGTAACTGTCGAAATAACTGCCAGAATGTAAAACCTGAAAATCAACAGCTAACAACTCATTTTGATTACCCTGGATAAGGTCATAACCGGTAATTATTGGGGCACTATTATCTTCAAGGATAATCACATTAATCAGGATTTCGTCATACTTTTTACCATCTGTTACACGAAGGGCGAAGGAGTCAGTTCCGCTGCCTGTGAAGTTTGGAAGGTAAAGCAAATTGTCGATCGTTTCGTTGTTCGACTCCAATATGATTTGCCCAAGATTGGGTGCTTTTTGGCTATTTATCTCCCAGGTAAGAAAGTCGCCTTCAGGGTCGCTTGCAATTAATTGGTCTAGGTTAGCTGAGATAAGTGATCCCTTTTGAGAAAAGACCATAGTGATTTCATTCCCAGATTGTATAACAGGAGACTGGTTTGTCCCATTGCTTTCTAGCATGAGGTCAGTGGTTGCAAACGCCCCGCTCTCATCCAGTACAGATATAGTAATCGGAATAGACCTACTGGCTGCGCCCTCAGGAAGTGAACCAGATAGGACCACCCCTTCTTCTGCCTCTACCATTTGAAAATTGTAAGAACTTTTCTTGGCCCATTCAGGCACAAAAAACTTATAGAATAAATCGCTCGAATCTTCATCTTTTGCTAAAATCGGGATATTAAATTGGGTCCCTCCTTGAAATTGAAAAATATTGGCAGTGGGCTCGACAAAGTACGGTGCATCTGGAATAGCACGCAGGTACACTTCAACCTTTAAGTCAGAATTCCTTATGCCATCCGATGCCCTGAGGTAAAATTCATCATAACCATTGAGATTTGCTAAGGGAGAATAATCAAATACGGCAGGTCGAATACCTTTGCCCTCGGCAACTAACGCACTGCCACTTTGCGGCTCTTTACTTACAGACCAAATGATTTCTTGGTTTGATTTTTCAGGATCAGGATCGTAGCACATAAAATTTTGAGGGGGGACCCACCCTCTTCCTCCAATTCCATCTTCGTCCATGAATACCCGCACTTTCTTGATGGGGATATCACTGGATGTGGAGTGAAAAACAGGGGGATAATTGTCTACATGTATCGTGAGATCAAAAGATTGCTCTATGGTAGTCACTCCATCTGTAGCTTCAAATTCCAACTTATACCTGCCAATGTCGCTTGGCTGTGCAAGCCCAGAAAGAATCCCTTTCCCTGTTGCTTGCTCAGCTGTAAACTTCAACCAGGGCGGCAAGTTACTCGTGCAGTTAATCTCTAGAGCAGTGCTATCTGGAGTAGAAGCTTCAACCACATAATAATATTCGCTTTCATCGTTCCAGGTAATGAAATCAGAGCGGAGGCTGGGAGGGACGGATGTAAAAATTGGTGCGTCATATATATTATTCACAGTTACACTTATTTCGATAAGTGAGCTCTTTGTCCCAGCATTCTCAACTCCTCCATCGTCGCTAACTTCAATTGTAAAAAAATCAACACCTGAGAAATTGGAATTAGGTTGATAGACAAGGTTGGTTCCGTCTGCTTCCAATACCGCAGTCCCATGAGAAGCGTGCTGTGAGATACCCCAATGCAAATCCTCTGGAAGTGTATGATCATCAGTTGCAGAAAAGGAGGGGGAAACCCAGGAACTTTGCTCGTCTTCTGTCATTACAACTGAAAACTGGTCCTGCTCAATATCTGGGGGATAATTGTACACAATGACATTGACTGATAAAACCTTCGAGCTACTAAGTTGCATTTCATCTACAACGGTAAAGGTAATATCTACTGGCCCTTCATCTAAATAGGAAGGACTGCCGCTTAGGAGAACGATACCAGAAATTTGCAACATAGAGTCATCAATTTTGACCCAATCAGGCTTATTCTCCACCATGAATTGGAGATCCGAAAGAGAATCCCCATCATGGATGATTATTGTCTCGTTGAGGTCTTCATCGTCGGAAAGTGTTATGGAAGCAGGGAAATCAGCAAATGATGGTTTATCATCAACAGGTTCTATCGTTACCTGAAAAGAAGAACTATCTGAATTGATTCCATCTGTGAAAAGTAATGAGAAATCGTCAGATCCCGTGTAATTCCCTTCAGGCGTGTATTGGATAACAATTTCTTTTTCTACATTTATTGATACAGCTAAGCTCCCATGTTTGGGTGCTGAATTTATTAAACTCGTTATTTTTTGATTTTCAGGATCGATTATAAATGCATTTTCACTTTCCCAGACCTCGTCCTCTTCGATGGTAAAGATGTTTTCATCTGGGAAAGAAAATAAGGGGGCGGTATTTTCATTTAGTACCCGGATGGTAAAAGATTGAGTTGAACGGTTACCGAAAATATCCACCACATCTAACACAATGGAATACTCGCCTTCTTGGCCAATGGGTGGGATCCCCCTTAAGATAGCTTCTTCGTTTTGAGTATTCACAAAAGATAACCATGGGGGAATATTGCCTACAGTGCTAAGGCTTAGGGTTTGCCCCACATCCCCATCGACAACATTTATTTGATACTCCCACGGATATTCAACAATGGCATCATTATAATGAGGATAACTTTTGAACACCGGTGTATCCTCTATTTCATTTACCACAACCGTAAATGAAACAGTATCACTTGCATTGGTATCATTCTCTTCAACAACTTTAACCGAAAAAAGATCAATTCCGGAGAAATTACCATCGGGTACATAAGTTACCGTGGTGGAGTCCGCCTCATTGACAATATTTACTTGCCCATTGGATGGAATTTCAGAGACAGACCAATTAAAGTTGGTAGCACTCTCGTCAGTATCAGTAGCTACAAGAGTAACATCTGCCCAAGCAGTTGGGAATTGATCTTCATCCATGTAATAGATCCGGTTGGCATTTCCATCAATTACAGGAGGAAGGTTTTCCGGAACGACAGCAATGAAATAGGATTGTTCTACTTTGGCCCCGCTCAAGTCTTCCAGCGATACATATATGGTGCTGGCGGTACCATCGTTATAATCTTGCCATGATGGGGTACCTGTTATGGTTCTATTGTCATCAGACAAGACTAGCCAATCCGGTAGAACTCCAACTTCAAAACTTAAGAGGTCATCTTGATCAGGATCATAAATTTCAAAAGTGTGAGAATATAAAATGCCTTCGCTTGCTTCTTCTTGAAGGGCAGGAGATAGAAATTGCGGGGGATCATTAACACTCTCCATAACAATGGATACGGTAAAGTCCGTGGATTTAGGGAAGTTTATATCGTCATCAGAAATCCGAACTTGAAACGTTCTTGATCCAGTAGAATGGATTGCGGGAGTAAAGATAATAAATTCATTGGAATTCGCCGCTTGGTTCTCAAAATCCACAGTTCCATCTGAGGGTGCTTGAATAAGAGAGAAGCTGATGTAGTCATTATCTGGATCAACGACCTCCACATTTTGCATGGATTCGAGCCAATTGTTACGGTCAAAGTCTTCAGTCAGCGACAAGCTTACACTCGTAGACTCTACGCCATTAACAAGAAATTTTGGAGCATTATTACGCTTGTATACAGTGAGAGAGAAAGTTTGCTCAATGGGTGAACTACCTGAGTTATCATTACAAATGATAGTGAAAGTGTGAGTACTTATGTCATCTGCTTCACTCACTACCTCATCACTTGGAGTTCCAATTATCTCGTAAAACCCAGTTTCATGATTAAGCAATAGATCCAAGCCGATGGGGAGTTGGTCACCTTCCTTAATTTCAAGGACAAGCGAATCGCCGTCGCTATCCTCCGCTTCTATGGAAATTTTAAATGGTTCACCTACCATCGAATGCGGCAGCACTTGGGGTACAGAAGTTATATTAAGGAATGTGGGGGCATCATTGATAGATGTAATGATAACTTCAACCTCTTGGCTTACAGATAAGTTCTCACTACTTAAAGTAAGCAAAAAGTTTTGGGTACCATGACGATCTAGGTGGGGAGAGAACTGAAAAACTCCTGTACTTTCATCTACTGAGACATCCCCTAAAACCTCTGATTCTGTTACGATGCTCCAAGTAAGTGCATAACCAAATGGATGACTGGCGTTAAAATCATAGATCAATTGCCCTGAATCTTCTGAAATCGTAAAGGAGGTTGGTGTATTACCATCAAATAGGGGTAAAAGGGTGGGAGTTTCCGAGGAGCTTGTCCAAGCCGGGTTGAAAAAAGCTTGAAGGCCACCACTTGCAGATCCCGATGCACTCTCTTCAGGTGAACCAGCAATGATCATACCATCACTTGAGGCAACAGGCGCAAAGGTAGTGTTTCCCGCAAGGACGCTTGATTGGTTTAAGTCGAGAGTGGAAAATAAATTCCAGGCGGATGATTCCCCTGAGTTATCGTAGATGTATACCAGTCCGTGTGTGCCTGAACCCGGCGAGCTCGTGATTAAAAAATCACCTATTGATTGAAGGTCAGTTGAAAAAAGTTGATTCGTACCATCGTCGGGAGGGGAGATTAACGCAACCTCAGTCCAGATCCCATCGAGGTTTTCAAAGATATAGACAGCCCCAGTATCTACACCACCACCATCACCCCTCAATGCCCCGATGAAGATGAAATTGTCAGATATACACACGGTATGACCAAATTGATCGTCTACTGAAAGTGAACTTGGGGTGATCTTTTGCGATTCAATCCATGTCCCGGAGTCATTTATTTCAAAGATATAAACAGCGCCAGAATCTTCCCCGTTAACACTATCCCCAGCATTAGGTGCTCCGATAACGAGTAAACTCTCATTGAGGTCGAGATCGTACCCAAAATAATCACCACTTACTCCATCACTCGATCTAATTGTTTCCCTAAAAGAAAGCGAATCATCTGTCTCATCTATATCATACAACGAAACCTCACCGCTGCCTATTCCATGCTGAAGCGAACTCACCGCAAGCAAGTCACTTGTTATACTAAGGCTGTAACCAAAAATATTTGGGATTTGCGGATCTTCACTGGTTATCTTTTGGATAAAAGAATAATTTCCATCCTCATCTTTGCTGTACAAAAAAACCGACCCTTCGAAGCTCGAGTCATTGGGGGCAGAGATAGCAAGGAGATCATTGAAGCAAGATAAAGATGCACCAAATTGCATCTGACTATTTTGAAATTCCACAGGAGGGGCTATTTCCTGAGTCACAGAGAAAGATAAATCACTTGACCGACTGTAAACATATACATTGCCGGTCAAAGAATTCTCACCTGAGGCGCCCGCAATAATTTGATTTGATGAATTTACTGCAAGAGCATAAGAAAACTTTCCGTCTGATTCGGGAGCAGGTGCGTGAATAAGAGGACTTCTTTCATAGGGCATGACTTCAAGGAGACCATACTGTGTATTTGAGTCGGGGTTATAATAATAAAAACTTTCTTTTTCACTCCCGGCAAGTTTCGGAGAAAAAAGTAAATAATTATCTGGACCAATACTGCCATTATTAAAAAGTGTGGAATTCGATAAAACCCTACTTTCCAGTTCAGTACTCAAAACTAATTCTTCATTAGAATCATTTTTGAAAATGTAATGACAATTGGATAAAGCTTGGATTTTAGGAAAGTTCTCATCGCTCACCGAAAAAGACTGATCTGTTTCATTCCAGCCAATATTGATAACTTGGTATTGTGATACGGGAGAGAGAACAGAAAAGCCCTGAATCATCTCAGTATGTTCAGTACAGAAGTTATAGAGGGAACCATTATAATCAGATGGTATGTTTACTGTTATTTTTTCCCCAGAACCTGTTAGGGGAGCACCGCTCACAAGGGATGAACCCACATCTCCAAAACTCTCCCCAATCATAAAAGGGTGCGAGGTAGATATGTCCATTGCGATAAATTCGTAGAATCCACCCCTGGTAAGATTAAAAGTTGAGAAGTTGATTCCCTGACCATTCCCATCAGTAAATTGATAGTAGGGATAGGAAGGTTGCCCACCTGAAACCGTGAAAGTAGAAGATGGTTCAGTAAGAATGGAGAATTCCTGAAGCATACTTGTGTGACTGGTACAGAAATAATGAAGCGAACCGTCAAAATCAGATGGGATACTTACTGTAATCTTTCCACCGGTGCCAGTTAGGGGATCACCAACAACAAGGGAGGATTCCATATCTCCATAGCTCTCTCCGATCATGAACGGATGAGAGCTAGAAACGCTTACGGAAGTAAAAACATAGGTGTGGCCACGGTAAAGAGGAAGGGTGGAGAAATCAGGCACCTGACCTTCAGTATCAGTGAATGTAAAGTAGGGGGCACTGGAATGCCCATTGCTTACAGTAAAATAAGACTCTTTGAAGATGCTTTGTGCATGCACAAGCATCGTACAGGGGACACAGGCAACAGTAAGCAAACACAAATTCATTATTCTAAATGAATAACAAACTTTTCGCAGTGATTGCATATTTATACAATCAACTAAGAAGAATACTTTTGCAAAGCTTTTAGAGCTTAGTACGAAGGCTTTACGCAGATAAATGAAAGCAGTACAAACCCAAGAAAATGAGAAAATAATGCTCCAAGCAAATAAGAATGGAGATTAGCTTGCTAAGGATGTGAAATGATCAACGGAGTAGACAGAGTCAAGTTGGGAGAGCAGAAAACTTGTTGGTATAAAGTTGGTAAAAAGTTCCTTGGATTCCCCCTGCTTTTGCATAACAACCGATGTGACGGTAATCTCAGGCGTTTTAGGCGGAGCAAAAAGAATATCATCATGCGAAGCATTTAATCTGGAGTTAAAAAGGTCCGGAGTGAGATTCCCACCAAGGTGATCGCTTCTGCCCGTTGCAACATGGCAGGTACCTAGAATTTTTTCATCCTGAATATCTTTGCCAGAAAAAGGAAGCAGTTGAGTACCAAATCCCAACTCACCAATAATCCCAGTTGCGGGATCATCTTTAAGCTGCTTGTTTCTGTCATCTACTAGGGAAGCATTTCCGTTGAGTAAGATTGCCTCTTGTATAGCCCCATCAGAAACAACCATTTCAGCAATGGTGCCGTCAGAATACCTGAAGGGGAAAGAACCGTTTGCACCTGATGGAACAAAATAAACTTCACCCGCTGGCAAATTAGCAACATCAGGCATGCCTGGAGGGCAAAGACCATGACTTTTCTGTGCACTTTGCTGGTCGCAGTTAATGGTGAGAGAGAAAGATTTGTCATGCACTTCGAAATTTAATTCGAATGCATCAGCCTGATCCAGAACAAGTCGAAAAACTTCTGCTTGCTTGCTTATTACATTGTAATCTACCGCAAGTCCTGAGCCCAATATTATATCGTTCACTCCGTGGAGTGTGGCACCACGGAAGTTGTACTTCTTAGCCATTGCAGTAAGCGGTGCTGTAAGAGAGTAATCGGTAATCGCCAGGATTATATCATACTTGGCACAAACATCACTTTCAAGGGAGAGAGTGTTCCCGTTTTCGTCCTGTACATCATCAGCGGGGTCAAGATTACTTCCTCCTGTAGTTTTAAATGCAAGGAAATCCACTGAGGAATAGCCTACCTCATGCATTGTCCCTTCCAAAAGTTTGTCGTAAAAAAACTTTTTAGCGTACTGCTGGACTTGAAACCCATCTTCTTTCATGAATGAGAAGTTTGTCATCAAATCTAAATCGGGCAGATCGATTAAAATGCAAGCTGTGAGCTTCTCTTCTGTTTTCCCAAAGCAAGTAGTTAACAGTCTACTGAGTGAAAAAGATTCAAATTCGGATAGTTTTGGTGTGTACATCTGATCTATGATATAAAGTTGTTATTCTATGCCAAATAATTCTTAAAGAAAAAAAACGTTAATAGGTCTGATTGTGAGTGTTATTTCGTGAGGTAATGGCAACAGTCTATAAAAATACTACGCCTATACAGGACAAAAGGCCGTATATTGCTACAACAAAAACATCCATTTTCAAAAGAGTATCATAGTCAAACTTGGTCTTGAGCCTTTTAAGTTTTACGCCACAAAACAGACCTAAGGGGAGAACAAGTAAAACAGGCAGAGTGCGATGGTCAAAAAATGGGCATAAAAGCGTACCGCTTAGGAGGCAAAAAAAATATAGACACACACCAAAGGGCTTACCAAAAAGAACGATTGAAGTCTTCTTTTTATTTTTTCGATCCTCCTGATAATCACGATAATTATTTATGATCAAAATCGTATTTATTATACAGCCCATACCTAAGCTAATCGGCGAAGTAAAAGCCCAATCGACACTTTGCCCACTCAAAAGAACATAATGGGTCACCTCCACCGCAACCAAGCCATAAAAAAGAATAACAAAAATATCACCTAACCCATTGTATGCAATTGGTTTTGGTCCACCTGTGTAAAGAATGGCTGAGGCAATGCTGGCAATCCCAATCCAAAGCAAATGTACGGAACCATCGGAAACCTGCAAGATGATGGTCCCTACAAAAAAACCCATGAGCAATACCAAGTAAGAAGCATTCCGGATAGACTTTGGCCTTATAGCCCCGCTGGAAGAGAACCTCTCAGGGGCAAGGCTACGATTATCGTCAGCTCCTTTTAGGCAATCGAAGTAGTCATTCGAAAAGTTGGTACCAATTTGTATCAAGATTGAAAAAAGCAGACACAAACCAAGCAATAGTAAATCTATTTCGCTACTGCTTCTGTAGGCAAGGCAACCCCCAAGAAAAACAGGTATTATGCTTGCGACTAGAGTTTTAGGTCTCGAAGCATAAAACCATGAGGTGAATGGGGTAGCCACAATTTATCTGCTTATCGCAAGCGGGAACCGAAAATGAGAGCGATATTTTTCCTGTACCCGACGAAAACCTTCAGGTGGAACCGGCAATTTGTAAGGCCATTGAACATCAATTTGCAAAGCAAGGTAACCATGACTGGGATGGTGCTGATGGCGGTGATTGAAAGGGAATTGACTTACTTTTATTAAGAAATAACGCTCATCTTCAGGTATCCAACTGAAAGAATATGGAGGAGTCTTCCAATCTTCATTTTCGTGACCATGCAGAGATACTGGGCCTTCATTTGTTCTATTGAAATACACAGTTCCACCAGCATCCTTATCAAAAGAATCAATAATTTTCCCTTCTTGATCATTACCAACGTTATTGAGGTAAGCGGAGTCCTCCTCCGAGACAACTTGCTCAAATGCAACCGACCCTCCAGCATTTCTCGCCACCATGAGAAGAATGTATTTTTCAGTGGATTCTATCGGAGGAGATGTAGGGTTGTACATGTCGTCTAAATTCTTGGTCGCTGCCTCCACCAAAGAAAAGCCCATTCTTTCCAGTTCTACATCAATCGCATCGACTAAGCCATAGGCTGTACTTTGGTCTTTTACCTTCCCTACCCCTTCTATACCCCAGGGCAGGAAGCCAAGGAGACCGCCAATCAAAAAACCAAAAACGGCAAGAGCAATAACGACCTCAAGCAGGGTAAACCCTGATCTGATTCGTGTTTGAGATGTATTACGACCCTTCAAAGTCTGAAATTTCTAAGACAGCAAATCCGCCAAATTTTCTCATCAAAATACCCGCAATGTTATTGGGATCATCGAATCTTATTTTCTCGGATGTGCTACCAGGGTTTGGTGAACCATTTGCCAGAACAAGAAGCAATGGTTGGGGCATGCCACCTGATATACTTTCTGGGGATGTAAGGTTTCCTGCTTCATCAAATTCAATAAATTTAAATATCGTACCGCCTGACGATTCTTTTCTTTTTCCTTTAAATGCCTCTGTAAGCTTAAAATCCTCATTGTCGTTGCCGCTCCAAACACAAAACGCATTGGTCCGCCAGCCCTCTGCCCTTTTAGAAATCGATTTATTATTGGGGACAAAATGCACGCCTTCATTAAGGGTGATTCCTTCTCTTTTAATATTCCAGGTATCCGTTGTGTTTGCGTCTCTTGTTGCGATTTCTAGATACCTAAAAAACCTGTCCTCATCCTCTGGGTCTGCGTTTATTAAAATTCTGGTTTCTAGTCCTGTTGATGCAGCGATTGTTCGGGCTTGGTGGAGGACTCCCAAAATATTTCGTTGGGATGCACCCAATTCTGCCCCTCCTCCTCCGAGAAGAGAAAATCCAACGATTCCCATCATTAGCCCCATAACCGCTAAAACCACGAGAAGCTCGATTAAAGTAAAAGCTCTTTTATAGTTGCTTGCCACTAGAAGGAAGAGGTTGCCGTTAATTTTCCCCTAAGTACTTTTGAATATCCCAAGAAAATACATTCTCCGTGTCTGTTTCACCAGTCGGATCTTGGATTACAAAGATGCCTACCTGATCTCGGATAGTCCGGAGTTTATCCTTTGCTTGATCAACATCGCTTGGATCGTAATCGTTTTTGAGGGCTTCCACAATCAAGGATAGAGCGCTGTCGTTAAGTTTAATTAAGCCATCTCCATTTTGATCTACTACAATGTAGATGTTTCTTCCTCCCCACGCATCGGAAAGATATTTCCCATTGTTGGCCTCGTTCAAAGTGTCAATATTTCCAAATTCATCCTCCGAAAAAGAATGAAACTCTTTACTCTTTCTGTTTTGCTCAAGTAAATCACCACTCAAACTCTCCCAGGTAAAGTTATCCGCATTCCATGATTTTCCCCGAAGAGAGGCAATAAAAGCATCATGCTTTTCATCTTCACTTAAATTTGCGGGTACTCCTTCACCCTCCTCAAGCAGGAAGGGAGGGAAATATTTATAATGCTGCTTGTATTGATAGATTTGGGTAACCCAAGACTTAAATACAGCTTGCGTCTTCGTGCCTTTTGATCCGCTCAGAAGGTCAAAAACCTTCGGACCTATAATTCCCATTAAAATTCCAATAATGGAAATAACTACGAGAAGTTCAATCAGGGTGAAACCAGAATTTTTTGGGTTTTTATGTGTTTTTTTCATGACTACCATTTTCCGGGCTCAGTAGCGGGAATGTTATCTTGGTCCTTAGGTTCCTTGTTAGGGGTTGAAGTAAGTTCATTGGCAAAAATAGAGGCTTGGCCGTCAGGTCCTTTACTATAAAGGAGAAATCCAGTATGCCCGTCTCGTCTGGGGTACTCGTAAACGTAGGGGTTTCCCCATGGGTCGATTATTGCAACAGTATCACTGATCTCTCTGCCTTCATCGTCAACAAAAATTAAAGTTGTCTCTACGCCCATCATGGTCGCAAATTTATACTCGGAGTCATTTTCAGGAAACCCAAAACTAAAAGTATCACTAGGTAGAAATGATCTACTTACCTCGTCAGGTTTCAACTTGACTCCACTGCCATCTTGAATCCCAAGCAATGCTAAGAGTAAAAGCTCATTTTTTCCCACTTCTGCTGTTGTTTCTAATAGGTCCGTAGAAGGATAGTCTCCGTTCTCAGCTTGATATTGCTTCAGGGCAAGTTTGAGGGCTTCAACCTCGCTACTTGCCTTCTTTTCATCTTTGGCACTAAACAGGAAATTCGCACCGGTAAAGGTTATGCCAGCCAAAATCCCTATAATTGTTATCACCACAAGTAGTTCAATCAGAGTGAAACCCTTACGAATTAATATAGTTTTTGAATTCATTAAAACCATTAGACCATCCCTATGAGTTTCTTTTTGTCAATGAAATCATCTCAGCCTGATTTTCTTGGTAGAATTTGATTGATATTTCTCAGTTCAGGAAACTGGAAAAGGTATAAAACGCCGAGGTAGCAGATCAGACCAGTAGGAATAAGGACAAGCAAACTTATCAAATCTCCCCATTTCCCCAAAACAACCGGAAGCTGGATTGCAATTATCTCAATTACACCGCACATGACCAGTGAACCGCCGAGAACGGGCAAAATATAGAGAGGCCTGGTTGTGAGGAGATTGCTTAGGTTAACTTCACGAGTTTTTAGAAAAAGAAAAACTGTTTGAACAAGGGCAGCTAAAACATTTGCCCAAGCGAGACCATAAACTCCATAAAATCTCATCAGCACCACACTCATAAGGAGGTTCACCGACATACTTAGGATCGCGGCATGCAAGGGTGCCTTCATGTTTTTCTTTGAATGAAAAACTTTCACCAAGAAACCAGAACCCGCGTAAAAAGGCAGAGCTAAAACAGAAATTAAAAGAATTTCTGAAGCTAACAGCACATTATTCGATGTAAACATTCCCCAGTTGAAAAGTAAGGACAAGATGGGAGTGGCTAATAAACCAAGCCCAAAGGCAGCTGGAATAGTAATACCTAGGGTAAGCCGAACCCCTCTGGTTACGCATTCTTTAAACCGACTTTGATCGGCATCATTCGCACGCTTGGCTAATTCTGGGAAAAGGACGGTTGAAAGTGAAATAGCAAATACGCCCAAGGGTAACTCAATCAACCTGGAACTGAGGAATAGGTAGGATAAGGCACCAGAATCATCAAGTGAAAATGCAAGGAACCTGGAAACCAGAATATTGATTTGCGTCACAGCAGCTCCGAGCGCACCGATCCAAAATATTTGGTTAACTTTTTCAAGTTCCAGTGAGGATTGAAGGTCAAATTTATATTTCCATCGAAGCTTAACTTTTAGCTCAATTGCAGGGAACAACATTTGAAAGAGTCCACCCAGCACCACAGCTCCACAAAGATATGCTGCTAGATCATCTAGAGGTACATTTTTCCAAACCCCAAAGATTGAGAGGGTTCCAATCATGGCAAGGTTTAGAATGAGTGGAGATATACCTCCTGCGGCAAACCTACCATGGGAATTCAATGCACCGATTTTGATAGCTGCACAACATATAAAAGCCACATAGCAAAATGAAATTGAATTCAAGTGGGAGGCGGTTGACCACTTCGATTCTGTAAGCAAAGAGCTCAGGTAGTAGGATGCAAGGCAGACGAGTACACTAAGGGAAAACAATGAAACTGAAAGGCGGGAAAGCACTTTATTGAGTAATTCAAAAGCAGATTGAATAGATTTTGAGCTTAAGCTTGAGGCATATACTGGTATGAATGCGGAGCTCAATGTTCCCTCACCCAGCATCCGCCTAAATAGATTTGGTAGAGTGAATGCCAAGATAAAAGCTTCCCCAAAAAAAGAAGTTCCAAAAGCAGTAAAAAGCAAGATATCCCGAGCCAATCCCAATAGTCGCGACAATATGGTCAGGCTACTTAACAGGAATGCATTACTGAATACACCTGTCATAATTTAGAAATACAACTTGGGGCTCGCTCAAGTAGAAGAGCAATTTTCTAAAAGAGACTCAGCTTCTTCCAATGGGTCGTCATGCCCCTGCTTTCTCGCGAGATCAATAGTTTTGATAAGGATACTTTTTGCTTCATCAATATGCTCCAAAGCTAAATGACATTTAGCTAAGCTCAGAGCAGCCATCATCCAATCCTCAGCTATTTCAAGGCATTCCGTAAAAAGTTTTTGTGCATGAAGGAAATCATTTTGCTCAAAGTAAGCCTGAGCCAAATTATAACGATGAAACCTGTTGGTTGGGTTTGCTTTAAGCTTCTCCGTAAAAGCAAGGATCTTATCTGCCATTAATGAAAGATACTATCCGATTTTGAGACATACTGCAGTGGAATTATCAATGCCGCCATTTTGGTTGGCTAAGTCAACAAGGTGGGCAACTGCATTGGCAGGTTCTTGATTTTGAATCGCTTTTTCGAGTTCAACTTCATCAACCATATTAGTAATACCATCTGAACAGATTAACAGAGTTGTACCTGATGAGATTTTAAATTCTCCGAGATCCACTTCAAAGTCAATATCCTGCCCCATGCAGCGAGTTAAAGTATGACTGTAGTGCTCTGGCATATCGAGGGCAGCGTTTTCTCCGTGCTTTTCAATTAATTCATCACGTAGGGTGTGTGATTTGGAAACTTTACGAAACCCGTCACTGTCTAAAAGAAAGATAGAAGAGTCGCCAACATGCGCAAACATAGCCTTACTGCCTTGGATAGAAACAGCAGAAAAAGTGGTCCCAATTCCATTCTCACCCCCGACGAGTTCACCGCATTCTATAATATTTTGATGAATTTTGTGGGTGATTGCATTAAATTGCTCGAGATTCCCGCAGTCTGCTGGTGAGGAAACGAGAGAGTCAAAGAATTTAACCGCGAGCTTGGAAGCAAGATTTCCGAATGGTAAACCACCCACTCCATCAGCCACCGCAAAAATTCCTTTATTGTTATCTGCAACAAAGGAGTCCTCGTTGTTTTCGCGAACGAAACCAACATCACTGTGTCCATGTGAGTTCAAAAGCATAAGGCTAAGTAACAATTTCTTTCATAGCATGAAAGGCTGAAAGTCAATTTTCAAAAAAATATCTAAACCGACAAAGGATGGAATATCAGCTGAAATCTTCCTCCTCAGAACCGAAAAGACTATCCCTTTCAAACCTCTCCTTTGGGAGCTCCGCCAAAAATAATTTACCATATGGCTTACGAAGAATTCTTGAATCTAAAATAACCAGTTCTCCAAGATCTGTCTTCGATCTTATAAGTCGCCCCACACCTTGCCGGAATCTCGTGATCGCATTGGGCAAAGTAAGTTCAAAAAAGGCTTTCTTTCCCTCCTTCAGAAGCTTTTCGTTTTTTGCTTCCATTACAGGATGATTTGGGTTCTCAAATGGCAAACGGGTTAAAATCACTTGAGATAGTGCTGGCCCTTTTGCGTCAAAACCTTTCCAAAAGCTTTCGGCTCCAAGAAGGAGAACATCGCCCTCTTCCATCATACGAGACCGGAGTTCAGACCTCGAATAATCAATACCTTGGGCATAAACAGATCGTTGCTTTTTTAGCCAACTTTTTTTCAGATGCTGGTAGCAATAGTTCAGATCCTGGTAGTTTGTAAACAAAGCAAGCGTGCCTCCCTCTATCGAGCCTGCAAGAGAATCAAGCGATCGAACGAGGTAATCAAGATACTTTGTCCTGTCTTGACTCATGGGTTCAGGGCAGTCCTCAAATACCCTGATGTTCATATTAAATTCGTAGTCAAAGGGGGATTCCACAATAGTATGCTCTCCCGTTTTGCAACCTGAAGCCTCTATGAATCGCTTGGGCTTACCATTATGGGTAAGAGTTGCACTCGTCATTATTACCGGTGAATTTTTTCCAAAGAGCTCCACCTCCAATATCTGAGATACATCCAAAGGAGCACTCCTAAGGTGAATGATTTGCTTTTGCTTGCCTGTTCTTTCAATCCAATAAACACAGTCCTCGTTTTTCAGCTCTATTATTTCAGAAAGCGCATGAATGTAACCTTGGAATTTTTTAGATTGATCAAGCAGTTCGATTTTTAAGGTTTCATCCTCACAATTCTCACCAAGCTCAATTAAGCCACGGGCGACCTTACTTAGGGGAGGAAGGATGTCCATCGGGAGCTGATTCGGTTCGAGGAGTCTCAATCTGTCTTTCTGTCCAAGGTTCGCGGTGTGTAAGTGATTGAAAAAATCTGAAACTGCATGGATTCCAGACTCCACATGATCAAAATCCGATAATCGCCCCACCCTTTTGAGTAGCCCTTTTCTTTTTGCTGGATTGTAGACTCTTCGAAGCGAGCTCTCCAACGCCCACGAACTTATGGAGATACCAAGGTGCTCACTGGCTTCATCAATCATCTCGTGAGCTTCATCAAAAATCACAAAGTCATTGGGAAAAATAACCCCATCTGCATCATTGGACGGAGATACCCCGGCTCCCAGTAAGGAAAAAAGCAAACTATGGTTAACGATAACAATATGGGCTTTTTCAACCTGGGCCCTCGCTTTCCTGTAAAAGCAATGATCCGAGTTACACCTTTTACTTGAACACATCGAAGAATCTGCATTTACAGCATCCCATACAGTTGACAAAGGAGGCGGTGACAGTTCCTGGCGTATACCCTCTTTCGCGGCCCCATCTGCCCACTCTGCAATTCGTTGAAGCTCTTTTCGCTCCCTTGACTCAAAGAGCTCACCCTGCCCGAGTAATGCTTTTCTTAATCGCGTCGTACATAAATAATTGGCTCGACCGACGAGGAGAGCACAACGAAAATCCTCAAAAGCATGTAGATCTTCGCTTTGAGAGAATAGTTTTTGAATCGAAGGAATATCTTTATGTAAAAGCTGTTCTTGGAGGTTAATGGTATTAGTCGCGACAATACAAGGTCGGTTGCTGTACTTAGCTTGCAGGATAGCAGGGATAAGATAGGCCAAGCTCTTCCCCACCCCGGTGCCAGCCTCAAAAATAAGGTGTTCGTCTGAATCAATTGACTTCAGTACAGCATGGGCCATCTGCTCCTGTTGAGGGCGGTGCTCAAACTCTAAAATCTTTTGCAGAGAACCCTCTTCTTTGAACACTTCGGTTACAACCTGCTTTAAGTCGAGTGTATTTTCGTGACCTTCCAGGGGGTCAATGAGCTTGATCATTTAACGCTGGATAGGTCAGGGTCGCACAAATGGATTATGCATTTTCTCATACCCCACTGTGGTGGTTGGCCCATGGCCTGGGCAAATAACCGTCTCATCGGGCAGTGTGTAAATATGCTTCAGGATAGAGTGCTGTAAGGTATCCATATCTCCACCTGGTAGATCATATCTACCTACACTTTCCCTGAAAATTACATCGCCTACAAAACAAACATTTTCATTTTTGAACCAAAAAATAATATTTCCAGGGCAATGCCCGGGGCAATGCCGTACCTCCACCTCGCTATCCAGAAAACTTAGTTCTTCTCCGTGAGCCACCCATGTATCTATTTTTACAGGCTCCATCCTCAACCCTGGTATCGCAAAAGTTGACATTATCTCAGGTTGCTCAAACATCACCCTGTCATCTTCGTGGCCGATCACATGAATATTTTTATCATTCAAGCTTTCTGCCCCGGCCATGTGGTCCCAATGGCCATGGGTAAGCCACATTTCCCGAAGAACTAGGTTTTCTTCCTGTAAAAAAGAATTAATTTCCTCCTTACACTCGGGAGGAGCGTCAA
Source organism: uncultured Opitutales bacterium (assembly GCA_943789375.1). Taxonomy (GTDB): domain Bacteria; phylum Verrucomicrobiota; class Verrucomicrobiia; order Opitutales; family Seribacteraceae; genus Seribacter. The sequence goes on along the minus strand of CALSTX010000005.1, from coordinate 1,521 downwards.
TCAATACGCAGTCCTGTCTGCCTTCTTTCCAAAGAAGGTATGCATTTGTCCCAATGGGACCAAGCTCTATCCCTTTGAATTTTAGTGAGCTCATGATTCCTCATCTTGCATGAATCTCAGTGATGCCCAAGATAAATGAGAAGATTTATGGAATCTCGCTATTCTTGCAACTTGACGTCATCGAGGTCCGGATTGATTTATTTTCGAGACTTCGAATTGGGGGTAGTAGCTCAGTTGGTTAGAGCGCCGGCCTGTCACGCCGGAGGTCGCGGGTTCGAGTCCCGTCTATCCCGCCATTCGCAATCTTCGTCAGATTGCGTCAATGTGCGTCCAAAATCCACTATTAAAAGGATTTTCCGTGTAGCTGGCCCTTTTCGGATATTTTGCAAGGACTTGCTTGATCTGAAATTTGAAGTGAACGGGAAGAAGTTAGTTAGGGTGAAGGAAGGCACAAGTAATTACCGATTCGATTTGGTTGAGTAAGGCCCTTACTTACACCCCACCACCCTCAAAACAGCTTTCTTTAACTCATCGCTTAGACTGCCCCATCTTTGGACAATTTGAGTCAGCATGCTGACGATCTGTCCCAGAAATCTCTTTTATAGTAATCTATATATCGATTGTCTGCCCACCCCAATTCATTGACAATTCAGTGTAATCGTACAATCATGCGAAGCATGAAGTTTATACCGCCTTTTTTACTACTTCCATTTTTGTTTACCCTTTCACTTTGGTCGGCCACTCCCGTACCGTATTCGGGTAAGATTGATATTCGGGGAGTTAATTACTTTGGAGAGGCTCAGTTTGCATTTTCTTTGCACGATGGGAATGGAACAACTCATTGGAGAAATGGTAATCAGCCAAAAGAAACCATTAAGGTAACGATTCGTAATGGCCGGTATAGTGTTCTCTTAGGTGGACAGGGAATGAATTCATTACCACCGGAATTATTTCTGAACATGATAAGCTTTATTTAAAAGTGGAAGTTGATATGGGAGATGGAGAAGGTCTTCGTCATCTTGCACCTGATCAATTGATTACGGCTACTCCTCGTGCCTTGGTTGCGGAGTGGCAAAGTTAGCTCAAGGTTGCTCGAAAAGGTGGGCAATGGAGCAATCACTCGTGACATGCTTAGTTCGGAAGTTCTGGCTCAACTGGATGCTAATGTAACTGCAAGCCCATCTGCTCCTGTTACCATTACCCGTGATCAGGTGACTACCGCATTACTCAGGATGTGCGGGACGATTTAAATAAAACGTCACGATACCAGAATATGTTACCCACTGATGTACTTGCCGACTTAAACAAGTCCTCCACAACTGCTTCACCTATTACCTTATCGATGCTTGCCCCGGAAGTGACCGCCAAGTTGGATCAGAATGGATCAGGTGGAAGTGGTAGTTGTTGTTGGAAGTCTCATTTCCGTACCTATGGACAGACCTGCTCCTGCGGGGTATTCGCTTTATCAGCGGGGAACCCGAAGGAATTGGTTTGGGAAGAGAAAGCTCCTGTGAGTGTGGC
>CALSTX010000004.1:65000-338150 GCA_943789375.1 uncultured Opitutales bacterium | reverse complement strand
TTATTCAATCTATAATCATCAAATTTCTTGTGAAGTTTTCCTTCAAGTGATGGTGCATCTTCGCTGAAAATAATTGAGTGAACATCGAACAAGAAAGGGACGCTAGCATCTCCGAGCTCTTTTACGCGATCTAGAGGATCTAGTCGACGAGTCATACCAATTTTGTACACATCCTCACCAAAAGAGCCATATTAGATATTACATAAACATGACCTCGCTTGGTTTGCTGTGCCAATGAAATAGCTCTCCTATTTTTTTCTTCTGCTTCTTCCCACTTCAATCTTAATGCCTCTAACTCCTTTTCATATTTATTTTTCTCATCTTCATGAGCTGCTTCCAGGGAAGCCCTAGCCTTTTCCATAGCTTTCTCTATTAACACTTCCTCCTTTTGAGCTTCTCGCATTGCTTTCTCATACTCTCTTTTAGCCCTTTGTTCTTCACGAATTAATTCTTTTGCCCTTCTCTGCTCTTCTTTATCCCTCAATTTCAAAGCATGTGTTTTAGTCGCCCATTCAAGCTCTGATAGCCTTGAATTAAGGTATTCTTCAGTAATTTTTGCATTACGAAAAGCCCTTCCATTTAATGCGATCAAGTTGTAAGCATCTTCAATCTGTCTCCTTAGCGTTCCATAATTGTCATGCTTAACTTTTGATAAAACGCTATCAACTGCTCCATTAAATGCTTCTGTAACAAACCTTATTGCGGTCTCCTTCCTTTGCTTTTCCGCATAAAGGCATGTACCAGCATTACCCTCTTGTGAAAGTTTTTTAGAATAATTTCTATACATCTTTAAATTTTGTCCTGCTTTTTCAAAGGAATAATCTTCAGCAAGTTCATCAAGTAAACTTGAGTTAGGAATAATCCATTCATCTCCGTAACCATGGATTCTTCGTTTCAAGGCTTTTAGTGATTCTTCGTAGAATTCTGCATTTTCTTTCGCATCCCACGCCTCTCCCGCAATTTCTTTAGCGTTTGCGTTTGCAGTATTTACAATTCTGTAGCTTGCTGATTTGCTAGGCTGATTATAGTTGTTGATTCCTCTTGAAGTGATGCGATCTTGAGTTTCATTGAACCTAAAGATTCTTCATGCTTCGTTTTTTCAGTTTGAAAATCCTGCTTATAATTTCCTTAGCAGTTTCTACATCCTGTTGGTATTTCAACCATAGTTGTTGTATTTCATCCTCAACATTCTTGATCGGCTCAAATTTTTAAGATAAGCATAATGTCGGTTTAGAGTCTTAATGTAATTATTTAACTTTTGAATATGCTCCCAAAAAGACCGAGACTCTGTTTGGAAATTATTCGCTTTTTCATCTAACTTTGTAATCTCGCCTTGTAGACTTAAATTTTGTAGATTTAATTCACCTATGTGATTGTTTAGCTTTTGTATATGTTGGCTAAGTGATCGAGACTCTGATTTGAAATTATTCGCTTTTTCATTTAGCTCTGTAACCTTGCTTCGTAAGGTTGCATTTTCCTTTTTTGCTTGCTTAGTATTTGTATTAGCAACATCGAGTTTCTTTTGTAGAGAAAAGCAGTAAGCATAAAGTAAAACTATAATTAATATATAGAAAAATGAACTCATACATTTTCTTAAAAAGTCTGCCAAACAGAGTCAAATGCAGTATCAAACCATCTTAAAAGTCTGTTTGCACCTTGGGTAATTGGCACATCCCCAAAAACTACTCCCAGCTGACTTCCCTCTAGAGGCAGTTCTCTTCACCATTTTTTGATTACAGCTTGGACAAGTGGGAGTTGAATAATCCCCCAAAAGAGCAAAATTAAGCAAAGCTTTTCTTTGGTCTTTGGGCAACTTATTGAACGCACTAATCAAGTCCTCTCCAGAAAGTAACTGCAGTCTTTTTCCATCAGCCCAATCAATGGCTTCTTGAGTATAAGTAGAGGTTGTTGCAAAGACACCATAACCGATCTGATCGGCAGCCATTACCCCGTAGAGTTCTCGAACTGCCTTCACTCCGACTTTCTGACTCCAAGACTTGCATTGAATGATTATTGCAGGTGTGTCTGCTCCGTGTTGATAGAGAATAACATCAACACCTCCATCCGCACCCATTCTCGTGATCTCAGATCTGTAACCCAGCAGTCTGTAGTATTCGGATACCACTTCTTCAAATCGCTTCCACTCCAGTTCATTAAGAGAGAGAGATTCCAATTTTGCCGAACAACTCCTGGTTTTGCTTCCCATGGTGGACTCCAAGTTAGCTTCGATGTGCTAGAATGATGGCTGTTAGGATCTATTGTATTCTTTTTAAAAGTAATTTGATAATCCATGTAAGGAATTTAAATAGATGGTAAATCAACCATTCTATTGCTTTCAGTCCGTCCAAAAAAAGTTCTACCAGAATTTCTAGATCAGACTGCTTTTTCCGCCTCGGCATCTCAAAAACTATCCCACACCGCATCAAACGCAGGATCATCGAGAAACTGTTCTTTAGCTGAAGCATCTCGTTTAATCGCCCGCTTAACAAAGAGTTTCGCATCTTCTATTTCACCCAACAAAGCATGCTGACGAGCTAGAGCATAAACGAACTCAGTACGCTCGCTAAACTTTATAACTGCATCTTTTAAAAGTTGTAAAGCCCCTGTTGGGTCACCGTTTTCACTTTTCGCATCTACCAAGTTCATAAACCACACAAAAACTGGTAGGCTTTCTCTCATGCATCAGCTCTGCCATAGGCATCGCCAATTCCCACGCCTCTGCATCTCTGGAAGTGTTATATCGAGCTTCTACAACAGATGTATGCAACCGATCCTCTCCCTCAATAGCTTCTAGTTCAAGGATTGATTCATCGTACATACCAAGCTCGCGGTAACCGTTGGAGCGGGAGATGTGGACGGAGGGCTTCATTGACTTAGAATACTGTTACGGGAATCATCCGTGCAACTTCATCCACCCATTATTCGGTAGGTTAGCATTCCAGACATAGATGCCGTAGGTGTGCGAATAAAAGAAAGGTAGTTTAAAGGCTGTTGCTAGTTAACAACAGGTGCATACTATGCACAAACTTAAGCACACCGAATACAAAGAAATGACATTGAAAAAAGGAACTACTTTTGGCTTTTCTTAACCTCAATAGCTTTGATTACTGCTTCTTTTTCGCCTCTTACTTGAGCGAGTTCTGATGCTTCAATACCGTCACCTTGTCCGTATCCTAACCAAAAAGCTTGAGCTTGGCTACTTTTAACTCTTTGTTCTTGAGCAATCACTAGCTGACTCTCCCTTCTGGAAAGTGCATCGAGTTCGACTTGAAGGCGTTCTAAGCTGTAATTCTCATATTTTATACTAGATGTGTACGCCCCCGTTATCTGAGAAGATGATGTAGGCATGTTCGCACAGCTACCAAGTGTAGCAATTATTATAAAGGATAGTAAGAGTCTTATGGTCATTTTTTGAAGGTTTGATAAGGTAGTCATTCGGTCTTTTTAATGAAGTGAAGAAATCAGTCAAGAATCCAATAGTATTATTTTAATCTCTTGCACCCCCATAACCCGCTTCCTATCGTTAAGTAAATGCACCCCATAAGCACCACCACTAATAGTAGAATTGTCTCAAGTTATATCTTTTTATAAAGAGAACTTAGAATTTTCAGGAGACTAAGTTTCAAAAACTATCCCACACCGCATCAAACGCAGGATCATCGAGAAACTGTTCTTTAGCTGAAGCATCTCGTTTAATCGCCCGCTTAACAAAGAGTTTCGCATCTTCTATTTCACCCAACAAAGCATGCTGACGAGCTAGAGCATAAACGAACTCAGTACGCTCGCTAAACTTTATAACTGCATCTTTTAAAAGTTGTAAAGCCCCTGTTGGGTCACCGTTTTCACTTTTCGCATCTACCAAGTTCATAAACCACACAAAACTGGTAGGCTTTCTCTCATGCATCAGCTCTGCCATAGGCATCGCCAATTCCCACGCCTCTGCATCTTTATATGTATTGTATCTTGCTTCAACGACTGACGAATGCCACCGATCCTCCCCCTCAATTGCTTCTAGTTCAAGGATCGATTCGTCAAACATACCTAGTTCACGGTATCCATTGGAGCGGGTAAGATGGACAGAAATTTCACTATGATAAAATCAGTTTCTAGGCTTGGTCTACGATCTACATCATCCCATCCACCACCACCATCATCTCCGCCTCCCATATCCTCTGCAATTTCTTCACCCAAGTGCCTAGCGGCAGCCATCCCAGTAAACATTGATGCCATTTTAACACCACCAGTCTTTTTGGAAATATTTAACAGGTTTTACATTCATAGCCTCTAACATAGCTTGTTGTTGTAAGGAAGTTCTTGAACTAGTGCGTAGAGAGAAAAACCTGTAAGCCTTTTCATCTGATAGTATTGTATTTAATAGAATTAAATCTTCATTACTCATTTCGCCAGAAACAAAAAGCTGTATCTAATTTTTCACATACAAATGCGACTTCTTTGGCTTCCAATTTAGTAAAACCCTCAGCTTTAATTTTGTCTGATAATTCGTTTATTAAAGCTTTTGCTTCAAGCTGTTCCTTTTTCTCAATTTCAAGCTGTTCCTTCTCAAACGCTTTATGTTTGTCCATCAAAATGGGGGGGGCTCATAAACATTCTCTTCAAAAGTTCCATATGAAACCTTTATATCTCGGTAAGGAAGTACTTTATTCTCAGCAAGCATACGATCTACATATTTCTTGTGAGCATCTTTAATACTTTGGGCTTCAATTCGCTCAGTAATAATTGGATTAAATGAATCATCCATTACTTCTACTTTATATTTTTTCATTATTGTCATGAAAAGAGATGTAAATGATCCGATCAAGTTTGTTTAAAGACTCAATCCAAAAAAATATTAATTTGTTAGATTGTTCCTTAAATGAAACCTCTAAACACAAAAAATTTTCTTAGGGCCTGATCGGTCTGGGTCATTAATCAAATATTAGGCATGCCCCCTCCCCCCCTTAAAGTGCTGTCATTTTGCTGTCACTTTTTATTCCAAACAATGCCATTTTATACCAAATCATACGATTTCCATTTTAAGTCTTAGATACGCGTATTGATTTGAAAAAAGCCTCAAAAGCCCTCAAAAATAAGGCATTGGAGTAAATTAATACTCTTAAATAAATGGCGCGGGAGGTGGGATTCGAACCCACGACCACCGGTTTAGAAGACCGATGCTCTATCCAACTGAGCTACTCCCGCAAAATTAAAATTAGTCAAGCAGACCTTACTTTTTACTCAAATTTTAATCTCATTTTGTACGATTCTTTTGATTTCGCAATGACAAAGGATTTTAGTGAAGGCTAAAGCGTTATATGTTTTGGAATAATCCTGCTTACTTAAGTTAGGCTTGCACTTACCTTGAAGGGAAGTAAGAGGCCTCCAAATTCTTTAGGCAGTAATAATCGATAGGTTACCGGTTGTAACCTAATCCACATGGGTAACCCTGTGACATATAGAATGCAGAGAAATGCTAACATGCAAGGATTCTCATCTTTTGATGGTCAGGTAACTTGCGAAGAAAAAGCATCGGTGATGAGTAAAATGGAAAAGACTTGTAAAAAAAGATTTAGGATTTCTGCGCGGTTTGACTTGGCTTTCTCTCCAACTTCTTTTGCATGTCAATACTATGATTTATCGATAATTCTTACACTTATGAAACTAAAACATCTACTTCTTCTCACATCTATCTTTTATTCTTTCTTTATCTCCCAGGCATTTGGTCACTGTCAGGTACCTTGCGGTGTGTACACTGATCAGTTGCGCTTTGATCAAATGCTGGAAGACCAAAAGACTATAGAAAAAGCATCCAAGCTCATCCTTGAATTGAGTGGAAAAAAGGATGCACAATCGCAAAACCAACTTTCCCGTTGGGTGGTCACCAAGGAATCTCATGCGTCAAATATCCAGAAAACAGTTGCCGAGTATTTTTTAATTCAAAGGATTAAATCAAGCTCTCCTTATTATGAGAAACTCTTAGTTGCATCTCATGGTGTTCTCGTAAGTGCGATGAAGGCGAAGCAAAATGTGGATACAGAGACAGCCAAGTCCTTAAAAGATGCAATTCTGAATCTTCAAAAGGTGTACGAACACAAAATATAAACCATTAACTCTTTTATTTGTAAGCTGTATAAAGAGGGCCAAGTTTTTCACATGCTCTAAAATCTGCACCTTCCGAATCAGAAGTGCCAAAGGCAGTCCATGATGATGGGCGAAAGACTTGGGATTCCTCGAGGTTGTGCATATAAACTGGGATACGAAGGTTAGCCGCTAATGATATAAAGTCAGCCCCTACATGACCAGGAGTCATAACGCAATGGTTGGAACCCCAAGCATCCATAACAGAATACACGCTACGAAAAGCTCCCGTTCCAGTAAGACGCGGGGCAAACCATGTCGTTGGCCAAGTTGGATTGGTTCGATGGTCTAAGGCTTCGTGAACATCTTCATCCAATTCAACAGTGTATCCCTCAACGAGTTGTAGTGCCGGTCCCAGACCTTTAACTACATTCAATCGGGTCATGGTGACAGGCATGCCACCTTTTGTCTGGTAACGGGTTGACCACCCCCCGCCTGGAAAATATTCGGTAATAGAAGGATGCCAAGTAGTGGATTGATTACAGGCTGCAACCTCGTCATCAGAAATTTCCCAATATGGTTTCATCGTAGGCTTGCCATGAGAATCACTCTGTTCTCCAGTTCCATCCAAAGCGGCCGGGCCCGAATTTATCAAATGAAGGATTCCATTTTCCGCCAACCCGGTAAGTTTTTTTCCACTTACCCTCTCCACTGCCTTTGAACTCCAGAATGTACGAAGGTCTGCAAACACTTGAGCTGTGTGAGTGAGCAACTGACCAAACAGCATACAGACACCATTCAGGGCATCATTTTCAGTTGCAAGTATGTAGGGTGCTCTTTTCCCATTCCAATCCCAACTGGAATTGAGAACGGCTTCCATCAAATCACCATTGGGCATATGATCGGTCCATTGCCTCTGCCCTTGGAACCCAGCGGCAATCGCGTGATGTCCTTGTGCTTCTTCCCCCCACCCTTTTTCGGCCAACCTAGGGTTACCAACCATAAGGTCCCGAGCAATCAGACACATTTTTATAGAGGTTTCCCACTCTTGATCTAATTGTGACCGGTTTCTTTGGTTTTCCTGGTCATTGAAGTCCGCTCCTTCAATAAAATTAGTTTTTACATACTCTTTTGCCCGGGTATATTCTTCCTTATCAAAAAGGTCTGCATTCAAACGCCGGGTAAATTCAGACATATCGGTAAATTCAACCCGCATACCTAAGTAGGATTCAAAAAAAGCAGGGTCTACCGTCGAGCCTACAATACCCATTGATGTTCCTCCCATGGAAAGATAAGATTTTCCCCGCATTATCGAAACTGCAAGCCCTGTACGGATGAAACGGAAGATTTTTCCCTGCACATCTGCGGGAATGGAATTATCAGTTGAATCCTGTACATCCTCTCCATATATTTTATATGCTGGTATCCCTTTTTGGGCATGAGCTGCAGAAACTGCAGCCAAGTAAACCGCCCCCGGCCTTTCTGTGCCATTAAACCCCCAAATTGCCTTCGGGGTGAGCGGGTCCATGTCCATGGTCTCAGAACCATAACACCAGCAAGGGGTGACAGTGAGGGAGACTCCAACGCCCTCCCGGGAAAATTGATCTGCCGCTTGAGCTGCTTCAGCAACACCTCCAATACAAGTATCTGCGATTACGCACTGAACAGATTCTCCATTGGGGTATCTCAGGGTTTCCTCAATCAGTGAAGCTACCGCTTGTGCTTGCTTCATTGTCTGTTCCTCGAGAGATTCCCGAACGCCGCCCAAACGACCATCAATGGTGGGTCGAATGCCTACTTTGGGTAAATTTTTCCAAATAGTTTGTGATTTCATAAATTAAGCTCTGTCGGAGGAAAGGGTACGCATTTTTTCATAGGCCTCATTCCAGCTATCTGAGTCATTAGGGGTATACCTTTGAGGCTCGAAAGAATTAGCTACAATCTCACGCCCTTCGGCAAGGGATGAGATTTCACCTGTGGCCATCATTTGCACCAGAACATTTCCAACCGATGTGGCTTCCACTGGTCCGGCCACCACTTCACATCCGGTAGAATCAGCAGTCATCTGGTTTAGTAACACATTTTGGGTGCCTCCACCCACGATATGAAGGGATTGTAAAGATTTGCCTGTCTGGCTTCGCAAGTTTTCAAGGACTTCTCGATATTTCAAGGCTAGGCCTTCGAGTGCTACCCGAACAATTTCATTTTTGCTCGATGGGGTTGATTGCCCACTTTCTTTGCATTTGGTATCAATTTTGGACGGCATATTTCCCATAGTCGAGAAGATGGGATCATCCACATCAATGATGGAAGCAAATGGAATTGCTTCTTTGGCCATATGAGTAAGCTGAGTGTAGTTAAAATCTTCTCCCATACTTTTCCAATGACGACGACATTCTTGAACGATCCAAAGTCCGCTTATATTTTTGAGGTACCGAATGTCTCCACTGATTCCAAACTCGTTGGTAAACCCAAGCTTTTCGCTGATGGGGTCACAAAGCGCTTTCTCGTTTTCCACTCCCATTAGACTCCAGGTACCTGAGCTGAGGTAGGCAAAATCTGATTCTCCAACCGCGGGCACTCCGGCAACTGCGGAAGCAGTGTCATGAGAACCCACGGTATAAACCGGCAAGTGATCACATTGTATCCTATTCTTGGCTGCTCCCTGTACAGGGCCTACAAGATGACCCGGTTCCCAGAGGTCTCCGAGAAAACTGGTAGGAAGCCCAAGGCTTTCCAAAAATTCTAGATCCCATGTACGGGACTCTTGGTTGAGCATTTGACTGGTGCTTGCCATCGTTATCTCATTTCCCTTCTTTCCAGTGAGCCAAAAATTTATAAGATCGGGAGTAAACAGCATTTGGTCTGAGCGATCCATACATGCCTGGCCTGATTCTTTCTCCGCCATTAACTGAAAAAGGGTATTTATAAATAGGGGTTGGATTCCAGTTCGAGCGTATGATTCCTTCCGATCAGCTCGTTGATGAAATAAGTCCAGCATCGGTAGCGTTCGTTCATCTCTGTAATGATACGGCATACCTAATAAATGCCCTTGGGCATCAAGGTGTCCATAATCAAGACCCCAGCTATCAACACCGATCGATTGAAGGCTTTTCCCATACTCAGCTTGAGCCATAGCTAAACCAAGCAAAATTTCATTGTACAAACCCACAACATTCCAATGAATGGATCCGTTTAATACCACAGGACCATTGGGGAACGAATGAATGACTCGAAGCGATAGAGTGTGGCCATCAAAGTCTGCGGCTAGAACTCGACCGCTTTCTGCACCTAGGTCAACTGCAATGTATGTTTTCTTTGAATTCATCTGGCAATAGTACAAGTATAGGGAGTTCCGTAGAACTTATTCAAAAATGCCAACTTCGGAATAAATGTAAAACAAAGAAAAAAGAAAACATCCTGATCACATAAATTTAAGAAATATACTAATTATTTTGAGCAAATCTAATTTTTGGGTACTATTTAATTTAATATTATGTTTTTTGATCCACTATTCCTTCTCGTCATCATGATAGGCATGGGCTTCAGCTTCTATGCATCCAGCATAACCAAGGGCCGTTTTAAAAAATACAGCCAATTCACCACCCGCTCCCGTTTGACCGGCGCGGAAGTTGCCCAAAGAATATTGGCGGACAATAATATCCACGATGTTCGGATTGAACGGGTCGGAGGAAAACTAAGCGACCACTACGATCCCAGCAGTAAAACATTGCGCCTAAGTGCAGATGTTCATGACCGCAACTCTATGGCAGCCTTTGGTGTGGCCGCCCACGAAGTTGGCCATGCAATTCAGCATGCTAAATCATACGCCTTACTTTCGTTTCGATCAGCATGGGTACCAGTGGCGAACTTAGGAAGCGGGCTTTCGATGATTGTGATCATGATTGCCCTTTTTATGGGAGGTGCTGCAACTGCTACCGGAGCATCGCTTTCGTGGCTAGGGGTATTACTATTCGGCTGCACCACTGTATTTACATTGGTCACCCTCCCCGTTGAATTTGACGCAAGCAAACGGGCCCTTACTTGCTTGCAACAAGGAAACTATGTGGCAGAAAAAGAACTGGAAGGGGCGAGAAAGGTACTGAATGCCGCGGCCATGACTTATGTGGCAGCCTTTGCCAGTTCTCTGCTTATGCTCTTGTACTATGCCTTCAGGCTTGGTTTACTCGGCGGTCGCCGAGACTAAACCTTAGTCAAGTCATCGGCTCGCAACTCGATGCGAGTGATAGACTTTGGCAGTCGATAATTGGCAGGGGCGAATTCTAAAATACAACCCTGCATACCAACATCTCCTACCGCAACTGGACACCGTCGGGGCATACCATCAAGAAATCGGCCAAGGCAGGCACTAATTTCTCTCCCAAGTACAGATTCTCTAGGCCCGGTCATACCAAGGTCTGTCTGATAAGCGGAACCGTTGGGAAGTAAACGGCCATCTGCAGTTGGAACATGAGTATGAGTACCAAAAACAAAACTGACCTGCCCGTCTAAATGCCAACCCATAGATTCTTTTTCGGATGTAGTTTCTGCATGAATTTCGCAAATCAGTATGTCCGCCTCTCCATGAAGTTCCTGGGCCAAAGTTTGGGAAGTGGAAAAAGGGCAAGATACCTTGGGCCCCATAAAAGTTCTACCGAGAACCGTAAATAAACCTACCTTAACATCCCCAACTTCACAGATCAAAAAATGTCTACCCGGGTTAGAATCTGGTAAGTTTGCGGGTCTGCAAACAAAGTCCAACTCATCGATCTCGTTACTAAAGTTTTTTTGATCCCATACATGATCCCCAAGAGTAATGGCATCCACGCCAGCCTTCATAATTTCACGCGCTGTTTTTGCGGTAATTCCTGCACCTCCTGCCGCATTTTCACCATTTGCGATACAGAAATCGATCTTTTCTTTTTTTCGGTAATCAACAAGATAATCGGCAAGAAATGTACGACCGGGACGGCCTACGATATCACCAAGTACAAGAATTTTCATTTCGTTTAAATATTAAATTTAAGGGGAAGATCTTTTGCCAAAACTGTGAAGGAAAAAGAATTCTTCAACTGGTTTGTACCCTGAATAGCGAAAAAATATTTTAGCATGTTTCTTTCCGTTCAAAGCAAATGAGAGCAAAAATAGATAAGTTTGTTTTGAAAACCACTTCGTTGAACTATGGCGAATTAAACTAGGGTGCGAGTAAATTCTATTATACAGCAAAGAAAGTAAGCCCAAGGGCTGTAGCATTGGTGGGTGCGGATACCAATCAACGGTCGAAATAAAAACTTGCTTGGGAACAGTGCCCAAAAGAAGAATCATGTAAGGGTACTGGTTTTGCTTCATCAAACTCGGTATCTAAGAGCATGATACGAGTCGCACCAGTCGAAGCCCTTTCAGTGTAATATAAATGGCGACCATCTCTTGCCCACACTGGTTGCATTCCATGCTGCGTACCTTTGGTTAAGATTCTAGTCTCTCTTTGAGCGAAACTATATTCACACACTTGAAAACCACCTCCGACCGCTGCTGTAAATGCTACGCGTGTGGAATCTATTGGGTTCCATGCTGCCTCAGCACAATGGGAACTAATATTTGTAGGGATCCGGGAAAGTCTTCCGGTGGATAAAGAAACTTCATAAAGTTGAGGGCGCCCGCGGCTATCTGAAGTTACAATCATTCTTCGCCCATCGGGAGACCAGCAAGGACCCGATTCATTGCTACGGTTATTGGTAACCTTTCGAGGTTTACTACCCATGCTTTCGGCAAGCCAAACCTCAGGGTTTCCTGATGCTGATAGAATGAATGCGACTTGAGCGGTACGAGGATTTTGAACCGCTCTGAGGTTACTGCCTTTGTAGCTGGCAACATTGGAAATCTTACGGGATGCCAAGTCCAAGTGGTATACATTATTAAATATTTTTCGATTACTTGTAAAGAAGACACCTTTTCCCGCATTATCCCAGCTTGGGTTGAAAGTAATTTTGCCAAACGAAGTTTGCGGACGAGCCGAGCTCATTAAGGCATCAGAAACAAAAATTTCTTTCTTTCCTGATAACGATGAAAGATAAGCAAGTTGACCATCAAAAAAACCAAGAGCCCCAGTAAGGGCAAAAACCATTTGATCCAATGCTCGAAAGGTTGCCTGCCTGATTGAATTTCCTTCTTGAGAAAAGGTTTTTATCATTTTGCGAGGCTTTCCTGAGGAAATCCTTACTTGAACAAGATTACTACCTTGGGAAAATAAAGTAATTCCGAACTGACTGGATTGAGAAGTTGCTAACCGCAAAGCTCCGTGGGCTTTGATGGCCCTGGTGGCCAAAGGGAGCAAATCTTTCTGGGTACCTTCGAGGTCCAATGCTATTTGCTTTTTTGCAAGTTCACCTTCGATTGGACCAAGTACAATCGTTGAACTGCCTTGGCCTAGAATCGAAGTACACCCGATAAGCCCAAGCAAAATTATCTTCATACCACACCTGTAAATATCCACATTCATATTCTTACCATCTAAAAGTTACGATATCTCGCAAGCGCAAACACTCGCTTGTTATAAATGGTAATTTTGGGAACAAAATTTATAAAACTTAAATTTTGCATTGCCATAGTCATGAATGAACCCTTGATGAATCCATTAATTATGACAACTGAAGAAGACATTCTCGTTCTTTTAAAAAAAGTAAAATATCCGGGTTTCAGCCGAGATATTGTTTCCTTTGGGCTCGTAACTGAGGCGAGCTTTACAGATGGCTATGCCAAAGTAAAAGTGGAAGTGAGCGGAGAAGACTCAACTCTCCCTAACACTCTAAAGACCGAGATCGAAAAAGTTTTACAAGAAGAACCATCGGTAAAAAAACACGACATTCAAGTTATTTTTAAACAAGGCAAAAAGGAAAACACTCAAAATGAGAAAAACAACCTTGCTGGAGTTAAAAGAATAATCGCGATTGCCAGTGGCAAAGGAGGCGTGGGTAAGTCAACCGTTACCGCAAATCTTGCCTGTGCACTAAGCAGACAAACTGGAGATAACGGAAAAGCTTTTTCTGTTGGAGTCATGGATTGTGATTTATACGGTCCATCTATTCCTTTACAACTTGGGATCTCAGAACAACCCACTGCTCTCGAGGAAAATTTACTGGCACCCGTTGAAAACTACGGGATAAAAGTTATGTCTATGGGCTTGCTAGTGGATGAAGAAACTCCAGTAGTTTGGCGAGGACCCATGGTTATGAAAACGATCCAACAATTCGCATCTAATGTTGCATGGGGAGAATTAGATTACTTACTGATTGATCTTCCTCCAGGTACTGGAGATGCACAACTCTCTCTAGCTCAGATTTTACCCTTGGACGGGGTTGTAATTGTAACCACCCCACAAAAAGCAGCGGTTGATGTAGCCAGGCGTGGAGCTAGGATGTTTTCCAAAGTTAATGTTCCCTTCTTGGGAGTAATCGAAAACATGAGCTATCTTCTAAATGAAAACACTGGTGAAAAAAGCTTTTTATTTGGGCAAGGAGGTGGCCCCTTAACGGCACAAAAGCTGGAAACTGTATTTTTGGGGGAGATTCCTCTCATGGAAGAAGTAAGGCAGGGTGCAGACCACGGAGTTCCCACAACAATAGGGAATCCGGAGGGGAAGGCATCTCAAGCATTCACAAATATTTCCGAAGAGATTTTGAATCTCGTACCCGTTGAGGGGTAGTGAAAGAGACTAACTCTTGATTTCGCGGTGAAGAGTATGACGGCGAAGGAAGCGGTTATACTTTTTCTTCTCAACCGGATCCGTTTGGAGCTTTTTATTTCTGGATGCCATGTAGCGAGAAGGAGGTTTTCCTTCTTTGCGTGCTTCCGTGCATTCAAGAATTACTGTATCTCTAGCCATGCATTTATTTCTAAGTAATCGTAAGACATCGAGCAATGCTAAAATGCTCCTCCCAAAAATATGATTTGAATTTGCAAATCAATCATCCTTGCTTCAGGTTTGACCCATGGATAGTTCATCTAGCCCCAGTATTTCTAATCTAAACGAAAATACATTTAAGGAAATTCAAATAAACCGAGATGAAATTTCCAAAATAGATGTGCCAGAAATGGCGCAAGATAGTTCACAACGGGTAACAAAATCTCCAGAGCCCATAGAATTAGGGGGAAACCTGCGAGGTGAAGATTCTTTAGAATCACAATCCCAATGCCCACAAGCAGGCAACCCATTGCCAAGTGTTGATAACAAAGATGACGCAGGTTTAGATTGTACGCGCAAACCAGACTGGGAGGTCGTAAAACCGACAAACCTTCCTCCTAGTGCCGGTCCGAGCCAATTACATAATGATAAATACTGGGACGAGCGTAGCTTAGATGAAGACCTCCAGAAAAAAGATCTTCATAAGGACTTAGTTGAAAAAGAAGTACAAGCCTTCAATCGGGCTGCTGAAAGAGGGGAGGATTTCAGTCGCTCATACCGGAATGAAGTTATGGACCCTTACTACAAAAGTGGAAGTGATCCTTCTGAACCCCCGCCTTCTGGTAACAGCTTAGATTCTTTCATTTAGATTATGGAAATGCCCACTCGGTATGAAATCATTGGGCACTCATTTGCTATACTATGGGCTGATGGGCAGGAAGACTTTTGGGATGCTTCCTTCCTTCGCCAACATTCGCCAAGTGCTGATCAAGCAGGTGAGATGGATATTTTTGGAAAAATTAGGGGGGGAGCCTCAAGTAATGAAAACTTTGATCATGTTATCATCAAAGATTTCCATCTTATAGGAAATTACGCCCTTCGCCTAGTTTTTAGTGATGGACATTCCACAGGCATATATTCCTGGGAATACTTTAAGTCATTAAGGACTTTAGATTAAATTTAAAGAAGAAGAACCCGGGGAAATAAGGTAGTCTAGGCAACTCCCCTGCCGCTATTTTTCATGAAATCAACGATCTCATTCAAAACTGGTTTGCCCACTATGTTCTGATCCTCCGATAAATTGGCTAACGCTTGACTACGATTAAAATCACTTTTGTAGATTTTTTTAAAAACTCCTCGGACTGCATCGATTTCATCATTCGAGAATCCATTTCGCTCCATACCAATTTTATTAATTGAGCGGACTTCCGCAGGAAACCCATCGGCAAGCATATAAGGAGGCACATCTTGCACTAATTTTGAACATGCAGAAACCATACAATGCTTACCAAGCCGACAAAATTGATGAACGCCTGCGTTCCAACCTACATTTACATGATCCTGAACGACTACATGCCCCCCGAGTGCGGAATGACTGCTCATCACCAAATGATCACCCACTTGGCAATCGTGGGCAACATGGCTGTATGCAAGAAATACATTATTTGAACCGATCACAGTGTCATCATCTTCTTCAGTTGCCACATGGGCAGTCACATATTCCCGAAAGATGTTATTATCTCCAATTTCAAGTCCAGGTTCTCCACCTTGGTATTTCAAATCATGAGTGAGCCCACCGATCAAGGAATAAGAATGAATAAGATTCCCTGACCCTAAAGTAACCCGACCTTCCACCGTCGCATGATGAAAAATACGACAATTATCGCCGATACTCGCGTGAGGACCAACCATCGCAAACGCATCGACCACAACATTTTCGCCAATTTCTGCCTTGGGATCAACAATCGCACTGGTATGAATATCTACGCCCATTTTTTCTTAAAAAGCATCTTTTCCATCAACAATTGAAAACATTAAACTGGCAGAGGAAACAACTTGCTCCCCTACCCTACAATCTACACTCGCGGTAGCTATCCTGTTACCTCGGACTTTTTCAAGCGTTGCAGTGACAATAAGTTGATCACCAGGGACAACAGGCTTTCTAAATTTAACCTTGTCCGCACTCATAAAGAAGGCAACTTTCCCTTCAGCTGACCCTCTCCGTAACAGAAGAATGCCAGCAGCCTGAGCCATTGCCTCAAGCTGCAAAACTCCAGGCATTACGGGGTGACCAGGGAAATGCCCCGGAAAAAAAGGCTCATTGATTGAAACATTTTTAATTCCGACTAATTTTTGATCTCCTTCGATCGACACCACCTTATCAATCATCACAAAGGGAAAACGGTGGGGTAAGACATCCAGTACCCTTCTTACATCAAGCTCAGTCTCGTCAGGCAGCACAAAAGACTTTCCCTTGACAGGGGAAGAGGCGACCGCTTTCGGTTTCTCTCCATGACTCATTAAATCGTGCAATTTAGTCGTCAACCTAGCATTAAGTGAGTGTCCGGGACGAACTGCAATAATGTGGGCTTGTAAAGGTTTTCCTAAAAGTGTCAGGTCGCCGATGATATCCAGGATTTTATGCCGGACAAATTCATCCTCAAAGCGAAGCGCCTCTTTAGATAAAATCTTATCCCCCTTGATAACAATTGCACTGTCGAGACTGCCTCCACGAATTTTACCAAGTTTCAACAATTCCTCAATGTCTTCGTACAGTGTAAAAGTTCGAGCGGGGGCTAACTCAGCCAAATAAATTTCAGGATCTAACTCAATCGACAAATGCTGGACGTGGCTCGCCCGTTCGTCTGTGGAGGTGCAGGTAATCCGAAACCCGTCATAAGGCAAAGCAATCATAGAGCGGTTACCATCGGTTACCGAGACTGGACTGGGAAGTTTAAAAAACTGTCTGTCCTCCTCCAATTCATAAGGCTCAGCCTCCAGAATAAGATTAGCAAAAGGCCGGGAAGAACCATCCATGATAGGGGGTTCACTGGCATCTAGGTCTATAATTGCGTTGTCGATTCCAGAACCTGCCAATGCACTAAGGACATGCTCTATCGTATGCACTTTTGCATTCCCGTTGGATATCGTTGTGCTTCTGACTAATTCGGTAACATTCGCAGATGTTGGTTTAATTTCTGGCTGTCCGTATAAATCTGTCCTGCGAAATACATAGCCTGTATTTGCTTTCGCTGGCTTGATGGTAAGCGAAACCTCTTCTCCGGTATGTAATGATTTACCGGTAATACTTCGCTCTTGGCGTATGGACCTTTGTTTGATGGACATTGAGTGAAAACAAAATTCCTATTTTAACATTCAATGGATGTAAAGGTAGAAGCATGAATTCTCCAAGCTTGCCCCTTTTAAAAATTAGCCTTAAACGAAGAGGTAGATGTTAAAATCCGAAAGTAAAAAAAGAAAAAAACCGTTAAAAAAAAGGTTCAAGCGGGAATATTACAAATTCATAGACAGTTTTGTTCGCTCCCATGGTATGCAGAAGTTAGTTTTAAGATTGGTCTACCTCGTTTGCTTTATTACGACCATAATCTTCGCAACCTTGCTTTATATAGAAACCAAATAATTTATCCTCTGACTTGAGGAATTGATTATCTTATGAGAGGAAGCTCATGTAACTTTTTACCATTTTTGAGAGTTTTCTCCCAAGTCACAAAAGCATCTGCTTTTTTTTCATCAGTAATCGACACATCATCGATGTAGTCCATGAAGTTATTGTAGCCATTAGATACGAGATAATCCCCAAGTTCCTCGTTGGCTGTGGGATACCCAGAAAGAAAGCTCACAAGACTTTCAACTTCTGGTATCCTTGGCCGTTGATTGCCAATCGTTACACGCCCCCCTTGAGACCTAATAACCTGTAAAGGTCTAGCAAGCTCCGATGCATTGCTTGGGTAGCAGTTGTAGGCCATTGAAAACCTTTTTAATTTCGTAAGGGGACCAGTAAACTTAATATCGTAAATCATGTTGTAGGAGAGAGACAAGACTTCCAAATTGATGAGAGTTTCAATCGGTCTTACTTCAACGAGTTGATTGCGTTGTAAATGCAATTCTTTCAAACTGGTCATACCACGAAGAGGTCGCAGATCAGAAATCCTATTTTCAAGAAAATAAAGATACTGAAGATGTTGAAGTTTACCCACGCCAGATAGACTTGAAATCTTGTTATCAGATAAGGAGAGCCTTATTAAATTTTTACAATTTTGAAGACTCGAAATTTCTCTTATTTTATTTCCAGAAGCAAAAAGTGTAACAAGCTCAGGGACATCTTGAATGGAGTCAAGAGACTTAAGGAGGTTATTGTGAAGGTAAAGGTTTGCAAGTTGAGGAAGGGATTGAATTTCAAGTAGAGGATCAGTGTCCCGCTTCCCATTACCGCTCTGGTCATCTATAGGTTCCCCTTCGTCGTATAATTTGTTTTTATTTTCATCCACATAAGACTCGATACGTCCAAGTTGATTTTCCTGGGCATAGAGAGTTTTCAAGGACTGCAAACGGCTCAGGCCTTCAAGATCAATCAACGAATTTTTAGACACATTTAAAAAAGTGAGATCGGTGAGGAACTCAATGCCAGATAGACCAAGCATCCGATTATCAGCCAAATTCAGCTCACGCAAGCTCCAAGGTCCAAGTTTAAGACGCTCAACCAAAGCAGACATTTTTTGAATAATTTGTACTTTTTGAGCTCGGGGCGTTTTGTAATTCTCTAAAGAAAGTTGCAAATCAACTACCTGCTTTCTCATCTTACTACCGGAAAGCGGAACCAATTGCCTAAGATTACGAATACGATTGCTGGATAAATCGAGTTTCCTCAGGTGAGCAAGATTTGATATTGGACTAACATTTTCGATTAGATTGTCCCGAAGAACAAGAATTTCCAAGTTAGTCGCATATTCAAGTCCAGTTAAGTCCCTAACTTCAAGTGAACTTGCATCAAGGCTTCGTAAGTTTTCTTGCAGGTGTTTCTTGGTTAAGTTCTCTCGAGAAACTCCCAATGTTTGGCAAATTGCCCTTTCAAGATTAAGTTCTGGAAAAAGAATTGGGTTTCCATGCAATGCGAAACTACCGCACAAAAAAGCGAGGCCGAAGTAAAACCTAAAGGCATAAGAAAAAAAGGTGGGAATATAAAGACTCACCCTCTAAAGAATCGGTAGGACCATAAAAAGCTTTAGTATTAACGCAGGCGAACGACTAAATCCTTGGATTCAACCGAGTCTCCAACGGCTACAAGAACTTCATCAACCACACCATCTGAAGATGCGTAAAGAGTGGTTTGCATCTTCATGGCTTCAAGGACTGCTACTTTTTCACCTTTGGCAATGGTTTTGCCAACACTCGTTGCAATGCTACTAACCATTGCAGGTATGGGTGCGGCTATATGCAGCGAGTTTGCTGGGTCTGCTTTTTCCCTCGTTTTGGCCTCCCCTTTGACACTTTTATCCTGGACCATTGTGGTTCTAGCCTTTCCATTCAATTCAAAGGTTAAGGAACGAACTCCATTTTCATCAGGTTCTCCCACATGGAGCAGTTTTACAAAGAGAGTCTTGCCTTCCTCGATCTGGATGGAAATTTCTTCACCGGGATTTAATCCATGAAAATAAGCCGTTGTTGGAAGGACTGAAACATCGCCATACTTTTCACTAAATTCTCTGTATTCCTCATATACTTTTGGATACATAAGAGATGAAAACAAATCATCATCCGTAGACTTACTACCATACTTTTTCTTGATATTTGTTTTTTCTTTTCGAAGGTCAATCTTGGGGGCCGACGCACCAGGTCTTCCACGCATTGGTTTCCGATCGCCTAAGATTACTTTCTGTACATCTTTGGGCCAACCTCCCTTGGGTTGCCCAAGATTCCCCGACATCAAGTCTTTAACCGACTCTGGAAAGCCTGTCTCAGAAGGCAAATTCGCCAAGTCCCGGGGTTTTACACCTTTGGTGATGAGAAAAATAGCAAGATCTCCCACGCATTTACTGCTAGGCGTGACCTTGACAATATCACCTAAGAGTTCGTTTACCTCTTGGTAAGTTTTGACAACATCAGGCCACCTTTTACCCAAACCAAGGGCAGTTGCCTGCTCTCGCAAATTGGTGTACTGACCACCAGGCATTTGGTGCTGATACACCTCGGCACTCCCAAACGGCGGAGAGGTATCGAAAGGCGCATAATATTGCCGTACGGCTTCCCAATAAATAGAAAGCTCGTTTAACGAATCTACTTCAAGACCAGTCGATCGAGGTGCATTTTGTAAGGCATGAACAACCGAATTTAAGTTTGGTTGGCTCGTGCACCCAGACATAGAAGAAACAGCAAGATCAACGACATCAACCCCAGCTTCCGCTGCTTTCAGAACGGAGGCTGACGCAATTCCGCTTGAATCATGGGTATGGAAGTGAATCGGTAATGAGGTTTCGTTACGAAGCGCTTTAACAAGCCTGTGAGCCGCAATCGGATGACAAAGCCCAGCCATGTCCTTAATAGCTAGGATATGGGCCCCCATCTTCTCTAACTCTTTTGCCAAATCCACATAATATTTAAGTACATATTTTTCTTCACTTGAGTTAGTGAAATCGCCTGTAAAGCAGACCGCAGCTTCGCATAGAGAATTTGTTTTCTCAGATACAGTTTGCATGGCCACTTTAAGATTTGGCAAATAATTAAGGGAATCAAATATACGGAACACATCCATACCTGCCTGGGATGAATGGACGATAAACTCACGGACCACATTATCAGGGTAATTGGCATACCCAACGGCATTGGATCCACGCAATAACATCTGAAATAGAATATTAGGGATTTTTTCCCGTAAGGTTCTTAACCTCTCAAATGGGCATTCGCCAAGAAATCGCATGCAGGTGTCAAAAGTGGCACCGCCCCACATTTCAAGGCTAAAGAGTCCGGATAACCGACGGGAAATAAAATCAGCCACAGTTAACATGTCGTATGATCGCATACGGGCTGCAAAAAGCGATTGGTGAGCATCACGCAAAGTGGTATCGGTGATCATCAAAGGCTTCTGATCACGCATCCAATGAGAAAACTTGGGTGCCCCCATCGATAACAATAAATCACGTGTACCCCTGGGTGGTTCAGTTCGCGCATCGTGCTCCGGCACGATCAACGGAAGAGGGTTGCTGACTCGCTCCCTTCCTTTGACTTGAGGGTTACCGTTAACAATGACTTCACCAAGATAACCAAGCAAGCGAGAGGCACGGTCACGTCTAGCTTTGAATTGAAACAAGCTCGGGGTGATATCTATCATTCGGGTTGTTGCTTTGCCCTGAATAAAATCTTTGTGAGTGATTACATTCTCCAAGAAAGGAATGTTAGTTTTAACGCCACGGATACGCATTTCGCGTAAGGATCGATGCATCCGATCCAAAGCTTGCGGTAAATCAGGTCCAGAGGTGGTCAGCTTAACCAATAAAGAATCGTAAAAAGGGGTGATAATAGAACCAGTATCGCCCATAGCACCGTCAAGCCTAACCCCAAATCCAGCAGCAGACCGATAACTTAAAATCTTCCCATAATCTGGCGTAAAATCTTTCTCAGGATCTTCAGTGGTTACCCGGCATTGCACCGCACAGCCATTTCGAGGGATGTTTTCCTGGGTAGGAATACCGATCCGCTTTCCATGAAGATCATTTTCCATGGCAACTAAGATCTGAGATCGAACAATATCAATACCAGTAATTTGTTCAGTCACGGTGTGTTCGACTTGAATCCTGGGATTCATTTCGATAAAGAACCATTCGTTTGTATCTTGGTCCAACAAGAATTCAACAGTGCCAGCGTTATTATACCCAACATTATTGGCGAGATCCACACCCGCTTGGCAAAGCTCATCTACGACCTTAGGATCCAGACCAATTGAAGGGGCTACTTCAACCACTTTTTGATATCTTCTTTGAACTGAACAGTCCCGCTCATGTAAATGCACAACATTGCCCTTGCGGTCTCCTAAGATTTGAACCTCTAGGTGTTTGGCCCGGCCCACATATCGCTCAAGGAAGACGGCCGAATTCCCAAAAGCCCTTTCGGCTTCGCCTTGCGCTTCTTCAAGCATGGATTTCAAATCTTCTTCTTTATGCACCACTCGCATACCCCGGCCCCCTCCGCCAAAAGCAGCTTTAATGATCAGCGGGAACCCAATTTTACGGCCCCACTTTCGAGCCTCTGCCGGATTGGAAACTGGATTGGGAGTAGCGGGTAATGTTGGAACTCCTGCCTCGTCAGCCGCTTTTTTAGCAGCAACTTTATCTCCCATTCTTTCCAAAAGCTCAGGGGATGGTCCGATAAAAATAATTCCTGCATCCTCACAGGCTCGCGCAAAGTCTGCATTCTCAGAGAGAAAGCCATAACCAGGATGGATCATATCCACTTTCTTTTCCTTCGCCAAAGAGATGATAGATTCAATATCTAAGTATGCAGCTACCGGACCTTTTCCTTTCCCAATCAGGTAAGCCTCATCCGCTTTAAAACGATGTACTCCAAACCGATCCTCTTCAGCATAGATTGCAACTGTCCGAAGATTTAGTTCGGAAGCTGAACGAAAAATTCGCACGGCTATTTCGCTACGATTTGCAACAAGTAATTTCTTCATAGTTTAACTAAATAAAAAATAGGGAGTAAGCATGTAATCAATGCCCACTCCTACCGGTTTGTTCAACGCAAAAAGGAGGCTAGCTTCCAATTACATTTAGGAGTGGAGCAAGTTTTACAGATAACCATTTATCGACGAACTCATTCATTCCCCCAAAAAATACAAGGGCAGCTACAGCTAGGAAGGGGCCAAAAGGTACTTCTTTTCCCCAAGAAACTGAATGATCGTGGGTCTCTGCTCCCCCTGGTTTCATTTTCTGAAATATCATTAATGGTATAAGCAAAGCACATCCAACCATAGCCCCGCCAAAAATCGTAAAGATCGCCCCTTTCCACCCACAAAAAGCTCCAATGCAACCTAATAATTTCACATCCCCCTCACCGAGTGCATCACGATCAAATATTCTGTAGGCAAATGCACCAATCCAGTAGAGGAAAGATGAACCAATTAATAGGCCCAAAACAGATGTAAAAAGGGAATGTAAACGAGAAAAAATATCCACCCCATCCAACTGGTGAACGGAAGGAAACGCAAAGGAGAGAATTAGCCCTAGAATAGCTCCCCCCATACTAAAACGATCTGGGATCGTCATGGTCTCAAGGTCGATAATAATAATCGAAATAAGGATAAAGCTAAAAAAACAACCCACTATTCCGATATCCCATGAGGATGAAATGACTGAGAGGCGAAAAAAATAGGCAAACGCCAAAGCATTTATAAATTCTACCCAAAAATATCGCACTGGTATTTTAAAAGAGCAACAAGCCGCGTGCCCTCTCTGGAGAAGCCAACTGAAGAGAGGGATATTACGATACCAGGTAATTCGTTGCTTACATTTTGGGCAGCTTGATGGAGGAAATACAACAGATTTATTACGAGGAATACGAAAAGCACAAACATTGATAAAACTCCCGACTATCGCACCAAATAAAAACCCGACAAGAGTCATCATATTAACATGCTCAAGGTATTCGTTCACGCCCTAACCCCTCGATACATGGCAGAAACGCTCACACTTTCATGGGTCCATAGCTCCAGTGCCCGAGCCGCTTGATGCACTAGCATCGAGAGCCCATTTGCATGTCTCATCTTTCTATGCTTCGCCTGCAGAAGGAGCTTAGTTACAGCAGGGTTGTAAATCATGTCATAGACTTTACAGCTAGGATCAAATTCCTCCAATTCAATGGGGCAAAGGTCTCCCTGTTTTAACCCAAGGGATGTGGCGTTAATTATAACCAAGTCTTTAATCTCCCGTATTTCAGAAGGAAGATCATCTAATGGAAAAGATTGAATTCTTTCACTTCCAAAAGTTTTACTCAGAATTGAACCACTTCGTTTAATCGACCGATGACCGGTTGGCTAACCATATTTTTTTGCACCTGCTTTTAAAGCATTGAGCTGCTGCTGCTCTTGCTGCACCCCCTGCCCCGAGAATAAGTACCTGCTCATTTTCTAGCTCTACCGATAAAGACTCTCTTAATCCTGCCTCAAGGCCGTAGCCATCGGTATTACAACCATGCCATCCATTTTCCCTCCAAACCAATGT
Organism: uncultured Opitutales bacterium; assembly: GCA_943789375.1. Taxonomy (GTDB): domain Bacteria; phylum Verrucomicrobiota; class Verrucomicrobiia; order Opitutales; family Seribacteraceae; genus Seribacter. The sequence continues at coordinate 314,162 of CALSTX010000004.1, read as the reverse complement.
GTTGACTGCTCCCATTACTTCTGCATCAGTTTCAATCGAATTCAACAAAGGTAGAACCTCCACTTTGTGGGGAATCGTTAAGTTTAATCCCTTGTACCCGCAATCCCAGAACTTTGGTAATGCTTTCCCTAGGTCACAGGCGGCCAACTCGACCTTCCCATAATTCCAGCTTTTAAACTTCGGGTAATGAGAAGATAGCTCAGCAAGTGCAGCGTTATGAAGATGGGGACTGAGAGAATGCTTAATTGGAAACCCAAGGACTGCCAAACCCACCCCTCCATCGGCTAATGGCTTTATTTGGTCAAGAGTAAGCTGATTATCATGCATTCGATGCTTGTCTTTGTACCCGTTCAAATTCTTTTACAAACCCACTGAAGAGAGCAGATTTTTCTGAATCCTTGGAGAGTTCAAAATGGTAAACCAAATTCCTACAGCCTCTGCACAATGTCTCCGAAACTGTCACAGGTAGCAAGGCAGAACCGGAATCTTCTATCGAGGAATGTTCAAGGAAATTCTCCATCTGATCTAACTCTAAAATTTTCCCGCCAGACCAAGCATCAACGTAAAAGGGTTTTTCCTCCGCAAAGCATCCGACCATAAAACGCCCGGGTAGCCCGATAGGATCCAACTCCAAGCCAATTCTACGGGCAATAAGGAGATAAATAACGGAGAGGGTGATCGGTAATCCTTGTCGTCGCTCTAGAACCCGGTGCAAAAAACTGTTTTGAGGATTTTCAAAATTTTTCCCGGATCCTCGGAATCCATATTCGTGAAAAAGAACACGGTTCAAAACGGAGCATGTTTGTCGTGGACTAAGTGGAGGGGTCACGAGTTCCCGTACACGATCTGCCAATTTGTCCATAAATAATGTCGCTGAGGTAGCTTGAAAATTTGGATACACAGTTCGATCCATAAGAAACCACCCAGTCTCTAATTCATACCTTTGTGATCGTATGAAATCTAAAAAATCCCCAATTACATCTGCCCAGCCTAATGACTTATTGATTTCCTGGGCGTGCTTCGCTAGCAGTCGGTCCCCTCCTTCCAAGATATCTTTGAGGAAGATTTTCCCTTGGTCTGGAAAGTTTTTTAACTGTTGTATCACCGCTTCTCTGACCAGGGGCGTTTCGTCATCAATCAAAGATTTGATCGAGTTGAAACTTGTTTGCTCAAAACTACTCATTGATTTTTTTATACCCTTGGTTTCGGGCATGGGGCAAGAAATCTTATTTAAAAACAAAAATTAACGACTTCCAAATAGCGCTGAACCCACACGAACCATAGTACTTCCAGCAGCGATCGCCTCTTCCATATCCATGCTCATCCCCATCGAAAGTACCTTCAATTCTACATCCAATTTTTCACATAAGTGATCCCTTAGAGTTCGCAATTTTTCAAAAGTGGTTTTGGCGATGTCTAAATCTTCTGGTGCATAGGGTGCAATCGTCATAAGTCCATCAACAACAATATTTTGCTGTGAAAGAGCAAAGTCAAGCAGAGCATCAGCTCCTTCGATGGAGCATCCATATTTAGCTGGGTCACTCCCCGCATTCACCTGGAGAAGGATCGAGGTTTTTAAATTCTTTTGCAGAGAAATATCGTTTATTTTCTTTAGAAGCTTTTGACTATCAACTGTCTGAATCCTTGAAAATTCACCAATAACTTGTTTCGTTTTATTCGTTTGCAAATGCCCAATTAACTCCCAACAAACTCCCGATATTTCATTTTTTTTCTCCAGGGCCTCCTGCACCCGATTTTCACCTACCCTCACAAGCTTAGCTTTCTTGCAATAATCAACTACACCAGCAGGCCAATTTTTTGTAACTGGCAACAAAGTAACATCATCAGGATTTCGACCACTTACCATGCAAGCTTCAGCGATTTGGATTTGGATTGATTTTAAGTTAGCTTGAAATTTGCTCTCACTTATCATTAGTTAATTATATATATTAGATTTGCCTATCATAAGCAGAGGTTATAATAGTAATATATGCATATTCAAAATTTTAAGACCTTTTGTGACTTAGTAGAAACCAAAAGCTTTTCCAAGTCTGCCCGATTAAATGAGGTCACACAGTCTGCTGTAAGTCAACAACTTAAGGCAATGGAATCACAGTATGATATGCTGATTATAGATCGTAACCAAAAAAAGTTTAGGCTCACCCCGCAAGGCACAGCGCTGTATTCCACCTTTAAGCAAATTTTATCCCTCTACGAAAAGTTGCATTGTGAAATACAAGAAATGAGAAACATTGTAAGTGGTACGATCCAAATATCTACCGTCAATAGTATTGGACTACATGAGCTACCCCCGTATTTAAAAAAATACATAAAGGGATTTCCATCGGTAAATGCCCGAGTAGAATACCGAAGAGCTAACCTTGTATACGAAGATGTATTGCATGGTTCAGCAGATGTAGGATTAGTTGCTTTTCCTTCTCCGCACAAGGAATTGGTCATCGAACCTTTTGCTAACGACGAATTGATCGTCGCCATGAGTCCAGAAAATAAACTTGCCCAAAAGAAAATCCTTTCCATTGACAACCTAAACGGAGTGGACCTGGTAGCCTTTGAAAAAGATATACCTACCCGTAAGGCAACTGATGAAATTTTGGCGAACGCAGATGTGGAAGTATCGGTAACGATGGAATTTGACAACGTAGAGACCGTAAAACGTGCCCTTGAGATTAATGCTGGTCTCGCTATCCTACCTGCCAGCACTGTAAAAAATGAAGTGGAAAGAAACCAACTTGTTACCTACAAACTCGAAGGTGGTATACACAACCGTCCCCTCGCTGTAATTTACAAAAAAAATCGAGTCGTCACACCTGCCCTCCGATCATTTGTGGAACTCATGAAAAATGAACCAACTGCAAAATCCTAAGATTTAAACAGTTATTTCGTTCTTGATTTTAAGCTTGCGGTAAAACTTCCAACTACGACCTTGCTGCTTATTTTAATCGGAATTTTGGCACCATCGTCTGAATACCATACTTTCAGCACACCATCCGGGCTTTTTTTAAAAACACCTCTCAGATTCTTCATTTCAGGAATTGTACCAAATGCGTAATAAGTACCAGCAGGTACTTTTATTTTTTCCCTCGTTGTTGTTTTAACCACAATATTCTGAAGCTTCTTCCCATCGCAAGTGGGAAGACTTCTTGTAAAGCTTGAAGACAAAGCCCCAATACGGAAAAAATATGCAATCGCAAGTGGGTCAAAGACCTTGCTTGGTATATCCAAATAAGAGATTGCTTGTCCCTTTTCTTGATAGGATGCCCTATTTTTTTTGTAATCAAATTGTACGAAAATATCTTTTTGAGTTCGGCCCTCTCTTTGTTTTTTCCGATAGCTTAATGAACGGCTAAAATTCGACGAAACCACCGATTGAATCTCAGTTCTAACTTTGTAAATTTTATCTGCAAAGGAATTGGTCCGCACTCGGAAGGACAAATGGTATAGGGACTCATTTCCGTCCACTTTTCCAGGAAGAACTTCCAATGTAGCAGAACCAACAGGGAAGAAGCCCCATTTCAATGAATACTCTAGCTTTTCTCCAGGCTGAAAAGGAATCTCACTACCAGATAATGAAAATTGCAGAATGACTACTGCATAAAGTAGTGAAACTAAACGGAAACCCCCAATCCCTTCTTTCAGGAAGTTACAGCGACGGCCTTCAATTTCCATATATCTTGGGCATATTCCGAAATTGTACGATCTGAAGAAAATTTACCTGAACCTGCAACATTACAAACAGCCATTTTTGCCCATTCTCTAGGGTTTTGAAATACCTTATCTGCTTTTTCTTGGGCGTTAATATACTCACGATAATCAGCCAAAACGCAAAATGGATCGCCCCACTCAAGTAGGCTCTTAGGCAAGTCCTCCAATAAATTACCTTCTTTGGGAGAAAAATAATCAGATGAGAGCCAGTCTAGTACCGCTTTCAGTTCTGCATCACTTTCGTAAAATGAACGGGGATTGTAATCATTTGCTTTCAGACTGTTAATCCCTTCCACCGTTTTGCCAAAAATAAAGATATTTTCATCTCCGACCTCTTCTAAAATTTCAACATTAGCACCGTCCAAGGTTCCAATAGTTAGAGCTCCATTAAGGGCAAACTTCATATTACCCGTACCGGATGCTTCCTTTCCTGCAGTTGAGATTTGCTCTGACAAATCCGTTGCAGGTATAATTCTTTCAGCAGAAGACACTCCATAATTTGGCCAATAAGCAACTTTTAGCTTACCCCCAATTCTATCATCATTATTGATTCTCTCAGCCACTAAATTGATTGCATGAATGATTACTTTCGCAAGGTGGTAACCAGGTGCAGCTTTGGCTCCAAAAATAAAAACTCGGGGGGCAATATTGAGATCTGGGTCATGGAGTAACCTGCGATAAAGTGTTAAAATATGGAGCAAATTAAGGTGCTGCCTTTTGTATTCGTGCAAGCGTTTGATTTGAGAATCAAACATAGCATCAGGATTTATTCTTAAACCCATTTTATCAGTTACGAGGTCTGTGAGAGTAACTTTATTTCTCCTTTTAATTGCCAGAAATTGATCTTGAAAAGATTCATCTTCGGCAAAGGCTTCTAACTCTCTGAGTAAACTTAAATCCTTTATCCACCCTGTACCTATCGAGTCATTGATCAATTCTGACAACTCTGGGTTACAACCAAGTAGCCAACGGCGTGGGGTAATACCGTTGGTTTTATTATTAAAACGAGTGGGGTAAAGGTCTGCGAAATCAGAAAGTAAGTTTTCTTTGAGGAGTTGAGTGTGCAGAGCCGCGACTCCATTTACGGAATGACTCCCAACAACAGACAAATGAGCCATGTGAATCAATCCGTGAGAAACGATCGACATATGGTCAATTTTTGCACCATCACTCGGCCAACGGCACTCTAACTCGTCCTTAATGAACCTCCGATTTATTTCGCGAACTATTTGCAGATGCCTCGGTAAAACTTTTTCAAACAGTCCCTCACTCCAAGTCTCCAAAGCTTCAGGGAGTAAGGTATGATTAGTGTAGGCAAATGTAGATTGGACGATTTTCCAGGCGGAATCCCAATCCATTTTTTCCTCATCCACAAAAATTCTCATAAGTTCAAGAATGGCTACTGCCGGATGAGTATCGTTAAGCTGAACTACAACTTTTTCCGGGAACATGTTCCAGTCTTTATGAGTCCGTTGAAAACGGGCAATCATATCTTGTATGGAGCAAGCCACAAAGAAATACTGCTGTACCAAGCGAAGTTCTTTCCCATTTTCAGTCTCATCATTGGGATAAAGGACTTTGGAAATACTTTCACCCATTGCTTTCTCTCTGACTGCTTCTACATATCCCCCTTGATTAAAAACTTGTAGATCTAACTCTTCTGAGGCTCGTGCCTCCCATAAACGCAGGAAGTTTACAGTCTCGGCTCCATACCCCACAATCGCCAAATCATAAGGAACACCTTCCACGTACTTGGTATTTACCCACTGAGGGTTGTAGTCACCCCGATCATCATAGGAATGCTCAACATGGCCGTACAACTTCACACGTCTTGCATATTGAGGACGCACTATAGCCCAAGGATTACCGTATTTCAGCCAGTCATCGGGATGCTCCACCTGCCTACCCTTTTCAAACTCCTGACGAAAAAGTCCAAATTGGTAGTAAATCCCGTACCCAATCGCAGGTAAATCCATCGTCGCCATCGAATCCAAAAAACAGGCTGCTAACCGACCGAGCCCACCATTCCCTAGCCCCATATCATGTTCTTCTTCGCTCAACAAATTGAGCTCAAACCCAAGTTCAGCGAGGGCCTCTTCAGTTGCTTTGTATAATCCAAGGTTGCAAAGATTTGAATTGAGCAGTCTACCCATCAAATACTCCAAACTTAAGTAATAAACACGGCGGGCATCTTCATGGTTATGGGTTGCCTGGGTCTCGATGAATCGATCCACCACTTTCTCTCGAACAGCAAGGCAAGTTGCCATCCAGATTTCTCTTTTCGTAGCGTTGTCCAGATGCCTAGCTAATGTAAGTCGGAGTTGACGTTGGATCGCCTCCTTCATTTCGCTAACTTGTGAGTCCGCGATTAATGGGTCTTGTGCATTTTCAGATGATTTTTCTGTAACCGTAGCCATGGGTAGAATATATAAATTGTTGTGAAATAAGATTTTTCACAATGTGCATTCTTCAACAGAATGCGATCAAGAACGAATATTTACTAAACTTTAGTCAGTTTTAAACCGGTGAATGGTCGTATGAGTGTAAATATCACCGGGTAAAAGAACGCAGCTTGTCCACCCTTTTTCACCCTGATGGTTTGGGCTGTCTGGATAGACTTGAGTTTCAAGGCAGAGCCCGGAACGGAAAGGATAGGCTTTGCCCCCATGACCAACGATTCCGTCCAAATAGTTACCCGTGTAAATTTGGATACCAGGTTGGTCAGTTAATATTTCCAAAACTCGCCCGGACTCTTTATCTCTGAGGCGTGCAGCCAAAGACAACCCCTCCTTAACTTGGGGGACTACCCAAGTATGATCATAACCTTTTCCAAATTTAAGCTGAGAGTCTTTCTGCTCGATACGAGCTCCAATAGAGGTAGGTTTTCTAAAATCAAAAGGAGTTGCCCCAACCTTGCTGATACCAATGGGGATATTGGTTTCATCTGTTGCTACGAAGCGATCCCCAGGAATAGTCAATTCATGCCCTAAGATGTTCCCATTTCCTTCACCTCTCAAATTGAAGTATGTGTGATTAGTGAGGTTAACGATAGTGGCTTGGTCTGTCTTAGCTTCATACTCAACTTTTAGCTCATTATCATTAGTCAGGGTGTAAGTTACCTTGCAGTCTAAATTACCTGGATATCCTTCTTCTCCATGGGGGCTTTTCCTTGTAAATATGACCCCCGTTCCAACATCTAAAACCTTGGCTTTCCACACATATTTATCAAACCCTTTATTCCCCCCATGAAGATGATTGGGACCGTTATTTGTAGCCAACTTGTATTCTTTTCCCTCAAGGGAAAATTTCCCTTTCGCAATACGGTTCGCATAGCGTCCAGTAATGCAACCAAAGTAAGGACTTTTCTCGATGTAATCATTGATAGTAGAAAATCCAAGGCTCACATTTGCAAATTTGCCATTTCGGTCAGGTGCGTGGATTTCTTTTACGGTTCCTCCGTAGTCTAAAATACTGACATGCATACCATTAGCATTTGAAATTTTATAAAGGTTCACTTGAGTACCGTCCGGCAAAATATCAAATTTAGTTTTAGACACACTCATTGGCTTTGGAGTTTTCGCCTCGGTGGATTCACCGCCAAAAGCTTCCCTAGTTTTTCTATAGGCATTTTCACTAGTTTTTTTTAGGTAATTCGTACTTTTATTAAATGTATCTTTAGTTTTAGTAGACATCTCAGAAAGGGTACAACTGAGATTAAATAATGAAAAAGAAAGAAGTGCTAAGATTATTAAATTAGGTTTCATGCGGGTATTCCTCACAAAAATGACGGTTAAAGGGAAGAAAAAAAACTTATAAATTTCTCCTAAAACGATTTTCAATATCTCTCCTCGGGATTTCGTAAAATGTAGGTTTACCTTTCGGGCAATTATATGGATTCCTACACTTCAGAAGAGTCTCGGCTAATCTGATAACTTCATCATCGGAAAAAACTTTTTGGTAAGAATGCTCATTGGTGGCTTTTTTAACAAGAGCTTCTTTGGCAAACCTTTCAGGATTCATTCCGCCCCCACTTTCCCGAGCTATTTCAAGAAAATCCTTCAGAAAGCGGATGGTCTCACCAGGGTCTATCCATTGAGGACAACCTTCTACCCGAAAAAAGTTTCTCCCAAATTCTTCCAACTCAAAGCCTACCAGTCGTAAGGCCGCTAAGCTTTGACTTAAATTCTTTTGATCAATCCCGTCAAGCTCTAGGGATTCCGGAAATAGAAGAGACTGGGAATCGGAATTTTTCGTATCCTGGAATGTATCTTCTAACTGCTCAAACCTTACCCTTTCGTAAGCCGCACGGGCATGAAAATAGATAATTCCATCAATCGAAGAAAAGACGGCTAGATCTCCGTGAGGGCGATCAAGGAATCGCCAAATCGTATTGGTTGAATCTCGAGCCCCAATTCTTTTTGCATACCTGCCATCAGTTGTGCCCGAGGAATCTTTGCTCTCCTGTGGGGTTAAAAGGTTAGATCCAACCCCAGGTTCTCGAGTAGATTGAGGATTCAAAGAAATCGGGTTCTTAGCATCCTGGTCATTCTTATAGACTTCTTGTGCATTTGAATCTATCTGAGGAACCATGAGTCCGGTCTCTCTATCCAGCTCGCGTTGAATTTCCGGTGCACTTTCTTGCGTGTGATAGGCAAGCTCCTTATTGCGTGCTAACAAACTCTCGATTAAAAAAGAACGAACCTTAAATTCATCACGAAATCGAATTTCTCTTTTGGCAGGATGTACATTTACATCAACTAATTCTGGATTAATGGTAAGAAAGAGAATGGCAGGAGGGAAGCGACCTTTAGGAGCATAAGTGTGGTAAGCTTCAAGAACAGCGTAAGTGATAGTCTTACTTTCAACCGGTCTTCTATTTACAAAGAAAAGCATTTCTTTTCTTGTGCTTCGACTTTGTCCGGGCTTCCCCACTAGCCCATGTAAGCTCAAATGATCGGTGCGATTGGTAATCGGAGCAAGCACATCCGCCAACCCTTTTCCAAAAATTTCTCGCACCCTTTCCTGAGTATCTTTACAGACGGGTGAACGAAAGATCGTCCTTCCGCTTTCGATCAGAGAAAATTCTATCTGGGGGTGAGCAAGGGCATATAATTTCGCCAAATGAATAATATGGGTTGATTCCGTGGCTTCCGTTTTGAGAAATTTTCGCCTTCCTGGAACAGAATTAAAAAGGTGTGAAACTTCTATTCTTGTACCCACTGGCATTCCACAGTCTTTTACATGAATCATTTTTCCCCCATTAAGAAAAATTTCATTCCCCTCTTGCCCTTTCTTTGTCCGCGTTCGCAAGAGAAATCGGCTCACGCTTGATATCGACGGTAAGGCTTCCCCTCTAAACCCAAAAGTTTGCACTTCATTTAAGTCAGAAGCTTTTCGAATCTTACTGGTCGCGTGCCTTTCTAAACTCAGCAAAGCTTGATCTGCTGTCATACCTGAGCCGTCGTCTTCAACCCGTAGATAAGACTTCCCTCCGTTTCGGAATTCAATTTCGATTTTGTGGGCTCCAGCATCCAGGCTATTCTCAATTAATTCTTTGGCTACGGCTGCGGGTCTTTCCACAACTTCCCCTGCTGCAATTTGATTGGCAACACGATCCGTTAAAATCCGAATTTCAGGCATACTTATTCCGTAAGGATAGGCATCCACCTCGACAATGGGAAAATATTCCCCATTGTTCTAATGTTTGGGAATAAAGTTGAAAACTTATCATTAATTTCACCATGCAAAACAAATTAAATACAGAGAAAAGTCCTTACCTGCTCCAACATTCGAATCAAGAAATCGAGTGGATGACATGGTCTCCGGAAGCCCTAGAAAAGGCATCCAAGGAAAATAAACCTCTCCTTATTTCAATTGGATATTCTGCCTGTCATTGGTGTCAAACAATGTCACGCCAAAACTTTGAAGATAATTATATTGCTTCACTCATGAACAGGCATTTTGTGTGCGTACTGGTTGATCGCGAAGAAAGGCCTGACCTTGACCAATTCTACATGGAAGCGATTCGTATGTTTAATCAATCCGCAGGTTGGCCACTGCACGCTTTCTGCCTACCCAACGGAGAACCTTTTTGGGGTGGCACTTTTTTCCCGAAGGAAGACATCGGTCAGGGACTTGCCCCATGGCCTCAAGTGTTAATCCGCATATCTGAACATTTCCGCAACCATCCGGAAGAGCTCATAGAGAACGCTCAAAATGTGATGAAAAATCTTTCACATGGTAATCATGCAGAATGTGCCAGTGCTGATGTTTGGAAACCTGACCTACTCATGGATGCAGTTGATAAAGTTTGTGCCCTCCACGATAGCGAATTTGGGGGATTTACGCCCGCACCCAAATTTCCTGCCTCCATGAAAATCGATTTTTTATTAGCTGCATTGGAATCAGAATATGCCAAAAAAAATCCCTTAATCTCGGAAAAAATTAATCGTTGCGTGGTCACAACATTAGATAATATGGCCCAAGGGGGAATCTTTGACCAAGTCGAAGGCGGTTTTTTTCGATACAGTGTGGATCTGACATGGTCCGTTCCTCATTTTGAAAAGATGTTACTCGAAAACTCACTCTTGCTCTCTACCTACGCACGAGCTTTTCGTAAATATCGTCTACCTCGATATCAAAAGATTGTGCAGAAAACCTTGGCTTGGATCTTTCAAGAGATGGGGAATCCCTCCGTGGGATTTTCATCTTCAATATCTGCAGAATCTGAAAATATTGAGGGTAAATTTTACACTTGGACGGGAAAGGAACTCAACCAAATCTTGGGAACGGAATACGCCTCTCAATTTATGAAAAATCTTGAGGTTATAAATGGTGGGGACGAACCTCTCTTTCACCCCCGCTTAGCTGATGACCAAGCTTGGAATGCAGAAGTCGAGGAAAACATTCTGCCAAAACTAAGCCAAGCGAGATCAAGCAGGCAAGCACCTGCTATAGATAAAAAACGAATGATTTCAGTAAACTCGTTTTTAATCCGAGCTCTAGTTGATTGCTCAATTGCTCTCAAGGACAAAGCATTACTCGAACAAGCTTGCATACTTGCTAATTGGATGAGGGGGGAAATGCGAAAAGAAAAGCTGATCTTTCCCATTACTTACCCAGGTGACCAAGATGGTAATGATTCTCTCGATCCAATTTTGGACGATTTTGCATTTTGGGCTGAAAGCCTTTTACACCTTGCCTCCGTAAGTGAATTTGTAAGACCGGATAGCTCAGATGAATATATTGCCGATGCCACTATCTTTGCTGAACATTGCATTACCTTTTTTCGTGATGATAAGATTCCTGGGTATTACCTGTCTTCGTTCAACGCAATGTCCCCACCACCGTTGCGAAAAAAGTATTGGTATGACAACGCCTCACCCTCTGGGAATTCCTCTTTATTACGAATCTTCTCCCAGCTCTTTCAACTTACCAAAGAGAAGAAATGGGAGGCTGTGTATCTAGAAGCAAGGTCGGCTTATCCAAATATTGTAAAAAGAAACCCAGAAGGTGTAAGCTATGCACTTACATCAATCACCGAAGAAACTGTTGGCATAGTTAAAGTCACAGCCCCAAGAAATACCAGAGACGAAATATTTAAAACAATCGCTATGCATCCTTACCGACCCATGTTTTACAAATTTAGCGATACAAGGAGTCAGATTGCAATTGAAGTGAAAGAATACAGTGAAGAAGTAAACAGCACTGAAAACCTTATTAAAAAACTCTTTACCTAATTCTTTTTATTTTTGAATAAAAGTTTACTTTGCGTCCTGCCATCCTCACTTAACACTTTCTCGGCAATTTCCTTCAGGTCATAAGACTCATTATTTAAAGATTTGTGGGCGATTTGTATAGCCGCACGGATTAACTTAGAATCGGTTTTGATACGATATCCACCTGACGATACATACCTCTCAATACTATCCAATAATGACAAATCATCCTTGGTTAAAGTTATTGTTCTAACTAGTCTTTCTGTTGGTTTTTGTTCATCCATTGGTTATATAATTACACTAGAAACACCAACCAGGCAAATAGATAAGAAGACTAATCAAGAGAACATATGTTTTTGGAACAAAAAATACCCTGGAAAATAAGAACTTTTGGCAAATCTTACGGAGCAAGCCCCGAACCTGGCAAAACCTAACTCAAAACCCTTTACCGAAAATAGATCAACTATCCTGCATTCTGGTTGATACAATTTAAATCTTCAAAAGATTGCTTTAACCTCGAAACAAAAGTCTGCTCACCTGATCTCAACCAAGTACGAGGATCATAAAACTTCTTATTAGGCTTGTCATCCCCCTCTGGATTACCAAGTTGCCCCTGTAGGTAATCCTTATTGAGATTGTAGTATTCATGAACACCTTCCCAGAAAGCCCATTGCATATCGGTATCTAAGTTCATCTTCACTACACCATATCCAATGGCTTCTCGAATTTGATCACGAGAAGAACCGGAACCACCATGAAAAACAAAATGGATAGGTTTACCAGCTAACCCATGCTTTTCTTTGATGTAATCCTGCGAGTCTAAGAGTATTTTGGGCGTTAGTTCGACATTTCCGGGTTTGTAAACTCCGTGAACATTACCAAAGGCAGCCGCAACCGTGAAACGATTACTCACCTCAGAAAGAGTCTCAAAAGCTTGGTTCACTTCTTCGGGCTGAGTGTAAAGACGGGCTGTATCAATATCGGTATTATCCACACCATCTTCTTCTCCTCCAGTAACTCCTAGCTCAATTTCAACGGTCATACCAAGAGCGTTCATTCTCTTAAAATACTCTTTGCAGGTGGATAGGTTATCATCAATTGGTTCTTCGGAAAGGTCTAACATGTGAGAACTGTAAAGTGACTTACCCTCCCGAGCGTGAAATTTTTCGCCAGCGTCCAATAATCCGTCAATCCAGGGAAGTAATTTACGGGCAGCGTGGTCGGTGTGCAGAATAACTGGCACCCCATAGGCTTCTGCCATCGCATGGACATGCATAGCACCAGAAACAGAACCTGCAATGGCAGCATTTTGCTGTTCATTCGAAAGGCTTTTCCCCGCATAAAAAATACCTCCTCCGTTCGAAAACTGTATCATAACTGGAGAATTTACTGCAGCGGCAGTCTCCAAAACTGCGTTAACGGAATTGGTGCTTACCACATTCACGGCTGGTAATGCGTACTCATTTTCCTGCGCGTCGTTAAAAATTGCTTGTACACCGTCACCGGTAACTACTCCTCCTGGAAATTTTTTACTCATATTTGTTGGTATTTAAATAATCTTTTTCACATAAGCTTGAAATTCAAGCAAAACAAAAAAGTAGAAAAATATTGAAAAAACAACTTTCAGTCTAGAAGGTTTCTAACACTTCCATCACCCAAAGCTTTTTCAACTTCATCGAGTTTTATAAAAGTAGTTCGAGTATGTGGAAGTTTATAACGTTTAAAAACTCCTTTCTCCAAAAGATAATATAATTTCCTGGAAGATACTCGTAGAGCTTTTGCTGCTTCTGCCACTCTTAAAATTTTGGGAACTGGAGGTTTTCGAATTTCTGAAATTCCTTTTTCTTGGCGTGCCGTTGACTTATGAATTTCGTCAAGTTTTCTCGAAATGTCTAAAACCTCGGTCTTGAGCTCAGATAATAAATGAAACATGACTTCGGTTTCCGGGGCGATTGTGTTTTCAATTCCTAATTCTTCCTCTTTCTGAAATTTGAAAATAAAGGCAGCCATTTTGTTTTTAAAAAACTTTCGACACCTTTTTTTTTCTTTTTGCCAAGTAATGCAGTGAGATGAGGCCCTTCCCTTCGCCACAGAATAAGAAACTTTCATTTATAATTGATGATGTTGTCAGAAATAGTTAAAAATACAACTTTCATCCCCTTACACTTTTAGACAATGAGCGACAAGAATTTCCCCGCAGTGGTTAAAGAAATTTATGAAAAAGATTCTCGATATGGAAAGGGAGCTTACTACTTTATAAGAGAAGCTTTAGACCATACTTTAAAAAATATTGAAAAAGAAAAATCAAAAACGAAAGGTCATGTCTCTGGCACTCAATTACTGGATGGGATTAGAGATTATGCATTAGACCGGTTTGGTCCTATGACTTTAACACTCATGGATCATTGGAATATAAGGCAGTGTAGAGATTTTGGAAATATTGTCTTTAATTTAGTTGATTTTGGGATTTTGGGAAGAACTGAAAATGATTCATTGGAAGATTTTGAAGGGGGGTACAGCTTCGATGAAGCTTTTGAACTGCCGTTTATGCCACAAGATTTGCAGGATAACTAGCTGAAATTTTAAAGTTGAATTTCAACCGTTAAACATAAAAGCCCGAATAATATAAACCAACAAGACTAGTCCCAGTGCTTTAAAAAAAGTTGCCCAAGCCGAAGCATGCTTACCTGTCCCAAAAACTCCTCCCATAAGTTTTTTCGAGGAATCTTCCGCTGAACAAATTGGACATTCAGTCCCATCCAATAGATGCCACTCGAAATCACAATTTTTACATACCCTAAATTTAGTCATTGTTAAAATTTTGTCTTCTATAAAAGTCTTGCCCTGAAGCCTAATTGATAGAGAATTTCGATCATTGCCCTAAAGTTATGATTTTACACAAAAAACTCAGAACAAACACCGTACTAAGTTCTTTACTCTTCGTTCTTACATGTTTCACACTGATCAATCCTTCGGTTTCGTCACTTGCCAAATCTAAAATTTTACAAGAAAGCCTAGCTCGTATTCAAGCAAAAGCTTTAAAAGGTGATGTTTATTACCAAGGAGCCCTCGGTCTTTTCTATAAGAATGGCGAGCACGGTCTTCCGATTGATACAGAAGAAGCAACTCGTTGGGTAAGCATGGCAGCCAATAAAGAAGGTGCATTCGGTCTTGCAACCCTTGCTGCAATTGAGCTTGAAAAAGGAAAAACAGAACGAGGAAATTTTCTTTATGACGAAGCTTATCTTCACTCAAACTTAAGAGAGCTAGGAAAAGACGATGACCCACTTGCTCTTTATTGTTTGGGCATGATGGAAATGGACAACCCTCCCCGCAATATTCCAAAGGCTTTACGGAATCTCGAGAAATCTGCGGATCTTGGGTTCGCTACTTCCCAAGCTACCTTAGGAATGATTTACTTTGCAGGAATTGGGGTAAAGAAAGACTCAAATATCGCACTGAAATGGTCCTCCATGGCCGCTCAAAAAAAGATTCCTCTAGGTATGTTTTATCTTGGACTGGCTTACTCGATTGGAGATGGCGTGGAAATTAATGAAGATTTTGCTATCCGTTGGATTCGAGCGGCTGCAGAGCGAGAACTTACCATGGCCCAGCTTACTTTGGGAATGAAATTAGCCCTTGGCGATGGGGTTGATAAGAATCTAGAACTAGCTGTACAATGGCTTAGGAGGGCTACTTTGAATGGATCAGCTGAAGCTGCACTTCAACTCAGAAAGTATGAAAATACTTTACTCCGGCTCAATGGAGCACCTGTAACATTTGCAAAAAATCAGCCAGTTAATGAAATCGCTTCGCAGGCAGTTAATTCCACACTCAAGGTTGATAATAGAAGTAAATTCTCAACTGAAGACAACATGGGGTTGGGTTTTACTAGATCACAAAAAAGTTTGGGCGGAGAGCATTCAGTTAATCTTTCTAATCAATCCCTATCTTTCGCCGATAGCTCCCCAAGCGACTTCTCACTGGCAGAAGGTACTGACGAGCAAAAGGACAGGGAATCTTTAAATGAACTTGGTTTATTGGCTTATAAAAAGAAAGATTTTCAAAATTCCAAGCAATGGTTTGAAAAAGCTGCAACCCTAAAGCACCCTGAATCATTAAGGTATCTAGGCATTCAATATTTTCTTGGTCAAGGAGTAAAAATTGACTACAAAAAAGCCGCTTTTTGGTTACAGGAATCTATCAAGGAAGGTGATCTTGAAGCCTCGAGATATCTTCGGATTGTAAAGCAGTTTCGATAAAGTCTTTTTTTTCCTATTGGGCCCAAGCGGCATCTCTTAAATCTAGCTTTACTTGATTCTCACCCTGTTGCAAACTTACTGCTTTGGACCAAACAATACCAACCTGTCCTAAGCTAGAAGCTCCGATCACAAAGTACTTTCCACTTTCCAGCTTTTCAACATTGGCTACGCCCATTGAATTAGTTTTAAGCCGGGTTAAACTTGTCCTTGCCAGTGCATTTCTGATTGATGCGGCAACACCTGGATACCGATAACCGCGTTGAACTGCACGAGCCCAGAATTCAGCATAAGAGTTAATTCCCTCGTTCGTTGGTATTCTTATCCGGGCATTTTCCATAATAGAATCAAAGCTTTCTCGAACCAAAAAGAATTCGGTAAATCCAGCAGGCCTTTTCTTATTGTTTAAAAACTGAACCTCTGCCTTTAACTGCATGGTGGATTGTCCAGATGGCACATTTTGTACTACTGGAACATTCAAGCTTGCCCTATTCGCAGGATTATATCGAGGATTTGCTGCAGTTGGCTGGAATGTAGATGAACGACGCGTTTGATTGTAGCTAGGCTGGAAGGGGGAGACAGAACGACTTGCAGGTCTTGAATAAGAAGGTTGAACCGAATTGGTAGAGGAACTCCGACTAGAATTCAGGCTGGATGAGGCACTGGGAATAGAAACTTGTATAGTTGAATTGGTAGTACCGCCACGTTGCAAAACTCGGATCGCTTCACGGGCAGCAATAAGAGCTTTCTCAAGAGAGCCAATTTTACCCCTGGCATCTTCTAATTCGTCGTTTAGTAGATTCACTTTTAAATTTGCCGATTGTCCACGTTCTATGATTTCTTGCTTGATTCCTCGAGCATCAGCTAGTTGCTTGCGTAAATCTTGGACTCGTGATCTTTCTTGATCGAGCTGTATTTGGGCAGTTAGATTTTTCTGGTTCAAATCTTGAATACGGCGATCAAGTCCATCTCGGCCAGGTGCATTGGCTAGATTGCGAAACTGCTCCTGTAATCTTTGGTTTTGTTCGCGTAAGGACGCAAGTTCTGCGATTTGAAGCGGAGAAAGCTGGGGCGTTTGCGTACCACCGGAAGAAATGGGGGGCATTCTTGATGGCAGACCTCTGGATAAAGATTGAGACTGGCGAAGGCTTTCCTCCAGGGAGGCAATCCTGCTCTCAGCAACAGCCAAATCTCCATTACTCCTTTGCACATCCAATTTAGCTTGATTTTCTCGATCAGCAGCAGACTTGGCAAACCCTTGAAGCCTTATAATTTGTGCCCTCAGGGCAGAGTTATCAGGTGCTATACCTGGTCGGGTAGTCTCGGCCAGCGCTAGCTGCTCTGTTAGCACATTTAGTCTTTGTTCACGGTCGACTAACTGGTTTTTAAGATTTGAAATATCCCTCAATGATTTATTTAGTTCAACTTGAAGTTGGCTATTTGCTTGTCCTGCTTGGTTACGAGCTTGAACCAAGGAAATTTCGTTGAGCTTACTATTTTCAGCTTCAAGGATTTCTAGCTGTTCTTTCAATCGGGAAAAGTCTTGCATGGCATTTTTGAAATCAAGGTTTAAACGTGTGCCATCTTCTTGACTTTTTCTGAGTTCAATTTCCAATTCCCTTACACGCGGATCTTCCAAATTTCTAGCATTTAATAAGTCCTGCTGAAGCAATACTAACTCGTTTTGAAGGTCTAACATGGGAGGATTCCCCTCCACGGTACCATCATTTGAAGAAGAACCGAGCGACTCCTTGAGTAATTCCTCCACTTCTTTCCTTAAACTCTCAGAATTCTGCAACGCACTTGTTAATTCGGTAATTCTCTGCTCAGCTTCTTTTTCCGATTCCTTCGCGTCTTCAATAAAGGTTCTAATCTCATCATCCGTAATGCTTCCCGTCGGCATTTGCTCCATCTGAGCAAGCTTTTGCTTGGTCTCTTCAAGTTCCATTTGAGCCTCCATACTTTCAGCAACCGCATCCTGTAATTGACTCTGTAAGGCAATCATAGAAGGGCTGTTACTGGATGCAGCATCTTCATTCTCGACCTTTAGGTCATCCAGTTCAGATTTCAGTAAATTAATCTCATTTTGTAAAACCATTACAATATCTTCTGAAACTTCCACCGAAGGAGTGCCTACAGAACCTTGCATGGCTTTTGTCAGTTCAAGTTCTGCTTCTTTATTTGTAATTTCTTCGACCGCATTGTTTAGTTCTTGCTGCCCCACTTGGTACAATTTCTCCATCTCATTTATTTTTTCAGAAGCTAAAGTTAAATCTTCAAATAATTGGGCTGTTTTCTCGCTCTGTGTAGCCAACTTATTTTGTAAAGCTGAAATAGTTTCATCTGCTTTTGCGAGCTCATCCTCCAAGCGAATAATTGATTTGTTATCTAATGCTAAACCATCATTTTCCATACCTGCTTGGCCATTTTTCTCAATTCTTTCCAATTCACCAAGGGCTCTTCCAAGTTTTCTTTCAAGAAGAGCCATAGTGTCTGCCTCATCATTTCTGTCATTACCTTTTTTATTAGAAAGTTCAGTCTGTAATTCAACAATAGTTGCCTCGGCTGTTGCAAGTTCGTCCTCCAATCGAAGAATCGATTCATTATCCATACTTGCACCGACAACAGCTTTTCTTGCTTCAGCATTAGTTTCGATTCTGGCCAACTCGTTCAGAGCTCGACCAAGTTTACTCTCAAGCATTTCGATAGTGTCGACTTGATCTTCACCCAATTCAAGAGCGGACGGATATGATTCATCTTTAGCAAGTAATCTTTTGAGTAAAAGTTGGTTTTCCTTACGAAGAGCATCCACACTGGCATCTGGATCGTTGTTTTCAAGTTCATCGAGCTGGTTCATGGCATTCGCCAGTTCTTTTTCAAGCAATTCAACTGTCTTACCTTTAACTTTTTGAATACTTGCAAGTTCATCCCTAAGTTCTTGGTTCATACCCCGAGAGTTACTTAACTCATTTTCCAAGCTAACCAGGGAAGAAATTCCTGTATCCTCAGAATCATTAAGTCTTTGCTCCAGGTCTAGAGTAAGGGCTTCTGAACTTCTTAATTTTTCTTGTAGATCAGCAATTAAATTCTTTTGCGACAGGCTAGAACCCACTCCTTGCTCACGAATGATGGCAATTTCTGCGTCGAGATCCTTGACCTTATTTTGAAGGTTTAACTTTTCATCTTCAGACCTTTGAAGTTCATTGAGTTGAGTCGACATGGCATTTGCAAGTTCAGACCTAAGGTTATCCACTTCCAGGTTGACAGATTCCGCTTCATCTAAGCTTTCCTGCAGAATCCGAATGGTTCCCAATGCTTCCTGTAGCTGAGAAACTGCCTGCCTAGTTTCAACGGATTCACCTAAGCCAGCCGTCTTCATACGAGCGATTTCTTCCCTTGCTGCATCCAGCTCACTCTTTAATTCAAGCAGAAGATCTTTGGAATCCCTGGCTTGAAGTACAAGGTTTTCCTCTTCTATCAATAACTGGGTTTGGGTATCCTCTAATTGCTGCTCCAAGTTGATAATCGCAAGAGAACTTTCCTGCTTAAGATTGTCCCGTTCCTCGAAAGCAAATACGAGTTCCACTTTCGCTTTGTTTAGTTCATCACGAAGGGATGCCACGACCATGTCCATGCTTCCTGTCTGATTGCTTTGAGTTTCTTTGGTTTGATCTAAAACTTCGTTTAAATCATTAAGTTGGCCGGCAATTACTTTAACCACATCCAGCTCTTCATTTAATTTTTTCTTTTCCTGACGAAGTTGGGCAATTTCTTTATCCTTCCCCACAAGATTTTTCTCCCGAATGTTTAATTCATTGATGGCTTGTTTCTGCCGAATCAACGCGGCATCCAACTCCATTTGAAGACCGTCTATCACCTCGGTTGCCCGACTTTGTTCAGTATCAAAGCGAGAAGCCAAGGATTGCATCCTCGCTTCTGAATTCGCAAGGTTCATCTCCATCTCATCGACGAAAGGGATCGCAGGTAACTGACCTAGTGCAGCTTTGCTTATTGCTTCTTGAGCAAGTTGCGCATCCTCTTCCAGCCTTTTAATAGTGGTAGCAAATTCAAATTCCCGAGTGGCCATACTCTCTTGTGTTTTTGCCAGCTCGATTTTGGTATTTTCCAACTCGACTTGAGAATCAAGTAATTCGTTTTCAAGGGAAATGACTCTTTCTGCCAGTTCTCGGCGTTCTTGTTGATTAGACGCTCTTGCTTTGGCAACTTCCTTCTTTGCTGCATTTAAGTCAATGAGTAGCTTATTTACATAAGCTGGGCTAGCGGACCTGGAAGGGCTATCCCCGACTTCTTCCAATGTACTTCGAAGTTGTAGCAGTTCTCTCTCTAAATCTTCTTTCTCCCCGAGGTCGACTTGCATCCTTGCAATTTCACCCATTGCTTTCCTCAGTTCGTCTTGAAGGTTCAGGTATGTCTCGGAGGAAGAATCTTGAGGGATATTACGAGCCATTTGCAAGGCCCGCTTGGTCTGTGTAAGTTCTCTTTCTAAAAGTAAAAGACGACCTGAGTCAGCACCTGAAGACACAGCGGCTACACGGGCATTATCAAGCTCCCTCCTCGTACGTTCTAATTCAGAAGTAACTGAACGGATCATGGAATTGGATCGCTCCTGCTCAAGCAAAAGAGATTGACGCGATTGACGAAGATCATTTCTAGTACCTTCTAAATCACTCTGTAGCTGTGTGATCTGTCTGCTGACAGTGTCTGCATTTGGCAATCTTCCATCGGAAGTATTCCAAAGCGAATTTTTAGTGGTCTCCAACTCGCTAACCATCATCTCGGATTCACGAAGGTTTGTCTGTAAGGATACAATTTCACGATACGCTTTTCGTAAATCGGATTGCAGGTTTGCCGTATCCGTAGACAGTTCAGTGCCCATATTTTTCGAATCTGCCAATTCTGCCCGAAGCCTGCGAATCATATCATCCGACGGATTGGAAGGAGCCTGACTGGAAGGACGCACCTCACCGGCATTACTTTGAATAGATGAACCGATACTTTCTCCTGTGAGAGAGACTGCTTCATTTGCCTGAATAACTGAAGCCAAGTTTTTTCCAGTCTCAGTGACTGGGACTGGAGGAGCTGGTGCAGTAACTACCGGAACTGAAGGGGGAGCAGGGGCTACCCTCGTTGCATCCACTTCTCTAATCAACATATTGTACCCAGTTTGAGCATCTCTGATTGCATTGGAGGAAAGTTGTTCAAGGGCGATAATTTCATCCGTTGAACGCTGGATGTTCTCTTGAAGTACCGAGAGAGAAGGCGTAGCTTCCTCCATACGTCCAGCAAAATCATTTTCTAAGTCTTGATAAATTTTCTGCGCCTCGAGCAATCTGCCTTCCACACTAGAAATACCTTTAGTAACATCGCCCGAGCGCAATTTCCATGCATCAGCAACAGCTTGTAAATTCGAAGATATGCGGGACTGTTCGCTCTGATCCGGTAAGGAAACTAGCTTACGGTCTACAGATTTGTACTTTGCCTCAAAAGCATTCGCTGAGCTTTGTGTCGCTAGGCGACCAATTCTTTCCTTTAGTTCGGTCAGAGATGTACCTATAAATTGAGATAATTCATCGGGGGATTTTGGAGTGGCATCCTCATCAACTGAAAATTGACTGAACGCTAATGATACAAGACCTACAAAAAAGATGGGAACCCCTAACCATCCTTGTCTAAATAAAGAAAGGCATTTTTTTATCATGGCTTTAGAATGTTGATCACAGGATACTTAGCAAGACTTGAATTTTATGCTTAGTTTGACTATCAAATATGGTAATATTAAATAAGATTTTCGTTTTTGTTTACAGAAATTCTTTAAGGGTCTTAGATACATCATTGAAAGGTAAATCTAAAATTTGGTTTCTAGTTTTTTTAATAACTCCTTTTTCATTTCTTTTTTTTCAAGCAGAGGCAAGAATTGGAGAAGAAAGAACCAATCTTGAAATACGATTATTTAGATCTGGAGGTCTACATATAAAAACCTAAACCTTATCAAAAAAAGCAAAACGGAGTGTATTTGCGAAATCTTGAAGAATATTTCCCTAAATCATCTGAAGTACGCCTGTATTTTAAAACTGTAGATGGCAGACGACCTAAACCATCAGAAATAGAAAAAGGAATTCCGAATGGATGGGTACTGCATGAAATCTACTACAAAAACCTAATTATGGTTGAAATCTATCAAAATCCCAAGCTATCAACGAATTCAAAAAAAATTAACTGCTGGATTATCAAAAATCAAAATCATTTTGGGTAGAGAAAGACCGAAAAGACAATGGAGAAACCACTTCCTTGGGTTATGATTTAATCCGAGAT
Organism: uncultured Opitutales bacterium; assembly: GCA_943789375.1. Taxonomy (GTDB): domain Bacteria; phylum Verrucomicrobiota; class Verrucomicrobiia; order Opitutales; family Seribacteraceae; genus Seribacter. Next base: position 292,129 of record CALSTX010000004.1, on the reverse strand, counting down.
GATAACAAGGGAAGTGTCAAAGCATTATGGAAAATCAACAATAATGTTCTACTCAAACGAATTTGACCGTGCACTCAGGATCCTAAAGGAAAAATAACAAAAGGAGAAAGCATCAATTAGCACAAAAGGCTTTTGAATAAGAATGGTGCCCGAGGAGGGGGTCGAACCCTCACATCCATTGGATACCAGATCCTAAATCTGGCGCGTCTACCAATTCCGCCACCCGGGCTAAGAATAAATTATTAAATACAAATTTGAGGGATGGGCAAGTTTATTGCCGACTAGAAAGTATCTCCAAAAGGACCTTGCCATATACCAAAAACCAAAGAGACAAGGGTCAGAACAATCAAAATAAATTTGATCATGGAGATATCTGTTAGTTTCGTCCAAGCATCATGTTTCGGCTCGTCATCATTGAAAACTGGACGTGGATGAAAAACAATTTCACGAATCCAACCAAAGTAGTAAAAAATAGAAATAACTACCCCCACAATCATCGCTCCGAGAGAAAAATATAACCCTGCTTCTAGGGCCACACTAATAAGAAGTAACTTACCAATAAAACCAGCAAAGGGGGGAATTCCAGCAAGAGAACCGATTCCGCAAACAAGTGCGAAACCTATCAATGGATGTTTCTTGGCTAAGCCCTCGTAGTCTGAAAACTCGTGCTCATTATCATCTTCAAGATCTGCTAAGCTCATTACTGCAAAGACCGCAAAAGAAGCGACCAGATAAACAAACATGTAAAAGAATAATACCCATACCGCTCGGTCACTATCCCCGGGAAAATGCATAGATGCCATAATAGCAACCAATAAATAGCCTGCATGGGCAACACCAGATAAACCGAGCATTCGCTTAAGGTTTCTTTGGGCACAAGCTGCAAGATTTCCAAAGAAAATAGTGAAGGTAGCGACAAAACCAAGGAGCGGTAGGATGAAATCACTTGCACCCGCAAAAGGACCATTCACTAAGTTCAAGAGTACAAAAAAGCCTGCTGCCTTGGAGGAGACCGATAAAAAGGCTGTGATGGGCATGGGTGAACCATGATAAACATCAGGCACCCAAATCTGAAAGGGAGCAGCCCCAATTTTAAAAGCAATGCCAGCAATAACTAATGCGATTCCAGTACGAATGAGAAGATGGTCTGAATTCTCACGGATGAGGTCACCCAAGTAATCAAAAGATAAAGGATCCCGAAGTTCTGAACCTAAAAAAGAAGCACCCCAGATTTCCGGGTTGGAAGCAACGCCGTAAAGCAAAACGATACCAAAAAGTAAAAACGATGAACTTAAGGCACCGAAGAGTAAATATTTTATCCCTGCCTCGAGTGACTTGGAAGATTCACGATTATAGGCGACTAGAGCGTAAAAACAAAGGGCAACGCATTCCAAAGCCACAAAAAGCATCAGAAAATGACTACTTTGGCACAGCAACATAAGACCAGCCGTTGCAAGCATGGTAAGGTGGTGAAACTCCCCAATTCTAAGCGAATGCTTGAGTAAATATCGATGGCCAATTATTGAAACTAATAAAGATGCTAATAAGAAAAAACTGCGCATAACATCTCCTTGGAAACCTTGACGAAGCATTCCAGAAAATGTGTCACGGTCAAAGGTATGATGCCAAGCCAGGTAATCAAAGAGGTGGAAAACTAATAAGCCCGCTTGAAAAAGAATGGCTAATTTACCCGAAAAACCAGTTTGCGAATCTGCTTTGTAAAATAAGTTTACCCCAAGAACAATAAGGGCACCAATGGCAAGACACAGCTCCGGCCATATTTCGAACCATAAGTTTTGTTGGGAAAATGGTAGATACGCTTCCATTTTAGTCTTTCAATTGAAGGGGCGATGTTGCAGTTTTCTTCTCTTCCTTAGCTGGGCAGCAAGGTGGAAGATCGCTCCCTGCTACTTTAATATCCAAGGCACCGTATCTACTTTCGATCTCCACATCGATTCTGGGAGAAATCGTGCGAGGCCAAAGACCAATCAGAAGGAGAGAAAAAAGGATAAGACCCGCAGGGATGATCTCAGAGAAGCTTAAGTCAGAAATTTTCTTTTTACTCAAAACACTCTCCAATTCTTCGCTGGGTTCTCCGAAAAAGATTCTTGCAACCGCACGCAAGCCAAATACAGCGGAAATAATGATTCCTAAAGCAGCAAAATAAAGGAAAAATTGCGTACTTGATTGCTGGCCAAGTGAAAGGAAAACTCCAAATTCGCCCCAAAAATTTCCAAATCCTGGTAGCCCTATAGTAGCAAGGGAAGCCGCAACAAAAAAGCAGGCAAGTAAGGGAGTTTGCTTGGCTAGCCCTCCCATTTCTGACATTTCCATAGTATCTGCCCGGCGTTGAATGTAATGGGCAAGCAAAAACATTAAGGAGACAGAAAGTCCATGGGCAACCATCAACATAATCGCGGAGGATGCACCAAGAGAAGAACACACCCCAATTCCAAGAAAACAATACCCCATGTGCATGACAGAGCCATTGCCCACCATGGACTTCAGATTAGTTTGAGCGATGGCTACCATGCCCACAAACAGTACATTACCCAAAGCTAGCCAAAGAAGTAACGGACTCCAAGACTGCGCAGATTCGGGTAATAAGGGAGCGGCCACTTGAATAAGGCCGTAAAGGCCAAACTTCTTTAAAACTCCAGCATGAAGCATAGAAACTGAGGTTGGTGCTGCATCGTAAGCTCGCACCGCCCAAGTATGAAAAGGAAAAAGAGCGACTAAAATACCGAAGCCTATAAGTAAGAAGCCGAATATTTTAGATTTTGTGGAATCAAAAAGATTTGAGTCTGCCAAGGCTTTGGATAGGGAGGGGAAGTCAAAGCTTTCTGCGTCTACAAAAGTATTAAGTGCCACTAAACCAGCTAATGAAAGCAAGGCCCCAAGTGTAAGGTAGATTGTTATTTCAAGAGCAACACTACGACGATCCCTCCCACCCCACAGGCCAATCATAATGAAAGTTGGGATCAGTGCGAACTCGTGAAAAAGATAATAGAAAAATAAATCAACACTCGCAAAAACTCCCATAAGTCCAGCTTGCATCAAGGAGATTAAAGCTAAGTACAGACGAATCCGATCAGCTCCGGAGTTAATGGCGGCAAGGCCTGCGGCAAGGCCAACAATCCCAGCCATTGCAAAAAGAGGAGAGGATACGCCATTTAATCCAAGGTGAAAATGAATACCAAGTTCTTGGAGACCAAAACGGGAGCATAAAAATTCAAAAGCATATCCATTATCTCCTTCATCAAAGCGAAAAAATAAGACAATACCGGCAAGAAATGGGAAACCAAACCCGATATAGGCCAGTTTTTTCGCGAAATTATCGGTGTTTCCAAAACCAGCAAAAAGCAATAAAGAGACAAAAGCTGGAACAACAATCGAACCTAAAAGAAGAAACTGATCTAAAGATAACATTATAAGTTAATTTCCGAGAAAACCGATTGCATAAGCAACAAAACTAATAATTCCCAAGATAAACCAAAAGGAATAAGCGTGAATTTTCCCCGCATAACAAGCTTTTGCGAGCAGAGCAAAAAGGGCAGATACCCCGGCAGAGCCACGGACTAAGAGACCGGATATAAAAAGTAATTCCATGACCTCAATGAAGCGGGCAAATGGGTCTTGGATTTTGGAAACATAAAAACCGTAGATCTCGTCAAAAAATAACTTACTTTTACAAAGATCATAAAGAGTAGGAAATCGAGCTTCAAGAGGTTCCCCGTTGAAAGCCCGTCCATAGAAGAGTTTCGAGGTCCCTCCACCAATAATCCATGCCAAGGTCCCAAGGACAACCATCCACAAGTGATTAGGCATGGCCGCCACCCGGGAGATATCATCGAGCAACACACCGACTATTGGGTCAGGAAATAAAGTGTGATACCCACCCACAACGGAAAGAAAAGCTAAAACCAACAATGGACCAGTCATGAGAACGGAACTTTCGGTCGCATCTTTGGCTGACTTGGAACGAGAATCTCCCTCGAAGGTCAAAAAGTAAAGGCGGAACATGTAGAGAGAAGTGAGCAAAGCACCAGTGTAAAGAAGAACAAAGACAATCATGTTTGAATTGTAAGCACCCAAGAGGATTGCATCTTTACTGAAATATCCGGATAAAAAGTTCACCCCAGATATGGCCAAAACACCAGTCAAAAAGGTAAGGGCGGTGATAGGCATCTTTTTACGGAGACCACCATAATTGAAAATATCCTGCTCATGGTGACAAGCATGGATGACAGAGCCAGACCCCAAGAACATCAGGGCTTTGAAAAAGGCGTGTGTCATTAAGTGAAACAAGGCGATCCCGGGCATACCAAGACCAAAAGCAGCCGACATGTACCCAAGTTGGGAGAGAGTAGAATAGGCAAGAATCTTTTTAATGTCTCGTTGGCCAAGAGCACAAAAACCAGCAAAAAGGCCCATCGTTGCTCCAAGTGTGGCTAATAAACTTAAAGCATCCACAGTGAACATAAAATCGATACGAAATAGTAAATAAATTCCGGCAGCTACCATCGTTGCGGCATGAATAAGAGCGGAAACAGGTGTGGGACCAGCCATAGCATCAGGCAACCAAACATGGAGGGGAAACTGGGCGGATTTACCGATAAACCCACACGCTAAGGCGAGACATAATGTGGTGGTAACTAGGCTGGGGTCAAAGTCTACAAGATTTCGGATTTCTTGTAAATTGACAGTTTGAAAGGTCCAATAAGTCAGAACAATACCAATGAGAAAACCAAAGTCCCCCACCCTATTGACAATAAAAGCCTTTTTAGATGCTTGGGCTGCTTCGTCGGTGGAGAAGTAATGGGCAATGAGTAAATAAGAACTGAAACCAACAAGCTCCCAAAAAACAAAGATCATGATCAGGTTATCAGCTAAAGTAATTCCCAACATGGAAAACATAAAGATTGAAAGACCACCAAAGTACCTAGGCTTGGCCTTGTCATCATGCATGTACCCGAGACTGAATATGTGAATCAAAAAACCAATAAAGGAAACCACGAATAAAAGTAAACGGGCCGCTCCATCAATTAAAAATCCAAATTTCAATTCCCATCCCGCTAACTTTAGCCATGTCATTTCCCAAGCAAAAACTGTGTCTCCAGTCTGGAAGATAATATAAAGAGAAAAGACTAAGATTCCGCCGGAGGTTGCCACAGACAAAAGAGACGCTACGTTCCCATTTTTCCGAAGAAACAACAAGGTGACTACGGAAGACAACAAAGGCAGTAAAAGAACGCTAAGGATGACAGATTCCATACCTTCAGTTTCGTAGTAAGGTTGCATCTTCAGAAAAAATGCTTTGTCGCTTTTTGTAAAGGGCCACAAGCAGAGCCAAGCCCACTGCTACTTCCGCAGCAGCCACGGTCATTATAAAAAAAACAAAGAGACTACCATCCAAGTTTAGGCCCACTCTTGAGAAAGTAACTAGAGCAATATTAACCCCATTGAGCATGAGTTCCAAAGACATTAAAACAATAAGAAGGTTGCGGCGAATGACTACGCCAAGAAAACCGACGCCGAAGAGCAGGAAAGCGAGGAATAAGAAATAATGTGGAGTCACACTTTCCATTGCTCAGCTAGGGTTACCCTCCCGCACAAATTTTTTGCTTAGAATGATGACACCAACCATTGCGGCAAGGAGCAAAAAGCCAGCTACCTGTATGGGAAGCATGTATTTTGAAAAAAGACCAAAACCAAAGCTTTTAACACTCGTAGAAAATACCAGGCTCTGTCCCAAAACCAAGTTATTATCGTCCAAAGTGGGCCAAACCGCACAACTACTACACTCTGGATAAGAATTGAGCACCAAGATCAAAGAAAATACCATCAAAATACCAAAGCACACAACCCCTGCTAGCCCAGACAGTAACTTAATTTTTGAGCTTTTCGATCCTTCGGGGCCCACATCCAGAAGCATGATAATGAATAGAAACAAAACCATGACTGCTCCAGCATAGACTAAAACCTGTAAGATCGCTAGAAAGAATGATTCCAGTAAAACGAATAAACCAGCAACACTTACCATCGAGATTATCATAAACATAGCGGCCGATACTGGATGCCGTGAGAAGATCATTAAGAGTCCGCCACCTACTGCGAGAGTGGCAAAAACTAAAAATAGAAAATCGATAAGGTTCACAAAGGATGGCGTATTTAAACAAGCAAAATTCAGGACTCGAAATATATAAGCCTTAAAGGAGGAAAAGTCTCAACACCAAAAAGTAAGATTAGTGAGAATTCCCCTCCTGCTCAGCCTTTTTCTTTTTATCCCACTTGTAGTGCTTATCTGGAACCACTCCACCTAACTCATAAAGCTTTTCTTTATTGTTGATCATTTCTTCACGAGAATACCCTGATGATGAATACTCCTGCTGAAGAAAAATGGCCTCTTCTGGGCAAACTTCCTGGCAATAACCACAGTAAATGCAGCGGAGCATATTAATTTCAAATTCCTTGGGTGCTTTTTCTACATGCTCTCTATCTGCTTCACCTTCAGGCACTTCCCCAGGAGTAATGCGAATTGCTTTGGGAGGACAAACAAACTCACATAGCTGACAGGAAACACATTTTTCACGATTATTTGGATCCTTAACCAATGTAGGCACTCCCCGGTAATTCTGAGGAATTACAGGTCTTTCCTCAGGATATTGAAGGGTAACATTTTTCTTAAACATATTAGAAAAAGTGGTTTTTAAACCAGTCGCAATCTGAGGCAGATAAGTACGCTCAGATAAAGAAAGAGGTTTTCGTTCGAGTACTACAGTTTTTGCCATGAAATAACTCCGGTTAAGAAGCTGGTTGATCCAGCCAGGTTACTAAAATCACATAGAATAAAAGATTGGCCAGTGCCAAGGGAAGCAGTTTTGTCCAACCTAGGCTCATGACTTGGTCATAACGAAAACGAGGAAGAGTCCAACGAACCCAGATAAAGAAAAAGATTAATCCAATGGTCTTGGTTAAAAACCACACCACCCCCAAAATAGAACCAATCCAGGTACTAGGCCAAGGGTCAGCCATCCAGGGTAAGAAATGCCATCCTCCTAAAAAGATGGTGGTGAAAATAGCTGAACCGATCACGATGTGGGCATACTCTGCCACAAAGAAAATACCAAATTTAAAGCTTCCGTATTCTGTATGGAATCCGCCAACTAAATCTGTTTCTGATTCAGGCATATCAAAAGGCAAGCGATTGGTTTCGGCAAACAAAGCAATCATAAAGATAAGGGCAGATAGAGGTTGTACGAAAACCAACCACATCGATTGGTCTTGAGAATGAACAATCTCCACAAGGCTCAAGGCAGCCACATCAATCCCAGGCTTACTCACCCACAAGAATATGGGCAGCAGGGATAGACCCATGGCCAGTTCGTAAGAAATCATCTGAGCGGAGGAACGAATACCACCAAGAAAAGGATATTTACTGTTGGAGGACCAACCAGCCAATACAATCCCATAAACTCCAAGAGAAGAAACCGCCAAAATAAATAAGATACCAACCTCGAGATCGGCGAGCATCAAGGGTATACGATCACCAGCTTCGGTAAAAAACTCCCCAAAAGGAAGAACTGTCATGGTGGTCAAAGCAGGCACTAAAGCGATGATAGGAGCCAAGTAATAATAAAGCTTATTAACATGTCCGGGAACGATTTCTTCTTTAAATAAAAACTTTAAACCATCAGCAAGAGGCTGAAAGACTCCCAGCCCTTTTAAGAAAGGGCCAATCACAGGAATGTGCTCAATAAATGGAAGGACCGTCCGGTTAGGACCTACACGACCTTGCATCCAGGCGCTTACTTTTCTTTCAGCAAGAACGGAATACCCTGCCATAGTCATGACCGCCCCAATCATCATGAGGGCGAAAATAACTTTAATTGCCACAATTTGCCAAAGCTCTAAACTATTCCACAGTTCCATTATATTAGGCTTCTACCTTTTGAATTGGTTCGAAATGCAAAGCTTTTGCTTCAACGAATGGTAAATCGGACCATTTTGAGCTATCAAGTAAAACCGCTTCTTTTTTTACATCGGTAAGAGAAATGCCTTTGAGTACCGAACCTCTGACGCTATTCATTAGCTTCCAAACAGAATTTTGATCCGGAATTATTTCCTCATCTTCTGTCAATCCATTGAGTAAGCGGGAAAGTAGAGATAGGTCAGGTAAAATACCAGCCGGTCCGGGGACAGCCTGACGGAAAAACTGAGCATAAAAGCTACGATTCACAAAAGTCCCAGACTTTTCAAAAGAGGTAAGGCTGGGCAAAACCACAGATGCACGATTACTGGTTGTGTTAGCCTGAGTACCAATAAAAACAATTGGGACCCCATCCAAGTTTGCCGCATCCACTTGAGCAGCGTCGAGGTCTTCATCGATCACCAAAAGGGCATCCACTTGTTTCTTGCCGAGGGATTGCGACAAAGAGAGCAAATTGTCTTTGGGGTATTTCTGAGTGAATCCAGAAACCAGAGCACCTCGAAGGTTGGGCGTACGATCTGCGGATAATAAAATGCCATCATCCTCGGCGAAATGCCCCCTAATATAGTTCTTGGCTTTGGTCTTTTTCGATATTTGGTTTACTAGAAATTGTTCTTCCAGACTCGATTTACAGGAGCCTACAATTCCGATATTTTTACCTTTTAGTAAACGGATTGCTTCAACCATTGCCTCGTCTGTGGTGCAAGGATTTTGCTCGATGTGCGAAGACAATATTCGGTCGTCAGACTTGACTGACTTGTAAAGCTCTCGGCCACTATCTGGCATCCAACTGTCATTGACCAAGTCATTACGCCGAGGGGTGATCCTGTAAAGTTCGCCTTCACGACTCGATACCGTGGTATTGCATCCGGCACTGCTCTCCGGACATATGCTATCAGCATCTTTTAAAAACCACACCCTCATTTTGAATCGGAAATCTGAACTTGTCAGGGCACCAACAGGACAGAGGTCAACAGTGTTGAGGGAATAGTTATTATCCAGTTCACGACCGGGGAAACATGTAAGGGTTGAAAAACTTCCTCGATCAACAAAGCCGAGCACATCATCTTTGGGAACCTCTTGGCAAAAGCGTATGCAGCGAGAGCAAAGAATGCAGCGTTCATCATCCAAGGTCACCCTGGGCCCAAGGCGGGTTCTCTTAGGCTTTACATTTTTACGTTCAACAAAACGGCTGTATCCACGGCCATAGTCTGTTGCAAATTCTTGTAACCTGCATTCTCCCGCTTGATCACAAATCGGGCAATCCAAGGGATGGTTTACCAAGAGGAATTCCATAATTCCTTCGCGGCAACCTAAAACTTTTTCGGATTCTGTTTTAACATGCATGCCGGGGGAAACATTGGTCGCACAACCAATCACAGGCTTGGGCACCCATCCTATTTTGGGGCTTCCATCATCGTCTAAAATCGCCTCCCCGGTTTCACGGTTTCTCATCGGCGTTCCCATTTCGATCAAGCACATCCTGCAGTTACCGGCTACGCTTAGTTGTGGATGATAGCAATAATGGGGTATTTCCTTACCATGTAGTGCTGCAGCATCTACAAGATTAATGCCCTCTGGCACCTCAACTTCTTTACCGTCTAAGACAATGGGTACAACCTTACTATTCTTTTTAGAAATCATAATCAGATGAGCTGAAGAGAAGATTTTTTACGTTCCGGATTCTTAACTTTCTCTTCAAACCGGTCACGAAATTTTGCAATAAAGCTTTGAGTCGGCCAGGCAGCCGCTTCCCCAAAGGCACAAATGGTACGCCCTTCGATTTGATTGGCCACAGAAAGCAGAAGGTCTGCGTCTTCCTCACGGGCTCCCCCGTCACACATGCGCTGTGTAATTTTCCTCATCCACAAAGAACCTTCACGGCAGGGAGTACACTGACCGCAGGACTCATGAGCATAGAAGGCATTGATATTTGCCATTGCCTCAACCATATCAACGGTGTCGTCCATAACGATAATACCCCCTGAACCGGACATAGTACCAGCTGCCATCGGGCCATCGAAATCAAGCGGTATATCCTCAACCCCCCAATCAAATTCAGTTCCGTCTTTTAATTTACCAGAAAATCGTTCGTCAGCACGAAGTATTTTAGAAGAAGACCCACCTGGAATGACAGCTTGCAAAGATCGCCCAGGTAATAATCCACCACAAACATCATAGATCATTTCCCCTAATGTAAGTGCCCCACACTCAAATTCATAGTAGCCTGGTTTTTTGACCTGGCCGGAAACGCACCATATGCGGGTACCCGTGTTATTGGGCTTACCAATTTTGGCGAACTCATCCCCACCTATTTCCATGATGTGCTTCACATTGCAAAGGGTTTCCACATTGTTCACAATCGTTGGGCATTGATAGAGTCCCAGTACCGCTGGAAAATAAGGGGGTTTAATACGAGGGTTAGGCCGCTTACCTTCAAGCGATTCAATAAGGCCAGTTTCTTCGCCGCAAATGTAAGCCCCTGCCCCTCGGTGAACCACCAAGTCACAGGAAAAGTCACTGCCGAGGATTTTATCTCCACAAAACCCTTTGGCTTTGGCCTCAGCAATCGCTGATTCCAGAATACGGGCACCTTCGAAAAACTCAGCCCGGATGTAAATAAAGGCTTGTTTTGCCTGAATGGCATAGGCGGCAATCATCATGCCCTCTATCAATTGGTGAGGGTCCTTGTGAATAATTTGCCGGTCTTTAAAAGTTCCGGGTTCTGACTCATCCGCATTACAGATTAGATAAATAGGTTTACCGGATTTCCTGTCCAAAAATTTCCATTTCATACCCGCAGGAAAACCCGCACCACCCCGACCCCGGACACCAGATTTAAGAACTTCTGCCCCTATATCTTCGGGTTTCATCTTGCATGACTTTTTTAACATTGAATATCCCCCTTCACGGAGATAGCAACCGATCTTGTTTGAATAATTGGGATCATCTGCATTTTTCAATATGATCCTTCTCTCGGTGGGCGTGCTTTTGTTACTCATTTCTTCGAAGGTTTTGGTTTGGAGGCCACCTCTAAGCTAGTATCTTGGACAAGGGCATTTTCATAGCTGACAAACTTTTTGGATTTTTCAAGCTTCCCGCTTTTCAGAAGATCAGCAAGTTCCTCAGCTTTGCCAGAATCTACATTTTCATAAGTTTCTTCATCGACCATAACAACAGGGCCTTCTCCGCAATCCGCAAGGCACTCCATAAACTCAATCGAATACTCTCCATCATCACGAACATGGCCTTCTTTAACGCCAAGCTTTTTCTCCAGAGCTTGACAGGTAGCGTAAGAACCACGAAGAGCACAAGGTAAAGTTCTGCACACCCGGATGTGTTTCTTACCCCAAGGCTTTTCTCGTAACATCGGATAAAAAGTAATTAATTCTTGGATATTGATTGGCTGCAATTCCAGCTTATCTGCAATCCATTCACAGGCTTCCAGATCAATCGCTCCAAGTTCATCTTGAATCAGGTGAATAATCATTAAGGCAGCACTGCGTTTTTCCGGATACTTCGGGATCAGGGCGTCAATCTTAAGAATTGTTTCTTCAGAAAGGTTCATGGCAATAAATCTTATCGGTCACACTCACCCATAACAAAGTCAAGACTTCCGAGGATGACAGTAATATCAGAAAGTAAGTGGCCTGGTACAAGTTTTTCTAAAATACTAAGGTTACAAAAACTTGGAGCCCGAATTTTCAGGCGGTAAGGAACTCCACCGCCTTTGGACACTATGTAAAAGCCGAGAGCACCTTTTGGGTTTTCAGCTTCAAAATATACCTCACCTGAAGGCATCTGAGGTCCTTCGGTTACAATCATAAAATTTTGAATTAACTCCTCCATGCTGTTCATAATTTTTTCTTTGGGCGGAGCAAAGATCTTTTTGGCATCTTCTGCATACCATGCACCAGTAGGAAAATTTTGAATGACCTGATTGACGATGCGAATGCTTTGTCTAACTTCTTCTATGCGGATTAAATATCGGTCGTAACAATCTCCGCGAGTACCGATAGGTACATCAAAGTCATATTGTTCATAGCCAGAGTAGGGCTTATCCTTACGAAGGTCCAAATCTATCCCGGAGGCTCGAAGGTTTGGACCAGTCAATCCATAGGCCAATGCATTCTCTTTGGAGATTTCTCCGATTCCCTCAGTTCGGTCTATAAAAATACGATTTCGAGTCAGCAATTTTTCAACCTCATCAATTGCCTTGGGCAGTTGGTCACAAAATTTCGTTACCCGGTCAAGCCAACCATCGGGAACATCTCGAGCAACTCCTCCAATACGAGTGTAGCTGGTTGTAAAACGGGCACCTGTTAACTCTTCGAAAAGGGTGTATAATTTTTCCCGTTCAGTAAAGGTATACATAAAAGGAGTCCACGCTCCTGCATCCATACCAAATACACCCATGCCTAAGAGATGGCTAGAAATTCGGGCAAGCTCACAAACGAGTACGCGGATAGCTTGACACCTTTCAGGTATTTCCAAATTAGCGAGCTTTTCAACGGATATAGCATAGGCCACATTGTTGGCTAGTGGAGCTAAATAGTCTAGTCGATCGGTGTAAGGAACAAATTGATTGTAGGTCATATTCTCGGCAATCTTTTCATCACCGCGATGTAAATAACCTAGAACGGGTTCACATTTTTCAATCATGTCACCGTTAAGTTCCATGATTAAACGAAGTACCCCATGAGTTGTTGGATGTGAGGGGCCAACATTTAAAGCCATGCGTTCTTCACCCTCGATTTGGCTCATCCCAGCAGCTTGGCGGGCGGCAACATCTCCAATTGAAATTTCTTTAGTGGTGGTGCTCATACAGGCTTTTCAGTTTGTTCAGTCCAGCTTTCATCTTTGGCCCGCGGCTCAGCATCGCTCATGGGACCATTGCCAGGAGAAACGAATGGCCCTCCCATCATTGGAGCTGGCTCAACGGAAGCACCCGTTGCTTCCACGACATCAGCTGCTGGTAAAGGGGTGTCAATTCCTGCCAGGGGAAATTCTTTGCGAAGAGGGTGGTATGGGTACTCGTCCCACATTAAAATTCGCTTTAGATTTGGGTGGCCTGCGAAAACTATCCCAAACATATCAAATGCTTCTCTTTCGTGCCAATCAGCTGCCGGATAGATTGAGGCAATTGAATCAACCTCAGGGCATTCATTGTCCAAGCAATCAATATGAACACGCAGATAATCATGGTGTGTGCGCGAGTAAAAATGGGCGACCACCTCAAAACGAATATCGGCAGTGTCTCCTTGGTCAACCGCAGTCAAATCGACAAGAAGTTCGAAAGTCTCTTCTAAGTTAAGGAACTTGGCAAATTCTACCCAATGGGCAGGCAAGCAGGAAAGGGTCAGGCAATCAGCATGTGAAATCTTGGATAAATAGTCATGCTTTGCAATTAGGTTGGTGGTGAAATCTTGATCGATCATAGAAAATTAACTCGCGACCACAGACGGTTTATTTTTCAAGTTTTTGACTGAAGACTCATCTCCAATTTTATCCTGTAATTTGATCATGGCATCCAATAGGGCTTCTGGTCTTGGTGGGCAACCACTGACATAAACATCGACGGGAACAATCGAATCCACTCCCTGCATTACCGCGTATGAACGGTACATACCACCGGTCGATGCACAGGCACCCATGGCAACCACCCATTTGGGGTCTCCCATTTGGTCATAAATTCTACGAACAACTTCCGCCATTTTGTAGGTAACCGTTCCGGCCACAATCATGCAATCAGATTGGCGAGGTGAAAACCTCATAACTTCCATCCCAAAACGGGAGATATCGTAGCGGGAGGCAGCCGAAGCCATCAGTTCAATCGCACAACAGGCTAAGCCCATAGGCATTGGCCAAACCGAGTGTTTGCGGATCCAGTTAATTACGGCATCGGCTTTAGTCACAATGACATCTCCCTCTACCTTACCGTTGTATGCGACTTCGTTGGCTATCATTCCTTTTCTTTTTACCTAATCTTAAACGACAGGCAAACACCAAAAGACCTTGAGGTTGGAAAAACTTACATTTTCCGACCTGTCGAATTTTATTTTTTATTTTGAGCGTTGACGATCAGGGGAACGAAAGACATTAATTTGAAGCTTAATTTTCTAGCTGGAGAGGTGACAGAGTGGCCGATCGTGCAGCATTGGAAATGCTGTGTACCGCAAGGTACCGCGGGTTCGAATCCCGCCCTCTCCGCCATTCTTCTGAAATTAAGTATTTCGGATGAAAACCTTGGCGCTGTCTGAGAAAACAGCCTCTGGTAAATCCAGATGGGCAGGTGCAGAAATTAACTCCTCCTGTCCACTTATCTTTGCCTTGCCAGATATCAAAATAGCAGTCTGTCCATAAAGGTTAACACTTTCTCCCTCGGCTGGAGCCGTAACATCTCCTTCATTCAACCAACGGCGAAGACGCATTTGATCCCAACCATTGTACGGGTCTTTGGTACCGAGTAGGTTTTCCGCAAATCTCATTCCAGCTGTCTTCCACAGGCTTCCAGAAAGTTCAGGAGATTCTCCCATGATTGCCTGCATCGACTCCGTAGTAAGCCAAAGGGCGGTGACTGAGGAATCCGCCATCACATTGGCGGTTCGAGGAATTCCGCCTAAGACAGCCATTTCACCAATTACAGCACCCCGGCCCATAATATCGACGACAAGATCACCGATCGAAACTTTCACACTTCCCCGGGTAATGACAATCATACCATCTCCATCGTCGCCCTGCTTCATTACTGTATCTCCAGAGTTATAAGCTCGAGGTTCAGAAGCTGCCACGATTTTACCGATTAACTCTTCCGGCATGCCTTTGAGCCAGGTAACTTCTCGTAGGACTTCTTCTGGTTCAGGAAGGCGGAGTTCCAGGGAGCTTTCCATGACATCCTTCATCCTTTCTTCCACCGCCGTGATCATACGACTGGCTTCATCTGCCTCCAGCATGCCATCCGATTTTAATTTCTTGATGGTATTACGCTCATGATTGAGAACCGAGCGAATGGCGTCTTTGGTCTCAATACCGACCGTAGCTTCTGGATAATTCTCATGCATATTGCGGATATATTCTAAACCCCGTAAACGATTCTGGCGAATTTCATCCTTTAATAACCGTGAAGCCTTGCCGAGTTTGTCTGGATCCCCGGAGTCATCGAGTTCTTTCACTAGGGTATCCACCATCTTTGCCATATCCTGTTGTGCGACCACAAAAGCCTTAGCCGCATCATAGCTCACGGTAATTTTGTCAGTGAAGTGACCTTTAATGAAAGGCACATCCCGAATGGCTTCGGTTAATTTACTTACCCCACAAACCTTATCTAAATAATTCCGATCAGTCATGGGCACTTTTCCCTGCAGATCAAGGAATTCGCTCAGGTTATTGTCTAAAACAGCAACCGCACGAGCACTCAATAAACCAGCCCGGAATTGACCCCAATAACTACTTCTCTCACGCTCAAGTAATCTCCTTCGGGTTTCAGCAAGGGTGTCCATCTCCGCCATCTCGTCGGAAGTCAGCGGATATGCCACCGGATCAGGTAAATACTTCCTGACCAGCCCCCAATTGGCGCCACTCAGAAAACGATCATCTTTGAGCAGTTCCATTTCATTTTCACAACCTTCTGCCACATTTCCGGAAGCATTTGAAAACATCAATTTCTTCACTGCAGGCAATTTAGTCAGCCCCAATGCGTTGACTAAAGGACCAACCGTCGTGGCATTGACCAGCAAAGTAAGAAGTACAATCCCCGAGATCAGAAATAAAAACTGATCCCGCACCCGGGCGGATATCCCGACCAAAGAAGCTTGGGCTATGGCACCGGTCCCCTCCCCTAAAATCATCACAACCTTTTCGCCACTGGCAATTTGCTCTCGGAGCTTGGCCGCATCCTGAGAACTTTTATCTCCAAGGCTTTTGATGGCACGCCCTTCACTTTGGGATATACCGACCACTTTGCCTTGGCGGACTTCTACTTCCGCATGAGCCATAGATGTGCCCTGATACAAGTTTACATTTTGCCCCCCACCCACCAGGCTTGCCTGGCTTTTATCGACAACAAATGCTGAGGTCGTGTCGGCTACATATCCAGAACCTCCATCGGATACCGTAAACTCATATCTAAATTGTTCCGAGTACACCACGAGAGCCAAAGCCAATCCAATTGCTCCACGCAGAGCTCCCCACCACACTACAATGGCATCTTTGCCAGGAAGACCATAACCAGCTTTCTTCATCAATGGATAGAATGTACCCATGTTGATTGCCCTGACTATGTGGATGACAAGGTAAACCAAGCCAAGAATTGCAAAGTCCATACCCGTAGGGTTTGCATTTTGGGCAATAACCACACCAACCACGATAAAAATGATAACATTGGCCACAAAGGCGATTAGTTCCCAAAACTCATGCATGAAGTGTTCCACCTCTGGACTAATCCGGGTCCGGCCAATCCCGGCCATAACAATCCCCAAAGCAACGAGCCCTAAAACTCCGGAAACATGAAAGAAATGCTCACAAATGAAAAATACCGCGTAGGAGGTGACGAGTACCACCGTAATTTCGATCATGGGGTCATTAAACACCTTTCTCACCCATAAAATAGCAATCAGACCAAGAAGTACCCCGATTAAGCCACCCGCTGCCCCAATTTGCCCAAAACCGACGGCAGCTGTGCCCAAGAAACTACCAGTGCCTGTAAATGCCTCAGCACCCGTAACCACCCCGATTAACAAAACAAAAGCAACGATGGCAGTACCGTCGTTTAAAAGAGATTCCCCTTCAATCAAAGTACCCAACTTTTTACTGGCGCCCAGATCTTTTAGCAGGGCAACCACAGCCACCGGGTCCGTGGCACTAACCACGGCCCCAAAAAGCATAGAGGCAAGCCATATAAAAGCCCCAGCCTCGGTGTTCCATTCTGAAAGAACGCCTCCTTCACCCCCGAAAAATTGGATTAAACCAAAAAAAGCAACACCTGTCATCACCGTAGCCGACACAATGCCCGGCCCGGCTAAATAAAAAGCATTAAGGAAAGATTTTTTGAAAGTATGTACGTCCAAGGCAAAACCAGCTTCGAAAATGAGAATGGGGAGAAAGACATAAAG
This sequence comes from uncultured Opitutales bacterium, assembly GCA_943789375.1. Taxonomy (GTDB): domain Bacteria; phylum Verrucomicrobiota; class Verrucomicrobiia; order Opitutales; family Seribacteraceae; genus Seribacter. The sequence goes on along the minus strand of CALSTX010000004.1, from coordinate 275,029 downwards.
AATGAGGTGACCGTCCAAGTTCCCCCCCCAGGTAATTGCACCACTTAAAGTATCAATAAACTTTGCCCACAAGCCAGTTGCATGTTCACTATGCTCAGCTCCCTCGCCATGACCACCATGTGGCCCATAAGCTCGATTGAGGGCACCCATAGCCAAACCGATCAAAAGGAGAAGAACGGTAAAAGGTAAAGGTATCTTTTGCAGGAAGTGGCGAGTGGCCGCTCCAATGACAAGGGCCACAATTAAGAAGAATAGACCATAAAGATAATCATGACCACCACCGGAGGCTAAGATCATTGGAGAAGAAATCATAAAATTCATAGTAAAAATGAGTTTATTGAGGATTAAAAATTATTTTCGTAGCAAGCGGCTGGGAAAGGGTCTTGACTCTATGACTTCATCTACAGGAATAGATTTATCATCTGAGTCTTCTTCCGAATTAACCGGTGCGTCCACAACCAGTCGCTTAGGCGAACGACCAAGCAACTCGGCAAGAGGATCAGCTGAAGGAATGGAATAACTGTCTAAGACAGAATCTTGGGTACTGCCATCCGGAGACGGCTCATTTTGTTCAGTTGCTGTTTGATCGGCAATGGATTTGGAAGGGATAACCTCAAAGCTATCAGCAGATTTAGCATCTCCCACCTCGGCACCATAGGTTACCCCGATGGATTCGGATTGGGCCAAAGCCACACTGGTAAGTGAACTTGAGAAAGAAGCGTTATTAGGGAAACCTGAAAGCAGGTAAGAGCTATCAATCAGGCTATTTAAATTAATATTTACTTTTTCTCCAAACCCCCGGCCACCGGGCATGATAAACACTAATTCTCCGGGTAAAACTTCAAAGGTCTCGTTCGATTTCAGATCCAACGCATCTAACCGGCCTAAAATCGTAACTATTTTAATCCCACCGTTGGTTTCAACCTCAACCAAAAAACAACCAGCCCCATTGAGTCGAACTTCAGCTTCCGGGCCTGCTATTTTAAATGAATTATTGATTTTGCGAGAACGCACCATCATAGACCCCTCACTTAGCTCAACGCCCTCTTCCAAAATAAGGAAACGGGTGTCGGCTCCAAAACGAAAGTTATAGCCAGAGCATAGAGTTTCCAGTCCACTTCTGGGTCGTACAGAAATTGATTGAGCCTTAGGCAAAAAACTAGCTTTTTTAAGTTTTTGCGGTGTAGCATCTCCATCTTTTACAACAGCACCATCCCCTTGGGACAGCAATAGGAGATGGGAGGATTGCCCAAACAAAGTAGAGCAAAACATGATACTTGCTGAAAGCAGAATAAGTAACCTTCGCATGGGGAATGATCAAAAACAAGGTTTGGGTGAAGGTCAAACCTTCAAAAGTAAAATTTTACACGGTTTTTTAATCTGCTTTCCAAGATAACCGAAAAAATCCCAAAACATTTACAAAACAGCTCAGAGCCCTAGACCCAGTAGAGGAAGACTAAAAATCAAAAGTTTCGATAACCAGGGCTTGAATAATCGTAATAAATTGAATGGGCACCAGGTTTGCCGGCAGGCAAATAAATCCAGTTCCCTAAATCATCGGACCACATGTAAGGCCAAATATTTTCACCGGTCCATAACCAATTCATGCCATCCTTCCAAAGCCACACTCCATCACCATCAACCGGCGATGAGAAAAGCCATTGCAAAGAACTATGGAAAAGCCAGCCATGATCATAATACTTAAAATCCCCGAACCAAGGGGATTGAAGCCAACCCCCTTCCCTTTCCTCTACTTTCCCCCACCATAAAACTGGGGGTTCAGGAACTTTCATTCTTTTGATTGTTCCCATATTCATCCCCGCCTCATTTACGGCATAGGCTTGGATATATAATCGTTTCGGAAAAGGGCTTTCATCTAGCTGCCAGGAAAAATCATGCTGGGTATGAACGGGCAGCCTTACCGTCTCCGGCCCCATGGGATCAATTCGTAATCGAGGCGAAAGCAAAAAGCCCACCTCTTCAATCTTACCCCCTCCGTCATGCAATACCCTACCCGACAAGTGAATTTCACCCTTTTCTGCTATTTCTCCGGAATTTGTGTAAACAATGGGCAGCAGGACCTCGCCGGGAACGGGAGGTTCCTTGGGATCCTCCGGCATGTCTATGATACCAACAACTAAATCCAGTACAGCACTGCTCTCACCATCACTTGCTTTAATGCTAAGCTCATACAGGTTATCCTGGTTGGCATCTTCCGCCCATTCATAATCCCGCGAGGTGAAAAAGCGTAAATCTCCCGTGAACGGATCGATATCAAAGAATTTTTGATCCAATCCCCCGTTCAACATATAAGATATCGAATATCCTCCCAGACCGCTTGCCTCAATCTGGGCTATATAATTCATATTTTCTTCCACCTCGATAAAATCAGGGTTCATGAAAAGGAGCTCATCCATGCCCGGCCCACCTGGGTAATTCGGATCTGTCGGCTTATCTTGATCTGTTGGATCCTCCTTCACCTCCAAAATACCAACGACTAAATCAAGAAACCCAATATTCACTCCGTCAGTGGCCTCAATGGTCACCTCATAGAGATTGTCCAGGTTCGCGTCTTCTGGATGATGAAAATCTCTCGGGATCAGAAAACTTAGCCTGCCAGTAACCGGACTCAATTGAAAGAAAAGAGCATCGGCTCCAGTCACCAAACTGTACATTAGATAGGCACCCCCACCCCCACTGGCCGTAATATTGGTGACGAACTCATCCTTTTCCTGAACGCTGATAAAAGAAGGTGTAATGAAAGTAACAGAACCAGTGCCAGGTTGCCCCCCATCGTCACCGGGACCCGCACCACCGGAATGTTTGTTTTCATCTACAATTCTGAAGGTCAAAGTACCTTCAAAAATTTCTCCCTCATCCATTTCGATCCAAGTACCCTCGGCAAAGCCCGCTTCCTTAAAGGTCAAATTGATCTCTTCCATCTCATGCCCGGCAGATCCCAAAGAAATCAGAGCAGATGTATCAGAGATTCTCTTATAGATGTATGGCTCATACTCGATTTGCTGGGAATTTGCATCAAAAGCACTCAGTTCAAAATCACCAAAGGTGACTCTCTCCATTCCCAGATCTTCGTAACCACCATTGGGCATCAACTCGCGGAAATGAATCTCGACCTCCAGTCCGGCTAAACTCTCGGGTGCTTCCACTCCACCATCACCCCCACCACCGGTATTGGGGCCATTATCTGTCGCCTTAAAACTAAAAGGTCCGCTGGCAAATCCTGAAGAATCTCCGTAATCCTCGTCCTTTTTGTAGGTGCCAGATAGTTCAGATGTGAAGGTAAGCGAATATTGGAAAAAAGGAAACCCTCCCTCTACCGAATAGGATAAATCTGCGGTATTTTCACCCGTTTTTGTATAACTATATTCTCCCTCTGCCACCGGATTATCGTACCCATTGGTAATAACTGCATGAAACCGACCGAGTTCATCAAATGTAATCGTCTCTTCGTAAATAGCCCAACCATCATCCCGGGCAAACATTTCAAGGCCTTCAATTGCAAAGGGTGCAAACCCAACCGAGTCAATGGGATCACCCTTGTCGTCCTCTAAAATATCCAACACTTCAACCCTCAGTACCAATGCGGTATTTTCAAAGCTATCTCCTACCTCTATGATTAATTCGTACACATTATCGGTGTTTGCATCTTGTGGCTTTTCAAAGTCCCGGGGTGCAATAAAACTCAGACCACCGGTTGCTTCATTGAGTTTGAAAAATTCTTTATCATCCCCACCAGCGAGGGAGTAGGTTACCTCATCCCCATCCGCATCCAGGGCCTTAAAATTGTGGATAAATGCCTGGCTTTCCTCCACACTCAGGTTGCCATCACTTTGGAACTGCGGGGCCTGGTTTGGAGTGATTCCCCAGTCATAAGGCCAGTTTGAGTTGGCTGAAAAAGTCTGATGGATAAGATTTTTATTTTCCTCGCTCAGGGAATCCGCAGAGGCAAAGATATGTCCCATTGTGTTAACTCCTGTGATGTCCCAATTACTTAGATCCTGATTAAAAGCAGCGGCACTCCAAAAGATTTTATCCAAGCTGAGAAGAGAGGAAACATTCCAATCCCCGATCGCTTGATTAAAGGATGTGGCATCCCGGAACATCTCCGCAAATGTCGTGGCCGAAGATGTATCCCAGCTTATAATGTCTTGATTGAAAGATTTGGCACCCCGGAAGAAACCGCTGAAATTCTTAACCCCGCTCACATCCCATTTGCTGATGTCTTCATTAAAAGAAACTCTGTCCTTAAAAGCCTGGTACATATTTGTGACCGCCGAGGTATTCCAGTCGCTGATGTGGCCATAGGTGGCGGTGGCATTCGCTTCGTCGCTAAACCACATGTTTACAGCGGTCATGAAATTACTATTATCTAAAGCCTGCCTTGTTTTCTCCATTTGGTAAAGCATACCGATCTCATCTGCAGACAAAGCACGGTCGTAGATGCGAATATCATCAATGGAACCATCAAAGAATTTCCACGATAGATGGCCTCCAACATAGATCGCAGGTTTTTCATTTTTAAGAGCATCTCTTTGAAAGGGTACTGTACTCTGCAAAGCGGAATCAACATACAGCTTAACTTCACTCACAGAAGACACCATGGTTAACTGATACCAACGATCGATTTGGTTTGTTTGCTTGGCAACAGCCTTCACAAGCGATGAAGAATTAGTTCCTGTGGCTAGATGATCGATGACAAATTTACCCTGGTCTTTTTGATGTAAAATATTGACCCGCAAAGACTCTGAATTTCCTGTAGAGTCATTCACAGCCAAGATAAATGGATAAGCGGATGGAACAGAATTCATCTTTACCCATAATGACCATGAAAAAGAAATGTTATCATCAATACTTTCTGAGAAATTGGTATTGGATAGATAGACCTGGTCCAACCTGCATGATTTCCCATGCAGACCATGCCTGTCCTCTCCAAAGCTATGCCCTGAACCTGTTAAATCATTTCCATTGCCCGACATATCGGAGGCGTTGCCATCAAAGGGGTACCAGGCGAGGAGACCGTAATTAAAAGGGGTGGAGGTGGCATCATTTACATCACTACCGGAGGAGGTTTCGAGGTAGTCATTAAACCCATCCCTATCGGTATCTGCGGATTCATCGGCCACGCGGACGGTGCGGGTAGCGTTGGCTTCGTTGCCGGCGGCGTCACTTACGGTGTAGGTTATGGTGTAGGTGCCGGTGGTGTTTACATCCACCATGCCGGATATGTTGACGGAACTGGTCAGGTTGCCGTCCCGCACATCGCTTGCTCCGTAGCCGGGCTCCGCCCATGGCTCGTCGCGCTTGTGCGGGATATCGGCACCCCCGAACAATTCCAGTTCGGGGCTGGCCTCGTCTGGCTGGATTTGGAAACCGACACGGAAGCCGAAGTCGTCGATGCGGTCGCTCGGGGTGCTCGGGTGCGCGCTGGCCGAACGCAGGCCCGCCCCGTATTAGCTCCAGGACCCACCCCGAAGGACCCGAAGGGAGCCCGAGGTGCCGACATTGAAAGGATCGGTCTGGGCACCCGATGCGTAAGCTGCGTACGCATCCGCCGTCCACTCCCATACATTTCCATGCATATCAAAAAAGCCCCATGGGTTCGCATTGTATTGACCCGCATTCTCCGTCTGGTTGGCATCATTTCCATGGTTCCAATTGGCATCGCTTGCGTTTATCGTATCTCCCCACGAGTACGCTGTGGTTGTACCTGCCCGGCAGGCAAACTCCCACTGGGCTTCCGTGGGTAATACATACGCCCAACCATTGGGTAGGTTACTTGCCTGTTGATCATTGAGGCGGGCAAGAAAAACCTGAATATAATCCCAGGACACTTTTTCTACCGGGCGGTTGAGGTTGCCACCATATCGACTCGGTGTGGCACTGATCACATTCCCGTTGCTATCTGTTTCTGTATTGCCCGTCATTACAGCCTTGTACTGGGCCTGGGTAACCTCATATTTACCCAGATAAAATCCTTGGGTCAGGGTGACCTCGTGCTCAGGCTCAGCAAATGTGTTACCACTTTGCCCCATGGTAAAAGTGCCCGGTTCCACCCAGATCATTTCCAGGTTCACGGTGGAATTGAGGTCAACGGTATGGTTTGCCTTGCTGGGTTCGTACACATCAAGGACTTTGACACTGACATCGAGGGTGGCGTTGTTCTCGCCATCACTTACCTGCACCGTCAGTTGGTAAATATTGTCGGAATTATTGTCCTCGGGGAATTCAAAATCCGGAGCGGTGGTGAAGGCAAGGCCCCCGGTGTTGGTATTGAGGGTAAATTTACCCGCATCATCCCCGGACAGGATGGAGTAGGATAGAGTGGTGCCCACATCGGGGTCCGAGGCATTGAACTCAAAAACAAAGGTCTCGTTTTCCGTTACGCTCAAATTGCCGTCGGCTTGGAAATAGGGGGAGGTATTGGGAAATGAACTGGCATTGTTTTCATCGGTTCCGGCCTCTACTTCGACCCAGTCAAGAAAGCCGTCCGAGTCGGTATCCCGGTCCTCTAAATTGAAGTGAACATGGGTAAGATTACCATCCACTTGCAGGAGATTGTATCGATTTGCGGTGTTATTCCACTCCCCATAATGCCCCCAGGGTTCTCCGGTGGAGAGCAGGCCATTCTCATTGCCATCAATAAAGGCTTTAAGGTCATAGGCTCTCCCTTTCTCCACAAGGATGGAGTAATTCCCCTCACCAATGCTGATTTTATCTTCCGCAGCTTTGCTGCCATTAGCTTCCATAGCCCAGACATAAACCGAACCTGAAACCAAACCATCATAGAAAATTGTCCCTTTTACACTGACAAGTTCCCCGCCAGTTGAGTTGGAACCTCCGTCATCATCCCGGGTATCCAGGGAAAACCCAGAAGAATCAGCAAAAGATGTATTGGTATCTCCGTTGTAAACCTCATCTCTGTTCCGTGTATCGAGCTGAAAGCTCCCGGAGTCAGAAAAGCCAAAGAGCAAAGACCCGTCATGCCCGCCGGTATCGAGCTGAAAACTGCCAGAGTCTGCATAGCTCCTATCAACCACTTCATTGGTTTCCCGGGTATCCAGTTGAAAACCGGCAGAATCAGAAAAACTGGAATCCCCAAACAGGGAATCATCCCGGGTATCGAGCTGAAAACCGGAAGAGTCGGCATACCCCGTATCGTTTAGATCCCAGGCCACGGCATTTCCACCCGATGTATCCAGGGAAAAAATACTGGAATCCGCAAAGCCTGTATCCATGGTACCCACAAAGCCCAAGGTGCCATCTTTCGTATCCAGGCGAAAACCACCGGAATCGGAAAATCCAGTCTGGTTAAGATCAATGGAACTCGGAGAATCGAGGGTGTTTAAAATAAAGCCAGAGGACTCATCCGTTCCGATACGGAAAGTGCCATCATCTCCCCCCGTGTCCAACTCAAAACCACTGGAATCGGCCAGGCCAATATTGACCATCGGGTTTGGCTCCATGGTATCGAGGGTGAAGGCATCGGATTGGCCCAACCCCACCGTACCTTGATTTCCAAAAACAAGACCATGCAAAGCAAGCGACGCAAACAGGTAGCCACCAAGCACCCCAGGACTCCTCAACCGGGGTGCAGGTAACCGTGTATGCAAACGACTGGCTTCCATAATTGTTCTGGAAATTTTACAAGACGGACAAATTATAAAGGAACAGTCCCTACTCGGATTTCACCATACAACGAAACCCAATAGCAGGAGATTTCTGATTTACATCCATGCTTCCTTCAATTTCAAAGTAATTTCCCGATGACCAACTTTGAATATTAATACCTGGGTCTGGGTGGTATGCAGTAAGCCCCAGATAGGAACCCCCGTATACGAAAATATCACCTGATCCGGTAAATTCCCCATTCTCAACATGCTCACCAACATTCCCAATCAAGTCCTTCAATCCGTATCCGTTACCCGGTCTTGCCGTGGCTGGGCTTGGACCGGCAAGAGGGTTTACAGGATCGGTAGACATATGGTATTCAGAGGCGAAATTGTCGTAGTCTTTAGGGGCAACATCTCCCCAAGGCCATTGCTTTCCTGAGACTCCACCGGAAGCAAGCTTCTTAATTACAGTGGGTGGAATTAAACGGTAACCTGTGGCATTGAAATCGATATAACCGGAAAAACGCCCACTACTTAAAGAGTGGGTTCCTGTACGGTAGGGGGTCGGGGCATTGTACGCATTATCGCCGTTAAAATCTTCATACTCTTGGAGATCTGGCTTACCGTTGCCGTTAGAATCAGTGTAAGGTTCACCTGGGTCGTATCTCCCGTTATTATTCGTGTCCTGTGAGTACATATCCCAATCATCTGGACCTTCAGGCTGGTCCGACATCGTGGACAAGACACCATCGTTATTAAAATCCCCATACAATGTTTCCACTACTGTGGTTGAGTAAGCTGGGATAAGGCCATCCATTTCCGATCTGGCATTCGCCCACTTGACCGCTTCCCAGAAAGATACATCAGTACGCGGGTGGCTGGCATTTACATCTGGCCCCATGGGCAGCCCTGAATATCCATTTGCTAAGGCCCAGACAACTACTTGGTTCCATTTCTCATTGGTTATCTCCGTTGGATCTACTTTAATTATGTCAACGCCCGCTTCGTCTTTCATATCTGCGGTCTTATCACCATCTGGAGAGTCAAATGTATCAAGGTTGGCAGTCATCATAGAGGCATCAGCCTGACCATAATTACTGTTGGTGTTTCCACCCGACCCGGAACCGGCAAAGCCAGAGGGTTGATCACCGTAGGTGGCAATGACCCGGATTTTACCGTTGGCGGTAAACTGCTGGTTCCAGTCCGACTCTGCGTTCCACTCGACGGTTTTTCCGGTACCCCCGGATACATTGGAGTCCACATCTCCGCTTACATCCAGGCAACGGATGGGATAATTGAGCCCGTTATCTGGGCTAAACCAGAGCTCAACAAAAGCTTTTTGGCCGGCATCCAAGGTTAGGTTATAGGTGATGTCCACGATTTTAGTGTTCGTCCGCTGCGAAACAGTAACCCCGGTAACAACCGGAGCCGCTGCATTCACAGCACTGGCAAAGGCACTGATCATGGACAAGAGGAGGAGTCTTGTTTTCATAGTATATATTTTATTGGGTTAATAATTGAAATAGAATCTGTTCATATTATTAGCAGATATAGAAAGAAAAATACAATTTTTTTATAACCAAATCGCTCCTAAAGAACAATGTTTAGTAAACGAGATGAAAAAAACCCGCCCAGGCACTTTCAAATAGTAATTTACATTTATCGGAATCAACCATCCACTGGATGAAGAGAGGAGGAAGTCCTAAGCAGGAGTATAATGTAAAGTCCTGCCTCCGGGTGTGTAATTGGCTTACAAGCACCAATGAATTGCCCAAAATTCTTTTAAACAACCACTTGCCCGTCAGATAATGGACTATGAAAACTGAGGAATGAGTATTTGGTTACTGGTAAAAGATATCGGAAAGCAAAGGGGGGTGCTTACACCGATATTTTAACTCCTCGGCGTAAATACGCAGGTACATCCAGGTCTTCCCCTTCGTACAAGTTGCGGGAAGAATTATCAAAAATTCCTCGTTGGTTATTTTCTTCCATAAATTCAAAGGTGTTTTGCTCGAGGGCGTCTTTCTTGGCTTGCTTGCGGGACTTGGCTGGCTCTTTTCCTTCTTGTTTCTTCTGCCGGCGAAGCTTGGACTCATGAGCCTGCCGAGCTTTGGTAGAAGCAAGCATGACTTGATCTGCGGAGGGAGCGACATCTGCAGTCATTCCTGCTTCCAGATCGGTAGCGCCCAAGACCACAATCTGGACACGGTCTCCCAGGTTTTCATCTACATGGGCACCAAAGACCACATGCTCACCTGCTTTAAATTCATCGCGAATTTCTAACGACGCCTGCTGCAAGGCGGACATCCCCATACTGGTACCTCCGGTAATAAGAATCAAGATCGCATCGGCCGCTTTGGATACATCAGGCAAGTGAAGCATCGGGCACAGCATGAGCTCCCGCAATGCCTCCCGTATCGCATCCTGACCGTTGCCTTCCCCATACCCGAAAAGGGTGCGACCGGCACGGCGGTTGAATGCTTTTTTAAGGTCCGCAAAGTCAACATCAATCATACCCCGGCGAAACACCAAGGAACACACTGCAGATATTCCCTTGCTTACATTGCGCCCGGCTTCCGCAAAGCATTCCAGAGCGGTGGCGTCAGCTCCGCCAATTTGAAGCAGGGAATCATTGGGTAATGGGACCACAGCGTTGGCAAACTTCCGAACTTCTTCCAGGCACTCCTGAGCCTGAGCATGCCTGCTTTTCTCCCAACTAAAGGGTAAGGGGGCAAAGGCAAAAACCAAGGCTCCAGCTTCTCTTGCCAAGCGGGCAATGACCGGCGTGGCCCCTCCACCCATGCCACCACCCAAACCAGCCAGCAAAAATATCATATCGATGCCCTCGAGTTTTTTACGGATCACATCCTTTTCCTCTTCGGCAATCTTTCGTCCCATTGCCATTTCTCCCCCCGTGCCCATACCCCGAGTGTGGCGACGACCGATCAATAAAGAGTCAGCTGCAATACTGTCGGCAAGAGCCCGAGAGTCCACATCTATGGCGAGCTGTTCAACCCCTTGAAAATTATCCAAGGTGAGCCCGTCCACAAGGGACAGACCGGCTCCGCCGATACCAATCACCTTCACCCGTAAGGAAGGGTTTTCATTGGCGGGAGCAAAAGACACATCAGCATCGAGAAAATTATCTTGGTTCATATCGTTTTATTTATCTGTTGATTGGCGTGAATTGATAAACAATGTTGGATTTAGGATTTGATACCCACCATCTCGGCAATCTTCCCGAGAAATCCCGCATTGCTTACAGCCTGTTTTTGACCAGGCAGGCTGTGGTCTTGTAATCCATAATGTAAAAGGCCGAGAACAGTGGCATTTTCTGGCTGGGCAAGATTGGGCTCGATGCCGGGTGGGAAACCTGCCTTGCGTACAGGCATCCCCAATACTTTCGAAGCCACCTGCTCAATTCCCGGAAGTTTAGACCCACCGCCCGTAAGTAAGATCCCACCTTTTAAATCATCAGGGGAGAGTAGATTTCCCAATTCCTTATGAATGATCTCAAAAAGCTCGACCACCCGTACATGAATAACATCGGATATGGCTTTCCGGCAAACCGAGCGATCCCCGATGGTCCGGTCACCGACCATCCAAACCTCCTCTTTTTCGTCAGTAGGATCGGGCGACGCTTTGCCGTGTTCCAGTTTCAACTTCTCCGCATACCGTTCAAGGATGCGTAGTCCCATACTAAGATCTCCCGTTATGTGATCGCCGCCTACGGGTACAACCCCGCTGTAGGCAACAAATCCCTGACGATAAAGAACCACATCAGTCACTCCAGCCCCCAAGTCGATAACCAGGGTACCAGCACGGCGCAAGTCTGGCCCAGCAACCATAGTTGCGGAAGCGATCGAAGATACAATGAGGTCGGAGACTTCAATGTTGTAGTTTGATATGACATGTATGGCTGAACGCATGGCTTGCTCATCGCCATCAATGGCCCAATAACTTAAATCTACTTTCTTTCCATGCATTCCCACAGGATCATCCCGAACCTGACCATCCAAGAGGATTGGGGTGCGGACAAAATGTACATAATTCCTGCCCTCTTCTGCTTCCCTGCGATGAGCTTCCTCCGACGCCCGCTCCAGATCATGCGAGACCACACGGTTATCGGATGAGGAAACATAAGAAGAGCCATGAAGCATACGACCTTTTAGGTGTGACCCAGATTGGGCGAGATAAACAGAGTCGACCGTGGTGCCAGACATTTTTTCTGCATCTGCAATGGCCGCATGTACGGAGGAGGCAACCTCACGAAAGTCAACAATCTCCCCTTTCCTCATTCCCTCCATGGGGCGGGAAGCCATACCGACAACTTGAAGGGTACCATTTTCCGCAACTTCTCCCACTAAGGCCTTTGCTTGCGAAGTGCCAATTTCTACAGATCCAATTATCTTCCTCATATACTTCTAAATTTGGGATTATTTTGTCAGGTTTTCAGTCGGGCGTTAAAGTTTCGCAAATACAGAACGGTCGTGGGAAAGATCAATGGATTCAACAACGGGCTTGCGTCGAAAGTCAGGTTCCATAAGGAGATATTTTAATCTTTTCATCTGGGCGGCATAATTTTGAGGAGAAAAGCGTATACATTTTACTTTTCCCGCCCGTACTTTGACATAAGAGCCAGGGCCTGTTTCTTTGGGGTTGGCATAGGTAACCACTTTCCAGTCCCGATATATCCCAGGATATTCACGCCTTGCAAGTTCAAGTAATGGTGTAACCGCTTCTATCCCATCCAGCCGGCGAAAGCCATTACCTTCAGGATCAAGTTTTAACTGTTGGGAGGAAATGGACAGAGATGGAAGTAAGGAAATCGAATTCCGGGCGTATCCCACACCCTGATAAAGGTCACCCTGTGAAGAAACCAGCCAGTCCTTATATCCCCCGCCCTGTTTACCTAATCGTAAAACCAGGACAGGGGCTTCCTCATTCACTTCCACTTTCAATGTAGATGGGAAAATTCGGCTTACCCGGGAATAAGAAATTTGAGGTTCGTGGACAAGATCTGCCTGAAGTTTATGCAAATCAATTTGCATGAGCGAACGCCCCCGTAAGGGACCGTACCAATTTTGAAACCAACGGTGATCGAGTACGCCATCGGAATCAAAAACTACTTGATTGATCGATGGGTCCAATTGATTCCATGCGTAGAATTTTTTTGAAAATTCAGAACGGGTAACGAACCACCCTCCCACAAGGATACCGACAAAGCATACAAACATAAGAAAGGACTTCAATAAGCCCAGTGATCTTTTACGACGAGCCGTTTTCGAAGCTGGCTTCTTAGCGGAAGTAGGGCGAAGGTCTCGCCATGTTGACAGGTTAGTTTTGTTTTTGTCCTTTGACTTCATGCTGCGGGTAATAAGTTAAGTTTTGAAAATCTTTTCATAGCTGGTTGCACCAATTCCTTGGCCAACCCCGGGAAGTCATAGCCAGAACAGGAAGCACTCTTTGGCAAAAGACTCGTAGCGGTAAGCCCTGGCAGGGTATTAACTTCCAAAAAGTGAGAATGACCATCTTCACAGACGATAAAATCTACCCGGGCAAAGTCACGACAACCACAGGCTACAAAACTGTCCATGGCTTTGGTTTTAAGTTCTTCCTCTAAATCAAAAGGAAGAATTGCGGGAAATTTATAATCTGTGGACCCTTGGGTGTATTTTCGCTGGTAGTCGTATACCCCCCCTTGCGGAATAACTTCCACGATACCCAAAGGCATATGATCAAGTACACCAACTGTAAATTCCCGTCCAAAAACTCTTTTCTCGATCATCCAATTACCACTCGGTAATTGTGCCAGTGCCGCGGATAACTCTTCTTTCCCTGCAATCATATATAGAGCTACACTGCTGCCCTGATCCGTAGGCTTAAGCACAAGATCAGGGCCAAGGGTATGAAGTATATCATCAACCACTACGGTACTGGGATCTGTAAAAAAACAATCTGCAGACACCCTTACACCTGCTTTCTTGACAACTTGTTTTGACCTTACTTTATCCATGCACAGCCGACTGGCCTTTGTTTCACTACCAGCAAAAGAAAAGCCTTGTTTTTGAAGAAGGGTTTGCAAGGTGCCGTCTTCTCCAAAAGTACCATGGATTACGGGGAAAATAATCGTCTTTCCCGGGTCGAGAAAGGATGGGACTTTGGCCTCATCGATGTCGACTAAATCGACCGAATAATTTCGGCGCAGGGCATCGGTCACAGCGGAACCGGAAGCAAGAGAAACATCTCGTTCGGGGCCAACACCTCCAGATAATACAGTGATGTGCATGGGATTTTTTGTAGGTTCCATAAGTATGCTAAGACAGAAATTCATTCCAGTTGTGACCAAGAACATCGACTTCGGGATCTAACAGTTTTCCTTTAGATTCTTTTACACGTTGACGGACTCTCTTGATTAAAGAAATAACCTCATCAGCTGAAGCTCCTCCTTCATTAACGATAAAGTTTGCATGCATACTTGATACAACCGCTGCACCTTCGCGCTCACCCTTGAGCCCAGCCTGATCTATAAGTAACCCGGCAGAATCATCTTTGGGGTTTCTGAAGATACAACCTGCACTTGCCTCCCTCGGTTGAGAAATTCGTCGTTGGCGAGCAAGTTTATCTATAACTTTTCGAATCGCCCGGTGGTCGGATCTACCATCCGCCTTTAATTTTGCCCGGAGGGCAATACCTTCGTACGCCTCCTTGCAATATCTATATCCTACTTCCAGATCAGTCCCTGCTATCTCTCGAATACTCCCATCGGGAAGTAAGAAGCTTACCCATTCCACCAGGTCAAAGGTTTCCCAACCCATCGCTCCCGCATTCATACGAAGAGCCCCACCTAATGTTCCTGGTATTCCTTCAAGAAACTCAAACCCTTTTAATTGGTTTTGACACGCAAAGCGGCAAATTTCTTGAAGGCGAGCACCAGCACCAACCACTAAGCTATCTTCGGCCCGCAGGTTGATCTCACTCCAAAATGTACCTCGCAAACGAAGAACCAGACCCGCATACCCTGCGTCTGGAACAATCAAATTTGAGCCCCTTCCCATCATGACATAGGGGATCTCCAGCAGTTTACATGCTTCCACTAAGCTGTGTAAATCCACAGCATGGGATGGTTCAGCATACAGATAGGCATTTCCCCCAACCTTCATGGTGGTCTTGGCGGCCAATGGTTCTTGGGTTCGGAGAACGCAAGATTTCGAAAGCCGGGAACTGAGGAACAATGAAAATGCAGCAAACTTATCCCCATTCGCGTTTTCCAGAGAAGCAAACGCATGAGCCCAACGGTCTAAATCACCTGCCCCGACAAATAACACCTGATCCCGATTGGCACCCGATGATGAGTGACCAATGGACTCGCGCAGGGATGGAAAGTTGTCAAAAACTTTTGTTGCCTCCCGTAAACGAGGAGGTAAATAGCCAGCCAGGGTCTCAACGGCTCCCTCTGAATCGTACTTTTCAAAAGCCGGATAAGTTGGGAGTAAAAAAAGATCATCCGCCAAGGCCAGTTCATCAGCAAAATGTCGGGCAAGTGCCTTGGTTCGACTGTAGCGATGGGGTTGAAATATGACCCGCATTACACTTTTGGGATCGGTTAGACGGCGGTGGCTGAGAAATGATTGAATCTCGGCAGGGTGATGGGCATAATCTTCCATAACCGTACGATTGGACCCAGCATGCAAAACTGTCTGTCGGCGCTTCATTCCGGGAAATTTTGAAAAATCAACTTTGGATAAATCTGCTCCCATCGCACGGCCAGCGGCCACGGCAGCCTTGGCGTTAAAGGTTAAAAAGTCTGCGGGATCATCAGGACATGGAAAAGTATCTACTTTAGCAGTGGCTATTATACTCGTGCACTCTTCAATCTGACTACCCTTTGGAAGAATAACCACGCCTTGAGTACGAGAGAACAGAGACTGCAGGGTATCGGAAAAAGAATGAGGACTGGCGTAACGATCCACATGGTCCCAATCGCAGTTGAGAGCCAGGGTGGCGTGAGGAGAAAATTCATCAATAGTACCATCGCTTTCATCGATCTCCATGATAAGCCATGCGTCTTTTGCAAATTTCCCGCAAGGCATGCCTTCGTCCTCAAAGACACCACCTACCAGGTAAGAAGATTCGAAATTTACTTGGTTCAAGCCCCAAGCAAGCATTCCTGCCGTGGTAGTTTTACCATGACTTCCAACAATCGCCATAATCTTTTTCCCCGCAGTAAAGCGGGCAATAAATTCACCTCTTCTAAAAATCGGTATCTTACGATCGTCCCAGGATTTGAGGGTAGGCGAGTCATTAGCCACAGCACTCGAACGAATAATACAATCTGGAACTTTCGGGGGCACTGCTTCCCCCAATACTTTAACCCCAGCATTCTCGAGTTGGGAACGAATAGGTTCACGAAAATGATCATCATAGGCGGCCACCTGAATCCCGGCACCCTGTAGATAAAGAGCCAGGGGAGCCATACCCATACCACCAGCGCCTAACAAAAATACTTGCTTGGGTGACTTCATGATGCAGCCCTCAAAACCCCTCCCTGCACCGATTTACTGATGGTAGATTCCTGAAGGCTCTGAATTAAATCTGTGGCCATTCTCGACCCAATATCTCCCCCATCCATGGAGTATAGATTTCTTCTTAAAATTGCCCGAAATTCTTCGTTAAAAATTACTTCTTTTACTTCCTCCAACAGGTCAGTCTTTATTGATTGATCCATGCAAACCACTCCCCCTCCTTTTCCTTCTAAGTAGGAAGCGTTGAGGTATTGATGGTTATCGGCAGCAAAAGGGTAAGGAATGAGGATGGAAGGGACTCGGCAACGGGTAATTTCAGCAATGGCCCCTGCCCCTGCCCTAGAGACAACAAGATCTGCAGCAGAAAGAACCATATTCATCTCATCAGTAAATGAAACAAATCGGCTTGTTATAGTCTTCGACCCAGGCCCTTCGAGCTGAACCACGCCAGAACTATCCTTACCCATGCCGGTCAAACAGTAAGTGGAAATCCCCTCGGAGGCCAGATCCTGCAAGTGATCCTTGACCCATTGATTTAAAGATAAAGCTCCCTGACTTCCACCAATCACAACAAGGAGGCGGTCATTGATCGAGATCCCCAAATGCTTGCGGGCTCGCTCCAAAGGAATTCTTCGAAATTCTTTTCGAAGAGGGTATCCAATATTACGAGTTACTTCAGGAGAAATACCTTCCAGTCGCATACCCTCAGGCAAGTAGACCCGTGAGGACCGTTTGGCAAGAAAGCGGACGGCTTTCCCCACCGCCCTATTCGCTTCATGAATAAATATCGGCATCCCTCGCATCCGAGCTGCCATAGCGGGCCCAAAAGTAGAAAAGCCCCCAAATCCAACCAGAGCATCGGCTGCAATTTGCCGGTAAAAGCGATGGGATCGTACAAAGGAACGAAGAAATCCTTCTCCAAAACGAGCCAAGCCCAGTGGTGATTTAAGTAAAGGGGCACCAGGCATAGGTTGAAAACTAAGATTGGGGTATTTTTTGGAGAGCCGGGCATCCACCTGCTTTTGGCTGATGAACATCCATGAAGGGTATCCTCTTTCTTCCAATTCCTGGGCCAGAGCAATACCAGGAGTCAGGTGCCCTCCGGTTCCCCCGCATGCAATGACCACATTTCTCATAGTTCCCGCGCCCTCAACGATTGAGGGCTGTTCATTGATTTCAGAACATTGATTACAAAGCCAAGTAATACAAAAGTAACCATAAGGTTAGAACCTCCATAACTAATAAAAGGCAAAGACATTCCTTTGGTTGGAAGTGAGCCCGTGACTACGCCCATGTTGATAATAGCCTGCAGGGTAACAAAGAGAATAGCCCCCATAGCTAGTAAATATTCGTAAAGACGAGGAGCCTGACGTAAGCGTAAAAAAACACTGGCGAAAAGAACTAGAAAGCTAATGACAATACCAGCTGTGACCAAAAGTCCGAGTTCCTCCCCAATAACAGGGAAAATAAAGTCTGTATGAGCTTCAGGTAAAAAATGCATTTGCTGCCTTCCCATACCAAGACCAACCCCATCCAGTCCACCCACGCCAAAAGCAAGCATTCCCTGCCAAAGCTGGTAGGCACTATCATTGGCATTTGCTTCCACATCCAAAAAAGAGGTCACACGTCTTATCCGAACTGGATCGAAATAAACAAGAACCGAAAAGGCAACAACAGCGAGCCCGGCCACAGGCAGAAGCCAGCGTAAACTAGTCCCAGCCTGAAACATCATGGTGGCGGCAACCGCCCCACATAAAAAACAGGTCCCAAAATCAGGCTGTAAAATGATTAACCCACAGCAGAGACCCACAACAACTGATGGTACAAGGAAGCCATAGAGAAAACTTTTTATCTCCCGATGTCGGTTCGAGAAGTAAGCAGCCAAAATGATAACTAACCCAATTTTTGCAAATTCAGATGGCTGAATACGAAGAGGTCCGAGTCCGATCCAACGCTGGGCCCCGTTTACTTTTACTCCAATGCCAGGGACTAAGGTAAGAATGAGGGCTATGATGCATAAGCCAAAAACAATCCAAGACTTTCTCCGGAGCCAGTCTAAATCCATAAATGCGGCGTATAGCCCCATAAGTAAAGAGAGTGCAAGCCAAATAATTTGCTTGGTAAGCAAAGCCTGGGCACCTCGAACAACCCCTGCACTGAAGAGCATGACCAACCCAATCATCGTCAAGCTGATAGCGGCAAAGATCACATAGATCATTACCCAATCGCCTGCCTTTGAATCTTTACATTCTACTTTTGTTTCCGACACCCTTTGGTTTCCACACCCATACTAAATTATGCCAATCCAGTCCCGCCTCTTACGGATTGCCTCCCGGTACATCAATGATTGGCCTTTCATCTGAAACACTTTTAAAAAATCCTTCCACGCTTGATTCATCTTGCTGAATAGGGACCGAATTTTCTGGTGATAATAAAGAATCAATGGATGCTTCCTCTGTAGGTTGGGGGTTGCTTGCCGAAACAATTATTACCTGTCCTACCCGGATTCTGCCTGCATCTGCCAAGCCATTCCACTCCATAATCTGTCGCACAGAACTGCCATAAATGGCTGCAATCCTGGTTAAATTGTCCCCTTTCTTCACTGTATGAGTGGATGCACCATCCGGTACCACCGTGGAAACCGCTGGTGAGGTAACCACCGGAGAGCTCGATGAAGAACCATCAGGCAATTGAAGGGTCTGACCAATACGAATGATGGATGACTTATTTAGCCCGTTAACTTCCATTAAAGCACCAAGAGATACCCCTTGCATTCTTGCTATTCTGGAGAGACTATCACCTTTTTGAACGGTGTAAGTTGAACCGGAAGAAGTGGCAACTGGAACATTCGCATCAGCTAATGGGCTGATTGTTGCTTGCGTTGCTCCAGCGGTTCCACCAGGAATCATAATTTCTTGCCCAATATCCAACTTGCCGTTTTTGTCGAGGCTGGGATTGGAGGAGAGTAAGGATGATAAGCTGACCCCTTGTTTCCTGGCAATACCCCAGAGAGTGTCACCACGCTGAACTTTATAGATAGACACCCCGGAAGGACGAAGTGGAACGGGGAAGTTTAATGGTTCCGTTTTATCCTCGGCTAAAATGGGGGGGAGTGGTTTTGCCTCGATAGCTCCCTGACCAGGTACGATTAATTGACCAGCAGCAGGTCTTGTCGGAGAGGTATACTCCACGGCCTTCGGTTTTGCTTCCTTCTGAATGGAAGGCGGAGGCGAAGAGCTATCAGCTACCCCTGCATTAAAGCCAGCATCTGGTGCTTTAGGCTCAAGTTGGACTGCTTTGTCAACAGGGGTAATCCCTGCAGATTTCTTTTGAGCAGTCTGACAACTTGGCTGGAACATCACGAGCAGGATAACTCCGACGTGAAGGGAGAGTACAATACCGAATATCTTTGTGAGCTTCATTTTATAATTCCTCGATTTTATTCATTCAATGTAAGTATTATTGAGTACAAGGTGTGTGCCCTTTCTTCAAATCGAAAACGAGCTTATTGAAAATGTTTCCTCGCTCGATGTAATTTTCAAACATGTCAAAACTAGCAAATGCCGGACTAAAAAGAATATCAGTAGCCTGTTTTGCAGCGTTAAATGCTTTCTTTACTGCTTCGTTTAAAGTTGTACAACAAGTTACCTTGATTTGATGAGCACGAAGAATCACGGACAACTTTGTTGCCACTTCACCAATTAAAAAGGCATGTATGACTGCACCTTTTATGGCTTTTGACAGAATCGGTAAAGATTCACCTTTTTCCCTGCCACCACCAATCCATATCAGGCGATTGGGAAAATTTTTACAGGCTGCCATCGTGGCGGAAAAATTCGTCGCTTTTGAATCGTTCCAGAATGAAATGCCATTTATTTTTGCAACGCATACCAAGCGTGAAGGTTCAGGTTGATAAGAGCGAAGGAAAGATAGAAAGGATGCTTTACTAACTCCACATTCCCGGGAGAATTCATAGGCAAGGGCCAAATTTTCTCTCTGTGGAAAGGTGGAAAAAAAACTACCTGCCTCGATTTCTTCTTCTAAGAACATATTTCGAGTCACTGCTTTGATACCTTTTCGATCTTGAATGTCGTTAGCTTTGGCAAATTTGAGGACAGATGGTCCGCAAATGGCCAACCCTTCATGTTTCACTTGGGTAAGTAATGAGTACTTAGCTTTAAAGTATTCAATGAGGGAGCCGTGATAGTCTTGATGATCAGGGCTGAAATTTGTCCAAATCAAGGCATCTGGAGCTAGAAATTTAAGTTTTTGAGCCTGAAAAGAACTTACTTCTAAAAATATAGTTGTTCGGGAATTAAGTCCACGAGCAATAACTTCACTTAGTGATGTACCAATATTTCCTGCACAAATAGCAGACTTGCCCGCTTTTTTCCAAATATGAGAGAGCAATGTAACTAAGCTGGTTTTCCCATTGGTTCCCGTAACCGCAATTATTTTGTTTTCTGTGAATGTGGAGGCAAAATCAAGTTCACCATAAACAGGCACTCCAGACTCTATTGCTTTACTTACCCATGGGTGATTGGGTGCAAATCCAGGACTTTTTACAACCATCGAATACTTGGAAGCTTCAACATCGGAAAACGATTGTTCTGTTTGGTCAAAAAATTGATAAGGCCAATCTATCTTATCCAAAAGACCCGCAACCCCGAGACCACTTACCCCTTTACCAAAAATCCCAACTGGTTTTGATTTCATATTGTCCCAAAAATTTACCTTCATTTTCATATTTAACGAAGTTTCAAGGTAGCTAGACCGATAAGGGCAAATAAAAGCGAAAGGATCCAAAATCGAATTACTACTTTCGTCTCTTTCCATCCTTTCAGCTCAAAATGGTGATGAATCGGGGACATTAAAAACACTCTTTTGCCACGGCTTTTAAACGAAGCAACCTGGATAATCACCGACCCTGCTTCGATTACAAATATCCCACCGACAATGATAAGAGTGAGTGGTTGATGAACCATTAATGCAATGGCTCCAACTAACCCCCCAATGGCGAGGGAACCAGTATCACCCATAAACATTTCAGCCGGGTGTGCATTGTACCAAAGAAAAGATAAACTGCCACCCAGTAGCGCCGCACAAAGAACAGTGAGTTCACCTGAACCAGGAACCCAACTAATTTTCAAATAATCTGCAATTAGATAGTTTCCTGATGCATAGGCCATAATGCCATAACACAGCGCCACAGTTACTGTGCAACCAATCGCTAGTCCATCCAATCCGTCCGTTAAGTTGATCGCATTGCTGGCTCCCGTCAGGGTAATCAGAAAAAACAAGAAGACGACGACAAGTGGCATTGCTAACAAAAGAGGATCTTTATAAAATGGAACCCAAAGCTCTTTCATTTTCACAGCACTTCCAGTGGCTTTCCCATCAACCCCAGAAAGAAATTCAGACCAGGGTCCAAGCAAAATAAATAATACCACACCGGTAGTAATCAGCTGGCCGATTAATTTATACCTTCCGGCAAGTCCCTTACTATCCTTTTTTGCCACTTTCAAGTAATCATCGGCAAATCCTACAAAAGTAAGGAGAATATAGGCTACAAGAGCTGCCACAACATACACATTGGGCTCAGCCCATAAAAAAGCAGAGATCAAAACAGACCCAAAGATAAGCAACCCTCCCATGGTTGGAGTCTTCGCTTTAGACTGATGTAAATCAGCTAAATCACCAACCTCATCTTTATCGCGAAAGGCTTGCTTTGCCCCAAAGGCCTGTAAATATTTTATAAGCATCGGACCTATAAAATATCCAATTATTAAAGCAGTGATGCCGGCAAAAATTGCCCGTACAGATATAAACTGAAATAATCGTAAGGGTCCGAAGACAGACTCATAAAACTGCAAATAGCTTAGCACCCAAAAACCTTTTCTTCCTGAACTGCCCAAGGAGGTAATAGTTCCTCAAGACCATTTGACCTGCTTCCTTTCAGCAACACTGACCCTTGAAAGTCATCGACCAAAGAGCGGGCAGAGTCTAAGTCATTTAAAATCACCAATTGTTCCGGCATGGCACCACTTCTCATAAGCCCTGGAGCAAACCAGGAGGCTTTTTCTCCAATCATTACAAAAAGATCGGTGGTCTCCACTGTCGCAGTTGAACCAACTTCTTCATGTAAAATCATTCCCTGCTCACCAAGTTCTTCCATTCCCCCCAAAATATATAACTTGGGGGTTCCTTTAAATTTCGAAGAAAAGAACTCAATGCTATCTTTCATAGAAGAGGGGTTAGCATTATAACAATCAACAAAATAGGTCCGCCCCCGACCCTGAAAGCTGGCTGCTCTCAAGGTCGAAGGGCGATATTGGGGTAGGCGTTCAGAAATTGCTTGGTGACTTATTCCCTGCTCACAGGCAGCGAGTATAGAAAGAGCGATATTTTTATGCACACCACTGGATGCGACAGGTATGGAAGTAACAAGAACCGGGGACTCATGCCGCCAAAGCCGTAGCATGCATGAGTCCCCTATTTTGTTTGTTTCAGTCCAAATTTCATAAAAAGCGGTATCACAGGAAATCTTTTCAGGATCCACTTCCCCTTCAATTAAAATTACGTGGGGCTTTCCTTTTTCCCTCCAAACCTTAAACGGTTCATATTGAAGGCATTCGTGGTGAAACACTACTTTTGGTACAACCTCTGAATCCTCAAAAATTTTAGCTTTTTCGGATGCAATCGTTTCAAGGTCAACAAGCCCTTCAAGATGAGAAAGTCCGATCATTGTAATAACCACCAAATTAGGTGACAAAATACTAGCTAATTCTGACATTTCTCCAATTTGATTGATTCCGACTTCAATGACCCCAGAGTCATTAGAGGAATCTAATTCCAAGAGAGTTAATGGAACGCCTAAATAATTATTTAAATTTCCTTTGGTGCGGTGACAATGACTACCGAGTAATAAACTAAGCACCTCTTTGGTAGTTGTTTTCCCACAACTTCCAGTAATTCCAGTAATCGGTCCTTGAAAGGCATTTCGATGAGTTGATGCGATCTCCTGAAAAGCTTTCAGTGTATTTTCTACCAAGAGCTGTGGAATGGGAATATTTAACTGTAGACGATTAACCAATGCAGAAGATGCTCCGTTTTCTAAAGCTTGCTCCACAAAGTCATGCCCATCTCTTTCTGCTTCAATCGCAACAAACATCTCACCTGCTGAAAGTTTTCTTGCATCAATTGAGAAACCTTGCACTGGACTTTTTGGCAAATCATGCCACTTGCCGCCTGACCAAGAGGACAGTTGCTCTGGAACGAAAAATGGCATTAACAGGTCAATGATTTCACTTGAATGAGTTCCTTGGCCACTTTTCTATCGTCAAAGGGAATGGCGGTATATTGGACTTCCTGGAAACATTCGTGCCCTTTTCCTGCAATCAATACACAATCACCTGGTTTTGCGTGATCCAGGGCAAGGCTTATCGCTCTGCGTCGATCATCAATAAATGAAATTTTGGCACCTCGTGTCTGACCTTTTCGCATATCTTTAAATATACCCTCAAGTGATTCAGTTCGTGGATTATCTGCAGTAGCCCATACTCGGTCCGCACCTGCACAGGCAACTCTTGTCATCTCCAAGCGTTTTCCTTTATCCCGATCTCCTCCACATCCAAAAACAAGATGCAATTTCCCTTCGGTGCACTCTCTCAGCATACCCAATGCATTGCGTAACGCGTCCGGTGTGTGAGCGTAGTCAACGACGACATTATAGGACTGACCATCATCAACGGTTTCCATTCTTCCGTCCACGCCTTCAAAGGCTCCAATTTTCCTGATTGAATCAGGTATCGATCTTCCCATTGCGTGTAAAATTGAAAGTGCTGCAAGCAAATTCATAACATTGTATCTACCAAGCAATGGGCTTTTGATAACCATTGATCCTTCCGGAGATTCCAAAAGAAATTCGGTTCCCGTTGATTCTAAATTAATATTCTTGGCACGAAATAAATTATTTTCCTCCAGACCAAATGATAAAACCCGAACTTGTGGGGGTAACTCTTCTAACAGTCGTTTACCATACGGACAATCTCCATTGATTATGGCAACCTTCGGTAATTTTCCATTTTCACCATTAAAAATTTTTCTTTTTTCCCTGAAGTAAGACTCCATATTACTATGATAATCTAAATGATCACGAGTTAGATTGAGAAAGGTGACCACTTCCATTTCCATGCCAGCCACCCGAGATTGATGGATTCCATGGGAACTTACTTCCATCACCGCCTCAGAACATCCTCCTGCCAACATACTTCTCAGCATGGGATATAGATCTGAAGCTTCAGGGGTAGTCCTAAAGGAGGGAAGCTCCCGATCACCGAGATGATATTTCACGGTTCCAATCAAGCCAACAGGTCTGCCTGATTCTTCGAGTAAATGACGCGTTAAAGTTGAAACCGTTGTTTTTCCGTTTGTACCTGTTATACCAACTAATTTAATACTTTTGTCTGGATAACCATGATACCTTCTAGCCATTTCAGCTAAAGCTTTTCGGGAGTCTGCAACTTGTACTTTTGCAACTCCCGGGTGTGCATTCAAATTAAGGTCTTCACCCACTAAAACTTGTGCACCCCGCTGAATAGCCTCACCAATAAATTCCTCCCCATTAGCTCTTAATCCACGAATGGCAAAAAAGGCAGAACCCGGGGTAACCCTTCGACTATCTGTAACCAAAGAGGTCACCTCAGCACTTGCTACATTTACTTCGGCTCGTGGATCATTTCCTGTTAATCTGTTCAAACTTACCGTTTCTGAAAATCTTTGATGGATATCTTTCAGTGATTCAAGGTTTTGCTGTTTGGTATTCATAGCTTTTTTTGATTATTAAAGGGCTTGTGACTTTTTAAATTTGGATGCCAGTTCTGTACTCGCTATTTCTTTTTTCTCCTCTGGCTTCAGACCGAGATAGCTTATCATTTGTTTTCCAATACGCTGGAAAGATGGTCCGGCAACACTTCCACCGTATCCTAATCTACCTTTTTTCATTTTAGGTTCATCCACCACAATGGTAATCATCAATCTTGGATTATCTGCGGGAAAATACCCTGCAAATGAAGCAACATGGTGCCTGTTTGAATATTTACCATCAATAATCTTTTGAGTGGTCCCAGTCTTTCCAGCCACTCTAAAGCCATCAATCATTGCTTGCCTAGCTGTTCCCTCAACTGAAACAACATCGACAAGCATATTAGTTACATTCTGAGCGACCTGAGATGAAACTACTCTTCTTACGGGCTTGGGATCAAATGAAACTACGGTTTTTCCTTTTTCATCAAATGCACGATTTATAAATCTTGGCTTCATCAAAATCCCTTTGTTTGCCATAGCTGACATCGCAACATGCACCTGCATTGGTGTCACACTTACTGAGTGCCCCATCGGTAATCTGGTAATAGTTAAACCATCCCACTTGGATGGATGATGGAGCAAGCCTTTCCGTTCACCACCCATTCCAAAGTCTGTCTTTTCACCAAAGCCAAATTTTTTACAATAATTATACAACCTATTAGAACCCAACTTTATCCCTAATTGTGCGGCTCCACGATTACTTGATTTTTGTACTATTTTGTGAACACTGATTTTTCCTAGAGGATGGTGGTCACTCGGCAACCTTAATCTTCGGCTTCCGTTTTGATAAGTTGAGACCGAACAATCAATAATTTGCTGGCCATGTACAATTCCTTCATTCAGGGCCGCGCTTACAGGTACAATTTTAAAAGTTGAACCCGGTTCATATAAATCTGAAACAGCACGATTTCTTTGGGTTGATAGTTCGTATTTATTAAAATTATTAGGATCAAAATCAGGTACATTGCCGAGTGCGAGAATAGATCCACTGCGAGGATCGCCCACAATGATACTTGCACTTAAAGGATCAAATTCCTCAACCACATGCTTAAGTTCCTTTTCAACAATACCCTGAATAATTCGATCCAAGCTGAGCTCAATATTCAGACCTGCTCTCTCAGCTACTTCAAAAGATCGGTATTGTGGCATTTCTCTACGCCTTCCATCTTTTTCACTTTCCCTCCAACCATCTTGACCACGAAGATAATAATCAGCCAAGCGCTCAACCCCCATGGCTGGCACACCTTCCTTGTTAACAAAGCCTAATATATGACTTGCTAAATTACGGTTTGGATAAATCCGTGAATGCTTAAAGTTTCCGTATACGCCCTTTACACGCAAGAACTGTATCTTTCGGTAAGTACCCTCATCCACTTCATCTTTTAACTTCACCCACCTTATTTTAGTTATCTTTTCTCCAAGCTTCCCACTTATCCTTATTTTCCTGGATATGGCTTCCTGAATATTTTCAACTGGAAGCTCCAATAACTTAGCCAACTCTTTATACTTCCAATCCTCGTCAGATTCTACTGAATGAGGGTCAAGACCAACTGTCACCACAGAACGAGTACTAGCCAGTAAATTTCCTTTCTTATCTACAATATCTCCGCGTCTAGCATCGATATTAATAAAGTTTTTTCGGGCTCCTAAAGCAAATTTACTATATTTCTCAGATTGATGAACCTGTAGATAATAAAGTCGGCCGCCCAAGAAGCAGAAAGCGAAAGCGATGGATAAGAAAACTAAATAAAAACGAACAGGAGAAACAAAGATACTCTTCATTTCACCTAGTTCCCGCAAACTCCCCTGCAGAATTGTAACTTCGAATAGAAGCTACATTTGATGGAGCACTCAGTCTTCTACTCATATCTTCCTCACTCACATGAAAGGTCAACCTAGAGCTTGGCATAGACAACCTTCCATGCACCATGGACGCCAAGGATGACGGTCTCATTGCCCTTGACTTCTGAGCTCTCAACTCATGCACCTCTCTTGCAATAATTTCTAATTCATCTTCAAGGTCACCGCACTGTTTTGCGACCGATGAAATCTCCATCCTTAACCAGACTAAACCAATCGAACCCGTTCCTAAAACTGATATAAGGCAAAGTATTATAATGATTAATCGGTTACTCATTTTCCTAGAGTTGTGGATTCCTAATTTTCCTCAAAACTCGTAACCTTGCTGATCGGCTTCTCGGATTTGCCTCTACCTCTTCTTTCGTTGGAAAAATGGCTTTGGACTTGATTAACTCTCCATAGGATGTCCTTTCATCGATTAGCCTAGAATCACCTCTATGTTCAGGCCTGCCTGCCATTTTCCTCATAAATCGCTTCACTATGCGATCCTCTAAAGAATGAAAAGATATGACCGCAAGCACGCCGCCAGGCTTTAAGCCTCTAAAGGCTTTTGGTAAAGTCAACGCCAACGCTTCAAGTTCACCATTAATCGCAATTCTTATACCTTGAAATGTCCTAGTTGCCGGGTGAATTCTCTGACGAGAACGATGTCCTCCCACTGCGGAAGCCACCAACTCTGCTGCACTCATCGTACGGCCCAACACGCCAGTACCTCTCGCATTAATTATCGCATTCACCACTCGATTCCACCTACGCTCTTCCCCATACTCACGAACTGCCCTGACTAAACTTTCACGAGATGCAGTCTCAAGGAAGTCTGCTGCACTCTGACCTTCTCTCGGGTTAAGCCTCATATCGATTGGCGCATCAAGCCTGAAAGAAAAACCTTTCGTTGGCTCCATTAACTGAAAAGAAGAAATCCCTAGATCCATAAGAATACCCTGAAATTCTTCCTCCGAAGAAACCTGATCAAGCTCACTAAAGGACCGGTCTTCAAAGCGAAATCGCTGACCAAACTCTTCGGACAGCGATAAACTTCGGTCGGTGGCATCCGGATCACAATCCATGGCCATCAATGTATTCTCAGGGTTAGCCCCTAGCATCGCCCTACTGTGCCCGCCACCACCAAAAGTTAAGTCAGCAAAATGACCACCCTGATCAGGATCAAGAAACCCCATACACTCCTCAAGTAATACAGGTATGTGACTCACCGCTGATGGAGAGCAAACAAATTCAACCGCACCACAATACATCACAACCCCTCCACTTTGCGTTCTTAAAAAAAGAAGCGCAAGGGAGCCAGGCAAGAAATGAACTCATTCCCCTTCGTCGGACAACCACCCTAAAAGTTATCCCTAACAAGTTCATAATCCTCATAACCCCAACTCCCTCATCGCATCAAAAATATTCCTTTGGTCTGCAGACTCTCGGCTAGCATACTGATCCTCCGACCATATCGCAAAAGCTGAAAAGTTCCCAACCAACACAGCCTTTCCTTTTATACCTGCATGCTCGAGCAGTTTGTCGTTCAGATTGATACGACCCTGCTTGTCGCAACCAAAGGAGTGCGCCTTCGAAAAAAGCTCCATCAACAGAGCTTGTGTCCGAGTATCGCTGAAGCTTGCCTCCGCAACCTTCTCCTCTAACCGAGCCACCATTTTCGGCGGGTAAACGGTAATGTAACCTCCTGGATTCGGTAATGCGAGGTAAGTGTTCTCCCCTCCTGGAATCCTCCACTTTGAAGGAATCGTCAGCCTGCCCTTGGGGTCTAGAGCATGAGTGAATTCTCCTACAAAGAATGTTGTTCCGATTTCCGACATTTCCTCTTTCCATTTAACCTACATTTACCATTACTCACCACTTTTACCCATTTTAACCCACTTGCGTCAAGTAGTATTTTAAAAAAAATTTAAAAATTTTATTTTTTAAGAGAAAATCAAGCGTTGCGGTTGATAACTTCCTACTCTTTTTTGTTGGCTCTATGAAAAAGATCAGGAAAAAGCGCCTGGACGAACTACTTGTACTGCAGGGCCATTGTGAAAGCCGGGCGCAAGCCAAGGCTTTAATCCTTGCAGGTCAGATTTGGCAAGGAACCGAAAGACTCGATAAGGCGAGTAGGTCCCTTGCAGTTGACACTCAGGTATTGGTAAAAACTCCGCTCAAATATGTGGGCAGAGGAGGGCTCAAGATGGAAAACTTTCTAACTGATTCTCACCTTAACCCATCGGGCATGTCTATCCTTGATTTAGGAGCTTCTACCGGGGGCTTCACGGATTGCTTATTACAAATGGGAGCAAAGCAGGCAACCTGTGTGGATGTTGGACACGGCCAGCTCCACTACAAACTGAGAATAGATAAAAGGGTTCAAAACTTTGAAAAAGTGAACCTTCGACACTTAAGCAAAAATGACATTGAAGGGGCACCTTTTCCTCTCGTCGTGATGGACCTGTCCTTCATATCTCTTCAAAAAGTTTTACCACAAGCATGGAATTTTGTGGCTGCAGAGGGAATGCTAATCTCTTTGGTGAAACCTCAGTTTGAATGCACTCGGGAAGAAGCATCAGAATCAAAAGGAGTGATTCGGTCGGAAGAGACGCATGCACGAGTTAAAAAGGAAATTTTGGCATTTTCAAAGGAAAACCTTTCGGGTTCTTTTTTGCTTCACGAAAAGGAAGCGAAACCGCGGGGCTCGGATGGAAACCTGGAATTTTTCTTCGCCTGGAAAAAAAACGGGGATTAAAATGACTGGTTCGAACCCGAAGTAATCAAATCATCGAGAATCATGCTTCGTGCCACTTCCGCCCTCGAATACTCTAAATCACTCACTCGGTTTTTGAGTTGTTCCTGGTTCAAATTTTGATTTCGGAGCGTGTAGACACCAGTGAGCCGAACAAACAAGGCGCTATCTTCGGTCCTCTCCTGCTCTACCCACTGGCCATCCGGTTCGATGGTATCAACTACTTCGATCAGTTGATTACTCAGAAGCCTTTGGCTGTTACTC
The DNA here is from genome assembly GCA_943789375.1 of uncultured Opitutales bacterium. GTDB lineage: Bacteria > Verrucomicrobiota > Verrucomicrobiia > Opitutales > Seribacteraceae > Seribacter. The sequence goes on along the minus strand of CALSTX010000004.1, from coordinate 245,147 downwards.
TCGCTTTGTGATTTACGTAAATCTTCAATTTGCTTATCGAGGTCAGGCTTCCTTGAGATTTGAGCCTGTGTCGCATTTTTGTCCCGCTGAGCAGAACTGATATCACTTCTTTCATTTTGCAGATCCTGCAGTTGATTTCTAATCTTGGAACTTTCCCTATCGTAAGATGAGCGAATGGCTTGGGCACTCTTTGCCTTGAAAGCAACCTTGTTTCCCAATGAAAAAGAGGAACCTGGCTTGGTAAGTTTCTCAAATTGGGTATCAATCCACTTTGCAAACTCATTGGTTCTCATTTTCTTAAGGAACTCGCGGTAAAGCAAACTAAAGTCTGCCTTTTCAAAATCACTCATGGATTCTTTGGTTTTTCGATCTAAGATAAAAACAGCATACCCATTTTGGGTTTGTCGAATTGAACGAGTAAAAAACTTTTTTTCGGTAAGTGCTTCCACCTCTTCTAAGGGATTTCGGTTTGCCGTTCTTTCGCTCCCCCTTGTTTCCAACCCTAGGATGCGTGACTGTAATCCCATATCCTTACTCGAAAACTTGACCCGTTTAAGCTTCCCACCCGATGCTTTAAGCCCTTGAAGCAGTTCCGGAGACTGGCGAATTTCTTGATAACTCTCATAGGTCGAGTGTAAACGATCGCTCAAGGCATTAATCGCTTCCAAAAATGCCAGGGCTGACTCCTTCGCCAATTCCCTGGCTTCTCTATCTGCATCAAGCTTGTCCCCCTCCATAATTCTCTTTCTAACTTCTTCTTTGACATCTTCATAAGCAACCAAGGGTGCTTGAGATTTGTTCAAGTCTGCCCTTAAGGCTTGGGTAAGAGAAGATTTCCCATCGGATTCTGTCCAATTTCCATCTGCCCCTTTATCACCCTCTGGTCCCTTAGCTCCGGCCTTTTTCTTTAAAGAATTCAAAGAAGGAGCCTCTGGCAAGGGTTCGAAAAGCATTTTGTTCCTCTCAAAATAGGACCGCATTCTCGCTTCATCAGGCTCAGGGAAAGGGGTGTAAAAATCTTCAGAGTCAAAGCTTATGACCGATGCGTAAGTCTGAGCAGGCTCAACAAAAAGGGGATCCATTTTAACTTCTTCATGAAATGACTTAAGTTCACCTTCCAAGGAGTAAGCAAAGACTAGTGAAGTAGTATTGCTTGTAAAAGACGGATTCTTTTTCGACAATGCATCGCTTTCCGCCAACAATGAAATGGATTTTTGGGATAAGCGAGTTTTCAGGTTAAGTTTTGATTTTAGGATCTGTTTACTGAGAGCCCGTAGAGATGATTCAATATTTTTGCCAAGGGTAACGAAATAAGAGGAACCGTTTGCATCTCTTGGAGTAACCACAAACTCAAAGCTGGCTTGGGCGCGGCCTAAGTCTATGGAAAGCTTATTTCCCGCCTCGGGCATGGATTGAAAGCTGACGGAGGCCAAGGCAGGATTCTGAAAAGGGAAGTCATCCGATGAAAGAGAGATAGCCTCTGCATCCCATGCAAATTGATCACGGTGCATTTCGATTTCACCTTCTGTATCCAAGGTGTAACCTGATTGCGTGAATGAACGGTCCACTTGGTGAGAACGGAAGTGAGAGTAGAGAATGGCGTCTACATCCCGAGGGGCGACTCCTCGATACCTGGCGATGTTGGTAAAAGCAATACTACGATTTTCATCCTCGCTCAACATTGGGTTTAATTGACTGACAAAATCATGATAATAGGAATTAATCGTGGGGTGATTTACATCCAAAGGCATGAAGTTTAATTCGTCTGCAAGGCTGTCCATTATAAGCTTCGCCCGAATCGAGGCATCCGAAAATTCAAAATCATAATTTCCGCTTCTTGCAATTGCCATCACTTTGACTGCATCTGGAAAATTCCGCCAAGATTGCATGTAACCAAACATGTTCTGCAATGTTTCCTGATCAACTTTATCACGATTTTCTGGTTGGTACGCTGCCCGAAGCTGATTCTGCAAGCTTTCAAAATACCTAGCATCTGCTTTTTCAAGTACATCACGGGTCGGGGGTAATATAGCACCCAAGTCTGCCGCTACTTGATTAGTAATTGAAAGAATCCGTCGTTCGTCAGGATCGTTAAAGTCTGTACCGTAGAATTCTCGTGTCTCACGATTAGGGTCGGGAAGAAAATCAAAGACTGATGTCCCCTGCGAGAGGTAAAGAACAAAAGATACCCCAACTACAATGAGGAGAAAAAAGAAAAAGGGGCGACCCCTTTTTGCTGTAAAATTTTGAAGAGCTGTAATCATGAAAAAAAATAATGTAATCGATCATGATGCCGAACTTTACCAAGACGTCAAACCTTAGACCAAGAGGCAAAACTACCTACCCCTTCCGCTTAAGCCTTGGATTATCATTAAAAATCAATGAACTCATCCAACTCTGGCGCTTGGTTCCGTCTTTTTTTAGGAAAGGCCTCGTAAGCACGATTTTCTTAAGAATGAGATCTTGAGAATTGTCACCTCCCCACTCCAAGAAATATTTATAGGTTTCCAAGGAATCAGAGTCCTTGTTGTTATCTTCAGCCAATAATTTTGTAATCACCACAAATCCTTGGCCCGCCTGCCTCCATTCCCCCGCCAGAAAAGATTTAGCCGCCCCCCCCTTTACCACAGCTTCCCCACCTTGCTTCATTTTAATCTCTAAGGGGTAGGATGATTTTCTCGATACGCCAACATTTCTCATCAACAAAATCGGGGACCCATCATCATTACTCAATCCCTCTTTTGTTTGAAAGGCAAAGCGTACACCTCTCTTTATAAGGTAATATTCAGACGGACTTTTATCATCATCAAATCGAATGACACGCTCGCCATCCCCAACTTCCCAAGTTCCAGTACGCTTGATTACTTTCAGCTGCGGGTGCTGAAATGTCATCTCAGCAAGCATTCCGTTCGGCGTTTGACGCAAAATGAGCTCGATAGGGCTTTCATCTTGGGCCGAAACATATTTACCCTGAAAAACCTCATGCACCCAATCTTTAATTTCTCCACTGAACTCCCCTTCTGGGGATCGAGTTGTACAGGAAACAAAAACAAACAGGAGAGAAGACAAAAAATATAATCTGAAAAGCCTAGCCCAAAGAGGAATCATAATGGTACTGATAAGTGTTGGTTTTCAGAAGTTCAATCCTTTCCGCTTTGCTCAGCCTCAATTTTTTTGGTCTCCCGATGATAAAGTGACGCTGCCAGCAAAAAGCCAACCGCAAAAAAGAAGGCCCAATTTCTACTTTTACTACCCTGGTTAGTGAAAGCTAATTCGGCATTTTTAATGGCACCTTTGCCAGAAAATCTTTCAGTAGGAAAGAGTCGTGGGGCATCGCTGCCACGATACCCAGGTTTATATTCATTACGGTCGTCGATCCGTTTAACCAGGATCATTGCTTCTCTTGCACGATCAAAACGGAGGTAGTCTTGCCAATTATGATAATCATCCCGACTTGTCTTTCCTGTTCCAATATATTGCCAAAGTTTTTTGTCCCCCTCATCATTTGGCTTCATTTTAAACTTCCGAAAACTAAGCTTAAAAAGATCCTCTTCTTTCTCCCATTCACCAACTACATCCTGCCCTCCCTTATTTTCATCATCGTAGGCAGCAGGAACAATCCCCCAAGCCTGACCGCTGAAGATCCCCGCTCCTAATTGATAACTATCGAGTATGCCATCCATTGAATATTCAGACCAAGGCGACGGACGGAAAAAATTATAAGTCATGGACACCAAAGATACAAAAAGACAGATCCCTCCAACAAAAGAGGTCATGTTGCGACGGAAGCGAAGGTTGTCTCTTTTTTCCTGAAAACTCCATTCTAACTCCCTCTTAACCCTAACTTCTTCCGGATCAATTTTGACCGAATCATTTTCGTCCTCCAACCTGAGACCATACTGAGAAATGTCACTCATGCCAGGTAACGCTTGCATGGAGTGAGCGACAGATGGGAAACCTGAGGCTGTAGCCGCTTGTTCCGCCCATGCCCTCCACTCTTGCCAGGCAGCATCCTGCTCTGAGCCTTTTTTTTCTACAATCCAATGAACAATTTTCCCCAAGCCCCAACGGTCCCATTTTTCATCTGGAACATCTGTTACTAATACTCCCTCCGGACGAAACTTGGCCGCTTCTGCAACCGACTCCTGCACGTCTAAGTTCAAGGAAACCCCAAGGGCTTCGGTTTCTTCCTGTCCAAGGGAGGCAAAAGCATTCATCTTCCATAGCCCGAATTCGGTAACCCATGCTTTTACTTTTCCTGCCCCGCTCCATTCCACGAGAATATTGCGAGGCTTCAAATTGCCATGAACTACACCGCCAAGGTGGGCTCGATGGATGGCTTGGTGAAGAAAAGTCATAATCTCCAGTAATACATCTGGGCTCATCTCTTCGGGCTTGTGCTCTAAAAAATCTGCAAGTGACCGAAGCCAAAACTCTTCCTTCTCCTGCTCTTCTTCCTCGGGGGAAGAAGGCTTGGCAAGCATCATACTTTGACCCTGCAGCCAAGGATAATAAATCCAATGCTTCCACTTCATAAGACCAAATTTTTGAATGGGCCAGATACCAGGCCCTTCAAGTTGCTCCAAGGCCTGACACTCCTGCAGAAAATAGTCTTCAAATCCTTTGCTTTCCGAAATCTCTCGGTGAATTAACTTTGCGTAGACTTTTTCTCCCTTATTCTCACCATCTGTTTGAATACATTCATAACTTTGCCCGCATGATCCATCTCCCAGCCAAGAGATTATTCTTGATGGACCAATACGCGTACCTGATGAAAGCATAAATCTAAGAGTGTTATTTTGAGCTTAATCCCATTTAAGTTTATTTCGTAAAACCCTAAAGTGCGAGTGGTTCAATTCTTCGAGCAACGGAAAAGTTAATTCCGAAGCGGATACTTCCAGGGGGAAATTTGAAGTGAGTGAAAAGGCTGGCTGCCCATCGGCAGAGACAAGGGGAGTGTCAGGATTGTTATTGGACTGAACTCGCAAGGTAACCCCGCTGGGAAAAACAACACTCCGGCTTGTTAGGGTGTGGGCAGAGATGGGGGTCATAAGTACAACCCGAGCGTGGGGGTGGGCAACCGGTCCACCCGCTGCAAGGTTATATGCGGTTGAGCCTGTGGGAGTGGAAAAAACGATCCCATCACAGGCATAATCTGCGACCGGTTCATCATCGGCAAAGACTGAAAAACGGGCCAAACGCCCATTGGATCCACTTTTGACAACCAGATCATTCAGAGCAAGTTTTGGCTCTCCCCCCTTTTCCTGAAAAGATAAGAGGCTTCTGGAACCAATCCTGTAATCCCCATTGAAAATTTGGGGCATTTGGGTGTCCAAGCCTTCCGGTGAAAAAGTGGCCAAAAAACCAAGCTTCCCGTACCGGACGCCGGCCACCGGCACCCCATATTTTACCCCCTGTTCTAACAAGCTAAGCAAAGTGCCGTCTCCACCCATTACAAAGCAAGCATCCATCCCATCTAAAAACTGATCAGGAACCGGAAAGTTGTCCGATATTTTCACAAAAATCCCATGGCTCTCAGCTATTTTCTTGAGTTGAAAACCGGCTTTTTCTGCACCTTTTTGAGATGCATTGGAGAGAATAGCAATATTTTGCAGAGGCTTCACTTAAATGACAAATAATTTAACAAACGAAGTCAATCTAGTCAAAGGAAGGTCTAGGGGTCAAGTACCTGTATGCCAAATTATACCATCCGGTTGAACCGCACACTTTTTTTCTAGCATATAACGGGATCCAGGCGGCAGGTGCTTTCGAAACCATTTTCTTTGCTTGGAAACAAGTTTTCTTGTCGCTGACATTACCTCTACTTTTAAATCCTTTGGGGAGAGAATACCCTGCAAACAAGAAATTGCCTCTCGGTACCCAACGGAATTCGAAGCCGGTCCGTTATCTAAGAGTCCCTTTTTTAAAAGCCGGGCAGTCTCATCTACAAGCCCGTCATCAAGCATTTTTTGTGTACGCTGTTCTATCCTTTTCTCTAAATCAGAGTTTTCACGATCCAGCCAAATAACTTTTTTGCAAAAGCCGGGGAAAGGTTTGGGCTTAGCGTTAAATTCTACTTTTAACTTTTCCAAAGATTTCCCCGATACCAGGCATCTCTCCAGAGCGCGGGTCACTCGACGCGGATTTAGATAATCTAGACCATTAAGCCCGCCAGGATTCAGGTGCCTCAACCTTTCAACCAAGGCAGGCAATCCACGCTTTTCATAAAAAGACTGAACCTCATTTCTTACTTCTTGACTGACTACAATATCATCGACTACGGGTTGAAAAAAAGATTGGAGGTAAAACCCACTTCCGCCGACCACCAATACAGGATTCCCCCTTTTCTTTATTTCATCAACGACTTTAAACGCATGGGAAGAAAATTGCCCCACATCACAAGCATGTGATAGTTCAAAAAGATCTATGCCATGATGCGGCACCCGATTTCTTTGCTCCAGGTCTGGCTTTGCGGAACCGATATCCAGACCTCTGTAGATGGATACAGAATCACAGGACAGGATTTCAGCACCGTATTGCTCCGCCCAAGAAAGAGCCAACTCTGTTTTTCCGGCTGCAGTTACTCCTGCAATTACATACAGAGCACCTTGATCTGAAGACATGACCGTAAAGAGGAAGAGCTATATTTTTTCCAATACTCCAGTGGTTAACCATCGAGATTTCGAACCAATATTCTCAAGAATGTAATCTCGGTTCCCGAGGTTCTCTGAAATACAATTCACCAGTACGCTTCCAACCACAACACCATCCGAGCACGCGGATACTCCCTGGACCTGTTCCGGAGTGGAAATACCAAACCCAACCACCACAGGCAATTCCGTATGCTTTCGGATCTCCTTCACTCGTTGGTCAAGGTCACCGGCTAAGTCATCACGCACCCCGGTCACACCCTCCCTGGAAACATAGTAAACAAAGCCAGAAGCCTGTTTAACAATAACGGGAATCCTCGATAACGGAGTGGTCGGAGCTACAATAAAAATATTTTTCATGCCATGCTTCTGGCAGGATTGCACCAACTCGGTTGATTCTTCAGGGGGCAAGTCGAGGGTAAGCATACCATCTACGCCCACTTCTTTAGCCAATGCCACATACTTGTCGATACCCTGAGAATAAATTAGATTATAATATGTGTAGAAAACAATAGGAATATCGGAAAACTCACGAATGGCACCAACCAATTTAAACACATCCTCTCCCGTGCAACCAGACTCCAAAGCTCTCTGGGCGGCAAGTTGGTTGGTGAGCCCATCTGCAAGGGGGTCAGAGAAAGGAACGCCGAGCTCCAATATATCGACCCCATTATCAATTAAGCTTCGGCAAACTTCAAGGGATGTATCGAAGTCTGGGTCACAAGCACAAACATAGCCAATGAAGGCTGCGCGGTTTGCATCCTTGCAGGTGGAAAAAAGTTCAGCGATTCTATCGTTAGTCTTCATATCTTAGAAAAAGAGAGGAATAATCTCGTATCCAAGGCATATTTGGCAATGGTAAAGGACGGATCTTTAACGAATTTGCAGTGATTATTTTATATCGTATTCTTTTCCCTGTATTAGCCATTCTTCTTTCTCCATATTATTTGAGAAGAATGCTTCGGCGTGGAGGCTACCAAAAAAAATTGAAATATCGCCTCGGCCTTTGGCCAAAGCTTGGAGAAAAAGCAGGCGGGAAGAAAAGGATTTGGATTCAAGCAGTTAGCGTGGGAGAAGTTTCATCGATCACAAAGCTCTTGGGTTTGCTTTTTGAAAACGAAAATTTTGAAATCGTTCTTTCCGGCACCACAAGCACGGGGCTGAAAACAGCAGAAAATAAATTTGGCAACCAAGTTAAAGCTCACGGTCCCTTCCCTCTTGACTGGCTACCCTTTTCCCAAAAAGCGTGGAAACAAATTGAGCCAGACCTCATCGTAATGGTCGACAGCGAACTATGGCCCGAGCATTTTCATCAGGCGAAGAAAAGAGGGATTCCACTCATTATTATTAATGCCAGGTTATCCGATCGTTCTTATTCGAGACTCCGCAAATTAAAGGGGCTACACCCACTCCTCTTGCCCAAAAACCTACAAGTGATCACCGCCTCCGAAAGACAAACCAAGAGGTGGAAATCACTGGGATTGCCCCCAGAGAAAACTCTCACATCAGGAAACTTAAAAATTGATGCCGTTGATCTCTCCCGTGCTGGCACCAAAGGGCGGGCATCATTAATCAAAGAATTTGGCTTTGATCAGGAATCGGTGGTTATTGCAGGCATTTCCACCTGGCCCGGTGAAGAGAAAATGCTCATCGAAATTACCCAAAGCCTTCGATTGGAAAATCTAGACGTTCGCTTACTTCTGGTACCCAGGCATGCAGAAAGACGAAATGATGTAATCAAAACCCTTCAAACTTGTGAACTCCCTAACCACATCCGCACCCAAACCCAATCCGCACCTGATGGAAATGTAGTCTACTTGGGAGATACCACAGGAGAACTCTCCCAATTAATCCGAGTGGCTGATCTTGGATTCATGGGAAAAACATTACCACCCAACCGAGGCGGACAAAATCCAATTGAGCCCGTTGCCCTACAAATTCCTTTAGTTGTCGGCCCTCATTTTCAAAATTTTCATGAAACCTGCACAGATATGTTTTTGCACCAGGCAGCCATTGAGTGTAGAACATCAGGTGATGTGATAAAAGAACTTAGGTTACTTGCCAATGACAGAGAAAAAAGAACCGAGCTAAAAATTAAAGCTATGCAGTGGATGGATAAACAAGGATCCCCCTCTATCTTTACTTTCGACACCATCACCCGAGCCCTGGAAAAATAAAAGTTTTCATTCATACATTGACCAATTCCAAAGTAATCCTTATTGAGACTGAGTATCAATAAGCAGTTTTTAATGAAAAGTTTTATATCCAAAAAAGTCTTAATTTCCACCCATGTCCTGTTTACTCTGAACAGCCTGTGCATCTGGTCCTGCAGTGCCCCAGAGAAAGAGATAACGAGTGAGGAAAATAGCACCGAGCTCAGTCTAAAAAAACTTGTAATTGCTCTAAAGGCGAACAAGCAACCAGCCAGTATGCTGATCGAAAAACAGGAACTACAGGCTTACTTATCTCAGAAATTGAATCGTCCGATTGAAGTATTAATCCCTACCGACTCCAGCATTGTCGTCGAATCCTTTCGAAATGGGACCCTTGACCTAGGCTATCTCAGTTCAACAGATGCAGCCCGCAATGTTGGGCAAGAAACAGCGAGTGTATTGCTTGTACACCTTAAGAATGGTAAGCCAAATTACCAAAGTGTCTGGCTCACTAAGAAAGAAAAAACTTATAAATCCGTGTTCGAGTTACAAGGAAAGCCGGTTGCCTTTGCCAGCCGCTCCAGTACATCCGGCTACCTTATTCCCACATGGGATATGATGAAGAAGGGCTTAATTGGAACCCAAAAATCTCTCACCGACTATTTTTCCCTTACCTTGTACGGCACGGGCTATGTTTCGGCGGTGGAAAAAGTACTTTCGGGCGAAGTGGAGGCAGCTGCGGTCAGTGATTATGTATTTAAAGGAAATAACAAATACTTGGACGATGCCCAAAAAGCGAAACTCCGCATAATTCAGGAACAAGGCCCGGTTCCAGCCCATACTCTCTGCATTCGCTCAACCATGTCCCCCAATGACCGTAGAATTTTAAAGAAAGCACTCCTTGCAATGAATCAAGAAAACCCTGAGCTCCGAGACAGGATATTTAACGGTGAACTTATCGTAGTTGATGAAGATGAACACCTCCAGGTTACCCGGGAAGCACTTCGCCTGCAAAAGACCCTTAAACCATAACTTTTAGTACTTTTGAAAGGGATGGAAAGATGCTTGATCGAGGGTAAAGACCTCAGTCTTCGCATCGGTGAACGCTGGCTGGTCCAAGACCTTTCTTTTTCTGTAAACAGGGGTGAATTCATTGCTCTGGTGGGGAGCTCAGGCTCAGGAAAAACAACACTATTGCGGGGAATAGCAGGAGATATCCCTTTGGCTGGGGGGCAAACAATTACTCATACGACAAGCCCCCTGCCGATTGGTATGATTCATCAAGATTTACAGCTTGCAGAAGGTTCAACCACTTTAAAAAATGTACTCAGCGGATGCCTCTATCGCCACTCTTCTTTTCAAACACTACTTGGTTTCCCGGAGGAAGAAAAAGGCAAAGCCATTTCTTTACTCCTAAAACTTGGACTCCAAAAAAAACTACACCAATGGACATCTACGCTATCACGCGGGGAAAGACAGAGGCTTGCGATTGCCCGTACCCTTTTGGCACAACCATCGATCTTATTGGCAGATGAGCCAGTGGCTAGCTTGGATGGAAAGTGGGCCGAGATTACCTTAGGCATGCTCAAACAATATGCACAAGCCCAAGACGCTTGCGTTATATGCTCTCTGCACGACCTCGATCAAGTCGATCAATTCGCGGATAAAATCATCCAGGCCGATCCCCAAAAGCCAGAAAAATGGAATGTTTTGATGAATACCCCAAATAAGGTATGAACCCTGAAATGAAAAACATGCCTTGGTATAACCGACTCGATCTTCCGGGCGTTACTTTCGTTCTCTTTTTATTGCTTGCTTTCAGCTCCCTCCCCGCTTTGGAGGGATCAGGTCGCGACTTGGATTACTGGGGAAACTTCCTTCGCTTCACCGACCAATTCTTCCCCCCTGACTGGTCCATACTAGGCCAGACTATGACTGGGCTTTGGGAGACTGTTCAAATTGCGGGTATCTCCACCTTTCTTGCATCTATTTTTTCGCTCTTCCTATCTTTAGGAGCCGCTCGGACCATCAGCCCGAGATGGTTGGTCTTTATTACGCGAATGCTCTTAAATATTATTCGTACCATCCCCAGCCTGCTCTGGGCGATATTGGCTGTCGTGCTAGTCGGGTCCAATTCCCTTGCCGGCGTCATCGCTCTTACTTTTTACAGCACCGGTTACCTTGCCAAATTTTTCAGTGAAGCCTTTGAATCAGCTGATTTAAAAGCCCAAAAAGCCCTACAGTCCTTAGGCTCAAGCCGTTGGCAGGCCTTTCAATATGGTTTATGGCCCAACCTAAGACCGGTCATTTGGAGCCATTGTTTATGGATGCTTGAATATAATGTGAGATCAGCCAGTATCATTGGCTATGTGGGAGCCGGGGGCATTGGGCTTCACCTTAAACTCTATGCTGAGTCCGCGGATAGCTGGAATAAATTCTCCCTGGTTTTACTCTGCATGTTAGTCATCGTCACCTTTCTTGATTTCACCGGAGAAAAAGTACGGAAATCTATACGAGAAAAGCTGGAAGGAAAAATGTAAAGCGAATCGTAAGATCAGTATATGGCTGAAGAGCAAAATTTACAGCTTGTAATAAATTATTACTTCTCCCCACATTTTTTAACTTCTCATTAAAATCGAAGAACTAGTTTGAATGTTCTCATTCAAACACATGAGAATGCAGGCGACTAATTCACTCTTTCACCTGCTGACTAACCTGAAGAAGAGAAATGCCCTCCTCAACTTATTAATGAACCATGCCCCGAAAGAAATGGTTATATCTCCGTCAAAGTTCAGAAGGTGACTGGTAACCCATCGATTCATTAACGCCTTATTCTTCAAATTCATACAAAAGGGCGAAAATAGCATGAAGGTATTCCGGATCTCGGAATTGAATAAATAAATCAGCCGCTTTGGTGAAACCAAGCAGGTCTTGAATTTTTGATAAGATTCCTCTTGATGAAATGAAAATCGCGTCCGTTCCATACAATTGGAGACAAGTGCAAGATCAATAAATTTAAAATTGCTAAACCGTTCAGGGGAAAAGTTTCCCCCTCGACACTTGGTAGGGTTGCAGTAAAGCACAGGTCCGCTTTTCAGCACTGAAATCATTCATAAAAGCAATGCAATGACCTAAAATTAGGAAAGCAACTTTACCAACGATAAATCCACTGTAACTATAAAAAAGTGGGGCGACAGACCGGATTCGAACCGGCGACCCCTGGTACCACAAACCAGTGCTCTAACCAACTGAGCTACTATCGCCACAAAGGAACAATCTAAATTAAGCATTCGTATTGGATCGTCAATGGGAAAGGTTTGCTCAAATCCATCCCATCCTTATTGACCGAACCCAAGCTCTACGACATGATGAGCCCTCTTTTATATTCGTTATGCTACAAGCTGGAATCGTAGGACTGCCCAATGTGGGCAAAAGCACTCTCTTTAATGCCCTGACCAAGACACGCAAGGCGGAGGCGGCAAACTATCCATTCTGCACCATTGATCCGAATGTGGGAGTGGTCCAGGTTCCCGATGCCCGCCTTATCCCTCTGGCCGAACTGGTCAAGACAACTACCCTGATCCCCGCTGCCATTGAGATGGTGGATATTGCGGGGCTGGTCGAAGGAGCCAGCAAAGGAGAAGGATCTGGGAAACAAATTCCTGGCGAATGTACGCGAGGTGGATGCGATCGTACATGTGGTGCGTTGTTTCGAGGATGAGGACATCATCCATAATATGGGCAGGGTCGACCCGGTGGGTGATGCCGAGGTGATCATGACCGAACTGATCCTTGCCGATGCCGAGTCGGTGGCCAGTCAGTTACAAAAGAATTCCAAAAAAGCTCGCGGACAGGACAAAGATGCCGCGGCCAATGTGGCCCTGCTCGAGAAACTCATTCCCCATCTGGATGAGGGCAAACCAGCCAATCTTCTCCCCATGGACGAGGACGAGCAGGAACGCCTGAAATCCTTTCATCTACTGAGCTCCAAGCCGATGCTCTATGCCTGTAACCTGAAAGAGGAAGAAATTGCGGATCCCAACTAGCAATGAACCTTTAATAATTTTAAGGCATGGGCAGCCACCCAGCAGGATGCTGCATGTTGCCCAATCTCCGCAAAGATGGAAGAAGAGCTCTCAGAACTTACCATGAGGAGGCACATGAATACCTGGAAGCCATGGGAGTTTCCGATTCTGGCGTGACCTCCCTGATCCAGGCGACCTATGATTTACTGGGGTCTGGCCAGTTATTCTGACTGCGGGAGAAAAAGAGGCCCGGGCCTGGACCTTCCGCAAAGGAATGACCGCCCCTCAATGTGCGGGAGTAATCCATACCGATTTTGAAAAGAAATTCATCAAGGCGGAAGTGGTATCCTATGACGACTTGATGGCAGCGGGAGCGATGCAACTCGCCCGTGAAAGCGGGCAAGCTTACGGCTCGAAGGAAAAGAGTATGTTTTTACAGGACGGAGATGTGGCCCTCTTTAAATGTAATCCCTAAAACAGGTGACTTCGAGTTGCCTTCTCACTACTCGAAGACAAATTATATCCCATGCCTTTTCATATCCCCAAAATCTACATTACAGGTACCGTAAAGCTCTTACTTTTCCCTTTATTTTGTTTTGTTTCCTGCACCGAGGAAGCGGAAATTCAGACTTATTATATCGCCCCGGAATACACAGGGCCAGTGGTCGCGTGGAAACTTCCACCTACTTGGGGTGAAAACCCTGAACTTTCCGGTCCCATGGCCGGCTCCTTTCATGTAAAAACTAATTCTGGCCCCCAAGGCAGGATTGGGGTAATGCCCTTCAGGGAAGCCGTATCAACTCTCGCGATAACCAACATGTTTGGGATGGAACTTGGCTATGAAAAGTTTACCGAGGATACCCTGCCCCATGTATTGACCACAAAAACAGTTGGGCAGAAAAAATTTGAATGGATCCACTTAACCGAAAAAAATAATCCGAACGATCCTAAGATGGCCCTCCTTGCCGTTTTCAGGCAACAGGATGAAACTTGGCTTTTCCCCTTCGTGGCCAACGCCGCACTGATCAACCAGGAAATGGATTCTTTCATCTCTTTTCTAGATTCAACTACGGTACGGGCAGGGGAAAAAATTATTCGGGCTCCCCGCCCCATTTCCGCAGCACCGACGAGCAAGCCATCGGGGTCACCAACCTGGGATGCACCAGACCATTGGGTTGTCGGTCAGGCCTCTTCGGTTCGAATTGCCAGCTACAGCGTTAGCGACGAAAATGGTAACGAGCTTGATTTTTCTATCACTTCTTTCCCAGGCGATGTCGGTGGATTGCAATCCAATGTAAACCGCTGGCTTACCCAGATAGAATTGCCCAAGGCTGAAAGCTTGGAAAGCTCGCCCTACCTTTCGCCATACAAAATAGACGAAAAAGATGCGTACCTTCTACTCGCTGAAAATACTGAAAAAACAATTTATGGTGCTCTCTTATTCGGAAAATCCCGGTCCTGGTTTTTTAAAATTATGGGAGATACAACTCTTGCAAAAGTTGAGAAAGAAAACTTTCTCAATTTACTTAGCTCTGTCTGTTTCCATGATCATTGATTTGAACAAAGCCATTCGCCTATTCCCTCTATGAGCAATCAATCTAAAAAAAAGCAAAATGCCTACTCTGTAGGAGCTCGCAAAAAAGCTTTTCCATGGATCGTCCCCTTTGCTTCCGTTCGTCTTACTCTTACACTGCTGAGCTTCTCCATGATTCTCATTTTTGTGGCAACCCTGGAGCAGGTACGCATTGGAATTCGGGGTGCTCAAGCCGAGTACTTTGAGAGCTTTTATGGCATTTGGTATTATCCTGAACAATTCTGGGGCGGAAGCTTTCTATCCATGGTGCCCCTCCCTATCCCGGGTGGTTATCTGCTGGGCGGGCTTTTAATCATCAACCTCATTGCCGCTTTCATTACCCGCTTTCAATGGTCTGGAAAAAAAATGGGCATCCAGATCATTCACCTCGGCATAATCCTCCTTCTCATCGGCCAAATGACAACCCAAGCCATTCAGGTGGAGTCTCGCATGCAGATAAACAAGGGAGAGTCCAGTGATTACATTGAACGCTTTCATGGCGTTGAGCTTGCCATTACTGATGTAACCGACGCCAATCGTAGTAAGGTTGTCTCCATCCCAGAACAATTGCTTACTCCAGGAAACACCCTGCGGGTGCCAGGTTTTCCGTTTAAGGTTCGAGTACAATCATTTGGCCCAAATTGTAATTTCGACTTCAAAGAATCTGCCGATCAACGAAGCGAAATCACTAGGGGTGTAAATCAGGGTATTGGGGCAAGTGCAAACCTGAGCCTTACCCCAATGGATGAAGACTTTAGCAACGATGCGGCCAATTTTGGTTATCTTGTTTTTCAGCTTATCAACGGCAGCGAAGAAATGGGTACCTGGTTGGCGGTTGCTCACCCTGCAGGCAACGACAGATGGAAATTCATCCATGCCAAACTGGAGGGCATGTCCTTTCAACCCCTGCGTCACCAAGGAAAGTTGTGGGGTATGGAACTCCGGTCGATACGGGAATATCTCCCCTACTCCATTGAGTTGGTCAAAATAGAAAACGAATTTTACCAAGGCACGGATATTCCCCACAACTTTGAAAGTCATGTGAATCTCAACCTGGAAAGTGGACAGAAAAGAAAAGCCCTGGTGTACATGAACACACCTTTACGGCATAGAGGTAAGACCTTTTATCAATACCAAATGAACAAGGCAGCCGACTACACGGTTTTTCAAGTTATTCGCAACCCGAGTTGGTTGGTTCCATACATTGCTTGCATTCTCCTATCTGTTGGGCTCCTCTGGCAATTTAGCTTCCACCTTATTTATTTCCTCCGTAAGCAATCAAAAGTATCGGGATGAAGTTTTTGAAAAAATACCCTCTTATACCAAGTGCTTTGTTTGCCTTCGGGCTTTACTTAGCGATTCTACCTTTTGGGACAACCAAGGCTTCTTTGCTCGACTTCTTCAAGCCTGAACCCGCGCCCAAGGAAGAGGTTATCGATTTAGAGGCCTTTTCTCGGATACCTGTCCTACGGGGGGGCAGAGTAAAGCCTTTGGATAGTGTTGCCCGTAATACCTTACTTGTCTTACGAAACAAAAGATCCGCGTTGGACCAGAATGGTACAATGATCCCCGCAATATCATGGCTCGCCCATGTTCTTCTTAACCCTGAAGAAGCGGACAAACTGAAAACCTTCGTGATTGATCATGACCAAGTCCTAGGTCTGCTTAATCGAAAACTTGCTAAGGATGGAAAATATTATTCCTACAACGAATTAAAACCCTTTCTGAAAGAGATCGATGAAAGTGCCCGCGAATCTGGAAAGTTAGAGCGTGAAAAACAGGATAGTTTTGATCAAAACATTATCGATCTCTATCGGAGTGTGCTCCTTTACAGAAAATTAAAGCACACGCTTTCACCTCCTGCTCCTCCGCCGGAGACTAAAATGATTGAAGATCTAGACCTCAATACTTTTTTCTTTGATTCAGATAAAGACAAAGACCGCACTGACGAGTATTCTCGTTTCCGTTCCATTACTAAAGCTATATCCCAGGACCCAAGTACGATTCGTATAGGAAGTGATGAATTTGGGAGGGTTGTATTTTTACTCGATCATTACTCCAGATCAAACTTGTGGTCTGAATTTTTTCCGGTTCCACCAGAAACAGGCGATCAAAAGAAAAGGTGGAGAAAAGTAGGAGAGTCTCTTGTGGGAGAGGAGCCTCTTGACTCCGATCAAAAGCGGAATCTTGACCCCGCCCAATTTGCTTCCTTACTACAGGATTTGATTCGTACAGACCGCGTACCTTTGCAAGAAAAAGTAAATTTCATCCTGACTAAGGAAAAGCTCAACCCCACTGCTCTTTTTGCCGCGCAGTACGCTGAGGCTATCAAGTTACGCACTGAGGTTGACCCCATTTTACCCTTGTATGAAAAGTTACGTAAAGCCTACGTACGCAATGATCCATCTGGCTTCAATGACGCAGTTTCTTCAATTCGTAGACTTTGTGAACAAAGAGCCCCTGACCAAGTTACAAAACTTGGATTCGAAAAGACATTCAATGCCTATGAGCCCTTTTACCGTTGTTCAGTTGCCTACATCATCATTTTCTTATCCGCATGCCTGTCCTGGCTTTGCCTGGCCATTAACACCGCCAAGTTCAATGCCAACCATTCAAAGAGTTTTAAAAATGTAGCTTATCACCTAACTCTTATAATTCTCATTGCTCACACCTTTGGACTTCTGGGAAGAATGTACATTGAAGGAAGGCCACCCGTCACCAATCTCTATTCATCTGCACTCTTTATCGGGTGGGGTGCGGTCCTGCTTTGCTGGTTTACAGAAAAATATTTACGTCTTGGTATTGCTTCATCGATGGGGGCAATGGTTGGTTTTGGCAGCCTTGTAATTGCCCACAACCTAAGCCTTGACTCTTCCCTTAATCCGACTGGTGACACCATGGAGATGATGAGAGCAGTGCTTGACTCCAACTTCTGGCTGGCGACTCATGTAGTCACGGTAACCATTGGATACTCCACCACTTTCCTCGCAGGATTCCTGGGTCTCGCCTACATTTTTTATTACTTTATCCATCAAGTTCTTGTCTCGGATACCAGTGATAATAAGTTATCGAGCCTTCTTTCATCCTCCCGCAAACAACTGGAAAAAACTCTGGGTTCTATGATCTTTGGCATCACCTGTTTTTCTCTCTTTTTTAGCCTCGTTGGGACCGTGTTAGGAGGTATCTGGGCCGATCAGTCTTGGGGTCGATTTTGGGGATGGGATGCCAAGGAAAATGGGGCACTTCTTATTGTGATATGGAATGCCATTATTCTTCATGCCCGATGGGCAGGGATTGCAAAGATTCGAGGGATCGCATGCCTGGCCATATTTGGAAATGTGGTAACAGCATGGTCTTGGTTTGGAACCAATATGCTTGGAGTCGGTCTCCACTCTTATGGCTTTATGGATAAAGCTTTTAATCCTTTGATGAGTTTTATTGTATCCCAAATGGTTTTTATTGGAGTTGCATATCTAGTCACTCCTCTCCGTTCCCTTTTCAGAAAAAAGCAGCCTGCTGCAAAATAACCAGCGAAAATGTTGCCCTATGATAGAGGGCGGGGAGTTTTGTCCAAAGATTTTTTAAGAATTTCAAAAATGTCTTCCACAGGTCGGCCAAAAGCACAGGGAAAAGGCAAACTCAGTTTTTCACTGGTCGAATCTTTAGATTTTTTGAAGTTTATGAAGATTAATTGTCTGTGCATATAATGATCCAACTCAAAGCTTTTAATTTCTTGATGAGCATATTTTTTCCGACTCCACCATGTTCTCAAGTCATACCCGTTGTGATCAATTTTTAAACGGGACCACGATAGAATCTGGTCTAATAAATTTAAAGTGGCTGAAATCAACATCACCAGCGTGATGAGCCAGCTCAAAAAAGTTCCAAGAAAATTTATAAAAGCAAAGAAAATAGCACAGATTAAAAGAAAGAAGGTAAAACAAAGCTGTCTCCACCAGATCGGCTTTATTAAAATGGGGAGCCCTCTACTCCGGTCGCTCATTTATTTGTGAGACCATAAACAATAATGGGTACAAGCACGACTTAGGAAGGCCGAAGCGTAGGGAATAGAATCGTGTCCCGAATATTTGCCGCATTGGTGAGAAAAATAACCAAGCGATCAATCCCCATTCCCATCCCTCCTGCCGGGGGCATACCATGCTCCAGAGCTGTAAGAAAATCGTCATCCAACTCCTGAGTTTCCTCCCCCACCTGTTTCATGAATGCCTCGCGTTGAACCGCAGGATCATTTTGCTCGGAATAAGCAGGAGCAATCTCCTGCCCATTGATACAAAGCTCAAACACATCAATGGTGGAAGAGTCCGTTTCTGTAATCTTGGCAAGGGGGCAAAGCTCACGAGGAATATGGGTCACAAAAGTGGGTTGAATTAAAGTGTGTTCAATGACTTTTTCAAAAACATCATTGGTAACTTCAAAATCTTCTAAAGCGGGGTCGACCTCGATCTTTAATTCTTTTGCTTTTTCCAACTTTGCTTCTTTGGGTAACTCAAACCAGTCATCCCGCCCGACTGCTTCGATAATGAGATCTTTATATTTAGCTTCCCTCCACTTACCAGAAAGTTCAATAGGTGCACCCTCAGTGCGATCTAAGGTTAAGGTACCCAACGCATTCTGAGCGACTTGCTGGATCAAAGACTGGGTTAATTCCATCATGCCACGATAATCCGAATAGGCCTGATAGGCCTCAAGCATGGTAAATTCTGGGTTATGACGCCTGGAAAGTCCTTCATTTCGAAACACCCGCCCCACTTCGAATACCCGGTCAAATCCACCGACAAGGAGACGCTTGAGGTGCAATTCCAGGGCAATTCTCATGGAAAAGTCGCAATCCAAGGCATTAAAATGAGTACGGAATGGGCGAGCGGCGGCTCCTCCTGAAACGGACTGAAGCATGGGGGTTTCGACTTCAAGGAAGTCACGACTCCAGAAAAATTCACGAATCTCACGAATGATTTGGCTCCTCGCCCGAAAGCGCTGACGGGAATCATCATTGACTACAAGATCCAAATACCGCTGCCGGTAAATTTGTTCATTGTCGGTAAGCCCATGCCACTTTTCTGGCAATGGCCGGAGAGCTTTGGACACCAGCCTGTACTCTTTTGCTCGAATGGTAACTTCACCTGTTTTGGTACGAAAAAGCGGTCCTCGGATGCCAATAAAGTCACCCAAGTCTAATTTTTTAAACAAAGCATATTCATCTTCTCCAATCTCATCTTTACGAACATAGGATTGTATTTTACCTGCCCGATCCAGGATCTTCAGAAAAGATGCCTTGCCCATCAAACGAAAAGCAACAATCCGACCCGCAACTGAAACCTCAGGTCCTACCTCCTCATCTTCCGGGAGCAAGGAGACCGCATCCATTGAGACATGGGTTTGATCCCAATTTGCCCGAAAAGGATCGATGCCCGACTCACGCATTCGGTCTAATTTATCTTTCCTGACAGCGACTTGATCACTGCCGTCTAAACTTTTGCTTTTTTCTTTCTCAGGGGATAAATCTTTGTTCATGGCAAGGACTCATCATGCCAATTTTGAAAGACAAAGACAATGGGAAAACTATTCCCGGTAAAGGATTTAAAAAAAAATTAAACCTTGGCGGTTGGAGCCAAAGCTACCCGGAACCCAAGATTACGAAAACGATGGTGTAAAGAATTCGTCGATCTTGAAGACGATTTACATTCGATCGCTGGCTTCATGTAAGCTCCGCCTCGGCTGATCCTAAATTCATCTTGTTCGCTGTCATTGAGTAGAGTATTTACAAAAGAATTCCCCACCCACTCCCTGACATTTCCATGGAGATCAAATAGACCCCAGGGATTTGGAGACTTTAGACCAACGGGGTGCATTTTCTTCCGACTGTTTCCACGAAACCATCCATGATTATGTAAAACGGTTGGGTCATCCCCAAAATAAAAGTCGGCTTGGGATCCAGCCCGGCAAGCGTATTCCCACTCCACTTCGGTCGGTAACCTGTACTCATGTTTAGCAGGCAGTTGTCCTTCATTTTGAGCGAGCATGGTAAGAGCACGGCAAAAAGAAACCGCATCGAGCCAGGAAATATTATTTACAGGATAATTTTCTGAATTTTCTCCTAAGCCCAATTCGGTAAAACTAGGATTTGATCCCATAAGTTTTGAATAGACCGACTGGGTGATCACGAACTCACCAAGCCAGAACCCATCTCTTACATGAACAAGTCTACGCTCATCGGAATAGGGTACCAAAATGGTAATTTTGCCGGGAGGAATCCACTTAAAAATCCCAGCATAATCATTAATATGGTGTTCACGAAATTCTTGTTTCTCTTCTGCCTGTCCTGGCGTTATAGAAACATCCACCGCAAATGGATGTCTTGTTTTGTCTAAATCCTGAGGTGAAGGAATCGGATGTGACTCTTGAAGGCTGGTGGAATTTAAATCTGGTACAACATTTTCTGAAACACTTTCGTGCATAGGCAAAGTAGAACGAGGCGGAAGGTTACCGCGTCGATCAAATCTCTTATTTTGCACGGCCTGGGCCTTTTTCCAAAACGACCAGAGCTCCAAGCCATGATCAATCTCCTCCTCTTCGACAAGTTCTGGCTGGGAGCTTCCAATGGAACCATCAGATGCAACAGCATCCTGTCTTTGAAGCAAGGCTTTACACGCACTTTCCATCCAATTTTTCTCCGACACAGAGATGGATTGAAACTGCTGGAGGCACAAGGAAAGCCCGGGAGGTAATTTCGTGTCTTCAAGGAAAATAGTGAGGATCTCTTTTTGCTCACTCAATGCATATTGCACTTCCATACGAACATACCTTGAATCAGCGGAGCGATGGGAAACAAAGACAACAAAAGCTGATGATTTCTTAATGGCTTGGGCTAGTTCATCTACCCACTCGCCAGCCGGTGGTATTCCTTCATCATACCAAACATTTATACCTTTGGTCTTAAATTCACGAATTGTTTTGTACACTTTAACCTTATCTGCGTGGGCATAGCTAATAAAGGAATAAGGGCCATCACCGGAATAAGACTCAAAGGGTGAAGGTACATCAGCCGAGCTATGGGCAGAATGAAAGGAATCCATAAAAACTTATGAAATTAATTTATCCGAATAACCTTTTCGCTGAAGGATATAGACTGGATAGGTTCCGTAATTCTTGGCCAAATCAATATTGCCGGCATACTCAAAATCATATTCTTCGTAACCAAAAGAAATCAGGGCAGCTACTGTCTCAGAAACAAACACAGAGCCAGGCAGTACAATGGGCTCGATGCGGGCAGCTTGGTTTACATGGCTGCCAAAAAAGTTTCTTTTCTTGAGGATCGGGTCAAATTCTTCATAAGCCGGTCCCGCGTGCATGGAGATTCGTACATCCATATTCCCGTTTGGCAACCATTCAGACCACTTGCCGTCAGTAAAATAATCCCTCATACCAAGTGCCAGCTTCAGTGCACTTTCTAAATCCTCAAAAACAGCGAAAAAACTATCCCCCCAGGTATTTACAAAGGATGGCTTTTGGGGAAGTTTATCGATCATTTGAGCAACTCCCCCATGAAAAGCTTCCACAAATTGACTGGTTAAATCTTCTGTTATTTGGCTGAAACCTGCAGCATCTGCAAAAATCATCGTTTTTACCGACCGAATGGGTTGAAGAGCATCTCCGAATCCGTCTTGGGAGTAATCTGAGGTAGCCGGCAATTCTACAACTCTGCCAGCCTTTATATCAGGCAGGTCGGTTAGCACTTCATTGGCATCGATAACCTCAGGTTGGTTAAAAACAGATTGCCACGACTTTACTAATTCTCCGGTGCCGCCAACCGACCCAGGCTTTCCATCCCAAAAGACTAAAAGTTGAGGGTCTTCATCAAGTCCACGACCACGCATCGCCGCAAAGCCAATCATGACCTGATTACAGAAGGAAAACAAAGAATCATCTCCATAGTACCCTTCGTGGGTAACATAATGTACAGAGGTTGCGTGATCCAAAACATTTTCCAACCTTGAAACCCAATCGCCACCCGCTCTTCTTACACTGGTTTCTATGAACTCGTCTTTGGCAAAGGGAAGGAACACATGAGTCTCCCCTCCCCGTTCAATCATGGTCTCAAGGAAAAGAATATCAGTACCACAGGCTGCGGAACTGTAGCCGCAGTTTGCCCCCATTTGCTCCAGCTTCTCTTCGATTCTTTGCTTGGCTATCTTTTCAGCTTCAGGAGGAAATCGACGGTTACCCTCTGCATTATCAATCACATGCCCAGAGCATGCTACAATTCCTAAAACTGGAAAGGCTTCGCTTACTTGATCACGAATCGAAGTGTCACTGTAGAGGGAAGAGATTTGCAATGCCTGCTTTCTGGTACTGGCTATGTGGGAGGGTTGAGCATCCTCAAGATTCACTGCGGTGGAATAGGCAGTGATGGCTTCATTAATTTCTCCCAAAAGAAGACTGGACTCAGCCTCGGTTGCAAGAACCCAGTAAGACCCATCTCCTCGTTGCCGAAGAGTACGGCAAATTTCCCGGGCAAAGTTTGCGTATTTGTGCGCTTTTGGCAGGTTGTGCGAAACAAAATGCATGAAGGCTACATTAATGCAGGGGTAATACTGGCTTTCCAGGTTATCGCTTCCTTTTTCAGCTTTTTCTAACTGAGCAACAAAGGCTTCTTTGTACCGATAAATAGCAAGCTCTGCATAGTGTGACTTATTTTCCGGATTACTTGAGTACTCACAAAGATCTTTGTAAGCACTTGCAAGTAAACTTTGAGTTTCTACGTCTCTCACGCCTGAAGTGACCAACCCCTCAAGTATCTTGGTAGCCATCATAGGAGAACCAGCTTTGCAAAGGGCATGGGCTGCTTTCTGTGAAAGCAAACGGTCGTTCTTGTGCTTTCCAAGACCATCTTTGGCCACATCGTGGGCAAGCAGGAACTCTCCAACTTGAATCATCCTGCCGCATAGGTCCAAGTATGCCTTGGACGAAGAGTTCTGCTTATCGAAAACACGCCATTGCTGGCGAAGGCTGAGAGTTTGTCTCTTGGCTAATTGGGACATGGTCCAATTAGTTAAGAGAACAAATGAAAGACTTACGAGAAAAAATCCAACAACTCGAAGTTGTTGAAATTACATTTTTTCGTAACGGGTACGCAACATTTGGCTGAAAGCAGCTACTTTGCGGGCAATACGCTTTTTATCAGATGGCTTTTCGAAGTACCTTTTAGCTCTCACATCGCGAATGACACCTTCTCGGTCCAAGCGCTTTTTCAATCGGCGAATCGCTCGATCAATGGGTTCACCTTTACGTAATTTAATTTCGATAGTCATAGTAAAAGGTCTGAAAGTAACAAAAGTATTGAGATGGTCAAGGAAGTAAGAACATTAAAATTCAGCCCGACCGTCTTCCATAAGTCCTTTCCTGTGGGGGGTCAGGTGGTTTGATCGTAACCCGGGCCCCTCGAACTGGTTTTTTGGTTCGCCATTCCCGAAACAGTTCAGAGGTCAGCCTCATGGTAAAACGATCATCTGCCTCAACAACAAGGCCATCGGTTTCCTTTTCTTTGGCAAAGCCCAAGCGTACTAATGTCTTACCTAAGCCCTTATCCCCCAAAGCAAAAATATCTTCCAAAAAAGGAACCGTTTCTTCGTCATCCGGATCAAGTAGCCATGTTACTTCTTCCACAATATTTATAAGGGCAGTATCCACGGGCAAAGATGAATTTACTGTCATCCGGGTTTCCCCATCCCGGTGAGATGCAACCCCCTCGACCAGAACAATAATACCTTCTTCTAATTTGGGTCCATATTGTTCATACGCTTCGGTAAACATGGGGAGAGAAAAATCTTTTTCTTTGGTCATCAAAGTAAAGCGAGCCCAGGGCCGTGCGTCTTTCTTCGTGTACCTGCGCTCCAAGTCTGCAATCACTCCACATAACCTAAAGGATCTTTTACCTTCTAGGTTTTCAAGGTCCTCGGCCTTTATGGTGTCCAAAAGGGGGCCTAAACCAGAAAGTGTATCAACCGGATGGCCTGATAAAAAGAACCCAAGTAATTCTTTTTCTAGTTTTAATTTTTCCAACTCATCGATCTCGGGTACATCCGGAAGTTTTGCTGCAGGCGAAAAGTCATTTGCTGGCTCATTCCCATTCTCCTCTCCTCCACCCATTAAATCAAAAAGGTTTACTTGACCGGCCTCCCGGTCCTTTCTTCTTAGTTGTGCCTCGCCCATCGCTCGGTCTAAATCAGCAAGTAAAGCCGCCCGATTGCCTTCCAGTGCATCAAATCCACCAGTTTTAATAAGGCATTCCAATACCCTCTTGTTTACCGCCTTGCCATCCACGCGACCGACCAGGTCAATAAAACCCTCATAGGGACCATTTTTTTCTCGTTCTTCTACTATTATTTTTCCTGCAACATCTCCGACACCTTTAACTGCAGCCAACCCGAAACGAATCGAACCCAACCCATCCCCCTTGGGTTCCAGCGGGGTAAAAGTCTCACCGGATTCATTCACATCTGGTCCAAATACTTCAATACCCATCTCCGAGCACTCCGCGATAAAATGAGATAATTTGTCTGAATTCCCAAGTTCACAAGCGAGCACACCAGCCATAAAATCCACAGGATGATTCGCTTTAAGGAAGGCAGTCTGATAGCTGATAATTCCATAAGCTGCCGAGTGAGATTTGTTAAAACCATACCCAGCAAACTTTTCTAAAATATTAAAAATATCATTGGCTTTCTTGGACTCAATTTTGTTGGTTTCCTTGGCTCCCTTGACAAAAATCTCTCGTTGCTTTGCCATTTCCTCTGGCTTTTTCTTCCCCATGGCACGGCGTAAAATATCCGCACCGC
Source organism: uncultured Opitutales bacterium (assembly GCA_943789375.1). GTDB lineage: Bacteria > Verrucomicrobiota > Verrucomicrobiia > Opitutales > Seribacteraceae > Seribacter. Next base: position 219,890 of record CALSTX010000004.1, on the reverse strand, counting down.
CCAATGTGTAACCGGCAATTAGACGGGCAGCTTCCATCACCTGTTCTTGGTAAACCATAACGCCGTAAGTCTCAGAACACACATCTTCCAATAATGGATGGGGGAACTTTATGGTAGAAGGATCTTCTTTTCCTTTGATGTAATCCGGAATCCAATCCATGGGCCCTGGCCGGTATAGGGCAATGAGGGCAATGATCTCATCCACGTTAGAAATCGTCATTTGCCGGCATAATCGGCGCATACCTTCCGACTCCAACTGAAAAACACCAATGGTGCGTGCTTCGTTAAGGAGGTTAAAGGTAGGCTCATCTTCAAGGGCTACTGTGGCTACCCGGAAGTTTTCCAATCCTTGTTTTTTTCGAATATGAGTCTCAGCTTCCGCGATCACGGTTAGAGTCTTTAAACCCAAAAAATCCATCTTCAATAGACCCAAATCCTCTACGGGATCTTTGGGGAATTGAGTCGTTAGCACTCCGTCTTGGGTCGTTAAAGGGACAAGTTCTTTTAAGGGGCGGTCTGCAATAATTACCCCGGCAGCATGAGTCCCCACATTTCGAACCATTCCTTCAATCACCCGCCCTGTATCTACGATTTGGGTGGCAATGGGATTATTCTCATACTCCGCTTTAAACTCAGGGCTTTTTGCGAGGGCATCATCGAGGGAAATGTTCAAATCATCTGGCACCATTTTGGCCAATTTGTCTGCCTCGGCATAAGGTAAATCTCGAACTCTGGCGACATCACGCATCACCATCTTGGCTCCAAATGTTCCAAATGTTATGATATTCGCCACACAGTCACGGCCATATTTTTCTCTGACATACTCAATAACTTCCCCTCTTCGGCGCATACAAAAATCAATATCAAAGTCAGGAGGCGAAACTCTTTCCGGGTTTAAAAACCTCTCAAACAAGAGACCAAAGCGAAGGGGATCAATATCGGTAATGCCCAGCAAATAAGCCACCAGACAGCCAGCTCCTGAACCGCGCCCTGGACCAACCGGTATACCCTGCTCTCTTGCCCAAAGCATAAAGTCAGCAACAATTAAAAAGTAATCGTTAAACCCGGTTTTGGCGATGACCCCCAATTCATAATCAATTCGCTCACTTAGTTCATGCTCTTTTCCCTCGGCTTGGTCATCCCGCGTATCGGTTTCCAGGTAACCCAATCCATAACGATCCTGCATACCTTCAATGCATTGGTTTTTTAAATATTCCACATTATCGGAGACCGTGGTGGATATTTCTGGAGGCAGGGTGAAAACAGGATAATTATTCTCACCAAAGGGAAGCTTAACATCACACATTTCTGCGACAGCGAATGTATTAATGATCGATTCGGGAGCTTCTTTAAAAAGTTCCTCCATTTCTTGTCTTGATTTCAGATAAAACTCCCGGGCTTCGTATCGCATACGATTTGGATCATCCAGCTTTGAAGCTGTCTGGATACAAAGCAAGGCATCATGGGGAGCCCAATCTTCTCCTTTCACATAGTGAACATCATTGGAGGCAATAACTTTTAGGTCAAATTGCTTGGCCAATTTCAAAAGTTCAGGCACCAATTGAGCTTGTTCTTCAATACCATGATTGTGTAGTTCGACGAAGTAATTTTCTTTTCCAAAAATATCAATCATCTGCCCCATGGCTTTCTCCGCTTCCCCCTCCTTGCCCTTCAAAATAAGTTGGGGGATCCAGCCTTGCATACAGCCGGTAAACCCAATCAAACCTTTGGAAAATTCTGCCAGCGTCTCCAGATCAGTTCGGGGACGATAGTAAAACCCATCGACATGGGCATCCGAGACAACTTTGGACAAATTCTTATACCCTTCATAATCTTTTGCTAACAAGCCAAGGTGGTAAGATTTATGATTTTCACGCCCAGGTTTTTCATCATTTTTATGATCTGTAACCATATATCCTTCGCAACCGATAATCGGCTTTATTCCGCACTTTTCCGCTTGTTTAATGAAAGAGATGGTTCCAAAAAGATTACCGTGATCAGTAAGGGCCATGGCGGACATGCCCAACTCCACCGCACGATCCATGAGCCTGTCCATTCGACAGCAACCATCCAATAAACTGAAATCAGAATGAACGTGAAGGTGTACGAAGTCTTTATCTTGGGTGGCCATGGGTATAATACGAACGGTAAAACCTATTCATCCAAAAATAAGCCGCACCTTACAAGGTAATCTTGCTCACAAAACAAATGAGGGATGAAAAACCCATGATATAACCCGAGCGAAAATTTAATTTTCCCGGTCTAGCACGTGGCACGGCTAAAATATTTCCTTCGTAGCAAGCGCCAGGCGATGATAATGAATGCAGTTAGGGGAATTCCAAAAATCATGCCTAAGATTCCTCCCAAGGCTGTTCCCCAAAAGAAGATGGAAACAATCACAACCACCGGGTGAAGACCGGTTTGTTGCCCCATTATTTTAGGGGTCAGGTAATAGCTCTCAATTACTTGCACCACAATGAAAGAAGCCGCACAGCTAAATAAAACATTCCACTGTCCGCTTTCGGCGATGCCATCGGGTTGAAAATAGGCAACCAACAGAGTCACACAGACCCCAACAATTGAACCAAGATAAGGTACAATATTTAATAAGCCAAAAAGAAGACCCAGAGTAATCCCAAATTTCAAACCACTCAGACTAAACCCGATGGCATAACCAATCCCCATCAGCAGACCGATCAACAACTGACCCCGAAAAAATGCCACCAGGATTCCAACAAATTCTCGAAGTAAGAAAATTATATCTTCTCTCACCGAATCTGAAAAAAAAGTGAGTTCTTTCTCCAAGTCGTCAAGCAGGTTGCGGTTTGAACTCAGGAAATAGAAAAGATAGATCGGGATTACAGCCAGAAATGTAATCTGGGTAAATATACCAAGCAAACCATCCCAGGCAGATTGTAAAACTTCTGCTGATTTGACTGCGATTTGCCCGCTTTGCTTTTCGATTATTTCCATGGACTGGTTTTTGCGCTCGAGATTTTTTTGCACCAAGTATTCTTTTCTAGTTTTCGCGGGATTCAATTCAAAAAATTCCGCCCGTTCCAGGGCATCAAGATTGTGAAAAATCGCACGCTCTTTGACATCGAGGACATTATAGATTTTTTTATGGGCAGGGCTGAGATCCAATTTTATAACCCTTCCATCGATAGCTAACATATTCTGCCAATAATCTTTGAATGCCAGAAAGTGACCGGAAACTGCATTCCATGTATCGGGAGGCAAATGTTGCTTCCCTTTTTCCTCTAAACGCTCGGGCCATGCAGAAGCATCTCCAATAAATTCCTGAGATTGCTGTAGTACTTTGGCTCCTAAAAACCAGGTTATACCACCTGCACTTGCGATCACCAAACAATACAGAGCTAAGATTGCAATGACTCGGCTCAATCCTATTTTCACCTCCAACAACGAAACCAACGGGCGCAGTAAAATGGCCAACATTCCAGAAAGGGCTAAGGACCAGATTACCCCAGCAAATAAAGAAAACGCTTGGTTGAGGATGTAGATCAAAGCAGCCACCAAGCATCCAAGGGTAAGAACACCTGCAAAACACAGAACGAATGCAATGAACTGGCGTTGCCGTTCACCTAGCAAAATATCAGACTTATTTTCACTGCTCATGGAATCCCTCCTTTTGTTTGCTTGCCATTTGATATTTAATAAGAAGTCTGATTCTTTCTAACTTCTGCTGTGTAAAGTAAAACGAATCCCCAGACCAGCAACGCTTAAATTACTATGTTATTTCTATTTCGTTCCTTTTTTATTCCTTTTTCACTCAGCTTTTGTTGCCTGCTGTCCGCCGTTCCTTCTTCTGAGTCCATCAGCGAGGAAATCCAAGATGTTTATCAGGCTATTGTAAGAATTGAAGTTGTTTCCGAACAAGGCTCGGGGGGGAGAATGATGAAGTCACGCTCAACTGGAAGTGGAGTGATCATCAGCGAAAATGGATTAGTAGTAACCAATCACCATGTGGCAGGCAAAGCATCGCGGTTGACCTGCCGCCTCTCTGACGGAGAGGAGGTCATGGCAGACTTACTGGGCGCTGATGCCATGACCGACCTTGCCTTGCTTCGACTGCGCTTGGATGAAAGAGACAACAAAGCTGTTCCAATAAAAACAGCCAGATTTGGAAACTCAGACAAGGTGAGTGTCGGAGATGTGTGCTTTGCTATGGGTAGCCCTGCCGGCCTTTCCCAATCTGTGACCAAGGGTATTATTTCCAACACCGCTTTAATTTCCGCAAGTAGTCGCTCTTTTCGGCTCGACGGAGAAAATGTCGGAGAACTGGTTCGCTGGCTTGGTCATGATGCGGTGATTTATCCGGGAAATAGCGGCGGGCCTCTGGTTGACAAAAACGGGAAGATTATTGGCATAAATGAAGTTGGTATCGGAAGCCTCGGGGGAGCCATTCCTTCCAATTTGGCAAAAGAGGTCGCCCAAGAATTGGAAAACCAGGGGTATGTCTCCCGTTCCTGGGTTGGCTTAGAGTGTCAGCCTATCATCGAAGGCAACCAGTCCGGTGTACTAGTTGCCGGCGTCATTAGTGACTCCCCTGCTTACCTTTCAGGGATCAAGGCTGGAGATATAATCACCAAGTATGCAGGTAGAAAAGTATCGGCACGGATCCCGGAAGATATTCCTGTATTCAATCAATTGGTCTACTCGCGCCCGGCAAATCAAAAACTGTGGGTTCACGGTTTTCGCAAGGGAAAGGCTAAGAAGTGGCAAATTACCCCGGCTCCCAAGGAACCTGCCTATGCCAAAGAAATCGAAATTAAAAGTTGGGGAATTACGGTTCGAAATTTCACCCTGATGTCATCGTTGGAAGCACTGAGAGAAAACAAGCGAGGAGTTCAGGTCCATTCCACAAACCGAGGAGGCCCATCTGCCAGTGCCAAGCCCAGCCTCAGCCCGGGTGATGTGATTGTATCCGTAAATGACAAGACCGTACATTCCATACAAGATCTTCTCGATGTAAGCCGCAAAATCACACGAGGTCAGGCTGAGCCCATCCCCACTCTCGTAAGTTTTGAAAGAAATTTGGCCAAGCTTTTAACCGTTGTGAAAATTGGGCCGGAAGCCGAGGAAAACCAACCGGTGCAGGCATGGAAGCCATGGCTTGGTATTTCCACTCAAGTCATGACCCGGGAGTTATCCTCTGCCCTTGGTTTACCTCGCACAACCCGAGGAATTCGTGTAGCCCAAGTATTTCCCGAAACTCCAGCCGAACAAGCAGGCATCAAGGCCGGCGACTTAATCTTCCGGCTGGATGGGCAAATCATTATGGCTCACCGGGTCGAGGATGCAGAGGTTTTTGGAAACATGATCAAGCAATACAAAACCGATGCGGCCATTGAACTGAGTGGGCTTAGGGGAAAAGAGCCCATGTCTTGGCATGCCAACCTGACCAAAAAACCGGATCCTCCCAATGAGCTTCCCAAACATGAAGAAGAAACATTTGAATTTACCTTACGGGATCTATCTTTTGCAGACCGAGTCAATCGGCGCCTGGACTTAAACCAATCGGGATTGATGGTGGAAAATGTGGAACCAGCCGGATGGGGAGCCCTTGCTGGCCTTCGCCAGGGTGACTTACTTTTGCATGTGGACGGCAAGCCTATTGGCTCCATTCAGGCCTTCGAAAAAATTATGAAAGAATTGGTTACCGCCCAAAAGAAACAGGTTTTATTCTTTATCCGGCGGGGGATTCATACTCTTTTTCTTGAATTGGAACCCGACTGGGATCAACAGGGGTGAATGTTATAATGAAATCATATATTTTTCTCTTCGCTGGCCTTCTGTTTGCTTCCCTTTCCATCCATGCTTCCACCCAAGCGGAAACTCAATGGAGAGCCCTGCTCAAGGATCATGCAAATTGCGTAACCTGGGTATCAGCTACGGTTCGGGTGGAGGTGAGTGCAGGCGGGAGAAGTCTTCCTCCCCAGGAACAGAAACTGGAAGCGTTAGGCACCATCATTGCAGAAGATGGACTGACGGTTCTTTCCCTCACCAAAGTCGACCCCACATCCAGCATTCTGTCACGCCTTCGCTCTCCCGGTGCTTCGGTGCAGGTTCACTACACTGAAGTCCTTATCTTAATGCAGGATGGGACCGAAATTCCCGCCCGACTTTTGCTCAAAGATGTGGACCTTGACCTTGCCTACCTCTTACCCATTTCCAATCCTGAGGAAGATGGTAAAAGCAGCCCATTTTCTACAGTTCCCGGTTTAACCAAAAAAGCTCCCACTCCCACCGTCCTGGATGAGGTTGTTTCAATCGCCAAGCTTGGGCGTAATTTATACCGCCAATCCACCCTCCGAAGGGGCTGGGTAAATGCAGTCATCCAAAAACCCAGGCCCTACTTTGTCATTGAAAATACCGAGCCTGGCACCCCGGTTTTTAACAGCCGGGGAAAATGGCTGGGCATTGTGGTCTACAAAATGGAGATGGGCCGGCCTTCTGCAATCGTTACCCTGCCAGTTGAAGATATAATGGAAATTGCGGATCAGGTGCGCTCCCGGAACCAATAAGTTTTCCATTGCGGATTTCGAGCAGATTATCCTAGTATAAGGCCTTCGTATGTTATCTCATGTCTTACAATCGAAAGCATTTCCGCTTTCACTCCTTGGAATCATGGCTTTCTCTTTTTGCTCTTGCTCGGAGAAAAAGCTTTCTTCCGATGATGTGGAGTACCGAAAAGATGAAAAGGGAAATGAAATTCTCTACGCCATAGGAGAAGAAAAGCCTTTCGGTGCTGGGAAGCGAGCTTATGTGACTGAAAAACATGAGAATGGAGAAATTCGTTTTGAAATAGGATTTGTCAATGGTCTGAAGGATGGAAAAATGGAATTCTGGCAGAATAATGGGCTTCCTGAGCTCACCGGAATTTACTCTCAGGGAAAAAGAGACGGCACCTTCATTGCCTACGGGAAAACAGGGGAATTAGTTTACCGCAAAAACTTCAGAGAAGATAAACTGGATGGTAATTTCACCTTGTATTACCCCTCCTCCATCAGCGACATTTCCCGATTCTATGATAAATTAAGTGAGGTAAGATCGAGCAAACCTTTCTTTTCATGGGAAAGAATAAGTAAGTTATTCTCCTCCAAAAAAGTGAGTTCTCAAGAAATTAAGGTCAAAAATCACCTGCGCCTGCAAGCAACATTTCAGGATGATTATCCTACAGGTCGATACCGTGCATATTTCCATCCTGGCGGGCAGAAACTTTCCCTTGATGAACTCTTAAAAGAGGAAGGCTTTTTCAGCGACCTGAACCAAAGCAAAGGACAGTTGCAAAATCGACAGCAATTCTATTACCCCCGGGCAACCGGACTGGTTGTTGTGTTACCAGGCAAGAAAAGACTGGATGTTATTCACCCAACCACCCGGGATGGGTTTTCTCGAGCGATTGATGAAGCCACCAAGTCCATCCTTGAAATCCCTTCCTACCGAAATCCGGATAATGAGCCAGCCCTCGTATTTACTATTGATAACCGTGGAAATGAAATTGTCCCAATCTGGTCTTCCCACATTCAAAGCTTTGCGGTTCGAAACCTGGATGGCTTCTTACTTCCCAAGAATTTCCCAAAAACAACTTACGAGACTTACCTCGATGAAATTATTCCCTTCGCTCAAGAGTGGATGGTCCAGCTTGACCTGAGTGACGATCCTAAAATTCCGGTCTTTATTAACCAGGGTGCCTCGGTTGATATTGTCGGCTTAAATGAGAAGGGAGAAATTATTGATATTTTTTGGAGTAGCCCCCTCAAAAATACTACGGATACTTTAGAAAATCGCATATTTGCCAAAAGAATGAAGATTTCCCGGGATTGGAATCAGGGGAATTCCAGTGAAGCTGATTGGCTTCTGCATAATGGATCCAAACTTTTTCTGCGCGGAAAATCAAACTTGGCAAATTGGAAGGCTTCCCCCTACTGATTTGCCTCCCTGTTCCGCCTCGCTACTTTCCCATCAGGTCGAATGGATTGCCTGCGTCAGCTGCAGGCTTATCCAGTTTAGCCTTGGGGCTTGGCACAATATCAAAGGGGTTCACAATGGAAGCAGGGGCAGCTTGGTCAAAGGGATTACCGCCAGGCGGAGGTGAGACCACGGGAGCAGACTGTTCAAAAGGATTACCCTGCGGTGCTTGGGGTATATCAAAAGGATTCCCTGACGAAGGGGGTTCAGATTGATCAAAAAGATTCCCTGCCGGTGCACCCTGCATATCAAAGGGGTTTACCTTCGGGGATGACTGAATATCAAAAGGATTAACCTCAGGGGTTACATCTTCCGGCCCTCGCAGGTCATCTTTCCCATGATAAAAAAGGGGCTTCTGGTAATCCTCTAATCGCAATAGACCTTCAAAACGGGGGCGAACATCATAAGTCCAATGGAAACGGAATAAGGGTTCTTCCTTTTGGGCGATTAATTCTTCCCGGGAGCCCCCATCATATCCACCTCCGTTTTCAGGGTACCCTCCAATCCAACGCAAATAAAAGCGCCAGGGAATCCGGTCATCCGGGTTTTCAAAATCTACCCAATGATCACCGATCTCAATCAAATTCCCCACAAACACTCCCTCCTTCTCCAAGGGTACAATCACTGCTATATCCAGCAGCCTGAGATGGCCATCGAATTTCCATTTTATTTTCACCCGGTTGCCCACAACTGTGTCCGCAATCAAATCGAGCATTGTAGCATCAAACCGGCCCCCCTTACTGGGCGCTCCCCCTACCCACGGAACAAGATACCGATGCTGGAACCCGCTGTCCTCCCTGAGATCAATCCAAGCCTCTCCTTTCGCCGCTAAAATGCCCATCGCCTGGCCTTCCTTTTTGATCGGTACAGCTGGGGATGGATAGACCAAGCAAGTACTAAGTGTGAGAAATATAAAAATATACCGGATCATGAGTGACTAATTTCTCTTAGATCTCATCAGCTCCTGAGGCAAGTATTCATCTGGAACTTGCTGGAAACACACCGGACGCATAAACCTCGAGACCCATAGCATTTCCTGAACCTGTTCATTGAGTCCCAAATCTCCACAACTTGGCAACGCCTGGGCTGGGAGGATAAATAAATCTTCATAATCAGGAAAACAACCCAGGGAAAGTAAGCTCGCTTTCCTTTCGGCTTCATCCATCAGTCGTTCCGTTTTCTGCTCCGCTATATCGGCCCCAAACACTTGAATTGGCCGGGTCTCAGGCAGATACTTTATAAGTTGGTGACATTCGCCCAACTCGTCATAAGGAACCAAACATAGGCACCCGGAAAGGCTTTTGGAATGGTTTCTTTCTTGTTGAAAACATTGCGTTAGCTCTTCGGCTTTCCTGACTTCAACATTCCATACGCCAAGGCTTTCACCAAGTTTTCCGAACCAATCACCAGCCACCTCAACAGGGCATAGAATCATCGCGCCAGGATGAAAAACTTCGGGATGGTTTCCGCGAAAGAATTCAATGGTTTTCTTCAACAATTCTTTCTGTTCATGTTCCGGTATCCAAGGTAGGAAAAGGGACAGGCTAGCAGCTCTTTTATTTTTGTAACAGGGTACTACTTTATCCCATTGCCTTACAAGTCCCTGGGTCTCCTTCATCCTTTCACGATCTACGAAATCAACCACCAAAGCCTGGCATGCCGCATATTCTGTGTTTCCCTTAAATGCTTTGAGTTTATCCTGTCTGACAACCCGAAAAGTATTTTTCTCCCACCCCTCAACTTCCCACCCTTTTTGGAGCAGGCAAAGTATCTCATCGTCCGTGTCCTCCATATCGATGTGCACGAGAGTAACGGAGCATCCTGCAATCCATGCCGAGAGTACATCCCGGATAAAAACCATGAGCAATTCATCTCCTCGGGTATCTGTCCAAATCACGATATCACCAATGGGTCGTAACATCGTACGCATTTCCGGCTTGGGTAGCGGTTTCCTACTGGGCTCGCCCTGATCAATTCGAATACCTAACCATTGACCACGCTTCAACATTTCCTGGTAGCCAGTTATTAATTTGAACAGGGTCTGCAAAACCTCAGGCCGAGTGTTTATTTTTTCTAAACGGGCTTGTATTTCGATCGCCAGCCGGTCCAGGCATTTTATTTTTGGATCCAGCATTTTACCCAGGTTTTAATGGTAAAGAGGAGAAAGAAGCGATCGTGAATATCCCTGAGTGCATCTATCCTAGGTGGCTCTTCTTTACCCTTTCCCAGGGTCTAAAGTGCGATCTTTCCACTCTGTAAAAATTGATAGAGATTCTTGGCAAATTTTTCGCCAATCCCTTCAACTTTTTGCATATCTTCCACACTCGCCTTTTTCATTTTTTCCAGAGAACCAAAGTGAGAAAGTAAGGCGGATCTCCTAACCTTCCCCAATCCGGGAAAATCGTCCAATATAGACTCCTTAATTTTTTTACTTCGCAGGTCCGCATTAAATTGATTGGCAAACCGGTGTGCTTCATCTCGTGCCCGCTGCAACAAGCGCAGAGCCGGATCCCGGAATTCCAATTTTAATTCTCCTCGCTCATCCGGGAAAACCACGGTTTCCTCTCTTTTTGCGAGCCCAATAATTGGTGGCGGTTCCGCGTTGATCAGTAAAAATGCTTTCAGGGCTGCCCTTACTTGGCCAATGCCTCCGTCGATCACCACAAGATCGGGGAAGGCGGTGCCCTCCTCATGCAGCCTGCCATATCTTCGGCCCACCACTTCCTGCATCGCCCGAAAATCATCATTGCCCTCAAAAGCCCGGATTTTAAATCTCCGGTACGCTCGCTTATCTGGCTTCCCGTTTTGAAAGCGGACCATGGAAGCCACCACAAAAGTTCCAGAAACATGAGAGATATCAAAGCACTCGATCGCTTTTGGGGCACGCTCCAGGTGTAAGACTTCACCTATCCTTTCAAGAGCTGGCCCTTCGTCTTCCTCCGCCCTGGGCCAGGTGCGGGTAAACTTTCGGTTTCGCCCAATTGTCTTGGCCATCGCTTCCGCCATATCCCGCAAGTAAGCCGCCCGTTCAAAGTCCATATTTGCAGCCGCAGTGAGCATGCTTTCCCGCAACTCCGAAAGCCAGCTTTTGGCACGACCTTCCAAAAAAGAGCATGCTTCTTCCACCCGCTTTCCATATTCTTCGACGGTGGTCTCATTGTGGCCGGCAAAAATTTCAGCCCGGGCGTCGTCGTACAATTTATATCGCCCGTCTCCAACTTTTACCGGGCTTGCATCCGAAAGCAGGATACCAAATTTTTTCCTCATCTCCGAGAGGGTGGATCGTAACATACCAGCCTGAGCAAAAGGCCCATAGTAATGAGCCCCATCCTCTTTCTTATTCCGGCAAAGCCGAAAACGGGGCATTTCATTTTGCAAGTCCACCCGAACCTGTAAAAATTGTTTATCATCGGTAAAGTCTGTATTGTAGCGGGGTTTGTATTCCTTGATCAATTTCCCTTCCAATAAAAGAGCTTCCGTCTCGTTTTGTGTTTGGTGAATCTTTATCTCACAGACCATTTCTACCATCGCCGCAATCTTGGGTTGAGCCCGGATAAATCGTCGGGATCCCTGAAAGTAGCTACTCACCCTTTTTTTTATATTTTTCGCTTTTCCCACATAAATTACATGCCCCAGTCGATCCTTCATAAGATACACCCCAGGGCACGATGGAAGACCCCGGGCAATTTTACGCATTTCATTTATCTGATTTTGCATTGGCAATATTTTAGACTCTTGCCTACTTTAGAAATTGGTACATAGACAATACTCAAAATTAACAAAGCCTGAACAAAGAACAAACATGAGTTCCCCCATTCGAGTAGAAACCATAACCTTGGGAGATGAACTTCTCCTTGGAATTCGTGAAAATGCCCACCTTACTTACTTGGGTGTTCAATTTGCCCACCATGGTATTGAGCCCGCGGCAAACCTGGTAATCCGTGACCAACCGGATGATATCCATCTCTTTTTCTCCGATTGCTGGAAAAGGTCAGATCTCATCATCACCACCGGCGGTCTTGGCCCCACCTCAGATGACTTGACCCGTGAGTCCATCGCTGAAGCCCTGGGTGAAAAACTTATTTATGATCCGTCGATTGAGCAGGCCATCAAGGAACGCTTTTCATCCCTCCACCGTGAGATGCCGGAAAGCAATCTCAAACAATGCAACCGATTTGAGAATGCCGAGGTCTTATCCAACCCCTACGGCACCGCACCCGGCCTCTTTCTCAAAAAAGATGGTAAAATTCTGGTGATGCTTCCAGGGCCCGCCCGGGAAATGCATCCCATGTTTGAGGATCAAGTGGTTCCCCGGCTTCAAAAAGAAGGTATTTTCCCTGAGATTGACTGTTATCTCCAGATTCGTACCGCTGGTCTGGGGGAGTCTGCCCTCGCCGAGATGGTCGAGCCCGTACTCAACGATATTGATGGCCTCATTGTCGGCTATTGTGCTCATGCCGGTATGGTTGACCTTCGCCTCAGCTCCCTTGACTCGGATATATTATCTGAAGAAAAACTTCACAAGCTTGCCGATAAGTGCAGAGAATTGCTTGGGGAAGACTTTGTATGCTTTGGGGACCGTACCCTGGCCGAAGTCATTTTCCGGGAACTTCGAGGCTTAAACAAAACCTTGGCGGTTGCGGAATCCTGCACGGGGGGTCTGTTATCATCTCAATTTACAGAAATTGCTGGAATCTCAAAAGTCTTTCACGGCGGAGCAGTTTGCTACCACAACGATGCCAAAGTCCAGGTGGCCGAGGTCCCCGAAAGCATGCTCAAGCAACACGGTGCGGTCAGCGAAGAAGTGGCCATTGCCATGGCCACCGGTGCCTGCGAAAAATTCGGGGCTGATTATGGGCTCAGCGTGACCGGGTTTGCCGGGCCAACGGGTGGAACTCAATTATTACCGGTTGGATCCATCTACTTAGGCTATGCTTCCCCCCTAGGGGTATGGGCCAAGCAACTTCATTTACGAGGGGATCGGGCATCCAATCGGAGACGGGCCACCACAGCCGCTTTGGACTGGATGCGTCGGAAACTGCGAAAATATAAAATTGAAGAAGTTTTTGCGGCGGCCGATTCCGGAAGTATAGAAGTTTAAACTAATATTCCTCGATTTTATCTTTTTCAAACCCTCCTAATTTTCTATGTCCAAGGATTCCTTATTTGCTGTACTTGGAGACGATGACTACTTGGTCCGCCAACGGGCCAAGGAAATATTTGATGAACTCTGTGCAGGTTTCCCGGATGATTTATCCCGGGAAATTATAGATGGCCGGGCAGACCGGGTGGATGATGTGGAAAGAATCCTGCAGGAAGCCAAGTCCGCCGGTGAAACCCTGTCCCTTTTCGGTGGAGGCAAACTGGTCTGGATCAATGAGGCCAATTTCCTAAACCAGACCAAGACCGGTGCCGCTCAGGGCTCCAAGGAAGCACTCGAAAGCCTCAAGACATTTTTGGGAAACTTGGGAGAAACAAAACTTATTTTTTCTGCCTGCCCGGTGCACCGCAGTCATGCCTTTGTAAAATGGCTACAAAAAAATTCGATCTTTGAAGATGTTGCCAAAAATGAAAAAGAAGATGTCGCGTTTCGTAGACTTGTGGAAGAAACCGCTCAAGGTTTTAATGTCCGCTTCGGCCAAGGTGCCCTTGAATATTTAGCCGGTAAAATTGGATCTCATCCAAGGCTTGGAGTGGAAGAAACAAAAAAATTATCGTCCTACCTGGGAAAAGATGGTGGAGAGATCACCGAGCAAATGGTGATTGAAATGGTTCCTGACTTTGGGGAAGGTGATTTTTTTGAAGCCTCCGAAGCCTTTTTCTCGGGCAAACTGGACTGGGCAATCGATGCCATTGACCGTCACTTTTTCCAGGGTAAAGATGCCCGCCCCCTTCTCGCCACCCTCCAAAACCGCAACCGCTTACTTATCCAGCTTCGGGTGTTGGTGGATGGACGGGAGCTCGACCCCAACCAACGGCTGGGCAAGGACCAGCTCCAACGGATCGGTCAAAAGTATCAGGAAAACTTTTCCGATCCCTCGGAAAAGACCACCCTTAATGTATTTTCCCAAAACCCCTGGTTTTTGGGTCGTCTGCTACCCCTGGTCAAAAAATTTCCCACCCGTCGCCTGATCGACCTTCAGTCAAATTTGATCAGTACCTTTGAAGAAGTGCTTGCCCAACCTAAAGAGCAACACGCCACCATCTTTAAAAACCTCGCCATCCGCACCCACTCCCCGGGATAATTAAAAATTTCTCCCTGGTTTTACATTCGGGAGGTAAATGGGGATGCACCTATGAAAATATGTATGATGGAATGAATATAGCCTACAGTATTTTCATATTGAATCATAAATATGTATCCATTTGTTTTTACAGGTTGAATAACTCTTCTCTTTTCTTGATTCTAGAAAAGTATCTTTAAGATCCTCTCTTTAGTAAAAACTCAAACTTGCCACCCGACTCCAAATCCGTCAGGAAGAAAAGTATGCATAAATTATTTTTTCTTTCCCTTATTCTTCCCCTTGCTCTCAATGCCCAGAATAATGTGTCCAATGCGGATCTTTCCAAGAAGCTCGATCTCATCCTGACCAAAGTGGGGGGATTGGAGCAACGGGTGTCCAGGCTCGAGTCGGACAATGCCGAAGTCAAAAAAGAAGTAAAGCAAGTGGCCAAGTCTGCCAAGGAAGCAAAGACTGCCACCGAAACTTGGCCATCCCCAAAGAAAAGAGGAAGAAAAATCTTTTTCAATAAGTTACGTATTGGAATGGAAAGCGATGCGGATCGAAATAAGGGTCCCTGGACAAACCCGAAACTGGAAATCAATGAAAAGAAATCTTACTGGGCACAAAGTTCGTGATGCTTCTAGGAAACCCAACTTGATCAAGAGAGATCTCAACCCTCGAGATTGATCAAGTCTATCACTACATCGGAGATTTGAATGCGGATGGAGTGGATGAATTCGCAATGTTAATTTCTACCGCGATCGGGTTATTTCTTTCACTTCCCCATTTTGAAATTCTTCTATGATGATTGTTCCTCTCGATCAACCGAATAGGCTACTTCTGGCTTGACTTTTGAGCAAAATTCATCATTTGATTAGAAAGTTTATTTCTACCCCGTGGTGGAAATTTTGCTAAAACAAACAAACAAACAAACAAACTACTATGAAAAACAAAATATTAGCCTTATTGGCAACTATTGGTTTGGCTTCTTCAGCTTCCGCTGTTGAAATCAACGAAAACCTCTCCATCAATGGTTTCATTGATGGTTCTTACACAATGGTCTGATTCAGTGACTCTGGTTCAGACTCACAATTCCTTGACCTTGACGAAGTGGAATTAAATTTCCTTACTTAATGTTGGTAATGTCAGCGGTGACGGTTAACATCGACACCGATTCCGGTGACTAACTGATGTCGACCTCGAACAAGCTCATTTCACTTATTCTATGGACAATGGTGTAAGCTTTACCTTCGGTCATTATGGCTCAGCACTCGGGTTTCGAGCGTGAAGACCCAGCAGGATCTATACACCTATCAGTCGAGCTTACGGAATGACCTCTGCCTTGTAACAGCGGAAACAGTTGACGCTGATGGTAATGTGATATAACCGGTTTGTCAGTCGCTTATCGCTGGAGATTCCTACAGTCTTGCTGCATCGCTTGCATGAAGCAAGTGGATGCAAATCCTTGAGAATGAAGACTTAGATCTTGAACTATCATTTGCTTACACAGGCGTGGAAAACTTTTCCATCTGGTGGTGGTTATGCATGGGATAATCAACAAAGATTCTGCCAGTGAAGTTGATGAAATGAATCTTCATGTATGCAACAAATATGGGTAAGATTTTTCTTGCCGCTGAATACACTCAATTGATGAATGATACTGCTGATCGGGATGCCTACATGCTCCTAGCCGATTACGACTTCAATCGATAAATGGGGTGCTGCACTTCGAATCAGTCAAAATGAGCAAACTGGTACTGATGGTGATTACGAGAAAGATAACCCTTGCACCTAACTACAGTTTAACTGATGTCCCTTGGAGTTATTCTGGAGTACAGTGATGTTACCAATGACAACGTTCGATACCGATGAGTATGCAGTAGAGCTTACTTACACTTTCTAAGTTTAGTACTTCAGAAAAGTTTATTAGGGGTCGTCCTTCATCGGACGGCCCTTTTTTTTGTTTATTTTACTTAAGGAAGAAAGCTTGACTTGACCACTCAGGAGCTAAATCTGAGATCCGTGTAAGGATCCGATTGCCTCGATATATATATAAACTTCACACACAATATCCACTACTCTGCACACTCTAGCCTCTGAAGTGATTAGACCAGTTTATAAGCTAGAAAAAGAAGTCAAAGCTAAGTAAATGAAAAAAGATAGCTTTGCAAAGCTTCAGCATATTCCTTAAATCACTGATTATTAATTTCACATATCAGTTATGATTAACTTATCCGATGGCTACGCTCCACCCCCTGAATCCTCAAAATTTGATCCGGGAGATGTGATTCAACATCTTCGCTACGGTTATCGCGGCGTAATTGTTGATTTTGATCCTTCCTGCCAGGCACCGGATCACTGGTACCAATCCAATCAGACCCAACCCGATCGGAATCAAGCGTGGTATCATGTATTAGTCGATGGCAATCAACAAGTTACATATGTTGCCGAATCAAACCTAAACTACGATCAATCTGGACTCCCGGTGGTGCACGGTATGCTCAACCTCTTTTTTTCTGGTTACAATGAAGAAGAAAATAAGTATCTGAGAAATGAGGTCCCTTGGAACCCGGGAAATCCACCGGACGCGCCACCACCTTCTCCCCCGCCCGACTTCGAGCCACCTCCACCTCCTAATTCCTGATTTCCAGCGGGACCTTTCCAGCAAGGTATTGGTGGAAGCAAGAAGGTTTAAAGAAAGGAATTACATTGAATCTATATATACAGCCATAGCAGAGCTACAGCGTTGAAAAAAATCAATAGACGTCCTTGAGGTATCGTCTTTCCTTCTGCAAATTTTTCACCCAGGATCCAGCATCTTCTTCACTGACTCCACCTTCACTTTGGGCAATCGAACGAAGGCTTGATCCACATCCTTTGCCATACGGGAAGCATCCCCGCAGACATAAAAGACGGCACCGTCACTCAACCAGCTCCATAATTCCTGCTTTTTCTCGAGCATTTTGTGCTGCACATATACTTTTTCTGTCTGATCACGGGACCAGGCAAGGTCAAGCTCATGTAAAACCCACTTTTTTGATAGTTTTCCCACTCTTCACGGTAAAGGTAATCGGTTTTTTGACTTCGGTCTCCAAAAAAGAGCCAGTTTTTACCCGTTGCCCCAGTAGCCTGGCGTTCTTCGACAAAGGCACGAAAAGGGGCAATGCCGGTACCGGGACCTACCATAATGATCGGGGTGGAGGAGTCCTCTGGAAGTTTAAAGTTTTTATTGGGGTGTAAATAGCAGGGAATAGTCTGCCCGACCCTTTCTGCCAAGTAAGAGGAGCATACCCCTTTCCTTTCTCTCCCATGCCCTTCATAGCGAACCACAGCAACCGTCAGGTGTACTTCCTCCGGATGAGCCGATAAACTGGAAGCAATGGAATATAACCGGGGAGGCATGGGGCGCAAGAGTCCGACAAAGTCCTGGGCACTCATACCGGACTGGGGAAACTCCAAAAAGAGATCAATTAATTCCCTGCCCCACATATAATCAACCAGTGCGTCTTTGTTGGCAATTTGAAGCAGATCATTGAGCTTATCGGACTGAGCGAATTCATTAAATTTTTTGATCTGGATCTTGCTCAGCACCGTGCAGGCAAGACGGTTCATCAAGGCATCCTGCAGCCCAAGGTTTTCACCTCCGACTTCCACGGTTTCTTTCCCGCTTAACCCAACTGCACTCAACAGATCGTTTACCACCTCTTCGCAGTTTGTGGGAAGAACGCCAAGGGAATCACCTGGTAGGTATTCCAGCCCACTGGCCTGTAAGGATAATTCAAAGTGGCGGGTCTCCTTATCCGAGCCTTCGGTTATCAATCTGTTTACCAGAAGTTTAGATGCGTAAGGGTTCGCTTTGGTGGGAGCGTTTGAATCTGTGGAAGTGGACATAGGCAATAAAATTTAGGCTATACATCTTTTGACAAAAGATTTTCCATAATCCAAGCGAAATGAACAAAGATTATCAAGTTGCTTCCTCTTTCCCAACTCAATAGGGATGATTTTCTATGGATTGGTTACAAAATTTACCTTCGGCCGAGAAAAAAGAATGGGAAGAGATGATGATTGGTTTTGCCTTTGATGAGGATGAGTGGACAGCTGCACGATCTCAACTGTCTACCCTTCTTCAACAAGATGGGAAACATGCCAATGAACCGGCAATTCGGTCTTATCTCTCCTGCTGTGCAGAATCTGGAGGCCATGTGCACCCCCTCCCTCCTTTAACTAGCTTGGTTGCCGACCTGTACAAAGCATACGGCATGGATAGTGCCGAAGCGGTGTAATGGAGAAATCCTCCTCCTTACTTTTTATCAAGCTGACGGTGGGCTTCTTTGACGGCCAAATATTTTTCCGCCCAACCGCGTAAACTTTTCCGCTTTTCCTGAGACAGGGGTTTCTTTAGTTGGCCGGGTACACCGGCAACAAGAGACCCAGGAGGGACTTGCATACCCATGGGAATAACCGTACCAGCCGCAATAATCGACTGCTTACCTATATGTGCCCCATCTAAAATTGTGGCCCCCATCCCGATCAGGCATTCATCCTCGATGGTACAGGCGTGTAAGATAGCACCGTGTCCGACGGTAACAAAGTCTCCAACTGTTAAAGGAAAGTCATCAGCCAAATGCCCAATAACCCCATCCTGCAAATTGGTACATTCTCCAATCGATATATAATTGATATCCCCACGAAGTACACAGCCATACCAGATGCTGGAATGATTACCGATCCTGACATCACCAACCACGGTGGCCGTGGAAGCCACATAGCAGGAGTTGCCAAAGCTTGGGCTTGTGGAAAGGAAAGATGTGAGACGATCCTCCACTTTCATGAGAACCTAATAGGAGGAGAAAAAAAACCGCTTTACTGGCAGGATTCGCATTCCTCGCCATTTAACATAGCCTGAATACTGCATGCTTTTTGCTCAGCTTCCGTAAATTCTTTTTTGGGGGATGGATCACTGGCAACATTACTTTCAGGGTCTGCCTGTTTCATCGTAACTGTTGCTTTTTCAATATTGGATGCACCAAGAGTACGCAGGTAATATGTAGTCTTCAGCCCCTGTCTCCAGGCAGCCCGATACATGTGAGACATCACTTTAATATCGGGGGTACCCAGGAATAAATTCACCGACTGTGACTGATCAATCCATTTCTGGCGTCGGGCCGCAGCTTTGATCACATATTCAAAAGATACATCAAAAGCAGTCAGGTATTTCTTTTTAATCCACTCAGGGACTTCAGGAATGGCACCAAGCTCACCATCAAAATATTTGAGCTGGTCGGACATATCCTTGTTCCAAAGATTTTCCTTTTTCAAGTCTTCCACCAGGTATCTGTTCAAAACCATGAAATCACCCGATAAATTACTTTTAACAAACAGGTTTTTGTATGTGGGTTCAATACAGGGAGAGGATCCCATGATATTGGAAATTGTAGCCGTTGGAGCGATCGCGATTACATTACTGTTACGCATGCCATGCTTGGCGATCTTTTCGCGAACAACCGACCAGTCCATCCTACCTTCTTTTGGCACATCAATTTCCTGACCCCGTTCTTTCTCGAGCATTTCAATTGAATCCTGAGGCAGGATTCCACGATCCCACTTGGATCCAGGAAAGGAAGAGTAAGTACCACGCTCGCCCGCTAAATCACTGGATGCCTCGTATGCATAGTAACAAATTGCTTCCATGAATTCATCATTGAACTCAACCGCCTCCTCGGAGGTAAAAGATATATCCTTGGTGAACAGAGAATTCTGCAGTCCCATTACACCCAACCCGATAGGGCGGTGTCGCATATTTGATGTCTTGGCCGCATCTGTTGGATAAAAATTTACATCGATCACATTGTCCAGGGCTCGGACTGCGGTGCGGATCGTATCGCGCAGCTTGTCATGGTCCAAAGAACCATCCTTTTTCAGGTGAGAATCTAAAACCACAGAACCTAAGTTACAAACTGCCGTTTCATCGGCTCCGGTATTCAAGGTGATTTCTGTGCAAAGATTGGAGCTGTGTATTACTCCAACATGATCCTGAGGACTGCGTACATTGCATGTATCTTTAAAGGTTATCCAGGGATGCCCTGTCTCAAAAAGTAATTTGAGCATTTGTTTCCAGAGATCAATCGCTGGCATTACATGACTCCAGATCTCTCCCTTTTCTGCTTTCGCTTCATATTCAGCATACTTAGTTTCAAATGCCTGACCGTAGAGGTCATGCAGGTCAGCCACCTCATTACTTCGGAATAAGGTCCAATTCCCCCGGGATTCCATGCGCTTCATAAAAAGGTCAGGTATCCAATTGGCAGTGTTCATGTCATGGGTACGACGTCGGTCATCCCCGGTATTTTTTCGAAGCTCCAAAAACTCTAAAATATCACAGTGCCAGGATTCGAGGTACGCACAGCCGGAACCTTTCCGTTTACCGCCCTGGTTGACTGCACACAATTGGTCATTGTGCATTTTAAGGAATGGAATAACTCCCTGGCTTTCGCCGTTGGTGCCAGCGATGTGGCTACCGGTACCCCGGACTGATGTCCAACTCCCACCTAACCCGCCAGCCCACTTGGACAGAAAGGCATTCTCAGCAATCCCACGGTACATGATGGACTCAATGGTATCATCCACCTTGTACAGATAACAGGAAGACAGCTGGGAGTGAGGAGTCCCCGAATTGAAAAGCGTAGGGGTTGATGAACAAAAGCGACGGCTTTTGTAAAGGTTATAAAGTGAGATAATTTGATCTTCGGGAGATTCTTCGTGAGCAAAGACACCCATGGCAACACGCATCCAGAAAAGTTGAGGTGTTTCCAGGCGAACGGGAGTATCTCCAGTCTTGTCGACAACAAGGTAACGATCATAGAGGGTTTGGATACCGAGATAATCGAAATCAAGATCTGCGGATGGATCGAGGGCATCAGCCAATTTGGCGATGTTTAATTTGAGCAACTTGGCGTCGAGACGCTTAATCTTTACGCCGTACTTCAAATATTTCTTTAAACCTTCGGAATGGAAAGTTTTCAACTCGTCCATGCTGTTGGTTGCAATATTCCAACCCAGTACTTCCTCGTACACATAGGAAAGTAAAATACGAGCAGAGAACTTGGCAAAATCGCCATCTCTCTCGATCAGGGTCTTGGAGTTTAAAATGATGGTTTTGCGGAGGTCTTCTTCGCTGATCTCTGAGAAAACGGAACGACGCAAACTCTCTTCGATCTCTTCCGGACTGAGGCATAGATTGAGCCCAATGCTGGCAAAAGTAATTCGTTTCTTCAGATCAATCCCATCCCAGAAAAAAGTAGTTCCATCTTTTTTCTTTACCACAATCATGGAGTCTTGCTTGACTTCATCATGTGATCCGCCGGATTCACGCTCAATACGACGACGTGCCCGGTAAAGAATGTAGGACTCGGCAACCTTAAAGTATTTCTGGAGCATCAACTCCTCTTGGACAATATCCTGAATATCTTCAATGTTGATAAATGCCTGCCCCGTACCAATTGCGTTTTGGGTAACCTTGGCGGCAATTTCAACTGCTGGGGCGGAATCCAAGCGTAAAGACAAAAATGCTTTACGAACAGCTACTTCAATTTTCGAAGAATTCCACGGAACCACTTGACCGCTTCTTCTGATCAAACGAATTAGAGAAGAATCGACACCATTTCGAATATTTAAATCTCCTTCTCCCCCACCGCCATCGTCCGAACGAGAAATCACCAGGCTTTTCGCCACATCGTAGGCGTCGTTTTCCACAAGGGCTTTTTCGATCAGACGATGAAGTTCGTCGAAGGAGAGGCGGGGGGCGCCGCCTTCCTCCTCTTCTGCAATCCGTTCAATCAAACGGTCTGCGACGATCCGGGCAGACTCCACCACGAGCTCCCGGTTCTTTGGGGTGTATATTTCGTTTTCTTCCCTTGAAATCATCAGGTTGGTCAATGCCTCCCCGATCACTTCAGCCACCTCGGCGATGTGGAAATCACGGTCACCCGCGCCATCAGTGATACGCACTTTCGGTATCTCAAAAGGGTTATCATCCAAGGCATTCGCCCAGTCAAAACGGGGCTTATTTTCACGCGGTGTTTCCGCCGCTTGGACTAATAATTTATCTTCTTCGAATATCGTGTTACGCATCAGTATTTAACTCCCACCCAAATTGTTTAGTTTGTTTTTAAAATTTTATCTTTGAAAAAGCCTTAAAGCTCGTCATCTGAAACTTCAGCCAAGGCGGAAGATTTTTGATATTCGGTTACCCGACCTTCAAAGAAATTTTGCTCTTTCTTTACATCCATCATTTCCGCAAGCCATGGGAATGGGTTTTCCTGACCTGGGTGCAAGACTTCCAACCCAACACCAACCAAGCGACGATCAGCAATAAAATCAATGTACGCACAAAATTCTTCGGAGCTTAGTCCCACAGAATTAACAGGAAGGCAGTCACGAATGAATTCTTTTTCCAGTTCTACGGCTTCCTTCATTAAGTCAACCAACTGGTTTTTGAATTCATCGGTCCAGATGTCCGGGTTTTCATCGATAAGAACGCGGAACAGGTTACGAAATAATTCAATGTGGTTGGATTCATCCCGGAGGGTGTAACGGAACATTTGACCAATACCGGGAAACTTATTTTGACGGGCGAGGCTCAAAATCATGCCAAAAAGACCATAAAACTGGGTGCCTTCCATGCATTGACCAAACACAAAAATATTTTTGGCTAGCTCCTGTTTATTTGCCGTGATGGTTAAATCGAGGTCACGGCGAAGACCTTTTGAAACTTTGGTTACAAATTCATTTTTACGGCGAATCGTATCAACCTGCTCAAACATAGCTTCACACTCATGAGGGTTGATGCCCAAAGAACTAATCATGTAGAGCAAACTGTCTGCATGAATATTTTCTTCATGGGCGTGACGCCCAAGCACTAGCTTAAGTTCCGGTGCGGTCACAAGTTCACGAACAACATGCTGAATATTATCACCCACAATACCTTCAGCGGCTGAAAAATACCCTATACCCATCATAATAATCCAACGCTCGGCATCACTAAGCTCAGTGGTGCTTTTCCACTGCTCTAAGTCCTTCTGCATAGGCACATCTTCGGGTTCCCAATGATTGGATTTCATTTTACGATAGAGATCATAAGCCCACTGGTATTTGAGAGGAAGTAGATTAAAAGTCATGGTATCCCGACCGTTAATTACCTTTTTCTCTTGGTATGCCTGTACTGCTTTTTCTTCGTTTAAAACGAAGGTTTTTCCGCCTATGTCGTATGTTTTATCCATCTTGTTTGTTCCCCTATCTTGCTAAAAAGACACCCGAGTGGTGAAGTTTTGACGCTGATTGACTTGTTTTTGTTTTATGAAAATTTGGAATATCGCTTATCATCTAATGTATGATTTGATAGTGAGTAAGATGAAAGAAAAGAAAAGAAAAAAATGAAGAATTTGTAATTTTTTTATAAACAATGGCACAATATGTAGGGTTTAGCATGATGAGCGGCCACTATATCTAGCACTGTGAATAAGTTTTTGCAAAATTTCCTCACTATGCACGATTAAAGGAAAGACAAGATGCAAAGGGAATATAAAAGAAGATTTTTTATTATTTTCCAAGTTAAAGTTATTGGAAGATATCCTCAATTTACCCAAAACTTATTCACAGATATTAAAGAGATGTAAAAATATAAAAAATCTAGGAATAACAGGGCATATAAATATAACTCTTGTATTTATTAAATTAACTTTTCAAACAGAATCCTAATTCCCAAAAGAGCAATTATTTTATGCTTACAATTAGGTTTTCCCTGCTAATAAGGGCGAGGAATCAGAATCCAATGCCTTGAAAAAATCACAATATATCTTGAAGTTCAGAGTTATTACCATCTGCCATATTTTGTAAGAAGGACAAAACATGACCGACGAGGTAAATTGATCCAGTTACCACCAAATTTTTTTTGGGATGCGCTCTTATTTGATCAAATTCTTTGTCTAAATCTCCCCAATTTCCATGGGTCACTTTGGAATGGAATAAAAGGGGCGTTACCGCAAGCATATCTGCAAAGCTGCAAGCCCTCGGTTGGGGGGAGGTGAAGAAAACCAGCCGATCAGCAAGAGGAGATACCGCTTCAATCACTTCCTTTGCCCGATCACTGCCAAATGCAGCGACCCAAACAATAAATGGTTTTTCTAAAGTCTGCAGGTTTTCCAAAAGAGAAATAACTCCTCCTTGATTATGGCAAGCATCCAAGACAAGCGTGGGTTTACCCGGTATCACTTGCCATCGTCCAGGTAAGTTTACCTGGAGCAAACCTTTTTGACAGGTCTTGTTTTCTATGGGTAAGAGAGGGTTCAATATATTGACGGCATGGGAAGCCAGGGCAGCATTTCTTCGCTGGAAGGATCCTTGTAAGTTTGTTTGGGGGCATTGAGCGATCTCCATGTTCAATTCATGAAGAGGAGCATTTTCCCTGGAAGCAGTTACAGAAATTCTGGAAATAGCTGCAGAAGGCAACCAACCAGTTACCACTGGAATCCCTGCTTTTATAATACCTGCCTTTTCTCCGGCAATTTCATCCAGGCTGGAGCCAAGCATATCACAATGATCCAGGGAAATACTGGTAATGATTGATAACTCCGGTATAACCACATTGGTTGAATCCAATCGTCCACCCAATCCAGTTTCTATAATCGCTACATCTACACATTCTTCTTTAAATCTTGAAAAAGCGACAGCCGTCATGATTTCGAAAAATGTGGGGTGCATGCCTTCTTTCATTCTGTCCATATCTTCAGCAATGGGTTGAATCGATCGAACCGAGCGCTCAATATCCGTCATCGGCATGATTTCACCATTTATTTGAATCCGCTCTCCCAGTTCTACCAAATGGGGGGAAGTAAAAAGACCAACCTTGTACCCATTTGCTTGGTAGATGGATGCGAGCATGGCACAGACCGACCCCTTTCCATTGGTGCCTGCTACATGAATAACAGGATAGGCATTCTGGGGATTACCCAATGCACAAACAAGAGTGCGCATTCTCTCCAGACCATATGCAGAGCCACGGTTGCGGAGTTTGTATAAATAATCCAAAAATTCACTCATCGATGGGAGCACCGAACTTCGGACAGGAAGCGGAATTTGAGTTATCCGATTATTTCTTTGCGGGAGATTTCTTGCGAACTGTAGTTGTTTTTTTAGCTGCCGGTTGTGGCTTTTTCTTGGCTTTTGTTCTGGCTGGGGTTGCTCTCTTCACTGGTGCCTTCGCTGCCGGCATATTTACATGCAAGGCATGGCCAAGGTGCCCGATTAAGGTAATCAACTTATCCCGCATTTCATGACGATGTACAATTTGATCAATCAGCCCGCGATGTAATAAAAATTCAGATGTTTGAAACCCATCGGGTAAGTCGGCACGGGTAGTTTCCTTAATAACCCGACGACCGGCAAATCCAATCAAAGCCTTTGGCTCGGCAATAATCACATCCCCAAGAGTGGCATAACTGGCCATCACTCCCGCCATCGTTGGGTTTGTCAAAATGGAAAAGTAAGGTATTTTTGCTTCCGACAACCGGGCCAAGGCGGCACTCGTCTTCGCCATTTGCATCAAACTAAGAATACCTTCATACATCCTCGCGCCTCCGGATGCGGATACGATAATGACCGGAACCTTTTGCTCAAGGCCGCGCTCGATTGCCCGGGTAATTTTTTCTCCGACTACCGAGCCCATACTTCCGCCAAGAAATCGAAAATCCATCACGGCCAAACTGACAGGAAAACCTCCCATTTTCGCCATCCCTGATACAACGGCATCATTTAGCTTCGTCTTCTTCTTATTTTGTGCGAGCTTATCTTTGTAAGCAGCTAAGCCCTTAAAATTTAAAGGGTCTGCCGATGTCAAATTTGCGTCATGCTCGACAAAGCTGCCTTTATCAACCAATGACTCAATACGCTTAGGGGCGGATAAAGGAAAATGGTAACCACTTGCCGGCACCACCATGAGGTTTTTCTCCAACTCTTTGGCAAAGACCATTTCCCCGGATTCTGGACATTTGGTCCATATCCCTTTGGCTACGCCATCTTTGGCTTTTACGCTAACAGTTGAGTATTTTGGTTTTCCAAAAAATGCCATAATTCAAAAAATTAAAGTTTTAGCCGTGGCCGAGAGTGGCGATTTGAACATGGGAGACACCCACATCATTCCACGCCTGGGTGCAGGCATTGAGGGTTGCTCCTGTAGTAAAAACATCATCAATGAGTACGATTTTATAAATCGAATCCAAACAAACTCCGGGCTTTAGTGCAAAAGCATTTTTCACATTCTTTTGGCGGTCCTTTTTTTCCAGCTTGGTCTGGGTGGAAGTGTTGCGGACTCGTTTCATAAAGTCTCCCACTTCTACGGCAGACCCTAAGTCTTTCTTTAAAGCCTTGGCAATCCACAGGCTTTGATTATATCCACGCTTTGATTCTCTTCTACGGTGTAAGGGAACAGGAACCAAATGAGCCCCGACCAGAAACTCTCGATATCCAGGGCAGCGATCCAACCAATGTGAAATATCATCCAAGACATCTTTTGCCCCATGATATTTAATCTCATGAATGATTTGCTTCCCGATTACATCTAACACAAACATACATTTCCCCCGATGAAATAGATGTTCCTGCTTTCTGCAATTGGAACAAGTAAGCCCTTGGAACTCGATGGCATGCATACCAATTCCGCAAAACCTGCAAACACTTCCCCCCACCCAAGCAATTTGATCGAGGCATGCCTTGCAGGCATAGTGCCCCTCATCCATCTTTGGAGGATCCCCGCAGACTGGACAATCTCCGGGAAAAAAAACATCCATTACCTCATCCTTAATTCGCCTCAATAATTTCATTCTCATTTCGAAGAATGATAAAAGACTTCTTCGAGACACAAGCCTTTGGCCGGCGCACTGACAATACGCCCCGTGCGTTTTTTGGCGTTAAAAATCTCCTCGATATCAGAAAGGAGGAGTTTGCCTGCCCCCACATCGAACAGAGCTCCCACCATACCCCGTACCATTTTGTAAAGAAACCCACCACCTTCGACAATAAATTGAAGCTCTTGGTCGACTTCGACCACATTCACCTTCCACACCTTACGCACCTTAGACTCTCCCCTATCCTCTTCCCCCCGGCTCGCAGAAAAGGAGGAAAAGTCATGCTCGCCAATAAAAACTTTGGCTGCTTCCTGCATACGGGTTAGGTCAACGGTTTTTTCTTTCAGGGAATAAATAAAACGGTCCACCTCCGGCATCGCCCATCCGCGACAGGCCCGGTAGCAATACCTTTTACCTTGGGCTGAAAGCAGGGCATGGAAATCACCTGGCACTTGGGAGATGGCACGGGGAGATATTCCCGTTGGGCAATGGGTACGCAAGGCTTGCAATAAAGATGAAGCAGGATGCGTCCAGGGAGCATCGAAATGGAAAATTTGCCCTTTTGCGTGCACCCCGGCATCGGTACGTCCCGAGCCAATGGTTCGAACAGTGGATCCAAAAATATGCACCAGAGCTTCTTCAACCTTATCCTGCACAGCTAGACCCGAAGGTTGTTTTTGCCACCCTGCAAATTCGGTGCCGTCATAAGCCAGCAAACACTTCCACCGGCTGGGCTCACCATCTGGAATACCGCGAGCCATGATCTCAGGAAAAGGTGAGCGTTCCCTCCTCGGTGCCGCTGCTTAGAAAATCTTTGAGGATGAGGCAAGCGGCAGCGGCATCCACTTTCCCACTTTCTTTTCCTTTTTTGGTTTTGGCTTTTTTTCCTATTACCTCCACAACGGCAAGACTGGTCAGCCTCTCATCCACCCGATGCACAGGTAAAGAGAAGGTTTTCTCAAGGCAGCCAATAAATAAATCTACTTCTT
The DNA here is from genome assembly GCA_943789375.1 of uncultured Opitutales bacterium. Lineage (GTDB taxonomy): Bacteria > Verrucomicrobiota > Verrucomicrobiia > Opitutales > Seribacteraceae > Seribacter. The sequence continues at coordinate 191,786 of CALSTX010000004.1, read as the reverse complement.
TGGCCCGCTTACCCACTTTTCCATCCATGTGCAAGGGATAGCCAACAACCAAATGGTCAATTTGACGTTGCTGAATTTCTTGCCTTAGCTCAACGAGGTAACCCTTGCATTCAACTCCTGCAATCGCCCCGATCGGTAAAGCAATACCAAGTTCATCGGCCCAAGCCAGTCCAATTCGCTTGGTTCCGTAATCAACCCCAAGATAGTTTGGCACCGAGAAAAATCAGGAAAGCTTTGGATGTTTCTCCGATACTTCCTGGGCAAGCGCTTTGACTTTCTGGGCACAATCCTTGTGGCATACCATGGTGGCATCCCCCGATTGGACAACAATTAAATCCTCTACACCGAGCAAGGTGACACAGTGCCCGGGCTCGGCAAAGGTTAGGTTATTGGAGGCATCGATCGCGACCCCTGAGCCTTTAAATACATTTCCATTTTCATCCGCCGGGTAATGGCGGGCAATTGCGGGCCACTCCCCAACATCGTCCCAGTCAAAATCTGACTCCAGCATCACCACCCGCTTTGCCTGTTCCATCACCGCAAAATCAATCGAGATCTTTTTTAAGTTGGGGTATACTTCCCTCATCGCATCCTTGAGGTTTGAAGTTTTTGCCCAGGTCCTGCGTAACTCCTGCAAGCCCGTAGACAAGTCGGGTACTAAGCGGTCTATTTCAGAAAGAATAACACTCGGTCTCCAGACAAACATCCCGGCATTCCAAAAATAATGACCATCTGCAACATAATCCTTGGCCGTTTCAAGATCTGGTTTTTCCACAAATCTTTGCACTTTTGAAACCGCACGGCTCGAGATTCCACCAACCTCTTCCCCGCACTGCAGGTATCCATAACCAGTAGCAGGAAAACTTGGTTTTATCCCAACGGTAACCAGTAAGTCATCTGCTTCCGCGGCATCAAAGGCACTTGAAAGAACGGAGCGAAAACCAGCACCGTCCTCAATCACATGGTCTGCGGGCAGAAGTGCAAAGGCTGCATCCTTATCTTCTTTCTCAACCAATAATGCCGCCAGTCCCACCGCGGCTGCAGTATCTCGGCCAACAGGCTCCCCAATTACCCGTTCGGGCAACAAACTCGGGCAGGTTTCCAATACCGAATCTCTTTGCTCGGCATTGGTGATGACAAAAACCCTTTCTGCTGGCACCAAGCCATCAAGCCTTTCAATGGTCTGTGCGAGCATCGCACTGTCCCCTACAATTGGCAATAAATGCTTCGGGCGTTTTAGTCGACTTTGGGGCCAGAAGCGCTCACCGCGCCCACCTGCCATGATTACCACATATCTATTTTTCATCGCTCTCTCTACCCATGGCGGAAGCGAAGATGATGGCGAGTCAAAAAGTTTACTTTCCCCCTGATACATCCAGATCATCATCCTGATTTTTTTGCGCGCCCGTCATCCCGCTTGCCATCCGTGGATGGATTCGGTAAGGAGTTAAGGTTTTATTATTAAGGCATGAAACGTAGCCATCACTGTAATCAACTTCGCAAAGAAAACGCCGGATCGCCCGCCACTTTAATCGGGTGGATTGATTCCCTACGCGATCATGGAGGCGTCTTCTTCCTCGACCTCCGCGACCGTGAAGGAAAGACTCAGGTTGTCCTCGATCCAGAGAATCAAACTCTTTCCGACCTATTCCCCAAACTCAAACCAGAAAGTGTGATTGAGGTAAAAGGGGAAATTCGCAACCGTGATCAAGGCACCGAGAACAGCAACTTGGACACCGGAGACATCGAGCTTTTTGCCAGCTCTATTATCGTGCACAACCAATCCAAGACCCCGCCCTTCCCTCTGGACGAAACCGCAGATAAAGTGGGCGAAGACCTCCGTCTTACCTATCGCTACCTCGACCTCCGCCGTGAGAGTAATTTAAATACTTTAAAGCTTCGCCACCGGGCGTCCATGGCCATCCGGGAATACTTTGACAAACAAGACTTTCTCGAAATCGAGACCCCCATGCTTTTTAAAAGCACCCCGGAAGGTGCCCGTGAATTCCTGGTCCCCAGTCGTTTAAATGAAGGGAAATTCTATGCCCTTCCACAATCACCCCAGCAGTACAAGCAAATGCTCATGGTGGCCGGGATCGAACGCTACTATCAACTTGCCCGCTGTTTCCGCGACGAAGATCTTCGGGCGGACCGTCAACCAGAATTCACTCAGGTCGATTTGGAAATGTCCTTTATCGACCGCGAAGACATGTATGCCCTGATTGAAGGGCTTCTTTCCTCTGTTTGGAAGGAAACGCTTGGGGAAGAAATTGCCACGCCTTTCCTTCGCATGCCTTTTAATGAAGCCATGAACCGCTTTGGTTCCGATAAGCCTGATATGCGATTTGGAATGGAAATTCATGATTTCTCCGAAGACTTCCGTTCATCTGACTTTAAAGTATTTGCCGGCACCGTAAAGTCTGGTGGCTGCGTGAAAGCATTTAATGCTAAAGGACTTGCTGATATTACCCAGGGTGAACTTAAACACCTGGAAGAGACAGCCAAGTCCCTTGGAGCTAAAGGGCTAGCCTTTATCAAATCTGAAGGTGGCGAATGGAAATCCCCGATTCTAAAATTTTTGTCGGTTACTGAGCAAGAAACCCTCAAAAATAAACTTGAGGTCAAAGATGGAGATATTGTCTTTTTTGCAGCTGGCGCCTGGGAATCTTCCTGTAATATCCTGGGTCGTGTTCGACTCGAAGCTGCGACTCTCCTAGAAAAACGAGGCCAATCACTGCGCAACCCCAAGGAGTGGAAATTTCTTTGGGTTATTGATTTTCCTCTGATGCATTTCGAAGAAGAGGAAGGTCGCTATGTCGCCTCACACCACCCCTTCACTGCACCCGTTGAGGAGGATTTACACTTCCTTGAATCTGAACCGAAAAAAGTACGCGGCCAACATTATGACATCGTTCTAAACGGAGTTGAATTGGGGGGAGGAAGTATTCGTATACACCAACCCGATGTCCAAAAGAAAATCTTTGAAGATGTGCTCAATATTCCTGCGGATGTTGTAAAAAGCCAATTTGGTTACATGCTCGAATCCTTTGAATACGGTGCGCCACCTCATGGTGGTATCGCTCTCGGTCTCGACCGCTTGGTAACCATTCTCGCCCAAAAGGAAAGTATTCGAGATGTCATTGCCTTCCCCAAGACACAAAAGGGACAGGATTTAATGACCGACAGTCCCGGGACCGTTACTGATCGCCAACTTCGCGATCTCAAAGTCAAATCGATTGCAGAAAACGCGTAAGGGTTTTTTTTTACCCAGGCAAACTCTTGACGATACTTCTCGCCTAGCAGATAAAAGCATAGCCAACTGCCGGGCATGTGCATCCTTTCTCGATGTACTTATCTCGGCCATGTAGGATACTAGTTCCTTTTCCACCAATTTAAAGACTTTTGGCTGAGCGGTTGAAACAGGTGGGAGTCCTCACCTTAAAATCAACCAATAATGCCTGAGTTGATCGTCTTCATAACTATCAACCCTTATGGATTTAGGTGACTAACCTTTATTGGTGAGAGCAGTTGCCTCAACCCAACCGGGTGTAAGATGTCATTAACGTGAATAACTCGAAAAGGTAATAATTCTTTATCTTTTTTCGATCATTTTCAATCAATGTTTTTTTTTGGCACAGCTTTTGCAACCCTCATTGTGAACCTAAACTATAAACTTAATATAGTATTGATAATCAACAAGTAACAAAATGAATTCTACACTTACAAAATACAATGTCTTGGGCGCAGCTCCTTGGAAGTTTTTACTTCTTACTGCTACCCTTTTATTTTCTTATGCCCTGCCAGCTCATGCTGATGATCACGCTGAGCCTGCAGCAGTCGAAGCTGAAGCTGGTCCGGTTGACGACTACAACGCACTACTCGAAGCTCAAGGTGAATATGCACCAGCCTACGACTTCTTTACGACTTCAATGCTTTGGACAGTAATAGCAGCCGCGTTGGTGTTCTTAATGCATTTAGGTTTCGCAACTCTGGAATCAGGGTTATGCCAGCAAAAAAATGTGGTGAATGTGCTCTTCAAAAATGTGTTTATCATATCTATTGGGGTCATCACCTACGCTCTCTTTGGATTTAACACCCACTATCCGGGAGATTTTAACGGTTGGTTCAGCTGGGGTGGCATGATCGGAGATCTTAATGCTGATGGTGGAAACACTTGGGGTTATGGAGGACTTGGGCTTGCAATGACTGGCTTTGGTGACTTCATCTTCCAGGCTATGTTTGCAGCAACCGGGGCTACAATTGTATCTGGAGCGGTAGCGGAACGGGTAAAACTTAGTTCTTTTATGATATTCGCCGTTCTTTTTGTAGGCGTGGCATATCCAATTGCCGGTTCCTGGCATTGGGGTGGAGGCGTTCTTGCTGGTATGGATTTCAAAGATTTTGCCGGATCCACTGTAGTCCATGCGTTTGGTGGATTTGGTGCCTTGGCCTGTGTAATGGTTCTGGGACCCAGGAAAGGAAAATATACAGAGAATGGTATCAAGCCAATCCCCGCACACAGCTTTCCCCTTGCTGCTATTGGCGTATTTCTTCTGATGTTTGGATGGTATGGTTTTAATGGAGGTTCTGTACTGTCTGCCGAGCCAAGTGCTTTGGGTCTTGTATTCACAACCACAACTTTAGGTGCCACAGCTGGTGCCCTCGGGGCAATTTCTATATCCTGGTTTATGCTTAAGAAACCAGATTTGTCTATGGCCCTAAATGGATTGCTTGCTGGTCTCGTCGGCATCACTGCCAACGCCGATGTAATTGATGTAGGAGGTGCCTTAGCTATCGGATTCATTGCAGGTATTATTGTAGTCTTCTCAATCATCTACTTAGACAAAGCTAAAATTGATGACCCAGTGGGTGCGATTTCTGTTCATGGTGTTTGTGGCATCTGGGGAACTGTCGCCACCGCAATCTTTGCGGATGGTTTTGACTTCGTCACCCAGTTAAAAGGTGCCCTTCTGGTGAGTGCATTCGCCTTTATCTTTGCCTACATTGTGTTCTCCATATTAAAAGCAGTTATGGGAGTTCGTGTAAGTGAAGAAGAAGAAGACCGCGGACTCGATATTAGCGAACATGGACAAGAAGCTTACAGTTCTTGATTCCTGAAAACTTCAGACTTAAATTACTACAAGAGAAAGAACTACTATGAAATTAATAAAGGCAATCATCAAGCCCTTCAAATTAGAGGAAGTAAAAGATGCCCTCTCCGAAATCGGAGTTGAAGGCATGACGGTATCCGAGGTCAAAGGTTTCGGAAGACAAAAAGGGCATACAGAAATCTACCGAGGTAGTGAATACACCGTGGATTTCCTTCCCAAGGTAAAAATTGAAATTGCGATCGCTGACGACATGAGAGACAAGGTCGTAGATGCGATCGTGGGGGCGTCTCAAACTGGAAAAATTGGAGATGGGAAGATTTTCATCCTGCCTATCGAAGAAACCGTTCGAATCCGAACTGGTGAAAAAGGAGAAGAGGCTCTGTAAGTAAACTTATTTAGTTTTACATTCAACGAGGGCCCGATTCATTTGAATCGGGCCCTTTTTTTGTCTCTTGTACCTTACCCAAACAGAAACTTATTTGAATGATTTTTGTTCATTTTAATAATGAATACTATTCATGGCTTAATTCCTGCATACTTATTAAATGTGCATTTTATAAGCATTTGCAGGTTTCCTGCAGAAAAAACTTGGAGAATGTGCTCATATTTTAAACAAACAATAAATCCAGCCCATGAAAATAAAAAATAGTCTTTCACTCCTCATCGCTTGCCTATGCTTTCAATTTGGAAGCTCAAACGGCATAGCCCAAGATAATGTAGATACCACGAAAAGCTCTGTTTTGGTTGAAGCTGCAAATGAAAAACCACAAACTCAGCCCGTCCAATCTACGGTTACCACTGAAGAAGAGGTTGCCACTTTGGATTCAGGCAACACCGCATGGATGATCACGGCAACCGCGTTGGTCCTGTTTATGACCCTCCCAGGCCTGGCCCTTTTCTATGGTGGACTTGTTCAGTCGAAAAATGTGCTTTCTGTACTCATGCATTGCGTAACGATCGCCTGCATTGCCTCTCTTTATGGGTGGCCATTGGATACAGCCTTTCCCTCACACCTGGAAATGAGGAAGGTTGGATTGGCGGTACAGATGCCTTTTTTCTCAAAGGATTAAGTATCGATAGTTTAAACGGAGATTTCCCTGAGTCTGTATGGATTATGTTTCAAATGACTTTTGCTATAATTACCCCCGGGTTGATCGTTGGTGCATTTGTGGAAAGAATCAAATTTTCTGCGGTGATTCTTTTTAGCACGCTTTGGTTGATCGCTGTGTATTTTCCAGTTTGTTACTGGGTATGGGGCGGTGGCTGGCTTGCCCAAGCTGGGGTTATTGACTTTGCTGGCGGTATTGTTGTCCACGCCACAGCTGGCGCTTCTGCCCTTACCATTGCATGGATGCTGGGTCGCAGGCATGGGTTCCCCAGAAGTTTGCGCCCTCCCCATAACCCCGGAATGGTTATGATTGGAGCTTCTATGCTTTGGGTTGGCTGGTTCGGCTTTAATGCTGGAAGTGCGGCCGCTGCCGATAAAAGTGCAGGTATGGCCATGTTGGTGACTCATTTATCAGCGGCAACTGCAAGCTTGGTTTGGATGTTTATTGAATGGAAGAAAACAGGTAAACCTGGACTCGTGGGTATTGTGACAGGTACCATTGCCGGTCTTGCGACCATCACCCCTGCTTCGGGAAGCGTTGGTCCCCTTGGGGCCATTGTCATCGGAGCATGTGCTGCGATTGTTTGCTACTTTGCATGCGGTTTCATCAAGGACAAACTTGGTATCGATGATTCTCTGGATGTTGCTGCAGTGCACGGTGTGGGTGGTATACTTGGAACATTAATGGTCGCTTATTTTGGATACAGTGAGCTGTTTGGTGGATTAGGTATCAACCTAGACTCGCCTAAAGAGCAATTTGCAATTCAAGCGCAGGGATGCCTTGCTGCTATCGTCCTATCTGTAGCCGCTACTTTTATAATCGTAAAAGTCATTTCCGGCCTTCTTGGAGGTATCCGCGTTTCTGATGAAGAGGAAACAATGGGGCTTGACCAATCCCAACATGGAGAGAATGGTTACACCTTAAATTAATCCCAAAATTTAGATTTGTAGAAGATATGAAATTAATAAAATCAATTATTAAACCTTTTAAACTTGAAGATGTGAAGGACGCTTTGTCCGAGATTGGAATCGAAGGAATGACTGTTATCGAAGCCAAAGGCTTTGGTAGGCAAAAAGGGCATACTGAGATTTATCGGGGTAGTGAATATACCATCGACTTCCTTCCCAAAGTTGTAGTCGAAGTTGCGGTTCCAGATGACCTGGCTGAAAAAGTTATCGATACCATTGCCAAAGCCGCCCGAACCGAAAAGATCGGAGACGGTAAAATTTTCGTGATTCCGGTTGAACAAGCTGTACGAATCCGGACGGGCGAACAAGGCGAGGAAGCCTTGTAGATTCGAAGTTCAGATACCTAAGTTTTTTATCACAAAGCCTCCTATTTACAGGAGGCTTTGTAGTGTCCAGAGCAACCACGCAACCGTGGCATAAAGAGGGAAGGCCATAAACTGCTTAAAGGTATCCATCCACTCTCCAGGTTTCGGCAACCTTGAAATCCAAGAGGGAAAGAAAGATAAGACCAGATATGGAAGAGCCAAGCCAATGGCAATGAAACTAAAGACTAAGTAAGCCCCTACCCAGTCCATCGTAAGCGCAGCTCCCACCGCAGCGCCAAGAAATGGAGCCATGCAGGGAGTGGCCACAAGGGTTGCAAGCACACCTGAGAAAAAAGAGCCGGTGTAGCCATCGGAACGGGAAACTTTTGCCCCGATCCCAGTCAAGGACATACCGATATCAAGCACACCGCTTAAGCTAAGGGCAAAAATGAATAAGAAAACCGCGAGGGCAAAAACAAAAAGAGGCTCCTGTAATTGAAAGCCCCAGCCCAGCTCGGCTTCGAGGCTTTCACGCAAAAAAAGAAGGACCCCAAGCAAAGCCCAAAAGGACAACAACACCCCCAAGGTAAAAATCATGCCGTGACGCTTAACCCTTTGTCCATCTTCACCAGCTTGCTTGACAAAAGACATGATCTTAAGACCAATCACGGGAAAGACACAGGGCATAAGATTAAGGATCATCCCTCCAAGCAGAGCAAAGCCAAGAATTGCCCAAAAACCATTGGCTTCGGATACAAGATAAGATTCTTCTGAATCAATCACCTCAAGAACAATTTGTTGACTGAGTATTTCTGGAAGTGGAATACCCTCTTTTGATGGAGGGTAATAAATATTTAAGGGTACCCCTTCCCGTCCGTATGCCTTTAAGGCAGTAAGGATAGTCGACCCACGCTTCGTCCAATCTGCTTGCAGGGGAATAATGTCCTTCTCTTTAAAAACGCTGATTACGTCTTGGGCTTCAAGCACCCGTTTATTTACCTGGCAAGATAAGCACCACTTGGCAGTAAAATCGACATACACTGCTTTCCCTTCTTCCCGCAATCTACCTTCCAGTTCTGGTGACCATACTTGCCATTGAAGCCCAGTCAGGGTGGTTTCCTTGCTTGGGTATCCTGTCCAAACAGCAAGCAGGAAGGTAAGGAACGCAAGCACTTTCCCAGCTGCCTTCTTCTCCTTAGAATGATGGGGCTGATTTGTTTTTCCGTAGACCCATGTCGCCAAAGCTAGAAGAACGAAAGCTAAAAGAAACCATAGTAATCGATATCCCTGCACTGAATCAACCCTTTGGCCTTCTGGTGTGGCAAGGGCTCGATTTGGAATATCACGCCCATAAATCGTTTGCGTTAAACTTAGATCGACCTTGAGACCACTTTCCAGTTCAGGGTGTACCAGCACACCTTGTAAACGGCTTGGAGGAGCAACTTCTACATTTCGCTTCATTCTCAAGCTAAGACGGGAAAGATTTGCATCCCATGAAAAATTTTGACGGGTTCCATGTTCAAAAAATTCTCCCTCAGGAAAAAAATAGAAATCTTGAGGGGCCCGGTTTTCGAAAAGAGCACTCTGAATGGAGAAATCAATAAAGTCTGAATTCGCGTGAACAGAAGTAAGGCTTTCTTTATCTAAAAATACCGGTAATTTAGATTTGGCTGCAGCAAGAACTGTAGAAGCTTGCCCATTTATTTTGGTTACTTTCCCAATTGGTAAAGTAAGTTGGAGTTCTGAGCGAAAAGGGATGCAATTTGCCTCATCACATACCAAGGTAGAAAATTCACCCGTAAATGAAACTGGCGTGGAAACATTCCACTCCTCCATCACTTGTAATTCAGCTAATAAAAAAAAAGTCTTTTCGTGCACATAACTCCCAAGTCCTTGAAATTCATAGTACTTTGGCGTAGGAAACTGCAAGGCACCCAGGGAGATTCCCTCGGGCAAATCCCAAGCAATAGAAGTGGGGAAACCCGTCTGACCCGCAGTTTTCCAATAAGCATGCCAACCTGGCTCCACCTTGACTTCAATCATCAGAGAAGTGGAATCGCCAGGCTTGATCTCATCACATTCGGAAGAGATCGAAAGAGAAACTAAATCCGCAGATCCAAATTGACCGTGGGATAAACTAAAATAGGCAAAGAAAGTTAAAAGTGCGAGCCCAACTCTTTTGAAATTCATATATTCGTTACTACGCAGAGGCGAAAGCCGGAAGAGGAATGAGATAAAGAAAAAAACTAGGGAAATTTTGGATCCTCCATCAACACTCCCTTCGAACTTTCGGCAAACTCGCTGGCTGTGTTGAAAAGATCATTTGGCCAACGAATGTGGGGTGGCATGCAAAGGAAAAAATTGGTCTGAGGAATCATCTGAGAATTCACCTCTAAACTACTCAGAAAATTCTCAAATACTTTCTCCCAAGGGATCGATACACTTGACTGGGCTTGGGCAAATTCTTCACTTAAACCAAGCCGGCGTATGGCAATTTTTTCAATTTCAAAGACATTTTCGGGTAAAGACCCAGGAGGTTCCATTGACACCAACCACTTCCGTGCGGTTTGTCGAGTAAGGCCACTCAAGAGAGAAGCAGGTTGAGCAGACTGCGTTTCAGAAGAACCGTTAAGCAAAGAGCGCTGACTCAAATCCAAACCATTAAAATGAGATTTGGGAACGGCAGCCATTGGAAATGCAGGGGTATTTCCTGAAAGAATAAAGATTAAATCTGGATCAAAGGTTATACCTACACCGAGACCAAACCATGGACCGACGACACCGGGTAAAGGCTTGGAATATAATAACTCCTTGGGCACAAATTGGTTACGGTTATCTTTTAAATCTTCAAGTGAGCTACCCAATCCGGTTATCCAGTCTATGGCATATTTAACATTATCCCGATTCGCTTTCAGGATGGTTTTACCCAAAGCGGAGGTTTCTCTGAGGTTCCAGTAGAGCACCAGATTGAAATAGGAGTTGGGCGACAAGGTAACGATCGAAGAGAGCACGGCATCTTTCATTTTTTCAAATCTCTCCGCCGCCCCCTCTCCTTGAAGAACATAATTCCCTACATCGAGGATGTAGACAACATGCCTGCCTTCATAAATTTTGTCCAAAAATGAGACTTCAGAACTAACATCGACTAATGAATCCACGGGAGGAATAACTTGAGGCACCGGCAATTCCATCGGCTTGGCCAAAAGAGTTTCCAAATCTGCATTTTTCTGCACCCCCTTTGCATTAGAACCACTTGAGAGTAAATCATTGATTTCCCTCGAAGGTTCAATAAAAGATTGCTCAGCCTCAGGCGTAGTAGGCTGAAGAGCCGAAAAGTTCGTATCAGGTTGAGCGGAATGGAGTGGCGAGTCTGAAGGTACAACCGTTTCGCTTAGAACCTGTGTCTCGATTGGCTGATTAGCATCTTCCAAGAAAAGGACTGTGGCCATTGTGATCAATCCAATATTGGCCAAAAGGCTAATTGTTAAGAATACTTTAGCCACCGGGCTCTTTTTCTGCACGACTTGTGGACGCCGGCTTGCTGTATTACTACCAAAGCCCGGCTCGAAAATCTGGCCGCCTTTCTTGGTTAGTTGATCTTGCCAACCCAAAAACTCTTCCTCTGAAATTCCATATTTCTTACACTGTTCTTCTTTTGGAACCTTTCTAATAATGGATTCCAGAACGATACGAAGTTTTTGTTCTCCTGATAACTCTGGCATGATTATTTACTTAACTAAGATATGCATGGCGTGCAACTGCCAATGCGCTGATAGCAGCATTCTCAACCCGCAGAGCATATGGTCCCAAGGAAAACAACTTTCCTCCCAACGACTTAAAACCCTCCTCTTCTTCTTTAGTCCATCCACCCTCGGGACCGATCAATAAAGTAATTCCTTGGTGACCGGGAGAAAAAGTAAGTTCTTCTGTGCTTGGGCTCAATGAAGCCATCCACATATGTTCATTATTTGACTTTGCCTTTTGTACAAAATCTTTAAAACGAACGGGTAAGTCGAGATAAGGAAGCCAAGGGTTACCCGATTGCTTACAGCCTTCTGCAAGCTGCCTAGCCCATTTTTTCCTTTTAGCTTCAAATTTATCAACCCCTGCCCGGACTTCAGTTCTTTCCGTAAGCAAAGGAGTGATACGGTGAACCCCTAACTCGGTTAATGGGCGAAGCAAGTCATCCCATTTCCCTCCCTTTGGCATAGCAATCCCAAGTTGCACCTTTGGCGAAACTACAGGGATGGTTTCGAAAGATAAAACCTCGACCTTAACAACTCGGTGAAAAACTTGAATGCATTTACCTTGGGCAATCAGGCCAAGCCCATTGAGGATTTCAATTTCATGACCTTTCTCTATCCGCAGTACCCGGGCAAGATGCATACTTTCTTCATCTCCTAATTCCAAGAAATCTCCGACTTTTAAAGAATCAGGGAAATCTAAAAATGCTCTGTATTTGCGTGCCATCAATTTTCATCAAGACAAAAACAGGCTTGCTTGGCAAACCCTCTCGGGCCATGCAATAAATAGAATGACAGTAAACTCTATCCATTTTTATTCTTCATGCGCATAAGCGGAGGAAAAGCCCGGGGCATACCCTTGCGGGTAACTAAGTCCAGCCTGCTAAGACCAGCAACGGAAGCAAACAGGGAACGATTATTTTCTTCTCTTCATCACAAAATCCAAGAGTCCAAAGTCTTGGATTTATTTGCTGGATCCGGGTCTTATGGACTGGAAGCTTTGAGCCGGGGAGCTAAATCTGTACATTTTGTAGAAAATAACCGAAAAATATACAAAGACTTAAAGTATAATTTTGAGCAGGTCCAAAAAAGTGCAAATCTTTCGACTTCAGCAGCTTCATTTTCAAGCTGGGATGCAATTGATTTCCTGAAAAAGAAACAAGATTCCTACGATTTCATTTTTCTCGATCCTCCCTACCCGGACTTTCCCAAAATCGGCGAAAAGATCTTTGATTTTATATACACTAATGGCCTTGTTCATGAAAATTCATGGCTCATTCATGAAGGCCCCATCGAAGCCAAATCAGATTTTAAGCAATGGGAAAAAATTAAAGTATTAGGGAAAGAAAAGAAAGGGTCCCCAAGCTTTCGGATTTTCTCCCCTCACTTCTCTACCTAACTCCAATAAGCCCCAGCAATCAGACCAAGGGCTGCGACTACAGCTGTCTCTACTCGAAGAACGCGAGGCCCTAAATGGAAAAGTTCATAGTGGTATCTTCGTAGTAATTTTCTTTCCCGGTCAGACCATCCCCGCTCTGGTCCGATACAGAGAACATATTCTTTTCCCTTCACTCTCTTCACAACTGATAATGGTTGGGAAGCCTCATAATTATCGAGAGCAATACCACCGCCCGGCTTTTCTTGTTCAAGGGCTTCATCCAAATTGGTAAAAAGTGAACAAGTTGGAATCGAACTGGCAAAGGCTTGGGCTACGCCGCCTTCAATCTTCTTTTTCCACTCATCACTCGTCCATAGAGTACTTTGGCCATAAGAAGCTTCTCCTTTATCGGCTCCAAAAAAAGAAAAAGAACGGACTCCTAACGATGCTGCCTGATCCAAGACCTTACGACAAGTTTGGGGGCGGGCCAGACCAAGGACTAAAGAAATGGGATAGCAGTCAGGTTCGTGAAGAGGAAGCCATTCAATTTCCAATGTAAAACTTCCATCTTTTGCATCAGAAACCCGCCCCTTTCCTTTAGGCCCATCTTGCACTGCTAAATCAATACAATCTCCTGGTTTTACTTTTAAAACATCCTCCAGGTGCCTAGACCTTGGATCTTTTTTATCAAGGTGCAGGCGGGATACCTGTTGATCGAGAAGAAGGAGGTTCAATTGCTCGACAACCAAAGAGCTTGAAAAGGGCGCAATGACAGGCAACCGTCTCCCCATTCAACTTCACCGCCACCAATTAAATCTCGGGCTTTACCATCCGGGAAATTCAAATGTAAACTTTCCATGGATTGAAGCTTCAGGTCTTGCGGGGTAAAATTAAAAAGACATAGTACGGTGAGTGTTCCATCCACCGACTTTCTTTCCAAGGCAAAAACAGATGAGCCTAAATCCAAAACTTTTTGGGGAGCATCAGGATGAAAGGCAGGGCATGAAGCACGGCATCGCAAAGTACGAGTATACCAAGCAAAAATATCAGCAGACAGAGATTTCTCATCATCTAATAAATCTTCCAACTCAGCCAAATCCCATTTTTTTCGATTAATTGTACGGTTTTGCCCTGTCTCTTTTACACCTGCTAAGTTATTGGGCGTTCCACTCAATGAATGGAAATAAACGGCAGGTATACCCTTCATTGAGAGGGCAACGGCTTGTGAGCAAAGAAAGCGGGCTTGGCCAAGCTTTTCATTTTCAGGATCGGCCAAAGCAGATAGATAAGTTGAATTTAATTCATAAGGACTTTCTGAACCATCTTCCATCTTCCTCATCGAAACAAAGCCCCCTTTGTTTCTGATTTCTTCAGCCAGATCAAGGATTTCGTCTTGTGGCAAAATCCCTTCCAGGGGACGCATTCCTATTCCGTCATGACTGGCTGTGAAGTTTAAAAAATGACACCCTTTAGGAGGTGGAGCCAGATTGGCGGCCCAGTTCGTGAGCTTGGATGCCGTGCCCCGAAGAAGACCGTGGAGTAAAAGTGGAGGAAGTGAAAATTGATAAACGGCGTGGGCTTCATCCCCTTTTCCAAAATAGGAAATATTTTCCTCATGAGGCACATTAGTCTCGGTAAGAATGACCACTTCCGGTGCTACAACTTCTAAGAAATTTCGTATCAGTTTAATAACCTGATGAGTTTCTGGTAGGTGTAAACAATTGGTGCCTATTTTTTTCCATAAAAAAGCGACGGCATCCAAACGAAGAATCCGGCACCCTATGGAGATGTAATATAAAATGATATCCAAAAATTCAAAGAGCAAGTCTGGGCTGGTCCAGTCCAAATCTACCTGATCCGCACTGAAGGTGGTCCAAACCAACCGGGCTCCTCCACGGGTTTGGTATGGGGTGAGTAAGGGGGTAGCACGGGGACGTACAACCGTAGACAAATCCGCTTTTTTGTCTCCTTCCATGATGTAATTGCGTCCAGGTTCTACTCCGGAAACCCATTCCTTAAACCACGGACTCTTAGATGAGCAATGATTCAAAACAAGGTCAAACATCAGATCAAATTCTTCTGCAAACTTGGAAACATCTTCCCACGAACCATATCTTTGGTCCACTTTTCGATAATCAACCACCGAAAACCCGTCATCTGATGTCCAGGGATAAAATGGCAAAATGTGCACCGTTGAAAAAGCCCCTTTCAGGCGAGCTGTACAAAATTCCCGTAAAGTGGAAAGAGGTTGCTCTCCCTCCTTTGAAACCATGTCGGCGTATGTAATCAACATCGTGTCCCGCTGGGTGAGTTCCTGAGTTTTTCGGTTAGCTTGCACTCCAATGCCATACCGCCCAATCATCAGATAAAAACGTTCCAGAAGAGCATCCGCTTGCTCCACTCCATAAAGCCCAGACAGGCGCCGGCGAATGGTTTTTAACTTGGCACTGGAAATGTGCTTAATCGCAGAATTATTAGAAGATGTGTGCATAAATCAATATCCGGTAAGACTTGCAATAAACGCCCGAAGGTTTCCCCGAACGGTGGAATAAGAGTAAAATTGGCGGGCCACTTCATAGTTATGATTCACAATTTCTTGCCGTAATTTGGAATCATGCAAAATTTGTTCCACCCGCTTGGCAATGCTTGGCGTCACAAAGCCATCCATTGTCAGCAGGCGAAAGCCTTTTGGCTCAATGTCACGAACGAAAATAGAATACCTATTTATGAGAACTGGCTTACGAAAATAAATAGCTTCCAGTAGAGCGTTACCAAATCCTTCATAGGTACTTGGGTAGGTCACAAAATCTGCATGGTGGTAAAGGTCCCAAAGGGTGTAAATCTTCCTGCCTTCAGAATCACGCTGTCGAACTTCCCCGACCCGGTGGGCTACGACTCTCATATCAACTTTTTCTTCCTTGGCTAATTGCTCAAGCATCCCAAGGTATTCGTACCCTTCATCTCCCGCTTCATGGGAAATAACCAATTTGCACTTTGGATCTTTCAATAAGCTCACCAGTTTGATGGCCTGCTCAATTCCTTTACGGGGAACAACCCGTGTTGGCTGAAGAATAAAAAAGTCATCTTCAGCGAGCCCAAGTTCAGACCGAACATCTGCCGCATAGCTATCTGCCTGATCTGGTGGATTATCAAAATCAAAAACATTTGGAATGACCAAAGAAGACGAACCTTTACGCAGAGCGAGTTGCTCCTGTGCCTCTTGATTGATAACTACATCCCTCATATTGGGAAGTTTTGGCGGAAAAGCCATATCGAGATATTCGGGTACCGAATTTACTGAAAATCGAGTTCGCTCCCAGAAAAAGTCATGGTGATGAGCAATAGCAGGAATACCAGTCTCCGAGAGAAATTCCGTGACCGCAATCCCCAAAGGCAGATGCATGGGGATAGCGAGACAATTTTGAGGGATAAGAATATCAATACTAAATTTATCCACGAAGCGATAAAGACTACTTTTTAGATAATCCACCAAGGCACGGATTCGCTCGCTAACAAAACGGTCTCGTTGGCCTGCACCCCAAATTCTGTCATTAATCCATTGGTTTTCAGAAAAACCAAAATAAGCCTCAGGTACCACAAAGCTGATATCCGGATCTCGATCACTTTCCCCACTATACCAATAACTGACATGACGATCCTCCCACAGAACTTCTGCCCATTTAGCACTTTCTAGGGATACGCCGTCTTGTCCGGCGAAACGAGTTGAGATAAATCCAATATTCTTTGACATTTTAGTAAGAGGAAGAAGTTTTCTTTCTCTTTTGGGTGATGCAGGATACGAGCCCTTTTTTCAACCAATAAAAAAAGATTTAAAAGTTTAACGTGGCATGTTGCTCAGGATTTTCGTAGTTCGGAGGTAATGACTATTGAAACAATGACTAAGGATGCGGCCTTAGAATCTTTACTAAAAGATATTCCCTCGCTGATTGAAGGTTTACGGGAAAATCGAGAAACTTACTTAACCGATGCGGTTTTGTTGGGAGAAATACCATCTCCAACCTTTGGCGAAGAGGATCGAGTACGGCTTGCACTCGACCGCTTTCGTGAAAATGGGCTCGATGACCCAGAAATTGATGATTTGGGGAATGCATCAGGAATTCTTCCAGGGACTGAAGGTTCCGCCTCTGTCCTCGTAATGGCCCATGCAGATTCTGTATTTGGGTCAGATGTGCGCCATGTGCTGAATGTTGGATCGGATTATATTACCGGCCCTGGCATTGCAGATAATGCCATTGGAATGGCAGCGGTTGTCGGTCTTCCCAATTTACTCGATAAGCTTGGAATACATTTCAAAGATGATCTGTTATTATTGATAAACACCAAAAGTCTTGGGGTTGCAAACCTGGAGGGTTCTCGCGGGTTCCTTGAAACCAAACAACGACCAATCCGAGCTGGTATCTGTGTCGAAGGTGCAGAGCAAGGCAGACTCAGTTACTCCGGACTTGGGGCATTACGAGGGCAGATAAGTCTGAAATTACCCGGTAATTATGACTGGAATCGCTTCGGTGCTGCGGGTGCTATTTCTCACCTCACCCGCTTTGTCAGTCAGGTCATGGAGATCCCTGTGCCCAAAGAGCCAAAAACAAAAATGGTATTTGGAGCAATGCATTCTGGTTCGAGTTTTAATACCTCTCCACGAAGTGGAAGTTTGAGTTTTGAGATATCCAGTGAAGGCGATGAAGTTGTTGACGAAATGGAAACCCAGGTAAATGAATTATGTGAACAGTACTCGATGGAAACTGGGATTCAGGTAGAGATGGAAGTGGTCGCTAAAAGAAAAAACTGCGGCATCCCATTTACCCACCCTCTCGTGAAGACGACTCGAAGTATAATGAGCGAGGCCGGTGTCACCCCAGCGGTCGACCCAAGTACGGGGGATTTAAATTCGATTATCTTAGCCGGTCACCCGGGTGTTACTTTGGGCCTTACCTCTGCGGAAAATGTGCGGGAAGCGAATGAAACCATAAAACTTGAGCCCCTTTATTCTGGTATGGCTCAAATGATCACATTGCTACGCGCAATTGACCTAGGACTTTGTGAATCATGACTGGAAACAATCAAAAATGGCTAGATAACAACACTTTTCATCACGGTGAGTTTTGGGATATCTTAAAACTAGTGGAGGAAAAAGAAAAGAAAGGGCTAAAAATCTCTCTTTGTATTCCGACACTAAACGAAGAAAAAACCATTGGAAAGGAAGTGTTAATCCTTCGTTCGGAATTGATGGAACGATATCCACTTATTGACGAATTTGCAGTGATCGACTCTGGCTCAACAGACAAGACCCTGGAAGTCGCGAGTAATTTTGGGGCCGATGTCTACCTAGCTTCTGATATTTTACCTGAAGTTGGCGATAAACGCGGAAAAGGAGAAAACCTGTGGAAAGCCATACATCAACTTAAAGGTGATATTATTTGTTATGTGGATGCCGATATTTCAAATATTCATCCCCGCTTTGTTTACGGCTTGGTTGCCCCCCTTATACGAAGAGACGAAGTTCATTACGTAAAAGCATTTTATGACCGTCCTCTCAATTATTCGTCCGGGTTACGATCAAGCGGTGGTGGCAGGGTGACAGAAATTTTAATTCGCCCGCTGTTCTCTCTCTTTTTATCCAGAACTTACAAATGTGGTCCAGCCCTTATCAGGTGAATATGCAGCTCGTAGAGAAGTGCTGGAAAAGATACCCTTTCCCATTGGTTATGGTGTCGAGACTTCTCACCTGCTTGATCTCTATGATACATTCGGTTTGGAGGCTTTTGCTCAAACTGACCTTGACCGAAGAGTTCACCGGAATCAGACCACCAATGCATTGGGTAAAATGAGTTTTGGTATTCTCCAAACTTTTTTCAACCGACTTCATGCTCAGGGAAAAATTGACCAAATGCCCGATATGGAAACTTTTTACCGCAGGTTTGAAGTTGAAGATGGGATCTACAATCAAATTGCCCAAGAGGTGATAGAAGAAGAAAGGCCGCCAATGATTGAGATTAATGGGTACTTAAACCGCAACAAGTAAAGCGAAATAAGCAACGCTCACCTCGGATGAAAGTTGCAATTGTTCATTACCACCTCCAACCCGGTGGGGTAACGCGTGTAATTGAGAACACACTGGGGGCCTGGGAGTCCGCTGATTTACCCATTCAGACTGTCGTTCTAAGCGGCAGGACCTATCCCGGTAAATTAATAAAAGATATACAAGTAGTGGATGGGCTAGACTATGCTCATCCGGAGGAAGCAATTTCTCCTAGCATTCTCGTAGAAAGAATGGAAACGGCTGCCCGAGAAAGCCTCGGAGCAAACCCCGATATTTGGCACATTCATAACCACTCGCTTGGCAAAAACCCAGCGCTACCAATGGCAATAAGCTTATTGGCAAATAAAGGAGCTTTCATGCTCCTTCACCCTCATGATTTTGCAGAGGACGGAAGGCCTGGAAATTTTACATGTCTCAATCATTGCTATGCCTCCACTTATCCAAGTTCAGAAAGAATTCACTACGCAGCCCTTAATCACCGTGACCTTTCCTTTCTGGATCTCATGCTGGCAGGGTTGCCCAGCAAAGCTCACCTTTTAGCTAATGCCATTCCTTTTGGAGGTAATCAGGCAGACGGGGAAACTCACCCTGAATTGCCCGAAAATCTATTTTTATATCCTGTGCGGGCAGTCCGCAGAAAAAACTTAGGAGAACTAGCACTCCTATCAATAGCTCATCCTGAAAAACATTTTGCCAATAGTCTTGGTCCAACCAATCCAAACTTTGAAAGTGAATATAATCAGTGGAAAGATTTTGCTGCCAACCAAAACCTTAACCTAACTTTCGGCCTTGGGGAAAATTGTTCTGCGTCCTTTCCCCAAATGGTAAACCATGCTAGGGCTATTATCTCAACGAGTGTAGCCGAGGGCTTTGGTCTTGGCTTCCTTGAACCATGGACATACCGAAAAGGACTTTGTGGCCGCAACCTGCCAGAAATCACCTCTGACTTTACAAACCTTGGTATTGACCTTAAAAACCTCTATGAAAGGTGCGATGT
Organism: uncultured Opitutales bacterium; assembly: GCA_943789375.1. Taxonomy (GTDB): domain Bacteria; phylum Verrucomicrobiota; class Verrucomicrobiia; order Opitutales; family Seribacteraceae; genus Seribacter. Next base: position 172,117 of record CALSTX010000004.1, on the reverse strand, counting down.
AAATGTGGATCTACTAGATGAGCCAGGCAAGCTACAAGAAGCAATCCGACTTGCACTCCAGGAGTTTTACACGAGTTATGGCATCCCCTTGCCAGCTGACAGTGTTGAACAAGCTTACCATTCATTTGTACATAAAGGAAAAGTTGATTTTGGCAGACTGAATGAAGAACTGCAAAGGCAAATCCTGGGGAAGCTCCAAAAATCTCCGGTTTTGTTAGATCAAATACGAGAACAACTTACCCTAAATATACCGAGTGTAAACGCCATTGAAAGTAATAAAGCAGCAGTGGAGAAGCAGTTTTCTCCCCTAGAGTATGGAAGAAAGCTCCATGCCATTTACAGGGAAGTTTTGGATGCTCAAAGCGATAAACTAGAATATGCCCAAGGGAAAAAACTACTTGATGAGTTTCTTTCCCCACAACGGCTCAATCTGCTACGAACCAGTTAAGTGCCCCCCCCCACATACGAGGGAGGTGTAGGTTACTTCCCTTTTCTTTTAGCTTCGTATAAGCGTTTTTCTTTCACCTTGATCGCTTCTTTACCGATTCGGTCGCGCAAGTAGTAAAGACGAGATCTCATGGTAATACTTTCTCGGTCAATTTCCACCTTATCAACGAGCGGGGAATGGACAGGAAAAACTCTTTCAACACCAACACCCGAAGCAATTCGGCGGACGGTAAAAGTTTCATGAACGCCAGAACCTTTGCGGGCGATCACGATACCTTTGAAAATTTGGATTCTTTCTTTCTCACCTTCGCGTACTCGAACATGTACATTTACACCATCTCCGACCTTAAAAGGTTCACGATCTTTAAGATATTCTTTAGTAACTTCGTCGAGTAATTGGTTGTTCATAATTCTTCTTTGTTAACTTTGTGTATTAGCATTCAATAAATCTGGTCGGATCCGCTCCGTTTTAACGAGACGTTCATTTTCCCGCCATTTGGAAATTTCTTCATGGTTACCGGAAAGTAGAACCTGAGGTACTTTCATCCCTCGAAAGTCATGGGGCCGAGTGTATTGAGGGTGAGAAAGTTGATTGGATTCAAAGGATTCATTTTCCAACGATTCAGGGTCGCCCAAAACACCGGGAATGTGGCGAGAAATCGCATCGATCATAACGGCGGAAGCAAGGGTTCCGTTGGTAATTACATAGTCTCCTATGCTTATCTCACGGTGAACTACATGATCCCTGACTCGTTGGTCTATACCTTCATAGTGACCACTCAGAAAAACAAGATGAGACTCGTGAGATAATTCCTTGGCCAATTCGGAAGTAAAAGGCTCCCCGTCTGGCGTGGCATAAATGACTTGGGTACGATCCGTAGAGATATCCTCAATTGCGTCGAAAATCGGTTGAGGTTTAAGAACCATACCAGCCCCACCACCAAATGGTCGGTCGTCTGTTTCGCGGTGCTTTCCTTCAGCCCATCGGCGAAGGTCAAGGGAGTTTATCTCAATTAAGCCTTGGGCAACTGCTTTTCCTAAAATACTTTCTTCCGCAAACCCATCAACAGATTTAGGAAAAAGCGAAAGGACGTCGAAACGCAAAGCTGGGCTCATCATACGAATCATGGGCACCAATTAAAAACATAATAAGGGAGAAAAAGGCGAAAGAGTATTTATGCCTCCGACTCCTTATCTTCCTTAGATTCCTCTTTCGGTTGGTCCTTGGAATCCTCCTTTGGTGCTTCAGCTTTGGTTTCTCCTTCGGCATTTGCATCTGGAGCAGCAGGCTCTTCTTTTTTAGGTTCTGGAGCAACTTTGGATTTTGTTTCTTCCTTAACCTCTGCTTCAGGGCTCGCTTCAGCTGCTGCATCTTCTGCTTTTTCTTCAGCTACTGGAGCAGTCTCTTCGATAACAGGCGCATTTTTTCTCTTAACTCGCTCCGCTTTCGCCTTGGTGTTCTTCTCAGCACGTTCAAGCCACTCTTCTGGACTCATTCGGCCTTGCTTAATTAAACTTTTCGCTGTGTCTGTGGGTTGTGCACCAACTTGTAACCAATGATCAACCCGCTCCATCTTAAGCTTTAGCTCTTCAGTCCGGGCATGGGCTTGCGGGTTGTAAGTACCGAGAACTTCGATAAACCTCCCGTCGCGGCGTGATGTCGATGGTGCGACTACCATACGATAAAAAGGTGCATGACGAGCACCGTGTCTTTGCAAGCGAATCTTGATCATTTCTGTTCTTCGTAAAGTGTAAAGGGAAATTGCGAGAAAAGGATCAAAAAACCGAAATTCCATTGTTTTGTCAATGCCAAAGCAGGTCAAGCTTGAGGCAAATTAGCAGTAATCATGAAAAATTCATAAATTTCAGATATTCTGAAAAATATTTGCGCCATTCTTCGGCTCATGGAATTCCATCAGTTAGAATGTCTGAACAAAAAAATGCCTAAGCTTGTAAATTTCAAACAAATGTTTAAACAATCGTTCTGTGAATGAAGAAATCCTCACGGCAAACAAACCAAATATCCGGGAAAGGTTATTGGAATCTGCACTTCTCCATTGCTGCCATGCTTGGAGCCTTTGCTCAACACCGAAGACTTCACGATTACCCCCAAGTCCTTTGAGATGAAAATGATACAAACACTATGATCAGACTTTTGATTCTTTTAGTAAGCTACGGTGTTGAAGTTGGTATTAAATGAATAAGCAAATGAAGATATTCATACCCTTATCGTATTCTCTGATTTGTGCATTATTTGTAACCAGCTGTGTATCCCATAAACCTGATATGAAAAGCCCAAAACCTTTGGAAGATATTCCTGACAAATGGGCTTCTTGGGATACAAATATCAGCGAAACCCAGGAAACAATCTACTGGGCTGATACCTTTGAGGACCCTTGGCTGACTGAAGCCATCCGAACTGCTTGGAGCAGAAATCCCCAGCTTATAACTCAGGCAGAGCAAACACTCGCTCGCGGCGAAGAAGCTGTTATCATAGGAGCTAATCTGAGCCCCCAAGCTAACCTTGGTGTTACAGGAAGCCGAAGTAAAAGAAATTTAATTGGCTTCAATTTACCAAATGGGAGCACCTCTTTTACAAGTAATAGCTTCAATGCCGGCCTCAACCTAAGTTGGGAAATTGATTTATGGGGTAAATTAAAGTCCCAAAAAGAATCCGCCAAAAAATATTTTGAGATGGCATCGCAGAACTATGAGGGAGCCAGATTATCCATCGCTGGACAGGTATCGAAAACTTGGTTCGAGATAGCCGAGAACCAACAACAGGCCGAACTTGCTCGCCAAACCATGGATATTTTTGGCACCAATCAGAATTTTGTATCAAATCGTTTTAAAAATGGTCTGGCTACCTCTCTTGAAAATGATTTAGCCACAAGTGCTTTTGCAAGTGCACAGGCTTCCCACTCCATGCGTATTAGGACACAAAGCCAGTCCGTGCGAAAACTTGAAGCTCTTTTAGGTATGTACCCACACGGTCAATTAGATTTGAACGCTTCCACCTTATTACCCAAGCTCACTTCTTTGGCTCTTCCCCCTACTCCATCAACTGCCCTGGAAAACCGGCCTGATATTCTGTCTTCCCGCCTCCAACTTGAAGCCTCCGGTTTTGATCTCTCTGCTTCCCGCTTGAGCCTCCTACCCTCCCTGTCAATCTCTGGTGGTCCTGGCAGTCGAGCGGAAAACTTTGAAGATTTGCTCGATAATCAATTTCAAACCTGGGAACTTGGCGGGTCTCTGACCCAGCCTCTCTTTCAAGGTGGACGCCTCAAAGCTCAGATACGAAGAGCGGATGCCCTTAAGCAGGCTGCCTTTGCAAATTATCGGGCAACCGCTCTGCGAGCTTTTACAGAAGTAGAAACGCTTCTTTTTAACGAAGGTAGACTTCGTGCAGAAGAAACTTATTTACAAACGGCTTCGAAAGCCGCCGAGTCAGCGGCCCAAATCAGTTGGGACCGCTATAAAAGTGGAATCCAAGGCATTTTTGACGCATTGGATTCTCAACGTAGATTTTTTGATTCTAAAAGTAGCCTGCTAAACATCCGCAAGCAAAGGGCTATAAACCGCGTAAATCTCTTTTTAGGCTTGGGTATACCTGCCCTCCAAACTGAACCATGAAAAAAATTATTCTTCCCGTGATTGTTTTGGGCGTTTTATTATTCGCATCTCGAACATTGATCACCATGCGCCCTGAACCTCAAGCGAAAGAAGTGAAACGGAAAATTCCTTTCGTCGAGACCCTAAATGTTAAAAAAGTTAAATTACGATCTAGTATCGCAACTTTCGGTACAGTTAGACCACAAACCCTCACCACCTTAATCGCTGAAGTCCCTGGAATAGTTCAGGGTGTTGCCCCTATCGCGAAAGAAAAATCTTCAGCCAAATCATTCCGTTCAGGTGGTTTTTTTAAGAAAGGTGACTTATTGCTTACAATTGAAGACACCAACCTGAAGGCTGCTTTGGCTGAAGCCAAAGCCAATGTAAGCCGCACCAACCTACAACTTACCCAAGAGCTTGAATTATCTAAGCAAGCTAGAATTGAGTGGGGTGACCGTGACTGGACCCTTGCTTCAGACCTCGTTAAAAGAATTCCACAAATCCAAAAAGCACGGGCAGAAGAGGGGGCGGCAAATGCAAAGCTAGCACAAGCCGAGCAGAATTTAGAGAGGGCTTCCGTTCAGGCTCCATTTCAAGGTCGAATTTTGAAAACAATGGTTGATGTGGGGCAACAAGTGGGCTCAGGTTCACCATCGGCATTGGCGGAAATTTATGCCTTAGATTCAGCAGAGGTTTTTCTTTCGCTGAGCCAATCAGAGATGAATTTTCTCGGTTTCACCGACGGCTTTGATAGCACGAATGAATTGTCTGTAGAAATAGAAATTATAAACAAGCAGGGTGACATTATCCATCGCGGGAAACTTGCAAGATCAGAAGGTGTCGTCGACTCACAAACTAGGCTAACCAAGCTTGTGGGCTTAGTAAACCATTGCTTTGCCAACCCATTCTCCCAAGAACAAGTAAAAGAACCACTTTCTGTGGGCCAATTTGTAAATTTAAAATTACATGGTGCATCCAGAGATGTATTCGTCATTCCGGATTCTGCTTTCCGCACCCAAAATACAATCCTAGTCGTGAACGAAGAAAACCGTCTTCAAGTCAGGCAAGTCGACACCATTTATCGATCAGATAAAGAAGTATGGGTCAATGATGGTTTGGCAAATGGTGAAAAGGTATGTATCACCCCGATTGAAATTATTGCCAACGGCATGGAAGTCCAGCTGGTTAATTCGGTATCGGATCTGAACCAAACTGCTCAATGATTGCTTGGTTTGCACGAAACGGGGTTGCGGCAAACCTCCTGATGGGAATCATCGTCATTTCCGGCTTTTTCTCAATCCGGGCTCTTAAGATGGAACTCTTCCCGGAATTCGACTTGGACTTGGTTACCATATCGGTGCCTTACCCGGGTGCGGCTCCTCTCGAAGTGGAGGATGGTATATGTAAGCAAGTTGAAGAAAAGATCTGGGATCTTGATGGCATCAAAGAGATGACATCTTTTGCTCGTGAAAACTTGGGGGTGGTCAGCGTACAAGTCAGCCGTGGAAAAGATGCTAAGCTTTTGGCGGATGAAATAAAAGTTCGGGTGGACTCAATTTTAAATTTCCCGGAAGAAGCTGAAAAACCGATGGTAGAAGTGGCCACCCAAAAACGTCGGGTTTTGGCCTTGGCTATTCATGGAGACTGTGATGAAAAGTCTCTTCGCAAGCTCGCTGATAAAACCCTAGATGAGTTAACAAACCTACCCGGTATTACTCAGGTTGAGATAGCAGGCATCCGGAAACCAGAAATTGGAATTGAGGTTTCAGAAAATGCATTACGTGAGTATGGAATGAGCTTTGATGAAGTGTCACGAGCTATAAAAAGTAACTCGGTTGACATTCCAGGTGGAGTTGCCCGCACCTCTTCCGGAGAAACCCTTCTCCGCTCCATGGGTAAGGCCCATAACGGAAAACAATTTGAAAAGATGCAAATTCTTACATCTTCCAATGGTTCTCACTTAAGCTTGGGTGAACTTGCCGAGGTAAAAGATGGATTTGAAGATAAAGCCCTGTACACGAAATTCACAGATGAGCCAGCTGTCACCCTGCGCATTTTCAGAGTTGGAAAACAAAGTCCTTTGGATATCTCAAAAAAAGTAAATGCTTATGTAAAAGATATTTCGACCAGCCTTCCCGAAGGAATCACCATGACAATTTGGCAGGACTCCTCCTATTACCTACAAGGGAGACTGGAAATGATGATCCGTAATGCACTGCAAGGTTTAGTGCTTGTGTTTCTGGTTCTCTCTCTTTTTCTGCGGCCTTCCCTAGCTGTATGGGTTGCACTGGGACTACCTATCTCCTTTATGGGTGCCTTCGCTACCATGGGCTTTGTGGGTGCATCAATCAACCTGGTTTCACTCTTTGCCTTTATTGTTGTTTTAGGAATTTTAGTCGATGATGCCATTGTTGTTGGTGAGTCAGTTTACACTTTGGGGTCAAAAGGTGAAAATTCCCTGCAAGCCTCCATCAAAGGAACTCATTTGGTAGCAATGCCCGTAACTTTTGCCATTCTTACCAGTATGGTTGCTTTCGTTCCCATGCTTTTCCTACCAGGCTGGCTTGGGAAACTCATGAAAGATATTCCCTTGGTTGTCATTCCCGCCTTATTCTTCTCACTGATTGAATCAAAATTTATTCTTCCCTACCATTTAAGCCTTTGCCGCTTCGATAAGGTTCCTAAAAATTGGTTGGCCCGCTTCCAAAATAGAATATCGAAAGGGTTGGAAGTGTTCATTGAAAAAACATACCAACCATTCCTTCAAAAGTGTCTTGAATGGCGCTATCTAACTCTGAGCTTTTTCATCGGGCTTTTTGCCGTAACCATGGGATTAATAATTGGTGGTCATGTACCCAGTATTCGTGGCGTACCCCCAGTTCCATCCGATTACATATCTGTAAAAATTTCCATGCAAGATGGGGTGCCTGCAGCCACCACCGAAAAAGCATTAAAGGAAATAGAAAAGGCAAGAATCGCTGTGGTTGACTATCTTGAATCAGAAGGTGAACCAAACCCCTTCATGCACATTATGAAGACTATGGGTGCCCAGCCTTTTTCGGGTGGGCCAAAGAGTTCTTCCAGTATTGTATCGGGCTCAAATTTGGGTGAGATCAGTGTGGAACTTATAAAATCTGAAGATCGGACACGAACAGCTCCTCAAATTTCTGCCCTTTGGCGCGAACGGATTGGTCCACTGCCTGGACTCAAAGAATTATATTTCGGAGATGTGGCAGCAGGTGGCAGCAGAACGGCTATTGATGTGGAAATCGCAGGTTTTAATCTGGAGGAAATGAGTCTGGCAGCAGAAAAATTAAAGACTAAACTTGGAACTTACCAAGGACTTTTTGATATTTCTGACACATATTCCGGTGGGAAAAGGGAAATGAAAATTAAACTGACCGACAACGGTCGCTCTCTTGGACTAACTCAATCAGATTTGGGCAGACAAGTGCGGCAAGCCTATTACGGACAAGAAATTCAACGTATCCAAAGGGAGCGCGACGAAGTGAAAGTAATGCTCAGGTACCCTCTGGCTGATCGTAAGACCCTTACAGCACTTACCAACCTTCGCGTAAGGACCCCTAGCGGAGTGGAAGCTCCTTTGGAAGAAGTTGCTACCATTGAGCTTGGTAAAGGATATCCCACCATTAAAAGAATGGACCGTTCCAGGATAATAAATGTACAAACTTCAGCAGACAAGGTAGTGGCTCAAATTCCGCTCATCGAACAAGATCTTTATCAACATTTCATACCAGCCTTACGGGCAGAATTCCCCAATCTTCGCTTTTCATTTGTTGGGGAGAAAAAAGAACAAGAAGAAAGCGATTCCGGGCTAGCTCAGGCTGGAGGTATATCTTTATTTGTAATCTATGGACTGCTTGCCATCCCCTTTCGTTCCTACCTGCAACCTTTTTTGATCATGTCGGTCATTCCTTTTGGTTTAATTGGTGCAGTTCTCGGTCACTATTTATTTGGATTACCCTTAAGCCAATTGTCTCATTTTGGACTTGTTGCCCTAACTGGGGTCGTAATTAATGACAGCCTTGTTCTAGTCCATTATGTAAACAAAAGAGCCCAGGAAACTTCGATTCTTGAAGCTGCACGATTGGCAGGCATGGCCCGTTTTCGAGCAATTCTCCTTACATCCCTGACCACATTTGTCGGGCTGCTTCCAATTTTATACGAACGAAGCCTCCAGGCTCAGTTTCTGAAACCAATGGCTATCGCGATAGGATTTGGGGTCTTATTTGCCACCTTCATCACCCTGCTTATGGTACCCTGTCTGTATCTGATTTTAGAAGACTTAAAAGGTCTTACCCGAAAAGTACTTCGAGTGTCAGGCTATGGCTCAAATGGAAATATAAAAAACCTAAGAGAAGTGAGTAACTAAGCGCACTCACCCATCCCAAGAATAGTCTCGAAAAAAGGCTCCTCTGTCTCCTTGGCGACTGTTTCAACTTTTGAACGCTTGAATCCTGCTTTTTTTATCATCCGGTAAAGCTCATTTTCGCCAAAACCCATCCACAAGTCACCATAAGCGTCACGGGCTTTTTCGAATTGATGTTTTTTAAGGTCCAAAACAATCAATTTCCCTTTAGGTTTTAATATTCTGAACGCTTCGGACAGGGCAAGTTCAGGGTGCTGTGCGTGATGTAGTGACTGACTCATCAACGCAAGGTCAACACTGTTATCTGTTAAGGGAACCTTTTCAATATCACCAAGTTTGTACTCCAGGTTCGAAAAGTTTTTCTTTTTCGCTAATTCTGTCCCCACTCGTACCATACTCTTGGAACTATCAATACAATAAACCTTTTTGGCTCTTTCAGCGAGTAGTTGAGAGATCATACCTTCCCCCGCACCTAAATCCACAATGGTAATATAAGGTACAAGCTGCAGAAGAAAATGACCAATTGATTCCCAAGAACGACCGGGGACATAATGCTTACCTAATCGTTCAGCAACTTCATCGAAATACTTTTCACTTTCCCTGCGTCTGCGCTCCAAAACGCGAACTAAACAAGACTGATCTCTGCCCCAAAACTCTTCTTCTGAATCTTCTGAAAGTGCTAGGCGAACAATATTAAATTTAGAAGATTTATCTAGGCTAAGAGTGTAATAAGTTTTTTTCCCATCTTTTCGGTCTATAACCATACCATTTCGACGAAGTAAAGAAAGGTGAGAGGATATTCTCGACTGCCCCATCTCAAGAATCTCCTGTAATTCAGCAACCGAAAGCTCTTCTTTTGCAAGTAAGCGAAGCATTCGCAAACGCGTGCTATCAGAAAGGAGCTGTAATATCTCGGTTATTTTCATGGCAATATACGATAGAATCCAATCTAGCCATGGAGTTTGCAAACTAAATTATGGGCTGACTGAAACAAGATTCAGTAGCCAAAAGCAAAAAATCTACTTGGAATCTATCCAGCGACTCAGGCTTTCAATTTTCCAGCTTTGTACATTACCCTCCACTTCTGTCTCCACGGATTCACCCTTTTTCTTTCCGAGCAGTCTTTGACCAAGGGGAGTGAGGTAGGAAAGGATGTTATTATCAGGATCACTATCCCATGCACCAAGGATTACATACTTTTGATTCTCACCAGATTTTGAATCAATCAAATTAACAATGGAACCAATTCCGACATTCTCTTTAGGAGCATCTGTGAAGTCCGTAGGCTTCGCTCTCATTAGGTCCGTTTGTAATTCCGATTGACGAGCCAAAAGAAGCTTTTGTTCCTCTTTAGCCATTTGATACTCTGCATTCTCCCTCAAATCACCAAGCTCACGGGCTGCTTCAATGGCCTGCGAATTAGTTGGGATCTTTTCTTTATTAAGAAGGTCAAGATCAGACATTTTCTGATCATAGCTTACCTGAGAAACAATCAGGCTATCATCCGTGACTGATGCAGCAGAACCGGAAGAATCACTTCGTGAACCATTCCCGTCTATCATATCCTGGATTTCAGGATGTCGTTTAATAAAACGAGCAAGCAAAGAACGTTTACTTAAATCTTCAAAGCCAGGATTAAGAAGTAAAGCTTGAGCTAGGTCTTTGGCATTCTCAGTCGAACCTTTCGATAAAATAATGGGCAACAATTCTCGGTCATCTGATAAAATTTCGGCAAGCGGAATGCGGCGGGTTGTTGCATTCTGGAGTGATTCATAATCAATGGCAGAAAATACTGCAGTAAGCAGGCGAGGATTAATCAAAGGACTTAAAATCTCCTTAAACTTGGATAGTTCACGAAACTTAAGAATCCAAAGTAAAACGGGTGCCTTCACATTCTGCTCGTCCAATGCTTTGTTTAACGACGATATAAGGAGTTTTGGTTCTTCTTGATCAACGAGAAAATGTGCACATTCACCAGAAAATTTGAATGCAGTATTTTGTAAAAGATTTATGACCAGAGGCTTCCAGTCACCCTCATATACGCGGGTAACCAAATCAAGAAATCGACGGTGAAACTTGGTTGGCATTTGATCAGCCAAACCGGGCAGGTCGTCTTTGCACTCCTCTAAAATAGAAGCAGAGGTGGGCTCTAATTTCTCTACATCTTCCTCAACATCTCGAGCAAGGTTATTACGAACCCAGATACCATACAAGCGGTCTGCTTGACTAAGGTTTCGAGCCTCCATAATTGCTACGGTTAGCTCGTTTAAGACCTGTGGCAGATCAGCTTGTAGGTCTTCTTTTTCAGCTGCTAAATCGAAAAGTTTTTCCGCAAGGATGATTTTATGCTTTGATCTTTTTTCGTCAAAAAAGTCCTGTAATATTTCTTGTTCAGGTTTTACTGGTTCATCCCGTAAAACATAAGGCTCAATTTTTTTGTTGGGGACAGCCACACGAGGATCTTTGACAAGTAATTTCTTTGTGGCAGTCCACCATTTTTTCCCTTTTGCTGGACCGAGCAGAAAAGCCATGATTCTCTCAATTTCTCGGGCTTGAGCACAACCATCTTCACAAGTGGATAAAATCTCAACTACGAGTTCCACTGGCTCTTTCTTGGCTATGGTCTCAATTTCGGCAGGATTCGCACGATGTTTTGAAAGAATGTGCTCACTGGGTAAGACTTCTAGTTTACCGATACAAAAAACTGGGTCCATTGCATGACTCTTTCGATCTTCCTCTTCGAAATCGATAAGAACCATGCCACGATCATTGTCAAAGCCTGTAATTTGACCGAATCCCCAGCTACGATGGATGCAACATGCACCTTCCTTCATTGCCTCTAAGGCAGGGCGTGATGATTCAAGGGATGGATCTTTTTCGACCAGTTGATCGATAACTTCGGGATTCATTCAGTAATTGGGGTCAAAATAATGGTTGAGCAAGTATAAGTTTTAACATCTACCATACTAATAGTTGTAAGAGTTTTGGCGAGTGAAAAGCTTTAAGGTTGTGAATTTGTAGTGTTTTCATGGTTTGGTTTCGCAATTCTAAACATGATCACAAGGGGAAGGATTAAAATAATTGCCCCAAGCAAATAGGCTACCTTTGAGCCGTAAACGAAGTATGCGAACCCAGCAAGCATAGGACCGCAGGCCCGGGCCATTGAGCCCGATGACCTGAATACTCCAAGGTGGAAACCCTGGTCACCTTCGCCAGAATGCAGAGATGTAAGGGCCGTAAGTGTGGGGCTTATAAGAGCAACGCCAGCGGACATTAAGAATAAACCCGTGTAAAAAATAGTACTCTCAAAGGAATGGGAAATAATCACAAATGATATCGAACCTAAAATAATGCCTAACACTGCCATATTTTTCTCGCCGATTTTCCCAACAAAGCGACGAACAAAAAAGCCTTGAACAAAAATGAGGGTGAGGCCGATGAGTAAAAACATTTTACCTAAACTCATCGGATCGTAATTGAATCTCTCTACAGCCAAGAAAGTAAGAGTAAATTCCATCCCGCTGAATGAGATCATGTACAAAAGATAAACAAGGCAGGTATTTCTAACATTTTGATTTGCAATTTTACCGAGTTGAAAAATTGCTGGTTTCGGTTGCCCTGCTGGGTTTCTTTTTTCTACGCTTAAAGTTTCTTTAAACCTTACAATCACCCAAGCCCAGTTAATGAGGGCAAGGCAAAGACTAATTAAAGCGGCCGCAGAAAATGGGTTTAAACCAAAGGTTGCATCACTTGACTCCGCTAAAACCCAAGTCGAAGCATATCCTCCCAACGCCGGTCCCAAGATAAAACCAAGTCCAAATGCAATGCCGACCAAAGCCATACCTTTCGATCGTGACTCCCGGGATGTAACATCTGCAATGGCTGCAGTTGCCACCGATAAATTCCCCCCAGCCATTCCGCCCAGAATCCGTGAAAGCACTAAAACCCAGAAATCTCCAGCAAAGATCCACAAAGCATAACCCAAAGCGGTTCCACCCAAGGTGTAAATCAAGACTGGCCGTCGCCCAATACGATCTGACAACCTCCCCCAAATCGGAGCAAAAAAGAATTGTAACAAGGCATAAAGTGATCCAAGTGCACCTCCAAATACAACGGTTTCAAACCGAAATGAACTCTCGGGTGCAAAGCCAACGAAAGAAAGAGACTGTATGTTAGTAACAAAATTCGTCACGATGCCACCGCCCAGAACTGCTTCACGACTTAAATAATGGTCGAGCATGGAGGGGAAAAGCGGAAAGAGGACTGAAAAACCAACCATGTCCAAAAAGATGGTCAGAAAAACCACAGCAAAGGTGGATCTTTTTCTTCGGTTTGCTTGTTCTATCTCTGTATTCATGCAGTGTTGTTAAATGCTCCTTGTTTTGGAAAGCTTTCGAAGTGCAACCAGTACATTTTCTGGTACTAATCGGGTTTCTCGGTCTCCATAAAGATGAACTTGCTTGATAAGTTGTGAACTGGTGAAAAAATACTTTTCGTTGGGCATAAGAAAAATAGTTTCAAGATCCGGGTCCAAATGCCGATTCATCTGAGCCATTTGAAATTCATATTCGAAATCGGAAACGGCTCGCAGCCCGCGAATTAAAACCTTGGCCTTTTTAGCAATGGCATAGTCAACGAGCAGACCTTTAAAAGGCTCAACCGTCACATTTTTAAAAGAGGATATATTTTCCTTTAAGAGAGAGACTCTCTCTTCAAGATTAAACGCTGTATCTTTACCGGAATTGCCAGCAGAAACTGCAACCACAACTTGGTCAAACAACCTTGATGCTCGTGAAAGAACATCCAAGTGACCATTTGTAACCGGATCGAATGTACCAGGGTATAAAGCGACAACCATAACCAACCTCAACTTATCACTCCATTTACATACGTCCACCCTCAAGGCATTCTTGCTTGAGATTGCAATGTCGAAGATAAAGGGGTAAGAGAAGGTATCAGATGAATTTACCTAACCTACTTACTCTTTCGAGGATTCCATTAATGCTGATAATCATTGGCTTGCTGTACCCGATGCCGGAACTATCCTTTGAATGGTCACATACAATAGCCCTGGGCCTGTTTCTGTTTGCAGCATTAACTGATTGGCTGGATGGTTGGTTGGCCCGTAAATTTGGTCAAGTTTCAGAATTTGGAAAATTCATGGATGCATTGGCTGATAAAGTTCTAACTTTGGGGATGTTTACAAGCCTGTTGGCCTTGGGTGCCCTTCCTATCTGGACCCTTTTTCCTATATTATTAATTTTGTCGAGGGAGCTTCTTATTACCGGTCTCCGCCTCGTTGCTGCTGGTAAAGGGAAAACTCTTGCCGCTGAAAAAATAGGAAAGATAAAGACAGTCATTCAACTAACCTGTATTTCCCTAACCCTTGGAAAACTGGCTCTTGAAGTGGATCTACAACCTTTTATGGCTACCGAACAACACCGGCAACTCCTCAATCTTCTTGAGTCGGCTTCCCTCCTTACCCTTGTTCTGGCTTCGTTCATCACCGTAATATCCGGGGTTCTCTACATGAGTAAATACTGGCGTTTCTTTTTAGACGAAGATTGATGCGAGATTTTTTTATCTTAAACTTAGCCACTCTCGGGCCGATTGGAAAAAAACTTCCTGCGCCTGGCACCATGGGTTCAATTGCAGGGCTCCTTGTATTTGGAATACTCACAGGCTATTTTCAATTTTCTGTCTTCTCCGTTATTTTAGGATTTACCCCCCTTCTGTTGATTGGTGTACCGCTATGCTCAAATGCCGAAAAGATCATGAACCAATCAGACCCAAGTGAAGTAATCTGGGATGAATTTTGTGTAATACCCTTTATTTTTCTATTTTTGGATGAAACATCCCTAGATCCCAGCCATAGCCAGTTTTATTTCTGGCTTACCACCGGATTCATTCTTTTTCGTTTTTTTGATATTCTTAAACCATTAGGTATTAATAAATTACAAAACTTGCCAAAAGGCTGGGGGGTAATGACCGACGATTTTGCCGCTGCTTTGATAAGTGCTTTGATACTCGGTATTTTACAAACTTTTCCTTTGTCTTTTTTTTAAAAACTCTCTGTTATCAAATATCAGATGAGCGATTCAATAGACAACGAAGGTGGAAAACTGCACGAATTCGTGCTTCAAGTTTCTAATAAGATGGGGGTACATGCTCGCCCTGCCGCAATGATTGTCCGTATTGCTTCTCGTTTTACAGGAGAGATTTGGGTAACCAAAGAAGATGAAAGGGTGAACGCCAAAAGTATAATGGGACTCATGATGCTGGCGGCAGCAAGAGGAACCGATCTAAAATTTGAATGTGAACAGGAAATTGCGACTAATTTTGAGAGCGAAATGAGTGAACTTTTCGCTTCCAAATTTCAAGACGAATAAAGCTAGGCAATAATTTTGGAGACCCGTTCTTCGTGAAAGATATTCATGGCCTCTTTAATCTCATACGGCCTTCTCATTAAAGATAACTTTTTTGAAAACTTGATCGCCTCTTCCATGGAAAACCTACGAGCAAAAAACTTTAGCTCGGGTAAAAGTGGCGAACTGGCACTAATGGAACCCACTCCTAACCCAAGCAATAGAGGAAGAAAATGAGGGTCCCCTGCAATTTCCCCACAAACTGAGACCGGAATATTTTTCTTCTTTCCTGCATCAAATATTGCTTTCAGGGAGCGAATAACTGCGGGGTGATGCGGCTCATACAAGTAAGCTATCTGATTATTTACCCGATCAACCGCAAGCAGGTACTGGACGAGGTCATTGGTACCAACACTAAAAAAGTCAACTTCATCGGCAAGCATATCCGCAATCATAACGGCAGAGGGAGTCTCAATCATACAGCCAACCTTGATATCTTGATCAAATATCACGCCATTTTCTGTAAGCTGTTTTTTCGCCGTATTTAAAAATTCCTTGGCCCGAATAACTTCTCCAATTCCACTAATCATGGGAAACATTAACCGAATTGGGCCATGGGCACTTGCTCGAAGAATAGCTCGAAGTTGATCGAGGAAAACATCTGGATTACGAAGGCAATACCTGATAGCTCGAAAACCCATGAATGGATTTTGTTCATCTGCATTGGATACACCGCTCAGTACCTTGTCTCCTCCAATATCGAGCGTACGTATTGTCACAAACCGACCTTGGGCTGCATCAACAATCTTTGCATACTCTATGTATTGTTCATCTTCGCTAGGAATTTGATTTTTACGAAGAAAAATAGATTCTGTTCGGAATAGCCCAATTCCTTGACAATCATTCTGAATACCAAGCTCAACTTCCTCTTGTGAATCAGCATTGGCTAAAAGATTGATAGCCTGTAAATCTTTGGTTTGTGCTGGTAGCTTTGATTCTTCGACCAGGAGGTTCTCTATTTTTTTGCGCCTAACATTTACTTTTCCGTATCGGAATAAGGTCGTCTCTTTGGGGTTTATAATAGCGACCCCATCAAAACCGTCGATGAGTAAACTATCCCCCTCTTTAATCCGTTCTGTAAGCCCGCGTAGCCCGACAACTGCCGGAACACTACTGGCACGGGCCATAATTACTGCGTGACTGGTCATCCCTCCAGTGTCAGTCGCAATACCAAGAATTTTGGACCTATCCAAAGAGGCTGTATCAGAAGGGCTTAAGTCTTCAGAAACTAAGACTTTAGGCTCATCGAGAAAAGCAGTCCCTGCTGCCGTTGCCCCAACCAAATTACGGAGGAGCCGTTTTGAAATATCTTTTAAATCAGAAGATCGCTCTCGTAGGTACTCGTCTTCTAACTTATTAAAAAAATCCATGTACTTGCGGGTGACTCGGTCAACACACTGCTCTACATTATCTCCACTGTTTTGAATTTCGTTTACCACATCATCAATCAGTGCTTTGTCCTCGAGAACTAAAAGATGGGCATCGAAGATTGAGGCTTCTTTCTCACTTAAGTTTTTGGCCACATCCTCACGAATTTGACGAATTTGAGATTGGGTAAGCTTGAGAGCTTCCTTGAACCGTTCTATTTCTGATTCATGATCACTTTCTTCAACCTGATATTGTAAAACCTCGACATTGCTATGGAGGAACCTAAAGGCAGGACCATGAGACACACCGGGCGAAGCTGGTAGGCCGTAGAAGATAATTTCTTCTTTTTGGTCATTGGTGTTATGTGATTTCATTTAAAATGATAACCTCTCACTATGTATGAATCTTGCTGGTTGGGGAAACAAAATCTTTCTTTTAAAAATTAGATGATCTGAACTTGTTGAACGAAAGCATCATCTCCCCATGCAAGACGGATTACTTTTTCCACTGCCAACCAAGGCACATTTTCAGTCCCAATACAAAAACAGCAAGAGCCACTGCCCGACAATCTTGGGAACAAGCCAAATTCTTCTTGGAGAACCCGAAAGAGTGCAGGAATATACAGGTGCTTTTCCCAGATAGGAAATTCTAAATCATTGGATAAAAATTCAGCTGTTGGAAGCTTACATGACTCCCAATCAATTAACTTTTGCCGTACTTCTTCGGTTGCCGAAAACCTTTTGCTTCCGCTGAAAGCCTCAAATATGTCAGCAGTTGAAAAACCCAAGGGCGGTTTAAAAAGAAGCACAGGTTTACCCTGCATTTCTTGGTGTAAGGAAGGAGAAGTAGCTCGAACTCTCTCTCCTCTTCCTTGAGCCACGCATAGCCCCGGTATCAAAAAACTCGGGCAATCTGATCCTACTTCTGCAGACAGCTTAATTAAATCCTGGTGGCTTAAAGGATTATCCATCATTGCATTTAACCCCAAAAGAGTGGCCACTGCGTCTGAACTTCCTCCGCCCAGTCCAGCCTCAATAGGAATTTCTTTATGAATAGTAAGTTGAAGGCCATCCTTGATTCCGGTGAATGTCCGCCAAGCCTGCACTGCATCTTCAGCGAGGTTATTGACACCATTTAACCTGTCTGTTCCGTTACATACACAGGACAGGTGGTTCTCTTGCTCAACTCTATCAATGGTAACCAGATCAGCCAGGCCGAGTTTAGCCATCACCGAGACAAGGTCATGAAATCCATCCGCTCGCTTTCCCGTAACAGCCAAAAACAAATTAATCTTTGCAGGTGCCGGCAAACTTACTCGTTGAATCGCATCTTTTAAACCCATGAATGAAAGTAAATAAGATAAATCGGACAAGGACGAGAAAGAATAGATTTGGCTCGCTCTCCTGATCCTACATGATTGGAAATTGTGAGTAATTCAAAAACCGAAGTAATACTAGCCTTAGATGTAGAAAACCGTGCCGAAGCCGACTCCATTTTGGATCAGGTCGGAAGCCAATTAAAGTGGGTAAAAATTGGCTTACAAAGCTACCTGCGAGACGGACCTGGAATTATTGATCGATGTGTCCAAAAAGGGATGCATGTATTTCTAGATCTGAAATTACATGACATTCCCAATACCATGTCTAAAGCAATTGATAGCCTTTCCGTACTTCCCATTAAGATGCTCACTCTTCATACTTGTGCAGGACCAGAGGCACTTACATTGTGTGCAGCAACCGCCCGGGAAAAGATGCCGGAAACTACACTTCTTGGAGTTACTGTTTTAACTTCGATGAACCAAGAAAATTTACATTCCGTTGGTGTTTCATCCAAGGTTGAAGAACAAGTTATCCGACTAGCATGCTTGGCAGAAAGTTCTGGCATTGGTGGTATTGTATGCTCTCCACTCGAACTTCCAATGTTAAGAGAAAACCTTGCAACCGACATCCAATTGGTTACTCCAGGGATTCGCCCCACCGGCTCTGCAAGAGGTGACCAGAAAAGGATTATGACTCCCAAAGATGCCCAAAATGCAGGAGCTAATTATTTAGTCATTGGAAGACCCATTCTTTCTGCACCTGATCCATCACAAGCCCTTGAGGCAATCCAATTAGAGCTGAGGTAGCTCCCTACCAGCTTGATTCCATGCATGGTGCAATTTTAGTAGCGGGCGGCAAAGGCCGAAGAATGAAAAACAAGGTGGAGGATAAATTACTCCACCCGATTCTAGATACCAATGCATTTCGATTATGTTGTGAGGCATTTTTAATAAGCAAAGAAATTACTTCGCTAGTCGTTGCATACCGGGACGAGGAACAAAAACAAGCTTTACTAGCCGAGTTGGAAATTGTTCAACAAGGAGTAAAGTCTTCGGTATCTCCCATTATGATTCGGGGGGGTGAAGAAAGAAAAGACTCCGTTCTTAATAGTTTACGGGCCTTACCGGATGAGTGTAAATTTGTCCAGGTTCATGATTGTGCGAGACCTATGATCCGCTCTGCAAGCATATCCATGATCACAGAAGCAGTAGAAAAGAACGGTGCTGTTGTTGCTTGTCGCCCCGTCCAGGATACGGTCAGGGAATGTGAGTCTCACCATGCAGCCTCGAAGGAACCCCAAAGTACAAAGACCTTAGACCGAACACGTCTATGGCTTATGGAGACCCCACAAGCAGCCAGAAAAGACTGGCTTATTCAGGGCTTCCAGGAGGCAAATCAAAAAGGCATCTTCATCACTGACGAAATAGCTGCCTTGGAACTAATAAATAAAAGGACTACTTTTTTACAGCTTGATTATCCAAATCCTAAAATCACAAAGGTGGACGACCTCAATCTGGTCGAATACCTTCTTCAAAAATGAATAATCCACAAATGAGAATTGGGCATGGGTATGACCTGCATCGTTTAATCGAGGGTCGAAAATTAATTTTGGGAGGTATCAATATTCCTCACACCAAAGGATTACTAGGGCATTCAGATGCTGATTGTGTAATCCATGCCTTAGCTGATTCAATTTTTGGTGCTCTGGCACTTCCTGACATAGGTCACTATTTCCCTGACACTGACCCAGCAAATAAAGACTTAGATTCCAATATTATCTTGGTCAAAGCAATACAGGAATATACACGGGCAGGATACCGTATAGCCAATCTCGACTTAACTATTGTGGCACAAAAGCCAAAGATTGGACCCTATATCAATTCAATCAGAGAAAAACTGTCCGTAACCCTTTCAACCTCCGAAAATTGTATCGGTATAAAGGCGACAACAAATGAGACACTTGGCCCAGTTGGAAGAGAAGAAGCAATTGCCTGCTTCGCTGTAATTTTACTGGAGAGAAATTAGGAAGAAATAAAGAAAATCTTTATTCTGCGCCAAAAAAGCGCTCTATTTCAGCTGTTGCAGACTCAATGCTATCAGATGCATGAACTACATTCCGCATGCGATCTGTACCTAAGTCGCCACGAATTGTACCTGCAGGAGCAATCGTTGAATCGGTTGGTCCTAGTAAATCCCGAACTCCTTGAATGACATCTTCCCCTTCAAGAATAAGGGCAAGTACTGGTCTTGAACTCATAAATGCGGCAATTTCTGGAAAAAAAGGAAGGTGAGCCACATGAGAGTAATGCTCTTTTAATAAAGCATCATCTAGTTGAATCATCTTGCTTGCAGCAAGTGAATATCCGTTATTTTCAAAGCGAGTAATTACCTTACCGGCAATTTTGTTATCCAAACAGTCAGGTTTGAGTAGAATCAAGGATTTTTGCATGGAAGACACCATACAATACCACGCTTACATGGCGATCAAAGAATACAAATAGATTAATCTTTGTCGGACTCGTCTACTTCAGGAGAAGAAGGTATGGCCACTTTTTCTTTTCCTTTTGTCTGCTCAAAACAGAGCCCAACATCATCATCTTTATCAACAAGGACTTTGATGGGTTTATTCTTACGAAGGTTTCCAGCAAGAAGAGCCTCAGCTAAATTATCTTCCAAGTATTTTTCGACAGCTCTTCGTAAGGGGCGGGCACCAAACTTTTCATCATAGCCTTTTTCAATGAGGAATTCTTTTGCCTCATCTGTGACATCAAGTTTAAGCTTTTTCTCAATTAAGCGATCGGAAACCTTCTTGAGCTCGAGTTCAACAATTGAATGCATGCTCTGCTTAGCAAGTGGTTTGAATATGACAATTTCAGTTAAACGATTTAAGAACTCGGGCTTGAAAGACTTTTTGGCTTCATCCATTATCTTATCCTTAGTGTTGTCGAAATCTTGATCCGCATCACGCATAGAAAAACCCATCGAAGTGTTTTTCTGCAAGATGTGAGCTCCGACATTAGAAGTCATAATCAAAATGGTGTTTCGAAAATCGACTTTCCTTCCCAAGCTATCAGTAAGACGACCATCTTCTAAGATTTGTAATAAAATTTGGGCTACATCAGGATGAGCTTTTTCTATTTCATCAAAAAGGATAACCGCATAAGGTTTACGACGAATTGCTTCGGTGAGTTGCCCTCCTTCTTCATAACCGACATAACCTGGGGGAGAACCAATCATCCTGGAAACTGCATGCTTTTCCATGTATTCAGACATGTCTATCTGGATAAGGGAATCCTGATCTCCAAAGATACGTTCAGCTAAGACTTTTGCCAGATGCGTTTTGCCCACACCAGTTGGTCCAAGGAACATAAAAGAACCTATTGGACGCTTTGGGTCCTTGAGGTCAGCCCGAGAACGGCGAAGAGCTTTGGCGATTACTTCAGTCGCGAAGTCTTGGCCAATTACTTGTCCTCTTAGTTCTTTTTCAAGAGCGAGAAGTTTTTTAGACTCTTTTGCTTCCATACGACTGAGGGGAATTCCCGTCCAATCCGCAACAACTTGCAACATGTCATCCTCGTTGACCTCAGCTTTGGTCTCATCGCGGGATTTTTTCCACTCTTCAAGTACGCGGTCTCGTTTGGCACGCAATTTTTTTTCTTTATCTCGAGCTTCCGCGGCTTCTTCAAAGTTTTGATCTGATATCGCCGTTTCTTTTAAAGTACAAACTTCTTTGATTTCATCCGATAGGTCTTCAATCTCAGGCGGGCGCTTTAATGACTCCATGCGGCTGCGAGCTCCGGCCTCATCAATTGCATCAATCGCTTTATCCGGAAGGTGTTTACCCGTGACATACCTATCAGTAAGTTTTGCCGCTGATTCTAAAGATTTGTCGGTAAAGTGAACATTGTGGTGCTCTTCATATTTTGGGCGAATACCTTTGAGAATCAAAATGGTATCGTCCACAGAGGGAGCCTCCACCTTAACAGATTGAAACCTTCTGTCTAAAGCCGAATCTTTCTCAATGTATTTTCTATATTCCGCAAGAGTGGTAGCACCAATGCATTGCAATTCTCCACGGCTCAAAGCTGGTTTGAATATATTGGAAGCATCCATGGCACCTTCGGCGGCCCCAGCACCCACAATAGTGTGTAGCTCGTCAATGAAAATGATAATGTTCTTAGCTTTTTTAAGTTCGTCCATGACCGCCTTAATCCGCTCTTCGAATTGTCCGCGATATTTTGTGCCAGCAACCATCAAAGCAAGGTCGAGGGTCACAACTCTTTTATCAACTAAGTTCTCAGGGACCATGCCGCTCGCAATCTGCTGAGCTAAACCCTCAACAATGGCGGTTTTGCCAACGCCTGCCTCTCCGATGAGCACTGGGTTGTTTTTAGTTCTTCGGCAAAGGACCTGGGTCATTCGGCGGATTTCCTGTTCACGACCAACCACAGGGTCCATCTCACCATTCTTGGCAATTTCGGTGAGGTCACGGCCAAAGGCTTTAAGTGCAGGGGTTTTTAAATCTTTGGACTTTTCTTCGCTTTCCACACCACCCACAACTGAAGACTCAGTTTCTTCGGATGACGAGAAATTGGGATCCAACTCGGACAAAATTTCATTACGACAACGGTCTGCATCCACATCCAAAGATTTTAAAACACGGGCGGCTACGCCTTCACCTTCGCGTAGCAGTCCTAAGAGAATGTGTTCAGTACCGACATAGCTATGATTCAGACTTTTTGCCTCTTTCCCTGCCAAGGCCAAAACTTTTTTTACTCGTGGGGTGTAAGGGACATTTCCAGACGGCTTTGCCTCTGGACCTAATCCGACTTGCTCATCCACTGCCTGTCTCACCGTGTCCAGATCAAGACCCATTTTTTGGAGCACATTGACTGCAACACCTTGACCCAGATTAATTAAACCGAGTAATAAATGCTCAGTTCCCACATAATTGTGATGAAATCGATCTGCTTCTTTTCGCGCCAGGGCAAGAACCTGTTGAGCGCGAGGCGTAAAGTTACTCATTGGTTCAGACATAATGAATTATATAATAGTTGTAGAAAATAAAGTCAACTTACCCATCTGTTTTAACAAAGGGAGCTTTTGCAAATTTTTGGCGTAAAAGTGAGGCCCTCAAATAATCGCGATCATCAGGTTCCACAGGTTTGCCTGCTGCCAACTGTACATGTCCAGGCTGAATTTCAATAAACATGCGGTCAGCAGTTGAGCGATAAGAGTCAGGTAACATTTTGAAATCTGCAGCAAGGCGAATAAGTGAAAGTAAATCCATGGCCTCCGCACTTTGGATTAAATGACAGGATTTTAAAGAGCCGATCGCTCGGCTGACTTTATCGATAAGACGACGGCCATCATCTTGTAGCAACTTTTTTCGAGCAAATTCTTCTTGCCTGACCAAATTTTGCAAAGTTTTGTCAAGGCGTTCAATAATCGCACCTTCTGACTCTCCCAGTGTTTGTTGGTTGGATATTTGAAAAATACTGCCACTTGCATCTGATCCCTCCCCAAACAATCCACGAACCGCAAAGCCGAGTTGGTTAACTGCATTCACAACTTTGTCCATGTTCTTAGACATCACCAAACCCGGAAGGTGCATCATAACTGATGCCCTCATGCCAGTGCCAAGATTCGTTGGACAGGCGGTAAGAAAGCCAAGGTCCCCGTCGTAAGCATAGGAAACTTCAGACTCAATATTGGAATCCAATGCATCCACCCTCTTCCAAACCTTGCTAAAATTTAATCCAGGTTGAAGGACTTGGATACGCAAATGGTCTTCTTCATTGATCATAATGCAACAATTACGATCTTTGGATAGGATAATACCCGATGCCTCATCCACATCCGAGAGTTCACGACTGATTAAGTGCTTCTCAACTAAAATTTGCCGTTCAAGTTCACTCAGATCATCCACTTCAACAGCGTATGAACTATCCAAGTCTTTGATGTCGTGCATAGCTTCCATGCACTTGGTCAAAACGGCACGGCGTTGAGACGTTTCGGCACGACCGGGAAAAGGAAATTCTCGAAGATTTCGGGCTAGCCTGATACGGGTACTGAGCGTAACAGGAATTGCCTTTGGCCCTTTGGTTGAGGAAAAGTCATCATTTAATATATCGTTAAACATGCAGTCTACCCTTCAATATTCGCCTGTTCTTTACTCTCAAGCTCCTTCAGTTGATCTCGTATACGGGCGGCATCTTCGTAATTTTCTTGTTCAATCGCACCCTGTAATTGCGAACGCAACTGACTCATAGACTGTTCAAATTGGACGCGAGATTTTGAACCGGCTGGAATCTTACCCAAGTGCTTATTGCCAGCGTGCATACCATCAAGAAGCGGGTCTAGCACTGGGCGGAATACATGGTAGCACGCTTCACAACCAAGCCTACCCCCTTTCTTAAATTCACTGTGAGTAGTCCCACAGCTTTCGCAAGTCATGGGAGAGCCTGAGCCTTCAGGTACATCAGAAACATTTTCCATCAAATTACCGATCGATAAATTCTCAGGATTGGTTACACCCTTGGCTTGGGCACAACTTTCGCACAGATCCATCTTATGCATTTGCCCATTCAAGATCTGGGTAAGATGTACAGTAGCTTGCTTATCGCATTGGTGACATTTCATGAAACAAATATAAACATAAGGAGTGGGTTATAAAATCACAACGCAGATGACGCGCCAACTGAAAGAATGAAAACCGTATGGGTACATTTTTTAGAGAAAAACACCGTCCTTTTTAACTTTCTCGCGAAACTTCCCTATCAAAGCTTGCGTTGCCTCTCCCGGTTTCCCTGAACCAATCACTCGATGGTCTACTTCCACACATGGAATAACTTCGGCTGCGGTGCCGGTAAGAAAGCATTCCTCTGCGGTCCAAAGATCATAGCGGGTCAAGGCCTGCTCTTTTACTTCAAAGCCAAGCTCCATGGCCAAGTCCATAACTGCAGCACGGGTTATACCGCGAAGAGAACCAGCATCTAAAGGAGGCGTAAAAATAACTCCCTTACTTAAAATAAATACATTATCTCCTGTACACTCGGCTATTTCACCCTTGTCGTTTAACATTAAAGCTTCCTGAAAGCCAACACGCTTTGCTTCAATTTTAGCCAGTATATTGTTGAGATAATTTAAACTTTTTACGGCAGGAGGTAACGCCGATGCATTAATTCTTCGGGTCGCAACGGAGATAATTTTCAGTCCATTCTTATAAAGTTCTTCGGGGTAAAGTTGGATTTCATCCGCAATAATAATGACGCTCGGAGGACCACATCCGTCCGGAGTAAGTCCAAGGTGACCGGCTCCGCGGGTAACCACCAAGCGAACATACCCATTTTTTAGATTATTTTGGCGACAGGTCTCGCAAACAGCCTCAGCAAATCCCTTACGATCCAAAGGTAAATCTAAGAGAATGGCTTTGGCTGAAAACTCTAAGCGTTCGAGGTGCTCGTCTAATTTGTAAACACACCCATCGTACAATCGAATACCCTCAAATACTCCGTCCCCGTACAACAGACCGTGATCGAAGACAGAGATTTTAGCATTCTCTTTGTCTACCAGTTCCCCATTCAAGTAAATTTTCATGCTTTTATTCTTCTCATGAACAAATTTTTGCCCTTTGGCGAGTACCAAGAAAAACTTTTATTCACCTATTCGCAATTAAGGTCTCTACAACGGATGGATCAGCCAAGGTGGAAACATCTCCAATCTGATCTGTTTCGTTCGTGGCAATCTTACGAAGAATCCTTCGCATAATCTTACCCGATCTTGTTTTGGGAAGAGCTGGAGCCCAATGAATAACATCTGGCGTTGCTATCGGACCAATGACAGCCCGTACTTTTTTCTTTAGCTCCGCCCGCAAATCTTCGGAGTACTCAACGCCTGCATTGAGGGTCACATAGGCATAAATCCCTTCCCCTTTTACCTCGTGAGGGAAACCTACCACAGCGGACTCGGCAACTGCCTCGTGGGCAACCAAAGCACTTTCAACTTCCGCAGTTCCCATCCGATGACCGGATACATTAATGACATCATCGACACGGCCAGTTATCCAGTAATACCCATCCTCATCACGACGACACCCGTCCCCCGTAAAATAATATCCCTTGTATTGATCAAAATAGGTATCCTCAAACCGTTTATGGTCCCCATAAATCGTACGCATTTGCCCGGGCCATGAGGTTTTCATTGCCAATACGCCACTGACTCCATTTCCTTCAATCACTTCGCCGCTCTGCGGATCGAGAATGACGGGATTTACCCCAAAAAATGGGAAGCTTGCCGAACCCGGCTTGAGGGGGGTGGCTCCAGGAAGTGGAGTGATTAAAATACCACCGGTTTCAGTTTGCCACCAGGTGTCAACGATCGGACATCTCTCCTTGCCTGCATTACGATGATACCAACGCCAAGCTTCTGGATTTATTGGCTCGCCTACACTTCCCAAAACCCGAAGGCTTGGCATATCATAGTTACGAGGCCATTCCTCACCAGCCGCAGCAATGGCTCGGATTGCCGTAGGAGCCGTGTAAAACTGATTAACATTCCACTTTTCTATAACCTGCCAATAACGGTCTGGATTGGGATAAGTTGGGATGCTCTCAAACATCGTGGTGGTGGCCCCATTGGCCAAGGGACCATAGACGATATATGAATGCCCTGTGATCCATCCAATATCAGCGGCACAAAAATAAACATCTTCCTCGTGATAATCAAAAACATACTTGTGAGTCGTTGCGGTGTAGACCATGTATCCACCGCTCGTATGCATCACTCCTTTGGGCTGTCCCGTGGAACCCGAGGTGTAGAGTACAAACAATGGATCCTCAGCATCCATCTCCTCACAAGGACAATCCGGGGAGGCATTGACCATTGCTTCATCCCACCAAAGATCACGACCATCCTGCATATCACAAGTGATTCCAGCATCCTCCGCCACTCGGCGAACAACAATACAAGTTTCAACCGGTTCTCCCATACGCTCCGATGCACTCGCCATAGCCTGGTCTGCATTTGGTTTCATTGGAATCGCCTTGGCACCCCGAAATGTTCCGTTGGCAGTAATTAGAGTTTTGCATTTTGAATCTACAATACGATCTGCCAACGCCTCAGCCGAAAATCCGCCAAAAACAACGGAATGCACCGCCCCGATGCGAGCACAAGCGAGCATCGCCACCGCCGCCTCTGGAACCATTGGCATGTAGATCGAAACTCGGTCCCCTTTCTGAACCCCTCGGCTCTTCAGTGTATTGGCAAACTTGGAAACTTGTTCATGTAACTGACCATAGGTGATAGTTGCATCTTCGCCAGGCTCATTCCCCTCCCAAATAATCGCCGTTTTATCCGAACGGGTGGCGAGGTGACGATCGACACAATTATAGCAAACATTAGTCGTTGCTCCCTTAAACCATTCAATTGAGATCGGACCTTTTCTTCGGTCGTAGTTAGATCCAAGCACCGTATCCCATCTGGAAAACCAGTGAAAGTCATCAGCAACCTCTGCCCAAAAAGTTTCTGGATCATCAATACTTTTTTTATACATGGCTTGATATTCATCCATATTTTTCAAATGAGCATTGGCTGAAGCCGAAGAGGGAGGAAATACAAGTTCGTT
Organism: uncultured Opitutales bacterium; assembly: GCA_943789375.1. Classification (GTDB taxonomy): domain Bacteria; phylum Verrucomicrobiota; class Verrucomicrobiia; order Opitutales; family Seribacteraceae; genus Seribacter. Next base: position 144,931 of record CALSTX010000004.1, on the reverse strand, counting down.
AGAATCAGACATGAGAAAAAAGATTGGGTTATTGATTTAGCGAAATTACAAAGTTAGGAAATTGCTCTTCGCTTGTCGATGTGCTTTTCTTGCTCTTTTTTTTAAATGCTCACTTCTGACCTACAGTTCAAACTACCAAGCAAACAGATTGCTCAATCTCCATCCGTGTGTCGGGATCAATCCCGCTTGCTTGTATTTGATCGGAGTTCACAAGAAATATCCCATCATTTTTTTGATAAACTCCCATCACTTCTACCAAAAAACCTGTCCATTTTCCGAAACGATGTTTCGGTTCTTAAGGCTAGGCTTCCTGGCTATCGGCCCAGCGGAGGGAAAGTAGAATGCCTTCTTCTTCGCCCGTACTTAGATCAAATAAATCAATGGCGTTGCCTTCTCAAACCAGGGGGTAAGACAGCCAAAGCAAAAGTTTTTGGACTCAAGGGTGAATATAACGCAAAGGTTATTGAAAGTCTTCCCTCTGGGGAATATGTCATCGAATTTGATCTCTTCACCGACCCTGACCCTGCCGCACTTGCTCAGCGCTTAGGTTCCCTCCCCCTGCCCCCCTATGTTCGCCGCCCCGCAGATGCTGCAGATGAAGAAAGATACCAAACCGTATATGCCAAAAAAGAAAATCGAAGTGCGGTGGCAGCCCCTACTGCGGGGCTTCACTTTACGCCTGAAATATTAAAACACTTAAAATCTGATGGTCATGAAATTCATGACCTTACCCTGTCCGTTGGTTTGGGCACCTTTCGTCCAATCGAGACTGAAAAGGTGGAAGATCATCCGATGCATGCCGAAGAATATTTCCTCAATCCATCCACCAAATCCGCCCTCCGGGATCCCTCCCAAAAACATCTCGCTATTGGCACCACCTGTGTGCGCACCATTGAGCACTATTTGGCCACCGATGATCCGGATATAAAATCTCCGACCCGGGCCGAAGCACAATTATTTATCCGTCCCCCCTATTCTTTCCTGGGGGTTGATCATGTACTGACCAATTTTCATCTACCGGGCTCCACCCTACTCTGCCTGGTCGCCGCCTTTCTATCACCGGGCAAAGCGGATGGGCTTCCGATGCTTAAAAAAATCTATACCGAAGCGATCGCCCAAGATTATCGTTTTTTCTCCTACGGCGATGCAATGTTGATTGTGTAATGTCCAAATTCTTTTTAAAGAAATATATGAATCCAGCCTACATCCTGTTACCTTTTCTTTTTTTCAGCGCCCAAGGGAATACATTCACCCTCTCAAATAGCCTTCCAGCTGATTTACAAAATGTCTCAAATGTATTTACTAAATCCGTGGAAGTATTTGGCCTTCGGGTACTTGCGACAGACTCTGTGCCTGATGCTAAAGTTTTACATACTGCAAATGTATTGGCCGAGTATTTGGACAACGATGAGAACGGTACGGTTGATCAGCCTGAAGTACTTTCGAAACTGTTGGGAAATTCAAATTCCGAAATTGCCACAATGGTCCTTTTCGATTCCGAAAGTGAGCAGGAATCGTTTTCGGGATCTTTCGAAACATTAATGCCACTTGTAACCAGAAGCCAAAATCTTTTTGCGGATGAGATCTTTGAAAACGGCAGCTCGGGCAACGACCGCGATGCCACTCTCGAAGAAGTTCTTCATTTAGTCACAGATTTAGGGTGGGATGAAGCTTTTCCTGATATCTGGGGAGAACGCCAAGGCTCATCCGTGGCGAGTGCAATGGACTTGGCTCGTGGAGGCTACTTTGAAAATGTTCCCGCACAGTACCCGGAGAGTGCATGGTACACCTATTACGACGAAACATCTGATTATCCAACCCAGATTACCGAGTACATCTATTGGGCAACAACCACCCATCTTAGTGCCCAAAATTGGCAAGGTCGCAACCATTCAAATTACACCAATGAATGGACACCCTACACAAAAGAAATGTTGGCGCAGACTGATCCAGCTATTGTCAGCCTTATGACTTCGGATGATTACCACTTTCCAGTTATGAAATTGCCTGATGGTAATTATACAGTCTCAGCAAATAACGGTAACACTTCATCCATTTTACCAGACTCTGCCTACCTTGGAACCTCGAACTGGTACCAGAGTTCCTGGCTGGGAGTTTATTTTGAATCATCTAATCCATGGGTTTATCAAACAAATCTTGGATGGCTTTACATTCCTTTTTCGAATGCGGAAAATTTTTGGATGTATCATGCTGATCTTAAATGGCTCTGGACCACCTCATCTATTTATCCATGGGTTTATGTAAATGAAATCAAAGATTGGAGGTACTATCTTCCCCAACTTGGGTTTTACCGGGCAGACAACCAAGCGTGGTCTTCTCAATCCGAATTGGTTACCCAGTTTACTCAGAACGACTCCGTTGCCTACACTTCCGCGTATTATTCGAGTGGTGCAATCACTTCAAATAACAGCATTTCAACTTGGTTCGACCGTTCCCTTGAAATCAATGGTCTCCAGCTTTTTGTGGCCGGTTCCGTGGGTGGACAAATTGCCGTGCCCGATGAATGGGCCAAGAAAATCGCCCAGACCGTAAAACTGCTCACCGATCCAAACGATGCCGAAATTGATATTCCATCACAGGAAAGAATGATTCAAGTCCTTCAAGGTGCTTCCGGCACCTGGCATGCAGGATATCCTGCGGCTCAACGATTAGCCTATGGAGGAGGGAGCGATTATTCCCCAAATCCACTAACGGATAGCGGCATTGAATCATACAGCGGTTACCGCAACCTGGATAACTACATGATGAACGATATGGTATGGTATCGAAACAGCAGTGATGGAGAGGTAAACAATGTCGGTGATTATGATATCGCCGAGGTTTTGGAACACCTGATGCATACCATTCATCTATATGGTGTGCCGGGGGCAGCAGCTGGTTCTCAAGATGCACTTCAATGGGATTACGAATTTCACAGCGGTTGGCAGTCAAGTGAACTGTATTACGCCATGAAAGAAGCAGTCGATAACGATGTCTTCAGCCTCAAGGACTATGGAGATGAGAATATTAATACCCCAGATACCTTCAGTGTTGCCTCCAAGGAATATCTATACCTTCTCAATTTCGGAATGTGGGAGTATGGCCAGGAATTTTGGGAGAACGGGACCCTCGCACCTGAGTGGAGCGATCTAGCAAGAACGCCTAGCGGGGTTGAACAAAACAACCCCTTGGGATATGCTCTGTTCAACAATTACATCAAACCTGTTCTTTCGAAGCCGAACCTCTCTGATCTACGCACTATTTATCAAAATAATGACGGGGGTCTTTCCGGCTACCAAAGCAAATAAAAAAAGGCGGAAAAGATTTAAACGCAAACTTTCCCAAGCTCAGAGAATAATTTTGTAAGTTCTGGCATACCCACCCCTTGAGCTTTCCCCCGCCTCAGAGCCTCCCCCCAAATCGCTTCAACTTCCACAGGTTTACCTTCCATGAAATCAATCAAACTGGATGGTTTGTACGGGCCCATGGGTTCAGTCAGTTCAAACTGTCGGGCGAGAAAAGTATCTTCAATGAATATCCCAAATGCTTGAGCTCCCGCCTGTACCTCCATCATAAGGTCATGGGCCCTTTGCTTGAGTACCGGATCTGACAGGATGAGATCTGTCGTGATTCCACCACCCGTAATTGCCAGGCCATTGAATGGAATATTCCAGCAAAGCTTTCGCCAAAGAGCTTCATCCAGAGATTCAGATTCACGAACACCAACCCCAGCAGTCCTGAAGGCCTGGGCCATCTTCCTGCTATCCTCTGAAAGAGACTGGCCCAATTCTCCAAACTGTACATAGCCAGGCAAAAGGCTTTCGATGACATGGGGTGCAGTTCGATTAATACAGGTAAAGCAGAGCCCAGCCAGAACGGTACGGTCTGAACCGAATGCCCGGGCTAAACTTTCAACATTCCCCATTCCATTCTGTAAAGTAAGCAATTGGGTATGCTCTCCGATGAGAGGACGGATTAAATCGGGTAATTGCAGATTAGCAGTCGCCTTGGTGGCTACAATTACCCAGTCACAAACACCGATAGAATTTGTACTGGCATGAGCATGCAAACCCGTAATCTGTTCCCGCCGACCACCCTCTTTATGATGAACCAGCCAAAGACCATTTTCCATAACCTCATCATAGGCACTTCGGAAATGGAAATGCACTTCCTGCCCGGAAAGGGCAAGCATGCCCCCGTAGTACCCACCAACCGCACCGGGTCCAACCAATCCTATTTTGCCAACAGTCTGGCTATTCATCAGAGCTAGCGGCGTAGGGGTGGAACGAGGGTATTGACCGCTTCCTCGTCAAGATCGGGATAGTCAAGAGTGTAATGTAAACCACGACTCTCTTTCCTTTTAAGGGCAGAACGAACGATCAGTTCAGCTACGCAGATAAGGTTACGAACCTCGAGAAGGGAAAGGTCTACCTTCGCATTCCAATAATATTCATTAATTTCCCGCTCCAGGTTTAGAAGGCGTGAACGGGCACGTTCCAGCCGTTTGGTGGAACGGACAATCCCGACATAGTCCCACATCGCTCTTTTCAGCTCTTCCAAATTATGCGACAGGACAACCCGCTCGTCAGAAGCCGGAACATCCCCATCAACCCAATCAGGCAATGTTATATTATCTTTTTTTCGAGAATCGAGGAAGGCACAGACCCTTTCTGCACCGCGGTGAGCCATGACCACAGCCTCCAACAAAGAATTACTGGCTAAACGGTTGGCACCATGAAGACCTGTGCACGCAACCTCCCCACAGGCAAACAATCCATTTAGCTTCGTTGAGCAATCTATTTCTGTGGGAATTCCTCCGCAAGAATAATGGGCGGCAGGCACCACCGGAATGGGACTGACAAGGGCATCAAATCCGCGTTTCAGACAATTCTCATAGATATTGGGAAAACGGGCAGGGAAATCACCTTTCATCCCTGGGGTATCAAGGCGCACGAAAGGAGAACCTGAACGCTTCATTTCACGATCAATTGCACGGGCCACTACATCACGCGGAGCTAAATCAGCCAGAGGGTGATATTTTTTAAGAAACGGTTTACCCTGAGAATCAATTAATTTTACACCCTCCCCCCTCACTGCCTCAGTGATTAAAAAGCGATCCTGGTCCGATGAATGAAGAGTAGTGGGATGAAACTGAATAAATTCCAGATTCATGGCCGGCAGCCCAGCCCGCGAAGCCATGGCGACTCCATCCCCAGTGGCAATCGATGGGTTGGTAGTGTAAAGATAAGTCTGACCGGCCCCCCCCGTTGCCAGAAGAACCACAGGGGCAGAAACCGTTAGCACTTTGGAACGGTTGGCATCGTACAAGTAAAGACCCAGCACACGATCCCCACTTCCTCCTACTTTCACTCCCAGTTTGCGTGCCTTTTTTGCAGTGATTAAATCAATCGCAAAATAGTGCTCAAACAAAGTGACATCTTGCTTTGCAATATTGGCAAGCAACGCCTCCTCAATCGCTTTCCCTGTGACATCTTGCACATGTAAAACCCGCCGTTTACTGTGCCCCCCTTCTTTACCCAGAGAAATCCTTCCATCATCGAGGCTGGAAAAAGAAACCCCTAAATCCACCAGGTCTTGAATACGGGAAGGACCATCACGCAAAATATCTCGAACGACTTCGGGGTCACACAGGCCATCTCCGGCTTCCAGTGTATCTTCCACATGTTTTTCGAGATCATCCCCCGCAGATGTAACGGCAGCAATCCCACCCTGAGCATAATTAGTATTGGATTCTGCCTTATCTTTTTTGGTAAAAATAGCGACTCGATAGCCTGCTTCAGCTACCTTCAACGCAAAGCTTAGCCCCGCAATTCCACTCCCCACAATCACAAGGTCATATTCTGCTCTGACTCGATGACTCATCCTAACAGCCAATTGTCAATTAAACGAATGGAGTCTACCCAGGCAGCAACAATAAGCATGGACCGGCCGGGTTTAATCTCATTCTCCAACTCCATGGTTTCCCGATTCACTACTTCGGCATAATTAACCCGTAAAAGACTACCCTGGCGCAGGACAGTCATAACCTCCGCTTTCACTCGATCCACGTTGCGTACATCTTTCTCTTCAACCAGGGATGCACCCGATCGTAATGCCTGGTTTATTAAAAGAGCATCCTTACGTTGCCGGTCGTTAAGGTAAGAATTGCGGGAACTCATGGCTAAGCCATCATAATCTCTTAAAGTTGGCCCAATTACCACCTCAATGGGAAAATGGAGATCCTGAATCATTCGCTTTATTACCACTACCTGTTGGGCATCCTTTTGGCCAAGTGCTACCCAGGTTGGGCGGCAAAGATTAAAAAGCTTAGAGCAAATGGTGGTTACCCCTTTAAAATGAGATGGTCGGGTTTGCCCACAAAGACCTAAACTCACCTTTTCCTCGGACACAAAGGTACTGGCACCGGGTGGATAAATGTACTTATTTTCGGGTGCAAACACATAGTCAACTTTTCGGCTTTCACAAAGAGCAAGGTCACGCTCCATATCCCGCGGGTACTTTTCTAAATCTTCCCCCACTGCAAACTGAGTGGGGTTTACAAAAATAGAAACAACTAAAATTTCTGCCCGTTCCCGAATTAAATCAATCAGGGACAAATGACCTTCGTGCAAAAAACCCATGGTTGGCACAAAGCCGACTTGAGTACCTGCCCTTTCCCAAGAAAGTGCTTGCTGCTGCATTTCTGAGACCGATGAAATAATCTTCATTTTAGGGGCAGGGTCATTCCAATTACTTAGTATGATTTGGCAAGAACCACTCGGCCTGGGCTTGGGTTACCACTAAATATACAAACACCAGGATCTCCTCCATTCTCTGGAATACAGCGAACGGTTACCTTTAAGTCATTTTTCAAGGCTTCCTCCCACTTTGGATCTCGATCCCAATGCACCCAGGCGAACCCACCATGAATCTCAGGCTTGGATTTATTTTCTGGGGTAAAATATGAATAGAGTTCTTCTTTATTATCAATTTCCCGGGTATGTTCATCCCGAAAGGCCAAAGCTCGAGAAAAAAGAGTCTGCTGTATCTGGTCCAAAAGCTCGGGGATGTTGGCAAGTAAATCGTCACGACTCATTGGCTCTCGTTGTGCACCCAGATCACGACGGCCTACAAAAACAGATCCTTTCTCCAGATCTCTAGGCCCAATCTCAATAGTCAAAGGAATGCCTTTCTTGACCCATTGCCAATATTTCTCTCCCCCTCGCAAGTCTCGATCGTCGATGTCCACACGAATAGGAGCACCGGCAAATGATTTATCCCGTAGTTCACGAGCTAAAGCGTGGCAGGCATCAAGCACTTGTTCCCTGGAGTCTTCTTTGGGCGTTACTGGAAGAATGACTGCATGAGTGGGGGATACTTTTGGAGGTACAATCAAGCCATCATCATCAGCATGGGTCATAATCATGCCTCCAATTAACCGAGTGGAAACACCCCAGGATGTGGTCCATCCAAATTCCTCTTTTCCTTCCACACCTTGAAATTTTATCCCACATGCCTTGGAAAAATTTTGCCCCAAAAAGTGAGAAGTCCCAGCCTGCAATGCTTTCCTGTCTTGCATCATAGCTTCGATGCATAAAGTCGATTCGGCACCGGGGAACCGTTCGGACTCCGTCTTCTCTCCTCGTAATACTGGCATTGCCAGCCAATTTTCAGAAAAATCTGCATAGGTCCGAAGCATCAGTTCAGTCTCCTCCACTGCTTCCCTGGCAGTTGCATGAACGGTATGCCCTTCTTGCCAGAGAAATTCAGCCGTGCGAAGAAAGAGGCGTGGCCTCATTTCCCATCGCACAACATTTGCCCACTGATTGATAAGTAGAGGTAGATCGCGATAAGACTGGACCCAACGAGCAAACAACTCGCCGATAATTGTTTCCGATGTGGGCCTTACAATCAAGGGCTCATCTAATTTACCCGCAGGTTGAAGAATTCCTGCCTCATCAGCTTCAAGCCGGGAATGGGTAACCACGGCACACTCTTTGGCAAATCCATCGACATGCTCGGCCTCACGCTGCAAAAAACTTTTGGGAATAAACAGGGGGAAATAAGCATTCTTATGCCCAGTCTCTTTAAACATTACATCCAACGCATCCCGAATGTTCTCCCATATGCCATAGCCCCACGGCTTGATTACCATACAACCACGCACAGGAGTGTTTTCTGCCATGTCTGCCGCTTTGACTACTTGTTGGTACCACTCTGGATAATTTTCTTCCCGAGTTGGTGAAATTGCATTTTTTGGTTTACCCATAATTTATTGGAAATGTTTCTATCGAAATAACTCTCTGATTGCGAGTCACAAGAAAAGTCAAATCTTAATAAGGTCAGCGAAGAATTTTGACAAAATTCAGGGAAAAGGCATGATAGTTCCCTTTCAACACTGCACAAAATCATATTCCAACAAACATCATGACGCACATCATTGAAGTACACGGTCGAGAAATCATTGACTCACGAGGCAACCCTACGGTTGAAGTCGAAGTTGAACTTAGCGGAGGAGCAGTCGGAAGAGCTGCGGTTCCATCTGGAGCCAGCACCGGCGAACATGAAGCCATTGAGATGAGAGACGGAGATGAAAACCGCTATCTTGGCAAAGGAGTTTCCAAAGCAGTGGAAAATGTAAACACAAAGATTGCAGAAACTTTGGTTGGATTAGACGCGACAGACCAGACCATAGTGGATAATGCAATGCTTGACCTCGACGGAACTCCAAACAAATCAATCCTTGGAGCTAATGCTATTTTAGGTGCATCCATGGCCACCGCTCACGCCGCTGCTTCTGCCTGCGGACTGCCTCTATTTAAATATTTGGGAGGGCCAAACTCCAAAGTGTTACCGGTCCCCATGATGAATGTATTAAACGGAGGCTCTCATTCAGATGCCCCCATCGATGTCCAAGAGTTCATGATCATGCCGGTTGGAGCACCGACCTTCCGTGAGGCCATTCGTATGGGATGTGAAATATTTCACTCCTTGAAAAAAGTTTTAAAAGACCAAGGCCTTTCCACCGCAGTTGGTGACGAAGGTGGATTCGCTCCCAATCTTGAGAGCAATGTCGCCGCTCTCGAGTCTTTATCCATTGCCGTTGAGAAAGCAGGCTATAAACTTGGAGATGAAATCGTTTTTGCCTTGGATGTTGCCTCCTCTGAATTCTACGACAAAGAAAAAGGGAAGTATGTCTTTGGAAAAAGTGATGGCTCCGAACGTGATTCCGACGAAATTGTCGCCTTTTATGAAGAACTTGTGAATAAATTCCCCATTCGCTCAATTGAAGATGGATGCGATGAGAATGACTGGTCTGGTTGGAAGAAATTAACAGATTCGATTGGAGACCGGGTACAGCTTGTAGGTGATGATCTTTTTGTCACCAATGTCGACTTCCTCAAAAAAGGGATTGATCAAGGGGTGGCCAATTCGATCCTTGTTAAGGTTAACCAAATTGGTTCCTTAACCGAAACTTTTGATGCGGTTGAAATGGCGAAAGAAGCTTCTTACACTTCCGTAATTTCTCACCGATCCGGCGAAACAGAAGATGTCACTATTGCTGACATTGCGGTGGCTACCAATGCTGGCCAAATTAAAACAGGATCACTTTCCCGTACAGACCGTATCTGTAAATACAATCAACTGTTGCGCATCGAGGAACTCCTTGGTGATCAAGCGATTTACGGCGGCAAGTTTTAGACTCAATTGGCTGATTGGCTTGGAAGGTTGGAAATACTTTTAAGCAAAAGCTTACAAGAATGAGAGTGAATGCCTCTTAGCATTTACCATAAGAATACCCTGTAATCCATACATGAAGCCTACCATTTCTCTCCCTACTTTCCCAAAGACAGTTGAAGACTGGTGGTGGGCACAAGCCAAGCAAAAATGGACAGAAGTCGGAGAAGAGAAACTTTTAAATTTGATACGGCAGGAAATTGTTGAACAAAGCGACCGCTTTAACAAAAACAGATCTTTTGAGTCATCTTCTTATGGCAAACGGGACCTGTCGATTATTTCCTACGGTAACTTTTATTTTTCAAGAACCTGGATCGCCACCCTCTTTGGGATTGCCGAGACCATATCCCGTTCACTTTGGAGTATTCCTAAAAATGGGCCCATCCGAATTCTTGATATAGGGAGCGGATCGGGAGCAAGTGGCTTGGCTTGCCTATCCTTGTTACGCAATCAGGGAGTTACTAATCCGGTTGAGCTCCATGCATGGGACTATTCGAGTAAGAGCTTAAACTACTTAAAAGATTTACACCGTTCCTGTTCTGACCTCTGGCCCAACAGTCGTGTCCATTCGCAACGCCTAGACTTGCGGTACTTCCCAGAGGAAAAAGTAAAACAGAAGTTTGACCTGATTCTTTTTGGTTTTTCCTTCAACGAAATCACCCAAGATCAAGAGATTGAAGAAAGCACAGGTTGGCTTGAACAATCCGTACAATTATTAAAAAGAAGTGGTCGGATGGTGATTACAGAACCAGCAGAATCTGAGATTTGCAGAAACCTGCACACCACCACTTACAATGTAGTCACAGGAAACAAAGATCTCTCCCTTATGGCTCCTTATTTCAATGGGCTTCCCTGCCCTATGACATTGAAAAACTCAAAATACTTTAGCCATGAAGTTCGAACATATAAAGCTCTGGCTCATGTTGAAAAAATTAACCGACTGCTTCATTTAGAAATCAGAGAAGTAAAGTTTGGCCTCTCTATTTTAGGCTATGAGCATCCCAAGGTGGAAGATCAAGGGCCCAACTTGTTTCGTTTGATTAGCCCAGTCAAAAAAAGGAAAGGTACCATCTCTTTTATGGGCATGGGCTCAGACGGGATTGAATATCTCTATGAATTCCAGAGGCGAGACTTAGAAAAAGAGATGATCAATGACTACCTCGCTATGGAACGCGGTGACATCTTTCGCATCATTGGAAGCCTTTCCCCCAATGAAAATCATCGAATCCGGCTACTACCTAGCCAAGATATTCAACCGCTCTTTGTGCCAAGACTGAAAAACTAAGAGGTATAACTCAGAAAAGAAATTTTTAAATAGACCGCATAGTATTAAAGCAGTCATTCACATTCATGTAAAAAATCAAACATTTGGAGCGAACATGGTCGTTGGGGAACAGGAATATAAAATCAGAAATTTGTAGGGAACCTCAAGGTCTTTCATCTTCTAAAACTTTGAGTTCAAAGTTTTCACTCCCCCTTACATCTCCTACAACGGTGCGAAAGCGTTTACGAGTACGCAACGCTTGCATCATGGCCTGCTGTCTTAACTTCTTCAAGAAAACTGGTGGTTGCTTAAAGTCGGTCAACAAGTTTGAAGTTACAATCAATGTGCTCAATTCGACATTCATTTTTCGACTAAACCCATCTGGTAATGCAAAGGAAAGTTCACCGGGTACTAAGGATGTTTTATAGTCTTCTGTACTCATTTTAATTTCCCCAAGCAGAGATATTACTTTTATTCCTCCATTTGTGGTGACGCCGGCCATGAACGCAAAGGGTTCAGTCGAAGAAATGACAAGATCTACAAGAGGAGACATAATACTAATTTGGGTATAATCCGCCATTGAATGGATCACATAAGAACCAGAGTGAAGAGAAAAACGGGAATTATCAACGACATCAAAACTTGCTGCCTGTAATGACCGTAAGGTAATATTATCTTTCGAGGAAGTGGTAAGCTCTATTCCTCCTTTAGGTAAGACAGTAATTCGACGACCAAGGCCAATAAACTCTCCAACTTGTAACTCATCTCGAGAATCCCATACTTTTCTTGCCAATACTTTACCCAATAGCTGGATAATTTTAAAATCTCGTGTTTCCTGACTTAAAGGTAGCAAAGCATTCGGGTCAGTGTAGGCGTTTACATTACCACCACGATAGCGAGCAACTAAGGACCGACCTTTAACCACCCTTATCAATTTTTCAGTCTCAAGACGTAGAGAATGTGACCGAGGTGCTTGCTTAAGAAGCCCCATGGCCTGGTTAAGAACCTTTAATGAATCTGAGAATTGATCATTGTCTGCAAACTCTTCACCCTGCAAAAGCAAGTCTTCAATAGAAAGATAAACAGAATCTGAACGAGCAGAAAGACAGGAAAAAATGTAAAGGAATAAACTTATTCCAACTGTACGCACAGAAAAGAAGTAGTTTAAAATGCGTGGGATACCCCAAGACTTAGTCCACCTATAAAGTCTTCAAATTCAGAAACATTATCCGAACTCGTTTTCCAAGTATAATTAGTCATCGCTGAAGCGGTTAACCATTCATATAAAGCGTAGGACGCAGTTAGTCCAAGATTACATGTCTTATCAGATCTGTTTTTGAAAGAGCCTTCTGAGAACATCATGTTGTTGTATGTGAAAGATGGGATAAGAGTGAGATTTTCACCAACAGGAGACATGTAAGAAAGACTAATTGTATGGCCTAACCCACTTTGTAAATTGGCAGGGTATTCAGAATTAGGCGATAGATTGCTTTGTTCCATTACAGCTTTGAGAAAATTAAAATAGTCAGGATCAGAAATTTGATCCTCAAGGGAATCTCCTTGAGAAAAAGTATAACTCATTCCAACAGAGAAAGAAATAACATCCCCCCAACTAAGAGGGAAATTTTTAGCAAAAGCTATACTTGGGGTGTTCGAATATGAAATGATTTGGTCACTTCCCCTAAATGTGCTTGGAGCAACATAGGAGTGACCAATGGTTAAGGTGAAGTCATTGGGTAATACAAAAGGTACTGAAACTCCAATCATTTGAACATCAACATCAAAAGCTTGCATTTGATCACCGTAATCACCAACAGGGTCATTGAAGGTTCTCATTTGCATGAAATTAAATGCCGGAACGGCAAGAACATCATCCCCAAGACCATATTCACCGAGCCCAACAGAAAGATTTAAGGTCAAATCTAGTGAGGTTCCATCTTTTCTTGTTGGTGTTTTTGCCTTGTCGGGATTTGACGTGTACTTAAACGCACTACTAGCCGTAACCATAGGAGTGATTGAAGAGTCTTTTACTTGTATTAACCTCTGTGTTCCCATGGGATCATCAGCACCTGTATTTGCTGCACTAAGAGCGTCGATAAAAAAATCGGATGGAACAATCGCATCAACAGGTTCTTGACCGTAAATGAAAGGTAAGGCTGAAGTGGCAGCGACAAAAAGAGAGAAGATATACTTCATCATGAGTAGATAAGAAAATTATTGGGAATTACCAATGGTGATAGAACCACCAAACTGATCAAAGGTTGAACGGGAATTCATAAGGTTTTGGTTGTATCGAACATTTTGAATAAAATTCACTCGTCCATATTCCTTGTTACCAAAGTTTGGATAAACCCCATCAACTCCACCGTATAGAGAATTCAACTGAACTGTTGAGCCTGCGGGGAAGTTGAGGTTGGAAAGGTTGATGGTCATGGCTTCCATGGCAATTTGTCTAACATGTTCAGAAAAACGAAGGTTATCAATGGAAAGCTCGCTAGCTGCAAGTAGATGGACGAAGTCGGCTCCCCCTTTACCAGAAGTAGCCATGCTGGAGTCATTTATCACCAGACTATCAAGGGAACGGAGTGAGATTTCACCTTCAGCAAACAAATCAACATTTATAACATCAATAGTCTCAAGGGACCCAAATCCAAGAGTCTCACCACCGTAGTTGATAGAACTACCTTCTGCTATCGACAACTGTTCGAGAGACATAAAAATAAGTTCAGACACAATATCTATACCAGACTTGGTAATGATATCAATTTCTCCCTTAAGTGAAAGTGTTCCACCTGCCGCAACAAGTAAATTCTCTGAATTTAAATTGCTAAGATTGTAGGTCGCAGAGTTAAACTCAATATTTCTTCCACCAAAAACACCTCCCACAAAATAACCTGCATCTTGTAAAGATGTGGTATTGGCATAATTATCAGGATCATCGCTAGAGTCTAAATCAGATAGCATAAAGTACAAATCTGAAGATTCCTTAAAGAATGTACTGGTGGATGCCATATCATAGCTTACGACTTTATTAGGATTTAAGTAAACCACACCCTCAATGCTTTCATCATCCTGGGAGGGAATCACATGATCCATTAAAAAGCTAAGTGTAGCGGTGTCAGAACTTGCTTGGTCTCCAGTCTGCTCAGGTGGAGCAGTGTTTGGACCTTCTACTTGTGGACCTGCAAGCAAATCTGCAAGGACAGTTTTGAGCTCTTCACGGTTCAGGTTCAATTCCTGTAACTGAGCAGCAAGGCTCGAAGGTACATCGTTTAAGTCACCTGAAATTTCGGACAAACGAACAAAGAACTTAGGAGAATTCAGAGCTAATTCATAATAAAGCGGATCTTGGGAGAAAAGCTCAATGTTAAGAAAAACGACATCCTGACCTCCTAAAAGGTTGATCTCTTTATAATGGTCAGAGAGCTTCTTGATTTGCTCAAGGGCATGAATGTTATAAAACAAAGTCTCGATTCTAAAGGGATCACCTTTGGTCCGTAAGATCATTGTGTTTAAATCATCAAACTTTTCTAAATTATGAAGGATGTGATCAGCATATTGTGGTCCGACTTGGGTAATAAGATTACTAATCTCACCAGCACGCTCCCGATTAGTTTCTATCTCAAAGGCAAAACCAGGAAAATCACGAAGTAATTTGTTCAGCCCATCATTCGAAATTGTATCCTTTAAACTTTGGCTCGAGGAAAATAAGGTATCGATAAGATCATAGGCACCGTTTTGCTCATATTCCTGATAGGTAGCAAGGATTGCTGGAGCCAGTTCAGCATTTTCAAATACGATGCTTAAACGACCTGGAAAAACTCCGAGTTCTGCAACAAGTTGGTCCAGGGCAATAGCTACATCCAAGTTAGAAAAGATAATGTTCATTCTTTGTGGGTTATCTTCGAACCTATGACTAAGATACATAATTGCTCCCAGTTTATCTAAATTACCCATTAAAGCAGTTTCCTGACTGCTTCCTGGATCAACAAAACTAAGGGCAAAAAGTATATCATTAGCTTGGTCTTCATAAAGAGATACCGCCTCAAGCAGATCATCATTCCCTCCAAACCTTTCCTTTAATTTATCAACTGAGCTGTTTTTAAAGGCATCAGCAAAAGTCTCACCAGATGAAACGGAACTGGCCAATGCATCAGCATCCAAATGACCTTCTTCAAGAGCTTGGTTTAATTGTAGAACGTCATCTATGCCTTCGTTGAGAAATTTTTCTGCAGCATCACCATCTGTTCCACCAAGCTGCTCGATAACATTGTTGAGAGCCTTGTGCTCCTCAACATCCTTCTTCACAAAATCATTGAGGTTAGCACCGGATTTTTCAGCATGTACAATTGCATCAGCCATTTCACCGATCTCATCTACATTTCCTAATATATTTTTTGCAGCATCAGCATCAACACCTGTACCCACGGCTTCAAAAACTTGGTTAACTTGGGCAGCTTTGTCGGGGTTTTTGGTCATTTCTAAAATTAAAGCCTCATCCTCGACTCCTAAATCTTTTGCTTTTTGAACCGCTCTACCAACTTCGACAATATTAGTAAAAAAGGATGCTGCATCGCCTTCTGCACCCAAACCATCTAGTTGATCAGAGGCTGATTTCATTGAACTAATCGCCTCTGTATTATCAGCAAGATTCTTTGCTAAGTCATCTGTGGAAACCCCACTGTCTTTACCTTGCTTTATGATCCTTCCTGCATCCGCAATATTTGCAAAAGCAGACGCAGAATCCGCAGATGTACCTGTGGTGACGATTTGATCAACAAACTCTTTCATTTCACCAATTACATCTGCATCTCCAGCTAAGTCCTTGGCAAGGTCATCGGTTGATATCCCGCTGTCTTTGGCCTTTTTGATAATGTTTCCAGCGTCAGCAATATTTGCAAAAGCTGTAGCAGTTTCAGCGGATGTACCTGTGATGTCGATTTGATCAACAAATTCTTTCATCTCACCAATTACTTCAGCGTCACCGGCCAAATCCTTAGCAAGATCTTCAGTTGAAATCCCGCTGTCTTTAGCCTTTTTGATAATGTTTCCAGCATCAGCAATATTTGCAAAAGCTGTTGCTGAATCTGTTGTTGTACTAGATGCATCGATTTGATCTACGAACTCTTTCATCTCGGTCGCAACCGCCGCATCCTTTGCAACATTTTTGGTTAAATCTGTGGTGTCTAAACCTTTATCCTTTGCAACGGATACAATATCCGCAACCGTATCTAAATTGGTAAAAAGGTCAGCTCCTACAGCACCAGACTCAATATCATCTGCAACTTGAGTTGTTATTTCCTTATATTCTTTTGCTCTCTCAGGCTTTTGTGCAATCGATGCTGGATCAACCCCCAAAGTTTCAGCAGTAGAAATTGTTTCTAAGTTATCTGCAGCGGTTTCAGCGTTATCTACAATCCCACTTGCCATGTTGGCAGGATCTAGATCAAAGGAAGATTTTAATTTATCTATGAAACTTACGATGGTATCGTAATTAGGATCAACAGCGTAAGACTCTTTAAGTGTGGTAATATCATCACCTGTCGAATCAATCGTGAGTTGCGTTTCAATATCAGCGACTATCACGGAAGAAAGTCCCTTCTTTTGTTCGTTTGCTTCTTCAAGCTTTTTTACAGAAATTTCCTTAACCTTGCCGACATAAGCAGAAGTATCTACGATTTTGGTTTTAGCAGTGTCAGCAGCAAGAGTCTCGGCGTCAGCGTTTATAATATCTGATCTAGAATCCTTTAAAATAACCAACTGATCATAATACACGGTACCAGTATTTTCTTCCAGAAGCAAAGTGAGTTCAGCATCATCTTGCGCAGCATCGATGCTTGATACCAAAGTGGGTGGGATTTCAACTCCACTGGCAAGGGCTTCATCTTTTTTATTCTGGGCTTCGACCTTTTTCTGCTTTGCTACCTGTTTTTTGGAGTCAGTAGTTTTTATGGCTACCAAAACAGAATCAACATCCGTTCCACTTTCCTTAGCTTCCATCATTTTGTCAGCAACATCTGTGCTTCTGGCAAGGGCGGCAAAAGTTTCTGGATCATCTTGTTTTTCCGCTACAGCAAGATCTAACATTTCTTCGGCTTCATCAGATTTGTCAGGACTTGAAACTAAACCAGCCAATGCATCATTATCCGTAACCCCAGCTTCCTTAACCCTTTTTAAATTTTTGTTGGTGATCTGGGCATTCTCAGCGTATTCAGTAGTTTGTGTAATAAGATCCTCTGACTTAACACCGAGAGCTTCGGCTTCAATAATAACATCAACTGTTGATGCCATATGATCTGAAAGTGCCTCAACAAAAGATGCCGTACCTTTTCCGAGTTCTGACTCAGAAATAGCAATATCACTCTCAGTGACAGATATCTTAGCTTCAAGGGCTGCAATTTGTTCGTCTATTGATAATTCAGTATCATCGTTCCTACGAGAATTTCGCTGGAGCTTTAATTGTTCGAGTTGTGATTTGTCACCATCAAGTTCAGACTTTTGAGCCGCTATTTGAGCTTCCTTTTCACCTTTGGCAGCAAATGAACCTGCTGAAAGAGTGCTTACCTCCACAAACGAATCAGCTTTGGCTGCCTGTTCGGGATCGTTCAGGTCAATCAGTCCAGCTTTCTCAAGAGCAACAGCATCAGTACCATTATCGTCATCACCCACTCCTTTAGACGCTCCTTTTCTTTTATCATCGGATTCGTTTAATTCATCTTCAGAAGGTTCATCAGGATCTGGAACTGTGGCATCCGAGGCATCCACTCCGCCTTCCGGAGAGATCCCCATGGCAGCACCGGCTGCCTCTACATCTGCCTGTATGGCGGTCATCATGGCTTGAGAAACTTGGCCTAATTGCATGGGAAGCATGATACCGTTCGGTCCGATGCCAGATGCGAGGCTCTGCCCTGGCCCGAGCATGGTAGGAAGTCCTCCACCTCTGGGAGTGAATGCAATTTCCCCCCGAAGCATAGCTGTTTTTTGCTGAAAGCCACCATCTGGCATTTGCACAACTGAAATGGCGGGAACGGTGCCGCGAATACCTGCAGTACCAACTGGAGACTCAATATTAAAGCTCGATTTCTTATCTAATTTTTTAACATCCACAACCATGTCACCAATTTCAATATCAATGACCACATTTGACTTACTCGGTTCACCTTTCAACTCGGAAAGATTGGTTTTTGACATATCAAATTTCTCCTGAGTGAATTTTTTGATATTGAGAGAAGATTCGGCTTTTATAGTGGCTACCGTACCGTTTGTTAGTAACAAAACCATTTTGGCAGATGGGCCAGTCTTTACGGTGTGCCCGTCGTATATAACCCCACCTGCGATAACTTTACTGGCAGGTAGTGGTTGCTGTGTGTCGTTATTAACTACAGTAACCTGCCCTTCGACACTCGCAATGATCAGGGCACCCTTTGTAGAAATTTCATCTGCCAAAAGATGACAGCAAGAGAAGAGAAATAGAAAAAGGTAGGGGAAGGGTGAGTGGATAGACTTCATAACATTTATGCTAATATATTTACGATATATGATTACTATACAAAGGCATTAGCTCTTGAACAGAAAAAAATACAATCAAATTTCATTATTGATTTATCTTGTAAACTTTGCCCCATGCTGTCGAGTAAACTTTTTCAAATAAATTATTAGGTAATTCCTCCATTAAAAAACCCTGCACAAGGATACTTTGGAACGCTTCGTTATCCATAAAAAACCAAGCCTGCCTCATTTCATAGCCTTTTGCGGGAACTTCCAGGCGTTCTCCTACATCGAATACATAGTTTTCTTCTTTTTCGTAGATGGATGAGAGTAATTTTGGATCCATCCCAAATAATTTGGCAATTTGAGATACGGTCTTATCTGCGTCGGTCACTTCATAACTGCTTCCTCCCACAAAAACGGGAATATTTGACTGGATTAAATGGTAACGAGCATTTGGTGCATCACTGGATGGCATTTTTATCATTTTTCCGGTCTTGGCATCATGTAATCTTCGATGAAAAGAAAAAGGGATTTTGTCTGCTGAGCCTGGAATTTTCGCTAAGTTTTGCTTCAAATCGACTTCAATTTTGTAATTTCCACGCATGTGAAGATTAAGCTTACCAGGATTACCACTTACCCAGTCTGCTTGGACCATAAAAGGTTGCCGTACAGGATTGGCTCCTTCCTCAAAAAGAGGGTGCTTGAATGTTTCCAGGTCAAAACGATCAAGGAGAAAGCGGCGGGCAAATGTTGACCTAGAGGCGGCGGAACTAAGAATAACAATTTCTCTAGTTTCGCTCACATACAGTAATTGATAGCTGGAGGAAGGATTGGAAGTGAGAGGAATACTTAGTCCATCAAACTCAAGAGATTGAATAGATTGAGGAGTGCGTCCATCGCCATTTGTCGCTAAAAAGAGATTGTAGGGAATTATTCCACTTTTGGGCTGATCGACTCTAAGCTGCCCTCGTCGGTCCAAGCGAAAACCACCATCAAAAGCTATGGATGAGCCTTCTCGGCGACCATTTCTTAAAATCGTTATGGGAGGACTCTTTAATTTGTCGTTGGATAAGTCTTTGGAAAAATATAAATTTCGAGAGCTGAAACTTAAGATAGTAGGGAAAATACGAAGAATTTCGTAGGGTAAAAAGAGAAACATTTCCCTGGTTTTCTGAGGCAACTCAACATTTGAGTTGCCCAAATCATTAAGTAATCCTTGGTAAAAAACTGAATCTGATTGCCCATCTTTAAATATTGCCTGTACCGCTGTATTGTATTCAGATTCACCTTTCTCTATGTTTTTCTGCATTTTGACAAATGCTTCAGTCTTGAGCCTGGCTAACCTCGCTGCTTGAAGTGGGGAATCTGAACGAAGGATTTTGGAGGTTAAATAGTTGTCATAGGTCTGATGAGCAGGAGAGGTAAAACTCCTCAGGTCACCATAATACCAGCAACCCGATCCGTAGTCCCACCAAGTAACAACGAAGTCCTCAGGGCTCGATGCTTTGTTTAAAGCTTCCAATACTTCTATGGTCTCAGTGGGATAGACCACATGAGAGTGATAATTTTGGGCATGCTTGATGTTGGGTAGCGCTAAAAATACAACAAATGGAAGAGCACCGCTTAATGTAAGCCACGATGCCAGAGTTCGCGTTTTGGCAGAGTAATCTTTACCCGATAAAATTTTCCGCACAATTGACCAAAGTACAAATAAAAGCAAAAAGGTTACTCCGATCGATGCAACATTCCCCACATGCACGGTAAACCTCAACCCAACTGACCCTTGGAAGCAGTAATAAGCAATGGCTACAAAAGGGAAAACCAGGCAAAACTCCCAATACCTGATAATCAGAAAAAACAGACCAATAAAGCCTAAAATAGATGCTGAGATCAGGGTTGTAGATTCTCTATCTTTAGCTGACAAACATCTAGGGCAGGAGCAAGATGGGATGTCAGATAAAATTCGATTACGAACTACCTCCTTAGGGACTTCACTGGCCTCTCTAATGGTGGTTCTAACATCCAGGAAACTTAATGAATACCTTTGAGAGCCTGATGTGACCGCATTGCTTTGGGTGATGACTGAATAGCCTTTCAATTTTCCCGTCAATTTGTACCAAGTACCGGAGTATGGACCAATACCCAGAAAAGGTGCAGTTCCGATGGCAACTAATATAAGTAAAATTCCACTGGAGTAACCTGCTACTTTAAGTCGAAACGTACCTGCATTATTATTGGGGAAAAACTTTTGACTAAAGACTGAAAAAGCGAGGAAGGTAATAATCGGGGGAACTAAAGCAGCTAGAGATTTACCAAAATTTTCCCCAACTACCCGCCCCGCGAACCAACTGTCTGCATACAGCACCCATGACATGCAGGCTACACTTGCCAATGTAAAAGGAAGGGATTTAATTTCCCAAAAACTGGACGTTTTTTTGCGGTTCCAAAAGTCCAGGATGAGCAAGAGCAAACGGTACGCGATAAAAACAATAGCCAAGGAGCAGGTTATCGCTTGCACTGAACCATAGAAAAAACAGCCAACCAACAAGGATACAGTAGCCACACAAAGATAGCCGATCGATTCTTTTCTCGAGGCCGCGAGCAAGAAAAATAGAGAAAATGCAGGGGAGGTAATGGAAAACATGTCGGTATCATAATAACCGGCAAGGGTACGATTATAATAGCTGTGTGTGATACCTGCGAGGCAGGCAGCAAAGAAACCCCAAACACTTGCGCCATACAATCGACCAATCAATACAATCGGGATGCAGACAAGACCAGCAATGTAGACAGGCAACCAAAGAAGTAATTCCTCGATGGTGAGAGAAGGGAAAACCTTAAGGATCCAATAAGGCAAAGCTGTAATGATCCCGTTTAGATAAACATCAGGTATGAGATGGTTGTCTTGGTGTCTTCCAAAGCTTGCTTTCTGTACAATACTCCCAAAGTAAAAACTGTCATGCGTGTTGGGTAAGGCCACCCCGTCCTTGACCATTTCAGGGTGGGCAAACACCAATTCACCCTGCTCATTTACAAAGTTCGCTTGAGCAAAATCAATCCACTCCAATCGCACCCAAAAACTTAATAAATAGGCAGCAAGTATTAGGATTAATGTAAAAAACCAAGGTGAGCGATCCCGAGGTATCTCAATCAAGCGGGAAAAAGCGCCTCGTTCATGAATGAAAGAAGAAAAACTAAAGCCCCCCGACGGCTTAGGGGCTTGTTGATCACCCACAGTGTTCGATGAATTTGTCTCTGGCACTTATGACCTTGGATTTAAGCCTAGGCTTATCGAAACTTTTTGTTTAAACCAAATAATTTCTTACCAAGCGAAGTTAGCAAAGGGTTGGTTTTTGACGATGAAAAGTTATTTCCAAGAACAGTTCGGGAACCTGCATGAATACGTGCCCCCAAATTCTTTACATGAAACGCATAGTTATTGTTTACCATAATCCCCAAAAGTTCACCTTTTTGAGAAAAAACTAAATCACCTTTCCCCGGGTCGAAGGCACCAGTAAGGAAAGCAAAATGGTTATGGCTTACTTTTATATATCTTGCATCTTTTTCATCTCGAACAAAATCGGTCTGGCCAAATCTTCCTTGCTTGGAATCAACTACCACGGCTTCTGAAAAAAGATAAGGGTTTTGAGGTGCATTAAAAAACTCAAGGTTGGTGGTTTTCCTCAAATCGGTTGGGTTTACATAAAGTGGGATAATCAGGATCCTGGGATCGTCCATAAAAGCAACCTCCTTGACGATGATGGGCTCTTTGAGCTTTGGGCTTGATATGGTACCAGTCACCGAAACCAAAGTTCGAGGTCGCGGGCTCAGACGAAATGGACTCTCCTTGGCATGCACCAAAGAGTAGGCAAAGGAGCCGTCAACCATGATAATGGTATCCATTTCAAACTTATCCACTTTTTCCGCTCCGAGAAATCCACCCTTATGCTTAAAGCTGAGCTCTAACTTTACCTTGCTCTGTTCATAACGAGTAAAAATTTCGTTTAAGGAACGAGTTTGGCGTTCACTAAGTTTCTCAAAGTTTTCTTTCTGAACAGCCGCAGTTTCTTCGACTTCTTTCTGTATGCTTTCAACTTGAGTGCCCACTCCATCCACCGTGTCTTTTACCCCTTGCATGTCTTGGCTAACAGTTGATATTTTGTCTCCCACACCGGCAAGGCCCTGCCCTACTATTTTCAAGTCTTGCCCCACACCGGCAAGCCCCTCGTTGAGGTTTTCAATCTTTTTATCCAACTTGGCAGTGGTTGCCACCAGAGCATCTGATCTTTTCTTTTCTTCCTGCAATTGGGCTTTGGCTTCCGAAGCTGCTTTTTGTTCCGCTTTTGCTTTCTCGATGCTGACTGCGAGTTCCACTTTGGCAGTTTCTGCTTCTTTTTGGGTTTTATCCTTAAGAGCAGCAAGTTCTTCAGATTTCTTTTTGGCATCCGCTAAGTTTCTGGCCAAAAGCTCGAGCTCTTTTTGAGAAGCTGCGTTGCTTTTTAGAAGTTCTTCGCGCTTTTCTTCAATTTCTTTTCTTTGGGCTTCCAGCTCAGTAGCCTCTTCCTTTGCAGCAAGAATGGCTTCTTCATTTCCAGCAATGACCTGATCTCTCGAGGCAATTTCTTTTTCTTTTCTATTCAGCTCTCTTTGCCGTTCTGCGATCTGCTCTTCGAGTTTCATTTTCTCTTCGAGCAGCATGTCTTTATCGCTGCTAAGGTTCTCCAGTAAAGTCTCATTGGTGGCTTCAAGCTCAGCAACGACATCATCATAGTTTTCACCATCCGATATGCGTTCAATGACTTCTTTCGACACAACCTTTTCATCATCCTGTGCAATGACAGCCCCCTCAGGAACATCAAAGCGGGCCAAAGCAAGAATGCTAAGGAGAAGGAAGTCGCATACTACCAGCAGTAGACTACGATTCATACCTTTTGTCGTCCATTTGTCTCAGCAAATCATTGCGAAGGGGACGAACGATGAAAATCTTTAAGGCAGCCACAAAGAGGATACCAAATAAGGTGGAGGTATACGCCCCAATTAGTGCGTCCTGCTTAACATCTAAGATCAGCAGAAGAATAAGTGAAAGCACTGTCCCCCCCAAACCGACATAGAGGCCAAGGTCGAAAAGATTGTCCTCATTATCTAGAAGAGATAATCTCAACTTTGCGCTACCCTCTTCCTGTTTCACTTCTGAAACCCGGGAGAGACATATCATAAAAATGACCACTTGTACGAGGAGGAATGCTCCTGCAATAATGGCCGTTACTTCGGTTAGGTTTTGATCCGCCATAGATTCCTCATTGGCATAGGCGAGCAGATTCGCAAGCGCAAAATCAAACCCGGCTACTGACACCTGTCCCCGTGGGCTTTGCAAAAGAGATGGCTCTAGGGCCAGGATCGATAGCAACAACAGGAGGGAAGCTCCAGAAACTTGCATAACCCATCGAAGAAATAAATTCCCCCGACTTCTTTTGTAGCTAGGATTGGGCAGGATGCCGCCAATAAATAGGATAAATAGAAAAAAAGAACCACATATGAGTGACATCTTAAGTAGGAGGGCAAGATCTACCTGACTGTGCGATAAATAAGTCAACAATCCTCCTCCAATGAGAGGAAAGACTGTAGATATCGAAGAAAGAAATGGACCATCTTCGTGAATGGGCTTCCCTTGTTCAAGTAAATGGTCCAAGGCACCCTTGCCATGGCTCATCGCTATCTTCAAGTCCCGTAAGGCAGAAACGGCTGCTTCCAAGTCACCATCCTTCTTAAAGACAGGATAATTTTTAACAAACTGATAAACCCCCGATGGATTAGATGAGAGTAATGTAGCAGCATATATAACTTGAAGTTCTCTTTCGAAATCTTTTTCAACAACCCGTTTTTCCTCAATTAACCTGCGTAGGTTTGCACGGGCAACCTCTCTCTCATTCATGGGGAGAAAGCCAAGTTCACGGTCGGCTGCCTTGATCTTACCGATCGACTCAGAGAGTGGACGATTCCTCATTCGAATCAAAGCAGACAGGTCGAAAATGCTCTGCAAATTTGGACAGCTCTGTGTAAGTTCTGCCATTTGGATGAGGTTCATTTTTCTGGCAAGTTGATGAGCGGCCCAGAAAAAAGAACGAATTCTTTCTTTGGACTCAAAATCCCCCTGCAACATTTTCTGGGACAAACGCCCAATTTCAAAGGCCGTATCAGAAGTATAATATTCTTTCTCCAATGACATGGCAGTGCCCACCATCATCGGAATCAAAATAGGATAAGGAAGCCAACGGCCATGATTTTCAAGCTCGCCTTCCGGGTTCACAATTCCTCCGACGATAACCGCATATCCACCATCATCCGTTGTTCCAACCTTAAGCATCCCGGTTCGCTCAGAAAAACTTATAAGGTCTAAACTTGGGAAAGTTTGATTCCCGTCTATTTTAACAACTCTGGAGTCATCGACGACACGTTGGACTTCAAACCATTCAGCATTCCCTTTGTATTCGCGAATTCCTTTTCTTGCTTCCGCTAAACAAAGATCCCGAATTTCAGCTTCACTCAGGTTACCATCCAAATCATTGGCAGTGCGTAAGCCAACAGAAAGCACAATGTGACGGTTGGGGAAGAAAGGAAAGTCAACCAACTTGGCCACCTTTACACCGGGAAACGCGGAGACCAAAGGTTCGGCAAGTAAGCGAGCCCAAAAATTGCCGGGCCTACCCTCTGTAGGAATAGCATTCAAAACCGCCAGCACATTATCATTGGAACTATTTTCACCGAGCCGATCCCAAAGATCTCCCCTAGTAGTCGCGCGGTTGTAGACAAAGAAAGCTTCAAACCGCCCACGGGCCAGGTTATACTTATCCAACCCGCCAAAGTATTCATTAAATGTAAGCATATCGAAGATACTTCCGCCCCCGGAAATCGAGAGCTCAGGATGGTCCACCTTTTTATTCTCAATGACCTTGGCAAATTCTTTCCTTCGGTCGACCTTAGTCAAAGGGAGTAACATTTCCGCAGGGCCTAAGTTATTTTGGCGTAATTGGCGGACCACTTCCTCCTCCATCGATTTGGTGCCCTCCCCCACGTCAAGCAACGAACTTTCAGAGACAGTTGCAAAGAACACAGGAGACCCAAAACCTAAAATACCGCAGACCACGGCAACCGGGAGAAAGAAAATGTTTCCCAACTTCTTTTTGTTATATGTTTCCAATTTTGAAAATTTTCCCTTTTATCTTACAGACGCTACTTGTTTGCAAATGCAATTTATTAACTTACTCACCAATTCCATCAGCATAACACATTCCTTATCCTCGAAAAGTTCAAAATTGAGCAACTATTACTCATGACTCTACGTATTACCCAATTTGGAGAATCCATCCTGCTTGAAAAAGGTAAAAAAGTTACCTCCTTTGACTCCGGGCTTACCCAACTCGCCAATGATATGCTTGATGCCATGGATCAAGCGGAAGGCATC
This sequence comes from uncultured Opitutales bacterium, assembly GCA_943789375.1. GTDB lineage: Bacteria > Verrucomicrobiota > Verrucomicrobiia > Opitutales > Seribacteraceae > Seribacter. The sequence continues at coordinate 118,976 of CALSTX010000004.1, read as the reverse complement.
GGGCTTGCCGCCCACCAAATTGGAAAAGCTCTGCAGTTTTGTGTGGTGGATGTGCCCGAACACCCCGAATACCCGATGGCTTGCATTCTGGACAGTAAACCATTGGCACCCTCTTTGGTAATGCCCCTTGCGTTGGCCAACCCCGTGGTTTCCCCCATTCCTTCCGATGAATATTATTGTGAGGAAGGCTGTCTCTCTTTTCCTGAAATTCGGGGCGAAGTCGCCCGGCCTGACCGCATCTCTGTCAAGTACCAGGACTTGGAAGGCAATGCACATGAATTAGAATGTGATGGGCTTCTTGCCCGTTGTATTCAGCACGAGGTCGACCATCTTCATGGTATTCTCTTTATCGACCGCATGGAGAAAAACACTTACGCCGAAATCAAAGCCGAGGTAAAAGGCTTAAAAAAACGGACCCAGGAGTGCCTCAAGGCTGGCAAACTTCCTGAGATTCCGCCCAAGCAGGAGTGAAAAGAAGCACCCGCCAGGGAGAAGTCATTGCCAAAGCGATCCGTTCTGCCGGTCGTCCCTTGACCCCTCTTGAGATTCATCAACTTGCCACGCAGGACATTCCCCGTTTGGGTATCGCCACCACCTACCGGCACCTGAAAGCCCTAAGTGAAAATCATCAGGTGGTGGGCGTGGATTACCCCGGGCAGCCACCCCGCTACGAATGGGCCGATGGACAGGACAAGATACACTTTGCCTGTCGTACCTGCGATAAACTATTCGCCTTGGAGGACACCACGGAAGATGAGCCACCCGCGAAAGTCCCAAAAGGATTTAAAGTTCAAGGCTTTGAGGTTATGCTCTACGGAACTTGCCCTGGGTGTGGGTGACTGATTCGCTTAGAAGGAAAAACGTAAGCCAGCTCTAAAATTCCTACCTTCCCCCGGATATCCGGTACTGGGTGCGAAAGAGGAAGACAGATACTCTTCATCCAATAAGTTATCAATTCCTCCAAAAAGACTCGCAGTTTCTGAGAATTCGTAATTCATACTGAGATCATACAGCCAATAATCTTCCATCTTACTTCTCGTATTTAGAAAATCACTACCGTAAAAGCTCTCGCCCACATACGATGCACCTACACTTAGAAAAAATGAATCAATGGGGCGTATTTCTGTAAACAACCTAAGCAAGCCTTCGGGAACCAGAGGGACTCTCGAACCGGAGTAGTTTAATCCTGAATAAGTCCCATCTTCGAAAGTGGCTCTGACATATTCATAGCTAAGGCCCGAAAGAATCGATTTGGTCATCTGCCAATCCAAAGAAAGATCAAGACCAACCCGACGATTTTTAGGTAAATTCCTATTGCGAGGGTTGTCGTACATAATTTCACCTTCCATCCTTTGCCAAAAGACTCTGCCACTTGAGAGAAATTTACCTATGTTCCAGTCTACTCCAAATTCAACTTCATACCCGTTTTCCGGTGTCAAATCTGGTTCGAAAATGCCAGTCCAAACACTATAGTATTCATCCGTAACAGGGTAACGATAAAAGCGGCGTATTGTAGCATAGGCTCTATCTTTATTTCCGAAATCGCGAATTAAGCCAATGCCAGCCGCCCACTCGTTTTGAGCTTGATCAAAATCTCCGGAAAACTTTGCCCTTTCTAACCGAAAGTTCCCATTTAGATTCAATTGGTTTGTGATTGATATTAAGGTGGATGCTAAGATGGCTGAAGTCGTCTTTTTAAATTCTGAGTTATCAGAACTCTTCCTTTCATCTTCAGTAAGGTCAAAGCCAAACATCCAGCCGGTATCGTTAGAACTATAGTGCAGGGATGGACTGAATGCAGAAGATTTGTATTCTTTAGTCGTAAATGGGGACCACCCCCAGTCCGGAGTATTTTCTGTAACTTTACGATCCTGATAGCCAAATCTATTCTCTAATCTTAAGTTATCGTTGATTTCGTAACTCCATCCTGCACGCCCATAAGAAGATCTTTCTTCAACCATATTATTGGGATCACCAGCTTGTCTACGGTCAATGAGCAACTGAGACGCATTTAATGATCCCGGTAAACCAAACTCGCTGTTTGATAAACTCCAGGATAAATAACCCCGGAAATCAGTCTCGCCTCCCCAGTCCAGTCTCAAGCCACCCGCATCGATTTGGTGATCCCCGTTCACTCTGTAGCCATCTGATTCAGCCCGCTCCCCAAATATGGTTAATCCAATTTCTCCAATCCTTTGGGAATAGGCACCTCTGACATTATGAGAATCAAAACTTCCGGCACTAGCCTCCAAAGAACCTGCAGGCTCAAGCTTGGGAAATTTGGTATTGATCTTAATCACCCCTCCAACCGCATGGTTTCCATAAGTACCAGACTGTGCCCCTCGAATTACTTCAATCGAATCAACAAGTGAAAGGGGTATGGAATACCAATCGATTGCAGACATATCGATTGCATTTAATCGATGCCCGTCAAGAAGGACCAAAGTTCGAAGCCCACCATTCTCTCCAAATCCCCCCATGGAAATAGAAGCTCTTGCTGAATTCGCTGAATAGGATCGAACCTGCAGGTTTGCTTCCTTACGCAACAAGCCGACAATATTTGTGGCACCGGACTGTTCAATCTTTGCCTGATCAATTACTTGGATCCGGGCAGGTAAATTCTGGGGAGAAGTATCTAAGCGGAGGGCCGAAACTTCCATCGGTTTCAGGTCTTGGGTATTTCCATAGAGAAAAGATCCAGTGATCCATGTAGTCACTATCGTTATCAAAAGGTTTGAATGTGCAGATTTAAACATTTTGCTAATGATAATTGATTATCAAATACCAGGCAAGCCTATCTCTTTTCAACTAAAAGATTTTTTTCCGAAGGAAATTATGGGCGATTCCAGGCACCATCGGTATAGTGAAAATAAACCACTTCCTCTGATTGCTTATGGAAATAAAGCCACAAATTTTGGTCAGGGTTATACAGGTATGGAAACTGACTAGTCGTGCTCCATAGCCATTTTTGCAAGGCAGGGATAAAAAGCCAAAAGGAATCTGGGCTTTTACCCGCAGGGTATACCCACCCCATACCCAGATGATAAACCCAGCCGTTGTCCAGTGAATAAAAGCAGCCCCATCCATTCAGGTTTTTCCAGCCCTGCCCGAGATCCTTAGCAACACTCCACAAACCTGAGACCTTCTCAAAATATTCAAATTCCTGTTTATCAAAATAGGCCAGCCGGTTGGGTATGGTTTGATTCACCACCTCTTTTAAATTTTTGGCAACTCGATCTGCCCGGTACCGTAAGGCGAAATAGAGAAGAAAGCTCTCCGCAATATCCTCGCGGTATGGATTATCCCGGGCATAGGTGGATATAAACTCTCCATCTTTCTCCTGGGCGGCGACCCACTCAACTGCATAGGCGTGGGAAGCATCCAAAGATGTATGGGCTGCTTCATGCACCAGAGTTTCCTCAAGGATTCCCGAAGACAGATAATCATCCGCCTGTCCGGTATGTATAAGCAGGTTATTATTACCTCCTCCAAACGGATTGTCTCCCTTATGGATCCATACGGTTTCCACATCCAACCGTAAGCATTTGGGCAAGCGACCTATGACCGGAGCAAAACGCTCAGCCTCCAGCTTTGCCTCTGCCCCCGTGCCAAACTCTGGGTTCACCTGAATTTCGATGCTGGGCGAATCTGAAAAAGATGCATCAAAAAGGAAAGGTTCCAAATCCACCCACCCCGAACGACGGTCATACATGGTACGCATGCCAGTGCCAGTGTAGGACAGGGACTTATAAGTTGTGCTATCCTCGGAGGTGATAATATCAGGGGCCAAAAAAATAGTGCCATCAAAAGGAGGAGCAGCATCGCAAACTAAAAGGAAAACACAAAAGATCCCTAAGATTTTTGAAATTTTATAGGCAAAATGAAAGAGGATCATGAGGGTAAGAAAATATAAATGTACAAGCATTATCTTTTGATTACCACAAGAAGTGAAAACTTATCCAAGAGAGGTAAATAAAGCGACCTCTCAATCATGCTTTGAGAAAAGCGTGGAAAGACCACGGTGTGCTTCCTGTACCCCAGTCGGTCGTCAGGGGCTTTCAGCCCTCGCGATCACAAGGTGGGAGGGAATGCAGGATGCAGTTCAATGACGGCACACCCACTTTTGTCATTGCGAGGAGGACAGAATGGACGACGCGGCAATCCATCGTGTCTTGAGGATGAGCGAACGGGGTTGTAGGTTCGCTTCCAGGGTCACAGTGGATCGCCACGGGCTTCCAGCCCTCGCGATGACAAAGTGTGTGAAGGACGCCCTCGCGATAACCAGGGTCTGAACTAACAATCCTGAGATGCGGATTTACGCCGGGGCTTCGCGTGCCTGGCATGGCCCTTTTGGGCTCCCGCCCTTTTGGTCCAAGCCCGCCCCGCTCCGCCTTCCCCATCTGCCAGGTACTTCATCCTTCCGTACCTGGCTCTCTGGCTACTGGCTTTTTTGGAAACCAACACGGAAGCCGATATCGTGCGCGGTGCTCGGGGCGTGCTGTAGCGCTTAGCCGAACGCAGGGTCGCCCCGCCGTTGCCCCAGGAACCACCCCGCTGGACCCGATTCGAGCCCGATGCGGGTCCGGTAGGATCGATTGTCGGATTGTCCGTGGGGTACGCCGCTGCGAACCAGTCTGCGGTCCACTCCCAGACATTGCCGTGCATATCGAAAAAGCCCCAGGGGTTGGGCCCGTACTGCCCCACTTCCCGGGTTTGCTTAAAATCACTACCGGTATTCCAATCTCCGTCCCAGTTATAATTGGCGTGGGAGGAGTTGATATCATCACCCCAGGAGTAAACCGTGGTGGTGCCGGCACGGCAGGCATATTCCCACTGGGATTCCGTGGGCAAGACATAGGCCCAGTCCGTGGGGATACGACCGGCATTGCGTTCCCGGATGGTCAGCTGTTCACAAAAAGCCAGGGCTTCCGTCCAGTTCAAATCTTCCACCGGACGGTCCCCATTGCTGGTGGCGTTAAATTCACTGGGGTTAAAGCCCATCACCGCCTCATACTGGGCCTGGGTCACCTCATACTTGCCCAGGTAAAAACCCTGGGTGAGGGTGACATTGTGCTCAGTCTCGTTGGTTCCTCTGCCCGTCTCCGTGGTCGGGCTGCCCATCACAAAGGTGCCGGGTTGCACCCAGATCATATCCAGGCTGACAGTGGCGTTGAGATCGGTGGCATAAGTGGCCGGCAGGCCGACATTTACCGTGCGGGTTACATTGGCCTCATTGCCCGCGGCGTCCGACACCGTGTAAGTCAGGGTGTAAACACCGGTGGTGTTTACATCCACGGTACCGGTTCGGGTGATGGTATCGCTCAGGTTCCCGTCCAAAGTATCGGTGGCGGTGGCCCCCGGGTCCACCCAGGTGAGTCCCTTAAAGTGGGTAATGTTAGCATCCCCCAGAAGGGTGATGGCAGGGGCGGTGCTATCGGCCACGGTGACCGTGCGGGTGGCGGTACCGGTATTACCCGCGGCGTCCACCACGGTGTAGGTTAAGAGATAGGTACCGGTGGTGTTTACATCCACGGTGCCGGTGATGGTGATGGCATCGGTCAAATTTCCGTCACGCACATCGTGCCCAGCGGCGCCTGGCTCCGCCCAGGCTTGCCCGGCCTCATGCGTGAACCCCGCTCCCCCGAAAAGTTCCACTTCCGGGTCCGCCGTATCTGGCTGGACTGCCTGGAAACCAACACGGAAGCCGATAGTGTGGCGCGGGCGCTCGGGGGGTGCTGTGCGCTTAGCCGAACGCAGGTACGCCCCGCCGTAGTCCCAGGAACCACCCCGTAGGACCCGATACGAGCCCGATGCCGGACCGACAGGATCGGTGAGGGCACCACCCGGGTAGTTTGCTTTCCAGTCATGGACCCATTCCCACACATTGCCGTGCATATCAAAAAAGCCCCAGGGGTTGGCCGCATACTGACCAATCTCCCGGTTTGCTTAGAATCATTTCCATCATTCGCAACCGTCCCAATTGTAATTGGCACGGGAGGAATTGATATCATTACCCCAGGAGTAGATCCGTGGAAGTACCGGCCCGGCAGGCATATTCCCACTGGGCTTCCGTGGGCAGGGCATATTCCCAGCCGGCAGGCAGGCGACCGGCGGTCTGCTCGATGGCATTGAGCCGGGCAAGAAAGACCTGGGCATCTTCCCAGGATACTACCTCCACCGGTCGGTTGCTTCCCTTAAATTGGCTGGGGTCCGCACCCAAGCCCTCGCTGTTCCCATTCATCACCGTCTGGTACTGGGCCTGGGTGACCTCATACTTACCCAGGTAAAACCCATGGGTCAGGGTGACCGTATGCGGGGACTCATCCCCTCCACGGCCGGGCTCATTGGCAGGGCTGCCCATGGTGAAGGTGCCCGGGGGGCAGAAAATCATTTCCAACCCAATCGAGGAAACTGTGTGATAAGGCGGGGTCGCGTCCACTTTTAATTCGGTTGCCGGTGTCGTCACCGTGCCAAAATCATTGCTCACCACTCAGGGTGTAATTCCCATCGTGCAAACTGCCGTTTACATCCGGTATCACATAACGCTTCTGGGTGGCTCCGGGGATCGCCTGCCCGTCCCTGTACCACTGGTAAGATAAATACTTCCCCTCCGCCCGGGATTGTAAGATGACCCGCTGCCCGTGAAACACAAGGCCCGGGGCCTCCGGGGACTGCATAACCTCAGGGCGGAGATATTTTAAAACCTGCTCATTTAACTGGGCGGTGGTGATGGTGTTTGGGGCCAAGTTGGAAGCGGTGATGGTGCGGTTGAGGTCCGACAAGACATCCGGCTCCAGCATGGATTTGGAAATTTTACGCCCCAGCGTATTGCGAAGAGGATCGGAGAGATCGGCATAGGTGACGGTGCGGTTGAGGTCACGCAGTACTTTATCCGAGAGCATGCGTGGAGTGACAAAGCCGGTGGGAATACTGAGATTGGCATCCAGTTTATGCTGAATGCGCTCATCCAGCATTTTTAGGGTAATCGCCCCATCGCTTACGACCTCTGCAAGGGCTGCCTTTTGGGCATAGGTGGCAAGGTCAGCGGTGAGGGCATGGGGCACACTGGTGATGGGTTGATCGGGGATGAGCAACTGCAAGCCATTTCCGTCCTTGAGGTTAACTTTTATTCGCAAAAACAACTTTCTTTTATTTAGAAACAGATCGCCGGACAAGGGGTTCATCCCCTGCCCTCCAAGGTTTACCGAATAACGACCGTTAGCTACAGATACAGGGATGGTGGAATTACTCTCGTCGTCGTGTTGCCAGTGAATATTCTGGTGGACATCTATGATTTGAAAAGCAAAACGGGCAGAACCAGTGTAATTCACACCGCGTTGAGAAAGTTTACCAGTGTAAGGGAGGGAGGCGGAAAAAAGAAAACCTCCCATAAGTAATAACAGGAGGTTTGCAAAAATTGGGCGAATCATAATGGGTAAGTCTCATCAAGACCCAGAGAAGGAAAATAGATTAATTTTCTTCCTCGAAGCCTTCGGTGGTGTGATTGTAGTAAATTTTACGCGGTAGGGCTGGGGCCATGAAATAGATCCACGAGGCATCCGAGTTACGGTAAAGGTGGGGGTAAATACCGGGACCTGTCCAAAGCCACTCCTGCTTGGGGCTCCAAAGCCAGGCACTGGAGGCATCCCCTCCGGCGGCGTAGAGCCAACCGTGTTGGGCGTGGTGAATCCAGTTGTTATCTCCTTTGTAAAAGTGCCAAACCAGTGGGAATTTTTCCAACCGGGCATATCAGAATCAAGGCACGGGCTAAGGACAAAGGTAAGTCTCCAACCGCCACGGCATCTTCGGGGGACTGGCCAGGCACGAGGCGAATAAAAAGGGTAGCCGAAAACCCATCTGCGGTGGCAAGCACTGCAACCCGGGCATTTTCAGAGACTTGGTCGCGGTGGCAAAGCCATCCGCAATCAAAAGACTGGCACTCTCGGATGACCATTGTACATCTTGGGGAAGGAGTTTGGTGATGGTTCCGTCATCCAAGCGAATAGCGGCTTGGAGTTGAGAACTTTCTCCGTCCATAATTTTGGAACGACTGGAACCTGCGGTAAGAGAAACCGTCTCAGCCAAATCAGCCAACGGTCCAACCCTGTTTACAATCGCCCCAGATATGTCGCGGGATACTCCATGAAAGGGACCGCCTAGAAAACCACTGTGTTCAATCTCTGCACTTGCAGATGCATAGACAAATAAGGTAATGACAGGTAAAAGAATAGTTACAATAAAGGGCTTCATGGTGATGTGATCATATTGGACAAAATACTGAAGGTATGGTCAAGTTAATTAACGGAGACAAGTATAAGAGATGCAGGGCGTTAGAACAAGGGCATCTAATCTCCGTTTCAGCCAAACTAAAATTCAGGTTTTTAAAAGGTACCAACTTAATCAGAAGTCCAAGGACAGGCTCTATAGAATCTTAGTTTTTTATCTGTAGAATATTGGTCCTCATTTAGGCATCGATATGACAAAACAAAGTTTATTACTCCAAACTGATTATTGGAAATGCCACCTCGACATAAAGGCGGGAATAAATTAAAAAATTCGTCAATGAAACTTTTCGGTATTATCAGCCTCTGCGTAGGTATTTTTTGTGCATGTATGCCGATAAATTTCCTGCATGGCTTTGAATTTCAATTTGCTCCGCTGGGTAAGAGCAACAAGGTGGAAATCGGCCTGGAGACAAGTTTTTCGGGAGGTAATGAGTCAGGGGAACTTTTCCGAGAGTCACGGGAAGTATAAGCTTCAAGTGGAAAAGCCGGAGAGAGGCAAAGGGATTATTTCAAATGGATGCTCGATCCTTACACTTTGGGCACATAAAGTTGCGCGGGGATGCTCATTCCAATGGACTGGCTCAACTCCAGTGCCTTTCCTGCAATTTCTTTCACCTGCATGGATTAAAAAACCGCGATGGAATGAGAAGGTTTTATTAGCTACAGGGTATGGGCATTTGCAGGTAAAAAAGAAAAGAGGTGAATTTCAGCATTCCCTTAAGCATTCGGTATTTTCGCGGGCAGCGCAGAAAAATTGACGGGGTGCATGGAGACTTACTTATGCTTAGCGGTCAGACCACGGTGAGTCGTAACCAGCTTGGTATAAACTCTGGCTTTATGATGGATGCGGTGATGGACAGAATCACGATCAAGGTTAACTTAGCGGGTGGCTCCGATAAAATACGACCGTTCTTACCCTCAGACCTTTTTCGCAGATAAGAATCCAGGATCTCACTCCGGCACCCAGGTAAGGGCATGACAAAGAGCAAGACCGAGTGCATCAGCTTGATCGAAGGGTAAAGCTTCCGGGAGAGCCAGCATTTGGGCCAGAGTTTGAGACATTTGCTCTTTACTAGCACGGCCAAAGCCGACCACGGCTTGCTTGACCCGCAAAGGGGCGTACTCAAAAACAGGAATATCACGAATCGCAGCTGCTGAAAGAGCAGCCCCGCGGGCAGCCCCCATAATTTGAGCTGTTTTAAAATTCTGCACATAGATCGTAGCTTCGCAGGATACATGGCGTGGTTTCCATAGGTCTGTTAAATGAGCCACCGATTCATGGATTTTCCCCAGGCATGAGATGGATGACACCTTACTTGTAAACTTCAAGGTCTCTGAATAAAGAAGTTTGTGACTGGATCCACTGCATTCAAGCACCGCCAAACCTGTACCTCTCAAACTTGGGTCAATTCCAAGAATCCGACCAGAAAATGGAACTTTGCGAAGCAAAGCTTTGGTATCCACCCCTTGGCTGGATTTTTTGTTACCAGACAGGTGCTGGGCCCAAAGTTTTCGAGATTTTCCGTTCATGTAAATACTGGAGCCCTATACCAACATACGAAGTCCTGCGAGGACGATAAAAAACCAAAGTAAACTTTCAAATAGCTTTTGATTCAGATGCTTGACCACAAAAGGTGCGGTTGCGGCACCGATCATGGCTGGTATGAACATCCACGCACTGACTTGAGACGACTCCCAGGTGATAATTTGCAAATCCACCATCAGCGGAACTTTACAAATATTAACGATCAGAAAGAGCCAGGCAGAAGTTCCGATAAAGGCATATTTCGGTAAGCCCATGACCAGTAAATATAGTTGAGCAATGGGACCGGCGGCATTTGCAAGCATGGTAGCCACTCCTCCCACCAAGCCAAAGAGCACCCCAAATCCAATTGAACCCTGGGGGCGGGCAGAAGAAGAATTGGAGGGGTTGGATCTTTTTGCTTTGCGGGCTTTTCGGCATTTTATCCCAAAATGTAAGACTGTTATACTAAGCAAAATGACACCAATCAATATTTTGAGAAGCCCTACTCTTTCTTCCCCTCCCTGGAAAAAATCAAAGACCCACCACCCGAGTAAAGTGCCAATCAAAAAGCAGGGGAGTAAGCGAAAAATATAGCCCCAATCTGCATGCCTTCGGTATACAAGGGTCGCAGTAAAATCAGCCGAAATAAGTACAGGGAGTAGCAGGCCCACGGATAATGGCACACCGATCGGGCCAAGGGCGTCTTCCATAACGAGCGCAAAGATGGCGACGGTTAAATTCCCCGCACCGGGTATCCCCCCTTTACTCATGCCCATGATAAAAGAGCCCAAAGCAAGCAGCACCCAATGGGTGGTGGTTAATTCATCCATAAATCCTAATTACATTCATGTATTACTAGGTTGTACAAAAGTTCCAGCCTCTACCAAAAATGTCTCCCACATTACTTTTTCCTCCTCCGATGGATAGGCGGTACCGGTGGCAAAAACCTGGGCCTCAGGAGGCAAGAGCTTTTTGAAATTGGCTTTGCGGGCTGCATCCAACTCTCCAAGTACATCATCCGCTAAGATGATAGGTTTTTTTTGCAGGGCCTTTTGCAAATAAGAAAATTCCGCAAGCCGAAGGGCGAGAACCAGACCACGTTGCTGGCCTTCGGATGCATAAGTGCGGGCATCTCGCTGGTCCAGTAAAAACTTGAAGTCGTCCTTGTGCGGGCCATGCCTAGTGGAGCCAAGCATTTTATCCCGCTCACGGTCTAACCTGTATTGAGTAACAAGTTCTTCCAACGTCAGGTCGGAAAGATTTGGAATATAGGAAAGGCTGGCTTCTTCCAGTGCATTTGATAGGGAGGCATAACTCTGAGACAATTCCTTGGCGAGAACAGGAAAAGCAGTGGCCCGCAAGCGCTGCAAGGTGATCGCGGATTGGGAAAGCACTTGCTCGAAGGCGACAAACTCCGCATCCCCCCCACCCCTCTTTAAAAGAGCATTTCTTTCCCGAAGTGCCCGGTGAAAAGACTGTAAACAATCCAAATACTCACGGGATGCCGAGGACAGAAGCATATCCAACCACTTCCTTCGATCCGATGGGCCTTCCCTGACCAAGCGAAAATCCCGGGATGACAAAGTAACCGAGGGAAATAGACCAAGATAATCCCTAAGCTTATTAATTTTTTCCCCGTTTAGCTCTAAGTTTTTTTGGCCTTTATTTCCAAAACGGAGAAGGATCTCTTCTTCATTCCCTGTTTCATCCGAGAAACGAAAAAAAAGTTGGGCTTCTTTTTTACCTTCCTCCACCAACCCATCCAAACCAGATTTCCGAAAAGACCGGAGATTACTGGATAGACCAATGGCCTCCAATAAATTTGTCTTCCCCTGACCATTGGGCCCAAGAAAAAAAACACGGTCCCCTTCAAAGCTGAGGCTCGCCGATTGAATATTCCTAAACCCACTTAAATTAATACCGAGTAAGCGCACAAATCTACTTTAAATCGAAATAACATTGGAGTCCTGAGAGTCTTCCAATAATTGTTGATACGCTAGTATGAAGGCATCGCCTAAGTTATTCCAGTCTTCTTGGGAATGCGACAAATACGAACTTATCCTCACCAAGCGCTTGGACTCCAGGGGGTCCAGCGAAAAAGCTTGGGCCGTTGAGGATTGTAAATCTGATCCAGTTGAGCAGGCTGAACCCGTGGAAACTTCAAAGCCCAAAGCGTCCAACTTGGCGATCCAGCTCAGGTTATCGAACTTGGGCATAAGCAATAGAGAAGTATTCCAAAGTCTTTGCACATCCTGCCCAATGACCTGAGTACCGGGAATATGAGAACACACTTTCTCTTCCATATTATTTCGCCAAGGTACACGGTCTTCTGCTTTCACTTGCTGAAGAAGTCTGTCACATTCATGCCAGGCTTTGATCATCGAAGCGATGGCCGGGAAATTCTCTGTGCCGGCTCGTTTCCCTCCCTCCTGTGTTCCTCCCTCTTGCCAGGAACTACCTCCTTTATCGACAAGCCAGCCTACTCCTTTGGGCCCCCCGAACTTATGAGCGCTTGCGGTAAAAGAAAAAGCATGGTGAAAGCCAGAAATTGGCAACTTACCAACCCATTGGGTGGCATCGCAATGAAAAGGGACTTCGTACTGCTCACAAATACGGGCTACTTCAGCCCAAGGCTGAACCACACCGCTTTCGTTATTGGCGGCCATTACACAAACAAGGACGGGAAGAAGTCCTCGCTCAAAATTCTCCCGCAAGGAGGCAAGGCAGACAAGTCCATGGGATTCCATAGGTAATACATCGACACGATCCTGAAAGCAATGTTTGGCAGGGATGCTTACACTGGGATGCTCAATACCTGAGATTAATATCCGAGCCCGGCCCGAGTGATTTCGGGCGGCACTTGCGATCACCATATTGTTGGCTTCCGTAGCACCTGATGTGAAAACAACATCACTTTCCTTACTTCCAAATAATTGGGCCCATTCACAACGGGCTTTATTAAGCTTGGCTTTGGTGCGATTTGATTGCCGGTATGGCGATGATGGGTTGCTCCAGTCATCTTGGTAGGCCTGGGTAAGGGCATCCAATGCCAGGGGATGCATGGGAGTGGTCGCGTTGTTGTCAAAGTACGACATGGAACACCAACAGCCTCAGTTAATTTCCGGAGATCGGTGGAATTCTCAGGGTTTGCCCAACTTGCAAACTATTTTTACTTTTCATTACACTGCGATTGGCTTGGTAAATACGATCGATGTGCGAAGAATCCCCATAAAACTTTCGGCTAATCAAATAGAGGCTGTCTCCTTTTTGCACGACATATGACTTGGACTGAACTGGGGGCTTAATCGGAGGCACAACTGGCTTGGAGGACGGTGCTGCTCTGGCAGAAGCCAAAGAACTGGCTCCAGCAATTTTAGGCTTAAGAGATTCCGAAAGAGGCATGCCAAGGCGAGCCTTCAAGTCTGCAACCTCTCGGTTTAATTTAAGGTTTTCTTCCTGGAGTACCAAGCTGTTTAAGTAACCGGCATAGGGCTTGCCCGGAAGGTCTCGAATAATCTCTCTTTCTGCGGTCACAATCAATTGCTTTACCTTGGGTGCTTCCCGAGAGGAGGGTTCAAGGAAAAGGTACCTGCGAAAATGGTAGACAGCAGCTACCGGATCTTGTCGTGCTTTTAAGGTTAAATACAACCGGCCCACTTCTAAGTGAGACTTTGGACAATTGACCATGCGGCGGGTAATGGAAAGAAATTCATCCAAGGCTTCTTCATTTTTCCCCACCTTCAGGTACGAACGACCCCGTTTAAAGCCAGAACTGTTCTCTTCTTCAGCGACCTGTTCAAAATTTGAACAACCCGTAGAAAATGTAAAAAACAAGAGGGCTACGAGAAAAGGAATGGATGATGGCAAGGATTTCATTCGCCCAAGATTGTAATAACCATTTTTCGGTGATGAGGTGCAACGCGGTGTTCCCAAAGGAAAAGACCTTGCCAGGTTCCCAGTTCCAATTCCCCACCTGCAAACGGAATATTTTCACTACTTCGGGTGAGGGTCATTTTTATGTGCGAAGGCATATCGTCCGGTCCTTCCAATGTGTGCACAAAATAAGGGTAGTCATCGGGGACAAGATCGTCCATAAAACGCTCGAGGTCAACCCGGGCAGTAGGATCCGCATTTTCCATGAGTATTAAACTGCAGGATGTGTGCTGAATAAAAATTGAGACAAGGCCATCCTGAAAGCCAGATTCACGCAAGGCATCGGACACGGCATCGGTAATCTCATAGGTACCTTTACCCTTGGTCTTGTAAGTCCAATCTTTTTTAAATACTCCCATTGCGTTATAAAACCATTCAGTGATTAGAAGAGGAAAACAAATTTTGCAAGGGTTGAGACTATTTTGGTTAAATTTTGGATTAACATTTCAGTTCGGTTTCGGCATTAAGCCAATCCTGTAAAGATTTTAAAATGATATCAATCTCATCTGGCACCTGAGTGAAATCCGCGATTTTGGTGGATAGAATGTATTGTGCCTGCTTTCTGGCCTTCCGGCTTAATTCTGGCAACCATGCCTGCTTGACCGGTAACCCTTCGGTCTGGGCAAAGACGAAGAGAGTTTTGATGTGCACCAAGCAGGTTTTACCAGGTTCCAATGCATGTAAAGATTTGATGAGTAATTGGTAAAGGGGTTCTGGTTCAAGCAGATGATTTCCATTGTGCAAAAAGAGCCGAGCAATATGCGCGGCAGTTGCAAAAACACGGTGATCCTGAGCCAAAAAAAATCTTTTACTCGAAACATTCCACTCCCGAACAAATGGAAGCCCGGCAGCAGAGGTAGGAGGCTTAAGAGTGCACTCCAAATCATCAAACAAATCGGGATGAGCACTGAGTCCAGATTTCCGGCTTTTTCGGATTATGACGGATTGTAGGGCATGCTCCTCGGTGAAGAGTGCAAGGCGGGAATGATTATCGCCCGTAGGGGTAACTTGAAGAACAACACCCTCGAGTTGGGAAAAAGAATTCATGATCGGGAACAGGTGTAGCGAAACCAAAAATTGGACTCAGTTCGCTTCACAAGACTTTACTTACCCTGCTGAATCCTGTTTCTTTTTTGGCGGGGGTACAACCGCCCCACCGGAAATAAGCATTTTCATTCCATCACCAACGGACATATCAAGAAAATGTACATCTTCACAGGGTAAAAGAAGCAAGAAACCACTGGTTGGGTTAGGAGTGGTTGGAACAAAGACATTGCTGAGTTTTTTACCTGCTATATCTTCGGTATCGGATGATGAGTCACCGGTAAGAAAACCAAGAACCCAACAATCTTTTCGGGGATACTCAATAAGAACAACCGCCTTAAAGACCGCACGGTTTTCCCTCCCAAAGGTTTCAACAATTTGTTTAACAGAACGGTACACAGTACTCAGGAAAGGAACCTTATCCAAGAACCGTTCAGTGGTGGATATAAAAAATCTGCCCAATACATAATTGGATAAGAACCCGAGAAGGGTGAGACCAAAAATACCGAGCAATAACCCTAAGGCTGCAAGAAGTGTCTCCATGCCGAAGAAAAAACTCTCTTCTGAAAGACCGAGTTCGAAGGATAATTTCGTTACCGGATCCTTAAATAAGTCCAAAAGGAAGTTGAGTACAAAAATCGTCGTACCGAGGGGAAGAAAGATAAGAAGGCCGGTAAGGAAGGCATTTCTAAACTTTCTAGCCAATTTTATTTTTTTCTCTTTAGCCACCCTCCTTCGCTACTCTTGTTGTTATGTTCTAGCGAGCAGAAAATCGGGCCAAGCCCCTAATTCCCGAATATGATCCATGGCAGACTTTTCTTCCCTACGCATAATTTTTCGGTCCGATTCTTCAATATCATCAAAGCCAATTAGGTGAAGCCATCCGTGAATGAGATAAAGTGAAAGCTCTTCAGCAAGAGGTATGGCCCGGTCGCAAGATTCTAAAATCGCTTGATCGACGGAAATAAGTATCTCTCCTGCACTCTCCTCTATTTCATCCGCCGGAAAGGTGATTACATCTGTGGGGCGGTAATCCTGTAAAAATCGACCATGAATCTCTGAATGTTCTTTTTTGGCAAGGAATGCCAAGGATAGGCTGCCCTTAATTTCATGCTGGTGCAGAGAAAAAACATGAGAGAAGAAAATTGCCAAAGAAGACTCAGTAAAAGACAGAGCAGGATAAAGGTTTGAACTTTCAACCTTTGGCTGATGGTGGGTGCTCATGACACTCAGTGTGGCTTTTGTTTCACTTTTGAATTTTGTTCGCGCCGCGGAGAATGAGCTTTCTCATTCTCATCCTCCGGATATTCAATTCGTGAATGAAGCATATTCAGAGTAGTCTTGGTAAAACTGGATTTAATTTTAGCTACTTCCTCCAAAGTCAGAGGACATTCATCTAATTGACCATCTTCAAGACGGTCTTGGAAAATATTTTCAAGTAATTCTTCCACACTGTGATGGGTAACCTTGGGCAAACTTCGAGCAGCTGCCTCCACTGAATCAGCAAAGAAAATAATCGCACTCTCCTTAAAGCGAGGCTTCGGCCCATCGTAGCGATAGGTTGACTCATCGGGCTCAACTAAATCTTGTTCACCATAACTAAGAGTATCCTGCTTAAAGCGTTGCTTAGCCTGGTGATAGAAATATTTCACTAATGTCGTACCATGATGCTGGCGGATAACCTGGCGAATCACTTGCGGTAATCGATGATCCCGTCCCATCTCGATACCTTCCTTGATGTGACTCTTTATAATTAAAGCACTCATAGAAGGATTTTGGCGGTTGTGGGGGTTACCAAATTCGCCTTGATTTTCGGTAAAATAATGAGGTTGTGCCATTTTACCAATGTCATGAAACAAAGCACATGCCCGGCACATAGTTGGATTAGCTCCAACACTCAATGCTGCGTTTTCAGCCAAGTTTGCCACCATTAAACTATGGTGATAGGTGCCTGGTGCCTCAACCTGCATGCGGCGAAGCAGGGGGTGGTTAAAGTCTGTAAGTTCAAAGAGAGTCGCATCTGTTGCCACATTAAAAGCACTTTCAATCAGAGGTAGGACTCCCAGAACAAGTGCCCCGGTGAGCACACCCACGATGAGAGAGGCGACCGCATGGTTGGCACAAGCAACCGCACCACTTTCCAAGGCAACCCCAATACCAATTGCAAGTATAGCCCCCGTAACTCCTGCCATTGCACCCGCTTTTAAAATGCTACCTCGCAGCCGAGCATCCCGACAAAAATACACCCCCACAAGGGAGGAGCTAAGAGAAATTGATAAAGCGTCAATTCCAGCATTTTGCATGGTCGCATGGAAGACACTGGTCATGATCGCGGTCAAGGCTGCCATTCGCGGACCGACGGTAATCATGACGACCATAGAAGCTAGGGCGACCGGCATGAGAAATGGCAAAAGCCCCATAAAAAAAGTGTTACCACCAAATAAATCAGTCCCCCCTAACTCTAAGATAAAACGGGAGATACCCAGGTTGAGAAGAATAACCAACGCCACAATTCCTGAGCGAGAAGCATCTCGCCAAAAAGATGGAAGCACTAAACTGATATAGACGATAGCAAAAAGAAAAGTTCCAAAAGTAACAAAGATTCTTTTGGGCAACAGGTTTCTGTCCTTGGTGGTAATCGATAAAAACTTGGAGTATTTTTCAAGATCTTCTTTCTCCACCTTCGAACCCATCTTTAAAATCAAATCACCCTCCTCCACTGATACAATTGGAGGGTCCATTGCAGCAATCGCCCGGTTCTGGGCACTGGTGGTTGCTTCTCGGTCGATCGAGCGCAGAAACAAGCCTCGTTGAGTGATGCCGGAGAGAGTGGATGCAAAATTGTTGCGATACTGTTGGGCAGAAAAGGATGCATTTTCATCACCACTTTCAATGACATCGAGTAACAAAAGGCCCCGATCCGGAAAAGAGTCTCCATTTTCTGCGCGCTCGTACAAATTACTCAGATATGAAGCAAACGCTGGATAGCCTGCCTCCAACTCTTTTGGCATAAGGTACTCCGAAAAATCACTTGATTTTGGGCCAACAATCAATAATTGATCCGCAAACTCTATCATTTTTGCATCAAGTAAGCTGGTCGCATTGGATTCTGAAATAAACTTTTGGTCATTGGATGGAAACTTAACGACACCCACGAGATGAAGTTTTCCCAGTAAAGGCCTGATTGTTGAAAAGAAATTCTTTGGATGGGGAAAATGTTTCCAATGCGAAAGAGCATTTAATTCATCTACATTTAATTTGAATAAAAAGTTGGTCGACAACTCTTCAATCAAAGAAATTTTGGCTACCTCTCTCGCTTCTCGAGTCATGGAATCTAGAGCACTCAAGCCTTCCTCTAAGCGGATTAATGCCTTATTGAAACCTTCCTCGCCGGCAAAATCTCGAGAAAATTCTCGCGGGGTACTGCTTCGGATCCACTCTTCGGCTTCCTGCCTTCTTACCTCACTCAAATATTTAAAAGTCCGGCCTGAATAGATATTCTCGGGGGCAACCTCACCCAAGGTTCGTAATCCCGGGGGGTCTTGACCAACAAAGCATATAAATATAATCGCAAAGCCAAAGATGGTGGAGAGAGCGAACTGTTTACCTCCCCTCTCCCAAAACTTACGAAGGCCCTGGAGGTCGACTTCTTGATCATCTTCCAATTCCTTGCGACGACGTGCACGTGCACGACCATTCTTTCGACGAGATCCCTTTTTATCCTCTGTGGACATACAGGCAAATTATCTCACAAAACCAAGAGGGTGGTCAAGGCTTAGAGGATGGGCTTTGGTAAGCTGAGATTATCTTACTTACCAAGGGGTGCCGCACCACATCATCATGATCAAACTCATGAAAATTAATCCCTTGCACGGGGGATAATTTCTTTTTCGCCTCCACAAGCCCAGAAAGTTGATTGTGGGGCAAGTCAACTTGGGTCACATCCCCCGTTACCACCATTTTACTTCCCTCCCCCAAGCGGGTAAGAAACATCATCATTTGTGAACTGGTTGTATTTTGTGCTTCATCCAAAATCGCAAAGCACTTACTTAGAGTGCGCCCTCTCATGTAAGCTAAAGGTGCGATTTCCACCACTCCAGTCTCAACAAGTTTGCGGGCATCTACAGGACCTAAAACTTCATCCATCGCATCATAAAGAGGACGTAAATACGGTAATAATTTTTCTTCTAAGTCACCGGGCAAAAAACCTAGAGCTTCACCTGCTTCAACCGCAGGTCGAGCCAATACAATACGTTGTACCTTACCCTCAAGCAAGGCATGCAAGGCGGCGATTACTGCCAAATAAGTTTTTCCTGTACCGGCAGGCCCGATTCCAAAAATTAGATCATTATTAAGGATGAGGTCCAAGAACCTCCGCTGACCCAAATTTCTAGGAACTACCGATTTCTTGCGAATGGTAAGAACGAGAGGCTTATCAAGCAGTTCTTTAATCTCATTCGCCTTTCCCTGCACAACTTTTTTTAGAAACCGTAAAAAGTCCGATGTGTTTGTGGCAACACCCTGCTTTCGAGCGGATTCCAATAATTGGAAAAACAACTCACCATGTTCAATGCTTTCAGGACTTCCTTCTAAGGTGAGAGTACAACCTCTTGCCACGACTTTACAATCCAAAGCTTTCTCCATTTGTTGAAGATTTTTCGGATCTTCCGAGTAGAGCCTGTGGAAATCCCGTTCAGACTCAAATTCCAGGGTATTTTTAGCCATTTAAAATAAGAAAGGAACCGCCAAAAATGAAATATGACTCATGGAAGTGGGGCGTAATGTGAAAAGATTAATCGTCATAAGTAACCGATTTAAATGGGTAATCCCGCAAGACCGCAAGTCGGGAATCATTTTTATTCCTAACCCCGAAAGCGATTGCCATATTATTTGATTCTGCCAAAAAACGAATGGTTAGAATGAAATGTCACAAATGAAAATTCTCTTTGTCAGCCCGGAGGTGTCTCCTCTCGTAAGAACGGGGGGGCTCGGTGATGTGGTTGGAAGTCTCCCTCATGCACTTGCAAAAGAGAGGTTGGATGTTCGCATAGTCTGTCCCCTTCACCAATCCTGCAGGAAACTTACACGAGATCTATATCCGAAACCAATTTCCATTCGATTGGGTAAAAAAACATACTCTTTTTCTGTAAGCTCCACAAGACTTGGAGATAGCAATATCCTCGTCTACTTTATAGGCAACGACTCACTCTTTGACCGTAGGGGTGTCTACTCCGATGAGGATGGGGATTTTCCAGACAATGCTTTGCGTGCCTTTGCCCTTTCAAAAGCTGCAATTGAACTAGAAAAATCTATCGATTGGCAGCCAGATATTTTCCATGCCCATGATTGGATGGCCGCCCCAACCTCTGCCTTTCTTAATCAAAAGAAAAAAAAGTTAAAAAGAAAAGTCGGTTCCGTATTAACCATTCACAACCTCGAGCATCAAGGGGTTTTCAGCTATGATGATTTCAAAGACTCAGGATTACCCCTTTCGTATTGGGGTATTGATGGATTTGAGCATAACGGAGCCCTCAATTTACTAAAGGGTGGGATCCAGCATGCAGATAAATTGACCACTGTCAGCCCAACCTATGCAGATGAAATTAAAACCACTGCCTTTGGCCAAGGGCTAGAAAAAAGTCTCATTTACCGAGCGGCAGATTTAATCGGAATATTAAACGGAATAGACGAAAAGGCATGGGATCCGGAAAATGATGATGCGATTCCTCAAAAATTAAACATTGGGTCTGCGACCAAAGGTAAAAAAGGCTGTAAACTAGCCCTACAAGAAGAGTTAGGCCTAAGCAGGGAAAAGGTTGTCCCTTTGTACGGAGTTGTCTCCCGCCTTTACCAACAAAAGGGGCTCGATTTACTCCTCGATATTATGCCAGAACTTCTCAAACAAAAGAATTGCCAATTCGCAATTCTGGGAAGCGGGGACTCCAAAGAGGAAAGAGCTTTCCGCCAATTATCGAAGAGTCATCCGACCCAAGTTGCCAGCTTTATTGGCTTCGATGATGGGCTGGCCAGGAGAATTTTTGCAGGTTCGGATTTCTTTCTCATGCCAAGTCGCTTTGAACCCTGTGGCTTGTCTCAACAATATGCCCTTCGGTACGGTTCTATTCCAATAGCCAGAAGAACAGGAGGACTCGCCGATACCATTACACCCGTGGAAAGTAAGAGTAAATCGGCAAACGGTTTTCTCTTTGATCGGCCGCATCCCCAAGAATTAGCTAAGGTTATTCACAAGTCATTGGCGTTGTATCAAGACCAGTCAGCTTTTTTAAATACACGAAAAAATGCGATGCACAGTTCATTTTCATGGGCAGCAGCGGCACTTCAGTATGTAAAAACCTACGAGTGGGCATTGGAAAAGAAAGCCCAATAAATAAAGGATGTGTACAACTTTTCGCCGGATGCAGTGATTTCATCTTGCCCCGAATAAATAGTAGAGAATAACTTATCAATTGTATTTTATAAAACCTGCAAATGATTAGTAACGGCCCCTCTCGAACATTTACCCGCGAAGCGGTAGAGGCGTGGCTTCATAGGCTATCAACCTGTGATTGGGAAAAATCGATTGATCAAGAATTACTACGAAAGGCCCAGACTTTTTATCGAAAGGGATTACTCTCTGCCCTGGATATTCAAGCGGAGCAAGTAATCATAACCCAAAAAATTAACCGGGAAGAAACCTATTCAGTGGTTGAATGGAATGGAGGAAAACCGGAAATACGAACTTCCCTTGATGATGAAAGCATGGGTTCTATCTTAGGTACAGCCGGCTTGTATGAAATTGAGGAATTAATCGCAGAAATCCAGGAAGAGGATCCACTTTTTGGAGAATTCGACTTGGATAAAGCCGAGCAGACGACGCAAGAAATACAAAGTGAAGTTCCTGCTGAAACCAAAAAAGAAGAGGAAAAAACAGCCCCCAAGGTTTGCCTGATTATATCGATGGAAGTTTCTGCAAAAAAAGGGGTAACCGCGATCCCTAAGTGGAGAATCTCCAAGAACAGGGAAATAAGTGTCTACGGTAAATCGTCCGACCCTTCCCTCACTGAAGTGGACCGTCCTGCATTGATGAGATTTGTGGCAGAAGCCAATGATAAAGGATTTCTATTTCACAAAGATACAGGAACTTTTACCTTAAGTGATTGGCGCAGGATAGCATCGCTTTCCGAAGAATCACTCGGGAGATGGCAAAAGTCATTCTCCATCCGTTTTGAGGGAGAAGCTAGGCTATTAAAACACGGTCAAAGAACTCTCAACTGGGAAATTGAAGCTCGCAGCCGTAGCGAAGACTCCATGGTGCTGCGGGAAAACTTTCAGCTCGGGTCCCACCGCCTCGGTCGTGCAAGTATCCGTAAAATATCCAAAGCAAGTCTGGGCACTACCTTTATTCGCGGGCATGGGCTTGTAAAACTTGATCGAAAACAAGTCGATGATTTTGATTGGTGGCAAAGAAACAAAGGTGATATAGGGCGGTCCAGCTGGCCAAAATATATGCTTTTTTCTTTATTTGCCCGTAAATATTTAAAGACCAGACCGGATGGAAATCTAGCAGATTGGGAAAGTTCCATCCGTAAGCTTGAAACCAATGGGGTAGCAAAAAAGTTTTCTTTTCTTCGCCAATACCAAAAACAGGGAGTCGCTCAAATCCATGCCCTGCACCAATTAGGGTGCCATGCTTTGCTTGCAGATGAAATGGGTCTGGGGAAAACAATCCAATCACTAGTCTTGCTTGCCCAAAAGCAGAAAGATAACGCATTGGACCTGGTGGTCTGTCCCGCTTCTGTGGTCCAGGTTTGGGTGAAGGAAGCCAAGGAAAGGTTTCCTCAAATAAAAGTAAGGGTATTGAATCGTGATCAGCATTTTGACTCAAGGTCAGATTCCTGCCTGTGGGTCGCAAGTTACACACAACTCAGACGGCACCGGTCTTTTTTGGATAGCACGGAGTTTCGGTATGCGATCCTGGATGAAGCTCAACTAATCAAAAACCCAAAGGCCAAAATCACTCAGGCTTGCCTAGCTATCGACGCCAAATACCGCCTAGCACTTTCTGGTACTCCAATAGAAAATTCTGCTTTGGATCTGTGGACTATTTTCCGATTTTTAATGCCCGGCTTACTGGGTGGCAGGAAAGAATTTGAAAATAATTTTGCAGAAGACGCACTGAAATCCGCACTACTGGTAAGACGACAAATTAATCCTTTTGTACTACGCAGATTAAAATCGGAAGTAGCCAAAGAATTGCCTCCAAAGATTGAGACTGAGCTCCCCTGCCAATTAAGCGATGAGCAGAAGAAACAATACCGTGCTCTTGTTGAAAACGCGGTAAAAATCCATGGTGAAGACCTAAAGGGGGCTCTAAAACAGGCACCGACTCATATTTTTTCTCTTTTGACCCGACTACGGCAGACCTGTTGCGATTTGGGCTTACTGCCGGGACGCGAACATTTGCCTGCGGAAGGTGTAAAATCCGACCTCTTACTTGAGAAAGTCAAAGATCTTTCAGCAGCAGGAGGAAAAATTCTTATTTTCAGCCAATTTACATCTTTTTTAACCATTTTAAAGAAAAGGATTCGGCTTGAAGTACCAGACCTTAAGCTGCTTGAACTTACAGGTTCTACTCGAGATCGTAAAAAGCCGGTCGAAAGCTTTGAGGATGAGAAAGGAGCGGCTGTCATGCTGGCATCTCTCAAAGCAGCCGGTCTTGGGGTAACTCTTAAATCAGCTGATTATGTATTCCTTATGGACCCCTGGTGGAACCCAGCAGCTGAAGAACAAGCGATTGATCGGGCTCATCGATTGGGGAAAGAAAAACCTACCTTCATCTACCGCATTGTGGCACAGGGCACCATTGAAGACCGAGTGCGGCAACTCCAACAATCTAAAAAAGATACTTTTAATGAAATTATTGGAGGGCTGGATAAACCAAGTGGATTAATTGACCACTTTTCATCCCTAAAAGACTTAGTCGAGCTTAGCGATTGAGTGATTAGGTAAATCCAAACCAAACCTTCAATCGCTACACTTCTTTATCTTCGCTGCCAGACTTTCGAATCCTTCGAATAAAGTTATACCCTGGTAACATAAGCAGCCCAGCTACCATCATGTAAGTCGAAGGTTCGGGAGCTACCGAGTAAGTGAGGTAAAGGTTTCCACCATTTTTATGAACTCCCCAATCACCATACCAATGACCAGTGTGGTAGTTGTAATCATCAGCACGTATGTTGAAGCTCGAACTTACATCTCCATCAGACAATCCATTAATGGTTGTACCCGATGCAAAAAGGAAACCGTTGGTAGTGGCATAATCAGCAGTCCAAGTGTTTCCGCTGTTACTTACAAGACCCATCGTACCATCAAAGCTGGCACCTTTAAGAGCCATAATGTTGATGTCAAATGTTTGACTACTCTCGAAGTTCAATGTTGTAAACGCAAGTTTATCCCAATCGGAACCCGCAGTTCCCGATGGGTTGAAATCCTTAATTTGCCAATCAAAAACGCCACCATCGTTCCAATTTAAAGTACCAACGGTAAGCGTCCCTATTGCATCAGTCGATGCATCTAGATCAACACCTTTCATGGAGGGTGAAAGTGAGGAAGATATACCCCGCCCTGGAGAAATATAGTCAATCTCATTTGCTTGATCACCAACGGTAATCGTTGCGGCAAATGTCCCTGCTCCACCAATCATGCTTTTACCTGTCCCTCCCTGAATCGAGGTATTTGCCAAAGTAATACCAGAAGAAACTTCTAACTTTCCCTTATTGATTACAACTGCATTACCACTACCCCCCAAAGCGTCTCCATGACCAGCTGCAACTGTACCATCGTTAATGTCAACACCACCGCTATTTGTATTATCACCAGTTAATTTTAGCCGGCCTACTCCAGATTTAACAAGTTTTTCAGATCCAGAAATAACCCCACTGAGTGTTTGCTCCCTGGAATAATCTTCAGCATCGGTGCCATTTGATACTTTAATTACACTTTCCGAATTAGTACCAGCAAGCTCAATAGTTCCGCTAAAAGAAGCACTCGAGGATTCTGCAAACCCAAGCTCAAGGGTTTGAGAGGCGTAATCTGAGTTATCTATCTTTAATGCCCCTGCACCAGTAATGTATTCGAATGCTTGAGTTTTATTGTTACCTGGTTTGAGAGTTAAAGTTCCTTCAGCAACATCCAGATAGGCACTGGCAGTGGCATCGTCTGAGTCAAGTGAAAATACCTGACCTGACAACATTTGCTCACCCGTACCAGTTTTCACTATTGTTAGGTCGGTTGAGGTACTGCTATCGGTAAATATATTTCCAGAGAAATCATAGTTACCATCATTACCAGCATTACTGTGAATTGTAAGCTGGTTACCGTTACTGCCTGCAGTAAAGTCCCCAGTACCATCAAGCCCACTGATGATAACATCACCCAAACCTGAATCAGATAAATCTAAGTTATCATCTCCATCATGGTAAGTCACCGTGGCCACAAAATCATCGGTATCTAAACTGTTAGCGGTTGCGTCACTTACATTGTTCGATGCAAAATTACCCACATAAGCATTGTGGGTTCCATTTACCCCGTAAGTTGTGTTGTCAAACTCAAACTTCAAACCGGATTCTAGTGAAGTAGGATCTGCATTATCGTAAAGAAACATGTTAAGGACAGACCCTCCTTGTTCAGGCAATACCCAGGAAGAGTTCATGATCGTGTTATAACGAACTCCTGACGATTTACTGTTACTATCATAAAATCGAACACCAATGACAGGATCAATACTCGCGTTATCAAACTCGGTTAAGTAAGTACTTAAACTACTTACATTATCCAAAAATTGATAAGTATCAACGGTCTTGGAGGGATCATTGACCTGCAATGAGTTGTCACCAAAATCGAAGAGCAATTGGGAGCTAAACAAGCCAGCACCTACTGTGAAACCTGCACCTGAGTCAGCATCTTGCCCAATCGTGAGTTTTGATGTCAATGGAGTCCATTTACCGTGAAAAAGATCTGACGTACTGGTATTTGGGGTTAAAGAGCCTCCTGTGAGTTTGTCGAAAAAACCCAACTCTATAATATCACCAGTTTGGGTAGCACCTATCGTGTCTGCTGAAAGGTCAGAAACTGAGCCGCTTGAAATATCAATCTTTTGTAATGTTTGGGCCGAGGAAGGATTTACATAGTATTCTCCCCAAGGTAAGTCGTCGCCACCATGGGTACCAAAATTGATGATAACTTGATCATCTAATTGAGCTAGAACGGGAGTTATAATGCACAAATACAGTGATAAATATTTGGCTCTTATTACACTCATTGTTGTAATTTTTACCCATCTTGCTTTCAAGTCAATAACTTTATGTTAATTATGAATTAACACAAAATTAATAATTAAAAAAACTAATGTCATATAATTCCGATATTTCTTGCATTAAGGAAGTCTTCAGAACTATAATTAGTTAAGTGGTTATCAACACAATGCCTCTAATTCAGCCATCATTCAGACAAACCTCTTTGTACAGCAGACTGGAGTTGCTTTTTATCAATCTAGGTTTTTCAATTCCTCGGATTTATACCGTTTTTTTGTCACTTGCATCCATCGTTTTCCTTCTCCCACTAAAAAGTGCCGACCCAACTATCGTTTTTCACTGGTCATCAGCAACTCTGGAAAATGATCCAAATCTTTTAAAAGCCCGTGATGGATCCCTACTAAGTGCAGGACCAGGCGGTAATGGAAATGGACATATCGTCACTCTTGGTTATTTTGACCGAAGCGGATTCATCTTCTTTAGAAAATCACTTTTTGGGATCTTGGGTGCCTTTGACGACAGGAACAAGAATAGGAGATTCGAGTACTGGTTATGGTTTTTCTGATGGTATGTTTTCTTTTACCACTGTTTTTCAACGAGCAAGCAGCCAAGTCATTGTATTTCCCTACCAACCGGCGACTTATCAAGCACAGGCTCCCTTTTCCATTACATCAAGTGCACCATCCCCAGGTACCCCTGTTTGCATTCGATTTTATGATGGTACAGAAATCGGACCGGCTGCCCGTTACAATACTGTTACCGGTCCGAATTGGTTATGGCCAAGCTTTCAAGGTGGAATCCCTGTAAATTACTACTTAAAAATAGCATCAGGTGCTGCTCCTGTTGGCTCAAACTGGTTTTATGGTAGCTATTTTGAAGATCCAGACAATAATTTCACTACCTCTATTGAGCTACAATCTTACCTGACTGTAAACATTGATGGGAATGGTTCTGTAGATAGCCTCGAACCAAGCTACAACTACGGAACCAGCGTTCCAATCACGGCGGTGCCCGACCAACATATGGATTTTATTGAATGGACCGGGAGTGGAATTGCAGACCCTTCCTCTCAGCAAACCACGGTTGACATGACTGCTGACCGAAACATCACCGCAGTCTTTGCACCGCACATCTACAATGTAACCATCAACCAAACTGGTAAAGGAACTATCACCCCAAGTGGTACTCATGCCTATGGGTCAATACTTGCGATTTCAGCGACTCCCGCAACAGGTTACGATTTCTCTCACTGGGATGGGTATGGGCCAGATTCAAATACATCACAGAGTACAAACCTGACTATCCAGCAAGACCATGCCATAGTTGCTGTTTTTACACCATTGGCATATAATCTTGAAACGACGGCAACGGTTGGGGGAAGCACAGGTATTAATGAAAGTAGCCCTTACCTTTTTGATTCCAACTACACCCTTTTTGCCAGCCCGGAATTTGGCTATGATTTTTCCCATTGGGACAGCCCGAGCGGTTCACTCTCTCTCCTTGGAAGTCAAAGCAATTCGATTTCTAGTGTATTTGTTCAGGGCGACGCATCGTACCATGCCAACTTTTCTTTGATCACATACAATCTTTCAGTATCCATGGATACTGGAGGAATGGCAGTATCACCTGCCTCAGGAAACTTTTCTGCCTTATCCCTTTTTTCCGTATCTGCCACCCCTTTGACTGGATATAATTTTGCAGGTTGGATAGACCCCAATGGTATTCTTGCAAACCCAAATCTCGCGATAACGGATGCAAATATGAGTGCTGCGATGAGTGATGCATCTATTACTGCCACATTTTCCAAAAAAACATACCCTGTGACTATTTCAGAGGGGGATGGTGGAAATATATCCCTAAGCCCTGCGACTGGTCCATGGGAGCATTATGGGGTGTATGAAGTAAATGCAACGGCTCAAAACGGATATAGCTTTTCGGAGTGGCAGGGAGACCTCAATTCCACAAGTTCATTGCTTTTCGGTGCAAATGAAGCCATTAACAAGATTGGGGTATCAGGTCCAGTCTCGCTCAATGCAGTCTTCATTGAAGACACCTATGTGGTTTCCACAACCACGAATGGAGAAGGCACTGTCTCTGCGTCAAGTACCTATTCGATCAACGATACTCCGAGTGTTGAGGCAGTACCAGAAAATGGCTGGTATTTTGATCGATGGGAAGGAGACCTTCAGTACCTTGTCGCTCCAGAATCGTCAGCATCTTTAATTAATTTAACAACTGCTCCACTTTCCCTTTCATACACCGCTGTTTTCTCCCGTGAAATTTATGATATCACCGTTAATATTGAAGGAAATGGCACTGTAAATGATGAAAGTGAAGCCTTTACCTTGTCTCCGGACTCAGCGACCACTATTTCCCTCCATGCAGTTGCTGGAAATGGCTGGTATTTTGACCGCTGGTATGGTCAAGAATTACCAACCCCAACTGATGCATCCATTACATACCAGCCTACCGAAAGTGTAGTAATATCCTCATCTTTCTTGCGAAACTCTTATTATTTGACCGTCAGTTCTTCTTTGGGGGGTGAAGCAAATGGTACTGGATCCTACCTTTTTGAATCCAATGTGCATATCCAAGCTACCCCATCGCCTGGTTTTATGTTTTCAGGTTGGACAGGCAACACAGCAAGCCTCGATAGTTCATCCCCATCCTTGCGTGTGCAGATGGCAGACCAAAATTTATCCTTAGAGGCTTCTTTCTCTCCCATACCTCTAACTGTAACTACCGCGGTTTCCGGTTCTGGTGGTGTTTCGGGTGCCGGCATATATGACATGGGAGAAACTGCTATCTTGCAAGCTCTGCCCGGCGAAATAGATGCTGGGGCTCCCCGTGGACATCAACTTGATAAATGGATCTGGCATGATGCTGATGGAAACTACTTTAACAGTACAGATAACCCCCTCTCCCTCCCAATGGATTCAAATTTTTCTGTAACAGCTTTCTTCACGGTCATCCCACCCGACATGGTTGAACTCACACTTATTTCATCTCCGGAAGAAGCAGGTATTCTTTTCGATGACCCAACATTACGCGTTTGGAATACCGCAACTGACTTAATCCAACGGGAACTTCTCGCCTCAACCAATCCTGGTTTTTCTTTTGTAGGATGGTCATCCGAAGAAGATATTACCTACAACCCATCATGGAAAAATTCTGCTGTTACAATAAATGCTGAGAATAATGCCTCCATAACCGCGAACTTTCAGCCCAAGACTGTAAAAGTTGAATTCTCTTACGATTCCACAAGAGGAACGGTTACCGGAGGTGGGCAAAATTTACCAACAAACACTTTAACTCCCATCACTGCCCTTCCAAGTGAAAATAGAGTCTTCTACTCCTGGGAAATTGACAAAAATATAAATTATACAGTAACCCAAAATTCGTCATCTATTACTGAAAGCGAGATGGTTTTATTCATAGATGGTAAAGAAAGGCCAGAATTATCTCTTATTCGTGGATACACCTACAGTTTTGTCTGTGATCTTCCTGACAATGAAAAGATCTACATTTCAGAATCCAGCGATGCCTCCGAGTCCGACTCCTACAACTCTGGAATAACAGATAGCCAAGTTACAGATGGTCTTTTATCATTCTCGGTACCCACAAATGCTCCTGACTCCCTTTATTACCACGGGACAGGTAGTGCCCAAGCCGGCAACAAAATTTCTGTACATAATGTGGAAGACTCAACAATCCTACCCTTCCCCAATGAGCCATCGATTAACCCGGTGCTTAGTCATGACTTAGCACTTAATGCTGTCTTTGTGGGAAAAGATATTGCGGTTACTATCATCGAGTCCACCGGCGGGGCTGTAACGGGAATTGCAGATTCACAAACCTTCGCCTTCGGGGAATCAACCGAAATAACCGCCATTGCTGATGAACACTTTGAGTTTGTTCGGTGGGAATTATCAAATCCAGTTACGGATCATACCACTGATACCACAATCAGTTTTGAGATTTATGATACCCTTGAGGTTAGGCCGATATTCAAAGCGAAGATGTACTCTCTCAATCTTTTGTCTTCGCCCACCGAGGGGGGCAATGCATTCACTACCAATAACCAATATTTATTTCCTCACGGAACAAATGTCACCATCCAAGTAATCCCCCTGCCTGGAAATCGATTTGAAAACTGGTCGGGTAATGTAGTTTCTCCCACCAAAACCTCAACATCAGTGCTGATTGAAAAAGATACGACTATCATCGCTCAATTCTCTGGGACTTTGCTGGAAATAACCAAAGCGACTGTTACACTCGATGACAATGGTTCTCTGATCTTGGATGAAAGTGCCGGGACGATAACAGGTGGGAATGAATTTGCTTTTGGTGCTACATCTAGGTTTTCAGTTTTCCCAAAAGATGGGTTTGAATTCATTAGATGGGAGGATGAGACCGGTACTGTCTTATCCACATCTTCTTCCAGTAATATTCAAATATCTGGTTTCTCAAAACTTTATGCAGTGCTGCAGAAGAAATCTTACGAAGTTCAAATTGCATCGAACCCGACTGGCAAAGGTGAGGTGGCATGGGAAGGTTTAGGTGCCGGTGAGTCTCTTACAAACTTAGTTGCTCACGGAACTTCTATTTCACTCACCGCAACCCCAGTTAGTGGGTATGTGTTTGATAAATGGACAAGTTCCTCTGGCGATTTGTACCAACCTGGCAATACAAATCTCGAAATAACAATTTCCAAAACCATAATTATCAACGCTCGGTTTTCTCCCGTTAATCCTGTTGAACTTGTCATTGGGAAGTCTCCCGCAAACTCTGGTTGGACTTTTGGTCAAGGGACAGTTAACCAAAACCCGAACCATTCCATTTTTGCCAAGCCTAACCCTGGTTATTTATTTGACCGGTGGGATGGGAGTGAAATTTCGAACTTAACCAGTGCAAATACCCAAATTAATCTGAATCAAGACAAGGAAATTAGTGCTTATTTTAAAGTTGATCCGAGTTATGACCCCTCGGAATTTCCGACCATTGATGAAGTTGGGCTTCACAACTTAAGGGTTAAAACTGCAGATTACTCCCAAGGAAGTGTATCTGGCTCTGGAATCTTTGGAACAGGATGGGCCGAGATTAAAGCATCTGCTCAGGATGGGTATGCTTTTGTCCGTTGGGATGGGTCTGATGTGGAAGACAAAACATCAAAAACCACCTTTCTTTTCCTCAGAGAAGACTCAATAGTCGAAGCTATTTTTCAATCAATTCCAGAGTCCAACATAGAGGGTTCTGTTCAACTTGCCACAAATTGGTGGAATAGTGACTGGTTTGGTACTTATTGGCAGGTTAATGATGAATGGTCATTCAACACCAAACTTGGATGGATTCATATTCAAAAACAGAACGATTCTTCTGATTCGATATGGGTTTGGATTGACCGTATACAAGCTTGGTGCTGGACTGGCCCAGAAATATATCCTTACCTTTACAACCAAAGCCAATCCACATGGAACTGGGTGGATATAGAAAGATCAACAGGGAATAGAGTCATCTTCTTTAAGTTCGACAATAACCTAGTTGATGGAGTTTGGGTCAGCCATTAATTCTGAACATCGGTTCTATAGACAAATAACTTGCATCCCTTTATGCTCTAAAGATGTAAGACACGCACTTTTAAATCGTGTCCCCATCACTGATTGGAACCACTGTTCTACTATTTATAATTCCCGACAAAGTTTTAAATACATGCCTAGTAGAAATTAGATGCGAAGAAT
This sequence comes from uncultured Opitutales bacterium, assembly GCA_943789375.1. Taxonomy (GTDB): domain Bacteria; phylum Verrucomicrobiota; class Verrucomicrobiia; order Opitutales; family Seribacteraceae; genus Seribacter. The sequence continues at coordinate 87,139 of CALSTX010000004.1, read as the reverse complement.
TTACAAAAACAACGCTTCAATTTGTAGCAAGTGAATGTGCTCAATTAGGGCAATTTACCATGTACCAAAGCTTTTGAGTTGTGGGTATAGAAATTGTACCACAATCGAAACGCAAAGAATTCCCTTAGTTGTTAGGATTTGATGACGCGAGAAATGTCTTCACGCCAGAGGAGTAACCACGGTCAATAAAAACACCATCAGTTGCACCAACAACTTCATTTCCTCGTGCACTTGTTCCGGAAGAAGAGGTTCTCCATCCTCCTCCTGAAACAATAGCTTGTGGGGCAGAACTGTATGAACCACTTCCAGAAACACTGGAAATTGCACCCGTTGATGAAATCACCCCGATACATGCAGTTGCGTGATTAGCGTCCGGACCACCACCACCAATACAAAAGAATTTTGCATTTGCAGAGTAACCGCTTCCTTTTGTGCCGATTGCCCAATTAGTTGTAGCATTACTGGCAAGAACATCTTGCTCGTTAGACTTAAGGTTCATGTCCCGAATCTTCTCGATTACGATATAACCATTTGCACTGTCAATTATTTCGTGAGTGCCATTCAGATTAGAGTAAATAATTACACCGCTCCCGTTGGCAACATTTGTACCATTTTCATCTACTTCAGAATCCCCATCGTCATTTAACTTGTATCCTTGAATCGAAGAAAGAGTGATCTTAAACCCATTCAATCCATTATCAGTTGTTGGTAAGGCGTTTGCAGTACTACCGCTAGCAGAAATCGTTAATTTAGAATAGTTAGAGTCATTTCCGTTGATCCCTGCGGTATCCCCAGTTACCGAACAGGACACTATCCCAGTTATGTCACCGTGCCCGATGTAGAAGTCAGTAGCAGACATAGTCCCGGTAGAAAGCTTACGAGTCGCAACCTCATGAGTGGCACTTACGCTGGGGTTGGTCCCCGAATCATAATAGTAAGTCGTCCAAGTTCCGCTTTGTAAGAGCGTGATGGTGTCCATATTATTGTCAGTAGCACTGCTGCCAGGATTAAATTTTGTTGTCCCTGATCCAATGGATGTTGAAGGGATTAATTCACAAATCATCAAATCTGTGCCATATGGATTATTAGTAAGGATTTGTTTGTCGCCAGCTGGCAGGAATAATTTCTGATCATTTGTCTGCACTGTACCTTCGAAAGTGAAAGTGACATTATTGGCTGTTTTCTTTGCAATTAAAAAAGCCTCATCAGGGTAGATAACTTGATTAGACTGTACTCCTAAATCGTAGTTTCTAACATTATACCAGCCCCTTTTCCAAGCAGGCTCGTAATTACTTCCAGCGAAACCGTATGGGTAATATGTGCTATAATCTGTATCCCACAAATAGACCCAATCTACATCATGAGGCGTTCCGTATGACCAACCGCTCGGTAGTTGAGTCATGTCAGTCCCAAATAAAGACCCAAGCGTAGTGGCAGGGATAACTTCAACGGTGTCGCCTACTGCGAAGTAGGCAGAGGCTGTTGAACTTTCTCCATTTGCGAGGCGTGAATAATCTAGGGTTAAGGATGTTTGCGTGTTTGTAGAAATTAAAAAATAACGCCCATAGTTGGCACTGCCAACGGTTGTATTGCGAAGAAAGTGGGGACCTCCTATAAGAGTGACTACAGGGGCATCAGTGTAGCCTGAACCAGCACTTACTGTTACAGCCGTAACTTCTCCATCCGAATTGATTGTTGCATTGGCTTCGGATGCAACACCGCCACTTGAGGGAGCATCAATGACAATAGCAGGGGGATTATTGGCAGCAAAACCAGTTCCTGTACTGTCAAAACCACCGGGATAAGATATTGTAACTGAAGATCCCGCAGCGTTGGCAGTTAAAATAGGTAGTTGGACATCCTTGTTGAACACATTGCTACCTGCAAAAGGGTAGATAGTAGCGTTGTTTTCATCAACTCCGCTGGCAAAATTTACATTTGAACTTGTCACTGAATCTACAACTCCAGTGTAAACTGGATCACCTAACATAGAAGCACTGGCAATCATGTAGGTAGGGTTTGAGGAATTTCCAGAGTTCACGGTAAAAGTGTTACTGGCAGAATACCCACCCACACCGCTAGACCAGAGATGACAGAGAAATCCGCAAAAGGAGAAAAGGGAGAAAAGAAAGAAGGATTTTATGGTCATGGCTTTATTAATTTCGTTATGGACTCTAGTAGTATTAGCACTAACTTAAAAAATCATACATGAATCTTTCACTTTTTTTCAAAGAAAAAGAGTTTTTTCTGAATGTTTTTTCTGAAAAACACACTAAGTAAGAGCATAGTACCCTTCATTGAGTACTTTAGCCATTAAGCTTAAGCAATCTCCTCATTAAAATAAACCCAAGTACTAAACATACTAAATTAGGTACCCACCACCCAAAGTATGCAAAGCTAAGATTGGAAAGTAGATTGAATGATAATTGACCCAAACCAAAATACCCGAGGCAAACCAATATACCCCATGTCATATTAACCATAGTTTCCCCTCTCCCTTTTTGGCTAGCGATTGGAAGCAAAAAGAAACAAAGGCAAAAAGGTGAAAGACCTAAGGCAAAACTTTTACTAATAATCGCTTTAACTTCTTTTTTCGTGGCAGTGTCCTTCGTTTCACCTAAGACACTAATCAATTCAAGTAAGCCCATTCTTTTCCAGGTATTTTTTAGATTTTGATTTGATTGAAAAAGGTTAACAACGATTGGATATTTCCACTTCCTAAAAGACACAAAGAAAGAAGAACGATTATTGCTACTTCTTTTTTCATTGAAACCCGGTTCTACATCAACATCGGTGAGATTGAGGATAAGGTTTCTTTTATCATCACTCCTTGCAGTTGTTGCTGTTCCAGCATGCAAAACCGAAGAGATGGAACCATCATCCTGTTTCATCACAATCCTTACATTTTTCCATACATCGTTCTGTATATTGCCTACTGAGATCGAGATTTTCGAGATTTCTTCATCAGCCAATTCTCCGATACCTTCAAGCCCTTGATTTGTACCTTTCGAGCTTACCTCAAATTCAACCTGCCCTTTCTGAAGAAGTAAAAGGTTAAGATTTGACCAAACAATCTCCTTCTGGCGTGCATCAAAAAGGGTACGGTTTTTGGGCCCCCAATCAACCTGTGCAATAGTACTTATAATCGATAAACATAAGGCTAGAAAAAAGACTGGGAACGCCCATTGCAAAAGACCGACACCATGACTGCTCAAGGCTAAAATCTCGCCTTGCGATGCCATTCTGCCAAGACTGAATAAAATCGCTAAAGCAAAACCAAAGGGTAATCCCATCGAAAGGGAATAGGGAATTAAATAACCAGTAAGCTCTAAAAATGAAGTAGGTGAAAAAGTGAAAGACTGAATCAATAAATCACCGTGCTTTTGGAGGTTCCCGTACAAAAGAATACAAGTAAGAACAAAGGTGATACCCAAAGTCGCGAGCAATAACTCTTTAAAAAAGTATTTCCCAATGATTGAACTATTCAAAATGTACCTGCTTTGATTAATGCTTGAAACTTGAATAAATCTTCTGGTGAATCAATTCCTATGGTTGAGGAATGAACCGTAGACAGCGAAATTTTGGCACCCCACTCGAGGGCTCTTAATTGTTCTAATTTTTCAATTTTTTCAAGCTTGCCCGGGCTTTCCTGGCAAAAACGCTCAAGAAAGGATGCTTTATACCCATACAATCCGATATGTTTAAGAGGAATTGCTCCTTGGTCCTCCCCCTTCCACTTTCCTTCTGAGTCACGAAAATATGGGATAGGCGAACGAGAAAAGTAGATTGCATATCCTTGGCTATCGCACACAACTTTGACTTGGTTGGGGTCAAGAAAATCAGCTTCTGTTGAAAACGGAACGGCCAAGGTCGACATATCCGCTTGATTTGGGATCAACGCAGTAACCAAAGATAGGATATGCTGCCTCTCAACCAGTGGTTCATCCGCTTGTACATTGATAACGGATGACGCTTGAATCTCTTGGTTTGCTGCCGCTATCCGATCAGTTCCTGATGCTAGGTTTGCGTCAGTTTCAATAACAGAAAAACCTGAATTCTCTAAAATCTCTTTTAAAGCTCGTCCATCCACTGCAAAAAATACATCAAATTCGGGTGCAACTTTTTTGATTCTTTCAGCAGTCCACAAAATAAGAGGCTTGCCCTGTACCTCTTTGATTAACTTTTCTGGGAAACGAGTGGAGGCAAGTCGTGCAGGTACAACAATGGTTGGCAATTTCAGTTGTTCATTCATGATTTGTCGATATTGGCACTTCTTGAGTTGTCCCTATCTTGAGCGATAGCTATACTAAAATCGATTATAATTTCATATGACCACTCGTTTTTCAAATTCTGCCACATCTACCACCGCGTTTGATCGCTTCTCCATCCCTGATGACCAAGGCCGCTTTGGTCCTTACGGTGGATCTTATGTCCCTGAAACTTTATGCCACCCCTTGCGGGAACTTACAGAGGCTTATGCCGACGCGCAAAAAGATCCTCAATTTGAGAAAGAATTAAAATCGATGCTCAAATCTTTTGCCGGTAGGCCTACAGCACTTTATTACGCTGAGAGGCTAAGCAAACAAATTGGAGGAGCTCGGATTTTCTTGAAACGAGAAGATTTACTTCACACAGGTGCCCACAAAATAAACAATGCCCTTGGGCAGGCATTGCTCGCTAAAAGAATGGGGAAGAAAAGAATAATCGCAGAAACGGGGGCGGGGCAGCACGGGATTGCAACGGCCTCGGTATGTGCACGCTTCGGCTTTGAATGTGTCATCTACATGGGTGCCGAAGATATGCGCAGGCAGGCTCTCAATGTTTTCCGGATGAAGCTAAGCGGAGCCGAAGTGAGAGGTGTAGAAGCAGGAAGCAAAACCCTAAAGGAAGCCATCAATGAGGCGATGAGAGACTGGGTTACCAATGTCAGAAACACCCACTATATTCTCGGTTCAGCTCTTGGTGCTCATCCATACCCGGGGATGGTAAGAGATTTCCACCGAATCATCGGAGAGGAAACCAAAAAACAATTTCTTAAGCAAGAAGGCAGGCTGCCTGATGAAATGATTGCCTGCGTGGGAGGAGGAAGCAATGCAATAGGTTTCTTTTTTGATTTCCTTGAAGACTTAGATGTTCGGCTTGTCGGGGTCGAGGCTGGTGGTAGATCACTGGATGAAGGCGAGCATGCCGCTAGGTTTGAAGGTGGAAAGCTTGGTATTCTCCAGGGATGTAAGACTTGGATCCTGCAGAACAAAGATGGTCAAATCAACCAAACGCACTCGGTCTCTGCCGGTCTTGACTACGCAGCCATCGGTCCTGAGCATGCCTTTTACAGGGATCGTGGAAGAATTGATTTTGCTAACGCAGGAGATGCAGATGCTTTGGAAGCGTTTAAAATGCTTTCTTCTGAGGAAGGAATATTGCCCGCACTTGAAACTGCACATGGATTGGCTTACGCGTTTAAGAGAGCTGCTGAGCTCCCACAAGACCACATCATCTGTGTCAATCTAAGTGGTCGGGGAGATAAAGATGCTGTGGAAGCAGCACGCGTAATGGGTGTCCGAGATTTGCCAGACATGAGCCTTTCATGAATAGCATGACCGGATATGGTCGGGCGGAGGCAAGTTCAGCGGACTACCAGATTTCTATTGAGGTATCCTCGGTAAATAAAAAGAGCTTGGAAGTAGCTGTAAGTTCGCCAAAAGAATGGCAATATTTTGAATTTATCGCTACTTCGTTTTTGAAAAAAAAGTTACATCGTGGGAGAGTACGCGTGGCACTCACGGTAGACTCATTGGGATCGTCGAGTAAACTTTCAAAAATTTTACTGGGAAAAGAGTTTCAAGATTTAATTGAACAACTTAAAGATTTTATTCAAAAACGAAACCAATCCTTTGAGCTAACCCCAGAGATTGTACTTCATGCCTTACAGCTTTCTAATAAAGAGAGTGGTTGCCCTGAGATTTCGAGTAGCGAGGAACTACTCTTAAAAACTCTTCTTGATGCAACCGACTCAATGATCGAAATGAGAAAAGCAGAGGGCTGTGAAATTGAAGCCGATTTTGTTATCCGACTCCAAAAGCTTGCTGCAATGATTGAACAAATGGAAACTGAGTCGCAAGATCTCCCTGAACTGCAAAGAAAAAAGCTTCTAGAAAAATTAGAGAATGCAAACCTTGATATTGACCCATCTGATGAGCGTGTCCTTAAAGAAATAGCAATCTATGCAGAAAAAAGTGATGTTTCCGAAGAAATAACTAGGCTAAAAAGTCACCTTTCCCAATTTAGTGAAACCTGCTCTTCCTCTGGAAGTGTAGGAAGAAAGCTCGAATTTATTCTGCAGGAGATAAGTAGAGAATTAAATACTTATTGCTCAAAATCAGCTCGCAGCCAAGGTACGACTGTCGCACTTGACGCACGGGTAGAGGTTGAAAAGATTAGGGAACAAGTGATGAATATAGAGTAGTTGGGACTTCCCCTACACCCTACTGCTCGGTTATTTTGTTATTTTCTTTTTCTTTCTTCGCATCGACTATTCCGATAATCATATAACTAAAGGCACCTATAAATATCGCTGAATCTGCAATATTGAATACAGGGTAGTCGTAGTTGATGACAGGAAGAAAAAAATCAATAAAATCCACAACCTCAGCAGGTTCTCGAAATAAGCGATCACCCAAATTCCCCGCAACGCCTCCAGTGATAAAGCCGAAAACCAACTGATGAAGAGGTTTATAAAGCTCAAGAGCTTTACGAAAAAAGAAAATAGCCAATAGAGCAGTTAGGGCCAGTACAGTTAGAGCCTCCGGATAGTCGGATAGCATGCTCCACGCAGCGCCTGGGTTGGTGATGTAGGTAAACTCTAGAAGATTTTCGGGGCCTTCAAGTAGGTCGATAATGACCATGGGGTTGCTCCGTAATTCTTCTGCATCTTCAACGACAACAGTCTTTGTCCACTGGTCTAGGATGAGAACAATACAGAAAAGAATCCAAAAGCGTATATACTTCACAATTTGGAATTACAGATTAAATAGACGGTGAGAAAAAAATTACTCCTCCACACCCATCGTTGAATCAGCAATCGTAGCGAATGTTCCTCCCCCTGGGTCAACATCCTTGTGCTTTCGTTGCTCATATAAAGTCTGCCCCTCTAAAGAAAAACGAGTAAAAGGCACGACTTTTAATCTAGCCTTTTTGATGGGTTTTTGAGTTTCCTGGCAGATCCCAAAAGTTCCATCAAATATTCTGTCAATTGCGTCTTCAATTTCCTCCAGCGCTTCTTGCTCGTTTGCAACCATGGACAAAGCAACATCTCGATTAAAAGTCTCACTTCCAGCATCAGAAGAATTGAGGGACAACTCCCCAGAAGATTCCCGGGCTGAAGCACCAAGTGTATCTTGAGATCTATCCCCCAGTGCCCCCTTCAAGCTAGACCGTAATGTCATTAAGTTTTCATAGTAAGGTACTAAGTCTTTAGGCACTTTCTTTTCATCTCGAATAGTGCGTGTTGATACACTTGGGGTGCCGAAGCCTAGAATGTCATCGACGGATGCAGTTTGTAATTTCTTAACCTTTTCGACCCGTTTTGAAGGTTTTTCTATTTTATCATCTACAGGTGCAGCTTTAGCGGCTTTTTTAGCAGGAGCTTTCTTTTTGGGAGTAGATTTTTTATTTTTTACCTTAAGGATTGCACGGACATCATCTAAGCTAAACCCTTTGGTTTCTTGTTTTTCCTCTACAACCTTTGATTTGGTTTTAGAGGCTATCTCCTTTACCTTTATCTCGCCTGCAGCTGGGGCGGAAGGAGATACTTTTTCTTTCTGTGTTGCGGCACTTGGCTTGCGGCCTCTTTTCTTGGGTGTAGCTTTTGCACTATCAACTTTCGCTTTTTTAGGTGAAGTTGCTTTGGCTTTGGATACTGGCTTGGTAACCTTTTTGGAGGTAGTTGTGGCAGGAGTAGATTTTTTCTTGGTCATGATACAAGGAATGGTAAAAAGTTAAACATCAAGAATTGCGGGAAAGAACATCAGCACATCGGGGAGAAACCTCGCCCCATGGTTCAACTGAAACAAGTTGTGGAACCCACCGCCAACTGCGAGGACAGCGAATCCCCGATGCATGCTTAGCCGAAACAGTTATTTTTGGCTCATTGTCATCAGCTATTAAAACAACGCTGGAAACAATAAAGAATTCTGCAAGATCGAGCGAACGGCGACTAAGGACTTCGGCAATCGTTTCAGTGCTAGGAAACCTGATTTCCACTTCTGCATCCAAAGACTGACCAATTTTCTTTTCAGAACGCAAGTTTTCAAGGGACTCGTTTATATGGGACTCCTTAAGCTTTAAGATAATTTCGGCATCAGCAACTATTTCTGAATCAAGCCAACTCGGGTGAGCCTGGGGCCATGATTGGAGTAAAAGTGGGTCGGTTGAAAAACTTTCTCCAGATTGCAGAAATGACCAACCCTCATCTGCAGTGAAAGGAGTTAAAGGACCGAGTAGCCTGACAAGGGAATCAAAGATTAAATAGATGGCGGTTTGCGAAGATCGCCTCTTAGGATCACCAGCATGTAAAGTGTAGAGACGATCTTTAATAACATCGTGATAAGTAGAGGATAGAACTCCAGAGCAGAAGCGATTAATAAGCTGCACTGCTTTGTGGATTTCGTAAGCATCAAATGCTCTGGTTACATCTTCAATAAGTTCAGCAGTTTTGAATAAAGCCCATCGGTCAATAAGATCAAGGTCTTCAACTGGCACTAAATGATTATTCGGATCAAAATCATGCAAAGTACCCAACTGAAATTTTAATGTGTTTCGAAGGGTCCGATAAGAACGAACAACTTGACCCAAGATTTCATCGGATAAGGGAATATCTCGGCGAAAATCTTCAGAACATACCCAGAGTCTCAAAACATCTGCCCCATATTTCTTAATGTAAGAATCTGCAGTTTGAGGTTTACCATCACTCTTAGAGATTTTGCGCCCATCCCCATCGACAACAAACCCATGAGTTAAAATTCTTTTATAAGGGGCATGGTCATAGGCTATCATGCCGGTCCACAAAGAACTTTGGAACCATCCCCTATGTTGGTCACTACCCTCAAGATATAAATCAGCTGGCCAAACTAGATCATCTAGGTTCTTTAGAACCGAACGATGGCTGCAACCTGAATCTATCCATACATCAAGGGTATCTGTTCCTTTTGTAAGAGTTTTACCTTTCCATTCAGAAGGTAAATCAAACCCTTTGAGTAGTTCCTCTTCAGATAGTGAGAACCAAGCGTCTGTGCCCTCTTTCTCAATGCGATTAGCCAAAAAATTAATCAACTCAGTAGATAGCAACGGCTCCCCTTCTTCGTCATAAAAAACAGGAATAGGCACCCCCCAAGATCTTTGCCTCGAGATACACCAATCCGGGCGAGATTCAAGGAAACCACGTATACGGTTTCTCCCCCAATCTGGGGTAAATGAAACATCTTCAATCGCATCTATGCAACGGCTGCGTAATTCATCTTTATCCAGGGCAACAAACCATTGATCCATGGCCCGAAATACAACCGGTGTTTTACTCCTCCAACAGTGAGGGTATTGATGATGGTGTGATTGTTTTGCGAGAAGAGATGATGTGCTCTCAAGGATTCGTATAACTTCGTCGTTAGCTGGGCAACCCGTTGCTTTTTCTAAAACTGAAACCCCAACAAGTTCGCTGGGTATCATTCCATCATCTTCATAACATCCGGAATCCGACAAAGGACAATAGACATCCAAACCATGCTCTTTGCCGGTCAAATAATCATCAAGGCCATGACCAGGGGCGATGTGCACACAACCTGTCCCCGACTCCATGGTAACATACTCAGCAGTTAGAATCGGGCTCAACCGATCGATAAAAGGGTGCTGGGTCTTCCAATGACATAAATCAGATCCTGCTTTGCGGGCTCCTTTAGTAGCACCGGCAAGGTCTAGGGTGTCGATTAAGGAATCGGCAAGTTTTTCGGCAACCCAATAACTCTTTCCACCATGTTTGATCTCAATATAATGCTCTCGGGGATGAACTGCGATGGCTAAGTTGGCAGGTAATGTCCATGGAGTAGTCGTCCATATCACCACATAAGATTCATGATCTTCATCTATGATTTTAAATCTCACGAAAACGGATGGACTCACATGGTCTTGGTATTCTATTTCTGCCTCAGCGAGGGCAGTGCGGCAAGGAATGGACCAATAAACTGGCTTTTTACTACGGTAAACAAGCCCCTGATCAACAAAGCTCGCAAATGTTCGTAAGATTTCTGCTTCGTAACTCGGGTGCATTGTTCGGTACTCACGACTCCAGTCGGCAAGCACGCCAAGCCTTTTGAATTGAGATCGCTGCGTTTCGATAAAAGAGGCGGAAAACTCAGCACAGGATTTTCTCACGCTCAAGGCATCCAAGTCCGCTTTTTCCTTCCTTAACTTTTTGGTAACTTTATGCTCGATGGGTAACCCATGGCAATCCCAACCTGGAATGTAAGGAGTTCTGTATCCCCTGGCAGCTTTGTAACGAAGAATTGAGTCCTTTAGGGTTTTATTCAGTGCGGTGCCCACATGCACATCCCCATTTGTAAAGGGAGGACCATCATGCAGGACAAAAGTGTCTCCTGAAGCATTCTTCTTTTGAACGAGATCATAGAGTTCAATCTCTTCCCAATGCTTTAATCTCTCCGGTTCTCTTTCCACGGCATTAGCCCGCATTGGAAAGTTCGTTTGCGGTAGATTTAAAGTGTCTTTGAGTTCGTTTGCCTGATTCATTCGCAGCTATGCGGAATAATGTGGAAATCGTAGGAAAGATGTTTGAATAATCCGTCAAGTCAAGGGTCTAAATTTCTACCGGCGAATCTCCTTGCTCAAAATTGTCCAACAATTCAGTGTTTCTTGGATTTATAAATGCAACAGATACTTGAAGATACAGCTCTTAAAATCATAGGAATTCATGATTTTTTATATTTTGGCTTCCTCGGTATTTGTGTCGTTATTGGAATTATTTTACTTATAAAGGCCGGGGATGTTCTGTCAGAGGCTGCTGCGACTCTTGCGGTTTTTATTGGAATTCCTCCAATACTCGTTGGATTGACAGTGGTGTCAGTCGCGACCTCAGCCCCGGAACTATTTACCTCAATTTCAGCTATCGCAAGTAATGCTAAAGGTTTAATTTTGGGAAATATTCTTGGGTCCAATATTGCAAACATTGGTCTTATTTTAGGAATCTCACTTTTAATTAAACCGATGGATATAGTCGGAGCGGTTCCTCGCTTCCAAAGATTCACCCTACTACTGGTAACATCAGGCTTCTCTGGTTATTTATTTTTTATACCTTCTCAATCAATTACCAGGGAATTTGGGCTCATATTAGTCTTATTTCTTATTTCTTATTTGATTTTCATAAGCTATGAGGCGATGCGGGAAAGAAAAGTAAAGATGACTAGTCTACCTCAAATTGAAAGCGAGGAAGATATGGGTGCTAATAAATGGCAACCCATTGCTTTGATTGCGCTTTCATCCTTAGGTCTGTGGCTAGGCTCTGAAAGCTTGGTGTTTGGCTCTAAATCTGTTGCTCTTAAACTTGGAATCCCTGAAGAACTTATCGGTTTTTCCATTGTAGCTGTTGGCACAAGTCTACCTGAGCTTGCTGCCTCCATTGCCCTTCTTAAAAAATCTCAAACTGCAATGCTGCTAGGTAACATCATCGGTTCAAACCTTTTTAACATTGGATTGGTTGGGGGCGTTGCGGGTATGATTGCACCAATAAAATCAAATGTAGCCAACCCGTGGGTTGATCATATAGCCATGATTTGTCTAACAGGTATGCTGTGCCGTTGGCTTAATGGAAAAAAGATAGGAAAAAGCCAAGGAGTAATCCTCCTCAGCTGTTATATTTTTGCTAGTGTTACAACTTGGGTTGTAAACCTGTAAGGTTACAAACGAGAGTAAGAGGCAGTTTATACTTCTTCGCCTACCTGAAAGCGGATAAATTGGTCCACCTTCAAAGACAAACCACTCTCTTGGGCAACTGATTGTACAAGCTCACCAATGGATTGATCAGGGTTTTTCACAAAGGGTTGCTCTAAAAGGCAGGAAGTAGAAAAATACTTATCCAGTTTCCCATTAACAATTTTGTCAATTGCTTGCGGGGGCTTACCTTCTGCTTGAGCTGTAGCAATATCCTTTTCTTTCGCAACAAGATCAGCAGGGACATCATCTCTCGAAACGCAAACAGGTGAAGTCGCCGCAATGTGCATGCAAATATCTTTTGCCATCGCGATCACTGCATCATCTTTAAGATCCTCGGTTGAATCACTGGTCAAAGAAACAAGTACAGCGACTTTGCTTCCGGTGTGTACATAAGATTCGACCAACCCATTTCCGCTAGGATCTAGAACTTGGGACCGGGAGATTCGAATATTCTCACCAATTTTTGCTACTTGCTCAGTTCTTTTTGCCTCTAGATCAATTCCAGGGGTTTCAAGAAGAATGGAAGCCACTTCAGAAGCAAAACCAATAAAATCATCATTTTTGGCCACAAAATCGGTCTCACAATTCACTTCAACTAAAATACCCTTGGAACGATCGCCTGATATATTCTGCGAGATAATTCCCTCGCCTGCATCTCTTCCAGCTTTCTTGGCCGCAGAAGCAACCCCCTTTTTTCGGAGAATGGAAATGGCTTCTTCTAAGTCGCCGTTACTGTCAGCAAGTGCACGTTTACAATCTATAAGACCTGCACCTGTTTTTTCGCGCAAGCTGAGAACATCTTCTTTTGAAATGGTAGACATATCGAGTAAGTAGTTAAATTTGAATTAAGATTCTATTGCCTTTTCTGCCTCGGCTGCAGCATCTGCCTTGGCTGGTTCTTCTGTTTCTTTTTCTTTACCTGTTTCTTCCGCTTGAGCCTCTGGTTTCACCGCCTCAGGTTCAGCTGGTTTAGCAGGGGATTCAACTTTGTCATCTGAAGAATTCGGTCTGCGGTCATCAAAATCACTTTCCTCGTATCCCTCTGGAAGGGTTACCTCGGGCTCGTCTTCTTGGTCCATGAAATCAGGCTCTTGAGCAACAGGTGTAATATCCATACGGCGAGTCGGAGCTTCCACTCTTTTGGAGGAACCACTTTGGATAGAGTCCAGAATTACATCCACAATAATTCTAATAGATTTCGTGGAGTCATCATTTCCAGGAATAGGATGAGTAAGAAGAGATGGATCTGAATTACTGTCTACCAGAGCAATGACAGGAATTTTCAGACGATTTGCTTCAGCTATGGCAATGGCTTCGTTGTGAGAATCAATAACGAACATCGCCCCAGGAAGTCCCTGCAAGTTAAGCATACCTTCAAAATTTCGATGCATTCTAGCCATTTGTCTTTTGACGGCTGCACCTTCTTTACCGGGTAACTTGTCTAAGCTCCCGTCTTCTTCCATCCGAAGAAACTTTTTGTATTTCGTAAGACTTGTCGAAACTGTTTCAAAATTTGTAAGTGTTCCTCCCATCCAACGATTTACGCTGAATGGCATGTTCGTAGCTGCGGCTAATTCCCTTATGGGTTCCTGAGCCTGCCTCTTTGTGCCAACAAGGAGAACTTGCTTTCCTTGAGAGACGACTTCCTCAATGGCTTTGGATGCCTTCTCCAGTTGATCATAGGTTTTTTCTAGATCAATAATCGAAATGCCATGACGATTGTCATAAACAAAAGGCTTTGATTTTGGATTCCATCTGCGAACTTGGTGGCCAAAATGTACGCCAGCATCAAGTAGATCTTTTACGGTAATGTTCATAATTTGAATTTTAAAGCCCAAGCCGAACAAGCTTGGGAGAAATAATTTTCTTTTGGATTATGTAGGATTGGGAGCAGGGGCAGGATTTGAACCTGCGACCTTCAGGTTATGAGCCTGACGAGCTACCAGACTGCTCCACCCTGCTGCAAGTTAAGCGAATAATAACTCATAATATCTTATTCATGGCAATAGAAAAGATACAAAAACAAAACACACTTCGTTCATTGCCAAAATAAAGTTATTCTGAATGATTATTTCAATGGTCAGCCTATCTGAAATTACTAGCTACTGCAAAGAACGCATATATTTGAAAGATATTAAGGATTTCCCTGGTGCTTTTAACGGATTGCAAATTGAGAACAGTGGTGAAGTTAGTAAAATAGGGGCTTCCGTGGATGCTGGATACGTTCCTTTTATGAAGGCAACGGAAAGAAATGTTGATTTCCTCATTGTTCACCACGGCATTTTCTGGACCCCTCCTACCCCATTAACCCAAACCCATTACCAAAAGATCAAGCATTGCATGGATCATAACCTGGCTGTCTTTGGAGCCCATCTACCCCTTGATTGTCATCCTGAAATTGGTAACAATGTTCTCATCGCAGACAAACTTGGGCTAAATAAAATCGATACCTTCCTGCCCTACGAAGGTCAAGATATCGGATTAATTACCGATTGTAACCAGACAAGAGATCAACTGAAGTCTCGGTTACAAAAAGTTTTTAGTCGAGGTATCCATTGCATGGAATTTGGTTCACAGAACCCAGACAAGATTGCGATTCTTTCTGGGTCAGGGCAAAGTGCAGTGGATAGACTATCTTCCTCAGGTGTGGACACTCTTATTACAGGAGAGCTCAAGCAAAATCATTTTAATTATGCACAAGAAAATAAGTTGAATCTATTCACTTGCGGTCATTATGCGACAGAAACCTTTGGCGTAGAAGCTCTTGGTGCTGAGTTAGCTCAAGAGTTTAATCTCCCTTTTGAATTCATTTCAACTGACTGCCCTTTATAATATCAATGATTGCGAAAACTTAAATATGTTACTTACTAGTATGAATGAAAACAATTGGATTTCTAAATGGTCCTAACTTAGACCGTCTCGGCAAACGTGAACCTAACATTTATGGGTCCACAACTCTTGAAGAAATTGAACAGTTTGTGTCGGTAGAAGCCAAAACCCTTGGGCATAGCATCAGTGCTTACCAGTCCAACCACGAAGGAGCATTGATTGACAAAATTCACGAATGGGCAGATGAGGGCTTGTCCGGTTTAATCCTAAATCCTGGAGGATTCACACACACAAGTGTAGCCTTACGGGACGCAGTAGTTGCATCCGGGCTGAAAACCGTTGAGGTTCACTTATCCAACATTCATGCCCGTGAAGACTTTCGACACAAATCTCTTATTTCTGGCATAGCATCCGCGGTGATAGCAGGAATGGGATATACTGGCTACATCGCTGCCCTTCGCTTTTTGAGCGAAGAAAGCTGATCCCAATCTTTATTCTCCGAGATTCAACCAACTTTCGAGATTGTAATCATACATCTGTATTGGATTGGCCGATTGCTCACTAAAATACATCCAACTCCCTGATTGTCCATCTGTGGTAGATTTAAAAATGTAAGGAAAAGTGGAGTGATCTGTCCACATCCACCCGATCTCAGGCTGAAAATACCAGTTGTAGGTATGAGGCTTTGCTTGTTGTAAAGATTTCACCGCTCCTTCCCCCTGACTAAAAAAGTAGCTGTAAACGGCATCAATAACAATTTTGTCACTAGAATTTGGGTTCATACCTGCGGCTATTTCAATATCATCTGGTAGTCCGTCACCATCGGAATCAGTGTTGGTTTGTGGAGGTTGCACTGCCCCGTCTGGATAAAAAATCGAAAAAGTTGAAAAATCATCGTACGCAGTATTCATACCTAATGCCCAATCATATTCTAACTTGCCGGTTGTTAGAACCTTATAACCTCCAGTCGAGAGATTTACTTCAAGTATTTCAGCTGCTGTAAATGGTGACATTCCCTGCCCTCCAAGGTATTCCACTCCGAAAATTATTTTAGTTTCTTCAATCTCTGACATCATAACGACTTCAGGTTTTCTAAAACTCGACCAGTAATCCCAAATATCTGTCCGATAAGTAAGGTTCGATAAATCGACCACAGTCTCCTTATCATATCCCTGATTCGTTATTCTAGTAATGGATGGTTCCTTAACAGATGTACTGTATAAGTCCTGATCATAGGTTATGAAGTAGATTTCGGAATCATCTTCAGATAAAGAGAAAGTGTTGAAGGAATCCAGCGATTCACTACTTGCAACACCGCTTCCCCTACTCTCGTTTTCAATAGGAACAACAAGTTGGTTGCCATTGGAATCAATAGTATGGATTTCATACATACTTGATGATCCCATGCTGTCGGAGTATTCAAGGGAAATACGAATCGTTAATAAATCACTATTGCTTAGATGTATCATCGAAATAGTTGGCTCGAGGCTACTCATACCAGATTCAAGCCGTTCAAATCTCTTGACCGCGGTAAGGTTCTGACCATCAAAACCACAGGAGACTAACTTAATGTAATCGACCTGTGCTGATGCTCCTTCACTACTAAGTATCTCTTCGGAGAAATAAATCTTTCCCTCGCTCCAATCGACTACTAAGGCATCAATACAAAAGTCTACATAATCCGCACCAATAGAACCAGAAATTTCAGATCCTATCCACTCTCGAACGATTGAGCTCGAACGGGTTAGCATATCGTAGCTAATGATCCGAACAAGATAACGATTCTCGGACATACCAGCAATAGAATCAGTTAAGGCATAACCAAAAATTAATCGTGTTCTGTCCGGGGAAACGCAAACCTTACTTTCCTCCAACCATAAGTTCGAATTCATTGTCGTATCGAGACCTAGTTCAGAAACCAAGCCTTTAGTATTTACACTGAACAAAACCTCTTCTGAATCATCACCCAAGTAGCGCAAAACAACAGACTGCTTGCTCCATGAATTTGCGGAATACGGATCATCTTTAATCGACTCCCATCGCCAAAAAACAATCGCTCTTTCATCCCATAGTAGTTCTGCTTCTTCGATCTCATCTGAGACACGGCGTTGTGTCCAATCCGGGAACAAACCTCCGAAGGTTGGGTCGCTGATTTGATCGGTTGTAAATTTATCATTTTTATTTTCCGGTAAAAGGTTTGCTAGGTCTACCTCTCCTGCAAACAAACGACTCAAATCAATCCGGTCTCCACCCTCTTCAAAGGAGAAAGGTCCTGCAAAAGAACTTTCCAATTCGAGCAAGGCACTGCGAAAATCTGCTTCATCCTCGAGATCATTGATCGATAAAGCAAAAAGCCGATCATCAAATCCTAGTCGATTGTAATCTGTAAGATAGGGAGACGCAAGTTGGTACAAATCTATTGCAGCTTGGAAAAAGACTTTTGCTTTTGCCAACTGAGCTGTACTGCGAATCCCTGCAAAATTCGGATTATGTGCCCTAATTTGCTCCACATTCATATCACCTGAATCGTCAAGTTCGTCCATTTGCCCAGCATTCATATCCCAGTCATACCCAGACTGGAGAGACGCCAAACCTGCTAATAAATTAGTCATCGTACGAAGGACCAATACATCTGCATAATCAACTGTTACCGTACCCTCAGAACCTGTTATATTTGGTTGCAAAATTATAACATTAGAGGAGGTAATATTCGCAAAATATTGATCAATTTCTTCTAGGTCTGGAATGATTGAATTTTGAAATAATTCCGCTAACTCACCCATTTGAAAAGATGTTTGTAGATCCACATCATAATTCTCGAGAACAGATAAATCGCTCAGGACAAAATTACGTATCGCAGGATCAACTCCCACAGATACCGCAAATTCCTTGAGTCCCGATGCATCCGTACTTTCTATGATATTAAAAAGTTTATAAATCCCTCGTAGTAAATTTGCCTCCGCATCGCTTGGTGTTGAGGAAAGGATCTGCTGAATTCTTGATGTTTCACTGTCAAGATTTTTAAAAGATGCGGGATATTGAGGTTCAAACTCAACAGTGTCTGCATACCACCACCAACCGAGCAAATTTCTGGTTTCCTGAATTTGCGTAGAAAAACTTGTGATTGCTCCTGTAATATCGGGGTCACTAAGATCAAGATAGTTTACTGAAAGATACAAATTGGTTAAATCCGGATGACTTCCCAAAAAAGACAGACTCGTTAAATTATTATGCTCAAGATCCAAGGACACTAACTTATTCATTACAGAGACTCCAGAAAGCTTGGATTCAGTGCTCCGATTAATGGCGAGATCTTGAAGTTGATCACTCAATCCCCAGATCGGAGAAAAGTCATCGATATTAGATGCATCCCAAATATGGAGGGTTTGAAGGTTGGGAAACCACTGTAAGTCCACTAAAGATGATATTTTATCATCATCACTATCAAAACTTAAGTAATAAACATTGGAGAAGTCTTCTTCCAAAAACTGGTAATTTTCGCCCGTATAGTTAGGTACCCAAATCCAACCCCATTCAACTTTTTCTCTTATTAATTTCTCGAAGTTAGAATCTGTAAAATTCACTTGTGCTTGTAATGAAAAAGTGAAATTAAGACAAAGAAAGACAAGCTTACACAGAATTATTTTTTTATAATGATTGGTTTTCATAGAATTTCAAAGACTAGATTTATGAGTTGGGTAATGGTAAAATAATAGGCTTTGAGTCGTCCTTTCCAAACATGACAATTAAAGCATTGGATTGATCATCATAAGCAATCGAAACTTTTTCAAATTGCTGTGTATTCTGTGCACTAGAACAAACAACTTTATCCCATAAACGTAATTCACCTGATGATGTAAACTTTCCATTAGTGGCGACAAAATTAAACAGCTCACCCCCTTGATCAATTAAAGCTAAATGGATGGGTTGCATCGATGCATACCTAATCGCTTTTTGCATCAATAATTGATCCCACATCAATAATAGTTGCTTTGACGGGGCATGGCGTAAATCTAACCGAATATGTAAATGCTCTAGTTTTAGAAAGGAAATCCCAAACTTCAAAAAACCTAATTTAGGTCGCTCTGAAGAAGCTGCCCTGTAAAGAATGGAGAGATAAGGTAAACCTGACTGTTCAGAATAAAATGTAGACTCAAAGCCCTCAACTCCCTTAACAGTCTTAAAGCTAGGCTTTGCAACTAAAAGAGCAGGAATAAAAAAGAGGTAAATTATAAAGTGTCTACATAATTGCACAAACCTCTCCTAGGGATGAGGAAGATTTATTACAAGTAAAATTATACTTAAAACAATGAAACCTAAACAGCATTCTCGCCTAAAAAGAAATCATTTCCTTTATTATCGGTTATAATGAAAGCTGGAAAGTTCTCTACTTCTATCTTTCGAATTGCCTCCATTCCCAATTCTGCAAATTCAAGTGTTTCCATGCTTTTGATGCAATTTTGAGCCAATCTTGCAGCAGAACCGCCAATACTTCCAAGATAAAAACCCCCGTGTTTTTTACATGCCTGAGCCACCATCTTGGATCGATTACCTTTGGCTAGCATTACCATGGAACCACCGGCTTCTTGAAATTTATTAACGAAGGCATCCATACGACCTGCAGTGGTTGGCCCAAAAGAGCCAGAAGCATAACCTTCTGGTGTTTTGGCAGGACCTGCATAATAAACAGGAAATTGCTTAAAATAATCAGGCAAATCCTCCCCTGCATTTAACCTCTCCCGCAGGCGAGAATGTGCAAGGTCACGAGCCACTATTAATGGTCCGTTGAGTGACAATCGAGTCTTCACAGGGTACTTGTTCAATTCAGATAAAACTGCATCCATACCTTTACTCAGGTCAATCTCAACAACATCTCCTGCTTCATCATCGTTAATATCAGGTAGAAACCTGCTTGGATTTGTCTCTAATTGCTCAAGAAAAACACCATCTTTGGATATTTTCCCAAGAGCTTGCCGATCTGCTGAACAGCTAACTCCAATACCAATAGGAAGGCTAGCTCCGTGCCTTGGTAACCGAATAACTCGAACATCAAGACAAAAGTATTTACCTCCAAACTGAGCACCGATTCCGCGTTTTTGAGTAAGTTTTAAAATTTTAGATTCTAAATCGAGGCATCGAATGGCATGCCCTCTTTCATTTCCAACAGTTGGCAAGTCGTCGAGATACCTCGCACTGGCAAGTTTCACTGTTTTTAAGTTTGATTCCGCAGAAGTCCCTCCAATAACGATCGCTAAATGATAAGGTGGGCAGGCCGCAGTGCCAAGTGCTGCAATTCGTTCATCCAAGTATTCGAGTAAAAGTTCCTCTTTTAACAAAGATGGAGTACCTTGGTGCAAAAAAGTTTTATTGGCGGAGCCTCCGCCTTTTGCCATGAAAAGAAAATGGAATTCATCCCCAGCAGTTTGATACAAGTCTATTTGAGCAGGTAGATTCGTCCGCGTATTTTTTTCTTCAAACATGCCAATTGGTGCAAGTTGAGAAAACCTCAAATTATCAGAGTTGTAAGTTGATTCAATGCCACAGGAAAGAGCATTTTCATCCGTGCCATCCGTCCAAACAAGTCGACCTTTTTTTGCAACAACAATGGCTGTACCTGTATCTTGACACATAGGCAAAATACCTTCCGAAGCTATTTGAGAATTGCGGAGCAAATCTAAAGCAACAAACCGATCATTTGCAGAAGCCTCTTCATCCTCCAAAATTCCCCTGAGTTGCATCAAGTGATTACTTCGAAGGAAGTGTGAAATGTCGTGAAATGCTTCTTTTGCCAATATCTCAAGAGCTTTACTATCAACTTTAAGTATTTGTTCACCCTCGAAGGAGGAATGTTGAATAAACTGATCACAGGATTCTAATCTCTTCCATTCAACCTTTTTTGTATTAGATAAAGGAAATATATTTTGATGATTATTTTCAGTCATTACATAAAAATTTTAACAATCAGCGAAAATACAAAACTATTATTCTTTGCCCGCCTTATTAATTAAAAGTGTAGAGTTAATATCACTATTGGTGGAATTTCTCTCTAATTGAGCGTCAGAACTTTGATAAACCGGTCTTTTTTCAACTTTTAAGGAAACTTTAATTTCTTTGTCATCTCTAAGAACTAAGAAATCTAAAATATTATCTGGTCGAGCGAAAAATGCAGTATTCGCAAGATCGCCTTGATTGGTAACGGGAATTTCATTTATTTCAGATATGATGTCTCCAACCTTAAAGTTTGATTTGAAAGCAGGTGAATCTTTGAAAATTCCTGCTATAATAATATCAAAGCCATTGTTATCATTCAGTTTCTTTGTGGTTGTAATTCCAAACCACCCATAGGTAACACCTCCTGAAAAGAGCAAATCATCTCGAATTCTCTGACAAGCTTTTGCAGGAAGCACAAAAGATGAACGCAAATCAGGAAGAGCAGCATGACAAATCCCAAGAAATCTGCCTTTGAGATCAAAAACTGGAGCACCAACCTCACCAGGACCAAGGTCCAAACTACCTCTGATCATTTTCGTCGGAAACATTTTTTTTCCAAAAGAAAATTCTTCACTCTGAAACAATCCATAAGTAGGCCCAACCTGAAACTCTAACGCACAAGTAAGAGCCACCATGAATGAGCCTTGTTGATTTCCGTGAAAAGAGTCATTTAAAGAGACAAAGGTAAAATCCTTTGGTTTATTTGTAATCTTTAAAAGAGAAAGATTGCAGAGTGAATCGCTCCCAATTTTTTCTGCCAGATAAAAAGCATTTTTAAACTCAACCCAAACTCGATCTGGTTGAAGAAGTAAACCTGTTGTTAGAATATGACCGTCTTTACTAATGAAGAAACCACTACCCATCTTGAGCAGTCTCTTTGACTTACCATCAGAAACAATCTCACGAGTAGCTTTGACTCTTACAACAGAGGATTGATATTTCTTGAATATCTGCTGAATCCTAGACTCTAAATTAAGGGAGTTGTTCTGTTTTCTTAGGTCATCAGCATATCCAAAGTGAGCAAGCCCTAAACATATACCCAAGATAAAAGGGTAGATGCGATACCTAAAATGTGTACTGAGAGAGCAGGTCATCTTGGTGGTGCTCGAAATTGCTCAAATACTGAATTTCAAATGAATTTTCTTGGTTTAGTTCTAAATTTTTCTCAGCAAAAGTTGATTTATCATTGATACTAAGGAAAGCAACAGATGTGGAATCAGTGTACTCGAAATCTAATGACTCTAGGTCTTGAATGATTTTAAAATCATGCAATATTTGTTTTTCCTCCAACTCAGTTATCAACGAGGGACTCGCACTGGATAACA
>CALSTX010000004.1:0-57500 GCA_943789375.1 uncultured Opitutales bacterium | reverse complement strand
CCATAAATAGAGGGTACCTTTGGGGTCTGATTCGAACCAACCGTATTCTTTTTTGTTTTGTATTGATAAAAACCAACTCTTTTTTTCATCATGGAAGAAAAAAGGGTAGGCAAATTTGGCTGTCCACATCCATCCAGTCTTTGGGAAATAAATCCAGTTATTAAAAGATCCTTCACCTGTAGGGTAGATCCACCCAAGTTCAGAATGAAAAACCCAATTCGTTTCTGTTTGGTAATAATATCCAAACCAATCTAAAAAATACCAGTTTATTGCAGCACCTGAAAATTCTATTGATGAACTCCAAAGTTTTTCGGCTACAAAAGATCTTACTGTTCTAAAACCTATTGATCTCCTAGACTTTTCTGGATACTCAACATGCCTGAAAGCAATCCTTAATGGCTTTCCTTCATCCATGCCAGGTCCGTCCTTATACCCTCCTCCCCGATGAATTTTGTACTTATCCCCACTGTTTGATCCAGAGTAGTTCGGTCCAAACGATGACGAATTTATATTTTTTCTAGAATACCAGTTTTCATCATACCAATCCCAGCACCATTCACTGACATTTCCTGTAATGTCGTACAAACCGTAATCATTAAACTGATCTTCGGGAACTTCATTTTCACCGTTTAGACTGTATTTAGATTCTACGACAAGTTGAGCGGAATTGTAATAACCAACTGGCGCACTTCCATCATCAAAGGGATCACCACTTTCTTTGTAGTTTGCCTTGCTACCATCTATGTAACTTCCCCACGGATAGTTTTTATTGTGTTTTTTCCCTCTTGCAGCGCGCTCCCACTCTTCTTCAGTAGGCAAACGATATCCACTGGAATCCCAATCAACCATTGTATTCCTAATATTTGACTCCCCACTCCTGTAAACTTGAGTTTTGGCATTATCTGTAAAGTAGGCAGGTTTCCTCCCCATGTACTCTGATTTTGCATTACACCATTTGATTGCATCATACCAAGACACCCTGTTCATAGGGAAATTATCTTTGTCGTCATGAAAATACCAGTAAGGTCTTCCCCAAGGCGAACTGGAGGAGTCGCTAAAAGTGTACCCATTTTTCACAGCCCAATTGGCAATAAAAAACCAGTCAACAATTTTTATTTCAAATCGATCTACCTCGAAGGGCTTTACTTTGACATAATGTAAGGGTTCTTCATCGTCTTGAATACCTTCTTGCCCCATGTAATAAGATCCTGCACCGATGAGAACAAGATCATCAGTTATGGCATACAAAAGAGGCAAAAACCCTATCGAAGTAACTGCATAAAAGAGAAGGGGCACGAATCAACTTGCAATATTTGAACCAACGAAGCAAGTAGTGAAATCTTTCCCACAATGAGGGAAAGTGAAAGGTGTTTACCTTTTACGGGAGAACTTACTCTGGAATTTCTCAACTCTTCCAGCAGTATCCACAAATCGCTTCTCACCAGTGTACGCTGGATGTGAGTCCATGGTTACATCTCTAACGAGTACTTGAAAGTCGACGCCATCCAATGATTCAACTTTTTTAGAGCCTGTTGTTGATTTGGTTAAAAACTTTTTGCCAGTTGAAACATCAACAAAACTGACATTATTGAGTTTGGGGTGTATATCTTTCTTCACAAATTATCCTTGTCTAGCTTTGAAGCGTGGGTTGGTTTTGTTGATAACATACAAGCGCCCGCGACGACGAACCACTTGGCAATCAGGATGACGGTTTTTAAGAGTTTTAATTGAAGATGCGACTTTCATAAGTCATCATTACGGCACAAACTTGATGTTTCGTCAATTAAGATCTCTGGTACTTCTTTTTAATTGCCAAAGAAAAAAGATTGTTCATGATGGTAAGAATGTCTGAAGACGAAAAAATACATACTAAAAGCAGAAATCCTGAAAATTACACATTTTTAGATAAGGAAGCACTAGCTAAATACACCACTGACACTGGCAAAATCTTACCTCGAAAGTATTCTGGGCTTACACCAATGCAGCAACGCAAGGTTTCGAAACTAATCAAGAAATCTCGCCACATGCAACTGTCGCTATAATTCTGGCGATTGCGGAAAAATTCAAATTCTCTTCTATCGAAGATTGTGTTGATTCAATCAACCAAGGCAATTTAGCTGTTTTACCGACTGAGACTGTCTATGGGTTAGCAGCACTAGCCCTGTTCCCCGATGCGATTGAGAAAATTTTTGCTCTCAAAGGAAGACCTTCGACAAATCCTTTGATCATTCATGTGCTTAATGCCTGCATGGTCCAAAATGTTGCAGAAATAACGCCTCATGCAACAAAAGTTTTTAATGACTTCTGGCCTGGTCCTTTATCAGTCATTTTACCCAAAAAGAGCAATGTCCCGCTGAATTTATGTGCAGGCCTAGATACCGTTGCCGTCCGTGCCCCAGTTCACGAAAAGTTTAGAGAAGTACTAAGGAAGATTAAATCTCCCCTCGCTGCACCTAGTGCTAATAAATCAAATAAAGTCAGTCCTACACAGGCATATCATGTCCTGCAAAACTTCAAGAACGAATGTCCTCCCGTACTTGATGGAGGCCCTTGCAAGCATGGGCTAGAATCAACTGTATTGGACCTTAGTGATGACATTCCAATTATTCTCAGACCCGGACCAATTTCTCAAAATGAAATCGAAAAATGTTTAAACACACCTGTTTTAGTAAAAGATTCAACAGTCAGTACAATCATTGAAAAACAGAAATGCCCTGGCCAAACCCTCAGGCATTATTCGCCGCAATTACCTTTGATTTTAACAGATTCCTTTCGAGAGCTTAAATCTTTACCCCTAAACTTTGACTCTGATATTATCCTTTGCTTTGAAAAAGATGAAGAGGATTATTTTAAAAACCGTAATTTCACAACAATCAGGCTTTCCAAGGATGGACAAAGTCATGAAATTGCCAAAAATTTGTACCATTGCCTCCAAAAAGCTGACTCTATAGATAAATTGAGAATTTTAACTCACAAGATTGAGATGCCAGACGCATTAGGAATTGCAATAAATGACAGGCTCACAAGAGCTGCCTCCTGAATTTTCAACTTTATTACAATTAAAATTCTTCTTGTTTTCAGACACAATTGGTGAATATATATAAAAACCCTTTATATCATTATGATTAAAATCTCATCATTGCTTTCTTTTGTTTCTCTGACCATTGTTTCTTACGGTCAAACTGACCAACAATTACGCGACCCAGAATACCTAGTTGATCAATATAATCAATTAGTGGCCAAGCATAACGCTCTTATTGAAAAGACCCGAGGATTGATTTCAGACAGTACTCAAGCACCCACTCAAATCGATGAAAGTGATCCATTAATAAAAATGAAGTTAAACGAAGCACTCGCAAAAGTGTCTTCTTTAGAAACTCAATTGAATCGAATTAAGCAAGAGGAACTCAAAACGAACACGAGTAATCAATACCTCGATGATACAAACGCAAGACTCAGAAGACAGTTGCAAGAACTGAAAGCCGATGAGCAAGAATTTCTACAAAGAAACAAAGAACTTACTTCGGAAAACCGTAAACTTGAGTCTGCCCGCAAAAATTCTGATTCTGAAAGTAAAAGTACATACACCAAGATCCGTGGACTTGAATTAGGCAAATCAACGCTTCAGAGAAAAGCAAATGAATTAGTTTCTGAAAATAACGAACTATCGGCTAAAAACAAAAAATTAGATGCCCTCAACGACAGACTCAATCGAGAAAATTCAACACTCAATCAAAAAATCGCAAATCTTAACCTAGATAAAGATGGGCAACGAGCGAGATTGAGTGACCATGAAGCTTCAATTAAAAGTAAAGATGGCAAAATCCAAGAGAATAACATCAAAATCAGCAACATGCAGGATGAGCTTGATAGCTTTAGAAATGAAGTAGCCCGTCTGAGCGGAACTGAAGCATTACTTAATGACAGGTACTCGATGATCAAAAGTGAAAATGACTCGAATAAGGAAAAAGTTCGTTCATCTGCAATCGAAAAGGATGCGATGAGAGCTGAAATTGAAAGCCTTCGACAAATTGCAAACGATATGAAATTCGAGGTGGCTCGTAAAGACGAACAAACCGACCACCAAAGCATTTTAAATTCCGAACTCAAACGCGACATTCAAGAACTTGAGCGTGCCAATGAAAACCTCAGACTTTCTGAAAGTGCGATGAAGGGAGAGCTCTCAGCTTTGCGTTCTGAACTAACATCATTGGGTATAGAAGAATCTAGAATTTCTTCGGAGATTGCAGGTTTGAGAGATGCCAATGATCTACTACAATCAAAGACTAAAACCTTAGAGTCCGAAAACAACGGTTTGCAAAATGCGATCGATCTTATGCGTGCTGAACTGATCGACATGAATACTAACGAAAAAGGCTTAATTTCTAGAGTTCGCAATATTGATGCTCAAAACAAGACCTTGTTGGATGAATCAAGTTCATTAAAAAATGAAACTTCATTTTTTAAAGACAAATCCAGACAATTGGAAATTCAGCTTAACCAAGCAATTGGAAATGAAAGGGTCTTGAATGAAAACCTGGCTAGCCTTGAAGTGGAGAATTCCAACTTACAAACTGAAGTTGCGCGACTAAATCAATATGGTACCCGAGAATATGAAAATTTAGTTACTGAAGCCCAACGACTTCAATCTCAAATAGCATCTATTTCCGGGCAAGAGCAAATGCTTCAATCAAAACTTGCTAGCCTTGAAAATGAAAATTACCGGTTAAATGATGAGGTTCTCGCATCCAAAAACAGAGAACAAGAATACAGTCGGCAATTATCTCTTCTTAATGAAGACAACGATCGCCTTATTAATCAAATCGAGTCAACTCAAAGAATGAGGCTTAGGCTTCGCAATGACATCATTGGCGTAATCGACCTTAATGATCAAACACCTGGTAATCGCTAGGCTTTTACTAGACGTTTAAAGGCCGGATCTACGGGGACAAATACTGTCCCATGACCCGATATTTGTCGTACCTATTTTCTGTTAGATTATTATCCTTCTCAAGTAATTTTAGGTCGCGTAGTAAAACTTTTCTTATGCCGGACGCCATTAGATCCCAATCTCGGTGAGCTCCACCTACAGGTTCCAGAATGACTTCATCAACAATACCCAACTTTAGAAGTTCATTGGCGTCTAACTTGAGGGCCTTGGCCGCGTCTGAGGCGAAAGCTCTATCTTTCCATAATATAGCAGCACAACCTTCAGGCGATATAACAGAATAATATGCATTTTCTAAGATCAAAACACGATCTGCCACAGCAACTCCTAATGCACCACCAGAACCGCCCTCTCCTATTACAATGGCAATAATCGGAACCTTCAAGGCTGCCATTTCTTTCAAGTTTACTGCAATAGCTTCGGCCACATGACGCTCTTCAGCACCAATTCCAGGAAAAGCTCCCGGAGTATCTATGATAGAGATAATTGGCATTGAAAAGCGATTGGCCATTTTCATCAATCTAAGTGCTTTTCGATAACCTTCAGGGTTGGGGCAACCAAAATTTCTTTTAAGGTTTTCCTCAGTATTCCTTCCTTTTTGCTGACCGATGACCATTACTTTCCGGCCATCTATTTCGGCAGGTCCTCCAACAATAGCCTCATCTTCTTTGTATAAACGATCCCCATGAAGTGATTCAAAATTGGTAAAAACGCGCTCGATATAATCGATTGTGTAAGGTCGGTTAGGATGACGAGAAAGTTGTACTTTTTGCCAAGGAGAAAGGTCTGCATAAATATCACGCTTTGTAAGTTCAATCTTAGCTTCGATAGCTTTTACTTCGTTACTAAAATCAAGATCAGAATCTTTGGAAGATTTCATCAAATCCTCTAGTTGCTTTTCCAAATCTAACAGAGGCTTTTCAAATTCTAGACTGTTTTTATATTTTTGCATGCTTTACGACTTCTTTTTTTGTGACTTGCTGATTCCAATGGAAGTATCTTTTAGAGACTTGATTCATCTTCGGCAAGTTCTTCCTTCCATCCCAAAAGGCGAGCTTTGGCAGACGCATCCTCAGCACCTTCTTTGTCACCTTTCTGGACCAAAATTCGAGCTAGACTCACAACACTTGTTAGATCATCGGGGTTGATGGCTAAAGCCTTTCGACAAGCGTCTTCTGCTTGATTCAAATTCTTTAAAGATAAAGAGATTTCAGCGAGTGCCCTAAAAATCTCAATAGAGTTATGACTTTCCATTACCAGAGTTTTCAGAATTTTTTCAGCTTCTACATCTTCTCCCATGGAGAAAGCAAATATTGCGTCCTCAAATCTGTTTTTTGTTTCTTCGTCCATTGCAAACAAGAAATTCCAATTAAAAATCATGGCAACTGGAAAAGCATTTCTATTGCAGTTAAAAATCAAAAACATTGATTCCAGACAGCAATCTGTCATCGTTAGTATTTTACTACTTGTCCTGCACATGCTTTCAAATCAGCCAGAATTTCAGAAACTACTTCTCCTTCACAGTCGAGATCGTAGGCAACAAAAACTTAAAAACGATCTCGAGCAAAACCCGCTTGAACAAAAACGTATTCAAAAACAAATCGATTTAGAAAAAGAGTCGGTGGCTCTAGCTCTTTCAGAATGGAAAGAATTAGAAGCTAAAAATAATGCTCTTGAAAATGAAATCATCTCCGCAACCGAAAAAATTTCTCGACTCAAACATCAACAATTAGAAGTTAAAAAAAATGAAGAGTATACTGCTCTTGAAAATGAAATTGCAACTACAGGTTCATCTCAATCACTCCTAGAGGACGAACAATTAGAGATTCTCATGAAGATTGATGATGCCCGTAAAATTGCCGAAATCGCCGAGGATAAAATTTCTCTCAAAATTGAGGACCTTGAAAAGACCCTTTTTTCCTGTCAGGAGCATAGCAAAGTACTTACGACCGATATTTCAAAGCTTGAAGATGAGATTAAAACAGCACGGGGTGAGGTAGAGCCTTCGATCATTAGATCTTACGAAAGAACCAAGACTGTTATTTCAAAGCCTCCCTATGTTGCGCCAGTTGTAGACCAAAAATGTAGTGGTTGTAATTTACGGGTGTCAAACGATGTGGTGTCATCCATATTAGTGGAACGAAAACTTACGCAATGCGATCAGTGCGGAAGAATTGTTTATGTTGAGCGATAAATTCACCTTTTCGATTCTGGCAAAATTTCCTTTTGTATCAGAGCCAAACTTTATAATTTTTAATTTTCCGAGAAGCGGTCATTCGCTGTTCATATATAGTATGAATAGAGGAAAGTCCGGACATCACAGGACAGGATTCCCTATGAAAATGGGGGGGGCTTATCTCAAAGTAAGTTCACGGCTAGTGCAGCAGAAAGTAAACCGCCTCCTTCAAGAGGTAAGGGTGAAATGGTGGAGTAAGAGCCCACCGTCGCAAAGGCAACCGAGCGAGCTATGTAAACCCAATCCGATGCAAGACGAAATAGGAAACCGAGTGGTCCGCTTATGGTTTCGGGTACGTCGCATCCTCAATGAGGAATCCTTAACAGGATAGATAAATGAATGACGGTCATCTAATGACAACAGAATCCGGCTTATGCCTTCTCGGAATCTTCTTTAAATTCGATTACTTAGAATGAAATTGACCAAAGCCTAGCTTTTCTTATTCCTATAACCATGGCCAATACTAGATCTGCCCTTAAAAACATCCGTAAAAACAAAGCACGCTATACCCAAAACCGTGCTATAACGAGTAAGCTCAAAACTTTAGAGAAAAAGTTTATTACTTCTGTTGAAGATAAAAACAAAGACGAAGCTATCTCCAATGCCGCGTCTTTTATATCTGCTTTAGAAAAGTCTGAAAAAAGAAACCTTGTACATGGAAATAAGGTGTCTCGGAAAAAATCACGCTGCTCAGCACTTATTGCAGCGATTTAATTTTCTACCTCAAATATGACGAGAATCATTCTCGTCTTTCTTGACATAACCACTTTCTTGGCGTTCGTGGTTAACCTTATTTTTCTTAAGATAGGCTTCGTGCACATCATCGGCACTCATGCCCATGACTTGAGCCATCGATATTAAAAAGTGAAAAAGGTCGACGATTTCGACTCTTGCATTTTGTTTATCGAACTCTTGATACTTCGCCCACCATTTCCAAGGCACCGAATCTGTCAATTCAGCTAACTCTTGTTGCATCGCTCGAATGTAATTTAATATCCATTTCGTCTGATCCTCTTCGGACATAGATTTCATATCCACACCAATTCGGCTGTTCAGTTGCTCTTGAAGATTAAAAATGTTTTCTAGTTTATCCATCCAATCCCTTAAGAACTATTGGTTTAAAGATTGCAAGTGTTTTGGAAATAGAAGGAAAATCATGGTTTACTCTTGTCTGAATTATAAATGAGTGATTGCTTGATTAAACCAAATAATAACTGAGTTACTTTTCTGCTAGCGCATCTCAATATAACCCTTTTCAAACAACGAACTAGTTCCTCAAAATTTTGTCAACCTCATGGAAATGAAATCTAAAATCCGCTCTCGATGGTATCGAGCTAATGAAAAGCCCTTGGAGTCCCGAAGTTCTGGGTCGGCCACCAACCAAAGTCCCTTCGGAGAAGTATTGATTACCTCGAGGGAGGCACTTAAAGATGACCTTAACGATGAATCAGCCAAAAAGGCTTCGAATAATAGACCTGCAAGGGATACTGACTCAAATCGAGAAAGAAAACACTCTCGACACGAAAGGAAGCCAAGTAGAAGGTCTGGTGAAAAAGACGGAAGAAGCTCTAATAACAATAAACGGCGGGAAAACCGGAATAGAGCGGAGCCAAAAGATAATTCAGTCGATGGTACAAGAGGGCACCACAAACCTAAACAGCCCGCCATTAGATCCAAGCCGAAACCCACTAAACCGAGGCAATCTGGGGCGTCTAAAAAACCATCACACTCCAAGAACGAAACCGTACAAAAACCAAAGTCTGGGGTATCCAAATTTCTTTCGAAACTATTCGGTTCTTAACTCGAATGGCATTACCCTCCTCCTAGAATTCTGCGACGGATGGATGTGTTTAAAATCATAGGAGGCCATCAACTATCCGGTATAGTTCAAGCGAGTGGTTCTAAAAATTCAGCCCTTCCTTTGTTCGCTGCATCTTTGTTAACCGAAGATGAGAGCATAATAGAAAATGTACCAGATCTGAGTGATATTCAATTTATGGCTGAGATCATCGCTGATCTCGGTGCAGAAGTTGAAAAATTAGATCCCAACACTTGGAGAATCAATCCAAAAGCGATTGTTCATTTTGCTCCTTATGACTTGGTTAGAAAAATGCGGGCATCTATTTGCTTGCTTGGTCCCTTAGCTGCTCGCCTAGGGAGAGCAGAGATTCCGATGCCTGGGGGTTGCGTAATCGGCAACCGCCCCATCGACCTCCACATTCGTGCCCTGGAAAGCTTGGGTGCCAAAGTAGAACTGAAAGGTGGAGTTGTTCAAATTGATGCAGCGAATTTAAAGGGTGCTTCAATTTTCATGGGCGGTCGCCATGGAAGTACTGTAACCGGTACTGCCAATGCAATTATGGCAGCATCACTTTCGCAAGGGACCACTGTCCTTGATGGTGCTGCTTGTGAACCTGAAATTGTAGATCTTTGTGAAATGCTTACAAAAATGGGTGCAATCATACAGGGTATGGGATCACACAGGCTTGAAATTCAAGGTGTATCAAAGTTGCATGGATGTCATCACAGAGTCATTCCTGATAGAATTGAAACTGCCACATATGCCATCGCTGCTGGCATTACAAATGGAGAAATTTGTATTCAAGGCTGCCAACCAAAGCACTTAGGCGCTTTTGCAAATGTAATGCAAGAATGCGGAATGGAGATGGAAAGCAGCCCAGATGGAAATCTATCAATCAAAGTGAGCCCTGGCGGTCTTAAACCTTTTGAAGTTATTACCTTACCCTACCCTGGTTTTCCTACAGACCTTCAGGCACAGACCACTGCTCTTGCCTGTGTTGTGCCAGGACTTAGTATTCTAACTGAAAGAGTATACCCAAGCCGATTCATGCATGTTCCCGAATTACTTCGAATGGGAGCAGAAATATCACTTGAAGGTTCAAGTGCGATTGTTCTTGGCGGTAAAAAATTGAAGGGTGCCCCTGTTATGGCATCCGATCTTAGAGCGAGTGCTGCTTTGATTCTTGCCGGACTGGCAGCCCAAGATGAAACTTGGGTTCAACGCATTTATCACTTGGACCGAGGATACGATCAATTTGAAACAAAATTACAAGCACTAGGAGCGGATGTAGAAAGACTCCCTGAAGAAGCATTGCCCAAATCGTTTATCCCACAATTCGAATAAGCAAACACTAGCTATGGATGATAAAAAAGATCAAAATATAGACATTACTCACAAGTCGCTAAGTAATTCATCCGAAATTGATGCAGCACTGCGCCCTCCCTCTTTTGGAGATTTTACTGGACAAGAAAAGACGATTGAACGCCTTCAAGTTATGGTGGGTGCTGCGGCTAAAAGAGAGGAACCACTAAAGCATATTTTGCTCTGTGGCCCCCCAGGGCTTGGAAAAACTACCTTAGCCCACATTATTGCAAACGAATTAAAGCGTGAAGTGAGAATCACCTCTGGACCGGTAATCGATAAACCAGGGGATTTAGCTGGCTTATTAACCAACCTACAAGAAGGGGAAATTCTTTTCATCGATGAAATTCACCGAATACCGAAAACAGTGGAAGAATATCTTTATTCGGCCATGGAGGACTACAAAATCGATATTATGATTGATCAAGGTCCGAATGCTCGCAGTGTTCGCTTAGAAATTCCTCGTTTCACTCTAGTCGGAGCCACAACCAGAGTCGGTCTTCTTACCGCACCTATGCGTAGTCGATTTACCCTGCAAAGCAGATTAGACTACTACACCAAAGAGGATCTCGCTCACATTGTACTTAGAAGCTGCAAGCTACTTGGTTGTACAGTGGATAAAGATGGGGCTAATGAAATTGCGGCCCGAGCAAGAGGCACTCCAAGAATTGCTAATAATTTAATTCACTTCACCCGCGACTTTGCCGAACAAAGGGGAGATGGAAATATAACTAAAGCAATAGCGGCTTCAGCCTTGGAGCTTTTAGAAATTGACTGTAAAGGCTTGGACGAGATGGATAAGCGCATTCTCTGCCTCATTGCACTAAATTACAAAGGTGGTCCGGTTGGTCTTGGCACTATTGCAGTGGCTGTTAACGAAGAGGAGCATACATTAGAAGAAGTGAATGAACCTTTTCTTATTCAAGAAGGTTACCTGAAAAGAACCCCTCAGGGTAGAATGCTGACCGCGAAAGGTTGGGAAATAACAGGAGCAGCTGCAAATCCAGATATGGATGGAAGTCAGCTTGAATTTATGTAATTCTTTGAAGTTTACCTTTTATCAAATTAAAAATGTGCAAAAACGATCCACTGAATTGGTCTGCCCCAAGTTGAATTTCTCGAGTAATCTGTTCAAGACTGTAGGATTTAAACTTTACTACTTCACCAGTGCTGCAATGAGGAAAGATTGGACCCTTTAATGCATATATTCGAACAAATTCATTTCCTGTTTCCGAGCAAGGACTCAAGCGTAATAATTCGATCAATTGACCTTGATCAATAATCGCACCCATCTCTTCCTGTATTTCTCTTGTAGCCGCGGACAAATACCCTTCACCAGTATCGAGGTGACCAGAGCAACTGCTTGTCCATAAAAGAGGGTCTAAGTCCTTCCAAGCTGACCGTTGCTGTAAGATCCATCCCGACTTATCGGATTGTGCAAACACATGAATTGCTCGATGATAAAGCCCTTGGGTATGAACCACAGATCTTTCCTCTTTACCAACCACTTCGTCATTCAGGTTTACAATATCAAAAAGTTCGAAATTCATAGAAATAATACAACCATTTTTGTCTGAATAGTATAGTAAAAACTTTTTGGCACGGTTTAAACTCATGCCAAAATAGGAAAAAAATATTAATATCTTTTTATGATTGGCTTACCGCTTTTTAATATGCAGTAAGGGTGAGTGGAAACGGAATTTAAAATTCTTGGATCGAGTAGCTCAGGAAATGCTGCACTGTTACAAACTGCGGATGTTAAAATCTTAATTGATGCAGGCCTATCTTGCAAAAAGCTTCGGACTTTACTACAAAATGAAGGCCTCGAAATCGATAATCTCGATGCGGTCTTTTTGACTCATGAGCATAACGATCATTCTGCTGGGATTCGTGGACTCTCCAGGTATGTAAATCTTCCTATTTTTGCAAATCAGGACACTATCCAAGCAGTACAATCAAAACTACCAAGGCGACCCAATTGGAAAATATTTGAAACAGGCAGCTCCTTTGAATTTAAAGGACTTAAAATTCACCCTTTTAGTGTGCCTCATGATGCTTACGACCCCGTTGGCTTTTATTTTGAATGGGGTGAAGATGACCTATTCAACCCACGGTCAAGCTTGGCATGGGTCACCGATCTTGGGTTTGTGCCGACTTTGGTTCGTGAAAGAATAAAAGGGGCAAACATCCTAGTCATTGAGTCAAACTATTGCTCGAAAATGCTTGAAGATGACCCTAAAAGACCTTGGAGTTTAAAGCAAAGAATCAGAGGTCGGCATGGTCACCTATCCAACCAGAGAACCTTTGAATTTTTAGATTCATTCCAAGAATATAATTGGAAGAAAGTTTTCCTGATGCATCTCAGTAAAGACTGCAACAAAGTTAGTCTTGTTCGGGATCAATTCTCCAAGCTCCAACAAAGCGGTAAAAGATTTGACACTTTCATCGTAGACCCAGAATCCTCTAAAACTTTACCCCTATGAAAAAACTTGCTAGGCAAACCAAAGTAATCGCAACAATTGGTCCAGCAACTGAGAGCGAAGAGATGCTTAAATTGCTTATTAAGGAAGGTGTGGACATTTGTAGATTAAATATGGCTCACGCTGAATATGAATGGATTGAATCAGTGACGAAGAGAATTCGTAAAGTTGGTAAATTATTAAATCGAGAGCCTGCCATTATGATGGATGTAAAAGGGCCTGAGATTCGTACCGGTTATCTCAATAAAGAATTAGAGATCAAAAAAAATGATGCACTAGACTTAGTATTCGTGGCACAACCTGAGCCTCCATCTGTGGACGGCGTTTGGCAAATCGAAGTCAACTACGACAAATTACCAGACCACATCAACGCCGGCGACACAGTACTCTTGGATAACGGCCTTATTCCCCTCTCTGTTATTGATTCAGCACCTCAAAAGATCCGATGCAAAGTACTTCAGGATGCCACTCTCAAGAGCAGAAGGCATGTAAATTTGCCAGGTATTGAAACCGGGTTGCCTTCTCTTACCGAAAAAGACAGAAGGGATTCCCTTGTCGGTATCCAGTGCCAACATGATTATTTTGCCCTGTCTTTCACTCGAGATGCTGACTCCGTTGATTTATTCAGACGCTTTCTTCGCGAAAACGGATCCGATGCTCAAATCATTGCGAAGATAGAGGACCAAAAAGGAGTTCGTAATATTGAAGAAATCATCAAAGCCGCAGATGCTCTTATGGTAGCACGCGGAGATTTGGGAATTGAGTGTGCATTTGAAGACTTACCGATTATTCAAAGAAAAGCTGTTGGATCCTGCTTAGCCAATGGCCGTCCAATTATTGTGGCAACTCACATGCTTGAATCTATGATCGGGTCGCCTGTCCCAACGAGAGCGGAAGTGAGTGATGTTGCCAACGCTGTTAATGAAGGGGCAGACTGCATTATGCTAAGTGGAGAAACCACAACCGGCAAATATCCCATTGAATGCATGAAAATGCTGAACCGTATTGCTTCGCGAATGGAAGCAGAAATCCAACCAGGACTGACCGAGGAATTAAATCTTTTTCGCCCCAAAGCAAAAATGCTCCGCTCCGCTGCCCTGCTTTCTATGAAAATCGAACACTCTGGGGTCCTTGTCTTCACCAGAAGTGGAGATCTCGCGGCAAAGCTTGGGGCTTTACGACCAAATGGAGCACCTTTGTTTGCTTTTACAGATGTTCCCGGTCTTCACCGAAGGCTTAGACTTATTTGGGGTATTGAACCTTTTTTAATCGATTTTTCCAATGACCCAGAAGTTACCATTCTTGATGCTATAAAAAAGTTACAGCAAGATGGATGGGTTGAAAAAGGGGATCAACTTGTTACGGTTACCAATGTTTTTGCCCACGATAAAGTCGTAGAAAGTATACAATTAAGGGAAGTAAACTCTTAGAGTTATGGCTTGAGCGACCATTTACTCCGTCTGTATAGATGAAAGATTACAACTAGGCCTACTATGCCAAGGTAAGGTATTCCTGCAGTAAGTAATGGAGGGGCGATTCCATTCTCGCCAAAAGAGTCACAGGTAGTTCGTAAAATGTAAAAACATACTGCCCCTGTGAGGCTCAAAATAATGATTTTTCCTATGCTATGCTTGTAATTAAAAGTACATATCATAGTGGCGCAAAAAATTGATAAGACACAACTTACAGAATTCCAATTAATTTGAGCTAGCCTATACCGGTAGGATAGCAACTCCTGTGCTTCGGGATCTGGGTATTCATTGATTAAACACTTCAGTTTTTCAAATGATAGCATCTTTGGGCTTTGGGACAGAAGAATATGGATATCAGGGTTATCAAACCCAAATTCAAGATCTAGTTTTTCAAATTTCTTACTGAAACCAGGCGAAAGTACACCCATCGCTTCTAGGTCTCGCTTATCACTTTTTTCCCACTCAATAGAATAATTCTGAGTATTATAGATAGGCAGACCTTTTTTCGAAAAAAAGCCAATAAACTGGCCCTCTTCGAATACCCATTTTTTTGCTGTTGTCCATTTTGCACTTTTAGCCCGAATCCGATAGTCATTGTTACCCAAGGAATCGTAAGCATACAGATGTACATTTTCACCTTTGAGTTTGGACTCATTAAAACTTTCGAAATACCAAAAGCGATCCTTTCCGATTTTCATTTGAAAGTGAGATCCTCCTTCGGATTTAAAGCTATTGGTATTCAAATAACTTCGAAGATCATTTTCACTTTTTACCAAAACCCAACACAGCAAAGATATTACAAAACCAAGTACAAAGATAATTCGTGAACATCGAAACCAAGAAAATGAACAAGAGAGCATACCCAAATATTCCCCCCTCTGTTTTAAAAAAGAAACAGTCAGTAAGGTGGCAAAAAAACAAGAAATCGGAACAAGCCAAGGTATGTACTGGAGTAACCTTGAAGAGATCAACCTTAGCGATTTCTTCAAATCCAGAAAGGAAGAAAAACTTTCCATTTCTCCAGTGAGCATTTGCAAAATAAGAATAGAAAACAGGAAAAATGAGATCAAAACAAACCACTTGCACCATTCGCTGGCTACATATTTTTCAAGAATGCTCATATTTTACGGTTATACACTTTTCAAATGTTCTTCTTAACCCTTGCACTTGTTAAAATGAATTCACAATCTAAATCTTATTCAAACCTGCCTGTCCCTACACTCAATGATTAAAAGATTCCTACTCTACATTTCCCTCTCGTCATCGTATTTTCTTTTTCATCAAGTCTCGAAGGAAAAGAAGTAAATGGATGGCAAAGTAATATCGATTCATTTTTTGAGCAATACGCAGTGCAACCTTTGGTCTCTTTTCTCTTTTGGGAAATTCCTGGTACAGAGCATAAAGTCAACATCTCACCCGTCTATTTTTTAACCCAACAGGATTTAAAAACCCTAACAGGCAACTACGAAAAAGCAGGCAACTACACACCATCATGTACTCAGGGACCAAAGTCGAACTTCATCCAGTAAAGTTAAAAAATGATGTTCTTATAAAGGAAAACAAAACTTCTCTCTTCACTAATTTTGAAAACATTTCTCATCTAAATGAAAACTATTTAATTCGCAAAAAAATTCCTTTAATGGGAGAAGTTTTTGAGACGCAATCTTTCCCCCTCATTGTCGCTTGGTTACTTGGAGGGGCACTGTTTTTCACTCTACGATTACGATTCATTAATGTTAGGCTTTTTGCTCATGCAATCAACCTCGTTCGAGGTAAGTATGACGATGGCAAAAAGAAAGCTAGTGGGGAGGTTACCCACTTTCAGGCTTTAACCACTGCATTATCTGCAACTGTTGGTCTTGGGAAATATTGCTGGGGTTGCGATTGCTATTGGTACCGGTGGTCCAGGAGCAACTTTTTGGATGATCCTTGTTGGATTTCTTGGAATGTCTTCCAAATTCACCGAATGCTTACTTGGACAAAAATATCGAAAAACAAGAAAAGATGGAAAGATTATGGGGGGGGCCATGCATTATTTATCTGATGGTCTCAAGGATCTAAAGCTTAAGCACTTAGGAGGATTTCTGGCAGGCTTATTTTGTTTCTTGTGTATTGGAGCATCTCTTGGGGGAGGTAACGCCTTTCAAGTTGTACAGTCCTTAGATTTAATC
Organism: uncultured Opitutales bacterium; assembly: GCA_943789375.1. Lineage (GTDB taxonomy): Bacteria > Verrucomicrobiota > Verrucomicrobiia > Opitutales > Seribacteraceae > Seribacter. Next base: position 41,030 of record CALSTX010000004.1, on the reverse strand, counting down.
AAAACAGTCATTCCTGCCCTTAACGATAACCCCTGGATATACGGAATTTTGATGACTCTACTTGTTGGGCTTGTCATAATAGGGGGAATTCAGAGCATTGCGAAAGTCGCATCCAAGGTTGTGCCTGCTATGTGTGCGGTTTACCTGCTCGCTTGCTCCATCATTCTTTTCACCCACTTTACAGAAATTCCATCTGCAATTTCCCTGATTTTTGAAAGTGCATTTTCTTTTGATGCTGGTGTAGGCGGATTTTTGGGCATTTTAATCATTGGCGTCAAAAGAGCTGTTTTTTCAAACGAAGCTGGTATTGGGTCCGCTGCTATCGCACATTCTGCGGCTAAAGTAAACCACCCGGCAGAAGAGGGGATTGTTGCACTTCTTGAACCTTTTATTGATACCATTGTAGTGTGTACCATGACCGCCCTGGTGATTATCATTACTGGTGCCTATTCAGCTCCTGAAAATAGTGTGTATATTGCAAATGATCAAGGAGGAGCTCTTACATCTGCAGCCATGGCAAGCGTAATCCCATGGTTTCCATATGTATTGTCGGTTGCAGTCTTTCTGTTCGCATTTTCTACAATGATATCATGGTCTTATTATGGAGAAAGGTGTTGGGTATGGTTATTTGGTGACAAATCCTCTACAGGCTACAAGGTTCTATTCCTTAGTTTTACATTTTTAGGTTCGATCATAACTGCTAAAAATATTCTCACCTTCAGTGACCTTATGATATTAGGAATGGCATTCCCTAATATTTTAGGCATGATTCTGCTGAGTGGAAAAGTAAAAGCATCTCTTGACAATTATCTGCATAAACAGAAAAATTATTAATTTAGAAATTTTCTATTCTATTTGACATAAGATAAGATCAGTCATTGATTACACCATATTAGGTATTAGTAACATTAATTTTATTTAATTAAGCACGATGGAAGACGAGGACATTCAAATTTCAAATTCTGAGGAAGCACGGGCATCAGTTGACTCGTCTCATCAAAGCTATCGAAGGATGGGCTGGCAAAGAAAGCCAGAAAAATGAACTTGAAATGACTGCTTTTGGTGCAGCCCTGGCTTCTGGGATCATTTCTTTTCACCAGTTTTCGTCGAAGGACTGTAGGAAGTTCCAAAACCTGATTGGTTCTGTTGCTAGAGTTAAGCAGCACCTCGAAAAAGAACACAAAAAATTCGATGGTGAAATAGATAAAATGCACATAAAATTTGCACAGGAAATGGAGGAACTCGACTTAAAAATAATTCGCGACCGTAAAGAATTCAAACATTACCTCGTATCCTTAATTTATGCCGAAGAATACAACAAACTTCGTGGATCAGTTACTAATATATTTGAGACACTTCAAGCAAAAGCCAATTATGAATCTTCGGATTAATTGATCACTCTCAGACCAATTACAATCCATAGAGGTAAAGTCAACACGCCAGTCACCATCGTTGACATTATCGATCTCATTGCCGTTTCTTTGTCCTCTGAGTAACTGCCTACAATTACTATTGCAAATATTCCTGCTGGCATTGCAGCCTGAATTACAAGTATTTGGTTCATCCATTCCATTTCAACAGGCATCGGAATAAATTTTATAAATAGCATAACGCACAATGGAAACAATAGGTTTCGAGTTATGACTGCAGCGACTTCCGTTTTATAATGGCTTGAGAATTTAAAGTTCTGCATCAATTGGTAAAAACTTCCACCAATCAGCAACAAACCAATAGGGATAGAACATTGTCCAAGCATTTGGATCACATCGAACAAAAAGATTGGAATTACCCTAACTCCTCCAACAGATTGTAAACAGAAAGCTATTATAACAGCAATTACCGGGGGATTCACAATTCCGCTAAATCGGATTTTTTTTTGGGTAAGTATCAAAATACCAACTGTCCAGATAGCAATCTCAACTCCTAAGTTAAAAAGAATAATACGAACAATAATATCAGAACCAAAAATGGAGTTAGCCACGGGTATTGCAATAAATCCATAATTAAAGATACCCGAACAAAAGCGGAAAGATTTTGCAGCTTTTGGCTCAATTTTGAAAAGCCTAGAAACCGTCCACGCCAAGCCAAAGCCAACCAGAATAGAGACGAAACCAAAGAGCGGTGGCAGAAAACTAAAATAAGTGACTTCTAAACGCTCTGTTCCCAATATATGGTACACAATGAAGCAAGGATACAAAATTTGGATAGTCACCATACTTAGGGAAGAATCTGCTTCAGCCCTGAGCCAATTTACTTTTCTCGCAAAAGCACCTAAGCCTAATATCAAAAAAGGAGGTAAAATAGATACAATAATTAAACTAAGACCATCCATTTGAATGAGTCCTAACTTTATTCCATTTGAAGAGCAATCGACTTATGAAAAACAATCATGAGAAATAAGTCGATTCAACAAAACTTGGGGCAAAATAGTAAAGCCTACTAATAAATGGCGCCCCCACGAGGAATCGAACCTCGATCTACGGTTTAGGAAACCACTGTTCTATCCGTTAAACTATGGGGGCTAATATCAGTAATGATTACACACAATGCAGCCCTTTTACAAGCCTAGGGTGGCATTAAAATCACCTAGTCCTGGAACATCAAAAAGGGCAGACGCATCGTGTAGCTTACTTAAACGGGAATGAAGTTCTAATACAGGGTCTCCCCCAATGGATGCAGCTGAAAGGGCTTGAAATGTTTCTGAACTGGACATATCGGGCGTGGAATTAGGATCTTTAAAGTTTGTACCAAGAGCGAATTCCCAGAAATCACTCACTCCATCACCATCCATATCTTTTCTAGCTGAGGTGAGAAATGGATTTGTAGTGCCAAATACACTTGTTGTATTGTTATCATAATATTGCTCAAATGCACCCCCAGAAGCATCGGTTATAGGCGTAGCATAAAAAGCAAAACCATCAAACTGCCTACTTTCGTAAATATAAACCATTCGGGTCATAATTGCTGATTTATTTTCCCAACCATCCATGACTCTATATTCAATGGTAATAGTGGTCATATCAAAATTGGTTAAGTCCGATTTATCAGAATCTGTAAACTCATAATTGGACCCATTAACATCCGGTACTTTTCCTGGAGAACCCGTTGCATTAGCATCATCATAAGGGGGAAGAAATGCTGTATTAAACCCAAAATTCCCCCCTAACATAAGTTCCTGCCAGTCATCGACAGTAAAGGCATTCTTTTCGAAAAAACTGTAGATATGGATTTTACCCGCACCTTCAGAGCAGTCGTTCATCAACTCTCTTTGGTCTACTCGAACAATTGCGTGACCTTCCCCCACTCCATCTCCATCAAGATCAGGAAAATTATCCTTGATATCAAAATATGCATTTTGATCCTCAGCATATATGCCAGGATCTACAAAATTATAATCCGCAAGCAACATCCGATGCTCTCCGCCATTAAATCCAGTCGCATTGTATTCAGGATTTCCAGTGGATGAATAAGGGCTGTCCAGAAATGGAGCATTCAGATTGGCATCACCAGCAGTTCCAGCAGGAAAACTCTGCCCAGAAAGATAAGTAGTTTGATTAAGATTCGAATTTGAGTTGGACTTAAATCTCATAAAATCGTGAATCTCATACTTACCAATCAAGGTAAGCGTAGGGGCTGTGAAATCTCCTACTTGTAGATACCTTACAACTTTTTCACTTTCATTACCGGATTGATCTTGTACGGAAATCAAAATTTCGTAGCCAGCATTTGCGTTTTTAGTCTCTGGATAAATGGCACCCGGTATAAAAGCCGGGGAAAATTCAACTTTCCATTTTGAATTGTAAGTGGCACTTAGAACATTTCCTAATCCATCAAGATCGAGCACCCAATTTGTTAAATCAGGCTCTTGTGTAGTTGGAAGGATTACGGAACCGGCGTCCCCTGCTCTTCCTAAAAATTGGTCATAGTCATTGGCGTCCGTTGCAGATAAACCGGTGAGGAGATATGCGGCAATCGACTTTCCGTCATTTACATCAGGATTTGATTGAGATAAAAAATCTACCATAAAAGTACTATTAAGCTCATTAATATCAATGGTTGGAGCCAAGGTATCCTTTACAATCAGGTGACGGGTAACAATATCAGACTTGTTAGGCGGAATAGAATCATCAATGGAGATGTCATTAACATAATATTCTATAGTATATTTTTTGTCTAGCTCCGTGGATTTAATAATTGTTGATATATTCGAACCAGTAGAATTTTGGTCACCATTGGAAGAAATTACATAAGATGTGCCATTTTCATCTTTTATTGTTCTGACAATATTGCTGGACAAAACTCCGTCCAAAGCATCAATGGCAGTTAACTCCAGATAAAGACCCGTTTCCAAATCAGAGGGAGGTAACACATTGGTATAAAAGCGTTTCACACGATCTCCATGAAGATCAGTATATTGATCAGACGATGTCGGTTGCCGATTTGCTTCTATAACAATGAAGGTGTTAATTCCATCAGTTGAGGGAGACGCGGTAATAAGGGGCTTATCCTGATCGATAATAAATACCTGACGGGCGGCGATTAATTGATTCGCTTCACCCGTATCCTTTTGACTTACATAATAATTTATTTTGTAGGATAAAATAACGCTGTTGTCTGTTTGCTTGTAAACAGGAGTAAGTGTTGCAGTAAAATCTAAAGATACACTTGAATCATTTCTTACATAAATCCCAGGGTCTTCAAATACAACATTTTCGTCTTGCTTGATAAAAAAAGCACTCATCCTATATCGGTGCCTGCCATTCTCATCTTTTGCTTCCACCTTTGGAGTGGGGTGGCCTTCAATAAGTACTTCATCTTGTTTAGCCAAAACATAGAAGTCGTTATTTGAAGTTAAAGTAAGAGCAATATCAGAGTCAAAATCATCACCGACCCATCCTTTTAGCGTAGATAAAGAATTGAGGATCTCGTCGGGAACTCGGTTATTAGAATCTACAATGGGTGTGTTCTCTAATTCAACAGGATCGTTACTAGAAGAAAGAGTAAGGCTCGGGTTTCTCATGAATTCATGAGTGATCAAGGCGATCTGTGGTTTTAGTGTGTCAATTACTTCAATGGTACGAACGGTATCACTTTGGGAGTTTGAACTAGCTAAATTTCCATTTACATCAATAGCAGAATATCGAATCTCATAAGAACCAATGTCTGTAAAACCAATGGATGCAACCGAATCAAAACTTAGTTCATCACCAGTATCAACTTTAACGAGTTTGGAAAGGCCCGAAACATTGTTGTCGTAATTATCAGTTGCTGCATAGCCTGGATCGGTAAATGGAATACCAGCTTGTACATAACTAAAATTTTTACCTCCCTCAGATCCGTTAGCTAGCGAGATCAAAGGACCTATTCGATCAACCACCCTGATCTCCCGGATCTTTGTATCTTCATTACCAAAATCATCCTGAACATAATACTTGATAGTGGACCTGTAGTCTTGGCTTGGACTCCCACTCGGATCCACAAAAGTACCGTTATCATCATATACAAAAGTAAAATTGACCGTTGAAAAATCGATCGGTCCAATTTGATCCCCTACATATTGATTGGCAGAGACAGAAGGTGTAAAGTTCTTGGGTTCTAAGCCACCACCAAAACTCTTAAGGGCAAAATATCCAGGCTCCTGAAATTCGGTCCCAACATCGATAACCAAAGGATTTTCCCCGGTAAGAGAAATTTCGGGGTTATCAAAGGGAGAATTCATCAAAATAATTCGACGGGTTGCGGTTCCTTCATTGCCCGCATTGTCTATGTAGCTGTAGATCATTTGAAAGGACTTGTTGAGACTCGCCTGAGTTTTTGCCACTGCAACAATTTCATCTACTGTTGATTCTGTATCAACTAGCTCACCATCAGCATCGTAAGTCTGAATAGAAACAGTAATTTCACCTGATTCCCAATCAATTGGACCATCTAAGTTGTCCAAGGCAAACGCTCCTGGATCACGAAATAAGCTGGTGGAATTGTTAACATCCACAAAAAGTGGGTCCGCTCCATAAATTGTTAGCTGAGGAAGAGTATTATCAAAAACTTCCACGTAACGTGTGATAGCGACTGCTTCGTTACCAGACGGATCGATGATTCCTTGATAAATGACTTCATAAACCCCAGCCACATCCATATTGACAGTACCAAAAGCAGATTCTACTGAACCCAATTCATAACCCAAATTTTGTTCAATTTCGTTTTGAGAATAGTAATTATCTAAAATCGATACCCCAGGGTCCACAAAACTCGAACCGACAACCCCTTCAATCAAAAGAGGATTGTCGGTAGAAAATCCTTCTGCAACAGATATAATAGGGGGAAGATTATCAACAACTTTTATCTTTGTTGATAGGGTTGTAGAAACGGGGCTTCCATCAGGTAAATTAACTTTCCGGAGGGAAAAATCGTTTACACTGAATGAAATATCATACTCTCCAAGCTTTGAATAGTCTATGTTACCTACCCCAATGACCATGACAGAGGATGTCAGATCAGTACCATCATAGTAAGCAGCTTGATAGTAAGGGTAGACATCGGATGCTTGGCTAAGGGTCTGGAAAGGTCCATCATCGGAAATTGGATAATTTGGATATTTCTTTTGGACCAAATACTCAAATGCATCATTTCCGGCTTTTTCATGTTTCCCTGCGTTTAAAATAAGTTGTGGGGGGGTCACCACAACTTCAACAGTTCGATTAACAATAGTTGTCAATCCGCGGAGATCCGTCACTTCGTAATCTAATATATATTGCCCAGGAACTTTTAGGTCAGGAGGGTTGACCAAGTTGACCACTTCATAGAGATCATTACCTAAGAAATCGGTAGCTTTGATCCAAGGGTCCATTACGGCAAAAGCCGGATCTGTTAGGGTGTCAGTAGGCTTGACCCAAGGATGCATGGTGAGCTCAACTTTCAGGTAGTCATCACCAATTAACTGCATATCTGGGTTAGCCCCCTGGAACGGGTCTGGAGTGATGGGAGAATCAGACCCTCCGGACAAGATGGCAGGCGCAGTAGGCGAGCTGAGCTGTGGACTTGGCGTGTCTAAAGTTACAGCAAATTGCATAGACTCAAAGGATATGCTGGAAGAAGAGGATTCGGCTGTTTCAATTTCAAAAAAGACTTCAGACGCTAATTCGTGAATGACTTCCCAACCACCTCCTGCTCCGCTGCCAGCTAAAGGATTGGAAGCAAAGGTCGAAGATGATGAACTAGCGTCACTTGACTCCTCGCTACCAGAAGTTGTCTCAGCAGGGAAAAGAGAATCCATGGCAGGCGGCATACCCTCCCCAGAAAGGGATGGACCAAAGGTGGAACTTAAATCGATTAATCCCCCGCTTTGACTTCCAATTGAATCTCCCAACTTACTGGTAGCGGCTAAGATAGACTGACCAGAAACCAAGGAAACAGAATTGCCTGCGGTGTCGGTAAAATCAATATCTCCAGATATTAAATTAACACCACCAGAGATATCGCCAGTCAGTGGATTACGAACGGCCATCATTTGGAACATAGTGCCACGAATTCTAGCTGTACCCAGTGGGCTACTCAAAACCATCTTGGATCCTTTGTTCAACTTTGGGGCTTTCACAATGAGTTCCCCAAAATCAAGGTGAGCGAGTAATTCAGAGTTACTGGGTTCCTCTTCCATCTTGGACGGATTGGTCACAGTAGCATCCGTAACGATTTTCTGATTGTACCTCCTAAGGTAGAAGCGAGAACCGGGTTTGATGGTAATCAATGCCCCGTTTGAAAAAAGTAAACCCGCTTTTCCATCTTTACCTGTGCTAAGAATAGATTTTGGAGAAAACTTTTTCCCGACAGAGGATGAGTCCAAGGAAATTTTCAGTTCATCTTCTAAAGAAAATGAGTGCACATCCCCCTCAACAGAGGATATAATTACAGTAGGTACAATTTTAGCCGCATGAGAAAGGGTTGAGCTAAAAAGAAAGATACAAATAAGAAAACCTGACTGACAAAATACAGGCTTAAAAAGGGTGCTTATCTCTCTTATCATGCGAAGTTACATAATAACCCGAACTTTAAGTGGTTCGCAAGTGATTTTTCTAGAAGAAATTAACCGACTTCAGACTGGTAGGATTGATAATCCAAAAGCTGTTCGTACACATTGTTTTCTTCAGAGCTAATTTTAATCATCCAGCCTTCTCCATATGGGTCGGCATTCACATTTTCTGGGGAGTCATTAAGCCCGTCATTGCACTCCACAATAACTCCGGGTAATGGCATGAAAAGATCAGAGGCAGCCTTGACTGATTCAACGACTCCAAAAACATCGCTTTCCTTAAAAGTAGCACCGACCTCAGGAAGCTCCACAAAGGTTACATCTCCGAGGCTGTCTTGTGCATGATGGGTGATTCCGACAAGGAAACAACCATCTTCCAGTTTTTGCACCCACTCGTGGTCTTTAGTATATTTTAAATCTTCTGGGAAATTAGACATAGAAATCATCTACCGATGCTCGAAAGTCTCAGCAAGGCAAATTAGCTCTCAATCGAACCAATCTGAGTGCCTGCATCTACAACCGCGTTTTTAACAACAATAAGGACACCGTCACGAACATAAATATTTTGCCTTTCATCCGCCCATCCCTCCTCGACTCCAGTAGGACTCAAAATTACATTAGATCCGATTCTAGCATTTTTATCTATAATAGCATTAGAAATCTGAGCATTGTCACCCACTCCCATGGAAAGTTCAGAACTACTATTATCATTTCCTGCATCCTGATAATCAGCCCCCATCATCACAACGTTGGAAAACTCACAACCGTCACCAACTACTGACCTTATACCAAGCATGCACCGCTCGAAAGTTGAATTCCCTATTCTGCAACCGCTGGCTACCGTGGTGTTTGTAAGGATACATTTCCCTAATTTCGCGGTAGGCAGAATGTCAGGGTAATTATATATCGGGAGCTTTTCATCATAAAAATCAAACAATGGATTTTTATCCGTTAGCTGTAGATTGGCTTCAAAAAAAGATCGTACGGTACCAATATCCTCCCAATAATCATCAAACACATGGCATTTCAGGTTTTTGTCATTTACAAGAGATGGAATAATTTCCTTACCAAAATCTGTGGTATTAGAAGCCAATGCATCAAACATAGCCGAAGCTTTAAAAACATAAATCCCCATAGAAGCGAGACAGCGATCTTCCGTTCCCCCCTCCCCTTTTAATTCGGGTGGAACTAAACGGGCGATGACCTCCGAATCTTTAGGTTTTTCGACAAAGTCTATAATTCTTTTGTTTTCACCAATTCGTAATAATCCTAAGTCTGAGGCCTCATCAATGGCTACAGGTTTTGCAGCAACGGTTACTTCCGCATCACATTCGATGTGTTGGTTCACCATTTCTGAAAAATCCATTCGGTAAAGCTGATCGCCCGAAAGTATTACAAAAACATCATCAGGATGGGCATGAAAGTGAATTAAATTACGTCGCACCGCATCGGCAGTACCTTGATACCAATCGTCCCCATCTTCGGTTTGCTCAGCAGAAAGAATTTCTACAAATCCGCGCCCAAAGCGGTCAAAACGATAGGCATCCTGCACATGTCTATGGAGAGAAGCAGTATTAAACTGACTAAGTAAGTAAATACGATTATAACCAGAGTTGATACAATTACTGATGGGAATGTCGACCAAACGATATTTCCCTGCGATAGGAACCGCAGGCTTACACCTAAGCTTGGTCAGAGGGTATAGACGAGTGCCTCGTCCTCCGCCCATAATAACGCAATGTACATTTCTTTTCATAATTTCTACTCGATTATTCTTGCTCGTATGCAAGATTTGTTCGTTTTGCTATAAGTGTGTTGTTTATAGACAGACTTCTACAATGATTAAACGCAACATCCTTTTTTTATTTTTCAATCCGTCCATCACTTTCTATTTCATTTAGATTTATTAGTCCGCAGATATGAACTTCTCACCATCAAAAGATGAATTCGAAAGAATATCGCAAAGTTTTGATATCGTTGCGGTTCATGCAAAGTTTTCTGCGGACTCTGAAACACCTCTTTCTGCCTACACAAAGTTATCCGACCAAAAACCTTCTTTTCTTTTTGAGTCAGTAGTTGGAGGAGAACAGGTTAGTCGGTACTCTTTTGTAGGTTGCAATCCCCACAAAATAATTTCCTGCGGTCACTCAGAAACACAAATTTATGATCGTGATCGAGGCACATCAACTACAACCACCCCACCCGACCCACTCAAGTTGGTTGAGGATCAAATGGGCAGTCTCAAATATCATGGTCCTGACATTGCCCAGAGGTTTTCCGGAGGTGCTGTCGGTTATCTTTCCTACGAATATGCAAATAGGGTGGAATCCTCAATTCCTATCCCGTCTCAAGATGAGATTGAGCTTCCTCTTTTGTTTTTCATGATTGCGGATAGTGTCTTAATCTTTGACCACGCATGCCAAACCTTTACGATATCTACAAATGTTCGTACCAACCAGGAGTCGGAAGATAGCTACGACAAAGCCTGTGGACTCATCCAAGACATTTTGGATAATCTCCAAAAGCCTCACTCATTGTTTCCACGACAATTATCTGAGGATTTAGTTCCGCCTATACCCGAGGGTAATTTCACCAAGGAAGAATTTATGGTGATGGTTGAAAAAACGAAAGAATACATTAGGGCTGGTGACATTATCCAAGCAGTACTTTCGCAACGTTTTTCCATTCCATTTGAGGGTGAAGCTGTGAACTTATACCGGGCAATCCGAGCAATAAACCCATCTCCCTATATGTTTCTGTTAGAGGGTGATGATTTTGCCATTGTTGGGGCATCTCCTGAGGTCCATGTACGCTTAACAGATGATGATGTCTTGATTAGGCCAATTGCCGGCACTCGCCCCCGCGGTGCCAATGAAGAAGAAGATCTCGAAAATGAAAAAGATTTATTAGCCGACGAAAAAGAAAAAGCGGAACACCTAATGCTTGTTGATTTGGCTCGTAATGATATCGGTCGGGTTTGCAAAATTGGCAGTATCCATGCAGCTGAGTTTATGACCATTGAAAGATACTCTCATGTAATGCACATTGTCTCCCAAGTAATGGGGAAACTTGATAAAGAACACAACGCGTTTGATTTAATGAGAGCCACTTTCCCGGCCGGCACTGTAAGTGGTGCTCCAAAAGTAAGAGCCATGCAGATTATTTCTGAATTTGAGGATTTGCAAAGAAATGCATATGCAGGTGCTTTGGGTTATTTTGGTTATGACGGAAACCACGATTCTTGCATAGCTATCAGAACTGCGATGATTAAAAATAAGTGCATTCACCTTCAAGCCGGAGCTGGTATTGTAGCTGACTCAGTTCCTGAAATGGAATATGAGGAAACAATAAACAAGGCCAAGGGCATGCTAAAGGCTATATATATGGCTGCAAATTCATAAACATATCGATCGATTTTATAGAACGGGTATCAAATGCAAACTAGCGAACAAGAATCACTACAAATATATCTACAACAGATTTCACAAATTCCTTTAATCACCCCGAAAGAAGAAATTGAGCTTGCTGCTGAGATTAAGAATGGAAGCGAAGAAGCCCGTGAAAAAATGATTACGGCCAACCTTCGGCTTGTGGTAAAAATCGCTAATGATTACTCAAACCTTGGACTTTCCCTGCTTGATCTTATAAATGAGGGCAACATCGGACTCATGAAAGCAGTCGAACGCTTTGATCCGACCAAAGGGGGAAAGCTTAGCACTTATGGTTCATGGTGGATCAAACAATCCATCAAAAGAGCCCTGGCTAATCAAAGTAAAACAATTCGCTTGCCTATTCACATGGTTGACCGAGTTACACAAATTCGAAGAACAACAGCCTCGTTAGCTGAACAATTAGGTCGTGACCCTACCGATGATGAGTTGGCTTCTGAAATGAATTTACCCGTCAACCGAATTACTTTGTTAAAATCTGTAAGCCAAAAACCAGCTTCGCTAGATTATCCCTTGGGGAATGAAGATGGCTCAACTTTGGGAGAGGTTGTACCGGATAACAAAGCGGCATCCCCTCTTGAAAACCTTCAGTCAAAAAGCATTGTTGGAGATATCAGCAAAGTACTCGATCAGTTGGAACCGAGAGAAGCTGATATTATCCGATTACGATTTGGCCTGGAAGGATTAGATCCTCTTACCCTTGAAGAGGTGGGTGCGAAGATTGGGCTCACTCGCGAACGAGTTCGTCAACTTCAAGAGCATGCCCTGCGGGCACTACGGAAAAGTATGGCAAAGCTTGAAAAACAAAGGTCAGCAGAGGAAGTAAAGCATGATAATATGCTGCAAGAAAGAGCTAAAATCCTTCAGGATATTTTGAATAAAGTTTAATAAGTTGGGTCACCCGTAGGTAACCCAACTTATAATTTTAAAAGATTTTATTACTGTTCTGAATCAGAAGCAGTTGCTTCATCCAAAAGATCACCAAGTGATGTGGTAAGGTCTTCACCTACTTCATCGTACGCAGCCACTTCCTTGGCAAGTGCGTCCTCGTCATATTCGGCTGCCTTAATACTTAGGCCAATCCTTCTCTCTTCCTTATCAATTTTAATAACCCGTGCAGAGACTTCATCCCCTTCACTAATATGATCTTTAATTTTCTCAATCCGCTCTTCACTGACCTGACTAATATGAACAAGTCCGTCGATGTCGTTTTCTAGTTCAATGAAAGCTCCATAACCTGCAATTCGAGCAACTTTACCCTTAATGACATCTCCGAGTTTATAAAGACGGTCAATATCTTCCCAAGGATCTTGAGTAAGCTGTTTCATGCCAAGGCTGATACGCTGATTATCAATATCAACTTCAACGACTATGGCATCTACTTCATCACCCTTCTTAACCATTTCGCTTGGGTTATTGATCTTACGGGTCCAACTCATATCGGATACATGAACCATGCCATCAATTCCTTCTTCAAGTTCAACAAATGCCCCGTATGATGTAAGATTTCGGATTTTACCACGAACTCGAGCACCAGGGGGATAATTGTGTGTCGCCATATCCCATGGGTTAACATCAAGCTGTCTTAGTCCAAGAGATATTTTTTGATCATCTTTTTGAATTCCTAGGACAACCGCATCCACTTCATCCCCAACATTGAGTACTTCGCTTGGTTTGGTAATTCTTTTGGTCCATGACATTTCTGTGACATGCACTAGACCTTCTACGCCCTCTTCCAGTTCGATAAAGGCACCGTAAGGGACCAAGTTGACAACTTTACCACGAACTTTTGCATTAATTGGAAACTTGCGTTCAATTTCATCCCATGGATTGGATGAGAGCTGCTTGAGCCCAAGAGAGACGCGCTCGCGATTGTGGTCAATATCGATAATGCAAACAGTAATTTCTTCCCCCGTTTTAACCATTTCGCTTGGGTGAGAAACTCTACCCCAACTCATGTCGGTGATATGAAGAAGTCCGTCTAAGCCATCCAAATCGATAAAGGCTCCATAATCAGTAATATTCTTAACCATACCACGTCGAGTTTCACCAGGTGTGATTTTATTCAAAATTTCTCTTTTCTTATCCTGGCGACGCTCCTCAATAAGTTCGCGACGGGAAACAACAATGTTTTTCCGCTCACGGTTAATTTTTACAACTTTGAAGTCAAAAGTTTGACCAACGAATTGATCCAAGTTCTTGGGGGCTTGTATATCGACTTGAGATGATGGAAGAAAAGCATCAACGCCAATATTAACAACCAAACCACCTTTAACCTTCGAGCGAACTCTCCCCGTGATAACTGACCCCTCTTCACAGGTATTAACAATTTTTTCCCAGTTTTTCTTTTGCTCTGCTTTGTCGAAGGAAAGCTGAGGGTTGCCATCCCGGTCTTCTAGTCGTTCTAAAAAGATTTCAAGGTCTGAACCAATTTCAAGTTCACCAAGATCTAAAAATTCGTGGGCAGGGATTGTACCTTCTGCTTTTCCTCCGAAGTCGATAACAACTTCAGTCGGACGGATTTCCATGATCGTTCCCGAAATAACGGAACCTTCTTTAAGTAATTCGATTTTGCTCTCCGCGAGCAATTCTTCCATAACAGCACTCATGCTTATTTAATATTTTGTAAAACCATTGGGTGTAAGTTCGTGCGAAAAAACGATCAACTTAACTCAATGGGTTAAGGGTTTAAGTAGTAAAAAAAAAAGAACAAAGAGTATGGATATTCTGAAAGTGATGTGTAAGCAATATCAAAATAAAAGAGGAATTTTTTCAAAAGGGAGAAAAATTAAAGCACAATTTTATTAAGTGGATATTCGACAATACCTTCTGCTCCCATTCTCTTGAGTGCGGGAATTAATTCTCTCGATACCTTTTTTTCGATGACCGTCTCCAATGCAACCCAAGAGTCGTCAGAAAGCGATGAAACGGTAGGTCTTCGTAAAGCAGGCATTTCAGTAATGACCTCCTCCAATTTTGACTTCTCAATATTTAACTTTAGAGCCAACTTTAGTATCAGCATGGAGAGCGGCTTGTAGCATCAACGAAATATTCTCAATCTTTGATCTCTTTTGGGCATCACCCCAGCTTTTCTTGTTTGCAATAAGAACAGTGTTTGTTTCCAAGAGCACATCCACTATCCTCAATTTGTTAGCACGCAGGGAACCCCCAGTTTCAGTCAGGTCGACAATCGCATCAACAAGCTCTGGTACCTTTACTTCAGTGGCTCCCCAAGAGAATTCAACTTCTGCCTTTACCCCATGTTTCGAAAGGTATTTTTGAGTAACGCCAACAAGTTCAGTTGCAATTGACTTCCCCTCAAGGTCTGCGACTGAATGAATCTCAGATTGCTCAGGAACCGCTAGGACCCATTTGGAGATTCGGTTGGATGCACGGCTGTAGATTAAATCGCTAACAATTTCTACATCTGACGCATTTTCCTCTACCCAATCTCTCCCGGTAAGTCCGCAATCAAAAAAGCCATCTTCTACATAGCGGCTCATCTCCTGAGCGCGCACAAAGCGACCGTCTAAATCAGAATCATCCCAACAAGGTTTGTAGGATCGTGAACTCTTTGAAATCGAAAAGCCGGCCCGACCAAATAATTTTATGGTTGGGTCTTCTAAGCTACCTTTTGGCAGACCAAAGTTTAATAATGCAGTCATAAAAAAAGCTTATAACCATGGGCTTTAGATCTGAAGGAAGCAAACAAAATTAAGCAATTCAGTTAATTGGCGTACCGCTTTTGAGCTTCTTCCCAAGATTTGCTCATTTCCATCTCTAGAAGAATGTCTTTAAGGCAAGGTAGGTTGACTCCTTTTGGCTCAGGGATTTCAAATTCAACATCATCTTCCAAACGAATCAGTTCCCGGTTCATCATCAGTCGGTCGCGATTTTCATAGACCACGCTACAAAACCTTTTTGGAGTTAACCGACCGGCATTTTCGATTAAATTCTCTAAATTTGTATGCTCAGCCAACCACTTGACTGCGGTCTTAGGACCCACCCCTGAAATTCCGGGTATGTTATCCGATTGATCTCCAATTACGGAGAGGTAATCTAAAATCCCACTAGGCGGAACCCCAAATTTTTCCTTCACTCCGTCTACATCCAAGGTCCGCCAACCCAAGCGAGGATTAGCTGTCGGGGGAGGAAGTAATTGAGAAACATGCAAGTCCACAAGTTGAGCGAGGTCTTTATCGGCACTGACAATAACTAATTTTGCCCCGGAAGCTTTTTTCTGACGCACCGCAGATGCAATCAAATCATCAGCCTCGAGTCCGGTCATATCAAAGCTGAAGTACCCAAGTGCCGCGGTTAATTTCTTTACCCATTCCAGTTGCTCAGAAAAACCTTCGGGGGGGGTTCCGCGGTTTTGCTTGTACTCTGGAAGTATTTTCTCACGGCGAGGACTGCCACCCTTATCAAAAAATACACACATCTCATCCGGTCGGACTTCATCTTCAAGTCGCCACAGGGTACGAAGCCACCCGTGTATCATATTCGTGGGAAATCCATCGGACCGACTTAGTTCACGAATTCCGTAAAAAGCTCGAAAAGCCAGATTATGGCCGTCGCAAAGTAAAACTTTAGGCATAGGATATGTTATTCTTTCTCCGTCAATCAAAAGCAAGATTAATGGATAAGAGACGGATAGACTTTATCCAGAGAACCGAACCCAATCAGCAATCACATATTCTGGACGAGCCTCCAATACATTTACAATGGACATGCGATTAGACAGGTCAACAAAGCCCTCTCGCATTACAACTTTTACATAATTATCCGAATACCCAGAAAACTTTCCATCCTTGGGGTTTTCAATTAAAACATGGATTTCTTTGCCGATCTGTTCTTCATGAAACGCCATTCTTTTCGATGCGGACAGCCGTCGAAGATGGGCACTCCGGAGCCTTCTTTCAGACATTGGAACTTGATTCCCCATCTTGGATGCGGGTGTTCCATCTCTTTCCGAAAACGTAAAGACATGACAATAATGAAAGGGGAATTCCATAAAAGTTGCGCATGTCTTTTCAAATTCCTCTTCACCTTCTCCTGGGAACCCAACCATTAAGTCAGTACCGATACAAAGGCCAGGAACATATGCCACAGCCCGGTCAAAGAACTCCCTCATTTCTAAAAGTTCATATTTCCTCCTCATTTTCCCCAGTATTGCATCACATCCGGATTGCATAGGAACATGCAGGTATGGCATCAAGCAATGACTTGGGTCAGCCATCATCTGAAAAATCTCTTCGGGGATCGTGGTAGGCTCAATACTGCTAATGCGTAGTCTCTTCAATCCCCTCAACTTAGAGAGTGCATAAATCAGACCAAGAAAGTTTTTGGTCTCAGAATCATAAGTGCCCAAGTTTACCCCAGTAAGCACAATCTCTTGCACGCCTCCTGCTATCATCGCCTCTGCTTCTGCCCTCAGGTTACTCCACCCTCGCGACCTGGCTCGACCGCGAGCAAAAGGGATCACACAAAAAGTGCACATAAAATCACAACCATCCTGAATTTTAAGGTTTGCACGCTGCAAGTATTCAGTATCTCCGACAAATCCTATGGTAAAATCTTCTCGACTTATACGATCTCTCACAATCACTGGGTTCTCATTTTTTTGGTTACCTAGATATTGCAAGAAATTCATCTTGTCGTGATTGCCAATTACATAGTCAACTCCCTCAATCATCGCAATTTCATTAGCGGAAATCTGAGAGTAGCAACCTACGACAACAGTGACCGCATTTGGGTTTTTTCTAATAAATTTGCGGATCACACTTCTAGACTTGCCATCGGCCTCATTTGTAACCGTGCATGTATTGATAATCCCAAGCTCCGCATCTTCCCCAAAAGGAACAATCTCATATCCATTTGCCTGGAGCGTACTTTCCATGCTTAACCCCTCGTATTGATTCAATCGACATCCCAGCGCCCGTACGCTTGCTCTTTTATATCTTACCTTGGGCAGATTTACCGTCATCTTAAAAACTAATTACTTTTATTATATAATTTGGGTAACGCTGAACGATACCTAGCCAATAGGTAGACAAGTTTAAGAGCTTTTAAGTACCTTGGGATGAAAAGACGAGGGTTGGCCAAGCAACGAAAAGCCCAACCCAAGAAACAAAAGTCAGCCCACTCAGGGATCTTTACCTGTCTACCCGATAAAAAGGCAAGGGCTGCCCCCGTGCACAAAATTGAAGTTTCGTGCTTAACTTTTGATTGAAGAAATAAACCCAAGCGCTCTTGGACACCTCCTCCAATTTGGATAAATATATTACAAGGATCAACCTGCTCAATTTTTTCTTGAAGTTGAATATCTTCAATAGTTCCAGCCCGTGGATAATTTGGAGCAATATAAACCGAATCTTCATCAAAATAAAAACCATACTTCTTGGTCAACCAAGCCAGCATTTGATCTGCATCTTGCTGGTTGGGCATAACCCAAAAGGCTTTTTCTTTCTTCCAATCCGTATTTTTCAAGTATTGCTTAAGAAAAGCTAACCCCGACAGGCGAACCAATGCTTTAGATCGGAAAAACTTACTCCATAAAGAAATTAAGCCGCTGTCTAAAAGGCAAACTTGGGCACTAAGAAGTGCGGTAATATAGCCAGTTCTATTCTGTAAATCTGACGCCATACCTGGACCTGAAGGTGCGACAAGCAGTCCCCCCTTACGAGCAAGCTTGCAAGCTACTTCGATGGAGCCCTGAAAGAATGTAACTCCGAGTACTTTATCCTTTTCTACATCCAATTGATATTTCCCCTGAAATGTTAGAGCCTATTGCAGGATGAAGGGAATGATTAACAAGCTGATTTGGGAGGAAACAAAATTTGCCCAACTGTCCTAAAAACAATTTCTATATCTAACCAAATCGACCAATTCCCCACATATTCAAAATCCATTTCAATTCGCCTGTTAACTAGCTGAGGGTCGGTAAACTCTCCCCTTAACCCACGGCATTGAGCAGGACCCGTAACACCAGGTTTAACAAACTGACGGATGCGATAAGATTTATAATCACGCTGGAACAAATAATCGTGCTCCGCCAAGTAAGGTCTGGGACCAACAAGGCTCATCTCTCCCTTGAGAACATTTATGAATTGGGGCACTTCATCTATACTAAATCTTCTCATCGTACGCCCAAAACCAAAAATACGCTCATCCCCAGAGCTTGCCTGAACTGTTTCATCCCTCGTACCTTTTTGAGCAAAGTGCATAGAACGAAATTTCCAAATCACAAAGCGCTTACCACCAAGCCCTACCCTTTCCTGCTTGAAGAACATAGGTCCTGCCGACTGAAATATTTGAAACAACTTCACAAAAAAGGCCAAAACAGGAAATATAAATATTAAAGCAGGTATACTGATCGATAAATCAAAGACTCTCTTCACCATCTGATTAAAAGGACTATCCAAAGGTTCATTCAATAAGGTAAAAAATTGGCGACCAGACTCTTCAACAAAAACTAAGCGTGAATCAAAGAGACCTGACATCGTGTTAAAGATCAATATCCTACAACCGTGCTTTGC
This sequence comes from uncultured Opitutales bacterium, assembly GCA_943789375.1. Classification (GTDB taxonomy): domain Bacteria; phylum Verrucomicrobiota; class Verrucomicrobiia; order Opitutales; family Seribacteraceae; genus Seribacter. Next base: position 22,017 of record CALSTX010000004.1, on the reverse strand, counting down.
AGCTAAATCAGCCACTTGAGTAACCCACTCCTCCTTTTTACGGTCGGGCACAACCACCAATTGGTGGACATCATTTTCTTCAAGAAATTGATCCAAATCAACAAAATGCCCCAACCAAGGCAACTTAGCATCGCTTGGCTTTTGTGCGGTGGAAGTAAAACTGCCTACGAAAGAAAAACCGTGGGATTCCTGATTTTTCATCCACCCTTTTAAATCGTCTAATGATTTGTGATAACCAATAATAACCGATTTTCGGTTTACTCCACGAAAACCGATGATTCTCTTGAAAACCCCGGGTAAAGCAAAATTAGAAAAGACTAGAACTGGCCAAGATCCAGAAACAAAAAAAGCAAGAAACAAACGGCTCGTCTCCTTATCTTTTGTTGCGAAGTAGGCACCAAAAACAAAAAAAGCGATGACAGCAGTTTGAAAATTTGATTTTGCAAAAGAATCCCTAATCCTTTGCCACCCATTTTTAATGAAAAAGGCTCCGTAATTTTGAAACGTACCAAATGAGGCAACGAGTAAGCCGGCAATAGCGACTAATGCATAATTCCATGGCAAATTTATGAGCGAAAAATCCCAACTTTCCCAGAAATACAAACTTATCCAAAACCAAACAAAGCATAATAACAAAATACTAAACTTGTGAAGCAGCAAGTGACCTTGATCTCTGTAATTGGGCATGGGAACTAATTAAAAATTAATTTACTGTTTTTTTTGTGTTCTAGCAAGTCATGAATTAACGGAAAGTAATTACCCCTTGCACTTTTCATTTTTTTTTGAAATTAATGAAATATGGCATCAAAAGCCAATATCGCGATACAATCAAAATATTCGACCCCGAAGGAGTTGGAGGTAGAGTCCATCGATTTTTTTGTTCGCCTGATGAGCCTGCTTGGTCTTCCTCGATCCGTAGGTGAAATATACGGACTTTTGTATTTTAATCCCGATGCCATGTGCATGGAACAAATTGCTTCCAAGCTTAGAATCAGTATTGGTTCCGCAAGCCAAGGGCTAAAAACACTTCGGTCATTAAAAGCCGTTAAAACATCTTATGTTCCCGGGGACCGCCGGGACCATTATCTTGCGGAGAGTGAGTTTCGCAGGTTGTTTTCAACCTTTTTAAAAGACGAAATTCTGCCCCACCTTGAAAGTGCTAAAGATCGAATTTCAAGGATGGAAGAATCTTTACCCACTGAAAATGAAGAACAAAGCGAATTCTACAGCATACGCATAGAGAAACTGAAGCGATTAACCAAAACTAGCGGCCGTTTACTACCTGCCCTTGCGGGTTTGCTTCGCTTATGACAGGCGAACCCGACAGCTTGGAAGACTGGTCAAAAGGTTGGTTTTGCCTCCGGGCTAAACCTCGTATGGAAGCAGTTGCTTCTGCCACACTTGCAACTCTTGATTCCGTCGAAGTATTTTTGCCCCGCACCATCCGACCCAAAAAAGCAATTCCTACATTGGTAAAACCCCTATTTCCTGGCTATTTATTTGCCCGATTTGACCCGATTATTCACCATCGGAATGTTCATTACGCCCGTGGAGTCGCTTACATTGTTCGACGCAAAGAAATTCCTGTGCCGATACATCCACAGATTATGATCGAACTCCGACTAATCTCCCCGGATGGTATTGTTGAAATCCCTGACCAACCCCACCAAATTGGAGATAAGGTAAAAATCATTGCCGGATTATTCAAAGGGGGGGAGGGAAAGGTTACCCAACTGGTTTCAGCACGCGAACGAGTCAAAGTACTTTTTGAGATTCTCGGACAACCCAGAGAAGTGGAAATCGATGAGAATTCCCTAGACTTTCCCAGCGCTCATCCCATGAGTTCTGGTTAAATTTGCCTATAAATAAAATAAACAAAACTTACATTGGCTTTGTAATTAACACAAACGGCCAAGGGCGGTAGCTTGCCTTGTGAAAAATCTATGCCACTATTCGCTAAGACTTGAACTTTAGCTACTACTTTTCCCTCGTTTTCCTCTTCATATTTGGGTGTGTATTTTTCACATTTGATTTATACATTGGAAAAATTAAGGAATTACAATCAAACCGTTTGCTTTATCAATCCAAGGTTTACTTGGACTCCTCAATTGATAATGCCGGGGGATTACTTCAAAACGGAGTAGATAAAGCAAGGATTGCCATGCTGTTAAATCCCCACAACCCTGAAACCGAAGAAAACTTTCTCAAACTGCTTTTTAGAACTGACCCTACTCAGGCACTTGTCCAATGGTCTCTCTCAACTTTGGTTAGGGATAATGTGGACGAAAAAACAGAATTACTCAATAAGTGTATATCTTCCCTTCAAAATCAGGGTTTAGAAGGAGATCAAGTTAAAATTGTCGCACGAGTTGCCCTTCAACAAGCAGAAAATTTGGAACAAATTTCTACTTGGGTTCAAAATCCATCCAATGCTCTTCTGATCGCAAACTTGCTTGCAGAAGTCGGTCACCCCGATAAGTCATTTGTGCGTGCAAAAAAAATCATGGAAACATACCCAAATTTCCCAGATGCTGTTTTTTTAGCTACTAAACTTGCAGTTCATGCCGAAGACCATGAATCCGCCCGTCTCATAAGTCGCAAGCTTGCTCAGTTATCCTCTAGAAGGAATCAGATTGGCATTGAGGCGATCAGGCACATGACCCTACTCAACTTACTCCAACCTCTAAGCGAAGGTGCTTTAGGCAGATGCCTTGAGCTTTTACGATCTAATACATCCAGTAAGCCAATTGATTTCCTTCGGGTCTATGCACTTCTTTTCACGAAAAAAGAAGACCAAAATCACCAAAATGAAATTGTTAAAAAATGTGCATCTCTGTTCAATCTCAATGATCGAGATGAATTATTAATATTTTCAAATTGGTTAGGGCGATTAGGAGCCTTTGAGCAACTTGCTTACTTCATTCCAGCCTCACAAGCAAAAGTTGATGAGGACTTATTCAAACTGAGAATGAGTGCCCTTACCCAGCTTGGAGATATGGAAAGAATTGGTCAGGAATTAAATGATGCACCGATTATCCCCCTTATCTGGAGATTAGTGGTGGAAGCCCGATCTCTTTCCCTCGGAGGAAGATACGAGGAGGCAAGAAAAACCATTGACCGATTGCTACCCCTAGTTGATGAAGACCCAAGAAAGGTCAGGTCAGTATGTTATTACTTGGAGTCAGTTAAAGACTTAACCAACCTTTCTCACATCCTCGAAAAATTAATCGAAAAACCGATCCATCAAAAGTTCGCCCTTACTAAATTAATTCAATATCGCTCAGCATCTGCAGGGCTGCAAGATCTCATTTCTTGGCTATCCAAATTGCAAGCCATGAGGAAACAAGACCCTGAATTGGAGAATGCATTCCTGTACTTCCGACTGCTCGACGATCAACTTTTCCCATCTTCCCCCAAGCTAGATGAACTCGTAAAGCTGGCACAAGAACATCATGAATATTATGGCAACCGCTACACTCAAATCAGCCTAGCACTCGCGCACTTGAGAAACGACGACGCCAGTCAAGCCCTTGTTTCCTTGGGTAATCCTCAGGATTGGAGGGAATGGGCTAGCCAAAGATCAGCATGGGCACTCATTGCCTCTGAGATCTACCTAATGAATCATGACTCGGAAAAAGCTTCCGTTTTACGGCAGCAGGTAAGCTTTAACAGTATGGATAAAGCTGAAAAGGAAAGCCTGCAAAGACTTTTCTCCCTTAAAAGAAATGAATAACACCACCCTCAACGAAAAAGCAAAAATTGCACTTGGTGTCAGTTCATTTATTGGTATTTGGAGCCTTCTGCTCTATCAATTATCTATAACTTGGGAAACCAACGAACAGTATACCCATGGATTTTTAGTTCCCTTTCTCTGCTTATTTCTGCTCTTGAAAAGTGATTTTACAACCCCACATGCAAAAGGTTTTGCTTACAGGAAAAAAGTTCTACTTTCGTTCATCATTGGTATTCCGCTTATTCTTTCCATTTTCCCTATTTGGCTGATCAGGGGGGCAAATTCAGACTGGAGGCTTATAAATGTAGCATTGTACATAATCATTTTGGTTCTCTCGATATTACATTTGGCTTTTAGTCAAAAACAGGATGTGAACATTCGGAGATTACTATTCCCTCTTCTTTTCTTTCTTGTCGCAATTCCTTGGCCGCTAGCAACTGATCTCCAGCTCACCCAGTGGCTTCAAGAAAAAATATCTTCTATTATTGTAGATATCCTGCTGTTACTCGAGCATGAAGCAAGCCTGCAGGGAACCGTTATCGATGTTGGGATCTTTGGTAAAGTCGGGATTGATCAAGCTTGTAGCGGAATTAATGGTCTCCAAGCATCGCTCGTAGTTTCTCTATTCCTTGGTGCCTACTACTCTTTCCCTCTTCTACACCGTCTCCTCCTTGTATTTGGAGGCTTACTCATTGCCCTCTTTTTCAATTTAAACCGAGCCTTTTGCCTCTCATTTATCAAAGTTAAAGGAAAGGGGCATTACATCGATGAGTCGTTATTCTCAATTGGAGACTATGCCCTCCCCAACCTTCATGATCTTGTAGGTTTGATCGAGACAGGATTTATTTTCCTCACGATCCTTTTACTCGCCCGCCTATCTAAAGGTGGATTATTTCTTACTACTCTTGGAACCGCACCCAGTAATTGGAGAAACCTATGCTGTGCTCCCCCTTTAGGACTTAGTATTTTTTCGCTTATTGTAACTATATCTTCTGTCATTGGTGCGGAATTTCATTACGCAAAAAATGAAAAAGCCATGGTATCACTACCAAAATTAGTTTTGGACCTTGAGGACTCAGAAATCCTCAGTTCTCAGCAGGAGATATCCAGCCAAATCCAAGCCCAGCTCCATTATGAACATGCACGCTCCATCCAATGGCAAGACCAGTTCAGATCTCGCTGGAATCCATTCGGTTATTTGGAAATCAATCAAAATAAAGAATATTGGCAGGCTTTCGAAGCCAATTGGGAGTCGGGAGGTGCTTGTACAGCAGTCCTATCCACCCACTCTCCCGAGTCCTGCCTCCCCTTAACCGGGCTTACTCAAGTCTCTCCTTTGGCTGGCCAAGATCCCGCCCTCATACCTGTAAAAGTAGCCGACCAAGAAATACTTTTCGAAGCCTATGAGTTTACGCGGAACTACAGGAAGCTCTTCGTCTTTCGTTGCTTTTGGCCAAAGAAAATTGCTTCGGGTCAGCCCAATTTATTTCCCCGTGGAGGATACAGCTTTGATGGCCGCGTAAGTTCTGCCCTCGAGGGCCGCAGAAATGTGGGCGGCACGATGCTCGCCCTTGCCCTTGCCAATGTAGATTCCCCGCAAACTGCTATCAACAAGCTGCAGGCACTTTCCAACCAACGCCTAAGCTTTGAGAATAAGAAAGCAAAATGAAGCCGGTACTTGAATATGCAAATTTACTCAACCAAGTATTTAAACATTTCAAACCAAAATCTAATATTATTTTGAATATTTAGATTCCACTCGAATCTTTTCAAAAAACTCAAGTTTCACAGATGTGCCAATATCTTTAAGCACTCCCATCTAAAAACCACGATTTCCAACCATGAGTATTCTTAAAAATTACATCAATAATTTGAAAGAGCAACTCGATTTACTACCCCTTGATGTAATCGAGTCCTGGGGGAATAATTTTCTCGAATTATGGAAAAACAACAAACAATTATTTATCTGTGGAAACGGCGGAAGTGCCGGAAATGCAATCCACTTGGCCAATGATTACCTATATGGAGTTTCTCCAAATATTTCGCCAGCCATGCGGGTCACTGCCTTAACTGCAAACCCATCGATTCTTACTTGCTTGGGAAATGACGTTGGCTATGAAAATATTTTTTCCGCACAGCTCAAAACCCTTGGGCAGCCAAATGATATTTTGCTAGTCTTTTCCGGTAGCGGAAACTCACCCAATGTAGTCAAGGCAATCCACACCGCCCAAGCCATTGGAATGAAAAGTTACGCTGTTGTCGGTTTTTCTGGGGGCAAGTGCATGGAGCTTGCCGACCACTCCATACATATTCCTTTCCACGACATGCAAATTGCCGAAGATATGCAATGCATCCTAGGTCATATGTTAATGCAATGGCTCAAAGAAAATAACCCTAATTGAAGTTTTCCTCTGACATCTTGAATAAGATTTCTTAGTTTATGCCCGACTCAAAGGAAACCATTATCACAGCCAATCGAACATGTTTGGATTTGGAGCTCAATGACTTTTTCAAATACAGAGACTTGCTCTATCTACTGATCCGCAGAGATATTGTTACCAGTTACAAACAAACTATTTTAGGTCCACTATGGGTTGTGATCCAAGCACTAATGGGAAGTGCCGTATTCACTATTATTTTTGGCAATATTGCGGGCCTTTCAACCGATGGTCACCCTGCATTTCTTTTTTATTTGTGCGGAATGATTGGTTGGCAGTATTTCGGCGGCGTTTTGGGAATTGGTTCACATTCTCTTCAAAGCAATGTCGCGCTCTTTGCAAAAGTCTACTTTCCTCGATTAATTCCACCTATCGGACAATCAATATCTTCGTTATTGAACTTTTCAATCCAACTGCTGGTCTTCTTCCTTGCATTGGTCATTTACAACCAAAATAGCCCTGATTCATCCATCGAATTGAGCTTTTCTCTAATCTTACTTCCCGCATTGATAATACAGACTGCCGTCTTGGGTTTAGGTTTGGGATTCATCATTTCGGCGATGTCAGTCAAGTATCGTGACTTAGCTAGAATTTCAGGTCTCTTTACTCAATTCATCATGTATGCCTCACCAGTCATTTATCCTGTTTCCGAGATTCCTGAAAAATATCAGGAATACATGGCACTGAACCCCTTGACCTTCATAATCGAATCCTATCGTCTCGTTCTGCTAGGCAATTCGACCGCTAGCAATCTAACATTCGCAGTTCCTTCGATCGCCTCTACCATAATCATTTTCCTCATAGGACTCATTCTTTATAACAAAACCCAGAGAACATACGTTGATTTTGTCTGAATGGTTTTTTGAAGATGTCTACTCCCATTATACAAGTTAATGAGCTTTCCAAAACCTACCGCTTGGGAGGTTTGGGATTACGATCGTTTATCGAAGACCTGAAATCCTCAGCAAAAAAGTTTGGTGTACCCGTAAAGGAAAATGCAAACTCCCAACGGTTTAAAGCCTTGGATAAAGTCAGTTTTGACATCGAAGAAGGCGAAGTCGTTGGAATAATCGGACGAAATGGTGCGGGTAAGTCCACATTGCTGAAGATACTAAGCCGAATCACCGAACCTAGTTCTGGTTCTGCTAGATACACTGGAAGAGTGGCATCTTTGCTTGAAGTGGGTACTGGTTTTCATGGCGAGATGACAGGTCGAGAAAATATTTTTTTGAATGGATCACTTTATGGATTAACAAGAAAAGAAATTGCTTCGAAAGTTGATTCGATCATTGAATTCGCCCAAATCAATGAATTCATTGATACTCCTGTGAAAAGGTATTCCAGCGGCATGTTCGTCCGCTTAGCATTTGCAGTGGCAAGCCATCTTGAGCCTGAAATTTTAATCATTGATGAGGTGCTGGCAGTTGGAGACGTCGACTTCCAAAAAAGATGCATTAGTAAAATGGGAGAAATCAACAAGTCTGGGAAGACCATTCTGATCGTAAGTCATAACATGGCTACAATTGGTTCTTTCTGCACTCGGTGCATACTGATTGATAAAGGAAAAATCATTCATGACGGATCCGTTGATGAAGGTATTTCCAAATATCTCACTTTGGGGAGATCAGGTTCGCAACTAGGTTACTGGGAGCTGAAACCGAAAATTCAATTGCCCGCTTCTTCGAAGCAATATTCTCAAATCAAGAGTATTGAAATGCTTGATAATTCAAATACACGCACACATCTTCTCAAATGCGGAATGCCATTTTCCATATTATTAGAATTGGACATTCTGATAGAAACGAATTACCTAGACATCGGCATTGCTATTAATCGTCACGATGGCATTCAAATGTCATTAGCTATTAGCAGTTGGGAAGGTTATTCAAAAAAATTCACAAAAGGATACCATCAATTAAGTGTTAAATTTCCTAAACTACCCTTTTTTTCAGGAAATTATACGCTCTCTGTTTGGACAAAAGAATCGACTAGTGGTGTGAGTGACGATAGCGTTCAAAGTCCAATAAGCTTTGAGATTATAGATCATAATTTCAACGGTCATATTTTTGATTTCTCTGCTCATTCACATGCTGGTAGTATCTTGGAAAGTTCTTGGACAAGGATTTAAAATCCGTTTAGATATCAATGGTTCAAACAGATCCTAGAGACTTTATATCGTTTGTAAGATTTTTTTAATTTTCACCTAATGAAATCTTCGAAAAAAATAATCAATTTTGAAAAACTCTCTCCTTTCACGAAAGAGTTAAAAAAAGATGGAAATAAAATTGTTCAGTGTCATGGCACATTCGACCTTGTTCATCCAGGGCATATAATACATTTCGAAGAGGCAAAAGCTCGAGGCGACATTCTAGTAGTTACGATCACTGCAGAGAAGTTTGTTAATAAAGGTCCAGGTCGTCCTTTTTTTGGTGACGATTTAAGGATTCGCTCTCTGATCAACTTAGAAACAGTAGATTTTGTTTCTGTAATTCCATTCCCTGCTGCAGTCGAAGCGATTAAAGCAGTCTGTCCAGATGTTTATTGCAAGGGAAAGGAATATCAAAACCCTTCAGTTGATGTTACCGGTAATATTCATGAAGATATAAAAACCGTGAAAGAGGTTGGAGGAGAAATTGCGTATTTGGGATCTGTTGTATTCAGTTCGTCCAAGCTATTAAACAAACATTTTGAAACCTTTTCGAAATCTACAAAAGATCTTCTGCACAGAGTGTCAAAAGAGTTTTCACCTTCTGAATTAAGTAAGTTAGTTGACGACTTCTCATCCCTTCGAGTGCTTGTAATCGGTGATCTGATCTTGGATAAATACAGCACTGTTTCGGTGCAAGGTCTAACCTCTAAAAACAGAATCCTGTCGAGTCGTTTCGTTAGCGAAAACCTACAGGCCGGCGGGGCACTCGCAATTTTTCGTCACATAAGAGAGTTCACACCAAATGTAAGGCTTTTTAGCCTTGCTGGGAATGAACCCTGGATCGATCAATTTCTTAAAGAACACTTATCGGAAGAGGAAAATTGGATTCAACAAGAACCGGGTTTTACAACTATAGTAAAACACAGATTCGTAGAGGCACTTTCTGCAGGAAAAGAACTATCTAAGCTTATTCTCGGTCAACCATATCGACAAAGACCACCCCAATCCTTCCATCCAAAATAAACTGTCTTCAAAACTTAGAAGAAAAATCAAAGATTTTGACTTAGTTTTGGTTGCGGATTTTGGGCATGGACTCATGTCGGCTGATTTGAGAGAAATTGTTCAGGAAGAGGCGAACTTCCTTGCATTAAACTGCCAAACAAACAGTAACAACTACGGCTTCAACATTATTAACCGTCAGTACCAAAGAGCGGATTCGTTCTCATTAGATCAAACGGAAATGAGCTTATCTACTGGAAAGAAAATTTTCGATGAATCACTTGAATTAGAACAATTAGCCAACACCCTCTTCGCCAAATATGGTTGGTTTACTCGTGGAGGGTCCGAGACAATTGGGTTTACCAAAGGACACTCACCTTGTTTTTGCGACTCTTTGGAAAAAGAAGCGATTGATACCGTGGGAGCAGGAGATGCATTTTGTGCTACTGCATCTTTAGCGGCAACCAAGGGCTTGCCAATTGAACTAGCCACGCTGGTAGGACAAATTGCAGGTGCACAAGCTGTTCGAATTGTGGGCAACTCGGATTGTATTACCAAGGTCAAATTCATGAAGTCCTTGGAGGCACTTTTAAACCTTTAGAATGGTCTTTTCATGACAAAGTATGCCGTAATTGGAAGTAACTCCTTTTCAGGTTCAAGCTTTCGTGAACCACCTTACTGCAAAAAGGGTCATGAAGTTCTGGGTGTTAGCCGTTCATCCTGAACTGCATCCTGTTTTCCTACCATACAAACAGCAGAACCCATGAAAACTTCAAATTCCAGCAACTAGACTTAAACCAAAACCTTGAAAGGAATAACCTCGGCACTTGCAGACTTTCGGCCCGATTTCGTAGTTAATTTCGCCGCTCAAGGAATGGTTGCAGAAAGCTGGGAAACACCAGGAGACTGGTTTCAAACTAATACAGTAGCAACCGTAAAGCTCCATGACGAACTTCGGAAATTCGACTGGCTGAAACGATATGTGCATATCAGCACGCCCGAAGTTTATGGATCCTGTAAAGGCTTGATAAATGAGAGCCATCCTTTTAACCCCAGCACTCCATATGCAGTCTCCAGAGCTGCAGCAGACATGAGCCTTTTATCGTTTATAAAAGCTTATAATTTTCCAGTAGTATTTACCCGAGCCGCCAATGTTTACGGTGAGCATCAGCAACTTTACCGGATTATTCCTCGCACAATCCTCTATCTTTCTTACCAACAAGAGACTGCAATTACATGGTGGCGGCACGTCCATCCGGTCGTTCATCCATATTGATGATGTCTGCGAAGGTACCCAACGAGCAGCCGAAAGGGGTGAAACCGGGGAAGTTTTTCATTTCGCCACACCACAAAACATAAGTATTCGCACACTTGTCGAACTTATTGCCGAAAGAATAGGTGTTGACTTCGAAGAGCATGTTGAAATCTCGGGGGAAAGACTAGGTAAAGACTCTGCCTATTTGCTCGATTGCACACTTGCCAAAGAGCGGCTCCAATGGGAACCGAGGATCACATTGAAGGACGGGTTGCAAAGCACTACTCATTGGGTGAAAGACAACATAGATGAACTGATCGCGTCGCCTCAGGATTATATTCACAAACCCTAAGTTCTGAATTTTAGGTAATCATCACGAAAGCAATTTTGAAAAGTATATAAACAAATGAAAATCTTAGTAACTGGAGGATGTGGTTTCATTGGGACTTCTCTGACAAGAGCACTTTTGCAGGAAGGACATGAGATTCATGTCCACGATATCATGTGGTTCGGAAACCACTTGAGCAATCATCCTAAATTATCGATTACACAGGGTGATATCAGAGAAGTTGAATCCATACCGATGGACGGGGTGGAAGCAATTATTCATCTGGCAAACGTGGCGAATGATCCTTGTAGCGACCTGAATTCCAAGTTGAATTGGGAAGTCAATGCTTTGGCTACTAAGTTCCTAGTAGACAGGGCCATCGAATATGGGGTAGGACAATTCATCTATGCGAGTTCAGGTAGCGTGTATGGATACAAAGAAGACAAGCATGTGACCGAGGATTTGCCCTTGGTGCCTCTTTCGGATTACAACAAAACAAAAATGATCAGCGAAAGGGTGTTACTAAGTTACGCCGATGATATTCTCGTTCAAATTGTTCGTCCAGCAACCGTCTGTGGCTATTCGCCTCGAATGCGCTTGGATCTTTCCGTAAACATTCTCACCATGCAGGCCTTCACAAATCAGAGAATTACGGTTTTCGGGGGAAAACAAACACGACCGAACATTCACATCCAAGATATGATCGGCGTTTATCTACACTTTCTTGAACATGGGAACGCGATACAGGGCATTTACAATGCAGGATTCGAAAATATAAGCATCATGGAGATTGCCGAAAGAGCATCCGCAAAAATCCCATCTGAAATTGTAGTCAGCGAATCAAACGATCCGCGTTCCTATCGTTTAAACTCGGACAAACTTCTAGCAACCGGATACAAGCAAAAGTTCACTGTAGATGATGCGATGAACGAAATCATTGAAGCGTTCCGAAATGGAATCCTAAGGAATGAAGACAAACACTATAACATCAGGTCAATGAAAGACTTGAATTTAGGTTAATGCCAGAAACTTTGGAAGAGATTGAATGCTTGTCTCGCCGGATCCGAGGGTGGTTGGTAGAAATAACTTACAAAAAGAAGACAGCTCACCTTGCCTCTGCCCTCTCCTGTGTAGATATCATGGTTGCGGCTTACTGCGGTGGCACTCTCAACATAAAACCCTCCAATGCAAGCTCTCCGGAACGTGATCGTATCATTCTCAGCAAAGGCCATGCTGTAGGTGCTCAGTATGCAATACTTGCCTATCGCGGTTTTTTTGACGAAAAGTTGCTCGACACATGGAACGAGGATGGCGGCCAACTGCCTGAACATCCATCTCCGAGATGCGTACCTGGACTAGAATTGGCGACTGGATCTCTTGGTCATGGTTTACCATGTGGATTGGGTATGGCTCTAGGCTTACGAATCAAGAAACTCGATTCAAAAGTGTTAGTCGTTCTTAGCGATGGAGAGTGCAATGAAGGCTCCGTCTGGGAGGCTGCGATGATGGCACCTGCCCAAAAAGCAACGAATTTGGCAGTGATCATAGACTATAACAAATGGCAAGCAACGGGTCGGAGCGATGAAGTACTGTCTCTACATCCGCTGTCAGAAAAGTGGAAGGCGTTTGGTTGGTACACTCGAGAAGTCGATGGTCACAACCTAACTGAACTTCAAAACGCCATCGAGGACGCATATAGGCAAAAAGACAAACCCACGGCAATTATCGCTCATACCGTAAAAGGAAAAGGTGTTTCCTTTATGGAAGATGATAATAATTGGCACTATCGGGCTCCTACCGCCGATGAAGTTTCTCTTGCTCTCCTAGAGCTCGGCTTAGCATGAGAAACGCTTTTGCAAAGACCATAACTTCCGAAGCCAGTAAAGACCCTCGTATTACTCTTCTTTCGGGTGATATTGGAAACCGAATGTTCGATAAATTTAAGACTGCCTATCCCGATCGTTTTTTCAACTGTGGTGTTGCCGAATCCAATATGACGGGAGTCGCCGCCGGAATGGCATTATGCGGTCTTCGGCCATTCACTTATACAATAACCCCTTTCGTTACCACCCGATGCCTCGAGCAAATCCGTGTCGATGTCTGCTACCATAATGCCCCGGTCACAATTGTTGCAGTGGGTGCCGGCTACTCTTACGCTACATTGGGATCCACGCACCATGCCTGTGAAGACATCGCTTTCATGAGAAACTTACCGGGAATGACAGTAATATGTCCTGGAGATGCCTTTGAAGTGGAGGCAGCAGTACATGCGATTATAAAACAAAACAACCCTGTATATTTAAGGCTAGGCAAAAAGGGTGAGCCTCTCATACACGAATCTGCACCGGATTTTGAGATCGGGAAAGGAATAACCATACAAGAAGGCTCAGACATCTGCCTCCTTAATACAGGCAATACCTTACCCATTGCCATTGAAGCTGGCAAAAAACTAAAAAAGCGCGGAATTTCCGTAAAAGTGGTAAGCCTTCATACGGTCAAACCATTAGACAACCAGCTTTTAAAAGAAGCTTTTACCTCCTGCCCTTTGGTTGCAACCATCGAAGAACATAGCCTAATTGGAGGTTTAAGCGGAGCAATTGCAGAATGGCTCGCCGACAATGGTCCCATGAATGCTCATTTTTGCCGAATCGGCACTCCTGATAAATTTTTTCACCTCACTGGATCTCAGTCTTATTTGCGCAAGCAAACAGGGTTAACTCCTAAATCCATAGCCGATCTCCTTGAAAATCGACTACTAGAGATCTAGGTAAAAGATTTTATAAAAAATATATTCCCCGAAAACATAGTCAAATATGGGACTTAATAAACAAGCTCTTAAAATTCTTCTAAACGATAATAACTTCAAAAGTATTTCCGGACAATATCTTTCAATTGGCAGGCATACCGTAAATATTGAACAAGATACATTATTCAAAATATTCTCACAATTTGGTCTTCCAACTTCACGATTGCAATCATTGTATGACAACCAGCAATTCGAAAAGCTCACAAAACATTCAAATAATACCCTGCTTGACAGTGACTTGATAGCCTGTTTTTCGGAAGCAGAATATTTTTGCTTGGATCGCTCGGATTACGAAGGTGCTTCAGTCATTCAAGACATGAACGTGCCAATTCCACAGTCACTTCACAACAAGTTTGATTTCATCTACAACTGAAGTTGTATGGATAACTGTTTTGATCCTGTTTCATTCATCCGCAATACTTCTGATATGCTCAAACCAGAAGGAAGAATATTGCATATTGAATGTGCGGGAAGTGTCCCTGGTGCCTTTATGATGTTTTCTCCTGAGTGGTTCTTTAGTTATTACGCGATAAACGAATTCTCGGATTGCAAAGTCTACGTCACAATTGCAAAAGAGGAGGGAAAATCAAATTTTGAATTTGAAACGGAGCTTTATGCATGGCAGCCGTACTTCACATTGAATAAGAGTTACAATATAGTTGGTGCTTGTAAATCGATAAATGGACTGATGCATGTAATTGTAATTGCTCAAAAGAAATCAACATCATCCAGCAATAAAAATCCGATTCAAATGCAATATTTTGATTAAGAGGTTATTGATTGGCGTAAAAGATACTTTGAATTTCAAAAAACAGAGAGGCCTTTATTTTCCAGTCTATCACCACAGAAACTTGACTACCTTCCTTTTAACAGCGACCACTACATCCACTTAGACAGTAACTTTTAATTGATCCCAAATGCTCTTAGGCATCGATTTTGACAATACGATCGTTTGCTACGACGGAATTTTTCATCGAATTGCACTCGAGCAGGATCTCATACCAAAAGGTCTAGCTACCTCCAAAGATGCAGTAAGAAACTATCTTCGAGATGATGGAAGAGAAGACGAATGGACGAAAATGCAGGGTTTGGTTTATGGATCCAAAATGGATTCGTGCATGCCCTACCCCGGCGTCCTCGATTTTTTCCATTTTTGCAAGGAAACGGAGATTCCCCTTTTTATAATCAGTCACAAAACTCGCCATCCGTTCATGGGAGAAAAATATGATCTCCACAAAGCGGCTTATTCTTGGCTTGAAAATCAACGATTTCATGATTCAGAAAATGGCGGCATCGAGAGGAACCGGGTTTTCTTTGAGACGACCAAAGAGCAAAAGATCGAAAGAATCAGAACGTGCGGATGCACACATTTCATTGATGATTTACCCGAATTTCTTCTCCGTCCCAATTTTCCGGGAAACGTTAGCCGTTGGCTTTTTGACCCGGCAAAAAATTACCAAGGAATTAATAAACTTCGCAGGTTTGAATCTTGGCAAGATATATTATCTGAAGTTTCTTGAAACTAGTCTTTTGAAAAATTAATAGAATGGTACAAAATAAAATTGTTCAAAAATTGCTTTTCGATATCGGCGAACATGGCCAATTCAAACTCACTGAAATCAAAGGCGGCAGAAACAACCGTGGTTACAAAGTTGACACTACAATGACACGCTACTTTCTAAAAGAATATTTTCAGAGCGACGATGATTCACGGAATCGCCTGCTAGGCGAATTTGATTTTTGCAGCTTTGTTCAATCTCGAAAAATTTCAGAAGGGGCCAAAGTCTTGATATGTGATCCTGATGCAGGGATTGCTCTTTTTGAGTACATCGATGGAGTAAAGTGTAGTAAAGAAGACCTTACATTGTCACGCGTTTTGGAAGCAGCTCGTTTCTTCAACCGCCTGAACCAAAATAAAAATTGCGTGGAAGCACTCGCATTGAATAACGCCTCCGAAGCATGCTTTAATCCGATGGCTCATCTTAAATGCGTTAGTAGAAGGATTGAAAAACTGTCTCGCATTCCAAACAATCAAGACATCAATGCTGAAGTGCTCGCTTTCGTACAGGAAAAATTATCACCAAGCTTAGACAGTATTGAAAAAAAATTTCATGCGACGATGATCCCTTTTTCCAATACAAAAGAGCAGCGATTTTTGTCACCCTCGGATTTTGGCTTCCATAACATGTTGATCGATCGCCAGAACCGTTTGAGATTTGTCGATTTCGAATATGCTGGTTGGGATCATCCCGTTAAAATGATTTGTGATTTTTTTTGTCAGCCTAGATTACCAGTTCCAATCGAATGGCTCGGAGCATTTATCGAGGAATCAATCGGTCAATTTACTAAATTAACAGAGCTTCAAAATTATATTCCATTATTCTACTCCCTATATCGCTTGAAATGGTGCTGCATTATTTTGAATGAATTTTTACCGGAAGGAAAACATAGGAGATCTTTTTCGACCAATGTAACAGAAATGGAAAAACAAAAACGTCATCAGTTAAAAATCGCCGAAGATTATTTTTCCTCGTCTCCGATAAAAATGAGAAAAGTTGCTTAAAATGGCCTATATGGATTTCATTTCAGCAGTCCACAAAACCACCGACCGTGATTATTTAGCCCGGGTAAATGACCCCGAGTACCCGAAGGGAAAAGCCGCGGAACTTGCAAAAAAATGGGGATACGACTACTGGGACGGTGACGGCGGATCAATTATGGCGGCTATCAATATCATAGAAGGTCGTTGGGAGAAAGTGGCTCGGGCCATTCATGAACATTACCAGCTACCCGAAGATGCCAAAATATTGGATGTTGGCTGCGGCAAGGGGTTCATGCTTTATGATTTCACCAAGGTCCTGCCAAATGCAGAGATTCATGGGATTGACATCTCTCACTACGCTATTGAACACTCGAAACCAGAGGTTCGCGAACATCTATTGGAAGGACGAGCTGAATCCTTGCCTTGGCCCGACGATTATTTCGATTTGGTCTATTCATTGAATACATTCCACAACCTGCATACATATGAACTAGAGTTGGCCCTGAGCGAATTCGAAAGAGTCGGCAAGAGACACAAATATCTTTGCGTAGAATCGTACAGAAACGAAGCGGAGAAAGCCAATCTGCTCTACTGGCAAGTTACCTGCGAAGCCTTCAATACGCCCAAAGAATGGGAATGGTGGTTTAATCTAGCGGGCTATACTGGAGACCATTCATTTATTTTTTTCGAATGAAGACCAAAGCTGCTATTCTAGTTGAACAAAAAAAAGACCTTATTGTAGACGAAATCGATATTCCAAAAATCGATCCTGGAAAAGTACTCGTCGAAATAAAGGCTACCCGAATTTGTGGTTCACAAATTGGAGAAATAGACGGGACCAAAGGACCCGACTCTTTCTTGCCTCATTTGTTGGGGCATGAAGCGGGTGCAATTGTAAGAGAAACGGGACCTATGGTTAGCCGAGTAAAAGAAGGAGATCATGTAGTATGTCATTGGCGCCCCGCATCCGGAATGTCCGGACCATACCCTAGTTATAATTGGAAAGGTAAAAAGGTAAGTGCCGGTCATATTACGACATTCAGTGAATATTCCATAATCTCAGAAAATAGGCTTACTCCCATTGACCCCAAATATGGACATGAAGTCTCTGCCCTCATGGCAGATACGATTACTACCGGCTTTGGTATTATTAACAATGATGCTAAAGTAAAAATCGGACAGTCAGTCTGTATAATCGGGATAGGAGGAATTGGATTAGGAGTAGTGCTTGGAGCCAAGCTTGCGGGAGCAAACCCAATAATCGCAGTTGATATTGTTGAACATAAATTAAAGACTGCTCAAATTTGCGGGGCAACGCATGCAGTCAACTGCAAGCAGCAAAATTTGGAGGAAGAACTGCTCACTATTTTGGGCACCCCGGAAGTCGATGTTGTCATTGAAGGAACGGGGGAAAGCCGAGATAATTGAAAAGGCATACAAAATCACCTCTCCTAATGGTAAATGCATACTGTTTGGGGTCATGCGATTCGATCAAAAAATAAGCATCAACACCCTCCCCCTCCATCTGGGAAAAAGTATCATTGGTTCGGAAGGCGGCCAAAGCGTTCCAGATGTGGACATACCCAAGTACCTAAGAATGATTGACAGCGGGTGTATTGAATTAGGTAACTTTATCAGTCACAGATATAAAATAGATGACATCAATAGCGGGATTAAGTTCATGAAAGAAGGGAAAAGTACACATTCATTGATTTGCTTTCAAAATATCTAATAGATAATCCTACAAGACAAGCAGTATGATATTGAGAAAGATACAAATAATGTAAGATGAAAACAGTATTTTATTGTGACAAAAAAACAATCGTAACACTAACATGCCTACAGCGATAAGTTATCCCTAGACAAAAATAAAAGAAATATTTCCCCGAGAAATGAGTTATACATTAGGAATTAACGGAAGCCTTCATGATAGTTCTCTTGTGGCGTTACATATTGATACACCCGAGTTAGACTATTTTTTCACTGAAGACAGGCATTCTGGAATACCTCATCATTATGGTTTCCCAATAGCAAGTGCAGAGAAACTAAAGAAGATCATAAATCTAAAATCAATAAGTTCAATTGCATTATCTAGAGACATAAAAGAATTTCTGTGCCCACCCTTAAATTACTTCGCAGAGTATGAGGAATCACTTAGAGAACCAATGCAACTATTACTCAATGATATGCTTAGTTTAAGCAAGTTTGTGACAGACAGACAAATTATAGACTTAAAGAGAGATGAAATTAATTGTCTTATTAATTCCTTAAATTTAAAAAACGGTGACCGTAAGTTATATTTTAAGAAAAAGTTGTGCTATCTAGTTAATCAAGTTTTGATTGAATTAAATTTGATAAAAAAAACTAATGAGGTTTTTGAAGGAATTCCAATAATTGGAGTAAATCATCACCAATGCCATGCAAGCTTAGCTTTAAATTCCAGTCTAAATGAATGTGCTGTAATTACTTGGGATGGCAGAGGGGAATTTGATACCACAACTCTTTGGAAAATGAATCGATTTAAATCAAACAAAATTGAACCTATGAGGAAAATCAAACATCCGTTTTCCTTGGGGTCTTTCTACAATTTATTTGTAGAATACTGTGGATTTAATCGCGAAAGCGGACCAGGTAAACTTATGGGTCTTTCAGCTTATGGATCGCCTGTTTTTGATGATATTTTCAGAAACATGATTAATGTCTCAATGGATTTCGATATAAAGTTTAATACTGATCTAATTCATGTCTCTGATGTAGAACCGTTATCACTAACATCTTACACTAAAGAAGTTATTGGACCACCCTCAAGCCTTTGGAGAGAAGAAAGACTACAAAACATTGCTTTTTCTGCACAAAAGGCATTAGAAAAAGCTGCTGCCGAACTACTAAATGCTGCCAAATCGATAACAAATTCGAATCATGTTTTTTTTAGTGGTGGGGTGGCATTAAATTGCGTCATGAACGGTAAACTTTTCCCATTGACAAGTAATTATGATATATTTCCTGCTTCTGGAGATGACGGTACTGCACTAGGAGCCGCACTTTCTATTGCAAATACAAAAAAAATTAAAAATGACATATCAAAAGTTAATAAGAACATTCGATTCTCTATTACTGATGTAAACAACTACAACAATAAATTTTCTGATCAAGAAATATCAAAGATTCTAAATTCATTCAAACTGAATTATCGTTTCTTCAAAATTGAAGAGGTTGCTGATCTTATATTAAGCGATCATGTGATTGGAATACTTAAAGACTCTTATGAAATTGGTCCTAGAGCACTTGGGCAAAGGTCAATTTTAGGAAATGCTTTTTCATCAAAAACATGGCCAAGAATCAACTCTGAAATAAAATTCAGGGAAGACTTCAGACCTTTTGCTCCAATGGTAATTAATGATGATTTAAAATCTTTTTTTGGAATTAATTCACGATATGCAACTAATTCGATGCTTTCCGCCCTAGAAGTCTCCAAACACCTACGTAGCAATGTTCCAGCGATTGTTCACAAAAACGGAAAAGCAAGAGTGCAAGTCATTAATAAAGAACAGGACTTTTATTATTCTTTATTAAAATCAATAAAGAAAAAAAGAGGGCTTGGGATTTGTGTAAATACATCGCTTAACATGTCTGGTGAATCCATGATAGAGACACCAGATAGGTTGATAGAGTTTTTTGCAATTACATCCTTGGATGGAATTGTTATTGGCCCCTTCATTGTGGAAAGATCTTCAAATGAAAAGATCCTCAATAAAATCAAATCTCTTCTTGGGCATCCATCGGATTACCTGAAGAAAAGGAAAAACGCCTACACCAAAAGGTTCTCAATGAGTGGCAAACCCAAAATGCTTTTTGAAAGTACTTTCGAGCAACTATTCGCCCCCGATTCAGACCAAAACAAACTACGATAAATTGAATATGAAATGCAGTTTTGCTAATAGATTCCAAACATGAAGACAAACTCAACCAAAAAACAATGGAAATCATGGCCTAGGTATGGAGAGGAGGAGAAGATTGCCGTAAATCGAGTCATTGAAATCAAATCAACTTTTCGCAGATAAGGAAGTTCGAACTTTTGAAGGACAATATGCAAATTATCTCGGAGTAAAGCACTGCTTAGGTTTAGGGAATGCGACACAAGCTCTTCACCTTGCACTTGCTTCTCTTGATATTGGTGTGGGTGACGAGGTAGTGGTTACATCTTATTCTTGGATCTCTACGGCATCCTGCATTCTCATGCAAAACGCAGTTCCTGTATTTTGTGATATCGAAAAAGAATCTCTTGGGCTTTGCCCACAAGACTTGGAGACGAAAATTACTTCGTTAACAAAGGCAGTCATAATTACGCACATGTTCGGTTACCCTGCTAAAATCCAAGAAATCCACAACATATGCATCAGGCATGGAATACCCTTAATCGAAGATTCATCTCACGCACACGGTGCTGAGGTAGATGGCAAAAAAGTCGGTACTTTCGGAGAAATATCTGTTTTTAGCTTTACACCAGAGAAAATCACTTAGCGTTGGCGATGGAGGATTACTTTGTACTGATAATGATAAAATTGCAGAAAAAGTTTTTAGACTCAGGTCTTTTGGTCATGAAGAACTCAGTTACAATTACAGAATGACAGAGTTTGCCGGAGCATTAGGCCAATGCGGTCTTGCCAACATCGAAAAACAAAATGAAGTTCGTCGGGAAAACGCTGTGCACCTCGCCTCCAAATTAAAATCAAATCCGAAAGTAAAAGTCAGGCTCGCACGACAAAACGAAAAAGGAGTCTACCATGCAATTCTAATGGACATATTGGATTCCTGGAAAAGTTCAAAAGATGATATTTTAAATTTACAAGCAGATGGCATCCCAATACGCGAAACATGGTCTCCCCTGCATCAGCATCCACATTTTAATCCCAAAACGGAACCAGCAAGGGGACTACCATGGAAACATCCCCAATACGATGGCAAGATGAGAAATGTAATCTATAGTAAATTAAATTTACCAATCGTAAACAAGCACTGTCCACAAAAAACACTTGAAATTTATGTCCATCCGCCGTGTAACAAAAAAAACCTGAACCAACTTATTGATTGGTTTGAAAGGACAAATTGAATTTAGAACTGAAGTTTAAAAAATCCCAGGAGGTATCATATGCAAAAGAAATCTTTGTTCTCCTAGAAAATGCCTTTAATGACAAACTCATTGCCCAAAATACTAAAACCGCTTTTTTCAACGGGTATTTATCCAAACACCCTAATTTCGTAATTATTGAGAAGAACGGAAAACCAGTTGCAGTTGCTGTAGTTTCCACAAGGAATATCAGATATTTTAATACAATCGCCAAGGCGATGACTGTAGGTCCCTTTGCCGTAAAAAATGAAATGCAAAACAGAGGAATTGGAAGAAAACTCATGGAAGGAATTGAGTCTTTGGGTAAGAAACTCTCAGTAGATTTACTTTATCTTGTGGGGATCAAGGGGTACTACAAAGCACTTGGTTTTAAAACTGCAATGCAAAGGTCTAAATTGTCAATACTTACCAATGAACTGCCAAGGTGCCGAAATGTATCTATCCAAAACTTCAAAAAAAACTATACAGCTAATATAAAAAGCTGTTTTCAAGACCTTTCATGCCTAAGTAATTATTCATCTGTCCGTAACGTGGAAGACTGGGAATGGTTGCTTGAATATGCAACTGGCTCATATTATTTTTTTAAACCGAAAGTCGTTCTAAACCAACTTGGGCATTTTGTAGGTTATTTCACACATG
>CALSTX010000003.1 GCA_943789375.1 uncultured Opitutales bacterium | reverse complement strand
TTATTCGATCTAGCGTACTGCGATTGACAAATACATATGGTCCAAGAATGCGAATTAAAGATGCACGGCAAACCTTTTTAGGAATATGGATTCGTAACTTAATCGAGAAAAAACCGATTCAGGTTTTTGGAGACGGCAAGCAGAGGAGAGACTATAATTTTGTGGAAGATCTACTAGATGCCTTGATTATTGCCGCGACGGAAAATGAAGCTATTGGAAAAGCATACAATTTGGGTAGCCCAACCCCGTTAAACTTGAAAGAAACTGCTCAAATCATGTGTAATGAAATAGAAGGTGCAACTTACGATTTGGTTCCATTCCCAGAAGAGCGAAAAGCAATAGATGTTGGTGACTTCATCTCTGACTACAGTTTGTTTAAAACATCATTTGGTTGGGATCCAAAAGTGAACTTTAACCAAGGTATTAAAATATCCTTCGATTATTTCAGAAAAGAGCTTCTGCATTACACATGAGTAAATAATCATCTCTAACAATTCTTGACCATTAGTAATCAAAGCTTAAAAAAACCTGAAAGAATAGTTGGGTTGGACACTATCAGGTTATTTTGTGCCGTATGGGTTGCATTCAGCCATGGTGCATATCCACCTTTAACATCGACTTTTGATACGAGTGTCCCCGCGTATTGGTTACTAAATGGAATGTACACATCTCTTTTTTGCGGTCCGGCAGCAGTTATCGTTTTTTTTATTATAAGTGGATTTTGTATCCACTACCCCTACAGGAATAATTGGAAGCGCCGGAACACACTTCCTTTTTTAGGAAGTAGAATGATAAGAATTTGTGGTCCAATCGTAATTGCAACTTTCATTTATTTGTTAATGGGAATTGATGTAACAGTATTTCATTTCATAGCTGGATGGTCTATTATTTGCGAAATTTGCTATTATTTGATGTACCCGTTTTTGAGAGGAAGTTTAAAAACATACCGTGCATGGAAATGGGCTTTCTTGATTTCATTAATTCCAACGCTTTTCTCTTTTATAGAGTACCCAATTAATTTGGTTAATTACCCAGGCGTCGGTCCAATTTATGTAATCTTTCTTGGTTTCCCCTGCTGGATATTAGGTGTTTTGTTGTGCTATAAAATAGAACCCGTTGATAACCGCCCAACATATACTTTATTAATCTATTCTAGGTTGGGCGTATTTTTGCTAGCACTCGCCACTCATATTCTCGCTCTACAAGAAATTCTTGGTCATCCATTTACCTTAAATTTTTTTGCATTCTTTGCCTTTTTTTGGCTAAGATTAGAAATTTTATTTTACAAATCAAGGAAAGCAATTCGATTTGGGGAAGTTTTAGGAAAATCATGCTATTCCATTTATTTGATGCATGGGTTTCCATTTCATATTCTGTCAGTTTTAGAAATCAATTCCACAAATAAGTTTTATATGTTCATTGCTTACTGGTTGCTCCTCATACCATTAACCGCAATATTTTTCTTTATGGTTGAAAGACCTTTTCACAAGATTGCATCAAGAATTAAAAATACACACGCCCGAATGCTTGCTCTAAAATGATTCCCTTCAGTGACCCATTTGCTTCCTACAAGTACCATAAGTCAGAAATTGACTTTGCGGTTCAACGGGTATTGGATTCGGGATGGTATGTTCTGGGCAAAGAAGTAAACGCTTTTGAGGAAGAGTTTGCTTCTTTTCATGGAGAAAATTTACATGCTGTGGGGGTAGCTAATGGAACGGATGCTATTGCCCTTTGCTTAAGGAGCTTGGGGCTTGGATTGGGCGATGAAGTCATCACCCCTTCTCACACCGCCGTGGCCACTGTTGCCGGAATTGAGCAGGCTGGATGCTCCCCTGTGTTTGCAGATATTGATCCCGTATCCCGGTGTATTGATCCACGATCAATTGAAGAAAGAATAGGTCCCAAAACCCGGGCCATCATGCCCGTTCATATTTATGGTCAACCGGCAGAAATGCATAAGATTCTTGAAATAGGCAAAGCACATCAACTAGAAGTAATTGAAGACTGCTCGCAGGCACATGGAGCTGAGATTGATGGTCAAAAAGTGGGGACTTTTGCCAATCTTTCAGCCTTTAGCTGCTATCCGACCAAAAACCTAGGAGGGACTGGAGATGGCGGAGTTATTCTTTGCCGTTCAAAAGATTTTGCGAACAAGATCAAGTCACTTCGTCAATATGGATGGAACGAACACAGAGAAAGTACAATCACCGGCTTTAATTCGAGACTCGATGAAATGCAGGCTGCTATTTTGCGGGTTAAAGCTAAGACACCTGAGCGATGACAATGAAAAGCGCCGATTAATCGCTCAAAGGTATAACCATGCTTTTCAGGATCTCCCATTACCCTACCCTCTCAAAAAACAAACGAGACTGCATGCAATGCATTTATATGTGATTGAATGTGAACGAAGGGATGAATTATTGAAACACTTGAAGATCAAAGGTGTAGGAGCTAGTTTGCATTATCCCTTAGCCGTTCATCAGCATGCTGCCTATGCTAATCGGATCAGGGGTGGAGATGAGTTACCGATGACCGAACATTTTTATCAAAAAAACCTGACCCTTCCCATGTACCCTCAATTAAGTGAAGAGAAGGTTGAACATGTTATTTCAGCGGTCATAAGCTGGTTTGCTGCGAAAAAGAACTAGATGGAGGGAAAAGAGGATGATAAAATTATCGTGCAATCACTCATCGGGGGGAGCCAATTACCCTTTTATCTACGGTGCTTAAAATCGCTTGTTACTTAATATTGCGAGGATCCGCATTGACCTGCAACTACACACGGATGGCTCCCTCTCTCAATGAAGAAAAAGATTGCGATCCATGCGGAACTAGATGGATACGAAGGTTACCATCACCGACTCCGCGAAAAACAAAAGCCGAGTATCTGGACTGCCTTGCAAGGCAGACCAAACTGCCAAAAGGTTCGAAAGGAATCTATTTGGGGAATTGAATTCTTTGATCCCCTATTTCGCAAATCCCAGAAGACCCGATCAGTTTTTACTTGGATGCAGACATTCTTTTTCTTCGGCCTTTCTCCGGTTTGTTTGACCGTTCGCAGACAGAAGGAGGAGCAGTATTTCTCAAGGATACCCAATGGGACGCTTATTGTTTCCGACCTTGGAGTTTATTGGGACTTGGCAAAAAACCTGAAGTGGTTAAGGGAATCACAACTGGACTAGTCTTTTGGGATAAACGAGCCCTAGACTGGGATTATTTAGAATGGTTTTTGGGAGCAACCTATCTGCACAAAATACCAGAATGGATCATGCCAACGGCACAGGCAGGCTTAGCCAACCGTTGCAATGCCAAGACAGTTTGCCCAAACCAAATAACCAACCTCTATCCCAATGCCCAAATTTCTGAAGGATACATTTGGAGTGCATCTTCTAGGCTCATACCGCAAAGATTGGATTGAAAAACTTGCCAAGGAAGGAAATCATCCGAGAATCAAAATGATCATATCACACAACCCGCTTCGAGAGCTTGTAGGAACCAAAACATAATTGGCTATTCTTGGAAGCAAATGAAAAGGTGGAAGAATACCCGGCTGAATCTTTGGTAAATGGCAGATTTATCAAAGGTAAAAATTGAATGATGGCACCATGCCTTGGCAAATTTGGGGGATTGAGACTTTTTGCCTAACTCTGATTGAAGATCTTATTCGAAAAGGAGCAATCGTGAGGTTGCTAAGAAAAAAAGTAACTGGATTTCAAGATGATCAATCGATTCAAAACAATGAATCCGAAATTCATATCAACATGGACGGGAGAAGAAGCTAAACGATTTACTAGTCAGTGGGTGACTCCGAGAGATGCTGAGATTAAAAAGGCAATTCAAGATTGTGACTTAGTACATCTGCACAATCCAATGATTGAGGGTGCATGGTATGCAAAAAAATTTAGCAAGCCCTGTGTGATGACCATTTACAATTGGCGAAGGCGAGGTATTCACCCCAGGCTTTTGGCATGGAACTGGGCAGTCCGCCAAGCTGACAGAAGATGGTACATATCAGAATTTGTTTGGGATAGCTTGGGAAAAAAACGAAAGAAGAATAGTGCCCGCTTACCCGTGGTTTCACAGAATGCCCCAAGAGAAACATGCCGAACAAAAGAAAAGGTTTTTATTTATTGGAAGATGGGTGCCCAACAAAGGAATTCGTATTTTATTGGAAGCCTATCAGACAAGTCTCGGCCAACCCGGATACTTGGCCCTTGGTCATGCTGGGAGACGGGCCACTGAGGAAAGAAGTTATGGGGACGATCAAAGAAAAAGGGCATTCAAGGGGTTCGAGACTGCCCGGGTTTGTGAGCGAATCAGAAAGGCATCGCTATACCCGGGAAGCAAAATGGATGGTTACACCACCCCATACCCAAGAGGATTTAGGACTTACTCCTCTGGAGGCAAGATCTGTCGGAGTACCCTGTATTGCGACAACGGATGGTGGCGTTAAAGAAACTGCTGGTGCTCATGCGTTGATGTGTACCCCCGGCGATGTCAATACACTTAAAGAATGCCTTAAAACTGCCATGCAAATGAAGGATGGCCAATATGAAGAAATATCTAGACTGGCAAAAGAAGATTTGGAGCAATATGTTCGCCCGCTTAATGATTATGCAAACGAGTATACAAAATTACTCCATCAACAATGAACCAAACTCCACGAATCCAAGTTATAGATTTCCTTCGGGGGTTATCATGCCTCGGGGTTCTGCTTTACCATGTGAGGGTGGAGTTGTGGGTGGGTTGGTGGCAAATTACCAGTTACCCTCAGGAATATTCATCTTTTGCCAAGGCAACGGCTTGGCTTTCCATACCCACACCTTTCTTGGGATATGCGATTTTACTGTTTTTCTTAATTAGTGGATTTTGCATTCATTATCCGAACACATCAGGAAATACGAATCCATGCTGGAAAACTTATTTCATTCGACGATTCTGGCGAATCTACCCAGCCTACTTTGGGGCTTTAGCTCTTACTGCAGGAATAAGTTTTTTATGTTTTAAACTTTGGGGTGACAAAACCTGGGATATTGAAAGGATTTTGCGGGTGGCTAGTCTCTCCCAGAACTACCCACCGGGGAATGGGCAGTTTCTTAGTAATCCATCTCTTTGGACAATTCCTCTAGAACTAGAATTTTACATCCTCTACCCCCTCGCCTTTTGCCTCTTTGGTAAATTAAGGTCTTCCCTGCTATGGATTCTATCTTTGGCTGCAAGTGCAGCTAGCATTTACCTAAATTACCACGGATATAACTGGCTTTCCTTTACAGCCTTGTTTCTTTGGCCATCCTGGTTACTTGGCGCATGGGTTTCCCAATTGTATGGCGACCAAAAGTTAGGCAGTTTAAAACTTCATTACCAAGTACCCATTATGGTTCTCAGCCTATCTTTCGCCCTGCTTAGCAGGTATCAAAACTGGGATTCATGGTTACAATATATCATTTGGACGACTTTTTACTTATTCTTTTTTATCTTCTGTTTATCGCAAGTAGACTTGTTAAACCGAATAATTGGCCGACGAATTTTGAGTGCGATTTCGTGGATTGGTAAAATCTCTTTCTCGCTCTACCTCATCCACTTTCCACTCTTTAAGTTATTCGGATATTTACACCGTGATCTCTGGGGAGAGAAGCCTGCCAATTTCTTGGTACCATTACTTTATTTGATTCCTGTAATTTTTCTTGCCTGGATCTTTTTTTCATGTGTAGAAAACCCAATCCATCAGTGGTCAAAAAAGAAAATGAACCAGTTTTGAGTAATGGAACCAAGTTTGTGGTTTCTCATCCCACGGGAAACACCTTTGTTCGTGCCCTGTTGGAAGAACTCACAAAGAGTCAGCAGCTTGAAAAGTTTTACACTACTATTGGCTCAGGGCTTGAGACAAACCTCTTTATCAAAATAATATGTAAAAGAAGGGGTTATTCTATACCAGACGATAAAATTTCCAGACAATGGATACCTGAACTTGTAAGGTTACTGGCGAAAGGGGATCAGAGTAAAAAACGGAATCGAGCTGATCACTCATACCTCACAGTGGATAAAAAGGTTTGCTCAAGACTTAGAAAACAAGGCACCCAAGTGCTACATGCTTATGAGGATGGAGCCTATCACTCTTTTAAACGGGCTCGGGAACTGGGGATTCAATGTTCTTATGAACTCCCTATTGCTCATTGGGCAACCGTTAGAAGATTATTAGCTGAGGAAGTTGAGAGGTATCCCCAATGGGAACCCACCCTTGAAAGTACTCGCGAACCTGAAGAGAAATTATTTCGTAAAGAGAAAGAAATTCGAATGGCCAACAGGATCATCTGCCCTAGTCATTTTGTACTCGATTCCATACCCGACGAGATTAAACAAAATACTCCCTGTCTGGTATCGCCATTTGGTAGCCCTGCAACGGAGCCTTTCAGCAGAAAAATGAGTAGCAAAGCCAGTAAGTCTTTTAAACTTTTGTTTGTAGGGTCGATGAGCCAGCGAAAAGGGCTAGCTGATCTGTTTGAAGCAATGAAACTTTTAGAAAAAGAACCTGTGACTTTGTCCATCCTTGGGCAACCCTCCCTGCCCATGGAGTTTTACCGCAAGCAGTTTTCGGACTTTCAATATTTCCCTCCTTGTTCAAATCAAAAGGTTCGTGAGATTATGATGAATCATGACATTCTCGTACTCCCTTCAATTATTGAAGGTCGAGCTTTAGTTCAACAAGAAGCGCTATCTTGCGGGCTTCCTATTATTACCACCGCTAACGCGGGTGGCGAGGATCTAATTGATGAAGGTATGACTGGTCACATCATTCCAATTCGAAATCCATTAAAACTTGTGGAAAAAATAGTTTGCCTGATAGACGAAAAAATGAAGAAGGCAGAGCGAGTAGATTTGTGTCAATCGAAAGCGAAACAATATTCATGGAGTTTATACGCCCGTAAAATCATTGATTTTAACTTGTATCCATCAAGCAAACTAGATGAGATTGGTTATTAAATGAGTGCCACCGAGACCATTCCCTTAACTCGAATTTTACCCAAAAAAAGAAGGGTTTTACAAACAGATGCAACAGATCATGCCTTTGTTAAAAAATTGATTTGGTTTTATTTTATCCTTCTGCTTTTTGAAGGAGCTTTAAGGAAATGGTTTTTGCCTGAATTGTCTCAGGGATTACTGATCGTACGCGATCCCATCGTCATTTGGATTTATTTTTTATGCCATGCTCAGGGAATCTTTCCCATGCGTAATAAATACCTAAATAAATGTTTTCATTGGGTCATGTTGGCTGTAATTGTATCGCTTTTGGTTAACCAAGCACATCCATTTACAGTTGCTTATGGAGCTCGAACAAACCTGCTTCACTTTCCCCTTATCTTCATCATGGCTCGAGTACTTACATGGAATGATGTGATTAACTTTGGAAAAGCGTTTTTGCTTCTCTCTTTGCCAATGACTTGGGTGGTAGCCCAACAATTTCAAGGTGATGCACAGGACATTATTAATACTGCGGCTGGAGGAACCGGAAGCCAGTTAGAAACATCAGGTGGCAAGGTGCGAGCTTCAGGAACCTTTAGCTTTGTAAGTGGAATCGTCTTTTATTATTGTTTTACTGTTTCTTACATCATCTATGGATTTTTAATGAAAGGAACCTTTCCCAAGTGGATGCTTTATCTTGGAACGAGCGCCACCCTACTCGCCATGGTCACGGCGGGTAGTCGAGCAGTAATAGCAGAATGCTTGCAGGTTGTTGCTTGCATTGGTTTTTTGGCTTATTTTAGACCGAGCGAATTTGGTAAAATTGCTGCCTCCGTTTTTGGCTTTAGCGCACTGGCTCTGATTTTATACTCTCAAATTGATTTATTTGCAGAAGGTTTAGAATTTCTAAGTTTACGATTTGAAGAGGCAGCCAATGTGGAAGGTACCCCTGCGGAAGCTTATATCAATCGCTACTTTCAAATGTTTATGGCTCCGTATTACTACAGCTTGTGGATTGATTGGCTAGGTAATGGCTTAGGTACAGCTACGCGTGCTGGAGCTGCACTTGGTGGAGGGTTTGGAGGTGCTGAAAACTCATGGTCTCGACCCATTATCGAAAATGGAGCAATTATCGGCGGTTTGTTTATCGCTTGGAGGATTTGGATAACTAAGGATTTACTTGTCAGTTGCATAAGAGCAATCAAGAGGGGGAGTTACCTTGCCATTTTTTTGTTTGGAGCCGCTGGGCCAATTCTTCTCTTTGGTTTGCTTGGACAACCCACCAACCTTGGATTTGCGGCTTTTGGGTGTGGGCTTTGTCTTGCTGCAGCAGTTTCTCAGACTAAACTTAGTTGAATACGAAAAAGAAGGTCTTTGTGCTTTCCAATTTCCGGGAAGATAAACAGATGAGCATGTTGCGGTTTGGGGGTCTATTGAATTCAGAACATATAGAAAACCCAAGGTTTGAAGTCGAAGAATGTTATCCTCAACCATTCTTTAGCAAAATCTCGACTGGCGACAAGTTGATTAAATGGGGAGCTTACCTGGATAAATATCTGCTATTTCAAAAAAAGTTTAAAAATAAACTGCAAAGCATCTCCAAACCGATTGATTTGATTCATATCATCGATCATTCGAACTCGGTCTATTTACCTCAATTAAAAAAGGTTTCTCAGGCAAAGAAAATTATTACCTGTCATGATTTAATCGCCATTCGCTCGGCACATGGAGAATTTCCTCTTGCTCCAAAAACTTCCAAATCAGGCAAGCTCTTGCAAAAGTGGATTCATCATTCCCTTGAGCATGCAGATTATTATGCCTGTGATTCCCGGCAAACCCAGCAGGATCTCGACCGATTAGTCCCTGGCTCTGCATTGAATTCTTCTGTTATCCACCTAGGTACGGAAACCAATTCCCCTCCAAATGAAGAGCGAGGGGAATCGCTTGTAAGTCTTCCTCTTTATCCTAATAAAACCAACTATTTACTGCATGTGGGAAGTGCTGCCTGGTACAAAAACAGGAAGGCTGTGTATAATGCTTTTCGACATGCATCTGAAAAGCTTCCTAGCTTAGATCTCAAACTTATACTCGTTGGCCCGAAGCCCCAAGATGGAGAATTGGATACCGATTTATCTGATTGGTTTCAATCCCATCCAAACTCCCTCATCAGTTTGGATAATCTTTCCGAAAATTCTCTAGCGGAACTTTACAAACATGCCAAGGCCTTGGTTTTTCCGTCCTACATTGAAGGGTTTGGCTGGCCCCCATTAGAAGCTGCCGTTCATGGATGCCGAGTAATCACAACCCGTACCGGTGCCATCTCTGATCTATTGGGCGACTACGCACATTATATTGATGCCAAAGTGCAAACATCTATTGAACAAGCTGTTATTCAAGCACTGCAATTCTCTAGCAAAAAAAATGTACCGATCAGTTTGCCCAGCCATGATGATTGCAGAAAAAGGTATTATGATCTGTATGAAAAAGTGATCAAAAGTTGATTCATGCTCCTTTTTAGCGCCCCCCTACATACCTTAAGAAAAACTAAGGTTTTTCAATTCCTGCTAAAAAGTTGGTTGAATCGTCCAAAGCTCTACAACTTGGGATTTTGTCACAGAGTAGCCCTTAGGCCGTTTACCCACACATCCATTTGGTGGAAAAAAAAACATTTGGAGCCTGCTATTCGCATTTTAATCACTTCGCTCGCTCAAAAGTTGGATGAGCATAAAGATACTGGCTGGTTTTTCGATGTGGGTTCAAATGTGGGCCTTTATATTTGGGAGGTTGCGAAAGTGAGCCCGAACCGAAAAATTTTGGGCTTCGAACCAGATCCTGAAAATTTTAAACTTTTGGAAATGACCCGAAAAGAAGCGGACATTCAAAATTTCGAAATTTGTCCGGATGCCTTAAGCAACCAGACTGATGAAGTTTCTTTTTTCCAGGACCCATTAACTTCAGCCACCGGTTGTATAAGGGGTGAAGAAAAGCCTTGGATCGAGCAGTACCTGAATGGCACCTCTAAGCAAATTTCCGTAAATACGAGACCGATGGATTCCATGGTAGAAAACAACAAGATACCAAGCTTAATCAAAATTGATGTGGAAGGTCATGAGCTTGAAGTCCTAGAAGGAGCAGTTACCGCCTTATCCGTGGCTAAACCGCTCCTTATTATTGAATCCTTTCCCCCCAAGCAGAAGAAAGTAATTTCCCTCCTTCTAGAATATGGATACAAAATTGGAGACGCCGATCGGAACAGTTCGCTTAATTCAAAAACAAATAATTTGTTTGCTTGGCATCCTCAAGGGCCTCTCAAAGAATCAATCATTCAACAAGTTCTCCACAAATGACTAAAGGCGCAAAAGTTCCGATCTCTTTGCTAGTACCCTGCAAGAACGAGGAAACAAATTTAGCAAGGTGCTTAAAATCTGTGCCTTGGGTGAAGGAAATCTTCGTAGTTGATTCGAAAAGCAGCGATAAAACTTCTATCATTGCAGAAAAGCATGGGGCAAAAGTCGTACAGTTTTATTACACGGGGGGATGGCCGAAGAAAAAGAACTGGGCCCTGGAGAATCTGCCTTTCACACATGAGTGGGTTTTAATCCTGGATGCTGATGAGTGCCTGCCACCGGAGGCAGAAGAGGAGGTCAGAAAAATTGTCACCAACCCAGAAGAGAAGCACACCGGATACTGGATTAACCGTAGGTACTTCTTTTTAGGCAAACCCTTAAAACATGCCTATTTTCCCAACTGGAACCTTCGCCTGTTTCGACATAAACTGGGAAGGTACGAAAAAATCACCGATCTTTCCACCGATAGTGGAGATCACGAAATCCACGAGCATGTAGTTGTGCAGGGAACCACTGGTAAATTAATTTCGATCATGGATCACCATGCCTTTCCAACCATCGATAGCTTTGTGGAAAAGCACAACCGCTACTCTAATTGGGAAGCAATTATCGAAAGCTCGGCAAAGGATGATGATACGGCCCTGCAACACGAAGCAGTGAAAGGAAAACGAAAGCTCCGGAAAATCTTCCGTAAACTCCCCTTTCGCCCCACCCTGCGTTTTCTTTATGTCTATTTGTGGCAAGGAGGAATACTGGATGGTTGGGCGGGCTATGTTTTTGCCCGCCTACATGCCCAGTACGAATTTTTGTCTCAGGCAAAAGCAAAAGCCGTTTTAAGAGTGAGAAAAGAGACGGGGAAGACTGCGGGTTGATTTTGATAATTTCTTACCGTCTTCCCCAAGGAGTAATCCGCAATGATAAAAATCAGGGCGACTCCAGCCCAATGCATCAAAAAGTAAGCACTGGCGGGCGCTTGATAGCAGAAGATCTTCCCCACGAACCAACTCAGTAATTTTCATGACATAATCATCCACCACGGTTGCCAGTTCATAGGAAGCAACCCCATCTTTTCGCCAAACTAAAAAGTCGGACAAATCAGCGCCCAGCAGGAATGATTGTTCGGCTTTTTTTGTGTCCATAAATTCTACCCGCTGACCCCAGTTTGTACGAAAGCGCCAGTTGGTATTATCCGGGAAATCAATCTTATCTAAATCAACTGAATTTGGCCGGAAACTATCTGGAAAAAGATATTCTGAACCCATTGAATCCAATAATCCATAGGTCTGAATCTCTTTGCGCGATTTCTGACAGGGGTAAATCAAATCAAGCTTGTACAATTTCTTAAGTGCATCGAAATAAAAGCTTCCTCTTTTACTCTGAGCATAGGGTCCGTGACTGCCACCAACATCTGGTCCCTCGTCCCATTCCAGCCCCATTTCCTTCATATCTTGTATACAAGCATCATTATATTCACTTGTGCATCGGGCAGAATCTAAATCGTCTATTCTTAAAACCAGGCTTCCTTGTGCATCCCGTGCCCTCTCCCATGCCTTCCGGAAAGTTTGAATATGACCCTTGTGTAAAAAGCCTGAGGGAGTGGGTGCTAACCTTCCTCGATAACAATTATTCGCTTTATCCTCGCTCATTCTCTGAAACTAGGCTTTAGGATATAGTTGATATTTACGAAGATTTTTTCTTCTCATCCCACTTTTATATGAATTTTAAAGAACTAGGTCTAGAACCTAAAATCATTCAAGCTATTGAAGAACTTGGATACGAAGAACCCACTCCGATTCAATCCATGGCAATACCTCCGATTTTGGAAGGAAGAGATTTAGTCGGTTCAGCCCAGACGGGTACAGGTAAAACTGCGGCTTTTGCTTTACCTGCTATCCACAGGTTGGGAAAACATGGAGGTTGTCGCGTTCTCGCTCTTGCACCTACCAGAGAATTGG
Organism: uncultured Opitutales bacterium; assembly: GCA_943789375.1. Lineage (GTDB taxonomy): Bacteria > Verrucomicrobiota > Verrucomicrobiia > Opitutales > Seribacteraceae > Seribacter. Next base: position 133,550 of record CALSTX010000003.1, on the reverse strand, counting down.
CTATCCAAATCGAGGAAAATTTCCGGATCTACGGAAAATTTATGGATCTTAGAATGGCTCTGCTTTATGGAGGGGTAAAATACGGAAAGCAATTAGAGCAACTTGGTGACGAACCAGATGTAATTGTCGCGACGCCTGGTCGTTTGCTTGACCATATCAGCCAAGGAAACCTATCTCTGAAAAATATAGAAATCCTAATTTTAGATGAGGTCGACCGGATGCTCGACATGGGATTCATCGAAGATGTCACCAAGATTATTCAAAAAACACCCAGGAGTAGGCAGACATTATTATTCTCAGCAACTATACCTGATTCGGTTCGCCGCCTATCTGCCTGGGCATTAAATGATCCTGCAGAGGCAAAGATCGATATTAAGATTTCAGCTGCTGATACGGTGAGTCATGCCCTGTACCCTGTACCCGCTATCCAAAAATTTGACCTCCTCATTGCCCTACTTGAAAAGATTGAGTTTGAAAATTTGATCATCTTTTTTCAAACCCGCCGAGGAACTGACAAAATCAGTCAATGGCTAGTTGAGCATGGTAGAGATGTTAGAGTTTTGCACTCTGACTTAAAACAACGAGATCGGGTAAGTGCGTTGGAAGATTTCAAAAAAGGAAGCGTCAAGATCCTTTGCGCAACCGATGTTGCATCCCGTGGGCTTGATATTTCGAATGTCACTCATGTGATTAACTATGATATCCCACAACACTCTGAAGATTATATTCACCGGATTGGACGGACCGGTCGCGCCCGAACTGAGGGTGAAGCTTTCACACTTTGCAAACCAGAAGACCTTCCGTTGGTTCAATCGATTGAAAAACTTTTAGGCAATCCATTGGAAAGAAAATTTGTGGATGACTTTTCTTACCGCGATGACCCAGCCAGCTTAACCGCAACGGCTCCAGTGATTTCTAAAAAAAGAAATCGAGGGTTTGGCAAACAGGTTTCTTTTGGTTCAAGAAAGAGAAGATGATCTGGTAAAGAAACTTCTTTCGCATCTAATCCTCTAAATAAAAGGTAAAAAGTCGCATTAGCGGCTTTTTTTGTTTATCAAAAATCTCTTTTAACCATTTGCTAAATTACAAATCATAATTCCCTGTTTTTCTCATGACAGTCTCCTTCGCGGATATCTTTTCATTACATGCAGCCATCATAGCTGACTCATCAACCAATTCTCACTCTCTAATTTGGCTTTTCCCAATTTTAGCCGCCCTTATTGGCTGGGTCACCAATTACTTTGCGGTTAAAATGCTTTTTCATCCGAGAGAGGCAGTTTCAATACTCGGTTTCAAATTTCACGGAGTTTTCCCAAAAAGGCAAAAGCAACTAGCCCTAAAGCTTGGTACACTGGTCTCTGAAGAACTGCTATCTATGGACCAAATCACTCAAAACATCCGAGCTCATGCTACAAGCGATGAAACAATGGATGCCATCGGGAAGAGGATTGAGATGACTATTCGAGAAAAACTAGTCCATGCTTTTCCTATGCTATCGATGTTCTTATCCGATGACATGGTGGAAAAGGTAACCAATCTTTTTCGGTATGAGCTTAAGGACTTCCTTAGCAATTCCGTCGACGAACTAAGTACCAAGCTTGAAAACAACCTCGATATTAGTGAGATTGTCCGAGAAAAAGTGGAGGGGTTTTCTTCGGACAAAGTTGAAAACTTACTTTTTAATCTGATGAAAAAAGAGTTCAAATTCATTGAACTTGTAGGGGCAGTTCTTGGCTTTGGTATTGGTTGCTTTCAAGTTGTACTCACCTTATCCATCTAGGGTAAGATGAAAGGGACCTACGGAAGCCCACCATCAAGGCTTGCAAAGCCTCCAATTTAAGGTTTTCATAACAAACTTTTTTTAACTCTTTCCCTCATGAAATTATACGACTTCGATTCTTTTTTAGCAATGGCAGCGCCTGGTGGACAAACTGGTGGTAGTGGTTTGATGGGTATTTTACCCTTCGTTGTGATGTTGGTCGCTTTTTACTTTTTAATTATTGCACCTCAAAATAAAAAGCGAAAGCAACATCAAAAGATGATCGATACCCTTGAAAAAGGAGCAAAGATTAAAACAGCCGGCGGGTTACTAGGTACGGTTACCGGAGTTAAGGATGATTGCTTTGTTATCCGTATATCTGAAAATGTGAAGGTAGAAGTAGCCAAAGAGGCTGTATCTGCCAAAATTGACTAAGTCTTCCTCCTTTCTTTTCCTGTTTAAACAGCCCTCTATCATGACAAAATCAAATCTCTGGAGATTGGGATTTACCCTTATTTTAATCCTTATAAGTTTTTCTCTCATCTCTCCCTTTGAAGATCGAGTTCTAGGTGATTATGCTTTAAGCCAAGTTACTTCGGACGCAAATGCTTCTGACCATCAAGGGCATGAAACATTTGCAGAAGTTATAGAAAATATCACGAGTCAAATACCAGAAGGTGAAATTGTTGATTACGGTGCCTTGCGGAACTATGGAAAAAGGAATCGGCTGAACTACTCCGCTTACTTTGAGCCCCCAAAAGGAATTCTTGGAACTGTCTCTTCACGGTTGCTACCTTTCGCGGTTAAACCTGGAATAAGAACAGGACATGTCAAAGATCGTGACCAACGAAATGATCTTGTGCTCAGAACTCTTCTACGAAACTCCCAAGCAGCGATCAAGAAGGGTCTCGACTTACGAGGAGGAATTGCCTTCACCATGGAAATCGCAGATCTCAACGAAAGCCTTGAACTCGATGGTCCAAATGGAGCCAGCCCGATGGATAAGGTCGTTGAAATCATGAATGAACGCCTCAATGCGTTTGGTGTCGCTGAAACCATGGTGAGAAAAAAAGGGGAACGATCCATTGAAATCCAAATTCCTGATACGACCACAAAACAAGATCCAAGTCTCATTGAAGAATTGCAAAAACCAGCCAAGTTGGAATTTCGGATTGTAAATGTCGACTCCGATGCCCCTGTCCCCGCCCAAGTGGGAGAAGAATGGACAGACGATGAGGGCATTCCCTTCACCGCCATGCTTCGCAATGATGCTCAAGCCAATGAACGTCCTATCTGGGTCAGAAGGTTATGGTCGGCAGATGGAGAAATTATCCAAGAGGCTTATCCTCGCCAAGATCAAATGGGGGGCTGGGAAGTTGGTCTAGACTTCACATCCGAAGGCGGGAAAGCATTTTCTGACCTAACTGGTGAAATTGCTCAAATGAATGACCCATCAAGCGGGGCTTTAGGACGCCTTGCCATTGTTTTGGATGGACAATTAGAAAGTGCTCCTACCGTTAAAGCAAGGATTGATGGGGGCAGCGCTGTAATCAGCGGAAACTTCAGCTACCGAGAAGCAAAAATGCTATCTGATATTTTAAACAACCCGTTAAAAGTTTCTCTTTCTATCGGTGAAAAGTATGAAGTCTCTCCCACCCTGGCGGCTGGGGCTTTAGAGAGCAGCACCAGCGCATGTATACTTGGTGCTGTTGCTATTATTTTATTTATGCTTGTGTGGTATAAATTAGGTGGCGGTGTGGCGGTCATTTCTGTTTCAACCAACATTCTTCTTGTCGTTGCTATCTTGGCAGGGCTCTTCCAAGCAACTTTCACATTACCTGGGATGGCTGCCCTCGTCCTGACTTTAGGAATGGCAGTAGATGCAAATATTTTAATTTTCGAACGAATCCGTGAGGAATTAAAAGCTGGGAAAAGTGCTGAAAATGCTGTGGAGGGTGGATACGCAAAGGCTTTTTCTACCATCATTGATGCCAACTTAACCACCCTTATTACTGCATCCATTCTGATATGGCTTGGAACAGGTCCAGTTAAAGGTTTTGGTATTACCTTAGCCATTGGAATTGTTACCTCTGTATTTTGTGCATTATTTATAAGCCGCTTACTCTTAAACCTAGCACTTCAGGCAGGCTTCAGTAACTTGATCAGCCTATCCAAAATTGAGAAACAAAAACCCGAATCCGGAATTGATTTTCATAAATATCGTAAACCCGCCTTTCTTCTTTCATGGATCATAGTAATCATTGGATGTGTGACCATCTACGACCGTAAAGATGAAATTTTAGGGATTGATTTCAGAGGTGGAGAAGAAATTGTTGCCTCTTTCTCAGAGGAGATCGGTTCTGCTAAATTAGACGAAGTTTTTCAAAGTTCAGAAAGTATTGGTGAAGTCCAACATTTATACCGCTCTGAAATAGGTTCGGGAGATGAAAGCAAAAAGCTCGTGCTCCAAACTGAGAACGGAAAATCGAGAGAAGCTCTCGAGTTAATTAACGCAAGCTTTCCCAAGTCCAACATGGAAGAAGAAGGAATGAGTAATATCGGGGCCTCGGTTAGCTCAGAAATTAAGAGTGATGCTATATGGTCCGTGGTTGTGGCACTTATTGGAATCTTGCTCTATGTTGCGATCCGTTTCGAGATGGGTTATGCAATAGGTGCGGTTGTTGCGACTATCCACGATATTCTTATGACGGTTGGGCTTTTTGTCTTACTTGGTGCATTGTCGGATGGTGGTATTTGTTCCGGGCAATTCACTGCTCCTATGATTGCATCCATTCTCATGATTGTGGGTTATTCAATCAATGATACGATTGTTGTGTTTGACCGGATTAGGGAAGAACTGGAGCTTAACCCTGTAACCAACCTCAAGAAAATTATACTCATTGCCATCAACCGGGTGCTTTCTCGTTCCATTCTTACCAGTTTCACCACATTACTTGCTGCGGTATCCCTGTGGGTTTTTGGTGCGGGAATCATCAATGATTTTGCCTTTGTTTTTGTCATTGGAATCCTTACAGGCACATTCTCATCTATCTTTATCGCCAGCCCGATCTTTTATGCATGGCACCGCGGTGACAGAAAACATGTGGAAGATAATGAAATCCTACCCAAATACGATTGGCAGACTTCGACTACCAAATAAATTCAGGTAAGCTTTCCTTGACCCATTAATTTTTATGCTCTGGATAGAAGAGCAATTAGATAACCATAGAGTTAAAGACCTGAGCGCAAAACTTAGCTGTTCTGAATTACTAGCCAAGCTACTTTTACGCCGCGACTTAGATTCTTTAGAAAAGGCAGTCCCCTATCTTTATCCCAAGCTAGCCCACCTTACCGATCCCTTTACGGTTCCAAATTTAAAAAATGCGTGCATCCGCATTTGCCAATCGATCGATAAAAAAGATAAGATTCTTATCGTTGGGGACTATGATGTGGATGGTATCACATCCACCGTTATTGTTGCCTCCATCATTCAAGCTTTTGGATTGGACCCCCATTATGTAATTCCGCACCGAATTGAAGAGGGCTATGGCTTGACAAAAGATGTGCTAGAAAGAGGAATGAACCGAGATAAAATTGATTTGGTCATTGCCCTAGATTGTGGCACCAACTCTGTCGAAGAAGCCTCTTTCCTGGAAGAACAAGGAATAGATCTTGTTATTATAGACCATCATCAATCCAAAGGGAATATTCACCAGCATCCGACTATTTTAAATCCACATTTACATGATAAGAAAGGCATTGACTGGACAAACCTTTGCACGGCAGGGCTTTGCTTTAAGCTCATTCATGGAATCATAAAATACTTACGAGAAAAGAAAAATGAAATTGCCTTAAATCTGAACCCTAAAGATTATCTTGCCCTTGCTGCCCTAGGAACTCTTGCAGACATGGTGCCATTAGAAGGAGAGAATCGGGTCCTCACTAAATATGGATTAAAGCATTTACGCCATAACCCCAGTGTGGGACTTGCCGCCCTGATTAAATTAGCCAAATTTGATACCCGTTTTTCATTTGATGCTGAGGATATAACATTTCGCATTGCTCCACGGATCAATGCATGCGGAAGGTTAAACAAACCAGAAGTTGCTGCCCAACTCCTCTTGAGCCAAGATTCTGATAATGCAATGAGGTTGGCGAAGCAAATGGATGACTTTAATGAAGAACGAAAAGGCATCGAAGCTAAACTTACAGAAACCGCACATTCTTTGGCTGAGGAAAAATTCGCATCCTTACCAGCCGTAGTTATTGCTGGGGAGGGAAAAGAGTGGAATCCAGGCGTAGTCGGTATTGTTGCCGGTAAACTTGCGAATTCCCTAAACAAGCCCTGCATTGTACTTGCTTATGACAAGGGAAGATACAAGGGATCTGGAAGGGGAATTGCAGGAATAAACCTAGTTGAAGCTCTTGCTTCTTGCTCAGATCTCCTCGAACATTGGGGCGGGCACCCGGTAGCCGTCGGCTTAACCGTGTGTGAAAGTAAGATAAATGATTTCATTTCCGCTTTCACCAACTTTTTAGCACTGGATAATAATAAGCCACAAGATCCATCCCTTCAAATTGATGCTGTGTTGAAGGTACATGACATAGATGGTGAACTTCTTAATGAAATTGGCATGATTGGTCCTTTTGGGCAAGAAAACCGAGAGCCAATTTTTGCCCTTAAGGAAATTATCTTACACTCGAAACCGCGCCCCGTTGGAAATGGAGAGCATTTTCAATTTAGAGTCGAAAATGGTGAACGATCGATTGCAGGAATTGCCTGGAAAATGAAAGATCGCACACCACCAATAAATAAAAAAATTGACCTAGCCTTTAGACTGAAATGGAATCGGTGGAATAACCAAAATACTCCCCAAATGGTACTGCAAGACTGGAAGGCAAGCGAGTAAGTTAAGTAGAAATCTTGCTGTCCATGTAAGCAAAAAGTTCTTCTTCTGACATCCTGACTTGTTCCGTAGTATCTCGATCTCTCACTGTGATTGAACCATCTCCTTCGACAGTATCAAAATCAATGGTTATACCAAAAGGAACACCTGCTTCGTCAATTCTTCGGTAACGCCTGCCAATCGCCCCACCCTGATCATAGGTCACATTCCATTTTCTTTGCAGCTTTGAATATAGCTGTTTAGCTCTCTCAACAAGTGCTGGCTTGTTTTTCACTAAAGGGAAAATGCCCGCTTTGATAGGAGCTACTCGAGGGTGAAACCGTAGAACCGTTCTTTTTTCACCATCAATTTCATCGACCGAATAAGCTGAACAAAGAACGGCTAAGAATGTTCGGTCTACGCCTAAACTAGGTTCAATAACATGCGGTAAGAATTTTTGCTTGGAGCCTTCGTCAAAATATTCAAGCGACTTACCTGAGTACTTTTGGTGCTGAGTAAGATCAAAATTTCCACGGGCGGCAATCCCTTCAAGTTCATGTTCACCAAATGGAAACTTGAAGGTGATATCCGTACAGGCTTGGGCGTAATGAGCCAACTTTTCTTGTGGGTGAACTTCCTCCCCCAAGTGATCATCCGTAAGCCCAATTCCTTTAAACCATGCCTTTCTTACCCCGATCCATTCTTGGTGAAATTTCTTCCATTCTTCCTCTCCTGGTGGAATGAAATATTCTATCTCCATTTGCTCAAATTCACGGGAGCGGAAAATAAAATTACGAGGTGTTATTTCATTGCGAAACGCTTTTCCTATTTGAGCAATACCAAAAGGTAGTTTCACTCGACCCGTGTCCACAATGTTTTTAAAATTAGCAAAGATTCCCTGGGCAGTCTCAGGCCGAAGAAAGGATTTTGATGAGCCATCTTTCAATGCGCCTACATGAGTTTCAAACATCATATTAAATTCGCGCGGTGGTGTAAGGGATCCTGGCTTACCAGTGGCCGGAGAAGGCACTTGTTCTTGCTGATCCGGATTCAGTTCATCATAGGATGTTAAGCTAAGTTTTTGTAACTCGCCCTGCTTCGCAGCTTTACGCTTTACCATCTCCGCTTTTTTCAGTGCATCTGCTTCCATCGTTTCCGATTCAATTACTGATACCCAACCCAAGCTTTCTTCATCTACCAGTATTTCAGCCGCAAAAAGTTGATCGGCCCGATATCGCATTTTGGATTCCTTACAATCTACCATCGGGTCCGTAAAACCGTCAATATGCCCGGAAGCTTCCCAAACCTTGGGATTCATAATGATGGATGAGTCTAATCCAACGACATCATCCCGTCTTCGAACCATATCTTCCCACCAAGCATCCTTAATATTTTTTCTTAGCTCAACACCGAGTGGACCATAATCAAAAAAACCATTCAGACCGCCGTATATTTCAGATGACTGGAAAACAAATCCTTTGCGTTTGGAGAGTGAAACGATTTCTTCGATTAAACTGTTCTCGGATTTCATATTACTTTCTTCTACCCAATATACGTAAATTGAACAATCAATAAAGGTTCTCTCTTTGCTAAAATTGTTGGTTGACTTCAACAAAATTTCGAATTGTCTCAAACAAGATGTTTTTAAAACTAAAGGTACTAGCATCCATTGCTGTTTTCGCTTTTTCACTTTCAGGAAGCGGATGTTTTTTTAAGAAATTCGGTAGCTCTGAAAAATACAATGTCTTGGGCATCGTTACCCACGAAAAAGGAGCTTATTCCCCCGTAGAAGTAGGTAGCCTTAGATTAAGTTCAGAAGAAGTGATTGATCGTAAAAATTTTTCTGGAACGAAAACTACCTTCCTTTGGGGCCTTTTTTCTTACACCGATTACTAATTTAAGGCAAAAAGCAACCAAATCACAAAGAAGTTATTCTCAATTTAGAATAATTCCAATTACAACTTGATACTTTCTGCATAAGTTATAGTATTCAGGTTGATGAACGCAAAGGTATCCAAAAGTCTACAGAACAGACTTAATCAAAAACTTTTAGACAAAGGCCTCCGTCCGACCAAACAGAGATCTTGCGTCTATGATGTTCTTTTGCAAAAAAAAGATCACCCTACCGCTGATGAAGTTCTCATAAGAGTTCGAAAAAAGCTCCCCAGTATTTCCCTGGCAACTGTATATAACTGTCTTGAAACTTTAGTTGACTGCTCTCTAGTTAAGCAAGTAAACATGGACAGATCTCCTTCTAGGTATTGCCCAAACCTTACTCCTCACGCTCATTTTAGGTGCTCCCAATCTGGTCGTATCTATGATCTCAACTTGAGGGAAGAGGAAATTAACCTTCTCAAAGAATTCCTTCCTTCTGGTTTCAACGCCGAGCATTTTGATCTTACATTTTCTGGCTCCGCTACTCTCTCTTAATTCTAACCTACACAGTGAACACATTACAAATAAAGAACTTATCAGCCAGTATTGCTGACAAACAGATACTCAAGGAGCTTTGTCTCGAAATCCCCCAAGGTGAAGTGCATGCAATCATGGGACCGAATGGGAGTGGTAAAAGCACTCTTTCCAAAGTTCTTGCGGGTCATCCCGACTATGAAGTTACAAATGGTGAAGCACTCATGAATGGTGTAAACATCCTTGGACAAGATGCTGACGAGATTGCGAGATCTGGTTTATTCCTTGCTTTTCAATATCCCGTCGAAGTCGCAGGTGTCAGTATCGCGAATTTTATTCGGGCGGCACTCCAAGCTCGTTTACCAGATGGTGAATCCATCAAGGCTGTAGATTACTACAAAGATTTGTACGTCCAAATGGATGAACTTGGCATGGATCGAAAATTTACATCACGATCTCTAAATGATGGATTCTCAGGGGGAGAAAAGAAAAGGTGTGAAATTCTCCAAATGAGCATGTTACAACCTCAATACTGTATTTTAGATGAAACAGATAGTGGTCTTGATATTGACGCCCTGCGGATTGTATCCGCAGGAGTTAACCGTATGCGTAGTAAAGATCGGGGTTTCCTTGTCATTACTCACTACCAAAGACTTCTCGAATATATTGTTCCCGATGTAGTTCATGTGATGTGGGATGGTAAAATTGTTCGTTCTGGTGATAAAAGCCTAGCCCTTGAGCTCGAAGCAAAGGGCTACGACTGGATTAAAGAAGAAATTGCTGCCTAATCCCCCCCTATTATGATCCAAGCTACTGAATTTGATATAGATACAGAGAAAGGAAACTTTCGTTTCGACACCGATTATGCATTTGATGCAGGTGTAGGATTAAACCCTGATGTTGTTCGCTACATTTCAAATGTAAAAGAGGAGAAGGAATGGATTCTAAATTTTCGCCTTAAAGCCTTAGAAACTTTTCTCAAAAAGCCGTTGCCCACTCATTGGGCGACCGATGACCTAAAAAACATTAATTTTGATGTCATTCGTTACTACTTGGCAAAAGGCCAAAAGCCCAGCAGATCCTGGGATGATGTACCAGACGACGTAAAAAACACTTTTGAAAGGCTCGGAATCCCTGAGCAGGAAAGAAAATTTCTAGCAGGTGTAGAAGCCCAATTTGATAGTGAAGCCGCCTACTCTAACATGAAGGAAGGCCTTGAAAAAGAAGGCGTAATTTTTGTTGGTCCGACAGAAGGCCTTCGTGATCATCCAGAAGTTTTTAAAAAGTGGTTTGGAAAGGTGATCCCTACCTCAGATAATAAATTTTCTGCTCTCAATAGTGCTGTTTTTAGCGGTGGTAGTTTTATTTACATTCCACCAGGTGTGAAACTTAAGCAACCCCTGCAAGCATACTTTCGAATAAATGCAGAAAACTTCGGCCAATTTGAAAGAACTTTAATTATCGCTGACGAGGGGTCTGAAGTGACCTACATGGAGGGGTGCACTGCACCAAAATTTGAAACCTCCACTTTGCACAGTGCTGTTGTTGAACTTGTAGCGCTGAAGGGCTCTAAAATTCAATACATTACAGTCCAAAACTGGTCTAACAATGTATACAATCTTGTAACTAAGCGGGCTATGGCAGAAGAAGAGGCAGAAGTCCGATGGATTGACTGTAATATTGGGTCAAGGCTAACAATGAAATACCCTGGCGTTATACTTCGTGGTCGCAAAGCACGAGGGGAAGTTCTTTCAATCGCACTAGCTAATAGTGGCCAACACCAGGACACTGGAGCTAAAATGGTTCACGCAGCCGAAGAAACATCCAGTAACATTATTGCAAAGTCTATATCAATTGGAACGGGTCGATCTTCTTACCGAGGTTTGGTCCGAATGCCCAAGCACCTTAAAAATTGTAAGAATAATACAGAATGCGACGCTCTTCTCATCAACAGCGATAGCCAGACCGACACCTATCCTGCTATTACTGTTCAAGGGGAAGGGAATTCTGTTCAACATGAGGCAACTGTGTCCAAGGTAAGTGCTGACCAAATTTTCTATATGCAACAAAGAGGGTTATCAGAGGGAGAGGCAATGAGTCTCTGCGTAAATGGATTCGTCAATGACCTGATTCGAGAGTTCCCCATGGAATACAGCGTAGAGCTTAAAAGATTGATAGATATGGAGATGGAGGGCTCCGTAGGGTAACTCCTTTTCGATTCCAACTGCCATGCAAACTTTACAAGACCCATCTTCTTTATCCCTTTTCGATACCGATCATTTTTTTCCTAATTTTGCTAGCGATCATTCCTGGGAACCAGGATGGCTTGCTGATCACCGCACAGAATCCTGGGAGAAATTTAGAAAATATAAAAGCTCTACCAGTAAAGATGAAAACTGGCGTTTTTCACCCAAGCATCTTTTCAGTCTAGACAAAATCCTTCAGTTATCTGACCAAAAAGACTTGGTCCAGCTTGATGCCCTTGAAAGTAAGGAAGCTTTGTTTCAAAATCTGGATAAGATGATCTTGGATTTCCCTGATGACCTATCCCGTATCACTGATCACGATGGGCCAAACCTTGGAGCAGCACAAAATTACTATTTAACCTCATCTCTTGCTGACAATGGTTTTTTCCTAGGAACCCAAAAGGGGGCAGAAATACCAGAGCCTTTTATCGTCGAACATAAAACACCAAAGGATGAAGGTATAACCTTTGAAAGGAATGTCATCAACCTCGCACCATTCTCATCGGCAACAGTCTTTGAATTCATCAACTCTGATGAATCAACCTCTCAAGGAAATGCGAGCAGCACATTGAACATAACTCTGGGGGAAGGAGCAAAGCTAGTACGAGTTTTGGTACAAAATGTGAATAATAACACGACCCTCCATCAGTTTGAAAATTTCACACTCAGTAAAGATTCATCTCTTCGAAATGTCACCATTCACCTAGGCTCCTCGCAGTGTAGGTCAGAAACAAAAGGGGACATGATTAACAGGGGAGCTTTTTTTGAAAATTTCTCGTTATTTTTAGGAAGCGGGAAACAACTTTTTGATCAGCGTACTCGGCAGGTCCACTCTGCATCTGACTGCACAAGCAACTTACTTGCTAAAAATGCCATCAATGATCAATCCAAGTCTATTTTTTCTGGATTAATCAAGGTGGAAGAAGATGCCTCCAACACGAATGCCTACCAAACCAACAGAAACCTTCTCTTAAGTAATGAAGCGGAGGCAGATTCGCTACCTGGACTAGAAATCCTAGCCAACGAGGTCAAGTGTAGTCATGGAGCAACGACAAGTAAAATTGAAGAACAAGAACTTTTTTATTTATTATCGCGAGGCATACCCCACAGATCTGCAGAAAAGCTCATTTCTTTAGGATTTTTAGAAGAAGTTGTCGAAAAAGTTAACAACCAAGATTTAATCGAAAAGATAAGAGCCTTGATTGAATCCAAATTTGATTCCTAAATCGTCTGCCCTATGAATAATTCTCAACAAGAAGTAGAGTTAGTACGTGATGTTATCGCCACCCTTATCCCCCACGGGGAGGAATTTACCCTTGGTCGTGGAGAAAAGGTTACCATCACCCACCGGCTAGGAGGAAATTTTACGGTCATGACTTTACAAGGAATGTATCGTATTGCAGCCAAGGATGCAGATGCTTTAGGTGAAACCGCAGAATCTACTATACCCAACCAACAGAGTAGAAGTGATCAACCCCCAGCCGATATTGAACAGATCAAAGAAAATCTTAAATCTGTATTTGATCCAGAAATCCCTGTGAATGTCGTTGATCTCGGTTTAATCTACAAGGTGGAGATCGAAAAAACAGATGATCGCGGAAGAATTGTATTTGTTGACCTTACACTCACAGCACCTGGTTGCGGAATGGGCCCAGTTATTGCAGATGATGTAAAAAATAAAATTTTAGAACTTCCTGGTATCGATGATGCCGAGGTTGATATCGTTTGGGATCCTCCTTGGTCGCAAGACCTAATATCTGAAGAAGGTAAGATGGAGCTTGGATTAATTTAGTCTTTTTACTTGAGTCTAGAATGACTTCAGTTCATGCAACTAGGGATCATAATTAATGGATACAGAAAATAAAAAGATCAAAATTGCTCTTGGCACTGATCACGCTGGATTTGCTTACAAGGAAAAAATTAAATCATATCTTCAAATTAAGGGATTCGAAACTCAGGATTTCGGAACCTTTTCTGAAGATTCATGCAATTACCCAGATTTTGTAAAACCCGCAGCACAAGCAGTAGCCAATGACGCCTGTGACCTAGGTATTGTGCTTGGAGGAAGTGGAAATGGTGAAGCTATGGCAGCGAACAAAGTAAAAGGTGTTCGATGTGCTATATGTTGGTCACTTGAAACCGCCAAGCTTGCCAAAGAACACAACGATGCAAATGTCATTTCAATCGGGCAACGTCAAATTTCACCGGAACTGGCGATTGAGATCGTTCAAACTTGGCTAGATGCAAAATTTGCAGGTGGACGGCACACGACTAGAATCCAAATGATCGAAGAGTAAGGTTAATATTACAATTTAAACATGAGTGACGATAAAAATAAAAAAAATAGTTCAGTATCAGAACAAATCCAAAGCAGCTTCCTAAAGAATAGAAAAATATTTCTTTGGGGGGAGGTAAGTGACAAGTCCGCGAGGGATTTGACCGAAAAACTTCTATTTTTAGAAGATCACAATCCAGGAAAAGAAATCTCGTTCTACATTAATTCACCGGGAGGTTCGATTACAGCCGGCATGGCAATTTTTGATACCATGCAACTTATAAGCTCTCCGATAAAAGTCATCGTTACCGGGATGGCTGCAAGTATGGGTTCGATTTTACTATGTGGTGCGACCAAAGGTAAGCGGTTTCTGTACCCACACTCTCGTGTCCTTATCCACCAACCGCTGATTACGGGAAGAATGCAAGCCACCGCAGTTGATATAAATATACAAGCACAAGAAATGGAAAAATTGCGCGAAGAACTCAATGGCATACTTGCCCGAACATCGGGGCAACCACTTGATAAAATTCAACAAGACACAGATCGGGATTTTTACTTAAATGCAAAGGAAGCCATCGAGTACGGATTGGCGGATGAGATAGTAGATCAAATCTAATCTAATCTTATAATTTTTCCCATTTCTGAGACTGGAAGCTGGCTCACGACATTCCATTCTTTCGGATTTTGGTATTGCACTAGTCTTGCACGCGTAAATGCCACAATTGAATGCAGACGGGCATTTTTTAAGACTACAAAACATACTATTTTTTCTACCCAGTGTTCGTCAGCCCTGCCGACAACAAGACATTGCAAAACATCAGGGTGCCCCAAAATAACCGCTTCAATTTCTTCTGGATTAACTTTTTTGCCACCAGTATTGATAATTCGATCTGTGCGACCCTTAATTTGGTAACCGATATCTTTTTCGTAAAAAGCTAAGTCATTGGTTTTAAACCAATGACTAGAATCCAATGTTGTGGTGTTTTTTTGGTAGCATAAGCTCTTTGTCTTGATACTAACCTTATTATTTTCAAGTCTTATCATAGCAGAGGGTAAGCACTCCCCTACTCCATTTATTCCGTTCAAAAATTTACTGGAATCCAATAATGTGATCATTCCTGCTGTTTCACTCATACCATAACATGGAAAAACAGGAATTTCGTTGAATCGAATTTGATTCAGATCCTTTTCTGTAATTTTTGAACCACCGGTAAAAACTCCTTTTGCATACCGTAAGTTAATCAACCCTAATTGAGATTGAAGTAAGAAATGAAGTTGTGTAGGAACTAAAGAAATCCAACGATTACGAAGAACAGAAGACAAATCTAGCTTTGAAAGTTCTTTATAATTCGAAAAAATAACGCTCCCTTTTGTGATTTTTGCACGCTCAACTTGCATCCACCCACCGACATGAGAGAGGGGCAAGCAGCAAAAAGAAGAAATTGGTGCACTTCCGATACGGTGCTGTAACCCGGAAACTGCGCTTTGAATTGATGTAGTGTCATGAAAAACCTGAGATGGCATGCCAGACGTTCCTCCTGTTTTAAAAACCCTACTTCTACTTTTTAAATTCCGCACTGATCCTGAACCTAAAACAGGTTGAGGTTTTTTTTCCAGTAGTTCTACAGATTGACCAGTTTCTAAAATTGAAAAAACTTTTTTTACATACTTTAAATCAGTATTTGCACTATCATTTAGAGGATCAATCCAGCTAAAATCATTGTATTTATAGTTATACATCACAAATTATTCCATAGTTTATTTAATAGGTCGTTTTTTACACTTGGAATACTCAAAACCGGCTTGTGATGAAGTTTAAATTCAGTGCTACAACCCTGATAAACCCTCCTGTCTACCCCTGGTACCAAGTTCGAGTGTAGACAGGTTCGTATAACTGCCTCATAACCGATCGGACTTTCGAAAACTGTGGAGACAATACATTTATCTGGATAATCCTTAATAAAGGATATCGTTTCCGACCAATCATCTAATAACGTTGGTTTTACAACGAAATACCCATCCCACCCTAACTTCTTCACGGTCCTCAATCCTCCGTGCGAGACAATTGCCTCATCTAATGCAATAGGGACACTTGACATAGAAATTAAATTTAAAATTTCGTCGCAGGGTATTCCAGGAACTGGTTGCTCAATAAACTCCACCCGCTCGTGGTCTTCAAGTGCATCTAGCCAAACTTGTAGCTTTTCTAAGTCAAAAGATTGATTTGGGTCTAATCGGACACGCATAGATGTAGGCAAATTTTTAATCCAACTTAATACTTCAGGAATTTCCTCCTTAGGACATTTTAGACCAATTTTCTTTTTTATAACTCCACAGTATTTTGGTATTTTACCAGAATTGAAATACAAAGATGCAGGAACCACCTTTTTAACTTTGCTAGCACAATTTTTCCAAATTGAAGATTTCAGTGAAGTTATCGCAGGATTTATCCACTTGTATAGTTCGTTATCCCCTTCCAATAACCAGATCTCAGTTTCCTTAAGTGCATCCTTTAGTGTAAAGGCATTAAATCCTGGAGTTGGGGCAACTTCACCAAAGCTAAATGACCTGCCATCATAGGTTTCCTTGAGTAAAATAGTTTCCCTCACATCCCACAATCCATGTGCAGTTCGGAGCGGAGTGTTAAATTTTTGCCTAAAGATCTTAAACTCTCTTTTAATATGCATCGTTTATACTTGTGATGTCGAATGCTTTAAAACATATAAAAATAGTCAACCAAAGACAACAAACCCACTATGGAGAAAGAAATATTTTTACCTGCTGAGGATTTTTTCACAAAGCTAGCACCACTGGGTCTTACTTTTGACGATATAAGTCTTGCTACCAGGCACTCTGAACTCATACCCAGCGAAGTTAGAGTTGAAACTAAACTCACGGACGAAATTAATCTCAGCATACCGATTCTATCCTCTGATATGGACACGGTAACAGAGTCTGAGATGGCAATAGCCATGGCCTTGTGCGGTGGACTCGGGCTCATTCACTACAACATGACTACAAGGCAACAAGTGAAAGAAGTTGCCCGCGTTAAGCACCACGTACACGGACTGATTCAAGACCCAATTACAATTACCGCTAATAAGCATGTTGGCGATGTCTTAGATCTAATAAACGAAAAGGATTTCCAATTTCGGACATTCCCCATTGTTGATGACAAGGGCAAGTTACTTGGCTTACTTCCTGGCCGAGTTGTAAAGCAAAGGTACAGCCAAAAGAAGGTAACGGAAGGAATGCTTGCTCGAAATGAAGTTTTCACCATAAGGAGTAGCGATGTAGGCAGCGACCCCATTGCCACTGCCGATAAGTTTTTTAGCGACCACATAGGCATACACAAGCTATTGGTTGTCGATGAACAGGATAAGCTTGAGGGACTCTACACCCTAAGTGACATTGAACAAATTATCGGGGAAAACGATGATCAGCTTCGTCCTGCTAGAGACAACAGTTTCAGACTTCGATGTGGTGCTGCGGTCTCTATCCCTCGAACTGAAAACGGGGAACTTAATTCCACAGAATTAATTGAACATGTAGAAAGCATGAGAGATAAGGGTCTTGATATTGTGGCTGTATCCACAGCACATGGACATACAAAAAGTGTAGGTGAAGCCATTCGCTTCCTACATGACGCGATACCTGAATTACCTATAATGGCAGGCAATGTCACCTCAGCAGAAGGCGTAGAATTTCTCTCAAATGCTGGTGCAAGCTCCATTAAAATTGGCCAGGGGCCTGGTTCGATCTGCACCACAAGGATGGTAGCAGGCGTAGGAATACCCCAAATGAGTGCTTTATATGCTGCCTCACGAGGGAAAAAATCATCCGGGGCAAGCATTATTGCCGACGGGGGCATCACCAAATCTGGGGATATAGTCAAAGCCTTAACTCTTGCAGATGGAGTACTCTGCGGAAGTTTACTTGCAGGTTGCAAGGAAGCACCAGGCCGAATCATTGAAATCGAAGGAAAATACTATAAGCAATACAGAGGTATGGGTAGCCTAGAAGCGATGAAGCAAGGTTCAGCAGCCAGATACGGACATCACAAGAAAGATCTAGCCTCCAAAAGCACTGCAGAGGGTATAGAAGCCCTCAAAGAAGTTTCAGACACTCTGAAAGAAACCATTAATCAACTAATCGGTGGAATCAGAGCAGGACTTGGCTACTTAGGAGCTGAAAATCTTAATGAGTTAAAGAAAAGAGCGAAGTATGTTCAAGTGACTGCCGCGGGCCAGCGTGAATCTGCTCCACATGATGTAATTCAAGTTAAGAGCAACGATTTTAAACGCTCATAAATTATAATTTAGTATGAACAATAAAATTGGTGCAACAAGCACACCAAACATAACAACTGTGATTGGAATAAGTATGGGCGATGAGGGAAAAGGTCGCGTTGTACATGATATTCTAGAAGAAATTCAACAAGAAAACGGGACTCCCGCCGAATGCGTCATGAAGGTAAATGGTGGGGCAAATGCTGGTCACACCGCAGCAGGACTTAAGCTGAACCTACTGCCATCAGGAGTTGGAAACCCAGAGGTAAAGCACCTCCTGATCGGATCCGGTGTAGTAGCTGACCCGAGGAAATTCCTATGGGAGGCTAAACCCTTAGAAAAAAAAGGGATTGAAGTAATAAAGCGTTTAGCGATCGATGACAAATGCCTTATGAGCGATTTCTCCCACAGATTACTCGATCTAGCTTGGGAAAATTACCGAACTAACCAACTTGGTGAGACAAATAGAGGGTCAACAGGCAGGGGAATAACTCCTGCTTACAATGACGAAACTGGTCAATGGCAGATATTCTACCAAATATTCCAAGGATCAAGAACATCATTTTCAAGAAAATTAAAAGAAAGAATCACCCGTACTTTAAAAACAATTCAATATGTTTGCCAGGTAAGTGAAGAAGATTGGTTTTCTTTTTTTCAGATACTTACGGAGGCAGAAACTAGAGCAAATAAATCTTCTATTGAAAATCAGGTTTTCGATGAATCTGAATTTTCATTTAAGAAATTCATGACCAACGAACCTTACCAATTAAATACTGAAGAGATTGAAGAGACTTATTGGAAAGCAGGGCAGGACCTATCAGAGTGCATAAAAGATGTTCGTAATATTTTACTTGATAGTAGTGAGAAAAAAACCAAGGTGGTAGCAGAATTTGGACAAGCTTTTTGGTTAGACAAAAGACATGGTTTTACTCCAAATGTGACTGCATCGCACACATACGGTAGTGAAGTATTTTTATCTGGAGGAATACCAATCCAAGAACTCAATCAAGTAGGCTGCTGTAAAGCTTATGACACCAAAGTGGGCACTCACCATTTTCTTACTCAAATTGATCACGAAAAAAATGCTTGGGGTATAAAACTTGCAAAATTAGAATTTGGAACATCAACAGGAAGGCAGAGAATGGTCGGATGGTTTGACGCTGTTGAAAAAGGTAACGCATTGCGATATGGAGGATTTGATCAGTTAGTTATTAATAAACTGGACGCACTTACCTCAGATAATGAAGAACTTAATCCGTTAAAGATTTGCGTAGCTTACAAGGATCAAGAAGGAAAAATTATTTATGATGTTCCTCGGGATGAAGAAAGCCGAATAAAACTTTTACCCGTTTATGAAGAACTAAAATGCTGGACCACTGACCTGCAAAGCATAAAAACATTTAAAGAGTTTCCCAAAGAAGCAAAGAGATACATAGCCCGCATGATTACAAGTACGATATTTGTTGCTTACGGTGAAAACTGGAGAGCAAAATCACTTCCCAATATAAAATTCATCGGAATTGGTCCAGACCCTAAACAATTAGTGAGAGATATTCCATCAACATCAGACTTTATGTTTGGTAAAATTAATCTAAATTGACTAAAAAAGAAAAAAACAAGTTATTACTGAATCAAACAGTTGATTGGGCCAAAATTGATAAAAAAAAGCTCAAATTGCTTTTAAATAATGCCTTAGAAGAGGAAGTAGGGAGGCAAAGTATTTCAAAACCTATTGATGGTGATATTACGACCGTTTCGTGTGGTTTGAATGGAATAGCAAAAGCAAAACTGGTGGCTAGAAACGAGACAATTTGCTGTGGGACAGAAATAGCCCAGTTACTCTTTGATGCATTTTCTACAGCATCTCTTACATTCGCGCCTCAGTGTAAAGATGGCGACTTAATTCCGAAGTTCGGCGTAATCGCTACTCTTGAGGGTTTAACCAATGAGATATTGTTAATCGAAAGAACGCTCTTAAACTTCATTCAAAAGCTATCAGGAATATCAACCTATGCATCTTCTTTAGTAAAAATAATTGAACGATATGAGGTAACCTTATTAGACACTAGGAAAACAACTCCTGGTTATCGGGAACTAGAGAAATATGCGACTGCATGTGGAGGATCAGCTAATCACCGTATGGGACTTTTTGACAGAATTCTCATTAAAGACAATCACTTAGCTTCAAAAAATATAGATAATGCAGCCAAATTTATAAATTTTGTACGCTCAATTCGATCAATGCATCCATCGACATTTATTGCGGTAGAAGTCGATTCAGTAGAATTTGCTTTATCGTTAACATCTGATGATGTCGATGCAGTCCTACTGGATAATTTCAAACCTCACCAAGTTACTGAAGTTATCACTGCTTTAGATAATGATGTCATCACGGAGGTAAGTGGTGGTATTTCTTTTGAAAACATAGAGTCTTATGCTGCATGTAGACCTGACTTCATATCAACAGGAGCTCCTACACATATGAGTACTTGGGCAGACATAGGTCTTGACTGGTTAAATTAGTACACCATGCATAAAAAACTTTCGGGTCGGAAGAAAAGAGAGATTTTAGAAAAAGATTCTATTCCAAAGAAAAATGGAAATCCGAGCATTTTTCTTCTAAAAATGCTACTGTCTGCAGCTCCAAATTACTTATCCGGTAGTGACCTAGCTAAATCGCTTAATATGTCCAGAGTTGGCGTATGGTCTAGGGTAAATAACCTGCGTAAAAAAGGCATAAATATTGATGCAACCCAAAACCTTGGTTACAGGTTCGCAGGAGAACCAAATTTCATAGAAGAAAACTTGATTATTGCATGGCTGGAATACATTAAATGCAATCAATGCATAGTTGATGTACGAGAAAAAGTTACTAGCACAAATTCAGAAATTGAAAAGTTATTACCTGAAAGAACTTCAAAAACTCCGATTGTGATCATCTCTAATCAACAAACGAATGGTAAAGGAAGATTTAATAAACAGTGGAAAAGCCCTCGAGGTGGAAATATTTACATGTCTATTGGGTTTAAGCCTAATGTAGATCTAATAAAACTCAGATATTTTACACTCATTCAAGGTATTGAGATTGCCAAGGTATTACAAAAGGAAACAAACTCAAATGATTTAAAAATTAAATGGCCAAATGATATTTTTTTAAATGGCAATAAAATAGGAGGTATGCTTACAGAAGCATCAATTGACTGTGAGAAAGTTAATTCCCTAACCTTCGGATTCGGATTGAATGTGAACACGAGCCCCCGTTTGGTAGATAGTAACTTTGGAATTAGCTCACTTAAGCAAGAATCAGATAGCAATTATCTTCTTAATGAAATTACGGCTAGAATTATAAAAAAGACCATTCAGACGTATCGAAAATGTATTCTTACTAAATTGGACACAACGCTTATTAATGATTGGAATAGACATGATTTTCTGTACAAAAAACAAATTACACTGGTTTCCGGTAAAAGAGAGTTTCAAGGAATGGCTTATGGAATTGACGATTCCGGCGGTCTAAAACTTAAATTAAAGAATGGCAGAATTAAAGTTTTTCATGCGGGTGAAGTTTCAGTCAAAAGATGAAAGCGGCTAATCATGTATGTATAGATATAGGAAATACCAATGTACAAATTGGTTTATTTGACGATCTTAGTTTAATTGATTCTTTCAAAATACATACTTCTAAGTTTTCCAATGAATGTTGGTTATTTGAAAAGATACCTCCAATGCTTCCTGTAACATACTGTTCTGTTGTTCCAAAAGCCCAAAAGATACTTCTCGATAAGTTAACTTCTAAAAAAGTTCCAGTAGAACTTAACCACACAAACTGCGGCATACCCATTTCCTACCCTAATCCAGAAGAGATTGGTGCCGACCGTCTCGCTAATTCAATAGCGGCATATAATTCTACATCTAATTTTTCGATTGTTGTTGATGTAGGTACAGCGACTACCTTTGATATAATAAATGAATTTGGTTATTGTGGAGGCGTAATTGCACCTGGACCTCAAGGATATTTAGATTTTTTGAACCAAAATACTGCATTGCTACCAAAGTTATCATTAACTGAAAATATGCTTACTAAAAATGTAATTGGAAAAAGTACAAGTGAAGCCATGTTTCTAGGGGTCAAATTTGGCTACAATGCCATGGTATCCGGTATCCTAAATTCAATTACCGATAATTTCCACGCCAAGAATCAACCGCCTTCAATATTACTAGTTGGAGGTGCATCCAACCTTTTAACTACAACCAACTTCCAGCTTCGACCTTTCCTAACCTTACAGGGGCTTGCAATCGCTTCATCCAGAATGAGCTTAACTTGATTGAATGAGTAACGAAAGAAAACCTTTGCCTATCGTAGAAGTTTTGAATTTACGAAAAAGATATCGATCTACTGAAGCACTGAGGGGAATAAGTTTCTCCATAGGTAAAGGTGAAATTGTTGGATTCCTTGGACCTAATGGTGCAGGTAAAAGTACAACTTTACGAATTCTTTCTGGATTAGTAGCGGCGGATTCCGGTGAAGCCAAGGTTTGCGGTGTCGACCTCGCTGAAGAAGAGGGAGAAGTCCGTGAACATATTGGCTACCTTGCAGAAAACAACCCCCTTCCTGAAGATTTTCGTGTTATTGAATACTTGAAATATAGAGCCAGCTTAAAAGGACTTAAAGGAAGTCGTAAAAGAGAGCGAATAAAGTCTGTGCTGGAGATTTGTGATTTGGAAAGACAAATTTCTGAAAAGAGAATTGGTAATTTATCAAAAGGTTTTCGCCAAAGAGTTGGAATTGCAGACTCTTTGCTTGCAGAACCGAGATTAATTATCCTCGATGAACCCACGATCGGACTTGATCCAAGACAATCTGCAATCACCCGAAAAATGATGGAAAGGCTGAGGGGTGAGGTATCTTTTATCTTATCTTCCCATATTTTATCAGAAGTTGAGGCATGCTGCGACCGTATGATCATCCTAAGCCATGGTCAAATTGTTGCAGAGGGTACCCTGCTTGAACTGCAAAAAAAATTCATTCAATCGGTTGCTTTTGAAATTGTTTCCAAGGCAAAAAAAATTGAACTCCAAAGATCAGTTCGCCGCATCGATCCCCAGTGTGAATTACTCCAGGATGACCCGGTTGAAATAACCGGACGCAGAAGGTTTACTTTTAACTGTACCAAAGGCCAAGAAACAGTTGAGTTGATCTTGCGTACGTTATTAGAGAGCAATAATTTCGAAATTTCAGAATTCCAGGTTTGTCGACCAGACTTAGAAACAATTTTTTTAAAAGCGACCAAACAAAATTGGCAAGAGATGGACCTTCTAGGCAGAGGTAAGAATAAAATATTTAAACCCCAAAATTGATACCAATGATTAAAGGATATTGGGTTATTTTGAGATTTGAATTGTTTGCTTTGTTTGTTTCTCCAGCAACTTATGTTGCAAGTTTCTACTTTCTTGCTCTCCTAGGCGTTGGTTTTCGCTTTTTCATTGAAAGCTTTGTTCTCACTGATTGGATACTCCCTCCACTTGCCTCCCTAGTTGTCGGACTAATTTTTGGAGCCCCTGCACTGATTCCATTTTTAACTATGAGATCCTTTGCAGAGGAAAGAAGATTAGGCACTTTGGAAACACTTATGTCTGCCCCTGTCAGTAACCTAGGCATTGTTCTTGGAAAGTGGACAGCAAGTTATCTCTTTTTTATTTTTATAACTATCGCATCGTTTTGTTTCCCTCTAATCATTTCATTGTGGTTCCCTGAACAATCCCATAGCCTAGGCTTCGACAGGGTGGAACAATGGATTGGCACCTTAATCTTTTTACTAATTTTCGGTGCCAGTTTTTCAGCAGTAGGAATTTTTGCAAGTTCGGTTACCAATAATCAAATGGTCGCTGGAATGCTCACTTTTACGCTGCTCACTCTGTACCTTTCGGTTATGATGTTCTATTTTGGTGAGAATATTGATTCGCAGTTTACAAATGGACCTACTCAGGTTGTTTGGTCATGCTTAGGTGCGGTTTTTGGGGGATTAAATAAAATGCAATATTTCTCTGTCGGGATTATAGACATTCCCACTGTACTTTATCAGTTTGTCGTAACATTCTACTTCCTCATTTTGGCCAGCACTCAGATAGACCAAGTTAAAAAATAATGGACTTCAAGCAGGCAAAAAGGAATCGTAAGCTAGACCGTTGGGTGATTATCGTGCTTCTAACCTCTCTCTCATTGAGCATAAATTTCTTGATCACCAAATTCAATGCGTCCATTGACTTAACTCCAGAAAAAAAATACTCATTATCAAGGGAAAGCCTTGCATTGCTCAATAAAATGGAAGCACCAGTTGATATTGTAATTACTATAAAAAATGACAATCAACTACCTAAAGTCGTCCAAAAACTTCTTCTTGATTTAGAGCTACTCCTTGAAAATTTTGAGCAAGAGTCCACAAAGCATGTGATTCAAGTTCACCATATAAATGTAGATACTCCTAAAATCAAAGGAGATGACCTCCAGAAATACAATATTACTGAACCTAACTTAATTTCGCTACACTCTCCAAATCGAGGCCAAAAAATTATTTTCAGGTATCAAAGTAAGGAATCTACTAATCCATATGACCTATCACAAAGTTTTCAATCAAGCGATGCTAACGCGAGGCAGCTAATTTGGGAATCAGGTTTCTATTC
Source organism: uncultured Opitutales bacterium (assembly GCA_943789375.1). GTDB lineage: Bacteria > Verrucomicrobiota > Verrucomicrobiia > Opitutales > Seribacteraceae > Seribacter. Next base: position 109,002 of record CALSTX010000003.1, on the reverse strand, counting down.
TGACTGGAAAGAAACGGGACAAGGCATACTCGAGCCTAAAGTTTTTAGGGGAGAGCAAGTCATCATTGAATCCATATTAGCTTTGGTTGGACCTAAAAAAGAAAAAAATGTTGCTTACTTTACCCGAGGGCACGGGGAAGCAAGCCCGACTGACTTCGACGGTGACACTGGATTTTCTGAATTCAGAAGAATTATTGAAGAATCAAACCTAGATGTAACCACTATTGACCTTAGTGTTATTGATTCCATTCCGCCTAATGCAAAACTGATTATCATTGCTGAGCCCAAGGGCATATTCCTCGACAAAGAGATCGCCAACATTCGAGACTTCGTAAACCGCGAAGACGGTTCAATTATTCTGTGTATAGACCCAGTCAGTGAAAATGCTGTTCTCGATAACCCAGTATTTGGCCTGCGAAATATATTACGCGAATGGGGCATCAGATGTCACGACATGCTAATCCATGATGGAAACTTGGCTAACTTTGACTACTTCAGCGGTGCCTATTATCTTTCAACCTACCCTTCTGCTAAGTCGCATGAAATAATCAAACCACTTATGGAAAAAGAATTTAGGATCTTCTCCAGCGATTGCCGGCCGGTTGAAAGTCTGAGCTCCTCGAAATCCAATTTTATTTCCAAAGAATTACTTTATTCTTCTAGAGATTCTTGGGCTTTATCAGGGTGGGCCAAGCGGAAAAAACCATATGATAAAAACAGGCTCCTCGACATCGAAGGACCGGTTCCTATCATTACAGTTTCGGAAAAGAAATTCAAAAAGAAGAAAAGTAAAATTGCTGTCATTGGATCTTCTTCAATACTTTCAAACAAAAATTTGAAAAGAAATACTGGTAATAGTTTTCTGTGTAGAAATATTATTCGATGGGTAAATGAAGATGTTGACTTGCTCGATATCCCTCCTAGCAAACTAGACCGATACACCATAACAATGAGTGATGATGACTTTAAAAATATGACCTACCTCTCGGTTATAATTCCTGCTTTAGTTGTAGCACTTGGTTTTTTTGTTAGTTGGCTGCGTAAAGAACTATAATGAATAAAGTTAAAATACTCTTACTGCTCTGTAACCTAATTGTCGGGTTCATCATTTACTTGAATCTCAGTGAAGAGACCAATAAACCGACTGATTTTTCTCTAAAACTTTTAGATATTCTTGATGGCTTGGATGAAGTTAGCATTTCCGAGGGTAAAGATAAAAAAATCTATCTCAATAAAAAGAAGGATGAGTGGATTATAACACATCCCATAAAATGGAATGCTGAAAGCTTGGTAATCTCAAACCTGAAGACTAGACTTGCTCACTCTAGTCCTCAATTAGTCATCACTAGAGAGGACCTGCTTAGAAGGGGTGAATTGCTTTCAGACTATGGAATAGATATTAACTCCTCTCGAATTAAAATCAAAGGCAATGGAAGCCAGACGACCATAGTTTTAGGAGATGAAACGAGAGATGCTCAGGGAATGTTCGTTCAAATTGAAGAATATGAAAGCTTTCGAGGGGCAATTTGGAAAGCTTCTAAAGACTTAATATCTATTGCTTCTGCTTCCCCTGTTTTTTGGGGCAAATCAACATTTTTTACTACCCCAATGTATGGGATCGATCAGCTAGACATCACAATCAGAGATTTGAACCATTCGAGTCCTGAAACCATCCAACTAAAAAAGAAAGATCAATCATGGAATTTTACAAAGCCTGAAGCAGGGATCGCAGATTCCAACGCAATTAATTTAGCCATTAATGAATTAATTTCATCCCGTGTCGCAGGGTTCGTTATTGATCAAAACAACTCCAAGTTTATTACCGGCAAGCCAAATATTACGATAGAAATCAAAGGAATGGGAGGCACTGAATCTTTAAGTGTTTATAAAAACGATGCAGAAAATGAATTGCTTTGCTTAAACCAAACAAACAACACCTACTTTAAGGTAAGCGACGATCTGAAAGAAAAAGTTTCTGGTTGGCACTCAAAATATAGAGAAAACCGAATTTTCCTACATCCCAAGAGAAGCATCAAAACTATTACAATCGACAACAATAACGGAAGACTTTCTTTGCTTAAAAAGCAGGAAAATGAATGGGAAGTTAAAGATCATAACTTTACAAACGAGTTATTCTACCGTGGAGAAACAGAAAAAATACATCAATTGGTAGATTTGCTATACTCTGCCAGAATTACTGATTTTACTGATAAAAAATATGAAGATAATTCTGAAAGGGATTCAGTGTCATCTTTTTCAATAATTTACTCGGATGGGCAAAAAACCAATGTTCGCCTTCTTGAATCAACCCCCGGAGCGTCTTACTCTGTTGCCCAGATCAATGACTCAAATCATAGCATTGTGATAAATTTGGGCATCAATGGTATCTTCGACCAAAAGAAATATGCATTTAAAAATAAGTTAATCAAAATTAAGAGCTTTAATAATGTTTTGTTAAAGTTTCCTGAACACAATGCTTCATCCATTAGCATAGAAAATAATGCAAGTTTAAGCCTTTTAAATCAATCGCTCTATGCTAAAGACTTCTTACCTTCCAGTTTTGGCAGTCTTGGTTTATGGCACCAAGGCGACTGGAACCCATGGGATTGTAGTTTTGTTTTCAAAGATGAAAACAACCATACAGTAGAGAAGCTGTTTATTAGTATAGATAAAGGTAATGGGCAGTGGTTTGGAGGGTTAGAGAGCGAAAGCACAATTTTCACTTTGGGGAATGGATTGATCGAATGGGTAAGTCAGTTTTTGCCTACTCCATCGAATCAATAACCATCATCCTTTTGCACTTATAGCATGAGACCACAGGATGCATATTCTTCGATCAAAAAAGACGGGAAATCAATTTTCTTCGCCCTTGCATTAGGTCTCCTATTCCAAATTTCTGTTTTACTTTTACTTAATACAAACTTTTTCGTTCATGATAAAATTAGTGCTGCTTTTGCTCAATTAATCAAAGAGGAAAATATTGAGCTCAAAATTCACAATTTAAAACTTAACTTCCCCAATGAAATAAGGATAAGAAACATCGTTGCTAGAACAGTAGATGGCACCACATATGACCTTAATAGAATTACCTTAAAAGTTAATCCCCTCAAGTTCATCTACGACAAGGAAATAGCTGTTCAAGATATAAAATGTGCGGAAATAAAGATTGTTCATGATCATAAACAATTTGATGCGGGAAACCTTTACATTCGGAATTATAGTTCGAAAATTATTACCCGATGTAATGTGAACTTTGACAACAAATCAGTTTCTGTATCCGGGGTCATAAACAAAAGAAATTTTTTAAAAAATATTTTTGCTTCTCCTAAAAAAGGAACAGTCCAAATAAACAAAATACTAAAGGTTATTGCTGATTTTAAAGAAGCATTGAATCTACAAGTTTTTGCTTCTCTCTCCGATAAACTAGAGATACATATCTCGGAAGGGCAACAGAACCCATTTTCCAAACTTAATGCCGAGATTGTTATTTCATTTGCTAAAAATGGGGCTTCCATTCGCTCATCTGTATCTGGCAACGACTTACTTGCAGGGAATCCTCAGCAGAAGGTCAGTGTTGATTCTTTTCATCTTAAGAACGAAGTTTCGTTGCATCGGAGTGAATGGAACCATGCACTAGGGTCTATTGAATTAGAAAACATAAACCTTGAAGGTTTGCTTCAAGGCACTCTTCCTGATCTTAGCTTACAGTTTTTGCTTACCCCTCAAACGCATGAAGCATTACTGCTCAACAATTCCATTTATTCCGAAGGCCAAATCTTCCTATCCAATAAAAATGCGCAAGAACAAGTTGAAGGTAATATTTTATTACAACCTGATCTTTGTAACCTTATTCTGAACCGTTCCTCACATGCTACTAAATTACTGGCAGGGAGATCATTGGATATTGGTATTATGCCATCATACAACAGTCATAATGCTACAACATTTTGCTTTGATGTGAATGCTGAGAAATTTTCGGTTCTAAACTCACCGGAGGGCGATTTCAAATTCGATGGTATAGTGGATGAAGATTTCAATATTTTCATCCTCAACGCATTTGGTGAATTTGGCAGAAGTAAAGCGACAGGTAATTATTATCAAAAGTGGTCTCCTTTAGCTTACAAATTCGACATTGAGGGCATATGTTTCCCGCAAGATTTAAATGCATGGATGCCAGATTGGTGGGATCGCATATGGCCAGACTTTGAATTTCCTAGCGAAACACCTTATGGCAAGTTTGTGATTGAAGGAATTTGGGGAGGTTTACCGGGTAATTCTCTAACTCTTGGTTCTGTTGAGGCTGCTAATTTCAAATTCAGAAATCTTCCTTTAACAAGCTCTTCCATTTCGGTGAAGGTTGACGGCAATTCTACCGATATCATTGCAGAATCTATACGGCACAATGATAAATCGATTACGGGAAATCTTAAATTCCCCAGACAATTATCCGATTCCCCTTATTTCATAGAATTCGATTTTGACGGAGAATACCCACTAAATTTGGGTAGAGATGTACTTGGACCGAAAATGAAAGCCAAACTTTCTGACATAAATGCTACCAGTATTGAATGTAAGGCAGTGGGCAAAATCTTCAGACAAAATACAGAGGGTCGCCAAGGCGTGGTTAAAGTAGACATTCGAAATGCAGAGAAATTTGAATTTCACAAGATACCCTTGGGGGACCTCAAAGGAAGTTTAGATTACGAGAATAATATTTTGCGCGGTAAGTTTAACGAAGTGAAAATAGGGCAAGGCCGTTCCAATTTAATTTTTGAACTCAATCAAACTGAGCAAACTGAAAATCTTATGCTCAATCTCAGTTTAAATGAAGTGAATACAGCAAATTTCTTAGAAACAGTTTCTCATCTAATGAGCACAGATTCACCCTTACAAACAGACTCCAATCCTTCTAACAGTAATTCCAATTCTGATTTAAAGGATAGCAGTTTCAGTCTTTTATTAAATGCGCAGGGACCTCCAGTTAATTTACTGCAATTTGAAGGAACTGGAAACTTACAATTAAAACATAAAGGGTTAAGCCAAATTAATTTTCTTGGGGGATTATCATCAAAATTGTCAAAGGTATCGCCCATACCCATAGCATCTCTTAATTTTAATAAACTAGAAACTACTTTTGTTTTAGAAAATGAAGTTATTACATTCTCACCTTTAGAAATTACTGGCTCGCTTTCGAGCATCCTCTCGGAAGGCAGCGTGAATTTAGATAGCGGAGATATTGACCTTATTTCGCGACTTAAAGTAGTAGGAAACATTCCAATTCCTGGACTCAAACAGATTGTTAACTTAGCAGACCCCCTATCTAAAATTGCCCAATTTAGAATTACTGGTCCCTGGAATGACCCCGAATGGAAAGTTCAAATAAATCCGCAACCCTAAGTTTATCCTTTGCTAAAAATTTTAAATCAAGTATAGATGGTTACATTACCGTTTATCACAACAATCAAATGGAGGAAATTAACTTTGGACTTAAGCGAACTTAAAGGAATTATTTCCTTAATGCAAAAATCAGATCTCACCGACTTAGAGATCGAAACTCAAGACCTTAAACTAAGGCTAGGAAGACCTGGTGCAGGAGGCGTTATTACTCAGTCAATCTCACCTCCGATTGTACAGCAAGCAAGTGCCCCAACTCCAGTGCAACCCTCGACGGCTCAGTCCAGTGCTGACTCTTCCAACAATTTCAAATCGCCAATGGTAGGCACCTTTTATCGCCAACCTTCTCCAGATGACGCTGCGTTCGTGCAAGTTGGTGACCAAGTAAATAAAGGTGATATTTTATGCATCATTGAGGCGATGAAAGTGATGAACGAAATACAAGCTGATGTTAGTGGTGAAGTTACCGAAATTATGGCAGAAGATGGGGACAGTGTGGAATACGGCCAACCTCTTTTTTCGATTAAATAAATTATCCTAAATTTATGATTCGCAAAATTCTCATCGCGAACCGAGGTGAAATCGCTTTACGAATTGTTCGTGCATGTCGTGAACTTGGAATAAGAACATTAGCGGTTTACTCTGAAGCAGACGAACAATCTTTGCATGTACAACTTGCTGACGAGGCCATTTGCATAGGACCAGCGCCAAGCAATGAAAGTTATCTTCGAGCCGACCGTATCTTAAGTGCTGCAGAACTTGCCGATGTCGATGCAATCCATCCAGGTTATGGTTTCCTCTCTGAAAATGCAGAATTTGCAGAGCAGTGTGAATCATGTGATATTACATTTATTGGCCCTAAATCGGAAACTATCCGCCAAATGGGTCACAAAGCAAGAGCGAGAGAAACTGTCTCCAAAGCTGGCGTCCCGATTATTCCAGGAAGCGATGGCCCAGTTGACGATGAAAAAGTGGCAATCAAGACAGCTCAGAAAATTGGTTTCCCAGTGATCATCAAGGCGGTCGCTGGTGGAGGTGGTCGCGGAATGAGAATTGCACACAACGCCGCTACCTTTGCCAAGGAATTCCAATCTGCCAGGCTAGAAGCCGAAAAAGCATTTGGAGATGGCTCACTATACATCGAAAAATACTTAGAAAACCCGAGGCATATAGAATTTCAAATCTTGGCTGACCAACATGGTAATACTATCCACCTAGGTGAAAGGGATTGCTCAGTACAAAGAAGGCACCAAAAGGTGATTGAAGAATCGCCCTCCCCTTTTCTTGACAAAAGCCTGAGAAACAGAATGGGGAAAGCGGCCATTAAGGCTGCATTAGCCGCAGATTATGTGAATGCGGGTACCATTGAATTTCTTGTAGATGCGAAAGGTAACTTCTACTTTATAGAAATGAATACCCGTATTCAAGTTGAACACGGAGTTACGGAAGAGGCAACCGGGATTGACCTAATTAAAGAACAAATCCAAATAGCTTCAGGAAGCCGTTTATCCTATTCACAAAAAGACATTTCGCTCTCAAAACATGCGATTGAATGTCGAATCTGTGCGGAAAACCCTGCCAAGGGCTTTATCCCCTCCCCCGGCACAATCGACTTATACTACGCACCTGGTGGACATGGTGTACGAGTTGACTCGCATGTATATGGGGGCTACACCGTGTCCCCTCATTATGACAGCATGATCTGCAAATTGATTACCTACGGGCGAACGAGGAAAATTGCTTTGGATCGGATGTACCGTGCTTTAAGTGAGTATTTGATTAGAGGGATTGATACCAATGTTGAATTTGTAAAAGCAGTCATCCTTGACCCTGCCTTTAGGCAAGGCGAAGCGACCACCTCCTATGTTGAGGAATTTTTAGCCCGTGCACCCAAAGAATTATTTGAAAAAAAACCGAAAGAGTAAGCAAATGAGTAACAAGAAAAAGGATGACAGCATTGAAGATTCAATTCCAACAATTTCCGGAGAATCAAGCGAACTTGGGTGTATTCGAATTAACCATAGCGTTGTAGCTGGAATTGTCCGCCTTGCCACTCAATCCGTTACTGGCGTAGTCAATGTTGGTGGTGGTGGTGTGGTTGAAGGTTTAACAGACTTTTTCTCCAAAAAGGAGTCAGAAAGAGGCGTAAAAGTGGCGGAAGCCAAAGATGGTGGCTATGATATCGAAGTTAGAGTAGTGCTTGAGTTTGGGGTTGATTTAGCCAAGGTGGGCGTGGCCATACAGGAGGCGGTAAGAGATCAGATTTTAGCCATGACCGGCAACCATACTAAAAATATTGATGTCGTCATAGACGACATCAAGATGGACTCCTCCGACAAGGATGAAGATGACATCCAGTGGGATGAAAAAACAGACTAGCCCCACATGACTAATTTGTGAGTTTTGAAAAAATAAAGAATTTTTTTAATTGGTCTTACCCTGAGGCGTTACAAAGCCCGTATTATTGGTACGCCCTTCTTCTTTTTCTAGTTTTAGTTTTAATCCTTTGGGCACTAAGCAAAATGAAGCAAGACTTGCTCCCTGTTTTCAAAGATGATGAAGGGGTTGTTCAAATCACTCCTCATGCCCTTCATGAACTAGTTAAAAAGACATGTGAAGAGATGGAAGGTATCTTCAACCCAAATACTACCATAAAAAAGAAAGGTAATGCCATACGCCTCGCTGTACAATTGCGTATCCAAACTGATTGCAATGTGCAAGAAACCCGACTTGAACTTAAGAGAAGGCTCGAGGAAGTAATGATAAAAAAGTTAAACTTCGATAACTTTGATGGCGTTGATATTCTGATCAAGGGATTTCAAACCAAAAAATAGACTGCTACTTTTTCTTTAATTCCCTGAGAATAGGTGCACAGGTTGTGATTTCGACCATAGTGCCCCGTACATCCGCGAAATAACAATCTCCCAACTTAGTATCTATCTTTGTGCTAATAAGAGCACTGCCAATCGGTTGCCCAGTACAGGGTGAGTACCCACCGGATAAAGTTCTGCCAACTTGTGAGTTGCTATCTGAAATTGGAGCACCTGCCCGTGGAATCCTTCTTCCTTGAACCCAGAAATATTTCACAACCGGCATTGATGCGTCATGTAACTGCTCGGTTAATGCTTTTTTGCCGATAAAATTTTTCTTATTCATGTCCACACTCCACTTTAAACCAGCCTGCAATGGTGATATTTCTTCCGATAATTCATGACCATAAAGAGGAAACCCTGCTTCTAACCTTAGACTATCTCTTGCGGCAAGACCCGCCCAACCTGCCCCCGAGGCAAGGGATAAGTTATCGAGTGCCTCGGCAACCCCAAGCATCGCATTCTGCTGGCAATAAAGTTCGTAACCATCCTCTCCGGTATACCCCGTCCTAGCTACCATTACCTCGAAGGAATTGAAAATAAAACTGCCAAAATCCATTTTTTGGAGCGATGAGATTTTATCACCGAAAACAGCACAAAGTATTTCTTCACTCCTTGGTCCTTGCACGGCAATCTGCCCAAAGTTTTCTGATACATTATCAACCTGACACTCAAACTTATTAGAATTTTCCAAAAGATGTTGGAAATCTTTTTCTGTATTGGAGGCATTCACGCAAAGAAAATAGTTTTCCTCGTTAATCTTGTAGCAAATAAGATCATCAATGGTTCCACCTTGATGGTTGCAAAGTGGAGAATAAATCCCTTTCCCTGTAGGAAACTTTTTAATATTTTGGGTTAATACGAATGATAGAAATTCAGTGGCTTCTTTCCCTTTTACTTCAATTTCACCCATATGACTCACATCAAAGTATGTCGCTTTTTCCCTAGTCAGTAAATGCTCATCAATTGAACTTCCGTAAGATAACGGCATCTCCCAGCCTGCAAAGGAGGCAAACTTTGCACCTTTGGATTGGTGAAAAGAGTGTAACTGAAGTGTTTTCATAATGTTAAATTCTTACTTGCTTGCTTTATTTTTGCAGCAATATTTTATGGATCTAAATGTATTTAGGTTTTGTAAAGACCAACTAAGAAATATGCAATGTCTTTGGAATTAGTCATTGCAGTGTCCCTAACAATTGGGATTTCTGCTCTATGCTCAACGCTAGAAGCGATGATTTTAAGTATAACCTCCGCTGAACTTGAAAATCTAAAAATTGCTTCTCCCCGAAAAGGAAACTTGTTGGCAAAATTCAGAAATGAATTAGAAGAAACAAGCTCAGCTATCTTAAGTTTAAACACAATTGCCAATACCCTTGGTGCTACCTTGGTTGGAGGGATTGCAGAGAAATCCCTCGGTGGTGATGGAAATAATTTGTTTATTTTCGCGATCGGCATGACTCTTGGAATCCTTTTTTTCGCTGAGATTCTTCCCAAAAACCTCACCGTCTCTTATCGCTCAGAAATGATTGGTAATCTGGTTTACCCTCTTTGGTTTGTAAGAATTATCATGACTCCATTCTCCAAAGTTTGCAAAGCAACGGTGCAAGCTGTCGTTCCAGCTAAAGAGAAGGATGAGGAAAGTGATGAGCAGGAAATCATTCTGCTCGCACGGAAAGGGGCGAAGGAAGGCACATTGACCAGTCAGGAGAAGGATTGGATCACCAATGCACTGAAACTTGATAATGTGCCTGTACACGAGATTATGACACCTAGAACCGTGATGTTTAGCTTGGATGAAAACTTAACGGTAAATGAAACATTCACGAGTCACCCGAATATTCCATTCGCAAGAATTCCTGTGTTTAAAGAATCAATTGATCACATTACTGGAATTGTGAGGAGAAGAGACCTCCACAATTCAATAGTAGAAGAAAAATCAAACTTAAGTTTAAAAGAAATTTCTCTAGAAACTATCTTCATCCCAGAAAATGTGTCTGCTGACAAAGCCCTTCGCTTATTACTCAACGAACATGTTCAACTATGTGTAGTGGTTGATGAATTTGGTTCGGTTGTTGGAGTGCTTGCCATGGAAGATATTATTGAAAGTATTTTAGGGCAGGAAATATTTGAACATGATGACATCGCCGTGGATATGAGAGAGCTTGCTAAGAGAAAACACATGGAACGATTAAGCTCCCCCAAGAAAAACAAATAAAACAGAATGTAATGTTTCTCGCTTATCAGATTTCTCATTGGACCCATAACCTAAGTCCGTTTCTTTGGAAATTCCCAGATTCATGGGGAAATTGGGGACCTGGTGGCATCAGATGGTATGGAATTTCTTACCTTTTGGGCTTTATCTCAGCTTACTTCCTACTGCTTTTATATTTCAAAAAAAACAAGAGTCCTTACGACTCCGAACAAATAATGAACCTTATGACCTTCCAAGTTCTCGGGGTTCTTATTGGAGGGCGTATCGGATACATTCTTCTTTATCAGTGGGAGAGCTTGGTTGCTGACCCTTTTATGATCCTACGAGTGTGGGAAGGTGGCATGGCCAGTCATGGAGGGTTTATCGGCGTTGCCGTTGCCACAATTTGGTATGCCAAACATTCAAGGCAAACTATTTTCCCCATTGCCGATCTTTTGGTAAGCGTGGTTCCTCCGGGTCTTTTTTTTGGGAGAATTGCAAATTTTATCAACGGGGAACTATGGGGTAAAACAACGAATGTTAGCTGGGGGGTTCTATTTCCAAAAGCTCCTGACTTCATGATGGGCATATCAAGACATCCATCCCAAATATATGCTGCACTGTTAGAAGGGTTCCTCCCCTTTTTACTTATTCAGTATCGATTTTGGAAAACAGATATTGCCACTAGGTGCCCGGGCAGGCTCTCTGGGGAATTTCTAATTCTCTACGCTTGTGCAAGAATATTTGGAGAAAACTTCAGGCAACCTGATGCTTCTTTAATCTTAGGATTCAGCAGGGGCCAGTTTTATTCTTTTTTTCTATGTCTCGGGGGCATCCTACTAATTTTTCTAAGCAAAAGATACTCATCTAGATCGATAAAATCATCAAATCGGTGAAATATTCCCATTAAATCTTATAAAATTGCTACAATGTTAGTTATTTGGCTTTGACTTAAGTGCGAAAAGAGAGAGAAATCATTAAAGCTAATATTTTCAATGATAGGTAATTTTTTCGGATTTCTTTCCAATGACATTGGAATTGACCTTGGTACTGCCAACACTTTGGTGTTTGTTCGGGACCGAGGCATCGTACTTCGTGAACCCAGTGTGGTGGCTCGTTACAAAACGAGCAAAAAAGTTTGTGCTGTGGGTGCAGATGCTAAAAGAATGCTTGGGAGAACGCCTGGTACTATTGAAGCACTTCGCCCTATGAAAGATGGCGTTATCGCAGACTTTGAAATTTCAGAAGCTATGCTCAGGTACTTCATTGAAAAAGTAGACAAAAGAAAATTGGTTCCGCCCCGTGTTGTTATTGCAGTTCCTTCAGGAATTACAGCTGTTGAAAAACGGGCAGTCAAGGATTCTGCGATTCGAGCGGGAGCAAGGGAAGTTCTTCTTCTCGGCGAACCAATGGCGGCATCCATCGGTGCCGGGCTTCCTATTGACGAAGAATATGCCAATATGATTGTGGATATTGGTGGCGGCACCACTGAAGTCGCAATTATATCTATTTCAGGAGTTTCATACCAAAGAAGTATTCGGGTGGGAGGAGATGAACTTGACGAGTCTATCGTTGCCTACATGAAAAGAGCTTACGGTTTATTAATCGGAGAACGAACAGCTGAGGAAATCAAGTTTACGGTTGGTTCAGCGGCCCCCTTGGACACCGGAGAAATGACCATGGATGTAAGAGGAAGAGATGCAACTGCAGGACTGCCAAAAACTATCCATATTACCTCCCAAGAAATCCGAGAAGAAGCCCTCAAGGAAGTCGTAACACAAATTGTTGAATTAGTTAAAAATGCCTTAGATAGGTGTCAACCTGAACATTCTGCTGACCTCATTGATCGAGGCATTGTCTTAGCAGGAGGTGGTGCTCTTATCAGGGGGCTCGACCAAGTGATTAGCGATGCCACAGGACTAACTGTCATCCAGGCTGATGACCCTCTTTGTTGCGTCGCGAATGGTACAGGGAAATTTCTCGATCTACTTGGCACTCTTAGCCGTGAGCAAGTGGATCGATTGGTCACCCAGTAAATTTCGACATTGGGCAAACTGAGCGAAAAATCCAAGAACAAGCCTTTTTTGTATCTCGGTTTTTTCTTCCTATTATGGTGGGGATTACCTGCTGCTTTTAAGGTTGTAATCAGCTCGAGCTTTGATGAGTTTCATGCTCCGTTATGGGATCTATCCACCCGGGTGAAAGATCTCACCAACTATTGGGGACACATGACCGACTCCAAAAAAACTTTAATTGAAAAGGGAAAAAAACTGCAACGAATAGGCCGAAATCATAACCTGCAAATTCAAAGCTTAGGAATACTCCAAGGGGAAGAAGAGCGACTGCATCGCTTGCAAAACAATATTCAACACCTCCAAAACACTCTGAACCTTGATGCAAAAGCTTCTTACTCTTCTCTTGTAGCCAGAATCTCACGCAGGACTTTTTCAAGTTGGTGGCAAAGCATCGGTTTAAGAAAAGGTAAAGATGCCTTACTCTCTGAAGGGTTAGGGGTAATCTCTCACAATGGGGTTGTGGGTCGAGTTACTTCGGTTGGATCCAGAATGAGTGAGGTAGAATTAATCACTAATACAAGTTTTAGGGTGGTGGCCCACTTTGCTGGTGATAATCGGCCCGTAACCTTTCAGGGAAATGGAATTCTTCCAGGTGGAACACCCACAGGCATTGTGTTCGATGTCCCTCAAGATTTTACTGCATCCCCGGAAGAACCACTAACCTTAACGACTTCATCTCTTGGCGAGACCTTCCCTAGGGGATTAATTATTGGTGAAGTCCGAGAGCTAGAAGGAGGAGAAAACGGACTGTTCAAAACAGGCCAAGTCATCCTCAGCAATGATCTTTGCCAACTTCAAGAAGTCACACTTCTTTTACCCATAGAATAAGATGTATAGACCAAACCTTGCAGCCTTTATTCTTCTTCTTGTAAATATCGGTACCATCCAGCTTATTGGGGTAATTAATTCCACACTGGGAAACTGGGGATGCTTACTCTATCTTCCAGCACTTTTCTTTTTTTCTGCTACCGTTCTATTAGACCGGATGAGAGTGATTTTTGTGCTATCCCTTACAGGATTGTCGCTTGATAGTATTTACAATACACCGAGCGGGTTTCATACATTCGCACTCATAACCTGCTACCTTATTGCCAAGGATTGGTTACACAGCGGCGAAAATGGTGAGCTATTGCGACCATATTTCTTGCAGGTAATTGCAAATTTACTTATCTCCATAAGCCTATTCCTGGTCTTACAATTTCAGCATGGATTAATAGGTACTTGGATGATACCCAATATTGTGGTCGATGTTTTCGTATCAACTCTCCTTTTTGCTGTAATAGCTCCCTGGTTCTCTGGATTATGTAGAGAATGTCTAAAGGTAACTTATTCTTCTGAAAAAATAAATGGGGTTGAAGCTTGAAGGTACTTGAAAAATACCACCCTGAAGCCAGGAGACTTATTCTCTTTCGAATTATTTATGCCTTCATGCTTACGGTTCTCTGCTCTGTCCTTAGCTACAGGCAACTTTTTGAAGCCGACGAATATGAAACAAAAGAAAGACAACAAGGCCAACGAAGAATCATTAGACCCGGTGCGCGCGGAGATGTACTTGATAGAAACGGTGAATTGCTGATTGGCAACCGGGCAAATTTTTCAGCTATTTTACACATGGAACAACTCAAAAGTGAAATTTGGGAAAAGAAATTGGAGCTACGCAATTTGGCTTATTCAGCAAGAGATGAATTTAACCAAAAGTCTGTTCTAAAACTAGAATCCTTTATTCAAAGATGTTTAGACATCGATCATATACAAAAAAGAGGGATATTTCTCACTGGAAAACTTCCTGATGCAAGGGATAGAACTTCAGGAACTAAAATCTTCAGCAACGGAAGCCGGCTACATGTTGAGCAAGATTTGAAGAAAGGTTGGAGTTGTACCATCTGGAACAAAGAAAATCCTATTACAAACCTGTTTTTTTTAAATGCAGGGAAGACGGTTCGGGTCAATGCAGCTGGGCTTTTTAAAATTACCTTCAACTTAGATCCGCAGGGCAAACCGATTGGCATTACTAAAATCTCTCTCGAACATAAAGGCTTTCTGGATTCTCTCTTACCAAGTAAAAATGAAAGTTCCTATTTTTTTGAATTTAGCACAAGTGGCTTTGACCTAGATTGGGAATCAAGATTCTCGATTGTAGAAAAATATTTACGGATTGCGAATGAGATGACTGGAAGAAATAAAGTTTTGACCATGAAAGATATAAAGAAGCATTGGAACCAAAGATTGGTCATGCCTTTAGAAATATCTACGGATTTACTTCCAGCAGAGTACGCTGCATTGGTTGAAAAACTCCCGACTCAATCGCCAATTAAGGTACAAGCACAATCGGTTCGCCACTACCCTCAAAAATCTCTTGCATCTCATATCCTTGGGTATGTAGGCAGTGGTTATGAAGCTAACCCGACTGGACTCTCAGGTGGAGACCTGGCAACTTTCGAGGTTCAAGGCAGGACGGGTAAAGCTGGAGTAGAGAAACAATTTGACCCTATTCTTCGAGGTCAGGATGGTGGTGATATTTGGCGAGTTAACCCCATGGGTTATCGATTTGAAAGAATTGAAAAAAAGCCTTCTACAAAAGGAGAATCTATTCAATTAACTATCGATAAGGACCTTCAATCCATTGCAGAAAACTCACTCCAAAAAATGGTTCAGAAAGTTGCACGCAATCGGATTCTTCCGGACAAGGACTGGCGAAAGACGATCGAAAGAAGAACCCGCAAAGCCCTTCAAGGCTCTCAAGAAACTGAGGTTCGTGCAGAATTATTAATTTCCGCCTTTGTTGATGCCCCCTTCCCTCTTAGTGGTGTACAGGCGTCAACCGTTGCAGGATTTAAAGGAACCCGGGAAGATGCGGACCGACTGCTTCGAAGACTTTATGCCCAAGGAGTATTAGCCAAGCCTGACATGTCTAAAGATGAATATGTATTGGCCCCACCAATGCTTCCACCTGCAGCTGCTGTTTTGTTGGATTTAGAAAGTGAAGAAATATTAGCTCTCGCAAGTAAGCCCAACTACAATCTAGAGCATTTAACGCCTTACATTTCGCAAAACTCATACGACGAAATTCAAAGACGGGAAGCTTGGCTTCCCCGTGCTTATCACCCTGGATATGCACCAGCATCGCCTTTTAAATTAGTTACAGCCTTGGCAGGAATTCGATACACTGGATTAGACCCAGATGAGAAGTTATTGTGCGAGGGTATTTATCGGGGAATGGAATGCCATGTATTTCCGGGAAAACATGGAGATCTCAGTTTAAGAGATGCGATCTCACAAAGTTGTAATGTTTACTTTTTCAGGTGTGCAGAAAAAATTGGTCATGAAAACTTAATCCGGGAAGCGAAAATGTTAGGGTTTACAGACAATCCCAACCTGGAACTTCCTTCCCTTCGCGATTCTCCTATCGTCCCTGATCCAACATGGAAAAGGGAAGCCCTGGGAGTTAAATGGACTCTTGAAGATACTTTTAATATCTCAATTGGACAGGGCGGTTTAAGACAGAGTCCGCTACAAATGGCATGCTTTGCTGCAAAGATGGCAAAAAATAAATTCAAGTTTAAACCCACAATTTTAAAAAACCAAGCCACTCAAAAAAGTGAGCATCGTTTAGTGGATGGCAATACCTCAAAATATCGAGCTATTGTTGAGGGAATGGAACTCGCCACCACAAGGGGTACGGCTAGGAGGTGCAATATTAAAGGTATATCTGTTGCCGGGAAGACAGGGACAGGACAATGGCGGAATCGTAACATGGAGCTTAATCTTGCCTGGTTTATAGGCTTTGCTCCAGTTGAGGACCCCAAAGTTGCAATCGCAGTTCTAGTGGAAGGCGTTATCCCGCAAGATCAGATACAGGGGGGCCTTACCGCAACACCTGTTGCCAAAGACATTTTGTCCGCTTATTTCGATAAATATAATAAAAGACTAGCCTCTCTGCAGAAAAATTAAATCTTAATTAAAATTACTATGGTTGCCACTTCTTCCACCATGATTCCTGTAGGGTCAAATGCACCCGATTTTTCCTTACGGGATTCTCGATCTGATAATTTCTTTGATTTTTCAATAAATCAATCTTCGAAGGCTTACTTAGTTTGCTTTATCTGCAATCATTGCCCGTATGTGATTCATTTGCTCGATCACCTCACCAAGCAATGTAATCAGTGGAGCAAAGAGGATATTTTGGTGCTCATGATCTCGTCAAACGATGAAGTCAAATACCCGGCTGATAGCCCAAAAAAAATGAAGGAGCTTTCTGTGAATAAAGGTTTTTCTTTCCCTTACCTATTTGATCATGACCAGACCGTGGCCAAGAGCTATAAAGCCGCATGCACACCAGACTTTTTTTTATTTGACCAGTACAAAAAGCTCTTTTACCGAGGTCAATATGATGCATCGAGACCTGGACAACCTAGCCCAGTTACAGGAACAGATTTAATTAACGCAATGGAACTGCTTTTGGCTGGTCATGCGCCACCTCAAAAACAAATCCCTAGCCTCGGGTGCAATATCAAGTGGAAAGGTGGAAATGCCCCCGAATACTTCGCGAAATAAATAAGATTGATTCCCTAGCCAACCTACTTGGTTGTCATTACATAAACTCCATCCCAGTCCGCCTCAGGTGGGTTCTCTTTCATTACCTTACAACGATCAATCAAAATCATAGAGGGGTTGTCCTTCACTCCAGGTGTCACCCCAGGTTTGTTTGGCTCCATTTCTTTGGCTTTCTCAAACAAATTTAACGCCCCATCCCAATCCTGGAGGAGGTATTTATCAATTCCCTGACGAAAGCAATCCAAGCAATCTTGAGTTTCTTGAGTCAACTCAGACATAAATCCCGTTGGTTCATACATAGCAACAGGCTGAGAACGGCCCTTTACAACAATTTTGTCCAAGTAACGGAAAGCAATATCATCTTTGGTGCTCTCGGATGCAAATTTTGTTTCCTCGGTAATCATGATATAAGCCCCGTATGCTTTGGCCCCACTTTCGCAACGGGCAGCTAAATTAACCATATCACCCATCATCGTATAATTGAACCGATCCAAGGCTCCCATATTTCCAACGGTCGCGGTTCCAGTATTACACCCAATCCGTGTTTGCATTTGAGAAACCAAACCATGACATTTCCCCCATTTGTCGGCTTCAAGCTTCCATTTATCACGTAATTCAATTTGTTTCTGCTGCATCAAGATAGCCGTTCTTACAGATTGATAAGCATGATCTTGCATCGGAATAGGGGCTCCATACATGGCCACAATTGCATCCCCAATATATTTATCCAAAGTCCCGCGCTCTTCCTGCAGAATATTTGTCATTGCGGTCAAGTATTCGTTCATTAAGTCAACAAGACCCGTAGGAGTTAATAGCTCAGAAAAGCTTGAGAATGCCTGTACATCGCTGAAAAAAGCAGTGATTGCGGTCTCTTCTCCCCCAAGGCTCGGTTCTTCCCCAGAATCAACCATCTGCTCGACTAAGTCCGAAGAAACATAACTCCCAAACATACCTTTTAATTTCCCTTTTGCTTTTTGCTCAATCACAACCATTGCGGCTAACCCTATGAAAGAAGTACTCAGACCTGCACATGCAGGCGTTGTGATTGGTAATAGAAAATGAGTATTTGAAAAAGTGAATAACCCAAATACCACAAAGCCCACCAATATCAAAATTCCCGCTGCCTGTACCAAGCTCGCCCTATTTCCCTGATACACTGATAAAAGTCCCATCACCAGGCAAACCAGGACTGTGGCTACATGATCCACATATTTATGAGGACGGGTGATATACTTACCTGTGGTCATCGTTTTAATCAAATTCCCATGAACACTCACTTTGGGGACTGAGGCTTTATCTAAAGGTGTGGGAGCAAGGTCCTGGAAGGTTTTCTCCTCAGGTCCGAGGAGTACAATAGAATCTTTAAAACAAGCGAAAAACGAATTGATGCGTTGAAGTTCCTGTTCTTGTTCATCCCAGTTTTGAGTGTTTATTTCAATGGCTTCATCGACTTGTTTTTTCATCAAAAGTATAGATTCATTTCCTGGGTCAGCCTCCAATCCAGTAAGGATTTTCCCCATAACACTTGGCCCTTGAAGGCTATCTATTTTATTTTCAAGTTCTTTAATTTTAGCGGTTACTTGATCCTGAAATTTAGCATTTTGTAAAACATCACGCATCCCGCACATTGGGTTTGTCTTCGACTGTAAACTCGGGGGAATAAAATAATAAGCGATGGCTTCAACCACTTTTGTAAGATCATCAAAGCCTGGGATATTTGAATTGTCTGGTCTTTGCCCCAATAAATTTTCGGCCATTTCAATAAGACTTGATTCTAGCTCTAAATCTTTAAGGGCTCCGATAATTCCCGTGGAATTCGTAACTGAAACTCCATCTACCCTGTTCAAAAATTTCTCAAGAATAGAAGGCACTAAACGAGTGTAAGCTTGAAAATCACCATCACTGTAAGCCTTCTTGGCATCTTTCATCATTTTTCTCTCTTCCAAATTTTCAGTCCATTGAGTAAACCAATTCACTTCCAAGAACTGGCCTTCCTCCATTTTACAACTGACAAGAATATCATCAGCCAGTGATCGGATCTGAAAGGTGCCATCTTGATCAATGGTGACCGATTTTTCATCAAGGCCGTAATAAGCAAGTAGGCTCTCAACTCCGAGAGCATACACATTTCGGTCTCTCCGCAGGGGAACTTCATTGGGGAGAGAGTCCACAAGCTTGGCTTCTTTTTCATCATCGCTTGCCTTGTAAACTAAGCGCAAGGTTTGGTTGCTCTCAATAAGCTCAGTATCCGCTTTCCCTTTCAGCCTTAAAAGATCACGTTGTACCCTTGATACCTTTTGATTGAGGTCATCAATTCCTGTCCTGATTTCGACTAGAGCACCGGCTCGCTTTGCCAAGCCAGAGGATATGGATGCAGACTCTTCATTTTTTTCAGCCAAATGTGTTTCCAGATTACCCAATGCTTTGGACTGTTGTTGATTATTTAAGTTAATATCGGAAATAGCCGAAGAGGCTGCGAGTGTTTGGGCAAGTGCTTCTTTTTCTGATATTCTTTTTTCAAGTTGAGGCTTGATAATCGCTGCAATTGCTGGATTTGCAGACAAAGTAGACTGGAAATTCAAAATTTCTTGATCCAACTGGTCAATACGACTTTCGGCTTTGCTGGTTTCATTGGGTGATAACCCGAGGCTCCTGTTTAAATCTGACAGATAAACGACAAGGATTCCATTCAGCTTTTGCGTTCTTTGATTAATTTGAGGTGTAATAACTGTGGCTAATGATTGGTTTGCCTGAAGAGTGCTTTGAAATGTTATAATTTGTTTCTTCAACTCCTTAGCGGTATTTTTCTGGTCTTCTAACTCAGCAACCACAGAATCTATTTTTTCTTTATTCACTTGAAGCTTAGCGATCTGCTCAGAAGCTTTAGTAATTTCTGTTACTTTTTGCTCTTTCGCAGTGATTAGCTTTTGGCGCTTAATCTCCAACTCATTGATGCGAGCTTGGTTATCTTGAGGTAATTCAAAATCTAACTTACTTTGTTTGCCTCCAAGTAAGTTGTACGCATGAGCTTTGCCCATGGAAGGAAACCATAAAGGCACCCATCTTGGGATCTCATCAACCGCACGGAACGGGGGCACGGTAAAAGAACCAACCCTACCCAAGTATTTTCCATTTTGATAACTCAGTAAGGGATAAGTTGGAGACTCAGGGTAATGGTATTTTTCGGACCTCACGGATTCTTTTAAAGAAAATCCATCATAGAAAAAAGGCGGGAATGCACTCACCCCCGTCGGCTTAACAAATTGGGTAGGAACCCCTGAATAAAGACAACCAAGTACAACCCGGTCAGGGTATTTCTTCACAAGTTCCCCAATCGCATCATCACTACGATAAGAATTTTCACGGGGAACCATTTTCGACATACTTTTCGGAGTAAAGCCAAAGTCGAAACCCAAGACTCGCGCATTCCCCCGCTCAATCAAAGCGAGAGCGGTATCGCGAAAGAATGCCCGGTCCCATGGTCTTTCCCCCACGCCATCCATTGCGAGAGTAGACGCATCAAAATTCACATAGGTCACCTTAGGAATTCGGGGAAGAGATTTATTATCTTCCACTTGAACCATGCCTCCTTCTTCACTGGCAATTTCCTGCTGAATTTCGCCCCGAAATTGAAGTCTCCAATCGAGTGACTTCGTTTTCAAAAAATCCAAATAACCAAAATGGTTTAGGACAACCCAAACCAAAGGGATGATGAGCAAACATAAAAAAGTATTCTTAGATTCTTTGCTAAATTTCATTCTTTTTCGTATTTCGTTCTATTAAAAAGATACCACATTCAATCCACTGGATGTCGTTATCGGCAAGAAGAAAAGTATCAGAATTAAATACATTCGGATTTATCTTGGACAAATCCTCTGATTGTTTACGCTCTACTTCTTGTAATTTAAAATTATGAGCGAAGAAAACAAATCTATACCTCCTGCTCCTGAAGCACAGGAAAAAATACGAAACGAAGCCGCATGGGTAGATCTGCTGCGGCAGGAAATTGGCCGAGTCATCATCGGTCAAAAATACCTCGTAGACCGTTTAATTCTTGGTTTACTCGCAAATGGTCATGTACTTTTAGAAGGGGTTCCCGGACTTGCTAAAACCTTGGCAGTCAAAACTCTCTCCCAATGTATACGGGCTGATTTTAAGCGCATACAGTTCACTCCAGACCTTTTACCGGCAGATGTGGTGGGCACCTTAATCTACAGCCCTAACCAAGGAGAGTTCACCACGAAAAAAGGGCCTATTTTCACCAACCTTCTGTTAGCTGATGAAATTAATCGGGCCCCTGCAAAAGTACAAAGCGCTCTCTTGGAAGGTATGCAGGAAAGACAGGTAACTATTGGTGACGAGACTTTTATGCTACCCAAGCCTTTCCTGGTGCTTGCTACAGAAAATCCAATTGACCAAGAAGGAACCTACCCTCTTCCCGAGGCACAGATGGATCGCTTCATGCTAAAATTAGTGGTAGACTACCCGAGTAGAGATGAAGAATTAAAAATTCTGGAATCGAACGCAAATGTTTCCGTTCGTCATGATGTTAGCCCTGTTGTGGATGCAGAAACAATTTTCAAATCCCGTAAATTTGTCGATGAAATCTACCTAGATGATAAATTAAAGGGCTACCTCGTGGATGTTGTCCAATCCACTCGGAATCCAGATCAATTTGGCGCATCTGAATTGAGTGCTTTTATAAGATTTGGAGCATCCCCTCGGGCAACAATAAGCCTCGCACTTGCCTCCAAAGCCCATGCCTTCATGCAAGGAAGAAGTTTTGTAACACCCCAAGACATCAAGGACATTGGTTTCGATGTGCTTCGACACCGCATTATTGTCAGTTATGAGGCCGAAGCTGAAGATATTTCCAGTGATGATATTATAAAGAAAATCTTTGAAACAGTTCCTGTCCCCTGAGCAATTTTATTACCCCTTAGTGCAGGTTAAGACTTATGGATGATTCGGATCAAGATTTCACCAGAAATATCCTCAAGCAAGTCAGGCAAATAGAAATTCGATCGAATCGACTTGTTTCCGAAGCCTTGGCAGGCTCTTACCACAGTGCATTTAAGGGGCAAGGGATCGATTTTGAAGAAGTTCGGGAATATCAACCGGGCGATGAGGTAAGATCGATTGATTGGAATGTGACTGCCAAAATGGGTGTGCCCTTTGTTAAACAATTCCGGGAAGAAAGGGAGCTCACTATTTTATTGGCTATCGATATCAGTGAGAGCGGATCTTTTGGATCAAAGAAAAGAAGCAAAAGAGAGAGACTTGCAGAGCTCGGTGCATTGCTAGCATTCGCCGCAAATCGGAACGGAGATAAGGTAAGCCTTCTTCTTTTCTCCAACGAAGTGGAAATTTACCTTCCACCTGCCAAGGGACAAAAGCATGTACTCCGCATCTTGCGCGAGATCCTGTTTCACCGAAATAAAAATGTGGGTACCGATATCAATGGTGGGCTCAGGTTTATTAATCATGTATTGCGCAGACGAGCTGTAGTATTCCTTCTCTCAGATTTTATTATTCCAGAATACAAAGAAGAAAGACAACAGGCAGAAGATCTATTTTTCAAAGAAATTGCATCTACTCGAAGAAAGCATGATTTGATCTGCGGTCATGTGTTTGACCGTTACGAAAAATCATTCCCTCCGCTTGGAATCATACATTTAGAAGATTCTGAAACCGGAGAAACTATTGTGGTGGACACGAGCAGGGAGGGTTTCACTCAAGAATTCGCCAAGTTATCTAGCGAAACCCGTACCCGATTTGAACAGAGACTCAAAAGACGAGGAATTGATTTGTTCTCGTTCTCCACTGAATCAGATTTCGTAAAGATTCTTAAAGAATTCTTTCAAATGAGAAAAAGCAGGAGGAACCGATAATGTTAATTGCCTCCATTGCCCAAACCACTGCAGATTATCTATTAGACGATAATGTCCAAAAGGATGCACCACTTCCAATTTTTAAGTCATTAAACGAAATTTTAAAAGAAAATCTGATTACTATTCTAGTACTCCTTGCTGTAATTTTAATGGGGCTGGCAGTATGGTATTTTTTAAAAAAGAAAAAAGAAAAAGTTGATGTAAAGGTAGAAGATGCACCCTCGGACCCATACGAAGATGCGCTGCAAGCGATTTCTGATTTACAAAGAAAGAAGTCAATCGCCCCCAAGCCCTTGGTTTTTAGATTATCTGAAATCCTGAGAGTTTATGTAGAAAGACTTTTTAATTTACCAGCTATGGAATTAACGGGGGAAGAATTTATGCGTGAGATTGCAAGTCATTCCTTTTTCAAAAATCGCTATGAGGAAACACTGCAAGATTTCATTCAACAAGGGGACCAAATCAAATACTCAAAGAAGCAGGTTACGGAGGAAACAACCAAACAATTAGTGCATGTAGCCCTGAATTTCGTCAAAGATACCAAGCAAAAACTTGAGGAAGAACAAAAAGAATCAGATCTTCAAAGCAATCTGAACCTTCAAACAAAATGATCCTTACAGTGCTGCAAAATTTACGCTTTGCCGAGCCGTATTGGCTTTTCCTGCTTTTAGTAATTCCAATCTTAATTTGGATTCGAAGTAAGAGGGGTTCGACCTCTCTGACTGTTCGTTTTTCAAGTCTTTCCAAGATTGAAAAAGTAAAGAATACTGGAAGAGAAAGATACTTGTGGATCCTCATGTTTTTTCGCTACTGCTGTCTTTTTTTACTCATTCTTTCCCTTGCACGTCCTCAACTTGATCAGAGTACAGAGACGATCGAATCCAGTGGGGTTGATATTGTATTAGCAGTCGACCTCTCTGCTTCCATGCTTGCACTAGACATGAGTGATTCGGAAATCGGAGAAGTCACGCGTTTAGATGTAGTCAAAGATGTGCTTCAAGACTTTATTAAAAAGAGAACATATGACCGCATTGGGGTGGTTGCTTTTTCCGTGAATCCCTATCTGGTCAGTGCGTTAACCCTGGACAAAGAACATTTACAAAAAAATCTTGCCCGCCTTCGGGTCGGATTAACCCATCAGACTGGGACTAACATTGGTTCTGCCCTCGCCGAGGGGATTAACCGCCTAAGACCCTTGGAATCAAAATCGAAAATCTTGATTCTTTTAACAGATGGTAAAGACGAGCCTGCGCCACAACACAGCCCTCTCGTTTTTGCGGAAGGTGCCTTGCAAGACAAAATCAAGATTTACACCATTGCCATTGGGACAAATAGTCGGACTAAGACTTACTTATTTGACCCATCCACAAAAGATCTAATGCGATATGCCAATGGCAGACCTGTCATTCAGGTCGCTGATTACCCCGTCGATAAAGAAATATTAAAAAAGATTTCCTCCAAGACTGATGCCCGCTTTTACGAAGCTAAAAATAGGGAATCACTTCGTTCGATTTATGAAGAAATTGATAGGCTTGAAAAAACCGAAGTTAAAATTCATGTGAACGCACTTTTTGATGACCTTTTTCAGTGGACTCTCATACTTGCCATCCTGTTCCTTTTACTAGAATTTGTTTTGGCTAGAACTTTGTTAATGAAAATTCCGTAAAGATGGTAGCCGAAATTGAAATTCTTTATTTAGGGGCCATTATCCTCCTGTTCATTTTGCTCCTCTTTCGATTCTCCGAAAAAGCAAAGCAGAAAAGACTTCGAACTCTTATTGCTCAAAAACATTTAAAAAAACTAGTCCCCAAGTCCTCCCTCACACAACGCAACCTAAAGCTGTTGTTAATTGCCCTTGCCCTCATATTGTCATTCATTGCATTGGCAAGACCTCAGTGGGGTACAAAGCAGAGATTAGCCACACCCCGCGGAATAGACATTTTAATTGCTGTGGATGTATCTAAAAGCATGCTTTCACGAGATGTTAACCCGAACAGGCTCGAACGGGTTAAACTTGGCATCCGGAACTTGTTGGAAAAAGTAAAAAGTGACCGGCTCGGACTTATTGCCTTTTCAGGATCCTCTTTCCTACAATGTCCTCTGACTTTAGATCACCAGGCTTTTCTAAAAACTTTAGAGGACCTAGACGCCGGTATTATTAAAACACCTGGTACCAATTTAGCGTTACCTATTGATGAAGCTTCCAGATCATTTGCCAAAGACGACAATGATCGATTCTTAATTCTTCTTTCAGATGGAGAAGACTTAGAAGGTGAAGGCTTAAAAAGGGCCAAGAAAGCCCAAGCAGAAGGAATTAAAATTTACACGATTGGAGTGGGTTCTCCAGAAGGTTCTTTTATCCCAACCGACCCGTTTCATATGCCTGCCAAAAATTTCCTTAAAGATAGAAATGGGGAAATAATTGTTACGAAGATGGATCCTGGATCCCTTCAAAAAATAGCCAAGGCGACCAAGGGGAGATATTTCAATCTTGGACCAACGGGAGAAGGACTAGCCAAAGCTTTTGAGATTCTACAAAGCATTGGTCAAAAGCGAAAAAAAGAACAATTATCGACAAGCTTACCAATTGAAAGGTTTCAACCTTTTGTACTGCTGGCACTACTTTTTCTTTTTTTGGACACCCTTGTGCCTAATGCCAAAAAATATGGGAAAAACTTGGCTTTAAAAACTCTGCCTTTTTTTCTTTTCCTCGGTTGTTTCAAGAGAGATAACATAGAAAGAGCGGAGGAGGAACTAGATCGAGGGAATGCTGACAAGGCGGCTCAATTTTATGAGCTTGAAATTAATGCCTCTAGAAGCTCGGGTAAAGAAGTTGACTCCAAGCTTTTATTAAACACAGGACTTGCCCACCTCGAAGCCGAATATTTACAGGAAGCAGAAAAATTTCTCGAGAGTTCCGTAGACTCGTCCGTAGATGACCCAAGTCTTCAGTCAATCGCTCTTAACGGGCTTGGAAATATTTATTACGAAAAAACCAATTTTCATTTAGATCAACAAAATGTCACAGAAGCTAGAAAAACTTGGGAAAAAGCCTTGGGCTTTTACGAGTCTGCTTATGAATTGGATGGGAATGAAAAAGCTTCCCTGAATCTTAATTCGCTCAAGGATCAAATTGAAAAAAGAATCCAGTCTTTTGTTTGCTTAATCAAAGGGAAAATATGGAAAGATAGGAATGGGGATGGTCTACTCCAAAAAAATGAACCCGGGCTGAAAGGAATAATTTTTTGGGATAAAGATAATAATGGTGACCTAAATGCAACCACAGAACCCCAAATACCGACGAACCAAGAAGGAAACTTTATATTTGAATGGATTTCTGGGACTTATCCCACAAATATCACGATTGCGTCAAAACTCGCTGATCAGAATCTCACTCAAAATAGTTATTTGGTTCCTCTCTTCCCCCCCCCTCCTCCCCCGCTCAACTCATCTACTGTAAGAAATCATTTATTAGATTTCAGAAAAGCCGGATCCTACTCCTTACTGATTCCCTATCGAACTGCTCCGACTATAAAGGGTGAAATTTGGGCGGACAAGAATGCTAATGGCCACAGAGATACAAATGAAACTGGCTACTCTGCTGCTTCAGTTTTTCTCGATACCAACGGAAACTTTCAGCTGGATGAAAATGAGACTTCAATCAAACCGTCACAGGATGGGAGATTTCATTTTCCTGTCCCACCAGGTCAACATTCAGTGCACATTGCTTTGGAAAACTCTGATGCCAATATAACTTACCCGATCGAAGAAAGAAAAGCCTACCTGACCTGGGTTGATTTTGGGTCTCAGTCAGATAATCTCAATTTTGGAGTTCACGATAAATCAAACCAACAAGGTGAACCGCAATCTTCCCCGCAGGAACAAGCCAAACCTGAAAATCAGGGGGAAGAGGAAGAAGAAAACTCTGAAAATCAAGAAAGTGAGTCACAAGCGGACCAAGTGCCACAAGAAATCAATGCCTTGTATGAAAGGCTTCTTCAAGAAACGGAATCAAAAAGTGAGCCTCTTGAGCAAGCCTTGCGTCCAGCTGGAATTTTGAAAAATGGGAGAGACTACTAAATGAATCTACTCCACCGATATTTCTGCTTTAAGACGCTCACATACTATATCTTTGCTTTAAGTATGCTTACTGCATCCTCTGGGCAGCAACCACAAGTGCAAATCGAAGCATACTTTGAACCTTCAGCCGTGACTTTGAGTAATAGTAGTGCCTACAAAATTATTATTCAAGGTTCTCAAAACTCGCCAAAAGGTTCTATTCCTAATGTTCCCGGCCTAGAAATTTCAAATAATCCAAAAACTTTTCGCAAGGTCAGCCTTATCAATGGGGTCACTTCAATAAAACTTGAATTGAGTTTTTCCACACGCCCTACCCAGAAGGGTATATTTACTATTCCTGCATGGCCAATTATGATTGATGGCCAACCTCAAACTGTGCCAGCAGCGACACTTAGAGTTCTTGCACCAACGCAGCTAGATATCGAAAATCAACAAAAACAAAACCAGCAACAACAAGACCTCAAACAGGCGGCATTCATTGAATTCTCTATGCCTCGAGAGTATGTTTATGAGGGTGAAACAATTGTTTCTAATGTTGGCTTGTTTCTTTGGGACCGGATGCCTTTCACTAGAATCGAAAACGCTCCCGTCAAACAAAGCGAAGCTTTTTCAGCCACTGAATTTGGCCAACCTGCAGAAAAAAGAAATGTTATAAAATATAACAAGAATTATACATCCTACTCTTGGAAAATTGGGCTCACTTCAACAACTTCAGGAAACCATTCCCTATCCTACCATTCCAGTGTTCGTGTAAGAACCAACAACAAGAGAAGCACTCCATTTAATAGCCCATTTTTTAACGATCCTTTTTTTGGTTTTGGAAGAGAAGAGTCGATCAAAGTCTCTTCAGAAAATAAATTGATTGAAGTTCGCCCCCTGCCTAAATCTGGTAGACCATCACAATTTAACGGAGCTGTTGGTGCATTTAAAATAAGGTCTAAAATTGATCGTGATCATGTTTCACTCGGTGATCCTGTTAGGTTGACATTTTCAATTTCGGGTAAAGGAAATTTTACATCTATGCCGGCTCCCTCTTTTGAAAAAAATAAGGATTTTAAAATTGGACCACCTGCCTTTTCATTTCAAGGAGACATGCAAACCAAATTTGAGGGTACACAAAATTTTGAATATGTTATCACGCCTCTCACACCAGGCCTCTTAAAAGTCCCTACACTTTACTTCTCATACTTTGACCCTGATCTCGAGAAATACCAATCCATAAGCTCGGTCGAGCACCCCTTACGAGTTGACCCAGGAGAAAAATGGGTTGATCAAGGGAATACGAGATCTGTAGGTGAAGCTGTGCCTTCTTCCAAAAGATTTACCACCCAAGACCTTTTTCAGACAGAGAGTGAACCAGGAGTTTGGCAAAACACTTTTATTTCCAGCAGTTTATTACAATCCATTGCCTTTTGGATAACCCAAATCATTCCTCTTGCTGCATTCTGCTTACTCTTATTTATTGGGTTAAAAAAAAGGTACAGGGGTGTCCAAAGCCATAAACAGCAGGAGATTACATTTCTCAAGGATTTGAAAAAATATTTGTCATATAACGACTCCAAAAAATTCTTTCGCTGTTATCGTTCTATCATTCAATTCAAGGTGGGACTGCTCCAATCTCATCCGAATCCATATGCACTATCGAGTGACGAGCTGATAGAACTGCTGGAAAAAGCAAATAAAGAAAAAGATTTAATTTCAAAAGTCAGGCTTTTACTGATTAAGTTTGACGATTATGAATTTGCCGGGGTCGACCAGAAAACTCTCAATCTCAAAGAAGAATTCCGGCAAGCTTTGAAAATCATTAAGAAGTTAAAATGACACGATTTATTTCAACCTTAGTAGTTCTTTGCTTCATTGGTTCCCAAAGTTTAATTGCAAATTCAAAGGACAAGTTATTTTACGATGCAGTTCGCGCAGAAGCCTCTGGCGATTTACTCACCGCGATTGATTTATATGAAGGGGCTTCCAAAGTAAGTAAATCTTCCAATCTCCACGGAAATCTCGCTAACTTATATTTTAAAACTGAGAAATACGGTAAAGCCGTGCTTAATTACAGAAGAGCACTGCTACTAGATCCAGGCAATCGGGCTTTTCAGGAAAATTTAAACTTCGCTTTAGAAACTGCAGGAGTAAATTTTCCAAAAACAGATCTCTCAATTTACCTAAATTCTAGTTCGATCGATTTTTGGATCATTTCACTGACTTCTACTTTCTGGGTGGGAGCCTTAGCCCTAGCCTTTTTATATTTTCAGGGTTGGAACCAAAAGAAGTTTATTTTCCCCATCTTGATTTGGTTCCTTCTTCTTTGTTTTTTATTCTGGGGGGCATACACATCAACAGGAAATAAAAGTTTACTCACTAGAGAGGTGATTGTTACTGAAATCAATGAAAACGAAAGTAATGCCTCGCAAAACATTCCCCTTCGCAGGTTTGCCGGTTCAGGAAGTTCAGCAAATACCTATGTTAAACCTGGGGAAAGCCTTTGGCTTAACCTGTCTAGCAATTCATTACTGCAGTCACACAAAAGTTTAAGCGGGCAGAAATGGTTTTTAGTTCAAAGCATAGACAACAGTAAAAAGGGTTGGGTAAAATCTGATGCAGTCTCATTTCTTACCCGAAGTGAATGAGATTTCTTTTATAAAATTTAAATCAAAAGATTCTGATCAATTTTTTCGATTGAAACAAAATCTGCTCGAAATTTATCTTTCAAAACTCTTCGTACACCATCCGGTAGAGCTGCAGTTCTTTCATCGATTAGTTTTTGATCTTTCACTCTCCGCTTAGACTCAAGATCTTGGTCCTTAGATGCTTCAATAACCAGGTTATTTCTCTCAGCTTCAAGCTTTTTAAGCTCGGTTACATCAGTAGAATTAGCACCAGGTTCTTTAGATCCCTTCCCAGATTCCTGGACAACGGATCCTTCTTCTTTTGCATGATCTGAAGGCGTATCATAAACAGACCTGCTCACACTTTCCTCGGTATTTTGATCCTTGTTAATAGGAGGCTTATCCGGGGATTGAATACTCTTTACTCCGCCTTCAGTACTTTTTTTTTTACTACCCTCAGGTACGAGCCCCGAGATTTCCCGTATAACCCGGTCAATTGAACGGGACTTTCCTGCTTCCACAGCTCGAAGTAAAGTTACTTCAAAATTTGTTTTCTCAGATAAACCAGATCGTACGAGGGCTTCACCTGCCTTCAAAGCATCCAGAACGCGGACTGCTTGCTCAGGATATGAACCTTTATCCGTTTTCATGCTTTCGACCAGAAATTCTCTGATGTAATCAGCTAAGTCCAGCAATGCTCTGTAAAAATCAACGCCTTCATTGGCAAAAGCATCGGCTTCTTCTAAAATTAGATCATATTTACCCTGAAGAATGTGATCACCCAGTCTTTCAATACGGGAGCGAGACACAAGGCCATACACATCTAACACATTTGATTGCGAAATTTTGGTGCCACAAAAGGAAATCAACTGATCCAAAATACTTTGTGCATCTCGCATTCCTCCCTGGGCCATTCTGGCAATAGCCTGCAAAGCTTCTGGCTCAACCATGATTTCCTCTTTATCACAAATCTCTTGGAGCTTTCTAACAATTAATTCTACGGGTATGGAACGGAACTCAAAGCGCTGGCACCTCGAAACAATTGTCGGAAGGACTTTGTTAGCTTCCGTCGTTGCAAAAACAAATTTCACATGAGAAGGGGGTTCTTCCAAAGTCTTGAGTAAGGCGTTAAAAGCGGCTTGGCTCAACATATGCACTTCATCAATAACATATATCTTAAACCGGCATTGAGCGGGCGCATACTGACACTCATCCCGCAAATCACGGACCTGGTCCACAGAGTTATTGGAAGCACCATCAATCTCGATAACATCTAAACATCTTCCCTCCATGATGGACTGACCAATTTCAGAATCAGATGGCACATCCAAAGAGGGACCATCTTCCCAATTTAGGGACTTTGCAAAAAGTCGTGCTGAAGTAGTTTTCCCTGTTCCCCTGGGTCCGACAAAAAGGTAGGCATGAGCGATACGCTCCATCTCGATGGCATTACCAAGTGTGCGCACCACATGGTCTTGCCCAACCAATTCAGAAAATTGTTTAGGTCTCCAACGCCTTGCGATTACTTGGTAAGATGATTTGGTCACAGCTAACATCAATGTTTACTAACAGATATTCAGGCAAGCCAAAGAAGTAAAATTATACTTTTTTGTAAGCAAACCAAAAAAAAGGCCAGGCACCCCACAGCACACACTTCTCATAACTACCGCTGCTTCCTTCCGGACCTGACGGGGTTCGTTCGAGACGTGTCGCATGGGACCCGACCTTAGACTACATATGTTAGAAAACTTTTTATCTCTTGCAAATATATTCCACCCCATTGAAAGCACAGGAGATAAAATCAGAAATAAGGCATGCATTCTAAAGGAAATTGTTTTGCCTTATTGGGTAGAATTTAAAATATGGAGTGTATGGGAAATTTGTTTGGAAATTTGTTTAAAATATCTTCCTGGGGAGAAAGCCATGGTGGCGGTATCGGAGTCGTAGTCGATGGCTGCCCTCCGCGTCTCCCCCTTTCCGAGTCAGATATCCAACCATTCCTGGAACGTCGTAGACCTGGGCAAAGCAAACTTACAACTCCACGAGACGAAGCTGATCAAGTTGAAATTTTATCGGGAGTCTTTGAAGGAAAAACCTTAGGCACTCCTATCGCCATGCTTGTCAGGAACAAAGATGCCCGCCCTCAAGCTTATGACGAAATGAAAGAAAAATTTCGCCCCTCCCATGCCGATTTCACTTATCAATCCAAATTTGGGATCCGCAATCACGAAGGAGGAGGCCGTTCATCTGCCAGAGAAACGATAGCCAGGGTTGCCGCAGGAGCCATTGCTCAAAAACTTCTAACAACCATGAATGTTTCCATATCCACCTATGTGGAAAGAATTCATGATATTCAATGCCCAAATACTGAGAATCCACCCACTCTTGATGAGGTAGAAGCTTCCCCTACCCGATGCCCTCACCCTCAAACTGCCAAGTTAATGGAAGACCGTATATTGGAAGTAAAAAAAGCAGGGGATTCAGTCGGCGGTTCAATCTCGTGCAGAGTAAATGGTTTGCCCGTTGGCTTAGGTGCACCTGTTTTTGACCGGATCGAAGCAGATTTAGCCAAAGCAATGCTGTCTCTGCCCGCCACCAAAGCCTTTGAAATAGGCAGCGGGTTTGAAGGAACTCTGCTCAAAGGCTCCGAGCACAACGACTTATTTGAAAGTCGAGATGGTCAAGTTTCCACGAAAACTAATAACTCCGGAGGGGTTCAGGGAGGGATAACCAATGGCGAGGAACTTTTCTTTAGGGTGGCATTTAAACCAACTGCCACTGTACTGCAGATTCAAAAAACAGTAGATAACCAAGGAAATGAAACCGAACTAATGGGCCGAGGCAGGCATGACCCCTGCGTATTACCACGAGCCGTGCCCATCGTTGAGGCAATGACTGCCCTTGTTCTGATCGACCACAAAATGCGGCATGTAGCTCAGTGCGAATCCTTTAACGATTTGTAACCATCAACATGGAAGGCGATTTATATTTAATTATCAGAACTCCAAACTCTGGTGACGAGAAGGTACTTTCCTTGATTCTCAACAAAGATCAGGGAAAACAAAGCTCACTTTGCCTGTTTCCCGAGAGTACCCCGACATCCAAACTTCCTTTTCTCACTTGGTTCATGCAAGATGATGAAATTCAAATTGAAAACCCCAGCCAATTAGCAGCAAATGAATGGTTTCTCTTTCTTTGCAATGAATTTGATCTTGCTGACCAAATCGAAGCCAGCATTGCATTGTTGAATGAAAACCCACAACTCAAGCTCTGCAGGGTAATATCCCTTATTGACTCTCATCTCATTGGATCGAATAATTTCAATGCCTGGTTCGATGGGGTAGCCCATTTTTCTG
The DNA here is from genome assembly GCA_943789375.1 of uncultured Opitutales bacterium. Lineage (GTDB taxonomy): Bacteria > Verrucomicrobiota > Verrucomicrobiia > Opitutales > Seribacteraceae > Seribacter. The sequence continues at coordinate 75,982 of CALSTX010000003.1, read as the reverse complement.
ATGCCATCTGTTTTTCCAATCGAACCAATACAAATGGCTCACTAGTTTCACAGCTTATTGAAAAGTACAAAACAAAGCGCTATCCAATGGAAACCTATATTTTGAGTGCAAAAAAGGAGCCTCCGATTAATCAAATATTTTCTCACTCGCCAAGAAGGGTAACACATGTATTTGATCCGGTTGACTTGTTAGACGAGGAAGATACACCAGACCAAGATGTTTTTTTGAGGAAACTAGCAAATGGTAGCCGGAAAAACACAATTGGTAAATTAATCAACTGATTTTTACTCGCACTATTTGTATTGTACATTTAACTTCTTGGGATTGCCGGGGTGGCGGAATTGGTAGACGCGCTAGACTCAGAATCTAGTATCTGCAAAGATGTGCGAGTTCAAATCTCGCCCTCGGCACCACGAATATTTTAAAAACATCATACACTATTCTACTTGTATTTTTTGAATTCTAACAGAAAAAGCTTGTTGGAATTAAAATTTTTCATAGATTGAGAAAATACTTTAGAAACAATCCTACCATGAAACTCTCCAAATACCTACTTACTTCTCTATCTTTGGTTCTCTCCAGCACTCTCATATTCGGTCAAGAGGGCGATGATGCAGCTGCTGCATCCTCAACAGGTTCTGTTTCAGCACCGAGCAAAGGAGCCCCAAAGTCTGCACAAGCTAATCACAAGCTTCGAGTATTACACATCGCAATTCACAAGCTCGGGTACACCCATGAATCACTAAAAGCCTTGGATGGCGGTCTTGATACATTGAAAGATAAATACACCGAATCCCTTAAAAGCGGTGGAAGTATTAAAGATTTCAAAATGCACCACGATTTATTAGTTACCGGGATTGGCATTCATGATGCCAAAGAGTACGGTGATTTACTCAGGAAGGGCCACTCTCTTGACGATGCAGAACTCTATGCTGATTTCCTCAGAGATCCGGAACACGAGGGGAAATCACTGGAAGATACCTTAGCCGCCGCCAAAGCACAGTACGCTGACCAAGTTGCAGACCCATTGCTGCTAATTAATGACGCTGAGTTGCTTGCCCTGTCAAGATACGCATCTACTTATTCTAAAGACTCTCAATTTACTAGTGCCCTCACATTAGCATCCACAGTTCTGACTGACAGGGTCCTTACAACCACATTGCCAGCATCAACTATTTCGGTAGCTAGTTTATCAGCAACTGGTTACAATACAGCATTCATCCGCTTACTCTCTGCATACGGTGCGTTAGGTTCGAATGGAGAAAACCTCGCCAGTAATGTCTTGGGGGCAAATTACTCGTACACAGGAGATTCTACTCTATCATCACTAGTACAAAATTCAACAAGCGACTATCTCGGATTTCTTTCAACATTAACGGGTTCAAGATCATTCTCGACTGAAGACACCCCATCAAGCGTGCTCAATGTTCCTTTATCGAATGTTATGCTTAAGGCAGGTTCTACACTAACCCTTGGTCAAACAGGAAGCGAATCCACTATTGATGTGAGTAACGAACTTGGAAAAGCTGCATCCACTGCAGACCGAAAAGTGCTTGTTATAGGGGCCGCAAAAGATTTAAAATCTGCTGGAAACATCAAGTTTACTAACTCCAACACAGTTGAAGATCACGCTTTAGTCCTGGGTGCGGCAGATGATGTTTTCATCGAAAACACCAACATTGAGTACACAGGATCCAATCTAGGAATTGGATCTGGCGACACAGGCAGCGATAGCATGTACCTTGTTAACACAAGCATTTCAACAGGTGGAAATCTTGCCGTTGGCTCTTTAGGTACAATGAACATAACTGGTGGATCGACATTCACCGTTGGAACTGCAAACGGTTCGAATTCTGACCCAGACAATGTTTACCTTTATGCAAATGAATTGATAAATATCGATCAGTTGAATTTTTCTGGAAGAATCGATGATATATACATGGAATCTAAAACTATACATATTAAAAATACCTCCTTCCCTTCCACGGCTGATATAATGCTCAGAAGTCAAAATGGTGCTCTTTCCATTAATAATTCAGATAGTAAATCTATCACAAGTGGAGCAGTTAATTTTCACAATGTTAAGCATCTCGGTATAAGCAATGATGTCTTGACTCGTAATCAATTTAACGGAGTAGATGGGCACATCAACTCTGCCGCCACTTTGCCTAATGGTACACCTTTCATCAAGGTCAGAGGCCAATAATTAATCAATTTATTTAAAATATAATTACAAACCAATCGTAATGAACACTCATATTTCTCTTTTACTTTTATCTGCTCTCGTTACATACGGCCAAACCCAGTCTCGTGTCGATTCAACCAGTAGATCTCTACCATCTCCAGTTGCTGAATCTGCTCAAAAAAGCAGTAAAGTAACCAGCTCAGATGTTGAATCGTCCGATACAGGAGCTCAGCGACCATTGTTGCTCAAAAAATCTGGTTTTTCTGCTTCCTTCGGCTACGACAGTAATATAGCTTACAAACAAAATCCGCTTGGTGCCCCAGGTGTTTTAGACCAACAAGCTGATGCTGTTTGGGTAAATAAATTTCATGGTATGGCCAAGCTTGGTGTTTATGATCTTGATTCATCTGTACTCACTCCTTTTGTCGGCGGTGCATGGGCGATGACAGATTACACCTACAAAAACTCTAATGAAGCAATACCAGACTTAAGTGTACTAAATCACAACACCACAACTGCATATTTACTATTCCTGCTACAACACGAGAGTGGTTGGGCCTTCCGAGCCGGAGTAATGTACTCAAATGACCGTAGTGTTGAAAGCGACACAGAGGAGTACAAGGAGTTTTATCCTAGTGTTGGTGTAACAAAAGCCTACCCTTTGTCAGATAATTTGCTTGGTGTATTAGATGCTTCAGTTGGTTCTCACTATGGCGATATTGAGGATGCAGACGGCCCAACCTCAAGCTCACATACAGAAGACGAACTTGATCACATAGATGCCACCCTTAGATATTCCATAATCTACTCATTAGAAACATTAACTATCACGCCAACATACTCAGTTTCATACAGAAAGTATGACAATGGTTTCAATTTTGACAGAACCGATGTTCTTCAGAATATCGGAGTACTTATCCAATACCCTATCAGTGATTCATTTGAACTTTCTCTCAATTCTGATTATTCCAAAAGAGTTTCTGATGGTAATGACGAAGCTGGAGATTCTTACGATTCGCTGTACGATTTCAAGAAGTTTGATTTGGGTGCAGGCTTAAGCCTAACAGCTAGTTTCTAAATTGATCTACATTAAAATTTCATTAATTGCCGCTGTTTCAACAGCGGCTTTTTTTTTATCAGCATCATCACCAAAAATTACTTATAAATATGGCCGCATAGATGCAGTTAATTTAAGCGACAAAGACAAATTTGATCCCTACCTTATTGATGTAAATACTAGTCTAACAAAAAATCTTCTCATTGCTACAGGTGTACAAGGAAGACTAGAATCAATAACGCCCAAAAATTACTGGAGGCTTGGACGAGACAGCATGGGAACATGGCGTTCTAATACAGATTTCTGGCTGCACTCTGGAAGCTTACTTTTTTGTACTGAACATGCACAAAGCATTAAATTTTCAACAAGAGAATCCAATGCAACTTTTAACGGTCGTGGCACCATTATCCTAGAAGCAACAAAAAATGGTGGATTCAAATTTATCCCACTTGAAGGAAAAGGTACAATAACTACAGCTAAAGGTGGTACTAAAGAAATTATTGGAGGCCGCATGGTGCTCGTTCTTGGAAAACCAACTTACTTTGGTGATGCTTACGATATTGATATTATGTTACTTTTGAAATCGAGCCGGCTTGTTAATTCTTACCCAACATCTTTACCTACTTTTAAAAAGATGGGGTTAGCTATTTACATACAAGAATTGAAATTGAAAGGTAAGTATGATGCCCTGATTGGAGATGCCACAACAAATGAAAACTTGGAACTGTGGAGATTTGGCTCAGCCAAGAAAAGTAATGGTAAACCTGTTACCAATAAAAAAGGAATTTTCGGTCGTATCTTTAGCTCTGACTAAATCAAGTTTACTTTGGGGATTGCAACTTTTGGTTGCCACCCTTTACGGAAACAGTGAGAAAATTGAACTTGCAAGGCAGGGCGACATTGATGCCCAATTGTCTGTTGGATTTTCCTTATCTGTTGTCTCTCCCAACAAACGACAAGATGCCTTGTACTGGATGAAGAAAGCAGGTAATCAAGGTAATATCACAGCTTGTCAATACCTTGGTAATGTATACAAAAATGGAATTGGAACATCTATCAACTTAACCAAAGCTGAAGAATGGTATATTAAAGCCATAGCTTATGGGGGTGACCAAATCTTGCTTAATTTAGGTCGAGTCTACGAACAAGACGGTAAAATATTACTAGCTTTAGCTGCCTACAAATTATCTTCAGATAGAGGCCCTGATAAAGCCTCAACAGAAAGCTTTGAACGACTCAAAAGGATGATACCGCAAGTAGTGGCACAAAACATTCCTGACACAATGAATGAATTAAAAAAAAGAATCTTAAGAATACCAACTTTTGAATATAATCATCCAAAAAAATCAGTATCAAAATCCTCTACAGTTACCCTACAAGATGGATCCACTTTTAGGGGAAAAATGCGCAATCACATCCCCCATGGTTATGGTCATTGGACCAACTCAAATGGAACATCTTACATTGGCAACTTCAAATATGGTTTGGAAGATGGAATGGGTACATCCTTTTCTTCAAACGGCTTGGTGACTTTTAAAGGTATGTGGAAGCAGGGTAAACCTGTGAAGTGAGACTACATAATAAGCGTTTACTAAGGTAAACGATTCGATTTTACACCAAGCTGGTAAAGATGTACTAGTCACTCGCCTGCTTGTCACTAGCATCAGATGGGTGCAAAACGGCATCCACATAAATCTTGGAAGCTACAATGCCAAGGATGAGCACCGCAAACATGAGCTACAGGAACCAAGAATGACGGGCAGTTTGTTTTTCTTGTGACCGAATTGCGGGTTATCAATAAATTCCATAGAATTTCATTTATAAGGTAAATAGCTGGGCAGTCAACTATTGCTCGAGGCAGTAACTATTCCACGACCCAGGAGTTCTTCCCGGTAAGTAATTCTTGCAGAGCCCCCTCCCCTTTCGCTTGCGATGCTTCAATCTGTCCGACTACGGACTCTTCATAGGTTTCCCTTCCCTCAAGTTGCCGAAGTACTCCAAGGGGAGTTGGAAAGGTTGGGTAAGTCATTTGAGCTAGCAGAGTGGGATAGGCAGCATTGGGACTCTTTGGGTTGTGCACAAGAAGTTCAGTCTCACCTGCTGCACCATTATCTCCTAAGGAGACCACCTCAGGGTCAAGTCCATTCAATCGTATGCCCTTATCTTGATTCTGACCAAAGACGAGAGGCTTGCCCTCTTCAAGATAAAGGATTTGATCATTTTTAACATCACGCCCGGTTATAGGTTCAAATGTTTTGTTGTTAAAAATAACGCAGTTTTGAAAAACCTCTACAAAGGAGGTACCTTTGTGGGCCTGAGCAGCCTTAAAAGTTTCAATCATGTGCTTTTGGTCTGTATCCGTAGTCCTCGCAATAAAAGTGGCTTCGCTGCCTAAAGCAAACAGAAGAGGATTAACAGGATAGTCCACGGATCCAGCTGGTGTGCTTTTGGTCTTCTTTCCAACTTCAGAAGTCGGGCTATATTGTCCTTTGGTTAACCCGTAAATGCGGTTATTAAAAAGGAGCACATTGATATCTAGATTTCGGCGCAATAAATGGAGCAGGTGATTGCCTCCGATAGATAGACCATCACCATCTCCGGTAATCATCCATACGGAGAGCTCGGGGTTAGCTACTTTAATACCAGTTGCAACAGACGGGGCACGGCCATGAATGGTGTGAAACCCGTAGGTGTTCATGTAATAAGGAAACCGGCTGGAACACCCGATTCCGCTCACCACTACAAATTTCTCCTTGGGTATTCCCAATTCCGGCATGGTTCTCTGCACCGCATTGAGAATGGCATAATCGCCACATCCCGGACACCATCTTACATCATTGGATGTAACAAAATCTTTTTTGGTTAAACTCTCTTCTTCGGTTGTTGACGAACTCATGATTTTTAAAAATTTAGAATTAAGAAAGATGCTTCAAAAACTCCTCGCGAAGTTCAGCTACCTTAAAGGGCTTACCCTGTATTTTGTTGTAGGAGATGATGTCTGTTACAAAACTAGACCGAAGGATGGTACTCAGCTGCCCGAGATTTAACTCAGGAACAATGACCTTCTTAAATGACTTAATGATATTACCCAAGTCGTTTGGTAAAGGGTTTAAATGCCTAAGATGAATGCTGCTCACAGCAAAGCCTTCATCTTGTAGCATTTTAGTTGCGGATGAAATAGCACCGTATGTGCCGCCCCATCCGATAACAAGTAAGTCTCCCGTCGAATCCCCTTGAATCGATATAGGGTCAATGCTTTCAGCAATCCCATTTATCTTATCAGCGCGTAGGTGAGTCATATTCTCATGGTTTTCAGGGTCGTAACTGACGCCTCCATCTTCAGCTTTTTCCAGACCACCTATGCGATGCTCCATACCTGCTTGCCCAGGAATCGCCTGCGTTCGGGCTAATGTTTTAGGATCTCTTTTGTAGACCACAAATTCTTCATCTGGGTTTGCGAATTTATTTTCAATCAAAGGTAATTCTCCTGCGTTTGGTACCTGCCACGGCTCTGACCCATTGGCCACATAGAGATCACTCAATAAGATAACGGGAGTCATGTAGGTAAGAGCAATCCTCGAGGCCTCGATCGCACAGTCAAAACAATCTGAAGGTGAATGGGCAGCGATTACAGGTAGTGGACAATCACCATGCCTGGCGTAGAGGCTTTGCATAAGATCGCTCTGTTCTGTTTTGGTGGGCAGGCCAGTACTGGGTCCACCCCGTTGTACATTAACGATAACTACTGGAAGTTCAGTGATAGATGCCAAGCCGATAAATTCACTCTTCAGGCACATGCCCGGGCCACTGGTGGCAACTACGGCAAGATCTCCGGCAAAACTGGCACCAATAGCCATCCCCATAGCTGAAATCTCATCTTCTGCTTGTAAGGTTTTTACGCCAAATTTCTTGAGAGCAGAGAGTCCCTCGAGAATTGGAGAAGCGGGTGTGATTGGATAACCAGCGTATAAAAGTTCCCGGTTTGCCTGCTTGGCTCCAGCAACCAGACCATAAACCAATGCTTCGTTACCGGAAATCTTACGATATAAACCTGCTTGCACCGGGGCCTTGGAAACTTGATAACGATTACGGGCTGTTTCCATGGTATCACCGAGATTAAAGCCAGCTTTTAAGGCAACGGAGTTAGCTTCCGCGAGATCGGGTAAACGTTTAGACCACTTATCACTAAAAAATTTTAAGGTTGGTTCCAAGGGACGACCGTAAACATAGTACATAAACCCTAGGGCAAAAAAGTTTTTACACCTTGCTTTATCTGATGGTTTGAGAGGGCTGTCTGTTAAGGCATCTTTGGTTAAGCTCGTAAGATCAAGCTCTACTAAATGATATTTTTTTCTAAAGTCTTCATCCTCCAAAGGATTTGTTTCATAACCAGCTTTTGTTAAGTTCATTTTCTTAAATGAATCAACATTAACCACAAGCATCCCTCCCTCAGGCAGATCATCGACATTTGTCTTGAGGGCTGCGGGGTTCATCGCCACCAAAGCATCAGGCTGATCCCCGGGGGTGAGAATTTTCCGACTTCCAAACTGTAGCTGAAAACCAGAAACTCCAGCGAGGGTTCCTGCAGGTGCTCGAATTTCAGCGGGAAAGTCTGGAAGGGTTGCAATGTCGTTCCCAGCAAAAGCACTGGAGTCAGTAAAACGTTCGCCAACCGTTTGCATGCCATCACCGGAATCTCCGGCAAATCGTACAACGGCTGATTCTATCTCTTCAAAAGAATCGGTTGAAGGTGTCATGAGGATTTTTTGTTAGGCTTGTGAACCAAATAGTAAAGTTAATTGATGATAGTACTTTTCACGAATCTCAACGTTAATCCATAAAAAAAGTTGTTAATTTTATTTAAAAATAAATGAAATCAAAATTATGGCGTAAATTTATCATAAATCCTGATTTGGCAGTGGGAAGGGAAATAAATTAAATGCCAAGGATATTCTTTCCTTAGTGGATTTATTTATGGACACTCCATGCTTTAGATGAGGAGGAAATATAACAATTTCCCCAGGTTCTGGAACTACTTCAATATCTTCGCTTTTCTGAAAATATAAATTTCCTGCATTTGATTCAGCTTGTAGGTAAACAACCGCTGATAAAACAGACAAATGTGCATGGTCATGCAAACCGGTTAATTCGTCTGGTTTCGCAACGTTAAACCAAAAAGGTGGCATCTCACAACCACTGCCAGGTAAAGGCTCAAATAATAAAACTGATCTAGTATTAAGGATCTCAAGTCCAACTTTTCGAGCAAACCTCATCGGAATACGAGCACTTGGAACTAAGTCGATGTCCAAATAGGAATTCTCCCATCTGCCATTAATTTTATGTGAGTTTTTGCATTTTCTTCGATGAGAACAAAACTCTGATTGCAATGGATCTAACCAAGATTCCAAGTCTGGAATCTTTAAAATCAAAACACGATCTTTACCTAAATAAAATTCTTCTTTGTACACAAGTAAGACTTTTACAGCTAAGAACTACCAGATTCTTAAAATTATGGTTCCGGGAATCATTTCTCTAAATTACAAAATATGAAATGGTCGGGACGGAGAGATTCGAACTCTCGGCCTCCTGCTCCCAAAGCAGGCGCGCTAACCAGACTACGCTACGTCCCGTAATAAAGGTACCATTACTAGAGTTGAAATTGGATGTTGGCAAAGAAAATTGTTTTAAATTTTCATTCTGTATATTTTGTCCTTTTTCAGATTGCCCAAATCTCACATCAACATATCATGATATGTTGATGCGTATATGAAAGATTTTTCTAAACAAAGACCAAACGAAGAAGACCTTAGGTCCATCCTTACCCAACGAATTTTAATATTGGATGGGGCCATGGGCACTATGATCCAGCAAGAAAAACTCGAAGAAGATGACTTTCGGGGCGATATATTTAAAAACCACGCCAGCGAATTAAAAGGTAACAATGACCTACTCAGTCTAACAAGACCAGATATCATTCGAAATATTCACAAATCGTACTTTGATGCTGGAAGCGACCTAGTGGAAACCAATACTTTTAGCGGTACCAGCATCGCGATGGCTGACTACAACCTCGAAGAAATTGTGGAAGATGTGAACATTGCATCTGCAAAGCTCGCCCGAGAAGCAGCAGATTACGCAATGAAAAAAGATCCCACACGCCCGAGATTTGTGGCAGGTGCAATTGGTCCAACAAATCGCACCGCATCCCTTTCTCCGGATGTGAACGACCCTTCGCTTAGGAATGTTACATTTGATGAATTAGTAGAGGCGTACTACAAACAAACAAAGGCTTTAGTGGACGGAGGCGTTGATATTTTAATGCCAGAAACAACCTTCGATACCCTAAATCTCAAGGCAGCAATTTTTGCCATAGAAAACTTTTTTGATGAGGCAGGGAAAAGACTTCCTGTAATCATGTCGATTACGATAACAGATGCATCAGGGCGTACACTTTCTGGGCAAACAACGGAAGCTTGTTGGAATTCCATCGCCCATGCAAAACCATTGGGAGTCGGTTTAAATTGTGCACTTGGAGCAGATGCGATGCGCCCATACCTCCAAGCCTTGGCTAAAAATGCAGATTGCTTTGTTCACTGCTATCCCAATGCGGGATTGCCCAATCCCCTGGCTCCAACTGGATACGATGAGAAACCCGAAGATACAGCCGGCTCACTTTTTACATTTGCGGACGAAAAGCTTTTAAACATGGCAGGTGGATGTTGCGGGACTACTCCAGATCATATTCATGCGATTGCAGAAAAATTATCTCAAGCAGAGCCTCGCAAGCCTGTGGTTATCGATCCTGCCCTACGACTTAGCGGTCTCGAACCCTTTGAATTAAAAGGGGATATTACCTCTCTTACCATGGTTGGAGAAAGAACCAATGTGACGGGGTCTCCTCGCTTTCGGAAACTTATTGAAAAGGAAGATTACGACTCTGCTTTGAAAGTTGCCAAGCAACAGGTGGAAAACGGAGCAAATATACTGGATGTTAACTTTGATGCAGCCCTGCTAGATGGTGAAGCCTGCATGAATAAGTTTCTGAACCTCGTGGTTTCTGAGCCTGATATTTCCCGGGTTCCCATCATGATTGACAGTTCTAAATGGTCCGTGATTGAAGCGGGTCTCAAAGTGATACAGGGGAAATGTATTATCAACTCAATCAGTCTTAAAGAAGGAGAGGAAACTTTTAAACAACACGCCCGGCTTGCGATGAGGTACGGTGCGTCGGTGGTTGTTATGGCATTCGATGAAAAAGGACAAGCCGCCACCTTTGACGAAAAGGTTCGTATTTGCGAACGTGCGTACAACCTGTTGGTCAAAGATATTGGCTTCCCTCCTGCTGATATTATTTTTGATCCCAATGTATTGACTCTTGCCACTGGTATGGATGAGCACAATGCCTATGGGCTAGATTTTATCGATGCAGTAAGGGAAATAAAAAAACGCTGCCCCCATGCTCGTACAAGTGGTGGTATCAGTAATGTATCCTTCTCTTTCCGTGGTAATAATTTAGTCCGTGAAGCCATGCATGCAAGTTTCCTTTACCATGCCTGCCAAGCTGGGCTTGATATGGGTATCGTAAATGCGGGAATGCTTGCAGTCTATGACGAAATCGAAGATGAACTGCGATCCAGAGTTGAAGCAGTTGTTCTAAACAAGTCAAAGAATGCAGGGGAAGACCTCTTAGAATATGCGGAAAAAATAAAAGATAAAAATTCCAACCGGACATCGGAAGGCCCCGACCTGTCCTGGAGAGATAAGCCTGTGGCTGAAAGGCTAAGCTATTCTCTGGTTAAAGGAATTGGGGATTATGCCGAAGAAGATGCAGAAGAAGCTAGATCTCTTCTCGGACGCCCTCTTGAAGTGATTGAAGGCCCATTAATGGATGGGATGAAAGTAGTGGGTGGTCTGTTCGGAGAAGGTAAAATGTTCTTACCACAGGTAGTAAAAAGTGCTCGAGTGATGAAAAAGGCAGTCGCCTACCTCGAACCGTTCATGGAAGCTGAGAAAGGCGATTCCGGATCTAAGAAAAGAGGGACAATGGTCATTGCTACGGTTAAGGGTGATGTTCACGACATTGGTAAGAATATCGTGGGTGTGGTTCTTGCGTGCAACAACTGGGAAGTCATTGACTTGGGTGTGATGGTTTCCTGTGATAAAATCCTCGAAGCCGTGCGAAATCATAACGCCGACATTCTTGGGCTAAGTGGGCTGATCACTCCATCGTTGGACGAGATGATCCACAACGCCCAGGAAATGCAAAAAGGTGGCTTAAATATTCCCTTATTGATTGGTGGTGCGACCACAAGTCGTGCCCACACCGCCATCAAAATTGCCCACCATTATGAAAGTGCGGTTGTGCAGGTCCCAGATGCTTCGTTGGTTGTAAATGTGTGTAATGACTTAACCCAAGAAGATAAAAAAGAAGTCTTTATATCCAAGCTCAAGAAAGACCAAAAAAAGACCAAAGAGGAATATGAAAAACGTGGAGAAAAGAAACTCGTATCACTCCTTGATTCCCGCAAAAAAGGACCAAGTATAGATTGGGAAAACCAAGAGATCGCACAGCCTTTTCCAGAAAAACTTGGAGTTCATAGTTTCACTGCCGAATTAGATGAAGTCTTGGAATACTTTGACTGGTCTCCATTTTTTTGGTCCTGGGAATTAAAAGGAAAGTTTCCGGATATTTTTGACCGTAAAAGTGTCGGTGAAGAAGCCAAAAACCTTTTTGAAAATGCTCAGGACTTACTTGAAAGAATTATTAAGGAAAAGGCATTTAAATGCGAAGCTGTTGTTGGCCTCTGGCCGGCTCATTCCGTCCAGGATGATGTGGAGGTTTTTGAAGATATTGAGAAATCCAAAAAACTGGGCACTTTTCACTTTCTACGGAGACAACAATCTGTGGCGAAGAAAGTTCATTTATGTCTTTCAGATTTCATTGCACCCCGAGATTCCAGCAAACTTGATTACCTTGGTGCTTTTGCAGTTTGTGCAGGATCAGGCGTTGAAAAAATGGCCCAAGAATTCGAAGAACAAAACGATGATTACTCTTCGATCATGGTAAAAGCCTTGGGCGACCGTTTTGCTGAAGCAATGGCTGAACTTGCTCACAAAAAAGTACGCGAGTGGTGGAGTTATGGGATGAAAGAGAACCTTAGTAACCAGGCACTTATCAAGGAAGAATACCAAGGTATTAGGCCTGCATGTGGATATCCTAGCCAGCCAGATCATACAGAAAAAGATACAATTTGGGAGCTACTTTCCGTGGAGGACAAAATTGGTCTTGAGTTGACCGAATCCCGGGCAATGAACCCAGGATGCTCTGTTTCAGGGCTCTATTTCTCCAATCCTCAATCTACTTATTTCAATGTCGGAAGCCTAGGCAAAGACCAGGTGGAAGATTATGCCGCACGAAAAGGTTGGAGCAAAGATGTAGCGATGAAGTGGTTGCGACCTAATTTAGGATTCGAAGAATAATCTTTCGTTCCTTTGGCATTGCAGGATGCCTTCGTCAAAAGTAAATATGGAGGGATGAAGGAAATGTCTCCCTTGGAGGAAATTCGTCACTCTGCTGCTCATGTGCTCGCAACCGCGGTTCTTCGGTTGTACCCAGATACCAAGCTTGATATCGGTCCGCCCACTGATTCAGGTTTCTACTATGACTTTGATTCCGATATCCCCTTCACCCCAGATATCATTGAAGAAATCGAAGCTGAAATGAAAAAAGTCATCAAAGAAAACCAACGCTTTGAAAGGCTTGAAGTTTCTCGGGAAGAAGCGGTTTCGATTATCAAAAATATGGGGCAGGAGACTTATAAACTTGGCCGTTTGGATGACATCCCAGACGGTGAGGTAATCTCTTTTTACCAGAACGGTGAGTTCAAAGATCTGTGTGCAGGTTCCCACGTTGGCTACACAAAGAAAATAAAAGCTTTTAAACTTTTAAATGTGGCTGGCTCTTACCACCGTGGAGATTCCGCTAACAAGCAACTTCAACGAATTTATGGAACCGCTTTTGCAACTAAGGATGAACTCAAGGAATATGTAGTTCAACTGGAAGAAGCCAAAAAAAGAGATCATCGAAACCTTGGGCGTGATCTCGGGCTTTTTCATATCGATGAAATGGTGGGGCAAGGTTTGGTTTTATGGAAGCCGAATGGTGCCATCCTACGGCAAGAGCTTGAAAGCTTTATATCCAAAGAGCTTGCCAAGCAGGGCTACTCACAAGTTTACACACCGCACATCGGAAAATTGGACCTGTACAAAACTTCGGGCCATTTCCCTTATTACCAAGACTCTCAATATCCCCCGATTATTCATCGCGAATGCTTAAGCGAACTGGCATCGGAAGGATGTTCATGCTCTGACTTGGCAAACAAACTGGAAGAAGGGGAAATTGAAGGCTATTTACTCAAGCCTATGAATTGCCCGATGCATATTCGTATTTTCAATTCAGAACAACGATCCTACCGGGACCTACCGATCCGTTTGGCTGAATTTGGCACCGTTTACAGGTGGGAACAATCTGGGGAATTAAACGGAATGACCCGAGTGCGTGGGTTTACGCAAGATGATGCTCACCTGTTTATCCGGGAAGATCAACTCCAAGACGAAATCCAAGGATGCCTGGGACTGGTTAAGCTTGTATTCTCCATACTTGGGATGGAAAGTTATCGGGTCAGGGTTAGCCTGCGTGATCCGGATTCCGATAAATATGTGGGGAGCACTGAGGCCTGGGATAAGGCAGAGTCAGCCCTCAGGGAAGCAGTCAAAACCTTGGGCGTCGATTATGAAGAAGAAATAGGAGAAGCGGCATTTTATGGTCCTAAGATAGATTTTGTGGTTAAAGATGTAATCGGCCGCGAGTGGCAGCTTGGCACGGTTCAGGTTGACTATAATTTGCCGGAAAGATTTAAACTTTCTTATGTTGGTTCAGATAACCAAGAGCATCGCCCTGTGATGATACACCGGGCTCCTTTTGGTTCAATGGAAAGATTTTGCGGGGTTTTAATTGAACATTTTGCGGGTAATTTCCCTACCTGGCTCGCACCTGAACAAGTTCGGCTTCTTCCCATGAACGATGATTTGCTTGCGTACGCAGACCAGTGCTTATCCGAATTACAAAATCTGGGGATCCGAACCACAGTTGACCGCCAATCCGCAAAGTTAGGTGCCAAAATTAGAAAAGCTGAAACAGACAAAATTCCGCATATGATCATCATCGGAAAAAGGGAAGCTGAAGAAGGGAAAGTTTCTGTAAGGTCGCGTAACAACCCCTCCCTTGATGGTGTTTGTGAGCTGAAAGATTGTGCAGAGAAGATAAGTCTTGAAATTCGAGATAAAGCCTTGCCGACTCAACGCGTTCGCGAATAGAGGTATCAACGCACCGGTTCTCTGCCCTTCATCCTTTTTGCCTCTAGCCCATAAATCAATAAGTCAAGATCGTGATCTCACGCCTTTTACATTGGTTAACGCTTTTCTTTGCTCCTTCCTTTATCTGGGTGATTCGTTTATATCAAAAATTTTCACCGCTTAAACAACTTTTGCTAGGCCCTTACGCAAGATGTCGATTTCTTCCAACATGTTCCGATTACTCCCTTGAATGCTTCAAGCATTTGCCCCTGCATATTGCGTTAAAAAAATCACTTTTACGGATTGGTCGCTGTAACCCTATGCACCCCGGCGGTTTTGATCCTTTATTTCCTGACAAAAGCTCACCTTGCCAATGTACTGAACAAGAATGATCAAAGGACTACAGCCTCCCCCAAATTCATGTAACGAAAATACAGATTTTCGTCCCTTTATTACCGATGTCATCCAAGAGGTTAAGCAATCAGGGAATCCAAGATACCTTTCTCTAACCATTGAAACAGGATACTCTGACCCTCTTGCAGTTTTAGAGGAAAATCATATTGAAAATGAAGCGGTGTGCTACCTAGAGCGTCCGTCCCAAGAATTCTCTATTGCTTGTGGAGAATTTTTAGTTCAGGCAGAATTTGAAGGTGAAGAACGCTTTGAAAACGCCCGAGACTGGTCACAAGAAATATTGAAGCAAACCATGGTGACTGGAGATACCACTTTACCTGGCTCTGGCCCCACCCTGTTTTTGGCTGCCAATTTCGAATCGACTACAACTTGCTCAGGCACTCCCCCTCCCCTCCAGGTTTTCCTCCCCTGTTGGCAAATCATTCGCAAAGGAGGTTCTCATTATCTAATTATTAATGCAAGAGTCACCCCAAGTTCCTCCACTTCCGAATTACTCAGCCAGTTCACTGCCAGGATAAAGAAAACGAAGGGAATGAGAGCCCATGCAGGTCACCCCAACGGGTTGGAGAAATTTTCGTTGGGAAAACCACAGGAAAACTTTTCTTATGAAGATGCGGTGGAAAAAGCTCTCAGTCATATAGAGGGAGGCGAGCTTTCAAAAATTGTATTGGCCCGGCAACTGACCTTTCAAACAAATGGTACCCTCCCCCCCTATTCTTTGGCCCACCTTCTCAGGGAAAAATTCCCGGACTGCTTCACCTTTTGCTTATCCACTCCAAATGCGGGGATGATGGTAGGCGCAACTCCCGAAACTTTATTACGATCATCTGGACAATACCTTGAGACTGAAGCAGTTGCTGGGTCTGCACCGCGCGGTCCTTCCGCAGGTAAGGATGCACATTGGGGGAAAACATTATTGGCACGAAAAAAAGAAGTCCATGAACACCGGGTTGTGATCGACAGTATTTTAAGACGCTTACAATCAATTGGTCTACAAGATTGCACGAAGGGTAAATCTCGTCTTCTTCGGCTTGCCAACCTCCAGCACATCCGCACCCCACTGCGGGTGAAATCTGATGGTAAAACCCACCCGCTTGATGCCGTTGCAGCTCTTCATCCCACTCCTGCCATGGGTGGCTCTCCGAGAGATGAGGCTCTGCCCTTGGTTCGAAAACTTGAAAATGCTGATCGTGGTTGGTATTCCGGGGTTACTGGCTGGTTTGATCATCGTGGCAGGGGAGAATTTGTCGTCCCTATCCGCTGTGGAAAAATCACACCTTCTGAAATCACCCTGTATGCGGGAGCGGGGGTGGTGGCTGGTTCTAGCCCTCAACAAGAGAAAATCGAAACGGATTGGAAATTACAGGCTATGCTCGATGTCATTACTGGAAAATCTGACTTTTCTGGTACTGTATGAACCAAACCGCAGATCAAACTGCATTTAACAATCTCCTTTGGGGAGAAAAGGTGGCAGACTTTTTTTACCAAAACAGGATTCAGCATGTTTTTTTCTCCCCTGGATCTCGGTCGACTCCCCTAATCCTTGCACTTGAAAGGAAAAAAGGCATTGAATGTATTCCAGTCCTAGATGAACGAACCGCATCTTTCGCCGCTTTGGGCAGAAGTAAGCTCAGCCAACAGCCTACAGCTTTGCTTTGTACTTCCGGGTCGGCACCAACTCACTGGTTTCCTGCTGTGACCGAAGCACACTATTCAAGTATCCCTCTTTTCCTTTTAACAGCTGACCGACCGCCTGAATTACAAAATTGCGGAGCGGGGCAAACCATTGACCAGTATAATCTGTTCGAAAAATTTGTTCGGGGGTTTCATCAATCTCCCTTACCTGACTCCAGTACTGAATCAGTAAACAAACTGACTGCTATCTTAAAAGCAGCCTACAGGCAGACCTTAGGTAAAAACCCGGGGCCAGTACAAATAAATTTTCCCTTTCGCGAACCTTTGTTTCCGGAAGATTTATCGACAACTTGCTCAATCCCAACATCCACCTCCGTAGAATTACCAAAGCCAGTATACAAAGATTCGATCGAAAAAATTTCTGCCATCGCGAAAGAGTTTTCCAAGGTACTCTTAATTGCTGGAGAATTTGCCCCAACCACTCCTATATTATCTCTCCTCAGTAAGTTCCCAATACCTACGATTTGCGATGCCCTCAGCCCCCTTCGTCATTGTTCATGCACTACCACTATTTTGCGTTATGAACATCACCTGCGAAACCCCTCTCTGCTCGAAAAACTTAAGCCAGAACTGATCATTGTCTTGGGTCCATTGCCTACATCGAAAAAATTGAGGTCATGGATCGATCAAACAAATGCAAAGCGTATAATTATTGAACCCCGAGGTATAAAGGTAGATCCATTGACCTCTGAGAGCACAAGTTTTGAATTAGATTTTGGCACGCTGCAAGATCTCGAAGTAGGAAAACCAAATTCTGCATGGGTACAAGCATGGCTGGATGCCGAGCAGTACATGGACGACAAAATACAAGCCCATCTTGACAGCCAAGACTCCATCCACGAAGCAAAATTGGCACGCACGCTCTCCTTGGCTTTGCCCGATGATGCAGTGCTACATGTAGCGAACAGTATGCCCATCCGTGACCTTGAGTGGTTTTGGAAAAAAGGATCAACCAACCGTAAACTTTTCGGGAATCGTGGAGTTAATGGAATTGATGGCACCCTGGGGACATCGCTTGGGCTTGCCCACCAATCTAAAAAACCAACATTTTTGCTCACGGGAGAACTGGCGTTTTTACACGACTCCAATGCTCTTCTATTTTCAGATTATTTTTGTGGCAGCCTGACCGTGATACTGGTGAATAACCATGGTGGGGGCATATTTCACCATCTCCCCATTTCCAAGCAGGACGAGTTTAAAAAGTGCTTTGTTACCCCTCAAAACTGTAATTTCTGTAAATTATGCGAGGCCCACGAAGTTGAGTATCACCTTGCTCAAACATGGGAGGAGATCAGTCAAAGAATAAGTATACCATTTGCGCAAGGAATTCGAGTTATCGAAATTCCCGTAAACCCAGAACATTCAGTTCAAAAAAGAAACGACGCACTCGCCATTCAATAGATTATGCCAGAACTTGCCGAAGTAGCCTTTGCCTGCTCCATTTGGAACTCTAATTTGAATCAAAAAATTAAAAAGGTGGAAGTAAGCAAAACTTCTCGGGTGTTTCGTGATTGTGAACCCAGTCAAGTTGAAGATGCTTTATCTCAGACCATTCTTAAATCCTCGGCAACGCACGGGAAACAAATGCTGTTCAAGTTTACTGGGGACAAATGGCTGGGTCTTCACTTGGGCATGACTGGAAGCCTTGCTCTGGAAGAATCCTCCTACACCGCTGAAAAACATGATGCACTTATTTTGTATCAGCCCTCAGCTACCCTTATTTTTAAAGATCCTCGTCAATTTGGTAAAGTTAGTTTGCACATTGGTAAAACGGTTCCATCTTGGTGGAAAGATTTACCTACATCAATGTTGGACGAAAAATTTGACCAACAAATAGTGACGACAGCCCTAAAAAGGCATGCAAGACGCCCGATCAAGGCATTACTTTTGGATCAAAGATATTTCCAGGGCATGGGGAACTGGATGGCGGACGAAGTGTTATGGAGAGCCGCAATTCATCCCGCTTCACCCTGTGGGAAAATAAAAAAAACCGCAGAGGATCATTTATTTAAACAAATCCTTTTTGTCGCCCGAGGTGCGATGAATTCAGTGGGAGTAAACGGAGGAGATCCACCTAAAGGTTGGCTTTTTCATGCCCGATGGAAAGATGGTGGCCTTTGCCCTAAGACAGGAAAAAAACTACGAAGGGAAAAAATTGGAGGACGAACAAGTTGCTGGTGCCCACATATTCAAAATAAATGAATCTATTTGAGTGCTCTTACTTCTTCTGCAACTAGCTTATCCTTAGCAATTTGTTCTGTTAATTGCTCCACAGATTCAAACTTCTTTTCTGGGCGAATAAACTTCAAAAGCTTCATAGAAATTTCAATTCCGGACATCCATCTCCCCGGGTCCAACTGATCCAAGGCATGAACTTCAAGTTTTGGCGTCAATGCTTTTGACTCCATAGTCGGGCGTAATCCATAATTGGCGACGGCAAACACCTTTTGGTCTTCAGATTTCACCGAACCTGCGTACACCCCATAAGCGGGTTTCGCCTCAGGGTTCCAATCTACATTCAAGGTTGGGAAACCGATAGACCGACCCAATGCTTTTCCTGGTTTCACCATCCCTGAAATCTCGTAGGGATAACCAAGCATTTGGTTCACATCTTCAATATTTCCATTCATAAGGGCCAACCTTATCCTTGAACTACTCACCGGCTGCTCACCTAAAATTTTGGAATGGATAATATGAACAGCTATCCCTCTACGCTTGCCTTCGTCGAGTAAAAATTGACTATCCCCCACCCTCTTTTTTCCAAACCTGAAATTCTGCCCTACACAAATTCCGGCTAGCGAAGGTATACCCTCAAGTAGAAAAGGAATAAAATCTTTTGCTTCAATATTAGAAAGCTTCGCGTCAAAACTTCTGATAATCACCGCTTTCATTCCCCTACGGAGTAATGTCACAGCCTTACTTTCCGCATCCATTAACAAAGGAGGTTCTTTACCCGGTCTTAAAAATGATCCTGGATGCTCAGGGAAAGTGAAGGCTACAGGGCTGGCATTTTTTTTGGCCGCCTCTTCTATAGTCTCTTGCAATACCACTTGATGTCCAAGGTGCACACCATCAAACATCCCAATGGACAAAATAACCGGGGTTTGCTTTTGGCTGTCCCCAAATTCTTTGATGGTGGAGAAAATCTCCATTATAAATCAGAGAACATGAGAGGGAACGGCCTCACGGATTGGAATCAAACGCTTTTGGATATCGCCCAGATTCATCTCCTGTATTTCTTCCAGTGGCTTAGCTCCCTCGATTGAGAACTGATCAATTTGCGTACGCCGTAAAGAGCTCATGTGAGCCCCACAGGCAATCCTTTGCCCAAGGTCATGCAAAACGGTACGAACATAAGTACCCTTACTACAAGCCATCGAAAAGCCTCCTTTCGGGGAATCCCACTTGGTCAGTTTTAATTCATTAATACGAATAAACCGTGGCTCTCGTTCCACCGTTTTGCCTTTGCGTGCCATCTTGTAAAGCGGCACACCATTGATTTTTTTCGCTGAAAACATGGGGGGTGTTTGATACTGGTCACCCAAAAAACCTTCCATTTCCTTCTCGATTCGCTCACTAGTCAAATCGGTGGGCAGGGGTTTTTCGTTCACCACTTCGCCGTCTGCATCCTGACTGTCAGTCTCAATACCAAAAATAAATTCCCCTTCATAGCTTTTATCCAAGCTTATCAAAAACTGAGACACTTTGGTTGCCTTCCCAATCAGCATAATCATTAAACCAGTTGCCAGAGGATCCAATGTTCCCGCATGCCCGATTTTCTTCATCTTTAATTTCCGACGCAGGCGATCGACAATATCATGAGAGGTGATACCGGATGGTTTGTCGACGAGAAGAATGCCCTCAAAAGTTGGCTCTTGTATGTTAGCCATGATTAAAATCCCTCTGCCTTTACAAATTCAAGGTGACGGCCGATGGCATCCACCAATTTTGGATAAAATTCATCAAATGAAGACTCTACATTAAATCCTGCTGCACAGGCGTGCCCGCCCCCCTTAAACTCTTTAGCCAGCAAGTCGACCCTGAACCTTTTATCTTTTGCCCGAAAACTACCTTTTAATATGTCATTTCTATTTTCCACCAACACCCCAATCTCAACTCCCTCCAATGAACGGGCATAATCGACAAAGCCTTCGGCATCTTCCGGCTTAGTTCCGGTTTCCTGGTAGAATTCCTCCTGAATGGCTCCGACACATACACGGTCCTGAAACTCCATCCGAAAACTCGCAAGAAAGCGCTGTAACAACTGAATACGACCGGGCTTTTCTCGTTCATAGAGCTCATGTGAAACTTTGGAAGGGTTGCACCCGGCCTCACACAGCAATCGGCAAACTTCAAAAACCGAAGCATTTGTTCCCGCATAACAAAACTGCCCGGTATCTGTACATATGCCTAGGTACAAAGCTTCAGCGGTTGTTTTATCAACGGTGTAACCACAATCAAAAAAGAATTTAGCCAGTATCTCCCCTGTTGCAGAGGCCTCGGATAATACCAAGTTGTGCTCCGCAAACTTGGTATTGGAAACATGATGGTCAATGTTCAGGAAAACCTTAGGAAAGCGATCTTTCAATTGGTCTCCAACCCTCGCATGATCGGCGCAATCAACCGT
Organism: uncultured Opitutales bacterium; assembly: GCA_943789375.1. Lineage (GTDB taxonomy): Bacteria > Verrucomicrobiota > Verrucomicrobiia > Opitutales > Seribacteraceae > Seribacter. The sequence continues at coordinate 54,649 of CALSTX010000003.1, read as the reverse complement.
GATAATAATAGCATTAGTATCCGCAATATCCTCGGGACGATGCAGCTTTGTATCACCCAGAAATTTCGTTAAAGTACGAGGAGAAGGATCAGCGTTTACTGCACGAGCGTTTACCCCAAGGTTTTGAAGGATACGGGTTAGTGCAACCTGAGAACCAATACAATCACCGTCCGGTCTGCGATGCCCAAGCACCAAAACGGTTTCGCCTTTTAACTGATCAAGCGTTTGAGAAAAAGTTGTGGATTCCGAAAGAAAGGAAGTCATGACCATAAATATAAAATAAATGACTCACCATAACAGAGCTGGGAAGAAAGGAAAAGCATGGAAAAGCATGGAAAGAGCTTAAACAGGCTCCAGGAAACCATCCTCATCAACGCCTTTTACTTCCTTCAGGATTTCCTCACATAATACACCTTGGAAGAGAAAGCCTTCTGGCGTATTTTTGTATGAGCACCCAACCAGCATACGACCGAAAGTCTCCCGCTTTGATCCAAATTGAGTGATGACATCTGTCTCCACTCCATTAAGCAAGGGATCCGGACCATTGATGGCAATTAATCCGTTTCTACTCGTGGCTAACCCCTGCGTAGTTTTGATCGGAGAGTGCTGGATTTGCTGAAGGTTTCTACCCATTATAATGCCTTCATTATCATACCGTATAATGCGGTTATCCAAGAGGGGAATCCAGGGGAACCATTGCTCAACCCACGGCCCTTTCCCTTTACCTATCAACAAGCTTGGGTGATCCCATAAATTCATATCCTTGAGCCGGCACCAATTCACATAAATAATAGAGGCCAGTTCGAGGTCACCCTTTAAAAGCTTTTTCACTTGATTCACCCATTCTTGGAGATGGACTGGCACATCATCCCTCTTTTTTTCTACAAACTCCAAGAATTCTGCTTTGCTTATATGTTCCCCGGATAAAGACTGAAAAAACGGAGAATCTTTGGGGCCAAATATTTTTTTCTTTATAAATAACAGGGCTGCCTGCCTCGATTTTATACGTTCTGTAAATGAAAGCCTTCCAAGTTCCATAACTTCTGATCTTACCGTTTCAACAGAAACTACAGACGAATCCAAAGCTGCCCCAACTGAAACAGTGATTGGATAAGGAAAAGATAAAGGCCATTTCGTGAAAAACTTTCCTCGCTCCGGGCTAAAAACTGAACCCCAGACCTTATCGATGTGAACCGGAATAATCGGTACCCCAGCCTGCTTGGCAAGAACCATAGACCCGCGCATAAATGGAAGCATCACCCCAAGTCTCGAAATCCCTCCTTCCGCAAATACGCAAAGGGCCTGTCCTCTTTTTAACTGGCTGACTGATTCCCTTATGCTCTTCAATGACCTTTGGGGAGAAACTGTAAGGGTCTGCGTCAGTTTAAAAACAGCCCGCATCATTCTAGATTGAGCAAGCCCAGAGTAAGCAAGATACCGGATTTTTCGAGGAAAAGCTGCCCCGATAAAAACTGGATCCGCATAAGATAAATGATTGCTTACCAGTAAACAGCCTCCCTCCGCCGGGAAGTTCTCCATCCCTGAAAATTTTATGCGGTAAAAGACTCGTAATAAAACATGAAACCAAGCACGAAAAAAGTCCTCAAGCAAATACCACAGGGTAATGCAGCCAATCAATAAAGCAGGCACCAAGATCACCAACAGCTCCTGTTTGGAGCTTAACCCTTGGGAGTTAGACAAAAAGGTATGAAATAAAACCATTCCAATGCTAAAGAGTTGAGTCAGCAGGTTGGAAGCAGACAAAACCCGGCCCCTTTCGTCCTCATTAGCCTGATCTTGAAGTTGGCCATTTAAAGGAACAAAAAATAAAGCTCCGAGAAAACCCAGGCCAAAACAACAGAGATCAAATGCTCCCCCCAATGGTTCTGACCAGTAAAGACCAACAAAAATCATGGGCATTCCCATGGCTCCGATAGCACTCAATCCAAGCTCGATTCTTCCGTGGTTTAAATAGGCAACAAATAGACTCCCAAGCATGATACCAATACCCAACAATAAAAACCAGTACCCATACAAGGTGCCCATCCCAGTATCTCCCGCAACCACCTCTCCGGAAAGCTTGACCAATACTAAGTAGAAAAATCCTCCCACTCCCCAAAACCAAGCATCCCCCATCGCTGGGTAACGAAGTTTACGGCATTTCAAAAGATAAAATAAATCAGGCAAGTGAGACGCAAGCACCCGGGGTTTAAACTCTTTGGCACAAGCGGCGGGAGTCTCTGGGATTGGCCATGAAAATATCCATGAAATAAGAGCCAACATTGCAATCAAGGAGCAGACCAGCCCTGCCGCACCCCAGCCCCCTTTGTCTTCCACTAAAAGATCAAAGATCAAGGCACCGGCAAAGGCACCCCCAAGTATACCCACCATCGCGAGCATCTCCATAAAGCCAACCGCCTTGCCCAAGCTATTACTTCCAACCAGTTCTTTCAAAATCCCCTTCTTGGCCGGAGAAAGGAAAGCGGATTGCACCGAAAGCAAAAAAAATCCGGCCATGGTTAGCTCCAAGCTTTCAGATACAAAAGCGTACCCCAGAACAGCTAATCCTAGCAGCTGGCCAAGGAGGGAATAACTGATCACTTTTTTCTTGGAAAACCGGTCCGTTATCCAACCTGCAAATGGAGCAAAAAGAACAAAGGGCAGAATCAGCAGAATAGAGACCTGCTGGTTGACGGTGTCCATTGTTGCTTTCCCAAACTGGACCGCTGCCATCACCGGAAGCATTGCTTTCATTGCATTGTCATTGAAAGCCCCAATTGTCTGAGAGACCAAAAGTGGCCAAATCGCCCTGAACGACTTTTTATGGTCTACTTGATTCACCTGCAGAATAAAACATCTTCATAGATTGTTAGTCTTCTCACACCCGTTTTTCCAATTGCCAAGAGAAATCGAAAGTGATTGTTCAAAACCATGCACACCTTTTTGCTAGGTTTCTTGATCCTCTTGGGATGCTTTTTTATCCAAGTCCAAGGAAAACCTTTGAATGTTTTGTTTATCTTTACGGATGACCATGCTTACCAAGCAATCTCAGCCTACGGATCCAACCGAAACCAAACCCCGAATATCGACCGGATTGCACAAGGTTGCATGCTTTTCAAACGGGCATTTGTAACCAACTCCATACATGCACCCAGCCGAGCGGTCATTCTCACGGGCAAACATAGTCACCTCAATGGCCAACTCACCAACGGTCAGGTATTCGATGGTTCCCAGCAGACCTTTCCAAAACTCCTCCGAAATCATGGTTATACAACCGCAATCATTGGAAAATGGCACCTTAAGAGTGATCCGACTGGGTTCGATTTCTGGCAAGTTTTACAAGGCCAGGGACCTTACTAAAACCCGCCAATGGACACGGCCGATGGTGTCAAAAAAATGACTGGCTACACCACGGATATTATTACAGATGTTACCCTCGACTGGCTGCAAAATGAAAGAGACCCGGAAAAGCCTTTCTTTGTCATGAGCCAACACAAAGCACCCCATAGAAATTGGTAGCCCGGCCCAAAACACCTGAGCAAATACGACGAGGTTGAAATCCCAGAGCCCAAGACTTTATGTGATTCCTACAACAATCGTTTGGGTCCGGCATCTAACCAATCCATGACGATTGGCCGGCATTTATCGCAAAGCGACTTAAAGCTCACCACTCGCCGAAACCTCACAAGCACACAAAAAGCCAAGTGGGATGCAGCCTATGGCCCAAAAAATTAAGCTTTCACGGAGGCAAATCTTCAGGGGGACGCCCTTTTAAAGTGGAAATACCAACGGTATGTAAAAGACTACCTTCGCTGTGTGGACTCCGTGGATGAAAATATTGGTCGCCTGCTCGACTACCTTGAGGAGAGCGGGCTAGCTGAAAACACCGTGGTTATCTATTCTTCCGATCAGGGATGGTACCTGGGTGAGCACGGGTGGTATGATAAAAGGTGGATGTATGAAGAATCATTTCGTACACCCCTGATTATACGCTGGCCCGACGTCACCCCTGCAAGTTCGGAAAACGCGGATCTTGTACAAAACTTAGACTATGCTCAAACCTTCCTGGACATTTGCGGTGTTCAGTCCCCCAAAAATATGCAGGGTGCTTCGATCACTCCAACTTTGCACGGAAAGAAACCAAAATACTGAAGAAAGTCCTTATACTATCATTATTATGAATACCCGGGAGCTCACAGCGTTCGCCGTCACTATGGGGTTCGTACGGACCGCCACAAGCTTATCCACTTTTGCATGCTCGACGGGTGGGAGTTATATGACCTGAAAGAAGACCCAAACGAATTACATTCCCTTTACGGTGAGCCCGGATATGAACAGCTCACAGCTCAGCTTAAGAAGGAACTGGCCAGGTTACGTAAGGAATATCAAGTGCCTGAACACACACGCCCTCTCACCCGAGTCAGAAAAGTTCCCAAGAAAAAGAAGCATGACTGATTTCTTGTCAGCTTAGCTTTTCAATAGCATGGGCGAGTTGGAAGTCCTTGCCCGTAACTTTTCCACCGACATCATGAGTTGTTATCGAGATCTTTACCCGATTGTAAGAATTATAGATCTCGGGGTGATGATCCAGCTGCTCGGCCTCAAAAGATAATCTCACCAGAAATGACATGGCTTCACGGAAATCTGGAAAGACTAAGCTTTTATGGATTTTATCATCCGCCCAAGTCCAGCTAGGTAAATTCTTAATTTGAGATTGAATTTCATTTTCTTCCATGGGTTGGTTCATGATTGGATTCCTACTCTATGCTTTCCTCGTTGTCAATTTGGCCAGAAATGGTTGGTATGTGATTTTTCAATGAATCCATTCACATCGGAAGAAAGTCAAAAGCTCCCTAATCATGTTGCCATCATCATGGATGGCAACGGTCGCTGGGCACAGTCTCGGGGGAAACCCAGGCTTTTTGGTCACCGTAATGGTGTAGAAAATGTCCGAAGTGTTGTAAATACTGCCCGCGAGCTCGGTATTCCTTACATTACCCTCTACGCCTTCAGTCAAGAAAATCAAAACCGACCTGTAGCTGAAAAATCAGGTTTGATGAAATTGCTTGAAGAATTCCTGAAGCTCGAGCTCAGGTCTATGATGAAAGATGGGATCCGATTACGTGCGATTGGTGACCTGGAAGGCCTACCTCCCTTCGCTCGAAAAGCAGTCGAAGAAACCATTGAGCAGACCAAAGAAAATAAAGACTGGAATCTCACCCTGGCACTTAACTACGGAAGCCGCCAGGAGGTAGTTGCTGCGGTAAAATCTATGCTGCAAAGAAATGATATAGATCCTGAATCAATGGATTGGCAGAACTTCTCTGAGCACCTCCAAACCAGAGACCTGCCAGACCCTGATCTTGTGATCCGAACATCGGGAGAATTTCGTCTGAGCAACTTCTTACTTTTACAGGCCGCCTACGCAGAAATTTTTGTCTCGCCTTTACACTGGCCGGAATTTGATCGTGGTGCCTTTATCGGGTCTTTAAAGGATTACATTCACCGGGAGCGAAGATTTGGTAAGACTCGTGAACAAATCGCATCCCTCACCTAATCATTCATATTATGATCATTCGTACCATTTCCACTATTTTCCTTTGGGCATTCATGGGAGGCATAGTTTACACAAGCAAAGAAGCAGGAGCTATGTGGATTCTAAATCTCTGCGCCACCCTCACCCTTTTTGAAATCTACACAATTCTTGGCAGGCTTGGCTTTGCCGCAAATCGAATGTCAGGCATGATCACAGGAGGCTGTATGATACCGGTTGCCTTTTATTTCCCTGGTGCCGGGGTAGATGTGCTTGCCGTGGGTGCCCTGCTAACCTCTGCTGCCTGTGTCCTTTTCCCGCAAGCTCAGCGCGGTATGTATGTCAAGCGTCTCCTACCCACCTTCTTCGGTCTGCTCTTCGTAAGCTTTTTGCTCCATTATTTTGTCCGCATCATTCAAGTTTCCGGGGTTGAAAGTACGGATTCCAGCCTGGGCTTTGGGTTATTCTTTGCACTTTGGGTGGTGGTGGTGGCCAAGTTTAGTGACATTGGGGCTCTGCTTGTGGGTAAAACCATTGGGCGGCATAAAATGGCTCCCTCTATTTCTCCTGGAAAAACAATAGAGGGCCTCATTGGTGGATTGGGTGCCTCAGCTGGGATTGGTGCTCTTATTCCTTGGTTGATTTTAAATTATTCCCCCACTCTTGTTGAATTTGGAGACTTTGACTTCTCTCCTGCCCAAGGGGCAATATGGGGACTTCTTATTGCCATTACATCGGTGATTGGTGACCTGATTGCTTCGGTCCTTAAAAGGCTGGCTGGCATGAAGGATTCAGGTGGATCAATCCCTGGAATTGGTGGACTCCTTGACTTAACCGATAGCTTGATTCTTGCCGCCCCAACAGGCTACTTCATTTTGCTTATCCTGCAATCGTGAGCCGTCGGAAGAAGTTTGTCCTCCTTGGGGCTACCGGTTCCATTGGAGAAAGCACACTCAGAGTATTACGAAAACATCCTGACAAGCTCGAACTCCTGGGCGTCTCGGCAAATCAACAAGAAGAAAAGCTTCGTACTATCGTCCATGAATTTCAGGTTCCCCATGCCCACCTTGGTACCTCACCCAAAAACCCTGAAGCTTTTTCTTCTGCCACCACCCTTAGCTCGGGCAGTTCAAACCTGAATGCCCTCGCTTCGCATGATGATGCTGATGTAGTTGTGGTTGCCATTGTCGGTTCCGCTGGCCTAGGGCCCACCCTCGCGGCCTTGAACGCCGGGAAAGATGTGGTATTGGCAAATAAAGAAAGCTTGGTGGTTGGAGGTAAATTGGTAACTGAAGCAGCTCGTAAATCAGGCGCCCGGATTATCCCGGCTGATAGTGAGCACAATGCTATCCATCAATGCCTACTCGGACAGGAAGACCGTGCCTTGGATTCAATCATATTGACCGCATCTGGGGGTGCTTTTCGGGATCTGCCCATCGACAAGCTCAAAGATGTAAGCCTTGAGCAAGCCCTGCAGCATCCCAATTGGTCGATGGGCCCAAAAGTAACCATCGACTCCGCCACCATGGCCAACAAGGGGCTGGAGTTAATTGAAGCTCATTGGTTATTTGGTTTACCACCCGGGAAAATGGAGGTCGTCATTCATCCGCCCAGTATTGTGCATGCCATGGTTCGCTTTATCGATGGTTGCTGCCTCGCCCAGCTAAGTCCTCCATCCATGACCTTTGCCTTACAAAATGCCTTGCTCTTTCCCGAAAGGCACCACGGAGTTGAAAAATCTCTCGATTTCTCGGCAAATTTAAACCTCTCTTTTACTCCGCCCTGTGAGCAAAGATACCCCTGTCTGCGCTTAGCAAAGCAATCACTCGCACAAGGAGGCTGCTTTCCCCTGGGCTTTAATGCCGCCAATGAGGTAGCAGTGGATGCTTTTCGAATGAATCGAATTGGCTTTGTCCAGATTTCGAACATAATAGACGCTACCTTGAATAAATTAAATGCCATAGAACCTTTAACCATTGATGAATTACACCTACTCGACTCTCAAATTCGAGAAACTGCAGAAACTGTTGTTAACAGTTTAAACTAAGATGTCCACTGTCCTCGACCTAGCCTTTATCTTTGTCGCCTTGTTTGCTCTTGGCTTCACCATATTTATTCATGAACTCGGCCATTTTCTAGCGGCTCGCCGCCGAGGTCTGGTAATCACCCGTTTTTCAATAGGTTTTGGACCCAAAATATTTGGCTGGACCCGCAATGGGGTTGAGTACCGCTTATCGGCTATTCCATTCGGTGGATATGTGGCCCTTCCTCAACTTGTGGATATGGGCCGGCTGGAAGGAAAAGAGGAACAGCAGGGTGCAGAAGAAAAGAAACCATTCACATCCTGGGATGAAGAGGACGAAGAGGAAGAAAAAGCTAAACAGCTCCCCAAAATAACCTATGCGGACAAAATGATTGTTTCGGTAATGGGTGCCGTCTTCAATGTACTGCTTGCCTTTTCCCTGGCCTGTATACTTTCTGTCTTTGGCTATGATGTAGCGGACTCACAACTTACGACTAAGGTCGGTTATGTTGCGGACACAGTGGAACGATGGAACCCACTTGTTGAAGAGGGCGAGGAAGTCACTGGCCCCGCGCACAAGGCAGGTTTAAAATTAGGCGATGAAATTTTGCAGGTGGATGGTGCTTCCGTGGAAAACTTCATGGATATCCAAAATAGAATCGTAACCGGCAAACAACAAACTGCCCAGGGACGAAGACTCGTCAACCTCACCATTCTCCGCGATGGGATAGAGAAGAAGCTTGAGATTTACCCCGAAGTCGTAGGGAACGAAGAAATCCGTATTATTGGTATTGGCCCAGAGGAATCGTTTTTTATTGAATCCTTACAGCCTGATATGCCTGCGATTCAAGCAGGTCTCGAAGTGGGAGATCAACCGGTTCAGATTGATGGGCAAAAAATTTACTCTTTCTCCCAGCTGGTTACCTACTTAACTAACATCGACGCTAATCAAAGCGTGGCTTTTACAGTACGCAAAGGAGGTGAAAAAGGAAGAGAACAAACCTACGACTTATCTCCGGTAGAAAAAGAGATAGTTTTGGGTACCACTGCGGTTACTCGAAAACTTATTGGCTTTCGACCCCAGGCTAAAATAACCACCACCTTCCCCAATCCGTTCGTTTTAATTACTCGGAGAGTTAAGGACATGTATCTCACCCTCAGTGGATTGGTCAGCCCTCAATCCGATGTAAAACTTCGCAACATGAGTGGCCCGGTGGGGATCGTCAACCACCTCAGCTTATTTGCCAAAATTGGTTTCAAGAAACTCCTCTGGTTTGTTGTCTTTATCAATGTAAACCTGGCTATTCTTAATTTGCTGCCCATACCTGTCCTGGACGGGGGCCATATGTTATTTGCCACCATTGAAAAGATACGAGGCCAACCCCTACCCCTTGCCTTTCTTGAGAGAGCTCAAAGTCTTTTTGTATTACTGCTTTTCTCCTTCATGTTGTATGTCACCTTTTTTGATGTGCAGAGAATCATACCCTTCTGATAACTGAATAAATGGGAAAACTTCTCCCTTACTGCGATTCCCGCTTTGGATCTATTCGCCGAAAATCACGAGTTGTTCAAGTTGGAGATTTATTGATTGGTGGCACCCACCCCGTTCGGGTTCAGTCCATGACCACAACCAACACCCTCGATATCGAGGCGACGGTCAAACAGACCATCGAATTGGCAGAAGCTGGCTGTGAAGTGGTTCGTATAACCGCGCCAAATGTAAGAGCAGCTGAGGCTCTCGGTGAGATTTCAAAACAAGTGAGAGCCGCGAAAATATCCACCCCTCTGGTTGCAGACATTCACTTCCTCCCCAATGCGGCCATGGAAGCCGCCAAACATGTAGAAAAGGTAAGGATTAATCCAGGCAACTATGCGGATCGTAAAAAATTTCAGATTCGTGAATATTCTGACTCCCAATACCAAGAAGAATTGGAACGACTCCATCAAGAGTTCTCTCCTCTTGTTTTGAGGTGTAAAGAACTGGGCCGATCGATGAGGATTGGTACAAACCATGGCTCGCTTTCCGACCGGATCATGAACCGTTTCGGGGATAGCCCCCGGGGGATGGCCGAGTCTGCCCTAGAGTTTCTCCGTGTTGCCCGCTCTCATGACTACCACCAGATCATTCTGTCCATGAAGGCAAGCAACCCCAAGGTTATGATCCAAGCCTACCGCTTGGTAGTCTCCTTGATGAAAGCAGAAGGCATGAACTACCCTCTCCATCTTGGAGTAACCGAAGCGGGTGATGGAGAAGATGCCCGGATTAAAAGTGCCATCGGAATTGGCTCCCTCTTATTGGATGGTCTGGGAGATACCATTCGGGTTTCCCTCACGGAGGACCCAGTCGCTGAAATTCCCGTGGCCCAGGATTTGGTACAACGGGCCCATACTTGGTGGTCACAAGAACCATCGGCCGTGCCAGATAAGCCCAGCCAAGAAAACCTCGATCCCTTCACCTTTGAAAGACGGCGTACTACAAATATCAAAATAGGGCAGCCTCTATGCTCCATCGGCAGCAAAAGCCCCCCGCTGGTTATCTCAGCAAGCACCCATTCCCTCAAAGATCCGGGTGCAATTGTCCAGGAAGTGGCCAAGACCCAAGTGCAAGCCAAAGATGCTCCCGTGGAAGCTCTTTTGGTTGAGCTTTGCAACACCTCTGAAATGGAAGGACTTGAAACTTTGGCCCGCTCATTGATCAAGGCGGTACCTTTTATTATCGTCGAAGATAAACGCCCGGATGATGAACTCCCACCGGCATTTCCCGGTATTACTCCTTTGGTTTGGTTACCAACAAAAGTATTCACCGAAGAAGCCGAGCTTGCGCGTTTTCTTGCCCTTTGTGAGCAGGCAGGCCACCACCCGGCTGTCTCCCTCCACCCAGCCGAAATCAGTGAGGGCATGGTCTCCCTTCTCTCTTTTTCACCCAAGGCCCCCATTATCACTCTTGCTCCTGATGCAAAAGGCAACCCCGTCGGGGATTATCGACGCCTTGCCTCAAACCTTGACCTCGCCGGGCTTCAACTCCCACTTTGGATTCGTAACCAGGAAACAGTACGACTTTCCAAAGAAAATCTTTTCTCCGCTCGCCTCTTGGATTCCTCCATTTTATCAGGCTCTTTACTTTGCGATGGATTGGGCGATCTAATCTCGGTGGAAAACCTCGATTGCCTCGACCGCAACCGAGGCATGGCCTTTAATATTTTGCAAGGGGCACGGGCTCGTATTTCGAAAACAGAATTTGTGGCATGCCCCAGTTGCGGCCGAACATTGTTTGACCTTCAAAGCACCACCCAAAAAGTAAAAACTGCCACCGGACACCTCAAGGGTGTAACCATAGCAGTCATGGGATGTATCGTAAACGGTCCCGGAGAAATGGCAGATGCTGACTTTGGCTATGTGGGTTCAGGTCCTGGAAAAATTGATCTCTATGTTGGGAAAAATAGAGTAAATTCGGCGATTCCCGAAACTGATGCGGTTGACCGATTGGTAAATCTCATACAAGAAGAAGGTAAATGGATCGATCCGTAAGCAACCAAACTCCCGACATCTCCCATGCCGACCCTGCCCTGCAAGAAAGAATTCTCGCCGGGCACAATGCGGTACTTGCCCAAGTCGAATACTTCCGGGCAAACTTTGGCACCACACAAAGCCGATGGAAAAAAGATGGAACACGGGTAACCGATGTGGACGAGACAATTTCTCATGAACTTTTTGCCCACTTGTCTGCAAGTTTCCCTCTAGATGACTACTGCTCCGAAGAATCAGCAGAAACCCCGGAACCTGTTCCCTTAAACGGAGAATTTGCCTGGATTTTGGATCCAGTGGATGGCACCAACAATTATGCGGTAGGTGTCCCAGAGTGTGGAATATCTCTGGGACTACTTCGTCACGGCATGCCAGTTTATGGATTTATTTACGATTTTGGCCGAGATAATTTACTCCAAGGAGGAAAAGCATTTGGTTCCATTGAAGGCACCACCCCCGTTTTGGCCTCCACCACACTTGTAAACGAAAAGCTTACCTTCTGCATGCATTTCCCCATTCCGACAGAACAACTAGATGCCCTGCGGGATGCTTTACAGGAATGGCGTATCCGTTGTCCAGGGTCTGCAGCTGTTGGCCTTGCCAATGTGGCCACCGGGCGCCTCGATGGCTGCCTGGAGTATCGGGCCAAGCCATGGGACTGTGCAGCGGGCTACCCAATCTGCGAAGGAGCAGGTGCATCCTTTCATTTTCTCTTTGAGCCTGCTTTCCCTATGAAAAAATTTAGCTCAACCATGGGTGCATGTCCTTTTCGGGTTGGGTCTGGGCTCTTTCATCAGAAAGTCTGCCAAGCACTTAATCTTCCTACCCTCTCCGCTTAATTCACCTTGACCATTTTCCGTCTCTTGGCATATATAAACTTTAGTGATGCGGGCATAGTTTAGGGGTAAAACCCCAGCCTTCCAAGCTGGTGTCCTCGGTTCGATTCCGAGTGCCCGCACCATTCCTTTGTTTTACAAAGACGAGCCGATTTCATCCCAAGAAAATCAGAAGCTATAATAAGTTTTTCCGGGCAACATCAAACACTGGATCTTCGAGAAAAATTTTCCCTCACCGAAGCATCCCGTTCAGCCACGCTGAGCGTACGCCTTATGTAAACCGAGACCCTTACAACATTACTTGCTTTTTTTTAAGCTAACGCGGAAACCAAGTACCGATGAAGGGCTGTCAGTTGGTCCATTCCCCCTTCGGCGGGAATGCATAAATGATCCGACATTGCCCCATGAGCCACCACGTTGAATATTTTTTTCTCCAAAATTTGGACCTGACGGGTCAAAAACCGTACTTGGGGGATAAGACCCCAAATAGTCTGCAACCCATTCCCTAACATTCCCGTGCATATCGTGAAACCCCCATAGGTTTGGCTCATAAGAACCAACAGCTATGGTCATACCTTTTCCGCTATCCACATAATTAGCTAGCTCTGTTCTAACGGAATTCCCCCAACTATAAGAAGTGGATGTGCCTGCCCTACAGGCATACTCCCACTCCGCTTCAGTCGGCAGGGCAAACTCCCATCCCCGAGGAATTCGCTCCTTCTTACTCAGTGCCTCACAAAATGCCACCGCATTTGTCCATGTAACTTCTTCAACAGGTAAATTATTTCCTTTAAATTTACTTGGATTCGTGCCCATCAATTTTTGGTACTGCTCTTGCGTCAACTCATATTTCCCGAGATAAAAACCCTGGGTCAGTATCACGGGGTGAGCAGGTGCACCTTCTCCACCAGGGCCCATGATAAAACTCCCAGGCGGACACCATATCATCTCCATATCCAATGCCGACTTAACGATGTAATTCGGTTTGAAAGTATATCCGTCTACAGTGACTGCTAGGCGGTTCAAGTCTATACCTTTGGATGCCTGCCTGGTCTGCTCCACCGCCTGCTTCACCATCGCCTGCTCGGATACACTCATGTCTTCCAACTTGGCAGAACCGCCTTTGAGAGCGCCTGCCTTCTTGGCTGACCCCACAGGGGTTGCCATCTGCTCCGAATCCAAAAAGTCTACTCGCCCCTCTAATACCGAAACCTCGGCTGAGTCTGCTCTCGCAGACAATTTAAACTGTGTACCCCTTATCCCTGCCTGAGCAACCTCTGTGCTGATAAGAAACGAAGATTCCTTACCCAACTTCCGAACCTCCAAAACTAGATCACCCTCCTCAAGTTTTAGTACCGTACGACTAGCACTAACCTCCTCCTTCAACTCGATCGCCTTAGCTTTGTTTCCCCTAAAAGCTTTTTGATAAAGAGTGGTCAGCACGAGCTTGGTGTCCTCTCCCATATGGGCAAGCGTACCATTGGTAAGGAGTAAGTCCGCGGATGATCGATCGCCAGTAATTAAAGTAGCTCCAGAACTTATCGATTCTCCGACGATCACCGCTCTAAGAAAGGGGTCTTGATCGGAATACTGATTATTAGTTGTAAGCATTACCTCCACACTCCCCTTGGCAGAAGCCACAATGACCCCTCCGCTTCCCTCATCCTCAAATGGGTGAGGTTCAGCGAAGAAAGATCTGCCATACGCCTGATTCACATACACCTGATCTGCCTGGGAGAATCGGGTAATCGGCAGGGTAAATTCCCGACCCGCTTCGTTCTTAATCCTGACATTGCTCCCGACCTGCTCGATGAAGCGGGCCTCCAAGGTGAGTCCATCCGAACTGGTCCAGGTACGGATGGGTTCTTCAGCCCTCAGGCAAAAGGACAGGAGTATTGAGAATAACATGAACAGAATAAGTCTCATTAATTGACCTCAATTGAATGGGGAAAACTTGTCAAGGGTTTGGTAGCCTAACCCAGCCATCAGGACATGTTTTATTTATACCATTTTGTGCTTACAGCCTGACGAAACATAGACGATTCTTTCCTTCGGTATCTTTTTTTTAAATGAATATCTTCTACTCGCGGTATCCTTCGTGGCTCGAGGGGACCCGGGCGGGTTTGTCTCTGCGTTTCCAGGGTCCCAGTGGATCGCCACGGGCTTTCAGCCCTCGCGATGACAAGGTGGGGAGAAATGCCGGCTGCAATACAATCACTACACACCCACTTTTGTTATTGCGAGGAGGACGACAGGACGACGACGCAATCCATCCTGGCTTGAGGGTGAGCAAACGGGTTTGTCTCTGCATTTCCAGGGTCCGAGTGGATCGCCACGGGCTTGGAGCCCTGCAGTACATTTATTTTTATATAATTACAAAACGAAAAATCCAAGCACTATCCATAAAAAGAATTTTATAAAAAAAATAGCTACCTGACCCGATCAAAACAAATTTGATTTTGCACCCCAGTAAGGCAAGACAAAATCCTGCATACCCCCGGCTAAAGCTCATACAGATTTCGAAGGTCGTGTAAGGTTAATGGGCTTGGCGTTTGAAAATCTTTCACCTGTAAAGTGGCGTCGCTAAAGTCATGGCTTAGGGCATATTCACTGGGACTGGCCACACACTTCATACCAGCGGACAAAGCAGCCATCATCCCATGATGTGTGTCTTCCAGGACGACACAATTGTAAGGATCGACACCACATTGTTCAGCCACGAGCAAATAAATGGCAGGGTTGGGCTTTTTTAAGGGGGTATCATCGCCACCACAGAGAGCTTCCAATTTGCGGGTAAAAGAGGTATGGAAAGCGGCATCCAAGACCTGATAAGCCGCATTTTTTTCACAAGCTGTACCAATGGCTATGGGGACACCAGCTTTTTCAATTTCAGCAAACAACCTCTGCACGCCCGGCCTTAGCCCCAAAGCCCCAGCTCGTAGGTCGTGGGTGATAAGTTGCAAATATAATTGGGTTTTTCTCAAGTATGTCTCTTCCTTAAACTTCCCATATTCGCTATCAGGCTTATTAAGCCATGAAAAAACTTCCTTTAATTTTCCGCCACCCATGACATTGAGGCGATTCACATAATCCTGCTTGGTCCAGCGGGTATCAAAACCTAACTCTTCAAATAAGCCATTGTAGGCACGGCGGTGATAGTCTTCTGTTTCAACAATGGTACCATCGAGGTCGGAGATTACTAGTTGTAGGGTCATGAAATTTTATCAGTTGGAAAGGCAGAGATCTTTAAAACCAAAGTATTTACTGGCATGATAATCATCAAAGTTACAACGCGGCTCAATTTCTCTGACTACCTGTACCATGGCCTTGGAAGTTTCGCCCACTGTTTGATTCCTGTATCCAGCGGCTGCAAGAATAGCGGCACCAAAGGCAGAATTAGGATGTGCAGGTATATGGATGCATTTTTGGTGCACATCCGCCCGGGTCTGTAGCCCAAGTATGCTTTGGGTCGTCCCTCCCATAGCAAACAGCTCACCACCGGTATTGGCACCTAATTGATGCAAGAGGTCAAAAACCATCTTCTCGGTGTAAGCAATCCCCTCCAGGCAAGCTAAATAAAGTTGTTCATCCGTTGAATCCTCAATGGTTTGGAAGGGTTTAAATTCCTTATTAGCTACGGGCAATCTTTCCCCTAGTCGAACCGAGGGGTAAAGTAATCCCTTCACCGATAAATCAGATTTTTTCAGTAATTCTTCTATATGCTGTTCCCGACCCGAAAATTTTTGCCGGATTATTTCAGCACCCGCATTGGATGCCCCGCCGGGCAACCAAATGCCGTCGGGGTGCTTATGACAATAAATCCTTCCGCCTTGATCTGTAATTTTTTCAGCAGATAATCCTTTTACTGCTAGGGTTGTGCCAATGGTAGAGGCCCAGTCCCCCAGCTTGCATGCCCCTGATGCATAAAACGCGGCATTGGAATCAGTGGCTCCAGAAACAAGGATAACTTCCTGATCAATACCCCATTTTTTTCGATGGGATCGGCAAACCTCACCAAAACTTTGTCCGGGCGGAATGATCTTTGGTAAATGTAGGGAGTCAATAATTTCATGCTGCCGCCAGCTCTCGCACTCTAAATCAACTCCGGTTTTCATGGCGTTTGTAAAGTCAGTTGGGACCTCCACAGTCCCGGCAAGCCAAGCAAATAAAAAATCGGATGAGTGTAAAAACAAGGTATTATCCGGCAAAGACAATTTTTTTTGCATCCAAAGTATTTTCGGCAATGCAAAGGTGGGAGAACAATCACCATCAAAAACATTCTGGCAGAGTTTTGCTTCTTCAGACGCCCGCATATCATTATGCATCAAGGCATTGGCAAGAGCTTCCCCATCTGGAGAAACTGGTAAAACGGTACCGGATGTTCCATCGACCGAAATAGCGTTGATACTTTCCTTCAAACGGAATGAGAAAATCTTATCTAGACAAATTTCGAATGATTGGATCCAATCATGAGCGGACTGCTCAGATCTTCCTGCTATCATTGATTGGTTTATGGAATTAAATGGAGCACTGGCTTCAGCCTCAATCTCTCCCGCATCATTGACAACTGCACATCTGCAACCTCCTGTTCCTAGATCTACCCCCAAGTATGACATATTATCTACCAAACATTTTATTAGTTCCCTAGCGAGGAAGAATCCAAGGTGGAAAATAAATGAATGAAACAAGTTGAGTATTTTAAAAGCCTAAATTTAATTATCCCTATGAATAACCTGTCCTCGAGCACCGTAAACGATTCCAGAAACTACAGAACATTGATTGATGCCCTGCGTTCAACAAGTAAAAGGTTGTCACAAGAAGGAGTTGAATACCAGTGGGGACACATGGGCCAATGTAATGCCGGCCATCTCATCCAAACCATTACGGGAATGAGTAGCTACGAGATTGTGGAAAGTGTTGATTTTAAGCTGGATGAATGGTCTGAGCACGCCAATGAGTACTGCGTAAAGTCTGGCTGCAAAGTGGAAGATGTTTTCCACCGAGTTGAAGAGCTTGGTATGACCCACCAAGATGTGGTGAAATTGGAAAACCTGTCTGATCCAAATGTTCTTAACAACCTTGATGGTGGGTTTCAGCATCTTGAAAAAAATAATAAACTCCATGTCGTTCGCTACATGGAAAGTTACGCAGATTTGCTGGAGAAAAGATAACTTCTCCACTTTGCTCCTTGCATGCTCCTACTCGTGGGTGGTAGGGAGACTGATACTTTATGCAGTTGTCATTTGGATATTTCGTAACCTTCTTTTTTCTGGGCCTTTTTGCAGTCCATGCCCAAGCAAACTTGCCCACCTTCACCAATATCAAAGACCCTGACATCCCCCAGGATTTTAATTTCCAGGGAGAATATGTGGGCGGAGAATATGGTGCCCAAGTCATCGCTTTGGGAGAAGGCAATTTCCAGGTGGTTTTGTTCTCGGGAGGACTCCCAGCAGCGGGATGGGACCAAACCAACAGAAGCTTAATAAGCGGCTCCTTAGTCGAATCTATTGTTCTGTTAAGGCAGGCAGATGGAAATCGAACTTACCTAGCCAATAAACCTTTCTTGTTCAGTGCAACCGAGAAATTTCCACCTGTTGGGCAAAAGTCCTATTCTGGAAGTATTGAAAATAAAGCCATCACCCTGCTCGGAGAAGATGGAGAAAAACTACATCTTAAAAAAACAGACAGAAAAAGCCCAACTCTTCTAAAAGCTCCCCCCGAAAAATCGATTGTCCTCTTTGACGGCTCAAATAAAGACCAATGGCATGGAGGAAGAATGGATGCTAAGACCAAACTTTTAAACACAGACGGAAAAAGTTTACAGACGAAAAAGAAGTTCAATAACTACTACCTACATCTAGAATTCATGCTACCTTTTCGACCAACCGCTAGAGGGCAGCAAAGAGGAAACAGTGGGGTCTATAATGTTGATATGTACGAGAATCAAATCCTAGATACTTTTGGCCTTGAAGGCTTACATAATGAATGCGGGGGCATATACTCCATCAAAAACTCAATGGTGAATGCCTGCTTCCCTCCCCTATCCTGGCAAACTTATGATATTGATTTCACCAACGCCAAGTCTGAGCAGGGAATCAAAATTTCCGATGCCAGGATTACCGTGAAACTGAACGGAATCCTAATCCATGATGGATTCCCTATTCCCACTAAAACAGGCGGTGCCCGCAATGAACCAGAAGGCACCCCGGGTGCTATTAGGCTTCAAGGCCATAACAACCCCCTTCAATTCAGAAATATTTGGATCGTTGAAAAATAAGAATTTGTAAAATTCTTATTCAAAATGTTCGCTTCACCAAAAATAATACAAGATTTATTTAGTGTATCTATTGATTTATACTTAAAGTGGAGCTATTATGGCTGAGTAATGAAAATCAAAAAGAAAGAAAATGAGAAACTTTCGGTTGGAGATCTGGTTGTAGAAAAAAGAATTCAAAAAAACAAAAAAAGAATTGGAGAAGTTATCTTTGTCCGAGAAGGAAGAAGAAGAAAGCTTGAAATGGTGGAACTGAATAAACACGACCTTAGACCGATTGAAAAAGGAAGTTTAGAAGGTCCAAAGATTTTTTCCTTGGATGAAACTGCTTGTAAAAAATTAAACCTTTTTAGGTTTAAAGAAAAAAGAACATTTCAACTGGGTGATATTATTAAGTTCACAAAACGGGGCCGATCCAGGTTTGGTATCCTGACTTCTTTTATTCATCCAGATGGGTTGTACTCTGACTCTTTTGAAAAAGGATACAATGGGAAAGACTTTCTTGAATGCATTGAGATTTTACCCAAAAACGGATTGCCAAGAAGAGTTGATGAAAAGAATAAGCCTTATGTTTTCTTAGCCACTCCAGATCATTCAAAATGCTGTGTTATCATCCCCATGGATAAAGAGGGAGGCGTGCGCATCAAAGAAAGATTTTTTTTATAAAATAAATTAAAACCTGTACCTACCAGTTTTTAATTAGGCTATCCCAATATTTATCCAAAGATATGGAATCTGCGAAAGATTTTACGACCGATGCTTTCTCATCTATCGGATCATGATAAAGAAACTCGATTTTATTTTGGGCCTGGAGCTTTTTGAATAGATAAACCTGAGATTTATTTATACAGACTGGATTTCCATCTTGATCCACTCCTGCTTTAATCACAGCTAAGGTTGCCTCTGATTTCTGGAAAATAGCTCCCATTAAAAAGCTGGTCATTAAGCAAAGTCCAAATCCGATTAATAATTTTTTATTTTTATTCATATCTAATAGGTAATGATGTAAGTAATGTAAGGTTTTAATGTTCCTACATACCACAACGGATTCAAAAAATATAGTCCTTTCGCCAAAAAAACTGTAGGTGGTCATTATTTGATGCGTGACCATTTACTACCTTGTCATTTCTAAAATCCACAAAATTGAATTTCCAACCTTTTCAAGAGAGAGCCGGACCCGAGCTACTTAGCTGGATCCAGAATGAAACAGAGCGGATTTTATGGTCAGGTAGTACCTTCGATCATGACTTCTCCCTACCCGCTTTTAATCGTCACCTCAAAAGAAAAGATGTCTTTGCCTATTCCCTGATCGATTCTATACAACAATTAGTCTCATACGGGGAAGTTGTAAGCAAGATACCTTCTTCAGCATCTATTTGCAGAGTCATTGTAAACCCTGAGCTAAGGGGTCGTGGTTATGGACAAAAATTTTGCCATGAATTAATTAATCTTATTAAAAAGAAAGGATCTGCCAAAGCAATTTCTCTGAATACCTTAGCCACAAACAAGCAAGCTATAACTTGTTATAAAAAAGTGGGCTTTCAGGTAATAAGAAAACAGCGTAAATTGAGAAGCATGCAGCCAGGAAATGTCGATATTATCATTATGAAAATGAGTATTTAAATGGGCATATATCACCACGCTTAATCGTAAAGAAAATCAAAAATATTACGGCTAAGGTTGTACTTTTCCATAGAAAACTTATAAACAAAATATGGCCACGATCAAAGTTCCAAACCCAGTTAGTTTAAAACCACTTCTTTATTTCGCATGTCTTTTGGTATTGCTTGGATTATCGAGGTATTTGCCTTTGGATTACCCTCAACTTTTCAATTTTACTCCAGCCCTCGCTATTTTCCTTATTTCCGGAGCCTACTTAAAAGGGCACCTCGCCTGGATAACCCCTATATTTAGCGTCATCTTAACTGACTTTGCTCTATCTCATAACTACGGGCACGCTTTATTCGAACCTTTCATGCTTGTAACCCTTCTTTCTTACTCCCTTATATTTTGTTACGGTAAATATATCAAAGCCAATGGCAATCTGTTATCCACTGCTCTTCATGGAGCCATGGCCGCCCTGGTATTTCACCTTATCACTTGCCTATTTGCCTGGTGGGTCAACCCTGCCTATACCAAAAGTTTAACCGGTCTTTTCCATGCCACAATTTTTGGCGAACCTGGATACGCTCCTGCTTACTTATTCCTTCGCAACTCTATTCTGAGTACAGTGTTGTTTGCCACTCTTTTGGCTTTCTCAGCCAAGCGATATTTTTTGCCAAAAATCCAGCTTGCTCATTCCCTGACTCCAGGTACAGGGAACGCCAGTTAAAAGGTAACCCAAACTTTAAGACTTCTTACTTGTTCGCTGCCTAACTGCTTCAAATAAACAAACTCCAGTGGCAACCGACACATTTAAGCAGTCCACATTGCCACTCATAGGAATTTTCATTAGTTGATCACAGTTATCTGCGGTTAAACGACGAATCCCTGTTTCCTCCGCACCCACAACAAGTGCCATAGGTCCGGTTACATCAACTTCATAAATCGAAAGCTTTGCCTGATCACTTGTGCCTACGAGAGTAATACCTCTTTCTTTAAGTTGCTTCATAATGCGAGACAAATTCCGTACCCGCATTAAAAGCAGAGATTCAGCAGCACCAGCAGCAACATGCCGCACAACATCTGTGAGTCCAGACGATCGATCTGCAGGCATAATCACCATGCTCACTCCTGCGGCATCAGCAGATCGTAAACATGCCCCCAGGTTACGGGGGTCTTGTACCTGATCCAGGATCAGTAAAAAAGCATCCCCTTCCATTTCGTCAATAGCATCCAGACCTTCGTCTTCTGATAGGGTGGAAATACCAGCATCAGGATTCGCATGGGTCCTGCGCCCAAGTGCTTTTGAAAAGCGTTTAGCCACAATTATTTTCGGAGAGTATTTACTTCCAAAAGAAGCAATACCCTATTCGTGAAAATCAGCACCCTCGGATGTTGCTTTCACATACTCCTTACGAATGCAAAAGTTACCAAATTTTTCACCCTCTTTTTTCTCTTTAGAATAATCCTCTAAAATTGGTTCAAGGCACTCAAGTATTTCGTCGTGAGTAATCGCTGGTTTAAATAATTTGTTGAGACGCTCCCCATCAAAGCCTGCGCCTAAGTAGAGGTTGTATTTACCCGGCGACTTACCTACGAGACCAATCTCACCAAGAAAGGGACGGCCGCATCCGTTCGGGCAGCCTGTAGACCGGATAGCAATTGACTCAGACCGAAGCCCCAAACGATCAATAATGTTATCAAGATCGTCAATCAAAGTGGGCAAGTAACGCTCACTTTCCGCTAAAGCTAAACTACATGTGGGCAAGGCTGTGCAAGCAATGGAATTCAACCGCAAAGCAGAGTAAGAATTTGGATCTTGAACATTAAATTCTGTAAAAATTGCTTCAATCGTTTCCTTGTCTGATGATGAAATGCGGGCCATCACCAGGTTTTGGTTGGCAGTCAGCCTAAACTCACAGTCCGTGGTCGTGGCAATCTTTCGGACTGCCTTTTTATCATCTCCCCGCAAACGTCCACCCTCAACAAACATACCAAAAGTCCACAAACCATCAGGATCCTGATTCCAACCATAACGATCAGTTGTAGACTCAAATGAACAATCTCTGGCTTCACCCAACGACCACCCGAGCCGGGAATTCAACTCCTCGGCAAACCAATCAGCCCCACGGTCTTCAATGGTGTATTTTAAGCGGGCATGTCTGCGGTCTGAACGGTCACCATAATCTCTTTGAATCTTTACAACTTCTTCAGCAACTTCAACGACCTGATCGGGTCTGCAAAAACCGATTACATCGGCAAGACGTGGAAAAGTCGCAACCTTACCATGGGTCATACCAAGTCCCCCACCGACCAAAACATTGTAGCCGACAATCTGATCACCTTCAGCTATTCCAACAAAGCCAAGGCAATTAGAGAAAACATCTACATCATTTCGAGGTGGAAGAGCGACGGCTATCTTGAACTTGCGAGGTAAATAAGTTTTCCCATAGATTGGCTCGACTTCGGTTTCACCAATTGCCGATTTTTCACCATCCAGCCAAATTTCCGCATATGCTGAAGTACTCGGAGTAAGATGATCGTGAATATCCTGGGCTACTTTCAACGCCTGTCCATGCAACTTTGACTCAAAAGGGTTGGATGGGCTCATGACATTGCGATTTACATCCCCGCAGGCTGCAAGGGTATCGAGCAAAGTATCATTAATCTCTTTCATCGTCTGCTTCAGGTCACTCTTCAAGATGCCATGCAGTTGAAAAGCCTGACGAGTGGTGAGCTTAAGGGTGCCATCGGCAAATTTGTCTGAGAGATCATCTATACCTACCCACTGTTTAGCAGTCGCGACTCCTCCGGGCACTCGTACTCTGATCATAAATGAGAAGGCTTTCTCTTTCTTCTCTTTAATTAAGCTGGCACGCTTATCACGGTCATCTTGCAGGTAAGTTCCGTGGAATTTTGTCAGTTGGGCATCGCTGGCAGGAATACTGCCCGTAGACTCGTCCTGTAGGCTTTCAACAATCGTTCCACGTAAAAAATCACTACCTTCCTTGATAGATTCATTAGCCGATAGTTTCTTTTCTTTTTTAGGGTCAGATATCATAATACAAGACACAATAATGGCATGTTTTTAGAAAAGTGCAAGAAAGCGTACAACTAATTCTACCGTCAGACCAAACGAAGGGATGGGTCAAACGATAGGGATTGGTCCACATTATTTGCTAAAACACCTGAGTCCGCAAACGCAGCAAATCCAATCATAGCCGCATTATCTCCAGTGTGTTTTTTGTGTGCGGCTAAAAACTGTAAACTTTTATCCTCACACAATTTTGTAAACTCATAACGCAACAATTCATTATTCGCCACTCCTCCTGAAAGCCCAAAGCTTTTAAATTCACCCTTGTCGATTACATGCCTGGCTTTTCTGACCAACTGATCTACAACTGCTTGCTGAAAAGATGCACATAAATCCGGCTTGGCTCGATAAATCTCCTCATCACTCCAACTTTTGATTTTATACAACAGACTTGTTTTAAGCCCAGAAAAGCTGAATTTCAGCTCTTTTTTTTCAGGGAAAGCTCGGGGAAATTCATAGGCCGTTGGCTTACCATCTTGGGCAACAGTCTCCATTTTTGCTCCTCCAGGATAAGGAATTCCGAGCAATTTTGCCCCCTTATCCAAAGCCTCTCCCGCAGCATCATCCACAGTCTCAGCGATGACTTTAATTTCTCGTTTTTCATTAAGTTCAAACAACAGAGTATTTCCTCCTGAAACAAGAAGGCCAAGGTGCGGCAATACCTTTCCCCAGGGAAGCTGTCCGTCAGATATTTCCTGCATGAAGACAGAAAAAGCATGGCCACGCAGATGATTGACCCCAAAAACGGGAACATTCCAGATCAAGCCAAGAGACTTGGCAAATGCGATTCCCATACCCAAGCATCCGACTAACCCGGGACCTCGAGTCACCGCAATCCTGGTAACTATGGAAGGCAAATCAAATTCGGACATAGCATGACCGAGAAGGGGGATGAAATTATTGAGATGCTCTCCGACAGCAAGATCAGGCACTACACCACCGTATTCAGCATGCTTTTCAATTTGGGTATGCAACCACTCTCCGTGCACTTCCCCTTTTTCAGATACAAGGGCCAAGGCTGATTCATCACAAGAACTTTCAAAAGCTAACCACATAAAAAAAAGGTACCATTATTATTTCGAACTATTACCCTCAGAACTGAGTAAAAGTGTCTGGGCTGCAAGTAATTGCTCATCTTGTATTTTGGTAAAACCAAATAAATCAAAAAAACTTTTCCCCGAGGGTGCACCCACCGCGTATCGTTGCAATCTTAGCTTGGTCTCATTCTCATCACTACATGGCACAAGGTGTTCTGGCTGAACTCCAGTTTCGTGAATCGTGGTGCCATCCGAGAAAAAATACATTGCTGTGGTAAGCTTCATTCCCGTGCCATCCATTAGAGAAAAAACGGTCTGCACAGACCCCTTCCCAAAGCTTTTCTCACCAACAAGTATAGCTCTCCCTGCTTTTGACAGGGCTCCTGCAACTATCTCGGAAGCACTGGCACTGCCTTCATTAAGCAAAATGGCAATAGGCATCTCCACATATGGCCCATCTTTTTTACATGTAAAAACACGTTTTTGCCCCTGTCCTCTTCCCTTTACAGTCACAATAGATTCATTTTCAGGAACAAACAAGGAAGCGACCTCTATTGCCCCTGAAAGTAGACCGCCGGCATTGTCACGAAGATCTATTATTATTCGTTGCATACCTCTTTGTTTAAAGGCCTCAAGTTTTCCCTCTACCTCCTTTCCTGTTTTTTCAGTAAACTGTACGATATGAATATACCCCGTACCATTATCATCGAGATTGGATACATCCACGCTGGAAATAATAATCTTCTTTCGGGTAACCTCTATATCCTTAGTCTTACCAAGTAAGCTCTTCACTGAAAGGTTAACTTTTGTACCTGGCTCCCCCTTGATTCTGTTACTTATTTGCTCTAGGTCGTTTCCCTCCACACTCAGATCATTCACCCGCAGAATAACATCACCGATTGCTAAACCTGATTCAATTGCAGGGCTTCCAGGGAAAACCCGGGTGACCACAACCCCTTTTTCATTTAAACGAATCATAATGCCAACCCCAACATAAGTGCGATGAGTGTCGTCATGGAAGATGTCATACTCGGCCTGATTAAAATATTGTGAATGTCGGTCCAACTTACTGACCATGCCCTGAATGGCTTGGTTGGTTAGCCCAAGCATGCCCGATTTATTTTGCTCAACATACTCAGCATTAACCAAGCGTAATGCTTCCTCAAACTTGGAAACGGAATGCCAATAGTCAGGTGTAAAAAAAGTGCGAAGGGATGGATTTATCCATACATTGGTTAAAGCAAAACCAATGATCCCGCAAAATAACCAAACGGGAAGAATGATCCACCAATTTAATCGCTGTCCTGTTTTTCCTCGCTTAGTTATAGGCATAAACCTTTTGATATAACAGATGACATTGCTATCGACAACAATTAGCGAAAGATTGGTTTCATCCCTTGCCAAACAATTGGATGACCAAGACACCCTCCCGCTTGACTCCTTTATCCACTGGGCACTTTACGATGCAGATAATGGCTATTACAAACAGCCAAGAAAAAGAGTTGGTAAGTCGAAAGATAGTGATTTCTACACCTCCTCCTCTTTCCAAAAGTTGTGGGCCCAACTCATCCTTGAATCCAGCGTGAAATTACTGGGAGATGAGAACCTTAAAGAATATGTATTTGTTGAAATTGCAGCGGAACCAGAAAGTTGCCTTTTCTCCGAAGTTGATCATCCATTTTCATCCTACAAAGTAATCCGACTAGGTGAAGAGTACGACATCCCCCCCCTCTCTGTTGTTTACTCCAATGAATGGCTTGATGCCCAACCATTTAAAAGATTTTCTTTCTCCAAGAGCTTGGGTGGATGGTGTGAGCACAGAGTGAAGGTGGAAAAGTCATCGATTCGGGAAATCATAACCGATACCCCAATCAGCTTGGAAGAGGTCTTACCACTTGGGGAAAAAGATCAACCTCAGGATGGATATACCATCGATTGGCCGACTGGTGCCCATCAGGCACTACTCAAATTAATTCAATCATCTGACTGGAAAGGTCTTTTTATGACTTTTGACTATGGATTTCATACTACAAGTGAGATTTTGGAAAATAAATCCATGGGATCGGGTCGGGCTTATAAAAACCATGTGCAATACAACAATATACTTCAGACACCGGGCGAACAGGATATTACCTGCCATCTCTGCTGGGAGCATATCATTGACCTGTTAAATCAGAACGCTTTCCAGCATGTTTCAAATCATTCTCAAGAAAGTTTTTTGATAAAACATGCACCGGACCAACTGGAGAAAATTATTCGCCAAGGAACCCAGGCTGAAAAAAATAAAATTAAAGAATTAATACACCCACATTATCTGGGGCAAAAATTTCAGGTAATTACAGGAAGAAGATAACTCTACCCTAGGGCAATTTGGGACCTAAAGAATTCGCCATTTCGTACGGGCACCCAATTTCATACATTCTCCTGATATCGGCCTCTGGGGATGCAATATTAAAAACAACAAACTCATCGACACTGCCATTTAAAACAATATCTTTGGAGAAAGCACTATTTTTGCCTAAATGACCGAGCTGAGAATTAGCAAAGGATATGGGCATACTTCCTTTAATTTGCTCATGACTGAAAGGTCGCCCATTGGCGTAGTGGCTTACTCTTTTAGATCCAAGATCATAAGTCGTAGCTACATGCATCCACTTGCCCAATCTTTCTTTACGAAATGCAACCGCAGACTGATAAGTGTCTTTGATTGATCCCCGAAAAACCTCTAGTACGACCTGTCCTTTCCTGTTTATATACCAAGATGCTGCACCACTGGATGCATTGTTCGAACATAAAATTGGTGACAAGTGATTCGAAAGTTTATCAATCTTAATCCAACTGCAGAGGGTAACTGTCGGCAATTTTTCATGGAAATTCAAACGTACACGATCGTTTTGCCTTTCAAAAGAAAGTGCCCCTTTCCCGGGCCACCTTCCCTCGCTCCACTTGCACCCGATAATAGCACCGTTAAGGAAACTCTTTTGAGGACTCGATTGGTTCTGTACAACCCGGGCCCAAGGAGACTGGTTATCAAATGAATAATAAAGAGATGTGCTTGCGCTTTGTGAAATCTCCTTGCTCAATTCCAACCACGCCGCATGCCTCACCTGCGATTCCTCCTTCGATCGATAGGCTAAGTCAGCCGTACCAATAAATGGTTCACTTGGCATTTCCACCCAATTAGCAAAGCCGAAGGGATCAACAAAAAGAGCCTCCCCCCCAGAGATTTCCCGGGTGACTTCTTCATCGCTGTCATTTTGTCCGCGATACAGCACATTTCCTTTGTAAACAAAGATTTCAGTTGAACCACCGGGATGAACATTAAGTCCAAACTCAGTACCCAGATCGATCAACCTACCCTTGGGAAGGTTGACCGTAAACCCGCGGGCGACTTCAGGAACGGTGGCACGGAGTTTACCCTTGGCAAGTTTCCCTTCGTTGGAATTCAGAATTTGAAAGTCAACAGGGCCTTCCAAGATAACGGTGGACCCTTGTAAAAACTCCAACTGCACCAACCCTTTTTGAATTTGCAATCTTGATAGTTCGAGGGTGGTTCCGAGCTCAGGCCGGAAACCAGTATGTTTTGACCATTTCACCCCCACGGACTTGGTTAAAACCGCCACAGTGTCATCGGTGGTGATTACCTTCTCGGGTTCAATGACAATTTCATTAGCAGACAATGGAATATAATCATCAACTGAAGTCTCGGTATCGAGGGAGGAAAAAATATAGAAGCCCACCGCAAAAATCGCCGCTGCGGCAAGAAACGGAGAAATAAAAGGTACCACCTTGCCAGTAATCGCAAACTTCGAGCCCTGACCTGCCTCATCACCCCCAAGCAACTCATCAGCATAGTATTTCAAACTTGCAGACATATCAATAAACCGGATGTAAAAGTGCCTCGCTTCCTCAGAGTTTTCTAGGAGAGACTGAAGCCTTTCTTTATCCTTAATAGAAAGGTTATTCTCTACAAGACCATCAAAAAGGTCGTGAAGCTCAATAATCTCGTTATCTGACAACTTCATTTGGCTTGCTCCATGGACAACTCAAAGGTCACACAATCAAAGAGTACTTTTCTTATTCGATTCAAAGCTTTGTAAGCCCCTTGCACGGTGCGTCCACACGCCTGTGCTGCAGCCGTTACATTCTTACCAGACTCATACCGGGTTAGGACCATACGCCGGTCACGCTCGTTTAATTTCTTCAAGCACCTGGATAATGCATAATGCCTGTGATCTAGTTCTTCTTCCATTTTCCCATGTGTCTGGGAAATAACATCCAAAACTTCCTGATTGAATACAACCTTGGACATCGCAAACTTTTTACGCGCAGCTCTGACTTTCCAATAAGCGATTTGACAAGCCCAAGAATAAAAATTTGTACCAATTTCAAAATCCTTAAATTTTTCGCAAATGGTTAGACTGGTCTCCTGTAGAATATCCTCTGCATCGCTTCTCGAAGGAACAAGGGTGTGGATGTAAGCAAACAATCTACGCTGGTACTTCATCATAAGTTGAACTAACTCAGCAGAGCGATTGTCGGAAGGAGAGGACATTAAAATAGCAGTGTCTAGGCAGCTTGTTGGGATAAACGAGATGAGGAACGAGTATTATTCTGTTTTTTTTCATCAAAACCCTCAAACTTATTTAAACCACGTCGGGAAACTTCTCTCAAGGCCTTGTCCAAATTTTTGGAGGAGAGCTTGACCAAACGAGTTTTGGAACGAGCCGCTTTGCCTGCTATGGGTACAGTCGATTTGTAAAAAAGTAAACCAGCGGGAGATTGAAATAATCGGGGTGCAATTTGTTTATTTTCCTTACGTCTTCTCTTGATTCGTTTGAGACTATTGGCTGGATGGTTTGCCGAACCTTCGCTGTCATCCCGAACGAGATCACCCTCTGCTTGCCCAATTACCCGGATAATTGTCTGGTCATCCAAATACTTATTATTCAAGTCATTGCAGGCAAAGTCCTCATCATAAACAACTTCGTTAAAGGGGTCGTTAATGGTCATAATTTTGTTGGCTGGGCCGAGTACACCTTTAAAGTCTTTCCAAAACCATTGAACTGCCTTCTGCACCGCTTTCTTACGACTATTGCCATACATTGCTTTTTTCGCGATGAAGGTCCGATTTGGACCTAACCTCGCTTCCAGTAAATATTTGGTATCATAAATAAGGCTGAAGTAATCTTCGTAGGAAATAAGCAGGGTTATTTCATACTTTTGGAAATCATTTACTTTCATCATAGCTTTTTCTCCTTTTAGGCGTTAGCGGGGTGTGGTTAAAATAGATGAAACCATATAGCCCGGAATTAACTCCTTAGGACACGGAAGCTACAAATCTTCCATTAATTTTTCACTCAGATCTCAGAAAAAAGAGAGAAACTCAGGCCTATTTGGACAAAAGCTCTTGGATTTCTTTCTTCAACTTTTTGGCTACATTCTCAGAAAATCCAACATGAACACTGTGAACCTTACCGCTTTGATCGATCACCACTGTTTGTGGTATACCTTGCACACGAAATATTTTGCCCAAAGCATTTTCAGGATCAAACCCGACCGTTAAATATTCTAGTTTTTTGGCTTTAAGAAAAGTATTAATCTGCTCTTTCGACTCTCCTTGATTGATTGCAAATAGCACGACTTCTTCCCCACCCAATTCTTTTACAACTTGGCTGACAACCGGTAAGCCTTTCACGCAGGGCCCACACCATGATGCCCAAAAATCAAGTACCACCACTTTACCTTTCAAAGCTGAGAGGGTCACACTCTTACCCTCGAGAAGCGAAATCTCAAAGGGTGGGGCTTGTTTCCTAACTAGAGATTGAGGGGGCTGGGGCACTTTGGCCGATATCCTATCCGCTTGATTTGTAGCTAACTCTATTTGAGCTGCAAACTCATCCAAGTCAGGAGGTAATACCTCCAAGCGCACAAAAACTTCTTTGCCTTTTGCTTCCGTTTTGATTCGGCTCACAATCGAAGAAAATGGAACCCCGACTTCTTGAGCCATAGATAATTGGGCCATGCCCAGCCCACCTTGTGCGACAGTCCATAACCCCAGAGCAGCCTGGGTATCCTCGCAATGTACACAAATTTCAATCCCTAAAGATTTCTCACGAAAACTAAAAGAAAAACCGACTTCACGAATACCTTTCATTGAATTTGACAACCCGGCAAGTAAAGGAGCTTGGGGGTTGGGTGCAAATTCTGGGCGATCCCATAAAGCAGGGTCAATTTTCATAGCAAAGGTAATTTGCCTATCTTTTGCCATCGCATCTGAAACGGTCATTAAAGGGCTCACTTGACTGCCAGACATAGCATCCAAAACTCTATTTTTTAATCCAATGAAAATGTTGGACGACTTTTTTCCTTCAACCAAACCAAGCATTAAATCAGCATGCTTTTTATCACTTTCATGAGGGAAAGAAGCATGAAATGAATCCGCTGGTATGACGATTGTAGTCTGGGTCCCTTTTTGTTGTTTGGAATCTTCTGCTTGTTTCCTCACTTCAGCTCCACTTTCTTCCTCCAACTGATCGAGAAGATAACCGATCAAATCATCCGATCGAATTGATCCCTTAACTTGGGCTGAGGTGAAAAAATCCATATTGGAGCCCAATGTGGGAGCATCAACCTTTTCGATACCATCCAAGGCCTCAAATCGAAGATTAATTGCTTCGAGATCTTCGGGTTTGATCCCTGTTAGTTTTTGGATTTTTAAAAAATCCTCATCCGTTCCCATGGGGGCCAAGCTTTGTGAAATCGCTGGGTACTTTTCTTCAATTAGCTTATAAAATCCGCTATTTCGAATTTTATCCAAGTTGACTTGAAAAAATAAAACAAAAGAAAAAATGAAGGGGGAGGCACTCATACGTAGTTGGTTCGGGTGAAAATAAGGAAAAGGAATTAATTACACTTAAAACGGTAAACATTGGTCTCACGCGTGCTGAATCCAAGCTTTTTGTAGAGTTGATTTGCAGCCTCTCGGGAAGGTCGCGAGGTAAGATCCACACTCATTGCCCCACAATTCTCAGCCACTCCTACTGCATGATTCATAAGGGTTACCCCGACCCCCTTACCCCTTGCACTTTGATCAACAACAACATCCTCAACCCATGCTTTGGTGCCAGTTGGAATTGAAAATAAAACTAATGTAAGCATTCCCAAAACCTTGTCCTTTTCTTGAGCAAAGAAAAGTTTTGTTCTGTCTGATTCCAGGATCTTACACAGGTAAGCTTCATTTATTATGGAAGCAGATTGAGAAAGTTGGGGAATTAAATTATTGATTGCCCTCAATGTTTTCTCATCTGCAGCAGATACTTCAAATATATCAATCATCATTTATTAAAATTATGTACCCAAAAACGCATGACCCTTGCATAAAAGCGAGGGAATAATTACAGGATTAAGGATAAATGGGTACAGAGCTTGTCTGAAACCTAAAAGCGAGTCTTTACTCCTCGAGATTCTCAAAAAGTAATATCGAAAATTGAGGAATGAAAAGGTCCTTCTTATGCAATGATATCTTTGATCACATGACCATGAATATCGGTGAGGCGAAAGTCCCTGCCCTGGTAACGATAGGTGAGTTTTCGATGATCAATTCCGAGGAGATGCAAAATTGTGGCATTCAAGTCATGAACATGCATGGTGTCCTGCGTCCAATGGTCTTTGTTCGGCCGTATCACATTTCCATCACGGTCCGTAAGGTTATAGCCATACTCATCGGATTGCCCATAGGTGATACCCGGTTGCACTCCCCCACCTGCCATCCAGGTGGTAAAGGCACGGGGGTGATGGTCGCGGCCATAATTTTCCCGGGTTAGTTTACCCTGGCAATAATTGGTGCGGCCAAATTCTCCCCCCCATACAACGAGAGGTATCATCGAGCATGCCCTTGCGTTTAAGATCAGTAATTAGACCATAGCAAGCCTGGTCAATATCCTTGCATTGCGAACCATGCTGGGCAGGCAGACCTCCATGAGAATCCCACCCTCGGTGAAAAATTTGGATATTGCGCACGCCCCGCTGGGCCATGCGGCGGGCGTTAAGGCAACTAGCAGCAAAAGTACCAGGGGTGCGGGCATCCTCTCCATAAAGCTCGAAAACCTCTTCCGGTTCATCCTTCATATCCATGAAGCTCAGGAATCGATGCCTGCATCCGGTAGGCCATTTCATGCTGCTTGATCCGGGAAAGTACCTCGGGATCTGCAAATTCCTGATAATGATTTTGATTAAGAGCAGCGAGAGCATCGAGCTGGGCCCTTCGGTCACCTCGTGTAACTCCCTGTGGATTTTTTAAATAAAGCACAGGGTTTTCTGCTGCTCGAAAAAGTATACCCTGATGGTCGGATGGCATGAAACCAGTACCCCAAAGGCGGTTAAAGAGGCTCTGCTGGGGGTGATTGGTCCGGGCAAGCATGACCACATAGTTGGGCAAATTCTCATTCATACTGCCCAATCCATAGCTCAACCAAGAACCGAGACTGGGACGACCTGGAATCTGGCTACCCGTTTGGATGTAAGTAATTGCAGGGTCGTGATTAATTGCCTCGGTAAAGGTCCCATGGACCACACACAATTCTTTGGTAATTTTGGAAGTGTAAGGGAGCAATGAGCTTACCCAAACGCCTTTGTCATTGTTATCACACTTTGTAAATTCAAACTTGCTGGGTGCAAGCGGTAGGGTTTTCTGCCCGGAGGTCATCCCGGTAATACGCTGCCCATCCCGCACTTCAGGAGGAAGATCCTTTCCATATTCCTCGCTTAAGCGGGGCTTGTAGTCCCACATATCAATATGGCTGGGCCCCCCGCTCATAAACAGGTAGATCACCCGCTTGGCTGTGGCCTTGTGGTGCAAACCCTCGGTGGGTACGGAACGCCCCAATAAATCGCTACTGAGCAGGCTGGCCATGGAGGCGGTACCCAACCCAAGAGCGGAACGGCCAAAGAATTGCCGGCGGTTGATATGGAAGGAATCGTCGAGAAATAAATCTGCCTGGTTCATAGTCTTGGTCTCCTGTTATAAATCTTAATAAAGCAAAATGGCCGGGTCACTCGCCAGCATAGTGGCGGCCACCTGCGTCCATGCGGCTACCTCTGCTACGGGTAATTTTTCATCCACTGGGGCGAGGCCCTGTTCAAGCACCTTGCGGGCATCCTCCTCCGACAGGGAGAACCTGCTCTTAGCATTGTCCAATAGGGTGGACAGAGCTGTGGACTCCACCGTGCTTGGCTTGCGGGAAGTAAGCAGGGTGAAAAGATACTCGATCCGGTTATTATCCTTTGCTCATCCCGAAGCAATCGCTCGGCTAGCTTACGGGCGGTTTCCATCCGTTGAGTCTCATTAAACAAAGCAAGAGACTGTAGCGATGTACTGGTACGGGAGCGTTGCACACAGCTTGACTCCCGGCTGGGAGCATCAAACAAAGTCATCATCGGATGCGGGGAGGTACGCTTCCAGTACATGTAAAGACTGCGACGATAAATACTGTCATCCTTATTCATCTCATAGTTTTTGGTATCACTGTTTGGGTGAGACAGAGCGATCCACATACCGGATGGTTGATAAGGCTTGAAACCCTCCCCTCCGATTTTACGATTGAGCAATCCGGATGACCACAGGGATAAATCCCGAACCACCTCGGCATCGAGCTTGTAGGATGGCCCCCTACCCCAATACTTATTTTCGGGGTCTGGAAAATCGGACCGTCTAGCGGAGGATTGTTTAAAGGTTCGACTGGTGAGGAATTGTTTGAGCAATCGCTTGAGATTCCATCCGTTTTCCTGAAAGTCCACCGCCATCCAGTCAAGCAGTTCTGGGTGGGTTGGATGTTCTCCCTGCAAACCAAATTCTTCGGGCGTACGCACAAGTCCATCACCAAACACCATTAGCCAGAAACGGTTTACCAACACGCGGGCGGTCAGGGGCTGGTCATCTGAAGTGATCCACTTGAGCCAAACCGAGGCGGTTCGATGGGCTGCCAGCATCCATTTCACCTAAAACGGAAAAGACCCCTGGGTTGAGAGGTTTACCAATAGGCTTATCGTATTCTCCACGCTCTAGAACCTTGGTGACCCGCTTTCTTTGCTCGGGTAAATCCTGAGCAATTAACGTAGTGGTCAGGTAATTCCTTTGCCCCTGTATACGTTCATTGTTGAGCTGCTGGGCCCGGGCGAGCAGATCATCCTTCGCGGCCAGGTGTTTTTTCAAAAGCTCGATCTCGGCAATTTGCATAAACCTTGCATAAACATCGGATAACTTGGGAAAGGTTAGGCGGTATGTAGTAAAAGACTGGTTGTTCTCAAAGAGAATTTCTCTCTTCTGCTTGCGCTTGGTAAAGCTGGGCACATCACCTTCGGAAATTAAAGTGAAAGTTTTACCATCAGTGGACCCTTCCAGTTTGTAGGTTTTTGGATCCCGTCCTGGGTGATCCGCAGCGGATGTTAGACTGATTCCATGGATGATCCCATTGGGGGTGAAAATGGTTAGGCCGCTGCCATTACCATCACGATTTAGGTATATTGTATCTAACCGGTCATCAATCGCGTGTTCGGGCTTTTGGCTTCTTTTGTGAAAATTTTGGGAACTTGCCTTCACTCGATTACCCGGCTTTGACAGATCGGGTGCGAGTAAATCTGCAAGTTTGGCCAGGCTCTCATCACTTCCCTTGTATTTTCCGGTTGCCCGAACTTCTTTAAGAAAGGCAGCTTCCTTGCCCAAAAAATCCTCCCATTTCTTTTTCGAGACCGGGTCTTTTGCAACGGTTAAATGATCCCCGTATACATATTGATTGCGGTCCATCGAATGCTCTGCGGTGTTATTAAAAAAAGCGAGAAACTCGAAATATTCATCGTGGGTAATGGGATCGTACTTATGGGTGTGGCAGCGTGCACAGGTCAGGGACAATCCAAGTAGGGCGGTGCCGGTGGTTTCCACCCGGTCAAAGTTATTTTTTGCCTGAAATTCTGTCAGCAATTGCTCCCCCCTCTCCCGTGGTTGGATTGAGTCGCACATATCCGGTAGCGATTTTTTGGTCCTCGGTTGGGTTGGGCAAAAGGTCGCCAGCCAAGCTGCCATTGGATAAATTCATCGAAGGGTTGATTGTCATTAAGGGCACGAACTACCCAGTCCCGGTAAGGGTAGATCCCCCGGCGATTATCGAGATGGAGCCCGTGGGTATCCCCATAGCGCACCGCGTCCAACCAGTAACGGGCAATATGTTCCCCATAATCGTTGCGGGCAAGTAGGCGGTTGAGGTACCTGCTCATACGCCCCTTCATCGTTGTCCTTTAAAAATGCATCCAAATCCGCCGGTTCAGGAGGTAATCCATTCAAAATGAGCGAGGCTCGCCTTGCGAGGGTGGCCCGGTCCGCCTCTTTGCCAAAATTCGTGCCCTCTTCCTTTAATTTAGCGTCAATAAAATGGTCGATTGGATTTCCCACGGGTTCAATACCTGCTTTGGTCGGAGGAACAAAAGACCAATGCTCCTCATACTCGGCACCAGACAATACCCATTGGCGGATTATCTCCTGTTCTTTCTTAGAAAGTGTCTTGCCAAAATCCTCTGGGGGCATGGGATCTTCCTCATCAATAATACGATAGAGCAATTCGCTTTCTTCCAAATCCTTAGGGTCGATCGCATGGTAACCTCCTAGGTCTTTCTTGGCCAGTTCCTCAAGGTCCAGACGGACCAAATCCTTCTTCTTGGTATCGGGGCCATGACAGGCATAACACTTGTCCGACAATACTGGCAAGACCTCCCGGGCAAAGTCTACAGTATTCGAATCTTTACTGAACAAGAAAAGCGGTAAAATTAGAAAAGACAGAATAAATTTATTCATTACGCATGATTATGCGCTTATGCACTCCGCTGATCGAGCAATTTTGACATTTGTTGTAAATTTTTCAAGCTGAGATTCTAGGCAGAAGTCCCCTGAACTCAAATTCTGACAAATTATAAATTGTAATGTGATAAATGGATCTGTGAGGCACTATACTCACTTAAAATCCCAATGAAAACATTACTTACCTTTGTCATTGCCCTTTCTTGCAATACGTATGATAATGATTTTTTTCGTTTATAGAAAATTACCTAACATTACTAAATCATTTACTTTGATACACTGATGCTAGGGCTGATATAACATAAACGATTCAGTATAACATAAGATTAAAAATAATAATGGAAATATATGTGGGTAATCTCCCTTGGTCGTGCAACGACCAAGATTTAGTTGATGCGTTTAACGCTTACGGTAGCGTTGAAAAAGCATCTATCATCTCTGATCGTAACTCTGGTCGGTCTAAAGGCTTTGGTTTTGTTACCATGAATAATGACGATGAGGCAAATCAGGCGATTGAAGCAATGAACGGTAGCGATTTCAGCGGCCGTGCTTTGAAAGTGAACGAAGCTCGCCCTCGCGAGGAGCGTCCACCACGTCAATCGAACTGGTAATCTCTAAGTTACAGCTTTAACACTTAAAAGGTCCGCAAATGCGGACCTTTTTTGTTTGTTACTGTGGATGATAAATCTAAATGATTTGATCATTAAAGTTTTTTGCTTCAGGAAAAAAGAATGAAAGCAAAACCTGTTTCCTTCCTTGAGAGTGTAGACTTATATTTTAACCGAGCATCCAAGGCATTGAAGTTGCCCAAAGGACTTGCCCGACAGATTCGTACCTGTAATGCAATTTGCGAAATGAAATTTGGGGTAGAATTGAGAGGAGGCTATGAAATCTTTACTGGATGGAGAGCGACCCACAGCGAACATGCACTCCCAGCCAAAGGAGGTATCCGGTACGCTCCTTTTGCTGACCAGCAGGAAGTAGAAGCTCTGGCTGCCCTCATGACCTATAAATGCTCGATTGTAAATGTTCCCTACGCAGGTTCCAAGGGAGCACTCAAGATTGACCCCAAACAATATTCTTTGAAAGAATTAGAGCATATCACGAGGCGTTTTGCCCAAGAGTTGGACAAGAGAGGGTTTCTGGGACCCGGCCTCAATGTACCGGCTCCGGACATGGGCACTGGGCAACGCACAATGTCCTGGATCGCAGATGAATACCAAAAGCTTCACCCTTCTGATATTAATGCACAAGGATGTGTAACAGGGAAGCCTGTTCATTTTGGCGGAGTAGAGGGAAGAGTTGAAGCAACTGGGCGAGGTGTACAGTTCGGGCTTAAAGAATTCTTCCGAACTCCCGAAGATGTAAAGAAAGCCGGCCTTGAGCCTGGACTCGAAGGGAAAAGTATCATCCTACAAGGCCTGGGGAATGTGGGCTACCATGCCGCAAAATTCCTCCAGGAAGAGGACGGAGCCAAAATAATCGGAATCATCGAAAGGGACGGAAGTTTACTTTGTGAAGATGGTCTCAATGTTGAGGCTGTTCTTCAATACAAACAGGAATACGGAAAAGTTGAAGGCTTTCCTCAGGCAACTTTTTCCAGCAACGGTGCCGCCCTCCTTGAGTATCCTTGTGATGTTTTGATTCCAGCTGCAATGGAGGGTGTTATTCATCAGGAAAACGCAGCTCGTATCTCATGCAAAGTTCTGGCTGAGGCCGCCAACGGACCCTTAACTTTTGAAGCTGATCAAATCATTCAGGAAAAAGGAATCTTCATCATTCCGGATACTTACCTCAATGCTGGCGGAGTAACCGTTTCTTACTTCGAATGGTTGAAAAATTTATCCCATGTACGTTTTGGCAGAATGGATCGCAGGTTTGTTGAAGCTCAAAACGAACGGGTTATTGAATTAATTGAAGGAGCAATTGGAAAAACTATTGATCCGAGTGCCAAAGAAAAACTCCTGGAAGGCCCCAATGAAATTAACTTAGTACGCGCAGGCTTGGAGGATACCATGAGGGAGGCTTACCATGAAATCAAAGCCCAGGAAGATGAGAATGAAAAAATCCATGATCGCCGCACCGCTGCTTATGCTCTCGCGATCAGAAAAATTGCTGACATCTACGATAGCATGTATCTGTAAGCATTCGCTTAGAATCTTATGACCCCAACTGATGCAACGCTTGATGAAGTCGATCAAGCGGTTGTACGGGCTGATGGTTGCTTCACAATCTTCCGTAAATCATCAGGCTTTACTCGTTCAACCTTCCTCCTTCAAATCAAAGAGGAACTACAAAAAGACCAAGCCGAAATTATAGATTCCGCGGATCAGGAGACCGCCTTGGGCAAAGAGCGACTATCTATGGAATTTCAACGGGCCCTTGGAGAGATTGAAAATTTCTCAAAGATTTGTGCAAAGGAATCTTGGTTACAACCAATCCCAGGCACCAAAACCATTGGTAAAAAAAGAGAAATTAAAATGCTTCCTCTTGGTCCAGTTGCTGTCATTGGAGCCTGTAACTTCCCTTTAGCAATTTCAGTCGTGGGAACAGATACTATAAGTGCGTTGATGGTGGGTTGCCCTGTGGTGGTTAAATCACATCCCGGGCATCCGAAAACCTGCGAAAAGCTAGCGGATGCAGTACGCCGGGCGATCAAGATAACCAAGATGCCAAACGACTGTTTCCAGCTCTTCCACGGAGAGAAGAATGAAGTCACGCAGTGTTTAGTTAGGCACCCTCTGATCTCAGCCATTGCATTCACTGGCTCTCTGGCAGGAGGCTCTGCCCTACATGGAATAAATCAAGAAAGAACACACCCTGTTCCCTTTTACGCTGAGATGGGGAGCTTAAACCCTCTATTTGCCCTTCCCTGCTTACTTCATTCCAACTGTAAAAAGTTTGCCCAAGGTTTCGTCCAGGCAGTCAATCTCTATGCTGGGCAAATGTGTACCAAGCCTGGGGCTTTGTTTATTTTAAAATCATCCCTAACCAATGATTTTACTGATGCCCTTCAAGCAGCGACTGAAAATCAAATCGCCCTGCCCATGTTAAATGCTGAAGTCCACGCAAATTATGAATATACCTGTTTACAGTTGGAAAAAGAAATTCAATTGCTTTGCTCTTCAGGTAATCAACCAAGTGGAAATAATGGTGAAATTAAAATCTTCACCATGGATGGGAAAAGGTTTCTAAAGAGTAAACATCTTAGAGCCGAAGCTTTTGGGCCAAGCTCACTTCTCGTTGTAGCAGAAGACGAGAATCAACTTTTAAGGATAGCAAAGTCTTTAGATGGAAGCCTTACGGCCTCACTTCACAGTACAGAAGAAGACCATCTACTTAGGCAGAAAATCCTTCCAGTACTAGAATCAAAAGTAGGTCGACTCCTGCACAATGGTTTTCCTCCGGGAGTCGTGCCCGGGAAAGCGACCCATCACGGAGGCCCATGGCCTTCAACAACAGACTCGCGCTTCACCTCTATCGGTGATCACGGATACCAAAGGTTTCTTCGCCCATTATTAAGGCAAAGTTGAAAGCCTATCAGACCACATGACGCAAAGCATCTACCGGATTCATCTCCGATGCTTTTTTTGCAGGGTAGAGGCCAAAGATTACTCCGGTGAAAACCGCGACAAAGAAAACGAGAGGTAAAGACCAAAGGACTAGGACCGGGGTCATGTTTTGCATGGATGCCGGCAGAGATTCATAAATAGAAGGTGTCCAACTTTCCATAAAACCAAGAATCATTGAATAAGCAGGCTGGCAAAGAAAACCCGCGATTATACCGGCCACCCCACCCAACCCAGTCAAAGTGATGGTCTCGATAAGAAATTGTAAAATGATATCATTCTTCTTAGCTCCAAGGGCTCGACGAATACCAACTTCTCTGGTTCTTTCAGTGACGGTGGCAAGCATGATATTCATGATACCTACCCCACCAACAAATAAGGATATCCCCGCCACAAGACCCATTAATGAAATAAAGGTAAGCTTTGCACGCTCTGCTTGCTCCATCAGCTCAAGAGGCACCATAATTTGGAAATCTTCCATGCCGTGGTCTTCGTCCAAAATATTTTGAATCATCTCGGAAACGGTAAGTAACTTTCCCTGGTCATCGATGGTAAGAATAATCTTCGAAATTAAAGGGCTACCGTCATAGCCACGGTAAGAATAATCAAAAATCTTAGACCACATGGTTTCGATGGGGACATAGACATTATCTTCAAATATTTCCTTAAAGCCTAAATCACCGGTATCTTTGAGATTTCCTCGGGGGGCAACCTCTCCTACAACTCGATACAAATTACCTCCGATATTAATTGTTTTCCCGAGAGCGTCACCGAAAGGAAAAAGCACCTTGGAAAGCTTGCTTGCTAACACACAAACTTCAGACTTATCACGATTATCTTCATCGGTAAGAAATCTTCCCCGAGTTAAGACCAGGCTGTGAAGATTTCTATAATTGGAAAGACAGCCCAATAATTCAGCCCGTTTTTTCCCATCTTTTGTAAAAACCGTTCTTCGATCCAATTCACGGGTTACATAAGACGCCTGAATGTGGGGAACACTTTGAATTAGTTTGAAGTAGTCGTTTTGAGTGAGACCGTATGAGTAAAAGTATTGGCCTTTACTTGACCTCTCAGACTCGGGTGGTCGCTTACTGGAAATAATTATATTATTTGCACCCAATTGCATAATTTCTCCCTCGGCTTCTGCCGCAATCCCTTCCCCGATTGCCAAAAGCCACAACACACTTACCACACCAATAAATACGCCAAGACCCGTAAGGATAGATCTCATGGGGTGGGTAAAGATACTCTGAAAGGCACCCTTTCCCAAATGAGTCCACATACTCTTCAAAAAACTTATTTGACTCTTCACATTATTGTGAATCCCAACTTCCTTGACAATCAAGGGTTCAGTGGGAGCCGGATCTCGTAAGCGATGGTCTTCGACAATAGCTCCATCCTTCATTCTCACCACCCTTCGAGCTCGGCTCGCCACTTCTTCTTCATGGGTAACCAGAACGATGGTCTTCCCTTCCCCATTCAGTTTATCCAATAAATCTAAAATCTCTTCGGTAGTAGTGGTATCTAAATTTCCCGTCGGCTCATCCGCTAAAATAAAAGCTGGGTCATTGGCCAAGGATCGTGCGATACCCACCCTTTGCTGCTGACCACCAGACAATTGTTGGGGTCTATGCTCACGCCGATCCCCTAAGCCAACTAAGTTTGCTAGTTGAGCAGTGTCGGGGTGCTTGCCACTTTCATTACTTGCATAGTTGCTGGGAAGTGAAATGTTTTCGTCAACAGTGAGATAGGATATTAAATTATAGGACTGGAAAACAAAGCCAATCGACCGCCCTCTTAATTCAGAGAGTTTCTCATCTGATAAAAGATTCACTCCCGTACCATCAATTTCATAATTCCCTTTCGTGGGTCTATCCAAACAACCGAGGATATTTAGTAAGGTACTTTTACCAGAACCAGAAGGTCCCATAATCGCTAAATAGTCTCCTTTGGGGACATCAAGAGAGATGTCATCCAAGGCAATCACTTGAAGATCTCCCATTGGGTAAACCTTAGACAAGCCTTGGATCGAAAAAGCTACCTTCGACATTTGCCTTTTTTCAAATTCAATTTGGCCTAGGCAGATTAATTTACAGCAGCTTTAGCCTGATCAGAAGATTCAAATTTGGCTTTAAAAAAGCCCGGGTTCACCACTACTTTTTCACCATCCTTGAGCCCATCAACCACCACAGCATGAGTCATATTAAAAGGCCCCATTTTAATTTCCCTGCGCTCGAGATCTGTATCATTCTTGCTGACCAAACAATAAGCTTTCCCTTCATCTCTAAAAACAGCTGTTATAGGAACCTGAAGGGCATTCTCCTGAGATTCAGACAAAATGGTAACCTGGGCTGTCATACCGGTACGAATCCCACTGGGTGGAGTTGAAATAAGGATTTCGGTCGCATATTCTTTTATGTGAGAGGTATACCTGCTCATCGAAGCCAAAGGATATTCACTGATCGAATCAACCACGCCACTAAGCTCCAAATCCCGAATCGCATCAATATTGATCAGGCACTTCATTCCAGGGCGTACATCCTCGATTTTGTTTTCATTCACTTTTGCTCTAACCCGTAGAAGGGAAGCGTCGGGTAACCGGATAATCGTTTGGCGTTCCCGCACTTGTTTACCTTCTTCGATCAATACACCATCTTGCGATCCCCCACTGGTTTTATTTGCATAGGTAACCTCTCCATCCGAAGGGGAAAAAATGGTGCATTTTTTTATTTGCTCTTCGATTTCCAGTTCTCGCGTTTTTTCCAATTGATAGGAATTTTCAGCCGATTGTAGGCGGGCCTTGGTGGTTTTAATCGAAGCATTCAAATCATTAACTTTCGCCTTTCGAGTATGCACTCTCAAAACTTCTAGTTTAGTTTGGGCCAGGTCGAGCTCCTTTCTGGCTTTTTGAACGGCAAATTGATCCGCATCTAGTTGGACACCTGAGACATAGCCTTTAGCCGCAAGCTTTTGGCTGTAAACCAAGTATTCTTCGGCTCGCCTCATGTTTTCTTTAGCTACAAACTCGGCACTTTCTAGCTGTTCTTCACTTTCTCGGAAGGATCCGGATAAATATTCCTGCAAGGCCAGCCTGGCCCCTTCTACATCTGCAGTGGCTTTCACCAGTGTCGCCTTTGATTGGTGAACCGATATTCTTTGTTGAAGCAAATCTTTCTGAAACGCAGCGTCATCCAAACGAACGAGGAAATCTCCTTTTTTTACCATGGTACCTTCCGGCACAATTTCAAGGATACTGACCCCACCGGAACTTCGGCTTCTCACCTCACAATTGATTTCAACATTTTCGGCACTTTCAATCTCTCCTGGCTCAATGATCTCCAGGGAGAATGCTCCAGTTTCAGCTTCAGCAAATAAGGGTTGAATAGTTTGATCTGAAATTTTTTCACCCCCATAAAACCACCACACTATAGACAGAGCACCGGCACCCCCTACCCCCATTAGAGTCTTCAAGGAGACAAAAGCTTTCTTCGTTGAATGAGCAGAATACATGGTTCTTATCCTATAGTATAGAACAGCACGAGCAAGTTAGGACTTCGCAGTGCCAGTCGCCTTAAAAGCTTAGGAGGAGTGGTCCTAGTCTTCAACCCAAAGACCCTTCCCGGATAATTTCATGGTGCCAAGATCATAGGCAAGGCGCATCCGCATTGCTTCATAACCAATCCACACCTCAACAAAGCTGTTACTTGCATCCAACAGGTCATTTAAGGCATTGACTAAATCACGGGCTGTAGTGGCACCAAACTGGGCATTTCGCCCCGGCTTGGGCGGTTCTCCAAGTCTCATTCTTGCCAAATCAACTTGAGCAATAGCCCCACCCACAGCTGCTCGGCTCAATTCAAAATTTAGCTGAAAAAGGTTGGACAGCCTTTCATGTTCCCTGAAGCTCCGCAGGATGCTATCCTGATAGGCGAGGAAAGCTCTTCGCGTCTGTTCATACCGTACAATCGAGGCTTTATATTGATTTCTTTCCTTTATTTTGGAAAGAGGGGTATCTAGTTCCAATCCCACACTCACCCGACTTTCGTCAGATCTAAATTGCCCAGACCCCATTGAATCAGAACCAAGGTCTCCCGACAGGACCAAATCAAGGTCCGTCCGTAAATCATCTCGGGCAAGGTCAACATCGCGCCAGGTATCAACTAGTTTCGCACGGGCATTTTTCCAATCTAAGCGGTGATCAGATGCAATCCCATAAGCTTCCTCAGGTGAGACCTTTACTTGTTGCATGACAATTGATTCCAATCTTGCTGAAGCTCTCGTTAAGGAAAGCTCGAGTAACATATCCGACAGTTTACTTAGAAGGCTAAGCAAGGATCTACGGTTTAATGCTAAGGTATTTTCACTGGCTTCATTTGGCCACTTTCGGATTTCAGAAAAAAGGGCAGATAAATTAGTCTGCATTTTTTGGTGTGTTTGGTTTAAATCGTTTAAAAGCTCGGGCAGTTCATCCTTTCTGAAAGTGTCTACGCTCATACCTAAATCCTGCAAGTCAGTTCGGGATCGTAATTGATCAAATCCTTTTTTTCTCAAAGGTATGGCCTTTTTAAAACTTTCAATATCCCGATTTAAACCAACTAAAGCCACTCGGACTTGATCTTCAAGTTTAAGAATACGATTAGCCTGAAATCTCAGATCTTTACCTGACTTCGTTTCATCAAAGTTACGCACCATATTGAGTATTTGACTCAAACGATCCTGCAACTTGGATGTCTCTGGATCATTGAGCCTGAAACCTGAGACATAGTCGTCCATTACCACCATGGGTAGATCGGCAGGAAGACCCAGAAAAATTTTATAACCATCTAATCGGTTCTCAAAAGAGGACCGGGCGGCCAGTAAACGACTCTGCCCGCTAAATAGAGCTTGTCTTGCTTGATCAACTTGCAGGCGACTTCCAATACGTCCGGCTTTAAACGCAGCCTCCAGTTGCTCTAAGCTGTCTTTAAGCTTCACAACATTTGCCTCTTGGTTTCGGATTCTTTGTAACTCCAGCACTAAACCCAAAAATCCAGAAACCCCCATACTTGGAGGGGAAACAATGGAAATTGCAGAGGTTGAGCCCACTCTCCTGGATGGATTGGCCCCGAGCACTACATCAAGGAAAAATCCCTGCCTAAATTGTTCTAAATTCCTGGCATCATACAACAATCGGCGTTCCTGCTGGGTCAAGCTCTCGAGATAAATTCTCC
Source organism: uncultured Opitutales bacterium (assembly GCA_943789375.1). Taxonomy (GTDB): domain Bacteria; phylum Verrucomicrobiota; class Verrucomicrobiia; order Opitutales; family Seribacteraceae; genus Seribacter. The sequence goes on along the minus strand of CALSTX010000003.1, from coordinate 10,098 downwards.
GACTTGCCCCCCTAAGTAAAGGTTGGGTGATCGTAAGATTTGCAAGAGAACCTCCTACTTCAACATCACCACCGCTTAGCTCAATACTCAAGCGGTTAGCTAAAGACACCACCCAATTGGTACCTTTACCTGCAATCCCCCGTACTCCCATATTCAGTCTCGAAGAAAAGTCTGACGGCTCTTCATTTGCTTTTTGAGAGACCTGGCCTGAAATACCTGCAAAAGGTCTGGGCCCGATACGAAACCTCTCAAGGGTTACATCCAAGGCAGTTAAATAAAGTGCTTCTTTTTGACTCTGAAATTCTCGGGAGTGGAGTAAAGCCAATTCCATTGAATTTTCTAAAGTTAAAAATACTTCACCACTTTCATTGGCAGGTAAATGACTTCGCCAACCCTTTGACTTCCCCTGCATGCTTTCATTCCTCTCTTCATAAGCATCGTCTCGCTGTATTCGCTCCGTTACTCTCCTCGCCTCAGGATCATCGGCTGGAATATCTGGAAATTTATAATCTGACTGACTTTGAAGTCTTGATTTTTGATGAGGTTTCCAATCAAAGCCCGGAACTCCCTGCAAAAGCTTTTTTACTTCCAAATCGGCAGCCTCAGGGTCCATCTTTTGTGAACAGCCCATGGAGAATAAATAAAAGACGGAGAGTAAAAATCCTCCCTTTACCGTGGAATCTAAATGATTACGGAACAAAAAACTCATACAACGAAAAGCGGAAAAAGCTTTTTCTAAGAAAGTCGACATTATAGTACATCCATGCGGCAACCATTTGCTAAGACAAGCAGGAAACCTAGTATGAAGGAAAGATTTCCATCCGAGGAAGAGACAAAACAGAGCGATACACAAAAAGCGAAATCAGAAAATTAAAAAAACATCTTCCCCCGAACAAATATGTCAGATTGCCCAGTTAGAATCACTCGATTTCCTTTTAGTTGACAGCGAACTTCTCCTCCCCTTGCGGAATCTTGCCAGCCAACAAGTTGATCCTTGGCTAATTTCTTTCCCCAATAAGGGGCCAACATACAGTGGGCTGATCCCGCAACATGATCTTCATCAATACCAATCCCAGGGGCGAAGAAACGAGAAGTAAAATGGTAACCTATTTTCGCAGTTTTAGCGGTCACACTGATTCCACGACATGAACTAATTCCTGCGAGGAGGCGAAATTCAGGGGTTAATGCTCGAACTGTTTCCTCATCAGAGAAAATACAAAGACAATCTGTCCCAATATAGACTTCATCCGGGTAAGAGCCTAGACCTTCAACTAACACCGGAGAGATCGAAGATTTTCGAAATGGTAAACTCGGAAGATTCAAAGATATACTTTTGCTTTCGTTACGGTGTACTTGAATATCTCCCGCTAGACTCGAAAAGAATAAAGATTTAGTTTCAGCGATCAACCCCTCCTCATAAAGAACATGGGCAGCCGCTAGAGTGCCATGGCCACAGAGTTCAGTCTCTACCTGTGGAGTAAACCAACGGATTGACCAAATCCCGTTTTTTGAGGGGAAAACAAAGGCGGTTTCCGGCAAGTTTACCTGTAAGGCCATTTTCTGTAACTCATCGGTAGAAAGCCACTCCTCCAAGATACATACACCGGCTGGGTTACCAGAAAAAGAATTCTTACAGAAGGAATTAACGGAAAAAAAAGGAAATTTCATAAAAGTTGCTTGAAGGTACGGCTTTGCCTAGAAGATTCAATGCCAAAGCAGTCTCGCTGCCCAACTTGGTTAGAAATTTTTTCTTTTAATCAAATGGAAGCCAAGCATTTCTCCTCATTACGCAGGGTCAACCCCCCACCCTTTTCGATACACTTTACTGATGAGCTTGTTAGCGTCGGCACGATTCGTTTTTACATTTTTAGCATCCCAGGTGAATCTACCCCCTGCGAGCATGGCAACATTCCCAAGCAGTATGGCTTCTGTCATATTTCCAGAATAATCAAAATTGGACATGGCAATCCTTGGGTTATTTTGCCGAATCGCCTGCACAAGCTCTTCTTTCATTCCATTATCCCCCCGACCATTACGGGGCAGGGATGGGCTTGGTTTTTCAATCTCATTTTTAGTAAGCCACTTGCCTTCTTTATGAACAAGCCAATCGGCACCATAATCATTGGGCGAATACATCAGTCCATCCGTTCCAACTATAAGAAGCCCACTTTTTTTCGGCGTTTGCCCAAGAAACAGATCCATCGGAGGTAAATTCTTTTGTCCTCTGTTGTCTTGGCCATTATTCCCAATTCTTCCCTCGTACCAATGAAACTTTATGGCATCACGCTTTTCTGTTTTGGGAAACTTCATGAGTACCGTAGCCCAGGCAGGAAAAGTTTCCCCGTTCCTTGGCCCGGTATTCACGGATTTCACCGTGGTTGGCTGGGTCAATTCGCACCCCATAAAGGCAAGATTGGTGGTATGACAAGCCATATCTCCAAGAGCTCCCGTACCATAGTCGAGCCATCCACGCCATTTAAATGGGGTGTAACAGGAATGATAGGGTCTCATGGGTGCAGGCCCGATGAAAGAATTCCAGTCGAGATAGGAAGGGAGCTCCATTTTTTTCTGAGGACGGGCCGTAACTTGTGGCGATTGAGGCCAAACAGGGCGATTTGTCCAGGCATGAATCTCTTTAACCGAACCAATTCCACCTGCTTGTAAAAATTCTGCTCCCTCTCTAATACCATCCGAAGCCGTACCCTGATTCCCCATTTGAGTGCAAATATTTTTTTTACGAGCCATAACCGCCAACTGACGAGCCTCCCACACCGTATGAGTCAATGGCTTTTGCACATACACATGAATTCCCTGCTTCATTGCCATCATCGTAGCCGGTGCATGGGTATGATCTGCGGTGCTCACGGTGATGGCATCAATTTTACTACCTAGTTGGCTTAACATTTCCCGATAATCAGAAAATTGCCGGGCTTGTGGATGCTTCCTAACCGCGACTCCTAGCCTCCTGGAATCGATATCACAGGCAGCGACAACATCACCGTGCATTGCTAAACCATCGAAATCCCCTTTTCCTTTCCCCCCTACTCCTATACCGGCAACCTGCAGCCTTTCATTGGCCCCAAAAACTTGGGATGGGAAAAAATTAAATGAAAAAGCACTGGCTGCGGCAGCCCCTATAAAGGTTCGGCGTGAATAATGAAAAGTTTGAACGTAGGGGGATTTCATAGAACAGTTTTATTAACGAATTCGAAAGAAAAGTTTTTCAACAAAAAAAATGTAAAGAATTTATAATTTCTATGACCCGCTACCCCCTGTCCTTTATTCTTTTGGTGAGATCAGCTTGGACTTTACTTTCTTAAAATAATTTCCCCGCTCAGCTTCATTTAAAGTGCGAAAATGTTCCATTTCAGCTCTCTTTTTTTGAGGATCCAGTTTTCTCCAATACTGGCTCAAGGTCTTTGTTCGAGTTTTTAAAGTCATCATGACCCGTTGCTTCTCTGCGATTGGGGCATTACGAAAATGCCTGAGACGTTCACTCATTGCCTTTCTTTGCTCTTGGCTCATCAATTCTACCCGTTCAATTGTTTTTCTCATCACCCGTAACTTTTCAGGCTTTGCCTTCAACAGCCTTTGAAGCAATTCTATCTCCATTTGCTTAAAACCTTCTAATTCAGAGTTGGTCATTGGCCTTTTAACTTTTTCTTTTTCCGTGGGTTCGGCGATCAGACCAAGCAGAAAGGTACAATGCAAGATTAGCAGTGGGTATATTTTCATATCTTATTTTTGGAGGGGGTGAAGCATAACAAATAAGTTCAGCGCCTCATCATCCAGCAAGACTGTTGACTGCTCAAATTCGTTGCTAAAAAACATAACATCTTCGAGCAAGACTCGGTCCCTATCAGATAAAATGGAGGAAGGAACCAAAGCCACTGAATCCGAAGGTAGAGATTCGTCTGTTGACTGCATAACAAAGAATAAAAACAACAGGCAGGCAGCAATAGCCAAAGAGGTGGACCAAAATGTATACCTTGCTCTTTTGCTAAACCGTCTATTTTCCGCATTTACAATAATCGTAGTGGCAGAAATTGGCTCTTTTATTTCTACATCTACAGCCTTTAAAAACTTGTCGATCTTTTCGTCCAATTGATCACTCATAGTTCGCCCTTTTTTTCTAATATTTTCAATCTATCTTTTAATTTTTGCCGAGCCCGATGAATCCATGTCTTCACCACCTGCTCACTTACTTCCATAAGGTTTGCAATTTCCAGGTAACTCCATTCTTGCTGAACCCGTAGAAGCAGGGCAGTTCTTTGCTTTTCTGGGGTACCCTGCAGAACATGCTGAAAAATTTCCTTCCACTCATCGACCACTGACTTTCCATCTAAACTCAAGGAAGTCATACTAGTTAATTCCTCCTGGAACTCGATGGTTTGGGCTTTTTGTTTCCTCTTAATTTCATCTATTAATAAATTCCTGGCTATGGTAAATAACCACGAAGAAAATTTAGCCGACGGTCTGTACCTGCTCGCCGCTTTGTAAATTCTAATAAATGTCTTCTGGGTAAGATCCTGTGCATCGGCATGATTTCCTAAAGATCGGTAAAAGAAGCGATACAACGGCTCTTGCCATTTCCCCACAAGTAAACCCATGGTCTGCTTTTCCCCATCCGCTACCGAACTCAACCACCGCGATTCCTCGGAGGGCTCAACCTCATCCGTAGATGGTTGCTTATTCTGAGTTACCTGTGAACTCACAGGGAAAAATAAAGTCTTGGCGGAAGTGTATTGCATGTACAATACGAGGAAACAGGTTTCATCCAAAAAAGTTGCAAATAATTTTAATCCAACAGTAACAACTGCAACGCGTCCACCACGACATAACCCTGAGTACCATCATTTCGAAGGGCAACCGAGTATGGTTTTCCTTCTTTAAATTCAAAAGAACCAAGGGTGTGCCAAATTTGGCCGATCCCATCCACTTTTCGTTGATCTACAACTTTTTCTTCCACCCCTTGCTCACTGGTTACCACATATTTTACTGTCCCCGCCCGATTACCTGATGGTATGTAGGAAACTCTTACTTCGTAAAGGCCGTCACTTTTCGTAGAAAATGGGAATTCAGCCGACCTCATCCCTTTACCACCGTTCCCGTCATGAAAATATCCGTTGCCGACAAAAGGTCTTAAGGAAGAACTTTGCGTCCATTCCCCTTTCAATTTTATCCTTTCCCCGTCCACAATAATTCCGGGTAATCCCAGGGGATTAATCCCTTGTCCGGTTGCGATCATATTATTTTCTTGAAGCTCTAGTATTTGGCCATCCGTGCTAAGCTTTTGCTTTAATTTCTCATAGGAAACTTGTTGCACATTAATTTCTTCATCAATGGCAATTGAGGCAGCAGTAACCGCTGATTGAGCCAAAATCATAAAAACAGGCTCCATTCGCAACGAACTAAATGCAATGTGAGATGATGATAAACAAACAGGAACAAGTAAGTTTTGGCATTCCTCTTCTTTTGGAGTTAGAGATTGATAAGGAATCTGATAAGGACCACCCGGATCCACCTGTACATCTCCCTCATTCATAACATAAGACTTACCATCCACATCCGTCGCCACATATCTCTGCACATGATGAGAGGCCATAGTGGATGCCCCCATCCCAATGGAGTCCGGGGTCTCAATTTGTCCACATAGATGCTTCTCAGTGAGTACAAAATCACTCACCATCCTCCGAGCCTCACGAACATAAATTTGGTAGGGCCAATGCCCATTATCTTTAAATTCGTCTTTGGCTAATCCCCATTTTGCTATCCGTGCTCGCAATTCAGCAGGAACTCGCGGATCATTGGATAAAAAATAAAAGTACCCCTTTTGATAAGTTTCATGCTCGGCAACCAATCGAGCTCTATCTTCATATGAAGCCTCCGGGTATCCATAATTCATCCCGATATTGTCTGTACTAAAAGGGCCGTAATTATTTGTATCAGTTTTGGCGTTGGGGATTGGATCAAACTTGCCAAAAACAGGCTCAGGTTCTTGAACCAGAGTCCTGAGAAGCAGTTCATATTGTAAAGGATCATACTTTGCTGGCTTCGGAAATGGCACTTTGTTTTGCTCATTCTGAGTAAGGCAGAGCCGAAAATTGTAAGCCTGCATTTTAGCATCGCCGCGTCCCTCTTTTCCGGGGGGATTATTGCTGATTCTGGCAAGCAATCCGCTTGCTCGATCACCCTCAACTACAAACGGGTCAATTTTGGATAAAAACTGATGCTGGTGGGCCCACTTTTTCTGCACACCATTAACCCTTTCCCCATAGACTCGATTCGATTCTCTTCCGACAAAATAAGTCACTCCAGCAGCAGCCATTACGTCTCCCTCATAGGAGCAATCTATAAACATTTTACCTTCATATCGGTTCCCGGACAAGGTATTGATTGCCAGAATGCGCCCATCACGGACCTCCACTCCCTTTTCACGGTCAAGCCATTCGTTACGAATCACTTCTACCTCAAATTCTTCAATCCATGATTCAAAAATATTTTCAGCCACATGAGGTTCAAATACCCACATGGTTCTCTTCTCTCCATCTATCGCCGGTGAACCCTGTCCACGATTCCCAAACTCTTCCATCTTTTGCCACCTCCAAGAATCAACACTTTGGTAGTGCCTCCACACCCGATGATAGAACTCACGGGCTAAACCTCCAATGGCTTCTTTATGGCCACTATCCGACCAACCAAGACCACTACTCGACACCCCCCCCAGGTGAGTATCAGGAGAAACCAATACAACAGATTTCCCCATTTTCTTGGCTTGAATGGCCGCGGTTACTCCCGCCGAGGTGCCGCCGTATACGATCACATCTCTTTGTTTGGTCTCAGCAAAAGAGCTAAACCAACCAAGTAATGCCAAAAAATACAGGTACCGACGAAATATAGAAAATAGAATAAAAGTAATCCCAACCACTGCATTTCTGATTACTTAAAAGCAGATTTCGTTCAAGAATAAACAGAAAAACCGAGTCACATAATGAATGAGTTTTATTTACCTACATTCAATAATTATCAAAAGCTCAAACTTTGGATGTAAATGAACGCAAGCTACTCCTGATTTTTGAGTACTCGTACTTGTATCCGATAGAGCTAATTTTTTTTGATTTTACCTTTATACTTTTGAGTACCAATTCTGGGGAAGTTCCGAGAATGGAAGCACCGAGGTGGATTCCCAGGGTTGGGGCTGGAAACCCAATACCCAAGGGGGCAAAACACTTACGCATCTCCTGCATAAAAACCTGATTTGTTACTGGGTATGGACTGGCAAGATTTACAGGTCCCGAGACATCTGGGCACTTCAGTAAAAACCTGGCTACCCCAATCCAGTCATCCAGGTGCAACCAACTCATCCATTGCGTACCAGGACCCTGAGTGCCACCTAGTCCGAGCTGGGTAAATCTTTTAATTACTGGAAATGCCCCTCCCTCTTCACCAAGTATAATACTTATACGCATGGCTACCTGCCGCACCCCTTCTCTTTGGTGTCCGAAGAACTCTTTCTCCCAGGCACGTCCTACATCCTCAAGAAAACCAACGGCATCCGCTGGGCTGTTTTCATCATGAGCAGGTGCTTCCCCGCGAATATCTCTGTAGATCGAGGCAGTGCTTGCATTTAACCAGACCGGGGGGGGAGTATGACAGGAGGATATCCCTTTGCCTAAAGCCCGGGTCGAATCGATTCGTGAGTGAAGAATTAGATTCCGGTTACCTTTGGTGTGACGACAATCAATAGAACGCCCCGCAAGGTTAAAAACAGCCTTCGCATTTTCCAACTCGACCACCCATTCACCGACAGTCTTGCCATCCCAAGGCACAAGCCTGCCAACCTGTTGAGGATTCTGTTTTTGAACTCTCCCCAAAAGAACAACCTCATAACCTTCTGCAAGAAGAGACTTGGCTAAAGACTGACCTAAAAAACCAGACCCCCCTGCGATTACTACTTTTTTCATACCCTGAGTGGACCCTGCAAAATGTGGGAAACTGGACTCTTAAACGAGGTTTTTAGGATTATGAAAAGGACGAGAGAAACCAAAGGCAGACCGAGTATGTACCCTTTTCCAATCCACGAATACCGGGCCAAATCAGTTAAATCTTTTACTTTATTTAAGAACAATGTTCTTAAAAGAAACTTTCATGGGAGGACCTTGGTGAATCTGAAAGGCGAGCAGTCCTTCAGCTCGTCGGGCTTTCTCATCATTGTCAACAAGCTCCATTGTTTTTACTCCGTTTATGTAGTGAGCAAACTGAAAGCCTTTGGCGGTAATCTTGTACTGGTTCCATTCTCCCTTTTTAACGGCTTTCCCTATCTCAGCCGACTCCCCAAATTTCTCCACTTTCTTTTGTAATTTCCCCTTGGCATCCACAGACAGGGTGGTTTTATCCCCTCGCAACGATAGAATCCCCCGAAATGCCTCTCCGTAGCAAATTCCAGAGAAGCGGTCACCAATTTCGAGATCCGCCTGATACCCACCAATTCTCCAACCATCATGCTTGCCGGGCTTAACAAAGCTACGGTACTGGATCCCGCTATTTCCAGACTCAACCTTGTAGTCCAGGGTGAGGACAAAATCTTTTAGAACTCCATCTTTCCAAACGAGAAAGGTATTTCCTTTGGTTGGGTTCTCTGGGGTATTCTTTCCGACAATCGCTCCATCTTCCACACTCCAGTGCAAGGGGTTTCCATCCCACCCGGCAAGAGATTTTCCATCAAAAAGAGATTTCCCTCCATACAGAGAAGAAAATGAGATGAATACGAGGGAAAGAATAATTTTTGAGATTGTCATAGTCATAACATAAAAAGAACAACTAACTTTTACGATCTCATTTTTGAAGCAAGGAAAAGTTGACCTCTCTCCTTAAATAGTAGGAAATGAAACCTAGGTCTACGAACTCAAGACTGCCCTCCCCTGATGATTTCTGTCAAAGAATTAAAGATACACTACGGTGAACATGTTGCCGTAGATTCCCTATCCTTTTCGGTAACAAAAGGATCGGTATTTGGGCTCATCGGCCCAAATGGTGCAGGTAAGACCACCACCATCAAAGCCATCGCCACTTTACTGGAGCCAACTTATGGTGAAATTTTCATTGATCATATCTCCGTCCTCCACCAGCCCGAAGAGGCCAGGAAAAAACTTGGATATATGCCTGACTTTCCACCCGTTTATGATGATTTAGAGGTGACGGAGTTCTGCGATCTTTTTGCCCATGCTTATGGACTATCCGGGCCAGAGCGGATACAAAAGGTTGAGGAATGCCTTGTTCTTACCAATTTACAGGACAAAGCAAAAGCCAAGTGTAAAACTTTGTCCCGGGGGATGAAACAACGGGCACTTCTAGCCAAAACATTGGTGCATGAGCCATCGGTCTTGCTTCTCGACGAACCCGCTGCCAACCTCGACCCCAAGGCTCGGATTGACTTAAGAAACCTTCTTCTTCAGTTAGCTTCTGCTGGTAAAACGATCCTCGTATCTTCCCATGTTCTATCCGAACTGGAAGACCTTTGCGACGCCATTGGAATCATGAGAGCAGGGAAAATGGTCGTAAGTGGCGGCCTTGATGAGATTACAAGTATCACATCAGCCGAAAGATTAATTCAAGTAGAAGTGGTCTCTGCATGCGACCAGCTTGAGGCATGCCTAGCCAAGTTTCCATCCATCTCAAAAATTTCCAAACTGGATGGAACCGGCAAGCGCTTTTCCCTTTCCCATTCTGGTGACACCAAGGATGCCTCCTCCATCTTAACTTCTTTAATCCAATGGGGAATTCCTGTTGCAAGCTTTCACCGTAAGCAATCAAAGGTGGAGGATTTATTCCTCGATGTGGAAGCCGGGCGGATGAAAAAGAATTCTAATCCATGAACCCGATCATTGTAAAAGGTATCCGGGAAAGGCTACGCCCAAAACACTTAATCGCGTCTGCTCTTTTTTCGCTGATCATTGCCTCAACCATCTACCTATCTGCTTATTTGGACGGCATGCAGTCCAAAAAAGTCTATGACTATTCTTCTAAAAACCATCAGGTTATTGAAGAAAACCCGGTCAATGGTGCCCGTAATGCATTCACCTACTTGCTTGGCTTCCA
>CALSTX010000002.1 GCA_943789375.1 uncultured Opitutales bacterium | reverse complement strand
CAAAACCTTAAGTTCCGGAAAAATTTTTCATACGGGTGGTTATTTTCAAGTACAGGGGCCCCGTGCCGGGCAGTGGCGCCAAGGGCTCGATCAAAAAGTTCATCATAAGCCCAAGGGATGGCACCGCACTTGGGATTTCGGGCCTCAGGATTATGACGAATCAAAATTTACCGATCATATTACTGCAACCTGGGTTGCCGATCAGCTTGGTAAAGATTTCCACAAACCCTTTTTTATGGCCTGCGGGTTTTATCGTCCACATGTACCGTTTTTTCCACCCCGTCGGGTTTATGAGAGTTTTAAAAATGTAGAATTGCCCGAAGTTATCGAGGATGACTGGGATGATATCCCCGATGCTGCCCGCAAGGTATCGATGAGTAATCCCAAGATTCCTGTCCATGAGTGGATGAAGCAGAAGAACCGTTGGCAACTGGCGGTGCATGCCTACCTTGCCTCCGTCCGGTGGGTCGATGAGCAAATCGGTCGGGTACTGGATGCGTTGAGATCAGGGGCCCTCATGCCAAAAACACCATTATAGTCCTCTTCTCCGACCATGGCTATCACCTTGGGGAAAAACAGCGATGGTCCAAATTCTCACTATGGGAACGAACCACCCGGGTGCCCCTGATCATTAGCGTGCCCAATGGTATCAAAGGGCAGAAGCGAACAACCGGTCGAATTGTTGAGTATTTATCCCACCTTGATCGACCTTTGCGAACTGAGTAAAAACCCAAAGCTTGAAGGTGTGAGCCTTCAGCTCTTGCTTAAAAATCCGGAGGCAAAGTGGAATCATGTCGCTATATCAACGCTGGGGCAGAACAACCATGCCGTCCGGGACCGGCGTTGGCGATACATCCGCTACGCAGACGGTAGTGAGGAACTCTACGATCATCAAAACGATTCAAATGAATGGGAAAATTTAGCCAAAGGAAAAGTCGACTCCATTCATCAAAAAGTTATAAACCGCTTAAAAAGACACCTACCCAAAAGCAATGCCCCACAACGTGGAGGTTAACTTTCATTTTTCCCACAATAGCATCACTCTTTTTAAACAAAATATATATGACACGAAATAAACTCACCGTAATCTTCTGCTTTGCCCTCTTCTCCGCTTTTGCCTGCCAAGCGGAACGCGTTCCTCTTTGGCCAGAGGGTAAGATTCCAAATTTTCAACCCCAGCAGATCGCAGCTACGACCAAGGAGGTTAGGCAACCTGGTTTCAAGCACGCAGAACACACCATGCCTTATTTGGAATGGTTCGGTGCACCGTCCGAAAAAAATGGTGCCTGTATGTTGCTCATTTCAGGAGGTGGTTATAAAAACTGCTGTGATTGGAGGTGGATTGAGAAAGTGGCGAAAAGATTTACCGACCTCGGTTATGTCTGCGTCAGCCTGACTTACCGTACGCCGAGGCCCGAGGGCTTACCGATTTACCAGAGTGGATGGCAGGACGGGCAGCGGGCAATCCGCATGGTCCGACAGTCTGCCAAGGAGCGTGGCTTTGATCCCGAAAAAATTGGGCTTCTTGGATTTTCCGCCGGTGGACACCTTACCACATTACTTGGCACCAGTTCTCTGACTCCTGCCTACGAACCGGTGGATGCAGTCGACCAGATTCCCTGCCATGTAAACCTGGCTGTTCCGATCTATGTCGCCTACGCCCTTACCGACGGCCTGACTGGGCCCAACACCCGGGGTGGAGATGCGGTCGATGCTAAACTTTCTGATGTCTTCAAGTTCGATGCTAAGACTTGCCCGATGGCCCTGTTTCATGGAGGTACGGATCCCTACTCCCCCCATGGTTCGACCGAGATTTATCGCCAACTTCGACGAATGAAAATACCGGCGGAAATTCATCTGTTTGCGGACCGAGGGCATGGTTTTATGGGCGATCCAAAAAAAGGAGAGAAGGGAACCGCATACGATCATTGGTTGGATCGTGTGTGCGAGTTTATGCGTCAGATGAATTTTGACGGACGGCTGGGTAAGCCGGTCGATTTGATGACCCGCTACCCAAACGACGATGCCCGCGGGAAATACCGAAAAGAGCAAATTTGGCCAAATGGTAGAATGCCAGATGTACAGGCAAACCAATGCCAACCTTACATTGAGTGGCACTTTCCCAAGGAGCGAAAAACCAAAGCTATACAGATTATTTATTCGGGCGGCGGATATGGACATAACAAGCCCGATGGATTTGAAGTCGCCCCCGCACGCCGTTACCTCAACGAAAAAGGAATGACGGTGGTGACAATAAAGTATCGCACTCCCCGCCCACAGGGCGGACTGGCCAAGCACACCACCGCCTGGCAGGACTTGCAACGGGCCATTCGTATGGTACGCAGTCAGGCGACCAAGGAAGACCTCGACCCAAGCCGGATTGGCATCATGGGTTCCTCTGCTGGTGGCCACCTCACCCTGATGGGTGCGACCAGTTCAAAGCAAAAAGTATCCTGGGCAATTGACGACCTCCACAAAATTTCCTGCAAGGTACAGTGGGCAGTGGCGATCTACCCTGCTTATGTTCTCACCGACGGAGCCAATGGACAAAACTCGAAAGGAGGAAACGAGGACGATGCCCGCATCGTTGCCGATTTTGCCTTCGATCTGGATACCTGCCCCATGTTGTTTATCCACGGAGATGCCGATGGGCACTCTCCCATGAACTCAGTGAAATGCTGGGAACAGCTTCGTAGAATGGGCATTCAGTCGGACCTGCACACCTTAGCTAAGCGTGGCCACTGCTTCCAACACAATGCTTCCCCGGGTACTGGCAGCTACACCTGGATGGACCGAATCTGGGAATTTATGAACCATAAAAAGTTCAATCAGTAAGAGGGTGAGTCATAGTAAATATCCTCTTCTTTTTTTCCTCCTCTGCTCATCCCTTTTTGGGCTGGTCAAGGAGCCAATTCAAGAAGGGTTTGGGCTAAGAGTTTCCACCTATCACTCGGTCAACAAGGAGATCAAGTTTGGGGGCTTTACCCACATCGCATTCGGTCCGGAGGTTCAGAGATCATCACTGCGTGCACCACTCACCGCTTTCTCTATCGTAATAGCCCCAAGGAATCTTTCTCTGAATCTCCCCTCTCGGTAAAGCGCCACCACTCCGTCGTCTATAACCCGGCAGACAAACTCTACTATGCCAACGATACGGATCAATCACCGGTTAATCATTGCCTTTGCCGACCCAAGCAAGAATACAATCACCGCAGAAACCAAAGAGATTTGTGGGATCAAGCTCCAACGCCCGCACGACACAGTGATTGATCCAGCAACCGGTTGGATCTATGCACTCAATCCAAACTCCGGTCATATCTTTCGCTTCACCGCGATTGGAGAGAATGAAAGTGTGATCAAAGCACCTACTCAGGGCTATGCCCGTGCCCTCACCTTTGCCAATGGAAAACTCTATGCCATAGGCTCTTCCAAGGGTCGCATTGTGGAGGTTGTGGATTGGGAAAAACCAACCTTCAAAGTCTACGATAGTTTCGATCCTACTAATCGCCAGGGGGGCTGGCTCATGGAAAACAACCGGACTGGTTCTCAACGATGCGGAGTTTTTCAACGGCCACTGGTATGCCACCAGCTACTTCACCAAATCCTGTGCCAAGGGGACAGACTTTGATGAAAATAAATTCATCCGTTTCAAAACGCTGGATGACTTGGTGGCAGGAAACTGGACTGACCTAAGCAGCTTAGTACCCAGCGGATTGACTCCTTATTTCCTGACTGTGAACGAGAGTAAACTTTATCTTGCTACCTTTAATCACGAATCAACTGGAAAAGGGGATTCGATTTTAGAGTTTTCGATAAACTGAAGTGATCGAGACTAAGAATATTTTTTGTATTTATGAAGAAGTTCCTTGGGTAAGTGACACCCGTCATCAGGGTAGCAGGTCAACCGGACTTGGTGCTCCTCATCACTGCGGACATAATTGATAAGCATTGGTACTTCCACAGCGATTTGGTCGTCATTTTCACAAGACGCAATCCATCCCCTGATACATCGTTTTCCAACTGATCCACTTTTTTAAAAAACTACAGGCAATATTGTATTACTTTTGGAGTGGTAATGTAAAAGCATGAAAACACTAAATTTCACAAAAATCTTACAAGCTTTCACTTCTTGCTCTCTTACCATTACTGCTTACGCGAAAATGCCAAATATTGTTCTAATTTTAGCAGATGATCTCGGCTATGGAGATTGCCAGACCTTTAATTCAGAATCAAAAATCAAGACCCCTCACCTAAACCAATTAGCCGAAGAAGGAGTAATCTTTACTGATGCCCACTCCGCTAGTGCAACCTGTACACCCTCACGCTACGGTTTGCTTACGGGAATAAACCCTGCACGAACTGGCGTTCTTAACACTCTACTCGCCCGTGGAAAGCCAATCATTAAAGAGGATGAAAAAACACTCGCCGACCTCTTTCGCTCTAAGGGATACAGTACACACTTGGTTGGCAAATGGCATCTGGGTTTTTATTGGGATAGAAAGTGGACAGATCAACCAATAAGGGGCGGTGCCATCGATCGAGGATTTGATTCCTTTTTTGGTATCCATTCTTCGGCCGGCAGCGACCCGATGTGTTTCCTCGATCAAGATCGCTTGGCTGGTCGTCCAACCGAACAAATTTCTTTTACAAAATATGATATCAGGGGAAATAAACTGTCTAAAAAAACCAGATCAGCACCCGGATTTTCGATTAAAGAAACTAGCCCCACTCTGGTGAGGAAAGCCATTCAATTAATTGAAGAACATACAACGAGCAAAGAAACAAAGCCGTTCTTTTTGTACTATGCTTCCCCTATCCCTCACCAGCCCTGGGTACCGATGAAAAAATTCCAGGGAAAAAGCGGACTTGATAACTATGGAGACTTTGTCATGCAAATGGACTGGGTGGTCGGACAAATTAACCAAGCCCTAAAAAACGCTGGGCTTGAACAAAATACCCTGCTCTTCTTTACCAGCGATAATGGAGTTGGCCCGATTGCCCATAAAATGATGAAACAAAGAGGACACCAATCCTCCGAAAAATTTCGGGGCATGAAAGCTCACCGCTACGAGGGTGGACACCGTGTACCTTTTATCGCTAAATGGCCCGGCAAACTGAAACCAGGAACCACTTCCAAATCCACGATTAATTTTACGGATTTCTTCGCCACTTTTTCGGAATTATTGGGAATCGATCAAAAAAAAGAATTCCCCAGTGCCATGGATAGCCAAAGTTTTCTACCTGCTCTGATGAACCATCAAAAAAGATTCCCCCGGCAACCGATGGTCCACCGGTTAAATGCTTTGCGGGTGGATGACTGGAAATGGATTCATCCAGAAAGAACAATCTCCTTTGAAAAAACCAGTTTCCAAGAATTTGAATTGTATGACCTTCAAAAGGATCCGGGCGAGAAAACCAACCTTGCCGCCGAAAACCAAAAGCTAGCGAAGGAATTTTTTCAAACCTACCAAAATTTTGACCAAGAAATAAAACTGAAGTAAAACCAATGAACCATCCTGCCTTTCTTTTACGCCCGCTTTTCACATTTGCGATCCTGCTCTTCATCTTCTTCGCCGCAGAGGCAAAGAGGCCAAACATCCTCCTCATCTTCTCGGATGATCATGCCAAAAAGGCACTGAGTTGTTACGGAAACCAAGACATCAAAACCCCTGCCCTCGACCGGATAGCCAACGAAGGTATGCGCTTTGACCATGCCCTCACACCCAACTCTTTTTGCACCCCTGCACGGGCCGCTGCTCTTACCGGAAAATATTCACACCGTAATGGAGTGACCCACTTAAACCAACGCTTTGATGGAAGCCAGCAAACCTTTCCGAAGCTTTTACAAAAGGCAGGCTACGAGACCACTCTATTCGGCAAGTGGCACCTGCTCTCCCGCCCACCGGGTTTGATTATTTTTGCGTGCAAAAAATGCAGGGAAAACCATGGGACCCCAATGTATTTGAGCCCCATCATCCATGGATAGACTGGAGCCCAAAAAACCAGAAGAGAAGCACTCAATGGAGGACGCAAAATTGAAGGGGTATAACAATGAAGTAATCACCACGGAAGCGATCCAATGGCTCAAGCAAAAGCGCGACCCAAGCAAACCGTTCTGCCTCTTGCTCCACCCAAAACCACCCCACGAACCTTACACACCTCCGACCCGCTACGAGGATTTCCTCAAAGATGTTTTTATCCCCGAACCGCCGACCCTGCTGGATGACTACAAGGGAAGAACACCTGAAGCGATTTCGGAGATTATGAGAAACAACCGCATCATTCTTAAGCCCGTCTTTAAGGATATGCGGGAACGAATTGAAAAGGAAAACCCGGAAATTTCCCGAAATGACCTGACCCGCAAAATGTACCAGGAATACATAAAGGGATATTACCGGCTGGTTAAATCGGTGGATGATCAGGTGGCTCGGGTGCTCGACTATTTAAAGGAGAGCGGACTGGAAAAAGATACCCTGGTGATCTACACATCTGACCAGGGATTTTCCTTAGGCGAGCACGGGTTCTACAACAAGCAGTGGATGTACGAGAATCCCCTTCACCAACCCCTGCTCGTCCGCTTCCCTGGAAAAATTAGCCCCAAGCAGGTACACCAGTCGATGGTCAATCATATCGACCTTGCCCCCACCCTGCTCGATTATGCCGGACTTCCTATTCCCAGTGATATCCAGGGACACTCGCTGCGTGGTATTCTCGAAGGCAAAACGGAAAAAGTGCGCGACGAATCGTACTATCATTTTTACAAGCATGGAACCACTCTGCCGGAAATGATCGGGATACGCACGGATAGCCATAAGCTGATTCACTATCCCGGCATGAGTGGAAAATACCAGTGGGAATTGTTCGACCTTGTTCATGACCCAGAGGAAATGAACAACCTTTACCACCAACCAAAAAACCAAAAGTTAGGTGAAGAAAATGAGCGATCGATTGCGCAACCTTATACGCGAGGTGGGCGATCCGGTGATCGCTCCAAACCTGATGAAGCAGGCAAAGGGAAGTCGTCTGATTGACCGCCTACAAGCAGGTACCAAACAGACAGTTGTGGCTTATGGAACAAGCCTGACTGCAGTGGGTGCATGGGTAGATCAATTAGATGAGGTTTTCAACCAAGAGTTCCCCGAACAGGTCAATCTGGTCAATGGGGCTCAGGGAGGAGCCAATTCTGACTGGGGAGTGAAAAACTTAAAAGACAAAGTACTACGACACCGGCCAGACTGTGTATTTATTGAGTTTTCAATCAATGACGCCGTCGCCGTCCGCCGAACTTCGGTGGAACATGCCCGTAACAACCTAAACCTGATGATCGATCAGATTCTTGAAAAAAACCCGAGCTGTGAAATCATCTTAATGGTCATGAATCCGGTCTTTGGAAATGGTAAAGCAAGACGGCCAAACCTAACAGAATTTGACGACAACTACCGAACAGTTGCCAAGGAACGGGGCTTCCAACTGATCGATCATGGAATCGCCTGGAATAGATTGCTCAAGAGTGACCCTCAGCGTTTTCTTTTTTGCATACCTGATACCGTTCACCCGTTGCGGGCAGGTGGCTTAAAAGTTACCACACCAATCATGGCGAAAGCATTAGGGCTTAAATCCGGAAACCCTAAGAAAAATAAAAGTGAGCCTTGTTTCGACTACCTATGCCGGTTAATGGACAAAGATAAGAACCGGGAGGTAAACAAATCCGAGTTTGATAACTACTGGAAAACCAGATTCGAGGATTGCGACTCCAATAAGAATTCTAAGCTTAGCAAGGACGAGCTTCTGGCAGATTCATTATTTGAAGAACTTGATACCGATCAGAACAATGCCATAACCTTCGATGAATTCCTCAAGCCAATCACTTCCCATTTTTTCGACCATGATACAAATAAGGATAGCTTGCTGAAAAAGGGAGAAATTTGGAACTAAAGAGAAATGCAAAGTAAGGCACTACCATTTTTCTTTATCCTGCTGATATCCATAGAATTTATTATACCTGCAAAAGCGAAGGGGCCAAATATCGTAATCGTCATGACCGACGACCAAGGATGGTCTGATCTTGGTGGCCACGGACACCCCATCGCCCATACACCCAACCTCGACCGCATGCATCAGCAAAGTGTTCGCCTGACCAACTTTCATGTGGATGCCTTTTGTTCCCCCACTCGTGCCGCTTTACTAACGGGCAGAATGTCACAACGAACTGGGGTGACCTCAACCTATGGTTTACGCAATCTGCTCCGCAGTGATGAAACGATTATGCCCCAGTATTTTAAGACCGCTGGTTATCAAACTGGCATCTTTGGGAAGTGGCATCTCGGTGGGAATTATCCCTACCGTCCAATAGACCGAGGATTTGATCAGTGGTTAGGCCTTGGAAATGGAGGGGTTGGACTGGCAGATGATCTATGGGACAATGACCGCATGGACGACCGTTACTGGCACAACGGAGAAATCGTTCGTAAGGGTGGGTTCTGCACCGATGTCTATTTCGAGCAGGCCATGGAATTTGCCCGCCAAAGTAAAAGGAATAAGAAACCATTCTTTATCTATCTCCCGACTAATGTGCCCCACCGGGCAAACAATGTACCCAGGAAATGGATGCAGCCCTACCTCGACCAGGGGTGTAACCAAGATCAGGCATCCTTCTATGCGGGGATCAACCGGGTAGACTGGAATATAGGAAGGATGATAAAATTCTTGAACAAAGAAAAGCTATCAGACAACACCCTGCTCATTTTCATGACCGATAATGGCTCCATCCTGCCCATCCGAAAGAAAGGTATCGATATCGACTCAGTCTCGGGGCGAAGGGGAATGAAAGGAAAACTCTACGAAGGGGGCCACCGTGTACCCTTGTTTATCCGCGGCCCCGAACATCTGATTGGAAACCCCCGAGAGCTTTCTATCTTTAGTGCCCATATCGATTTGCTTCCCACCTTCGTCGATTTGTGCGGACTTGCTAAGCCCAAACGGACAAACTTGCCCATCGATGGCCGGAGCTTGGTTCCCGTTTTGCAAGGTTCTGAAGATTGGGCAGATCGTACTCTTTTTCTCCATTCACAAAACGGAGTCAAGGGTCCGCAAAAGTACACGGAAGCATTAGTAATGACTGAGCAATGGCGACTGATCTATCATGCACCAGGTGATTATGAACTCTTTAATATTCAGGACGACCATTCACAATTGAATGATCTATCTAGGAAACACCCCAAGGTAGTTAATCGGCTGAAGCAAGCCTACGAAGTGTATTGGAAACAACTCGGGCACGAGCTTCCACTGGAGCGACCCAGACTCTCCCCACATGCCACCACATGTTTAACCAATGGTTGGCAAAGATCGATCAGGGAAGGAATCACTGGAAATGGAAACTGGTTAGTTGAGGTTGAAGAGCCGGGCACCTATCTCTTCAAATTGCGCAGGTGGCCGAGAGAAGCGGGAAATATTACCATGAGTGCACCGTTGCCCCCGGTGAGCGACCCAAAGATTGTATATGTGGGTAATAAGGGAAGTGATATTGCTGGTATGGCTTTGAACATAAAAGCGGTTGAGTTATCAATTGAAAATGTGCTCACCTTGCGAAAAGAAATTGCCACCGATACAGAATATATAAATTTTAAAGTACCATTAAAAAAAGGTGCACTAAATTTGTCCGTAAAACTCATTTTGAAAAACGAGAAAAAGATAGGCGTGCCCTATCTTTACATTTCCCAAACTCAACCCTAGCCCGTCAAAATTTATGAAAACATCATGCTTTATCAGCTTTCTATTCCTAGTTTTTTCTCTTTGGTCCTACGGAGCGGAAAACACCAAGCCAAACTTCATCCTGATCATGTCGGACGATATGGGCTACGAGTGTGTCCAAGCGAACGGGGGCACCTCCTACCAGACCCCTCATCTCGATAAACTTGCCCGTACCGGTGCCCGCTTCACTCATTGCTATTCGCAACCTCTGTGCACCCCATCGCGAGTAAAAATTATGACGGGGATGTCAAACATCAGAAATTATGTAAGGTTTGGCGTGTTGGGCCGCGGGCAGACCACCTTTGCCCATCTGCTTAAAAAGTCAGGCTATGCAACCTGCATCGTGGGAAAGTGGCAACTGGGTAAGGAGATCGATTCCCCACAACACTTCGGATTTGATGAGTCCTGCCTCTGGCAACACACCCGACCAGCAAGAACACCAGACAATAAGGATACCCGTTACCCTAACCCACAGGTGGAAATAAACGGAAAGCCAAAGGATTATAATAACGGAGAGTATGGGCCCGATGTGGTCACGGATTACCTTTGCGATTTTATCGAACGCAATCAGGACCGCCCATTCATTGGATACTATCCCATGATTCTTCCCCATGATCCGTTCCGCCCCACTCCGGACAGCGAGAACCCAAAATCCAAAGACGGCACCAGTAACTACCAGGACATGGTCGCCTATGTAGACAAAATGGTGGGCAAGATCGTAAATAAGCTCGATGAACTTGGCTTGAGGGAAAACACCATGGTTCTTTTTACCTGTGACAATGGTTCTTCTGGATCCATCAAATCAGAGCTTCATGGAAAGATGGTGCAGGGAGGAAAAAGACAGATGACAGATGCAGGCACCCATGTTCCCCTGATCGCCAACTGGCCCAAGACCATTCCTGGCAAACAGGTCAAAGATGACCTGGTAGACTTCAGCGATTTCCTCCCCACCCTACTTGATGCAGCCGAAACGCAAGCTCCTATTACTCTTCCGCTGGACGGACAAAGCTTCTTACCGCAGATCACCGGCAAGCAAGGAAACCCAAGAAAATGGGTGCACTGCTTTTACAGGGTAAAAGGAGAAGATGGAAAATTTCAGCAATGGGCCAGAACCCAGCGGTATAAACTCTACAACAACGGGAGATTCTACGATATTTTACAAGACAGACTGGAAAAAAAACCACTGGATAAACTAAGCCCTGCACAGAGGGAGACAAAGACACTTCTTCAGGGTGCACTCGATAAATTCAAACAAGCCAAAGCCTACAAAGAGATCGATCTCTTCGCAGGTAATGATTTTTCCAAATGGACTACGATCAGCGGAAAACCAGTTCAAAAAGGCTGGCGGATTAAGGATGGTGCGGTCCACCGCTCAAGCAAAGGCGGAGATATTATCACCAAAGATTCCTTTAAGGATTTTGAACTTTCTTTCCAATGGAAAATCTCGCCTGCCGGCAACAGCGGTATCAAATATCGGACCCAAGGAAAACTGGGTTTAGAATACCAGGTACTTGATGATGAAAGTCATCGGGATAACAAAATCCCCTCCCATCGTGCAGGTTCACTCTATGATCTAATTGCAGCACCGGATGACAAAGCTATCCGACCAGTCGGTGAATGGAACAAGGGTAAAATTATCGCCCAAGGAAACCAGATTGAACACTGGATGAACGGGACAAAAATCATTGAAATCATATGGGGATCTCCTGAATGGGAAAAATGTTTCGGCAAGAGCAAGTACAGGCAAAACAAAGGGTTTGGCAGTTGGCAAGGTCCCATTCTCTTACAAGACCACAACGATCCTGCATGGTTTAAAGGTTTCAAAATAAAAAAGTTATGATGTAAATATCTCCTTTAAGCACATTGGCAATTTGTGTACTCGCCTGTACCCACTCACTTCATTGCCTATGTTCAAAGGAGAAAAATTCCCAATCATTGATTTCTGGATAATTGTGAAGAGGTTATTCGAGACATTGTTTACAAATCTGTAAAGTGACAGGATCTACTACTTGATAATTACTACCCCCAGAAAAAATAAGCCATACCCAGTCTTCTATTATACTCTTGGTGGTGGGTGGAATGTAAGTGGCAAAGAGTTAAATAAAAACCAACAACTCTTCTTTCTAGAAGAGGGGTTCGGTGGGGAATCGATTGATGGTAAAGTGTTTTGATTGAGGAACTGCTTTCAATTTGCGAATTTCCGAGCGAAGTGAGCGGATTGCATTGGAAAGTTGTTTTACAACTATTTTTTCGGAATCGTATTCTTTTTGGGCTGCAATAAGGCTTTTTTTCAAAGCGGAAACATTTACCTTTTTCTTTTCGGCAACCGCCTGTGCTTTTTTTGCCAACTCGATCAAAGAAAAAAGGCCCGGTTTGTAGGCATATCCGTTCTTCAAAAAAGTGGAGTCCTGAGTCTTGCCGTAGGGAACCTTTTGAAAATCAGGCAACGGTTCTGATGTGATCAGGAAACCGTTGGCATCACGCAGACAAAACAGGGCATGGGTTGCTCCCGGGGGCATGAAGGCCTCGATCCGTCCATTCCCGATCTTAGCCGGGGCTTGTAACCATTCTTCCCTGTGTCCACCGGTTTTATCAAATTCTTTAGGATTCAGGGTGTAGAGTAAATGAGCTTCCCTGATTTCAGCCTTATTTTCTCCAGACTGAAAGGTTACCCATAGGAGATCCATTTCTGACCCAAGCTGGAGAATTTTGGGATAAGCTGATTTTTCCTCCTTCGTTACCGTTGAAGAATTGATATTTCGATAAGGCATGAAAACCCCAGCTTTTTGAAGGAAATTATTCAATTCCTGAAGCATAGAGTTTCGGATCATTGGAAACTGAGCCGCCAGGTTTTTTTGTTCACCGAGATCGCCCGGACTTTGAGCCTCCTTACGAATACGGAACAATTCCACTGCTTTTTTATTTTCCACCTGCGACCATTTTCCGGCATATCCAATCCCTAAATTATTGATCAGTTTCCAATCCCCTTTTCTCATTACAACGGCCATGTGACTTTCCATGGGATAAAACCAAAACAGGGTATTCCGTTCCCTGCCGTCGGCTTGGATGACCTTGTTTGATTTACCATTGATTAAGGGAAGGATGTTGCACCCGTCCAGTTTGAGTTCGGCATCGGGGGAGAGCCCTGCCATTTCCATAAAAGTCGGGTACAGATCAATCAGATTGATTGGTGTCTCGCAAGTTGTCCCGGCGGGAACTCCTGGTCCGCGAACAAGAAAAGGTACCCGTAATCCACCCTCGTAGTTATTCATCTTTCCTCCCCGTAATGGACTGTTGTCGGTGATTGGTTCGTGCTGACTGCCCAACCATCCTCCGTTATCTGAATCGATGATGATGTAGGTGTTGTCGATCAGTTTGTGTCCAGGGTTACGCGGATCATCGGTTTTTTCGAGGTAGCTTACCACCTTGCCGATACTCCAGTCCACGGTATCAACCATACTTGCATAGTAGGGGTTGGAATGTCCGGGCATTTCGGGGTTTATTGCTTTCGGGTCGGTGGGAAAAGGGAAGCCCATTTTTTTACAATAATGCTGAAGGCGTTTTTTATCCCGTGTACCGATGGGTCCATGAACATAAAAAGGACAAAAGTTGAGGAAGAATGGTTTGTCTTTATTTTTTCGGATAAACCCGACCGCCAACTCAGTTGGTTTGTCATA
Organism: uncultured Opitutales bacterium; assembly: GCA_943789375.1. GTDB lineage: Bacteria > Verrucomicrobiota > Verrucomicrobiia > Opitutales > Seribacteraceae > Seribacter. Next base: position 268,944 of record CALSTX010000002.1, on the reverse strand, counting down.
AGGTCGTTCGTCCTCTCCCAATTGGTAGGGATCGTGGGAATGATGGGTGGCAAAATCCGCGAGACGATGAGGTACGATTCGTTGCCAGGAACCGCCAAAGGAATTTCTTTTCCCATCCTTTGGATTCCATAATTCTTCATCATTGTAGAAAATGGGCCCCCCGTTCTTTTCCAAAAATCCAAAATCAAACCCCTGGTCAGTGGGAAAGGGGAAACCTCTGTACTTTCCCCCGGCATGCCATTTCCCCACATGTCCACTAAAATACCCCGCTTTCTTTAGGGTCTCAGGAATCATCGGTTCTTCTACCGGTAATCCATAGAGGTAATAGGGGGGGATGAGGGGGATTTTGCTTTGATGCGGACGGGGCAACTGCCCACCGGTCACGCTGTAAACACCTGTGTTAACCGGGTATTGTCCACGCAAAAAAGATACCCTTGAGGGAGCGCATACAGGGGAAGGAGCATAGGCTTCGGTAAAACGTCTGCCCGTACGGGTCAATTGGTCGAGGTGCGGGGTTTCATAGACTGCATTGCCATCGATTTTATGACTGGCAATATCCTGCCAGCCCAAATCATCAACCATAATGTGAACAATATTCGGCTTGGGTAAAGCAACGAGAATAGAGGTGCAAAACAAACCGTAGAAGCTGAGAGAGTAAATTTTCAAAGATGTATTTCTCTTCTCAAAAAGCTGACTATTTAGCAATGGGAATCACTCTTGAGGAAAATAATTAATTCCTCCGCATCGATGTGGAAAATAGGGTTCCTTACCTTAACCTTCTGACAAGAGACGGCGCAGAATTTCTGTCCCCTGCCACCTCGTAAGAAAAATCATAACCCCTGTTATGAAGCTCTGCGATTGCAGCAATCGGATTTAGGATGTTTATCAGCACTATCTCGCTTTAACAAATTCCACTTTTGTAAACTGTCGAAGTGTAGGAATGCGAAACTTTAATGTGCCATTACTGACAATCTGAGTCCGACTATTTGAGCGGTCTATGTTTTCGTCTGCTCCCGTGGTTTGATTAATATCTTTGCTCTCCACCAGTACTTTATATTTCGATCCATTCCTAAACCCTTCTCCCCGAAAGTCCTTAGCAGAATCCTTATTGTTATAAGATTTCCCGTCTTGAACAGTGGATGGAATCGCAATTTCTAAAAAGCCTTTTCCGTTGGCACCGCTAGCGTATACTAAAACAGTGAAAGAGTTTTTGGTCCGGTTGTAAGATGAAATTTTATATTGTTCATTGCCGCTCAACCCGTTTCCAAGGGCGGTAATATTATTACCTTTTTCTCCAGCCATTGCGTGTCGAATAACTTCATCAGAACCACCGGCAATCTGAGAATACCAGCGCCAAATGTAATAATGTAAATGATTGGGGTCACCGGGGTTAATGTAATTTTCATCGGTAAACCTTAAATTCGATTCAGGGACTTCATAGGGCTTGAGCCGATCTTCTGGCCCGTGCACCCCTAATTTGTGCGTGACTACATCAGGACCTCCATCATTGGATGGAATCACCCATTCTGGTTTTTGCTGTTTTATTTTGCCACTGTAATCCACACGCTTAACCAAACCCATGGACCAACGGCTTGAATTATCACACCAGGGCATATTTACGGTGTTAAGCCCTCGTTCGAGAACTTTACCAAAAATGGTTATAGTTTTCTCAAAAGCATCACGCTCATCTTTTTTACCATCTCCATTCACATCATGGTTATTTCCAGAATTATCCCAGCAAATCCATGACTCCGCTGATAAGATTTTCTTAGATTGGTAATTAGCTGCATCAAGTTTACTTCGAGCTAGATCATACTGCGTCCAACAATTTGGGATTACATTTCCGTCCATCATACCGTATCCATTAAAATGGTCAGAAATGTTAAGATTTAAAGCATCCACCTGGGCCATCATTTTTTGATTAGCCACCATCTGGCTGTAAAAGTCATCCACAGCTGCCGCACCTTTTCCTTCCAACCCCTCCAATGAATCACAGTTTTCACAAGGAGAAATTCCGGAAGTGGATACAATCACTGGAGTTTTGGGCTCAGCATCATAAATTTCACGGATAGATACAGCTCCCTTTGTAAAGAGCTCATCCATAATGAAATTTATGTCACCGTCGTTCATCATACCTTGCAGGTTCACTTCATGATATAACTGGTAAGCTCCCACTCGACCTTTAAAATGCTTTGCCATGCGAGCCACGAACTTTGGATATTCACCTTTTCTTGGCCGCCATGCCCCTCCCTTTCCACTCTCGCTTGCCCAAGAGGGACAGTGCCACATTACAAGTTCCGCATGCACCCCACGCTCAACGCAGAGATTAACCGCATGGTCTATGGCCTGTAAATGACCAGACATGTTGTTTTGATAATCAGTATTTTTCTCGTGAGGCTCGGCTGCATTCCAGCTGACCCAAAACTGAGCATAACTACTATGTTCCTTGATCAGTGGTCGATTTGCATCATATTCCTCACATTGCTTTAAGCCGAAAGGCTGCCACCTGACTCCAACATGCATATGGTCGGTGGTCCACTCATACCCTGCTTGGGATAAGAGAGTCTGTAAACCCTGCTGCTTTGCAGCTTGGGATGTTGTAACACTGCCACCTACTAATATAAAAAGTAAGGCAGGGGATAGAAGGAGAACCGCACGGTTACGCATGAGAGAGAGTTTTATTGGTGATGATTGATTACGGGGAAAAGATTACATGTTTGTAAAATGACCCAAATTTTTACTTATACCGAAAACTTGGGGACAGGTGAAGTCGTAAAACCAAAAAAACTAGATTATCTTTGAGCCTTCACCTTGGTTTTGATTAAACTATTGGTCGTGCTCAACAAATTCGAGCTTGGGCACTATTTGCTTCAACCATTGTACCATCAATTCCATGGGTAACCCCACAACATTACTGTGAGAACCTGAAAAGTTTCTTACAATGAGCTCTGGCTTGGTTTGTAAAGCATAAGACCCAGCTTTATCCAATGGATTCACGAATGAAAAATAATTTTGGATGACTTCCGGGGATAGTTCTCGAAAACTAACCTCACTACTTTCAACCTTGGTTTCACAATAACCACTCTTTTTGCATAATAGACAAACCCCCGTACTTACTAAATGAGTTTTGCCTGATAAAGACATAAGCATCTGCTCCGCATTTTTTATATCCGTAGGCTTACCAAACACCTTTTCTTCGAGAGAAACAATCGTGTCGGCTCCCAAAACGAAACGGTCAGGAAAGCGTGCAGCCACTTCTGTTGCTTTTCTCTTTGCATTTTCCATAACTAAAGCAAGAGGACCATCCGGATGAAAGGAAATTTCTTCTGCCCTAGAAGAAGCAACCTCATGGTCAATGTCATACTCTTGAAGTAACGCAGTCCTGCGCGGTGAGCTCGAAGCCAGAATAATAAGTTGCGGCACCTTCGGGTTCGCTTTTTTTATTTCGTTTAGCATACTAGATACATTTCTTATGAATACTTTTATTGGGAAGGCAAACACATGAGGATCGGCGTCGCACAACTTAACCCGACGGTCGGAGACCTAGAGGGGAATCTGGCACTCGCCCTTGATGCCTATGAGCAATTGGTTGGGCAAGGGGCGGATATTGTGGTCTTCCCCGAACTCTTTCTTTGCGGATATCCACCCCGTGACTTGCTGCACAAAGAAAACTTTCTTAAAGATTCTTCTTCTGTACTTCAGCAATTTGCTAAGCAAACCGGCCCGACCCCTGCCCTTCTTGGCTTCCCGGAATCTGCCCCCGGTGGAAATGGAGACATTTTCAATGCTGCGGCTTGGTGCGAAGACTCCACAATCAAGCAAGTTTTTCGAAAACGACTTTTGCCAACTTATGATGTTTTTGATGAAAGCCGCTATTTTAAACCTGGAAGTTGTTCCCTCCTTCGGGAATACTCAGGACTTAGGATTGCGGTTACGATTTGTGAAGATATCTGGAATCTTGCTGCCCCCAAATATTCGGCGGACCCACTGGATGAAATTGCCAAACATTCACCAGGTCTACTTATCAATTTATCTGCCAGCCCCTGGTTTTCTGGAAAAGAAAAGAAAAGGAAAGAACTTGTCCAAAAAGTTGCCCAAAAAGTTGCCTGTCCCGTAACCTATATAAATACAGTGGGTGGAAATGATGAACTCATTTTTGATGGCACTTCGACCACCGTCAATCAATCCGGTAAAATCATAGCTGAATCCAAAGCGTTTGAAGAACATATCTGCATTCATGATCTCTCTGATGATCAGGTCCATGCAACTTCGGAAAGTTCGGATATGAGTAGGCTTCAAAGTGCTCTCACTTTGGGGATTCGTGATTATGCTCAGAAGAGTGGATTCTCAAAGGTTCTCATCGGTTTAAGTGGTGGGATTGATTCTGCGGTTACTGCGGCTCTCGCAGTCGAAGCAATGGGTGCTGACAATGTTATGGGCATCAGCCTACCCTCCTCGATTTCGAGTGAACACAGTAAAGATGATGCCATGGCTCTCGCTGAAAACCTAGGAATAGCATATCACACCATTCCCATTGAATCCTTGGTTACAGCCGCAACAACTGAACTTTCATTTCTGTTTGAAGGAAAAGCTATTGATGTGACCGAAGAAAACCTTCAGGCCCGATCAAGAGGGCTCCTGCTTATGGCGATTTCCAATAAATTTGGGTCCCTCTTGCTCACCACAGGAAATAAGAGTGAATTAGCAGTTGGTTACTGTACCCTCTACGGAGACATGTGCGGCGGGTTAGCGGTTATTTCTGATGTGCCCAAAACCCAGGTTTTTGAATTGGCCCGTCATCTCAACAGGGATCAAACCAGAATTCCAGTAAATACCATTGAAAAACCCCCATCCGCGGAATTAAGGCCCGACCAGAAAGATAGCGACTCTTTACCTGACTATGAAGTCCTTGATGGTATTTTAAAAGCCTATGTGGAGGAGGGAAAATCAAGCTCAAGTATCATTGACTCAGGGTATGAAGAAGAAATAACCCGTAAAGTAATTCGCTTGGTTGACTTAAATGAATATAAAAGAAATCAGGCGGCTCCTGGTCTCAAAACTACCCCCCTTGCTTTCGGCATTGGTCGTCGTATCCCCATCGTTCAAAAATACCAAAATTAACGAATCTAATTTCTATGAAAACTGAATCTGAAAGCCTTTTCGAAAAAGCTAAAAAACTCATTCCAGGCGGGGTAAATTCTCCTGTTCGGGCTTTTCGCTCCGTGGGGGGCTCCCCTTTCTTTACCAAACGGGCAAATGGGTGTCATCTTACCACAGTCGACGGGCAGGAACTCATTGACTATGTTTGTACATGGGGACCCGCTATCCACGGCCATAATCACCCCCGCATACGCGAGGCAATTTCTAACGCGTTAGAACAGGGCACAAGTTTCGGTACTCCCGGACCTGCAGAAGTTGAAATGGCAGAACTGATTACTGAGGTTGTGCCTTCAGTCGAAAAGGTAAGGATGTGTAATAGTGGCACGGAGGCCACGATGTCGTGCATAAGACTGGCCCGTGGATACACAGGTAAATCTAAAATTATAAAGTTTGCAGGTTGTTACCATGGTCATGTGGACAGCCTCCTCGTAAAAGCTGGTTCAGGCGCCTTAACATTAGGAAACCCAGATAGTGCTGGTGTACCCGATAGCTTGGCTCGAGAAACTATTGTTCTGCCATACAACGATGAGCAAGCAGTTGAAGATGCCCTGTTGGAAAATAAAGATGAGATTGCAGCCATTATCATCGAGCCATTCCCCGCGAACTGTGGGCTTATTCTTCCTAAGCCTGGCTACCTTGAAAAGCTAAGAAGCTTGTGCACCGCCAACAAGGTCTTACTTATTTTTGATGAAGTCATGACTGGTTTTCGCCTTGGCATTGGAGGTGTACAGGAAAGAACCGGGGTTACGCCAGACCTCACGGCTATGGGCAAAATTATTGGAGGTGGTCTACCGGTTGGAGCATTGGGTGGAAAAACAGAAATCATGGATTACCTGGCTCCCTTGGGCCCTGTCTACCAAGCAGGTACGCTGAGCGGGAATCCGTTGGCAATGGCAGCAGGTATTGAGTCGTTGCGAATACTGAAGGAAGAAAATCCTTATGAGTCGATGGAAAAGATGGGCACTATGCTGGCTGTTGGAATTATAGAAATAGCCAAGTCTCATGGGATTGCCTTACAAGTTCCGCAGGCTGGATCGATGTTATGCTTCTATTTTAGCGAAAGCCAAGTTGACAATTTTGACCAGGCCATCGCCTGCAAGCATGAGCGGTTCAATACCATCTTCCAAAAATTACTCTCTTCAGGAGTCTATCTCCCCCCCTCTTCCTATGAAACTTGCTTTCTTTCCTCCCAACATAATGAGGAAATTATCTCCCTTACTCTTGAGAAGATAAAGTCGGCATTTTCATCCCTTTGATGTTCTTCTCGTTGACAAGGTATTAGGTGAAGTGAAATAAGCGGATAAGTTATGTATCTCAAAAATTTATGCTACCTTTTACTTTCCAGCTTTGGTTTCACCCTAAGTGGGTACTCAGCAGAGCGAATTCCTTTTTATGAAGATTACCTGCAGGAGTCAGACTTAGTCGGTTTTCTTGAAGAGGCTAAAGACTTTTTAGCCACCTCACCGGAATCGCCCCTAGCTCCAAGAATCGCGATGGATTATATGATGGTGGGAAAAGCGACCAACCAACCCGAGGTTGTGGATGAAGCCACGGATCTACTTTTATTCAAATACCCCAAAAGCTTGCCCAGCCTCCAATTTATCAGTTCTTTTGATAACGGGTCTCCTCGGCTCACAGGCCTGTTAAATATGAAAGCTGAACAAGGAGAATTGGGAAGCAAAGATTTTGCAGTCACCTATTGCCGAACCCTTTTATTTATCGCCAGAATTAAGGGGCCAGAACTTTTAAAAGATGTATCACTGCGAATACGGGCATACCTCTTGGCCACCTTAGCTGAAGTAAAAGAAATTCAAGGAACAGCTCAAAGTTCCCTTCAAAAAATTTCAGAAAAATCCACCCCCCTCGGGCGTACTTTGGAAGTGATTCTAAGTGAGCGAACCAAGATAGAAAAAATTCACTTACTTTCCAACATCTCTGGAAGTGATGCCAGGTTCTGCCTATCCTTTTACCAAGCACAGCTTACTCCTACTGAAGCAAACTCAGAAGAAATGATTATTTTTGAGGCAAAGCAAATCCTCTTTGGGCATTTACCTGACACCTCAAGGGTAAGGGATTTAATTTCATCCCTATCTCCCGAGAAAATGGCTAGCCCTCCGATTCTCGCATTACTCGCTTTTTCTCATCATCTCGATAATGACCATACACAAGCCATTGAAATCCTTCAAAATGGAGCCAAAAATGCAAAAGATCAAACTTGGCAAGAAGTACTGAATTCTTATGCGGATGGTCTCACCTTTTCTAAAAGTAGAAAGCCAGTCCTGCTTACCGCACTCGGGAAAGCCATAGAGCAATTAAACCAAGACGCCAGCTGTTTTACCATCACAGCAGAATGGGAAAGTAACCCTCTGGAAAAGCAGAAAATCCAGCATCGCATCTTACTTGGCATTTCCAAAGCTGAGCAAACCTTCGAGATCCAATACTGGAAAGACAACCAATTATTTATGGGATATAAGAGTACAGAAAACTCTTCAATGATCCTGAATCCAGAATCGGATAAAATGTACCGTTTTCAAAGTCAGGGAGCTTTACCTATACCTAGTGTGACCATCAAACGAGATGATTCAACTGGATCCTTCAGCTACAATTTCAACCTCAATTTTGGGTCATCTTTTTCAGAATTCATTGAAAATGGAAGTTCTTTTCTTGAAAATCCTTATATTGCTACGACCAAAGGCCGTGAGGTTTTATTAAATCATATTTTAGGAAGTAAAATGATTTGGCTGCAGGCAGCAAAACATGCGGATGAAGATACAACTTTCCCTATTATGTCTCTCTCCAAAGGAGAAAAAGGTGCTTTTCTGTCCAGTCTAACTTTTGATCTCAAGGGCAACATAAAGTCCTCCCAATTAGGGCATGTTTCAATCTCCTCCATCGTCCAGGGTGATGCAGATATCCTCAAGGTACTTCCCGCATGGCCCAAACTTAATACCATCGAGAAAAAAGAATTTGATTTTTCAATGTTTATGAAAATGGTTGGATTTTTAGGTGCCATCGCACAAAACTAAAGCCGAGACCACAGGTTTATTTTTTTCTGTAAGCATAATTTTATTCCCTGCTTTCACTTCAACTCATATCGGTATAGGCGGAGGAAACAGACCAGGTTTACCCAGTGATTACTCAACTATGAATATAGAATTTAAATGGTTTTCCGTGGAGTCCTTACAAAATGAACTTGAGCACCATTCTGGGATAAAGTATATCCGCAACCCTTTTCAAATTAAAGACTTACATAAAGACTTCAGGAGATTATTCCTCCAGATATCAAAAGAAATAGGCTCTCCGGTTTCTCAAAATACGCAAGGAGACCTGCTTCTCGATATTCAAGACCGTGGCTTTGCCCCAAATGATTTACGGGCAAGGGGGCCTTATTCTAATCGCAAATTAAGCTTTCATACCGACCGCTGTGATGTAATTGGCTTTCTTTGCCTACAACCTGCGAAATCAGGAGGTGAAAACCAAATTATCAAGAGTCAGGAGATAGAAAAAATTATCTTAAAAGAACGAAAAGATTTACATCAAATCCTTTGCTCTCCTTTCCCACTTAAAAGGCATAATATGGATTCGCTTAATCCTTCACCTTATTGCCTGCAACCTATTTTTTCTTGGAAAAATCAATTCTTCGCATGCTCTTACTTGCGGGTTTTAATTGACCGAGCGAACCAAGATCCCGAATGCCCTAGTCTGACAGAGCACCAAGAGGAAGCTCTGGACTTTTTGGATTCCGTTTGCGAAAGAGCTGAGTTACAGACAAAAATTTCACTAAATAAGGGAGATATGCTGTTTCTTAATAACTGGACCACCTTACACAGAAGAACAGAATTTATAGATTATAATGAACCACAAAAAAAGAGGCATTTACTTAGAGTATGGCTGTCAATGCCCAACAGTAGACCACTGAATTCTATGTTTAAGGAAAACTTTGGTGCTGTAGAATCCGGGGCAATTCGTGGAGGAATTCAGGCCAACCCGCCCGCTTGATAGTTAGAGTCCTCTGCCTCGGAGAGAGGCGTCTAACTGCTTTTGAAACTCCATGACATCCTCATCCGACGGCTTATAAGATTCATCCCCCCCTGATAATCCAAGTCTTCCAAATTGATCAACTGACCATTTCTTATTTTGGCCATCAGAAAAAGTGACAGAACCACTGGCCATGGCACCTGGTGGAGTGACTGGATCCACTTCAACTGAAACCCCGCCTGGAGCAGGAATTGTATCCGCACCAGCTTGTCCACTGGCAGAATCCCCAGTAGTTTCCTTTGGCTTTTCTTCTTCTTTATCAGTTAAGGTAAGATCTAAATCATCCACTAAAAAACGAACATCTATATAGGTCATCACAACCCCGAAGTCAGTGTTGATCTTCTTTTGAACATCAGACAACCCCATGCCCTCGGCAACCCAACGGGCAATTTCAACTTTCTGCTCTTCAGATGGTTCAGTTAAGACCTCTGAGTTGGCAGGGGCGTTTTCTTGGGAATCAATGGAGTCGGATGAATCGTCAGTTATGCTCATAGTGCACTTTGTATAGATAAAAGTAAGGGTATTGACAACAGGGGAGTTGCAATAAAAAAGGCAATTACTCCATGGACTGAGAGAGCTGCTCGTTTAAGAATTCAACCGAGTGCTTGATGGAAGTATCTTGATCCATCATATTTTCAACAGTCTTACAGGCATGGATAACGGTGCCATGATCCCTGCCACCGAAAGCAGCACCAATCTCCTGTAGAGAGTGCTCTGTAAGCATGCGGGATAAATACATAGCAACCTGCCGGGGGAAAGCAATATTAGCAGGACGTCTGCGGGAAAGCATGTCTGCCATTCTAAGGTGGTAATAATCAACCACCTTTTTTTGTATCGTTTCCATGGTGATACGGCTAAGATTTTCTTCTCTCAGTATATCTCGCAGCAATCTTTGAACAGTTTCGAGATCTGCCTTTTTGCGGGTTAAACCGACATAACCGGCTACACGAGTCAATGCACCTTCCATACGGCGGACATTTCTGGAAATATTTTTGGCAAGAAACTCAATAATTTCGGGCTCCACTGAAATCCCCATGGCGTCCGCTTTCTTGGCCAATATTGCAACCCTCGTTTCAAGATCAGGTGCCTGGATGTCTGCAACCAAGCCCCACTGAAAACGAGAGAGTAAGCGACTTTCAATTTTATCAATTTCACCTGCAGGTCGGTCACTGGTTAGTAAAACCTGTCTTTGGGACTCGTAGATTTCGTTGAAAGTATGAAAAAATTCTTCCTGGATTCGTTCTTTTCCTGCTAAAAACTGGATATCGTCAATCAGTAAGTAATCGACACTACGGTACCGCGAACGGAATTTGGTAAGGGTATTTTCTTGAATTGCACGAATGAATTCATTGGTGAATTTCTCACAGGAAACATAGGTAATACGACAAGAAGGGTTGCGGTTAAGGGCTTGGTGAGCGACCGCATGCATGAGGTGGGTTTTACCCAGGCCGGTTTCTCCATATAGGAAAAGTGGATTGTAGGCGTGGGCTGGCGCATTGGATACCGCAACACAAGCAGCGTGGGCAAGCTCGCTTCCGCCTCCCACAATGAAGTTAGCAAATGTATTCTTGGGGTTTATACCCAAAGAGCGACCTTTCAAGGCAGGGCCAGTTAATCTGGATCCCGAGATTTTTGAAGGTTTGGACTTTAAACGATCGTGGCTTTCCGAACCAATACCGCCCTCACCAATATCGCCCAATAATTCAACCGTGAATGGACGACCGACTAAACGATCAGCTTCTTGCCGAATGACATCGAAGTAATTATCCCGAATCCAGATCGCTGAAAATTCATTGGGGGTTATCAATTCACAGCCATCTTCATCTAGATGACCAACACGCATGTTATCGAACCAGACACGAAAGGTATCAGCAGGAATTACTTCGAGCAATTGCTCACGCAAGGAACTCCAAAAGGTATCAGGGGTTGAAACGGAGGTAGGCATAGGGGTTTAAGAATTATTCACAAGATCTTGAATGGCTTTAATTCGTTGAAGATGAAGCAATTAAAAATTGTGCTGGTGGGTAATGTAAGAAGTTATAAATGAAACAAAATAAATTATAAATATCCAACGCAAGCTACTAGCTATTATGGACTTACAATAAATTTAAGGATAATTATAACAGTGAAGGGTTTAGGGTAAAGAGTTTGGGTATGGATTCCTTTTTGACGAAGAAACCTCATGAAACCAAGAAAAAAATTCGGATAAGTTACGAAACTTCCTCACAAGTTATTCACATAGCTGAGTCCATAAGTTTTTTATACTTTTAGGCTTGCACCCAAAACAAATTTTATGGTCCTTCAGAGCTAATTGATTATTCGGTACTTAGAGAAAAAAGAGGAATAAAATTTCCGCCCAAATTAAGCTTTATTCATCTTTTTTAAAAGCTTTTCATTGAAATCAATGGCCGAGTCATAGCTAAATTGTCGAGCAGCTTGAACCATGGCCGCAACTTCAATCAAGCGGGCCATATCTCGCCCGACCCGAACTGGAATCTCCATATGAGGAACAGGAGCCCCAAGAATTTCATAATATTTTCGCTCCAACCCTGTTCTTTCAAGTTCGTTTTCATTGGATTCTTCCAATAAAGTAACGACCAGCTCGATCTTTTTCTCTAAACGGACATACCTGTTACCGAATAATTTTTCTACATTGATGATCCCGATTCCGCGACATTCCATAAAACCCCGGTTTAATTCATCACAAAATCCAACAGGAGTATGATCGCTTAACAACTTAACCTTGACCATATCATCGGCCACTAAGCTGTGCCCTCTTTCTAAAAGAGCAAGAGCCGCTTCACTTTTCCCTGCCCCACTTTCTCCGCGAATCAAAGTACCAATTCCTCTAATTTCAAGTAAGGTGCCATGTAAAGACGAACGAGGAGCAAACCTTTCTTCCAATAGAACGGTCACTTCGGTGGTAAAGGCTTTCGAACTGAGTGATGTTCGAAATAAGGGAACTCCATATTCTTCTAATACCTCAATCATTTCAGCAGTAGGAGCTAAGTTACGGGATACGACAACACAGGGTATTTTTTTTGAAGCCATCGTAGAAATTACATTTTTTCTACGGTTGCTTGATTGTTCCCTAAAAAAGCCCATTTCACCGGCTCCAAATAATTGGATACGCTTGTGGGCAAAATACTTAAAGTATCCGGTTACAGCAAGAGCGGGCCGGTTAACACTTTTCTCCTTAATCGTGCTTCGGGACAAAGTCTTATTCGAAGTTACCAGCCTTAATTGAAGCTGCTCCTCATAATTTTCAAAAAATTCACGAACAGCTATACTCTCCACTGAATGCGGGATATTGGAATAATTACTTTTCATTATACAAAATCAGTTCAGGCAACAAAGTCTTGCCCAAGGTATTTAGAGCGGGTGGCTTCATCATTAAGCAAATGTTCGGAATCCCCATGAGCCAAGACTTTTCCATCATAAAGTAAGTAAGCCCGGTCCACAATCCTCAGGGTCTCCCTGACATTGTGATCGGTAATGAAAACCCCGATCCCTTTTTCTTTAAGTGAAAGAATAATCTTCATCACTTCGCTCACGCTAATGGGATCAACCCCACCAAAGGGTTCATCCAAGAGAAGGAAATCAGGATTCAACACCAGAGCACGAGTTATTTCCAACCGACGCCTCTCACCGCCACTCAAAGTGTACGCTTTTTGTTTTGCCAGGGAGGTAAGCTTTAACTCCTCCAATCGATGGTCAACAAGCTCATCCTCTTGAGACTTTCCGAGCTTTAATGACTGAGCAATGGCTCGAATGTTATCTTCTACTGTAAGCTTACGAAAAACAGATGACTCCTGGGGCAAGTAAACTAATCCCACTTGAGCACGTTTGTGCGGAGGCAGGTGGGTGATGTTATTTTGATTGAGCAAGATCTCACCCTGGGTTGGTTTGGTAAAGCCACTAACCATAGAGAAGGTGGTTGTCTTCCCCGCCCCGTTGGGTCCAAGTAAACCAACAACTTCACCCGAACGAACTTCCAGGTCTATATCATTAACCACATATTTTGAGCCGTATTTCTTAAATACCTTACAAATTTGGAGATACTTTTCTTTTTGCATCAGTTTTTTCCTTATTTGGGAAACCCGAAATCAGGAATTTCTGGTAATTGTAAGCTCGGGCGCACATCTTTCCCCCCGATTACTTTTGCTCTCCTTTTTCCTTTCTCCAACACAATCTCATTTCCTTCAGCCACACCATATTCATCGTCCTCGACCCGGGCATTTCCTTTCAATACAGCCCGATCAGAAAGAGTCTCAATAACTAATTCATCGGCATACGATCTTCGCCCCGTCTGTTTCATGGCGACCTTCCCTCTTGCTATAATTTTTCCAATTTTACCGAGTGTTGAACTTTCCTTGGATGCATTTGCATCCTTTTCAAAAAGAATTTCCATCCATGCACATTCAATCTCTAAGCTTTCAGATTTCACTGAAACCTGCCCCTCCAACAAGAACCGATTCTGACTTGGAGATAATTCTAGGATTTCGATATAATTGGCACTGGTATGAGTATTAAACAGAGAAGTTTCCACTTTCTTCGGAATTGGATCTTTCTTTAATTTTCTCTTTTCAAGCAGAAGGTTGTCCTCAAACAAAACTTCTCCACTTTCTTTGAAAGCCATTAATTGATCGCCCAACTCAATCTTATTGGCCCAAGTCCATTTCTTTCCTTTTGCCCAAAAGCCTTTCCCTTGAACTTCCAAAAAGGACTCGCCCCAAGCCTGCCCCAAATTTGGATTAAATAATCCCTGCTTACTTGAAGCATTGGACTCATTAAAACCAGTCATGGTTTCGAGCACTAAATCAAAGGCCTCATAAATGCCATCCTTTTGAAAGGTAACCTCGTTTGCAAAAAGCTCCCAAGCCATCATGCCAGAATTATCGAATCCAGGCATCCGAAGATTACGGACACCATTTTCAGTGGGTAAACTCTTTGCTTCTGTATCCTCGATTTTCTCTGCAAAAGACGGACAATTAAAAGCAAGAGAAACTACAATAATGGAAAAGTAAGAGCACAGACCGCGATAATATTTTGTTAAGATATCCATGTGAATTTTTAGCACCACGAAGCGATTGCTTTTGAATACTTAATCAAACTACTCTTCTTAATCAAACTACTCTTTCTCCAATGTTTTTGGCTTCGGTACCTTCTGACCCGGAACAAATTTCAGAATTGCTCCGTTAATGCAGTACCTTTTATCCGTGGGCGTATCAAAGCCTTCCCCTTCAAAAACATGCCCTAAATGACCATCACATACTGCACACCTTACTTCCGTTCTCTTATATCCCAGATGAAAATCTTCAAAGGTGTTTACATTTTTGGCATCAGAAGGATCGTAAAAGGAAGGCCATCCACACTTCGAATCAAACTTGGTACTGGAAGTAAATAACTCTGTATTACAACCGGCACATGCATAAGTTCCCTCCCCTTGCTTACTAAATTCCTTGTATTCTTCTCCAAAAGGTCTCTCGGTGCCAGCCTTACGAAGGATATAGAACTGTTTTTCGGATAAAACTTCTTTCCACTCCTCATCAGTCTTGGTAACCGTTTTTTGTTCGCTCATATTTTTATCCTCTCCCGTGGGCAAAGACTGATTTTTCTTAAATTTGGTTTTTCCATAAAAAGTAATGATAGAAACGGATGCAAGGCTTACAAAAAGTAAAATGTAAAAGGGGTTACCCAGCTTGGTCTTGAAGGTGTTCATTGATCTAATTTTCCCTTATCTTTATCATCCGATACGCTCGATTAAGCTGGCTTCATTGGTGTAAGCAATCGCAGACTCTTTGGAAATGACCCCATGTTGATACAAATGCAATAAATGTTGTTCCATTGTCATCATTCCTTCTTTTGCCTGGGTTTCCATGGTTGAATAAACCTGCTGCCAGTTCCCCGTCCTAATCAAATTCCCAAGAGCTGGAAGATTTTTTAATACCTCCATGGCCAGGATCCTGCCATCCCCATCGGCTCTTGGTACAAGCTTCTGGCTTAAAACAAAAGATAAACTAAAAGATAACTGTAGGCATAAACTCTTGGTTTGCTCGGCTGGAAACATATCAACAATGCGACTTAGTGCTCCCTTGGCATCTCTGGTGTGCAATGTAGAAAAGACCAAATGCCCCGTCTCCGCAGCACTCAGGGCAAGAGAAGCCGTTTCCGTATCTCTAATTTCACCAACAAATATAATATCAGGGTTTTCTCGCAAAGCACTGCGCAGACCATCGGAAAAAGTAGGCACATCTTGCCCCACCTGCCTTTGGGAGACCATTGAACTCTCACTTTTAAATAAAAACTCGACTGGATCCTCCAAGGTAATGATTCGAGTTTTACGGTACAAATTAATGTGATTAATCAGGGAAGAAATAGTCGTCGACTTACCACTGCCAGTAACTCCCGTCACCAAAACCAACCCTCTCTTAAGGGTCGTGATATCTTGCCAGATTTTCTCGGAAGGCAGACCTACTTCTTGGATAGATGGAATATCCGAGGCAAGAACCCGCATCACAAAAGCAAGTCCATCTCGGTCACGAAATACATTTAATCGAAAATTTACATTTTGGGCCGACCACTCAAATGCGGTATCAAGATCCCGTGGTGACTCTTCATCTAGAACCTGCTCAAGGTGACGGGGTACGAGCAGAATGCCCAAAAGGTAACGGATACACTCATCCGAAATATTCTCACCTTCAGGCAAAGGGGTTAAGTCGTCATCAATCCTAAAGCTGACAGGCCTTCCAGTTTTTACATGTAAATCAGAAATCCTGGACATGTTCCCCCTTTTGTAGGAAGGATCCATAAAATAATTGAGCAATTGAGTAAAACTCAGAGTGGACGGCCCGACTTGGTAAAGAGGATGATCGATATCATAACTTTGAGACATGATATGAAAATGACCTTAACTTTGCGTAACATCAAGCCAAGATCTACCTTGATTCAAAACTCATCCTCACCAATCTTCGAAAAATATAATTGCTATTTTCCCCGAAAGGCAGAAAAACGAATTAAGATTCTATGAAAGTTCACTTCAAAGGTACCCGAGGATCCATCCCTACCGCTTATTCTTCCACCGAGATTAATAATAAGATTGTGGGTGCCCTTTTGGCTGCCCGCGGAAAAGATCTGCGCTCGGAAGGTCAAATCAAAGAATTTGTGGACAAGAAACTCCCGTTTCACATTGGTTATGGATGGGGAGGAAACACGCCATGCGTCCATGTGGAGACTGGATCCGAAGATTTTTTAATATTTGATGGAGGCTCAGGCATTCGGTCGTTGGGACAAGAGATTGTGAAAGGTGGCGCTAAAAATTCAACTTTCCATATTTTCATTTCCCATCTCCATTACGATCACATACAAGGCATTCCTTTTTTTACACCCGCCTACGACCCATCCAACAAAATTGTATTTCATGGAGGTCACAAAGATTTGGAGAAAAACCTAAAGGGGCAGATGAAGACTCCCTTTTTTCCTATCGACATGGATACTTTTAATGCAGATGTAAGCTTTGAAATCCACAAACCGGGTGAAACCATTGATCTCTGTAACTCCCTGATTACAATCATTGAGCAAGACCATCCTGGCACTTCCTATGGGTACCGCGTCGACAGCAAAGGAAAGTCCATGGTCTACTCCACCGATGCCGAGCACAACAATGCAGCTCACTCCAAAGAGTATCCTTTCATAAACTTTATCAAGGGATCGGATCTTCTTATTTTCGATGCCCCCTACACTCACTCTCAGTCGATTGGAAATCGGGAGCATTGGGGTCACTCCAGTAACATCATGGGGGTGGAACTTGCTGCCAGAGGAGAAGTGGGCACTCTTGCTATTTTTCACCATGACCCTGGATCCAGCGACCAAGACTTGGAAGAGTTTCAAGCTCATACCAAAAAGTTTCTCCAAACTTCCAGAACTGCAATTAAGCAAACTCAGCCTGGTATCCCTGGCGCCCCCTCTAGCCGTAAATTCCCAACCGAGATTATCAGTGCTTATGATGGTCTTACCATCGACCTGTAGTATCATTGCATGAATCATATCCCCTCTCCCGATGATGAAATACCGAAAAGGTTGGATAAAGATACAATCAATGACTTCCCTCTCATTCGGTTTCCTGGAGCGATTCAAGTAGCAGATGATTCCAAAACATTTAACCAGCTCGTAGCTCGCTTAATAAAGCACCCAATCCTTGGCTTTGACATTGAGTGTAAGCCAAATTTTAAAAAAGGCCCAAATAACCCACCCGCTCTTCTCCAACTCGCCACTGCTGACCAGGCCTTCTTGTTCCGCCTCTATCCCGATTTCAAACTTGGGCCCTTGGTTGAAATATTGGAAAATCCAAAAATCATTAAGACGGGTGTGGCCCTTAAGGATGACCTTCACAACCTGCAAAAAATTGAGGAGTTTTCTCCCGATGGATTTGAAGATCTTGCTCAAATTGCAAAGTCCCTAAAGATCGAGCAAACGGGACTGCGCAATTTAACCGCGATCTTTTTTAAGCAAAGACTTTCCAAGTCTGCCCAGCTTTCTAATTGGCAAAAACATCCGCTTTCTCCCTCCCAAATGCATTATGCAGCCACCGATGCGTGGATAAGCCGGGAGCTCTACCTGATCATGAAGGCAAGGCTAGATTATATCAGTTAAAGCCGACGAACAGGCTGAAAAGTTTCTTTCATTGATTCCTCTTCGCTCTACGATAATTGATTACTTCATGATCCAGAAATTTATTGCCCTCCTTTTTGTCTGCCACCTTTTCTTTTCATGCGGCGAAGAAAAAAGGGAAAGTCCCGCCATCGAGCAATCGGACGAACCCAGCCCCTTTTCCAAGTCAGGGCCCACCCAGTACCTCGCCAGCTCCAGTGACCTGAAGGACCGAGATTATGTGGCACCCTGGTCCGTTACCCAAAAAATATTGCAGGGTGGCAAACAACAAGGTGTGGAATTGCTTACCCTGGATAATGGTAAATTAAAAATTGTCATTATTCCTACCCGTGGAATGGGAATTTTGGAAGTTACCTCCGGCGATCTTCGTTTAGGCTGGGATTCACCGGTCAAGGAAGTGGTACACCCCTCATTGATTCATCTTGATAGCCAGAGCGGCCTTGGTTGGCAAGATGGCTACAACGAGTGGATGGCGCGATGCGGGCTTGAATTTGCAGGTCATCCGGGGACCGATCAATATATAAACAAAACAGGAAATAAAGTGGAGAGAGACCTTTCCCTTCATGGACGAATCCAAAATACGCCTGCCACCGACTATAAAATTTTAGTCGATCCATCTCCCCCCCACCGTATTCGGGTTCAGGGAACAGTATATGAAACTTCGTTTAATGGGCCCAATTTCAAACTCGTTACCGAAATCTCAACCATACCCGGCTCGGATCATTTTCAAATATCTGATCAAATCACCAATCAAGGCTCCTCTCACCAGGAATACCAGCTGATTTATAAGGGAAGCTATGGCTCTTCCATTTTAGAGGAAGGCGCCATTGTCTTTGCCCCAGCCAGTAAGATTTCACCCATGAATAATCGATCGGCAAAATCCATCCAGAAGTGGCAAACTTATCGCCAGCCCATCGAAGGCTTCATGGAAGAACTCTATTTGCTAACGCCAGTAGCCGATGAAAACTCATCCACAATGGCGCTACTGGCCAATAGGCTCCACGATCTTGCCACCTCTGTTCGATGGAGTGTCAACGAGCTTCCCTGTCTCACCATCTGGAAAAACACCGCATCCTCTGAGGACGGATATGTGACCGGAATTGAGCCCGGTACGAGCTACCCTTTTAACCGGTTGGTGGAGAGAAAATATGGCAGGGTTCCCAGATTGGCACCGAGTGAAACCCGTACCTTCACCCTCAGTTTTGGTATTCATCGAGGCAGAACAGAGGTGGATAAACTAATTGCTGAGGCTACAAACCTACAATCTCAGGCCAATCTTCAAATTATACAAGAACCTCCTTCCTACAAGTAATCCCCTTTGGTTAATCTCAACGTAATGATAACTAAATTTTTTTGGATTTCCCTCCTCATACCCTTTTCCCTCTTTTCTGTGGACTGGCCCCATTGGCTTGGACCAACCAAGGATGGGCTATCCACTGAGAAAAACTGGGGGTCTGACCTCGAAAATATTCAGTGGAAGAAGAAAGTGGGCATCGGTTTTTCTACCGTAGTCGTCGCGGACAACAGGCTATTCACCATCGGTCATGACGGGAAAAAACAGGACGGGAAGGAAATCGTGTCCTGCCTCGATCCGAAAAACGGCAAACTTCTATGGTCCGATTCTTATCCCGCTCCGCTCATCGACTACCTCCATGAGGGCGGACCTTGCTCCACCCCCACGATCGACCGTGACCTGGTCTATTGCCTGAGCAAACACGGACTGCTCCACGCCTATAATACCAAAAATGGGGAAAAAATCTGGAAACAGGACATGCTTTCCATTTCTGGGATGAACAAACCGCCCGAATGGGGATTTGCCGCCTCTCCTTATATTTTGGGCGACTTACTCCTGATCGAAGCCGGTGCCACCTATGCCCTGAATAAAAGTACTGGGCAAGTCATGTGGAAGAGTAAAAATTATCGCCCTGCGTACGGTACTCCGGCAATTTTTCGCCCCAATGGTCAGGAGATTATTGCTGTACTTAAAACCGACGGTCTTGTGCTTCTCGATCCAAAAAATGGAAAAACTCTGGATTTTGTACCGTGGGAAACCAGCTATCGCACCAATGCATCCACTCCAATTGTTCGCGATACTATGCTTTTTATATCTACAGGTTATCGTCGAGGTTGCGCTCTTTTTGAATGGAAAAAAGATAAACTAGTCAAACGGTACGAAAATAAAAATCTTTCAACCCATATGAGTCATGCAATTTTATACCAAGACCACCTCTACGGCTTTGACGGTAATGTGCACATGGCTGGTCCCAAGGACTTTGTTTGTCTCAACTTTTCTTCAGGCAAAGTGCAATGGCGGGTTACAGACAGAGGCTTACAAATTGGCTCACTTCTAATTGCAGGTGACCGGATCATTGCCCTCGGTCAGAAGGGAGAAATGGTCATCGCCCAGGCAACTCCGGAAAAGTTTAATGAAATTTCCCGTGAACAGGTTATGGGAGGCAAATGCTGGACCATGCCGGTACTAGCCAACGGATTCCTTTATATTCGAAATGCCCGAGGCGATTTGGTTTGCTTCGACTTATCAAAGTAGAACGCAAATTGATTTCTACCTGTAACTAATTCTCAGGAAAGACTGCCTAGGCTAAGATTCTCGATATTCTTCCCGTAACGATCAAAAGCCTCGGGTCCTCCATGCAGGCGCAACCGATCGGTTACCCGTGGATTTGATGGCCTGGGGAAATGAACCTCCACACTCTTCAAATCCTTGGGGAAAAGATCACTGTGGGAGCTTAAAAAGAAAGCATCCGCTTCCAATACCCGTACCAGTTCCCCCTCCACCTTCTTTCGGTAATCCGGGCCAGGCAATATACAGTCTTCAATTCCGCAAGCCAACACACAAAGTAAATCATCCGGTTCTCCCTTTACATATTCCAGCATATCCACCCCTTCCACCTTGTAGGGAATACGGTTTAAAGTCTCTCCCCGTTCCTCAATCAATCCAGCCACCGAATTTCTCTGTAAATCGGAATAAAAAGGTTCCACCGCCACAAAATTCTTCGCCTCACAAGTCGCCGCCAAGGCATAGCCGTACGGCATCATTCCCGCCCCCAGTTCGACCACCCTTCGCCCCTTTAATAAATCCTTCAGTAAATGCCCCTGTTCAGTCAGGGCCCACTCATACAAAGCCCGGGTAAATTCACCCCCAGGAGCAGCAAAGCCCGTACCCAAGTCGCGAGAAGTCGACAACCGCTCCCTCCAGTCCCGGGAATTTAACTCTGGGATTTCTTTTCCCTCTTTATCTTGGCTCACCCCCGTAACCCTTTACTTCAATTTTTTCGATTAAGCATGTAGGATGTAAGATCCAGCAAAAAACTAAGATCTCCCCCCAAAGCTTCCAGGGCATGACGGGCTCGCTCGGTATAGTCAGCGGCCAACTCCCGGGCAGCATGCTCTCCTTTCAAGGTAACCCAGGTCACTTTACCCTGCTCAGAATCATGGTGGGCATCCTTGCCCAGTTCCTCGCTTGAACTGGTTACATCTAGCAAATCATCTACCGCCTGAAAGGCATGACCCAAAGCCGTGCCTGCCTCCTGGATTTTGCTCATCCTGTCATCATCCTCTCCCATTCCGCCAATACGAAAGCCCATCTCCAAAGATGCACGGATCATGGCGGCCGTCTTATTTTCATGGATGTAATATAAATTCTCGGCATCTGGTTGTTTACCCTCCGAGATTAAATCCTGCATCTGCCCACCCACTAGTTTTTGACTACCTGCAGTTTGGGCCAAAATAGATACCAGGTCCATCCCCAGCAACGGATCATCCCTATAGCCCCGAGCTAACAATTCAAACGCGATTGGTTGCAGGGCATCCCCGGCGAGGATTGCCGTGGCCTCATCAAATGCCTTATGGCAGGTGGACAGCCCCCTCCTCAAGTCGGAATTATCCATGGCGGGCAGATCATCGTGGATCAAGCTGTAAGTATGGATACACTCCACCGCCAAAGCTGCCGGCATAGGATTTTGTTCATTTGGAAAAAGTTCATGGGCAGCCAAGACCAAGATTGGACGTAATCGTTTCCCTCCCGCATCTAAGCTGTAGCGGATCGCTTGATGCAACCGTTCCGGATGCACATCACCTGAGGGCAGGCATTTTTTGAGGCTTTGGTTCACCTGAACCTGCCATTGGGATAGCTTCTCTTTGAAATTCATGACTTGCGGATTCAACAAACCATGTCATGATAAATCGATTATGCCAAGTTTGGAAGCGGTCTGTGGAAGGCTTTTTGGTCGCCCTGGTTGGATCCCAAAAGTTTTATGGGGGGGAGCCCTGTGCTTCATACCCATTCTTAATCTTTTTGCCTTTGGATATTTACTTGAATACGGACGACGGGTACGCCACTCAAATCAATGGGATTTACCTGAGTGGCGGGAGCAGGATGTCCCGACCCTTCTTGTCTCCGGCATTCGTTTCCTACTCCTCCTGCTTGCTTTTGTAGGTATTCCACTTCTTGCAGGCTGGTTACTTAGCCTGCTCCTATTGGGCCTTAGCTTTGGCATGCTTGGTATTATTGCTTATTTCCCCTTGGCTGCCGCAGGCTTTTCCGCCCCCTTTCTTTTTTTAGCCTCTCTTCATGCTTATTTGGAAGACGATATTTTTGCCAACAGCTTCCAAATCCAAAGAGTCTATCGTTCTGCCTTGGCATACTGGCCAAAACTCGGGCTTCCGGTTATCGCATTCTGGGGAATTTTCTTACTCGCCCTCCCCCTTTATGGAATCTCTTTTTTTCTTGGCGTTTGGGTGTTGATCGCTTATTCGACTGCCTTGCAATTCGCGAAGTAATCCCTTATCCCGAAACATTTCGATCTATTGTACTAGAATCTTACTATGCCAACTTACGACTATCAATGCCAAGCCTGTGGGCACGAATGGGAGCTTTTTCAATCGATGAATGACTCCCCGGTCAAGTCATGTCCCTCTTGTAAAAAACGTAAAGCCAAACGCCTTCTTGGACTAGGAGCCGGTATCATTTTCAAAGGCACCGGTTTTTATGAAACTGATTACAAAGTCAAAAAGGGTGAAGATAAAAAAGAAAGCCCCCCGCAGACCAAGTCTTCAGACTCCAGCGGAGATTCTTCTTCTAAGTCGTCAGACTCACCCTCCACATCACCTGGAGCGAAAGAAAAAAAGACAACAGCCAAGCCCGCGAAAGGGAAGGCTAAAGACTAGTCTTTTTCTTCGTCCCCCCAGATTCGAATGACTGTGCGTGTGCTTGTCCTTCTCGCTCCTGGTTTTGAAGAAATCGAGGTCACCTGCCCAGTCAATTTACTTCGTCGGGCAGAAGCAGATGTGATTATTGCCAGTACAGGAGATGACCTCTTGGTTACAGGGCGCTCACAGATAACCTTAGTTGCGGACTGCTTTCTGTCAGAATTGATCGATCAATCTTTTGATTTACTCGTCCTCCCCGGTGGTCCAGCTGTCTTTACATTACGGGAAAAACCCCGCATTCTCGATCTCATTCGCCGCCTTCATTTTGACAATATCCCCGTCGGGGCTATCTGTGCAGCCCCTTTACTTTTGCTTGATGCAGGGATTTTGGAAGAAGGCGTTGCCTACACTGCACATAGTTCAACCCAAGAGGAATTGCCCAACCTTGACCCCAAGCATGACACCCTTGTAAGTGGCCATATCATCACCTCACGTGGGGCTGGCACCGCACTATCCTTTGGCCTAGCTTTGGTGGAACAGTTATTTGGAACTGAGAAAGCGCAGGAAATCAAGGCATCCATTCACGCCTCTTGATTAGAGGACTTACTTCGAAGTATTTTTGTCTTTCGCTTTTGCCTTCGATTTCTGAGGAGAAGACTTTGCCTTATCCACCTTGGGTGTGGCATTGAAGTCAGACAACTTAATTTTTGCATCTGCTGACGAAGAGATTACTTCAGGCTCGTCCGTCGGAGTTATACTTAAGAGCTCAACCTCAAAAACTAAAGTTTCATTTGGACCAATGGAATTGCTTCCATTTTCACCATAAGCTAGATCCCCTGGTATAAATAACTTCCATTTGTCACCCTCCTTCATTAACTGCAGGGCCTCAGTCCAGCCTTTTATAACCCCGTTGAGCTTAAATTTTGCTGGCTCTCCCCGATCGATGGAAGAGTCAAATACCTCTCCTGAGATCAAAGTACCATGATAGTGAACCTCCACTTCGTCTGTTTCTATGGGGTTCTTTTTTCCTTTTCCAGAATTGATAACCTTATACTGCAAACCACTTTCCAATTCCTTAATCCCTTTGCGCTTTTTATTTGCACTCAAAAACTTCGCACCCTTATCCGCATTGATATTCGGTAGGGATTTGGCAACTTTCAATAAATTATGGGTTCGGTGTAACTCATCTAAACGGGAAGAGAAGTAGCTCGCATTTTCATCAACTGCCAGTACATCGTTATACTTTATGTAATTTTCTTCATCACCTTCCCCAATAGCCTGCACCGCAAGCAGAAAACTCGCTTCCGCTCGATCTGCGGGAAGTACCTCTGCATTGGAAGCCAAAGTTTTAAGGGCCATTTTTCCTGCATCTACATCTTCACCGTGCTTGATCAAGGATACCGCGTGCCCCAATAATACCCGCCCCTGCAAAGCATTGCCGGCAAGTCTCTTAGCTGCACTATCAAAATTCTTCGCAGCCTCCCCGTATCTTTTATCTCGATACTGGATAATACCTGCTTGGTAGAGAGCCATCCCCCCTAATTTATCATCATAATCCTCTGAAAAAGAAAGAAAACGCTCCTCCGCTCCCTCTGCCTCTGAGCTTGCGGTCAAATATCGCAAACTTCTCTCTGCTTTGTCCTCACTTTGAGACTGATTGTAAAAAGAAACACCGGCCACGCCCAAAGCAATCGCACCCAAAATCATAAACAAAGAATTTTTACTCTTATCCCATGCTTCTTTTTCGTCATAGGGAGACTCAGCCGCTTGCTCAGCAGATAGCCCTTCAGGTGCCTGTTCAGCATCTTTGGGTAATTCGTTTTCTTCGGATGGTTTTTCTTTGTCTTCGTTGGCCATGGAGCATTATTGGGAAAGCGGTCAATGATCTCTATTTTTTGCCTAAAGTCAACGGCAGGATTCCAAGCTCTAATCGCCCGATCCCATTCCCTCTCGCTGCTTTCTCCCGGAGTCAACCAGAATGGGTTTACTTCTGCTTCCCTCTCTTGATTCTATCCATTGAATAATCTACAAAAGGAGTAATAAAAGAAGATATGTTCGATGACCTGGACTCAGGCACCACCTACTACTAGCGAGCCTTCGCCCTCAACCAAGCGGGAGAAAACAAGGGCAGTCCTAGGCGACTTAAAATACCCGCCCTGCTCCAACCCAACGCCTGGTGGGCAAAGATGCGAGATGCCGGAAATGGCTGGATCCGAGTCTCGCATGGTTCGGAGCCTTTCCAACGATTTGAGGAAACGGAATGGATCTATCACACCCAACTCGGTTGGATCTATGCACCCGCGGAGAGCGCGGATGGCATCTGGCTGTGGATGGAACCGGAAGGCTGGCTCTGGACAAAGGAAGAGATATGGCCTTACATGTGGTCCAACAAGACATCCGACTGGCTTTACCTTTACCCAGGAAAACAAACAATCTTTTACGACTTCTCAACGAGTTCCAGTCGGTAGACCCGATTTCTGCTGTGGTAATTCACGGAAAAAACATAAATGTGTCCTCACCCGGTCAAATCCTTCCAACAGCTACTGCTTCGTATCAAAAAGCAACCATCATACTATTTTAGGACTAGACAATACCCGTAGCAAATGTAGGGTTAAGAGTACACGATTCAACATTTTGAAGGTTATTTTCTCTGATATTTTGCGAAAAGAATGGGTGTCTCCTATTTCTAATCTTTCTTGGGCTCCCCTCCCTTGGTTCTTTGCGTTTTCCTTTTTTCTACTTGGATTCAATTTAAATGGAAATTCTGCCCCCACTGATATCAATGCCAGTAACCTGACCATCGCGGAGAACTCCGCAATCGGTACCGTAATTGGCGAGTTCAATGCCACCGATCCGGACGGGGAGGGAATTTTCAGTTTCTCCCTACCTAGTGTCTAATGCTTTTTACTCTATTGAAACTAATGGCACTTTAAAGGTTTCCGGACTCATTGATTATGAAACTTATGACAGTAATTTTTCTTTTATCGTCAGGGTCCTTGACGACCGATAATGCCTCCTTCGATAAAAACTTTACCATAACTGTACCAATGTCGTCGAGGATCTGGACGGGGACGGCACTGAGGATCACTACGATCTGGACATCGATGGGGACGGGCTGAGCAATGCGGAGGAACTGGCGTATAATTCCGACCCATGGGATGCGAGCTCCATCAACCGCCCGCCCAGCGATATCAATGCCAGCAACCTGACCATCGCGGAGAACTCGCAATCGGTACCGTAATCGGCGAGTTCAATGCCACCGATCCGGACGGGGATACGAACATTACATTTTCTTTATTGTATGATCCGAAACTTTGGCTTGATGCGAGTGATGTTCGCTTTATGCGGAGTGAGCGAAACGGTACTGGTTGGTATCCACAAGATGGGGGAGTTGTAGGTACATGGTTTGACCGAACTGGTAATGGGCATCATGCGGTAGCTTTTGAGGATACTGAATTTCCATCTTACTACAATATGCCAGATTACATACCAGATGGATTTAATGGAGGTTTACCAACAGTAGCCTTCCGTAAAGATCTAATGATTGTAGAAAACAGTGCAGTTGAATTTGATGGATGGAACGAATTAACGGTATTTGCTGTGGTTGAGGAGGTTCGTTACAGAACATGGGCTACTTGGTTTGGTAAAACAGGTGGGTTAAACTCGTCTACAGAGTCTTCTTGGCACTTTATGGCCCGAAGACCCGACCTGAGTCCGCCTGCTTACAGGTTTCGAATAAGTGATACGAATGGAACAGATATTTTAGAAACAAGCTCTGGATCATTGCATAATGCGGGTATTCTTCGATTATCTTTTGGAGGAGGTAAAAGGCAGATAGCATTTAATGGAACCTTACTGTCTGAAACAACCGAAAATGGAATCATAAGAAGTACTCCAGATGTTCCCTTATCCATTGGTCGGGATGCAAATTCTTCCTGGCCTGCGGCATTTGATTTATATTTGTCTGAGTTTATCGTGTTTAATGATGTATTTGAATTAAACGATTCCCAATGGATTGAGGGCTACCTAGCTGATAAATGGGATCTAAATGATTCTTTGCCTGAAGGGCATTCCTACAGAGATTTTGCTAATTTTTCCTACCCAAACTTTGGACTTTCATTGGAAGATAATGGCAGTTTAAAAACCAGAGGTTTATTCGATTATGAGATCGATGAAAATTTCAGTGTAACGATTCGGGCAACTGATGAATATAATATGTCAGTTGATAAAAAGTTTACTTTTTCAATATCCAATATTTCTGAAGATTTTGATAGTGATGGGATTGAGGATCATAATGACACGGACATCGACGGTGATGGAATTTCAAATCTGAATGAAGTGCTGTACGGGTCCAATCCATGGGATGCGAGTTCCAGTAACCGCCCTCCCAGTGATATCAATGCCAGTAACCTAACCATAGCCGAGAACTCAGTAATTGGTAGCGTGATTGGCGAGTTTAATGCGACCGATCCAGACGGGAATTCATCCATAAGCATTTCGATAGTTCCAAAACTGCCAGATGGGCTTGATATTCAACTTTGGTTAGATGCTTCCGATACATCCACTTTGGAGATCTCAAATGGTCGAGTCACAAAATGGCATGATAAAAGTGGTAATGACAGAAATGCTACTCAAACCAATATTTCCCGCATGCCTTTTTACTCCAGCACTGAGCGAAGCGTTTACTTCAATGGAGACTTTTTACAAATATCAAATTACAAACCATCAGGAGATATAACTGTGTATGGAGTTCTTTCGAATTCTCGTGCAAATCTTGGCTCCTCAACTTCAGGTATAGTGGATGTTGCATACCAGTATTCAGGTGGGCTCTCGCTATCTACTTACATGAGCGATTATGAAACCTACCGTAGGGTTAGAGGTGGAACAATTTACAGTGGCTCAAGGGGAGACCAAGTAAGCTATGGAGAGTATTTCTATTTCTCTTCACATCATATCCTAAAATATAGCAATAATTCTTTTTATCTCGGAAAAAATAGTGATGGGAAATATGGGCAAAACAAAATTTCCGAGCTTTTGTTTGTTGCTGGTCTGCATACTCCAGATGAGAAATCTAGGATTGAATCTTATTTAGCCTGTAAATGGCAGATAGATAATAATTTATCCGCCAGTTCCGATTTTTCTTTGGATGAAAATGGCACCTTATCAACTCTTCAAGATTTAGACTTCGAAGGTGAATCTAATTATTCTCTGATCCTGCGTGCAAAGGATGAACATAACGTATCCTTCGATAAAATATTTACCATTTCTGTTACCAATGTTGTGGAGGATTTGGATGGTGATGGAACGGAAGATCATAACGATACAGACATTGATGGGGACGGACTGACCAATGCGGAGGAACTTGCTTATAACTCCGACCCTTGGGATGCTGGCTCCAGCAACCGTCCACCCTCAAACTTGTTCCCTTTGGGTGCTGTTTCAGTAGCTGAAAACGAAAGTGTTGGTTCTATAATTGTTGAATTTAATGCATCCGATCCGGAGGGAGGTGAATTAAATTACCAACTAGTTCGGAAAGGGGATCGAATATTATCTACAGGAAATTTGAAAACTTGGTTGGATGCGAGTCATCCTGAGAATTTTTCTACCACAAGTGCAATTGACGGAGAAATCCCCAATAAAAACGAGAATGTATTTATTTGGTATGACCAAACCGGAAATGGTCATCATGCAAAAAAACTCAGTAACAATCCTGTATGGAATGCTACTACATTCAATGGCAAGCCAGGGGTAATTCTACAAAATGCATCCATGTATTTGGATAACAGTAAACTAGTATTCGACGAATGGAGTGAACTTACGGTGTTGGCTACTCTTCAGCAGACGAATTCGGATAACTTTTCTTCCTTTTTTGGTAAGACAAACTTTTCGGGATGGGTCAATGAAACTAGTGATATTGCATGGAGTCTTAATAGTCATCGGGCAGATTTAGATCTTTGGGGCCCGGCTTTGAGAACAAACAAAGGTGCCTTTTACGCAGATACTGGTAAGTACAGATTCGCTGTAGATAAAATTGGGCCATCATTACTCTCTATGAGTTTTTGTTCAGGAAATTTATTTCTAAAACTAAATGGGCAAAGAATTACTCAAAACTTCTCAGCAGAAGGATCCTTGATATCAAAACCTAACTTGGATGTGACCATCTCTGGTTTTTCCAATGGTAATGGATTAAACCAAATAAAAATTTCAGAATTTTTAATATATGAAGATAGTTTTAGTTCGGAAGAGATTGAAGATCTAGAAGGCTATTTAGCTCACAAATGGAATCTGCAGGCTAAACTGCCTGCTTCGCACGGTCGAAAATCGATGGCACCTAATCTAGGAATTGATACATCTTTCGATAATCATCTTTTCTCTATGGATGCCAATGGCTCATTATTAGTTTCCAATGTTTTTGACTACGAAACCGACGATCATAACTACACCATCATGGTTCGTGCAACGGATGATCACAATGTATCCTTCGATAAGAACTTTACCTATCAGTAACCAATGTGGTGGAGGATTTGGATGGGGACGGTACGGAAGACCATTACGATTTGGACATCGATGGGGATGGGTTGAGTGATGCTGGATGAAGCGATTCTTGGAAGTGATCCGTTGAATGGTTCATCTCCGGTGGTGCCGGCTACCAGCTTTAAACCAAAGAGTACACTTACCGTATCCGAAGATGCGGCTGTGGGTACGGTGGTTGGCCAGTTTGAGCGATTGGTGGATAGTGCCAGCCCGATCAAGTCCTACGAATTAATCCCGCATCTGCCCACCTCGGCAAACCCGGTGCTCTGGCTGGATGCAAGCGAGTTGAACTACGCCGGGGAGACCTGGCAGGACAAAAGCTCATCCAACAACCATGCCACCCGCAATGGATCCGCTCAGGGATTCCCCACCATTCTCAAAAACTTCCAAAACGGTCACTCGGTGATGCACTACAACGGGGCCCCCATGGCTTATCATGATTTTGAGGAGATTGGAAATGTACGCACGGTATTCTGGGCGGTTGCTCGCCGGAATGGATCAACGGGGCCTTTACTGGGCGATGTGAGTAACACCCACTTCTTCTCTAACAGGGAGGCATTTTGGGCAACCGGGTTTGCGGCCGATGCCGTACTGGGCGGAGATACTTTTATCCGCGGGTTAAAAGTGGATGGCTCCCAGACCTTGCCACCGCAAAACCTCGAAATTGTGTCTTTTCGCTCCTCGGCCGACCTTAATGCAAGCAGGTTTGGTAAGGGGGGGAATAGTTCCAGATTTACGGGTGAGCTTGGAGAATTGATTATTTTCGACCGTACGCTGGGAGACTTGGAGATGCAGGAGGTGGAGCGCTACCTTGCCCACAAATGGGCCCTGCCCATCGAGCGCACGCTAAATGTGTTTAGCGTGGACGACAATGGAACCCTCCGCACGACCGCCCGGTTGGATTATGAATTGGGTACCTCCCGGTCCATTCTCTTGCGTGCGACCAATGAGAACAACCAGTCCATTGAAAACACTCATCTTATTTCCATAACCGATGGTGTGGATGATCTGGACGGGGACGGTGCCACCGACTCCACCGATCCCGACATCGATGGCGACGGGATGAGCAACACTCTGGAAGTTTCCCTCGGCTACGACCCCAAGGATGCAGGTTCCGTAAACAATGCCCCGGAGGAGATTCGTTCCGTCCGGACATTGGAGGCAGCGGAAGATACCGCTGTGGGCTCGATCGTCGGCCAGTTGGTGGCTACCGATTCGGATTTTCGCCCGGTTCTCTCCTACACCCTCATCAGCGGGGAAGGGGATGCGGGCAATGCCAGTTTTTCTCTTTTGCCAGATGGGCAACTTCGTCTGAACGCCCCTCTGGATTATGAAAGTGCCCAGAGCCTGTCCATCCGGGTGGAGGTGAAGGACGAGCACAATGAGGCTTACTCAACAAGCCCTCACCTTTACCGTGCTCGATGTGTTTGAGGATTTGGATGGGGATGGAGTGGAAGACCACCTCGAAACCGATATCGATGGGGATGGTATTCCCAATGGTTCAGATCCCGACCGAGATGGCGATGGCCTCAGCAATACCGATGAAGCCCTCTATGGTTCCGATCCCAACAATCCTACCTCCACCAACCGCCCGCCCACGGACTTAAACTCAAGTGGAACTTTGGCTGTTCTGGAAAACCAGCCCATCGGCACCCTGGTGGGCAAGCTTACCCCTGTGGATGTGGATGGGAGCGTTGGCTACGCCTATGAATTGGTGGATGGCGAAGGGTCGACCAACAATGCTTTATTCCACATAGATGAAGAGGGTGGTTTGCGCACTGCCGTGGTCTTTGACTACGAAAACAATGCTTCCAGCTACCTGGTCCGTGTCCGGGCGGTCGATCCCTACGGGCAGGGATTCGATAAGTCATTCACTGTTTCCTTGATCGATGATGTCCGCTTTTCCCCAGTCTCTATCAATGAGGGGCTTATGCTCTGGCTCGATGCGGGAGACCGTGGCTCCATGCGAGTGTCCAGCAATATGGAGATGGCTGATGATTTGCCCGAGGATGGTGAGTCCGTTGGGATGTGGATGGACAAGAGTGGATATGGGCACCATGCGGTGGGCAACGGTCAGTCTAAATACGAAGAAAATTCACTTTCCCGTTACTTCCCCTCAGTCCGTACAGATGGAGATGCACTGGTTGTGCAAAATTCTGAGAACTCTTTTGATGCGTGGGATAGTATGACCATGGCCTTTGTCTACCAATGGACTTCAAGTTCTAATTGGACTGCGGGTATATGGAAACATTCATCATGGGCTGGTAATTATATACCATCTGGATGGTCGTTTGATAGGATGAATACAGGAGTAAGCCAAGGAGCAGCTTTATGGTTGGGGTACCCTAAGGTTTCTGGGTACGCTGCAAGGCTTAGTGGGTCTTTTTCCATGTATGCCGATATATCCCCAAAAATCATTACTGTTTGGTACGATGGGCCAAGTACAACTCTCAAATATTTCGCCAATGGTTCATACATTAAGGAGACCAATGATATAACGCCCAGCCTTTTACCTAATGAAGAACCTGTGCGGATTGGGAACACTTACAGGTGGGGGGAACTCCTTATCTTCCGTTATGCTCTGCCTGAGGATGATCGGGAGCTTATCGAGGGCTACCTTGCCCACAAGTGGGGCATGGAAGAGGATTTACCCAGCACTCATTCATTTTTCCAAAACCCATCCCCCAGTGGTTATGAAAATTTAGAGGCAAACTTCACCAACCGCCCGCATACCGATTTTACCCTTTTTACCCCAAGCGAAATATTTGAGAACCATCCGGTGGGAAAACCAGTCGGGGTGTTGGATGTCAGAGATTATGATCTCGCAGAAAAGTATTCCTACCAATTGGTCAGCGGTGAAGGAGCGGATGATAATGCGAGGTTTTATGTGAACGAAACGGGGGAATTGATTCCCACTCGATATTTTGATTATGAAACCGCAGTTTCCCACACGGTGAGAATCCGCGTGAGTGATACAGAGGGTAACGCAGTGGAAAAAGAACTCGTTATCCAAATTAGTGATTCGTTGGAAGATGCGGATGGGGATGGCATTGCCGATGCATCCGATCCGGATGACGATAACGATGGCACCCCAGATGATTCCGATCCAGACCGGGATGGGGACGGATTGTCCAACTCAGATGAACTAGCCAATGGATCCAATCCGGACAATCCTGATTCCACTAATCATGCCCCCACGGATATTTCCTCGGATACTGGTCTAAAAATCAAAGAACATTCTGTGGTTAATTCATTGGTCGGTCAATTGATTGCCGAGGATGAGGATGTAAGTGATTTCCACCGCTTTGAATTGGTTTCCGGTGGGGGAGATACTTACAACGATCTATTCTCCATGAGTTTGGCTGGCGAATTACGAGCCCTCCATCGTTTTGATTACGAAAACAACGCTACCCAGATGAGCATCCGGGTACGAGTAGCTGATTCATTTAACAAGTCATTCGAAAGGTCGCTAAGTATTGTTCTAAAACAAAATCGTTTCCCACTGGTCACAGAAATAAGTTCAAATCTAAAGCTTTGGCTAGATGCAAGTAACCCAGCAAATTTATTAAATGCTGACGATCAGCCTTTAACTTCTGATAAAGAAGCATTCTCAAGATGGTATGATCAAAGTGGAAATAATTACGATGCTATCACTGAATCACATAAAAGACCAAATTGGAAAGCTTCTTTGATAAATTCCAAACCAGGAGTCGACTTAAGTTCATCGACTTTGAAAATCGAAAACAGTGAGACAGATTTTGACGAATGGTCTGAACTGCATGTTTTTGGAGTATTCCAAATAGTTAACCATGTAACATGGAAAAGAGTTTTGGGTAAGACTTCAAATATAAATAGCAGTGCCGATACAGCATGGCATTTTGGAGTTCGAAGAGGAGATTATGATCCTCCTTTATATTTTATGAGAGCCAGAAATTCTGGTGGCACAAATTATTACAAAGATGATGCAAATCTAAGGACTCAATCCCTCAAAGATGATGTCGGTTTATTTGTAATGTCTTTCGGTGATGGATCTTTTGCTAATAAGATTAATGGTACATTGAATGCATCAGTAAGTGCGAGTGGTAGCATTGGTTCACTACCTTCTGAGCCATTAAAAATAGGGCAAGATTTCTCTTTGCATCTCGCTGAATTATTAATTTTTGAAGAAAAACTTAGTTATGATGACGAACAGTTGGTAGAAGGTTACCTCAGTCACAAGTGGGCATTGCAGGCAAAATTACCTAATGATCACCCCCATCATAAACTACTCAATCATGATGAGAAATTCGTATCGATCGAAGGGCAGGCAGCTGGTACGAACCTTGGTTCAATCTCGGAGGTGAGTGCCGATTACAATGCATCGCATACTTATTCCCTGAGTGAGGCAAATTCATCCAACCATAATCATCTGTTTGCCATGGATGAGAACGGCACGCTATCCAACCTTGTGGTGTTTGATTATGAGACCAACGCCACCGAGTACAAAATATCGGTACGGGCAACGAGCAACGGGGCACTGGTTTCCGAAAAGACGTACCCGGTATTCATCAGCGATGCGGATGAGGACTTGGACAATGATGGATTTTCCGATGCGGAAGAAACCGCTTACGGGTCTGACCCCAACGATGAGGAGTCCATCCCCAACACTGCACCATCCAATATATCCGGTGCATTAAGCGTATTGGAAAATGCCGACGCAGGCACCGTAGTGGGTACCCTCACCACCTCCGATACAGACAACCATGAAAGCTTCAAATACAACCTGGTGTCGCGTACGGCAGGGGCGAATGCAATCCTTTGGTTGGATGCAAATAATACCGACTCCATCCTTGAAAAAGATGGTAGAATTTATGAGTGGCGCGACCTTAGTGGCAAGGGCAACCACGCGGTCCAATCTAACCCCGATGCCCAACCCGTTCGCATCAACAACCGTATCGAGTTCGATGGCAACGACATCATGCAAATATCTAAGGACCCATTCCATGAATTGCAGGAACCAGCAGTAGTAGTGGTGGCAAAATGGAACCAGAGTGCTGACTGGGCTAACTCAATAGCAGGGTATGACTCTATGAATACCTCTACCGGTTGGCGTGTTCGACAGCATGATAGTATTTTCAAATTAACTTTTACTATAAGAAAAACAAATGGAACTGATGATCCGGCACCGAATACTTCGACATCTCAAGGAAACTACTTTTTGGTTTCTGCTTTTCGGAAAGATGAAAGACGATTTCTGGCACACAATGGTGCAGTCATTTCTAATATAGCTGACACGGGCGAGATCACATACTCGGGCTCGAACAGATCTGCAATTGGTGGTGCTTTTTATGCGGATGAATTTTCCTCACCCAATGGATTTCTTAGAGGCTCGATCAAGGAATTGATTGTGATGAACGGAAAGTCTGCGATGGAGATGGAAAGGTTGGAAAATCACCTAGCATCCAAGTGGGGAATCCCGATGAACCGGTCTGTTGATGGGTTGGATAATGAATCCTTTGTGATCGATGAAAACGGAACCATTTCCACCACCGCTTCCTTGGACTATGAAGAGGATGCCAATCGTACGATTCGCATACGGGCGACTGATCCGTACGGAGAAGTTATTGAGAAGGAATTGGTCGTCTTTCTCTCCAATGAGGTGGAGGATATCGATGAGGATGGTATCGAGGATGCCATCGATGAAGATGCGGACGGGGATGGTATAAACAACGAAACTGAGTTGGACAATGGAACGGACCCCTATGATGACCAGTCCACAAATCAACTACCAACCGGTATTTCAGCAAGCGGTGCATTGACCATATCTGAAAATGCAGATGCTGGAACCTTCGTCGGCAATTTTACTGGGACTGATCCAGATTCGGGACAGTCCCTGAAATTTGGATTGGTTGCGGATTACCCCGAGCATTTATCTCCCTCACTTTGGCTTGACGCCAATGCCAGTGAGACCCTCGATTTGAACCGATCCTACATTATGAGATGGACGGATAAAAGGGGTGGTCCTTCGCTGATCCAGGATGAGGAAAATCGGCAACCACAAATGACTGACCTTGAACTGAATGAACTTCCAGTGGTCGAGTTTTTGGGGAGTGATTACATGTATAGCAATGGGGCGTTCCCGCTGAGTCCAAACTTCACCATGTTTGCTGTGGCTGGATTTGATTGGGTGAACAGTGAATCTGATTCACTTGTTTCCTACGATAGTTTTTCGGGGGGTGGTTTTATGCAATGGGATGCAGGGGATAAGTATCGTTTTAAATCCCGTGTCTGGCATCATTCGTATAGTGGTAGTCTTACCTCACATAAATTTTATCCACAAAGTGATATGGGCCCAGCCTTGTACCAAGTCTCATTTGATTACGAAATGGGAACGATCCACGGATTATTAAACGGTCAATCACTAGGTACAACGGATTACCAAACTGCTGTGCACCCGAGGCATGTTCTCCGCCTCTTTGCCAATAATGACCTTAATCAATTCCCTAAGGGTTTTGTTGCTGAATTTATGGTTTTTGATGAAGGCCTTTCCGAAGTGGATCGTAAACTGGTGGAGTCTTACCTGGGAGAAAAGTGGGCATTGCCCATGCATGATCCGATTGAGCATCCGCTCTTTAAAATGGAGCAGAATGGAACTCTTGTGACTCGAGAAGAACTAGATTTTGAAACAGATGAAAACCACACCATCACGGTGCGGGTATTCGATGAGTACAATGCATCCTATGATAAAGATTTTCTCGTAAGGGTTACCAATGTAGTTGAAGACCTCGATGGAGATGGGATCGAAAATCATTACGACACAGATGATGATAATGACAGCATCTCGGACGATCTTGATCCGGATGACGATAACGATGGTTTCTCCGATGCAGACGAACTTGCCTACTGTTCCAACCCCCTCGATCCCAATTCGGTGGCCAATGCCCCACCCTCTTTGCTTAAACTTAGCCATGTAAGGTTTTGGGAAAACCAACCCATTGGTAGTGTAATTGCAGAATGTAATGGGACAGACCCCGATAGCAATGCATCCCTTTCTTACAAATTGATAACCACAGATAAGGAAACTGACCATGCTCTTTTCAGCCTGGAACAAAATGGGACACTTAAAAACGCAGCCATCTTTAACTTTGAAAGCAATAGGACAAATTACACCCTGCTGATCAAGGTCACCGATGAGCACAATGCATCCTTACTACAAGAATTGACTCTTACCCTCCAGGATCAAAACGATGCTCCTGTATTTACTTCTCCCTCAGAAAATTCTTTGGCAGTTCAATTTGAGATACCAGAAAATTCAACTCATATCATGCAACTTCAAGCATCTGATGAAGACAGGGACACTCTTATCTTTGAAAAGACAGGTGGTTTCGAACAGGGGTTATTTGATCTCAATACAACGACAGGTAACCTCGCCTTTACCCACGCCCCAGATTTCGAGAACCCCAAGGATCTTACTAAAGAAAATACCTATCAGGTATGGGTGCAAGTGGTTGACCCCAAGGGTGAATATGACCAAAAACACATTTCTATCCGGGTTAAAAATGTGGTTGAAGACATGGATAAGGATGGCATTGAGGACCACTACGACCCAGATAACGACAATGATGGCTTTTCCGATGCCGAAGAATTGGCTTATGGTTCGGATCCCTTTGATCCCCGTTCGGTTGCCAATTCTGCCCCCACTGCCCTTACTTTATCCAAGTCATCTATCTTGGAAAACCAACCTGTTGGCACCCTTGTCGGAAAATTTACTGGTACTGATCCTGATAACTCAAGCACCCTCGCCTACACCCTGTCAAAGGGACCGGGTGATAGCCATAATTCCTCTTTCACCATAGAGGCGGACAACCAACTCATTTCTCAAAAATTCTTTGATTACGAGAACAGTGAGCACAATTTCTCGGTACGGATTCAGGTCACGGATGAGCATAAGGCAAGCTTCAGCCAAGCCTTTATAATTAATCTACTGAATGACCCAAGCGACGACACCTCTCCTGTCCTGGATGATAATAAAACGGAAGAACCAGTAACTGAACCAAAGGACAACGATGACCACAACACCACCCTGCCCCCTAATTTAGATGACAATAAAACCATAGCACCTGTAATCGATCAAAATACATCCGATGACCTCAATAACACTGAACCTCCTCTTATCGACCAAAACAAAACAGAAAACCCCATCGGCCCTCAGCCTCCTGTTATAGATGGAAACAATTCAGGGGTGGATGATAACAAGAGCCAAACCGATCCCCCTGTACTACAACCGGAAACCCTAAAATATCATCCTATAGTACAAACTCAGGAGGTTACACAAAATGAGAAAGGTATCTATGTTTTCAAGGGTCGTATCCTCACTAATGCTGGCGTGAAATTAGAAGAGTTTGGCATTGAAATCAGTGATTCCTTTTCCTTTCAAACATATAAAAGCTACATCGCGGAACCTTATGGAAATACTTTCCATATAAAAATTACAGATTTAGCCTTTGGCACAACCTATTATTATCGAGCGTTTGCCCGAAATAAAATAGGGGAATCACACGGTGCTCCTAAGCGATTGAAGATACCTGCCCTGCCCCAGCCCGATGCCTGGTGGACATCCATGCGGGATGCCGGAAATGGATGGATACAATCTCCATGGCTTGGAACCTTCCAACGATTTGAACACACCGACTGGATCTATCACACCCGCCTTGGCTGGGTCTATACTCAATCGGATGTAAAGGATGGTATATGGCTGTGGATGGAACAGGAAAACTGGCTATGGACCCAAAAAGATGTCTGGCCCTATTTTTGGTCCGACAACACAGGGGATTGGCTCTATCTTTACCCAGGTAAACAAACTATCTTTTTTAACTTCTCTACGAAATAACCTCAGTAAAGTAGATTTCTGATGTCATTTCACAGTAAAAATAAAAGGGTACTCACCTTGTCAACTCCCCACAATAACATCTTCCCCCAATGATGTTAAAAAAATATTCTATTTTAGAACTAAAATATGCCCTTCTTTCGTCTAGGCTCCAAATTACACAATTCAACATTTTGAAAGTTATTTTTTCTAATATTTCGCTCAGGAAATGGGTATCCCTTGCTCCTGCATCCTCTTTGACTTCTCTCTTTTGCACCCTTGTCTTTTCTATATTGTTACATGGTGTCTCTTTGAAAGGTAATTCTGCACCTACTGATATCAATGCAAGCAACCTGACCATCGCTGAGAACTCCGCAATCGGTACAATTATTGGGGAATTCAATGCAACGGATGCAGAAGATCATTCCATTACTTATGCATTGAGACCAGAATTTCCAACCGATCTAAATCCAAACCTTTGGTTGGACGCAAGTGCTTTAAATGAGGCAGAAACAACATGGCCTGACCGGAGTAATTCCGCAAATGATGCAACCAAAGTGGGGACACCCCTATTGACACTACACCAACCGAGTGGATTAAAAGTTATGCGCTACAGTGGTTCCGCACAGTATCACCAATTTGATGGAATTACCGATATCCGCACCGTCTTCTGGGTGTTGTCCGAGGATATTGACGCATCTGGTTATGGCTTTCTTTTGGGTACATCTGATGCAAACGCTGGTGGTATCTGGCATGACGACGGCAATGGAAACTTTTTCAGTGCATCCTATGGAGACCCGAAGGTATACAATGGGGCAACACGCCTGAATGGTGTGTCGATCAATGGGCAAAGTACCCAGAAACCCCATCAGTTATCTGTTGTTTCCCATGTGACCACGGGAAATGTGAATGCCACAAATTTTAGTAAGGATCGGGGTTGGAATAGATTTTGGAAAGGGAACCTTGGGGAATTAATTATTCTAGATAAAGAATTAACTGCTACCGAGATTACCTCTGTGGAGCAGTATCTTGGAGCAAAATGGAATATATCCGTTACTGGAGCAGTTCATTCAAATGACGAGCTATTTTCAATCGATCAAAACGGCATGCTCAGGACCGCCACTGTTTTTGATTACGAAAGTAATGCCTCGAGCTATGTCATTGCCGTGCAGGCAAAGGATGAGCTAAACGCCACTACCGTGGGCAACTTTACGGTGACTTTATTGGATGTGAATGAGCCACCAACCGATCTCAATTCAACAACCGCACTTACCATCGCCGAGAACCAGCCTGTCGGTACAATTGTGGGTGAATTCAATGGTACAGACCCAGAAGGACACAGCTTCACCTACTCCCTCGCTTCGAACACTTGGGAAACACATAACGAATTTTTTAATATCGATGCAAACGGCACCTTGCGAACCGCAACCGTTCTCAACTACGAGACCATTCATCAGTGGAAAAAGGTCCGGGTAGCAACTACCGATGAGTTGGGTGCTACTTCCACCCAGTTGTTTTCAGTAACTATAGTCGACTCAAATGATGCACCTACCACAAAATCCGAAGTGGTCGAGTTCACGATCCCGGAGGGGCAGTCATGGAGTTCGCTTACCTGGGATCGTGTGTATGGGGGTGTGGGCGAAGACTCGTTAGCTAAAATGATACCGGCTCATGATGGTGGCTATCTTTTGGCAGGAAGCTCGGATTCCAATATCAGCCATGATAAAACTGAAGCCAGCAGGGGAGGAAAAGATTTTTGGTTGGTAAAGATTGATGAAGGCGGAGATGTGCTCTGGGATAAGAGATATGGCGGGAGTGAGGATGATAATTGCTCGGGTATCATCCCAACCGCAGATGGAAATTATCTTCTTTATGGTGCATCGGTTTCACCGGCAGATGGGGATAAAACCCAAGGATTGCAGGGCTCCAATGATTTCTGGATCATAAAGATCGATGAAAATGGATCGAAGATCTGGGACAAGCGATATGGGGGAGGATCCGAGGACAAATGTTTATATGCACTGGAGTTGGAGAATGGAGATTTTGCTCTCAGCGGATACTCGAGATCAGGAATTTCTGGAGATAAGACCCATGGCAGTTTGGGCCATACCGATAGTTGGTTGATTCGGGTGGATGAGAATGGGACCAAGATTTGGGACCACACCTATGGTGGCGATTTTTTCGATTTCGCTATTAAGGTAGAAGTTGTATCGGATGGGAACTGGCTTGTTTTTGGGTATTCTTCCAGCAATCCCGGTAATTCCAAGACAGCAACTAAAAAAGGAGGAGATGATTATTGGGTAATCAAAGTAAATCATGAAAATGGATCGATGATTTGGGATAAGTCCTACGGAGGGGCAAGTTATGATTATTTTGATGATGCTTTGGTTCAGGAGGATGGTTCCTTCATTATGGTTGGCCTGTCCTATGCCGCCTCTGGAAATACAGGAGACCGGCAATCCACAGCCAAAGGGGAAAGTAGTGATCTCTGGGTGGTCAAGGCAGATGCCAATGGTTCTATCCTCTGGGAGCGTAGCTATGGTGGTGAAAAAGGAGTGGGCTGGAATAGCCGGATTATCCCTCTTGGTGGGCAAGGTTTTTTAATATCTTCTGGTGCTAGCGGTCAGGCCACTGGAGATATATCTGGGGGACAAAGAAATACTGGAGGTTCGGATAGCGATTATTGGTTGATCAAGATTGATCAGTACGGAAACAAAATTTGGGACAGAAGATACGGGGGAGGAGGATACGAGGATTCCAAAAGTATAATCCCAACAAACGATGGAGGTTTTCTCTTAGGCGGTTGGAGTTATGCAATGGCTGGTTTTGATAAAACCCATCCCCGATACAGTCTAGGCAGCTGGATAGGCGACTACTGGGTGCTGAAGCTTGATGAGCATGGGAATAAGGTAAACACTCTGCATGATCCGGAGGGAGGGGAACTCACCTGGTCCATTTCCGGTGGTGCTGATACAGGCTATTTTGAGATCAATGCAAGCAATGGGGGAAT
The DNA here is from genome assembly GCA_943789375.1 of uncultured Opitutales bacterium. Lineage (GTDB taxonomy): Bacteria > Verrucomicrobiota > Verrucomicrobiia > Opitutales > Seribacteraceae > Seribacter. Next base: position 227,518 of record CALSTX010000002.1, on the reverse strand, counting down.
TTCTTTTGCGGGTGCGGATTATGCGAACCCACGGGATGCTGACCAGAATAATACCTATGAGGTAACCATCCGGGCAACGGATTCAAGTGGTTTACATGCAGAGCAGGTTGTCCGAGTGGCAATTGAGTACCCGTTTAATGAAGCCAATGGGGATGAGTTCCTGCATTCTGGATTGGTTGCCTGGTATCCGTTTGATGGAAATGCCTCCGATATGTCCGGCAATGGAAATGATGGCACGCTCTACGGTCCTGTGCCCGGAACTGACAGGATGGGTGAACCGGATAAAGCCCTGAGTTTTGACGGCACCGATGACCGCGTAAAAATCCCCTACTCCCTGCTCCACGACAGAGTGCAATTCACTTATAATCTCTGGTATAAATCAACGGATGCCAGTGAACCGTACGCCGGCTTCATAAGTGCGGCAAATACCATTTCATACGCGGGCAATCTATTACTCCTTGAGATGGGCAAATCCGAAAAGTTGGAACTTTGGGATTCCGGTTCTGCTATTGTGAAGGGGGATGTGGAAAATAGGAGCAACTGGGTAGATCACTGGCGAATGATTACCCTGGTGCGTGAGTCCTATGAATCCCATATCTTTGTGGACGGTAAGCCTTACATGGAAGTAAATCAGCCAAATACATCATTGGATGTTGCGGAAAATGGGCTATGGATCGGGCCGGATCAGGACTCGGTTGCCGGAGGATGGGACAGCACGCAGCATCTCACCGGTTCGGTCGATGATGTTCGGGTATATCACCGTGCTTTGTCTAAGCGCGAAGTAGAATTACTATATCAGACAACGAGCTCGAATCATTTTGTCGATTCTGCCAAGGACCTCGAAATGATCTGGGTGGAACCGGGCACATTCACGATGGGTAGTCCAACCAGTGAACCAGGAAGAAGCTCGGATGAGACGGAACACAATGTCACTCTGACCAAGGGATTCTACTTGGGCAAGTACGAGGTTACCCAGGCACAATACGAGGCGGTTATGAAAAGTCATTCCGATGCAAATGCCACTCCATCCAGATGGTCTGGTAACCCCAATCGTCCAGTGGAAAAAATATCCTGGAATGATATCCAGTCATTCCTCGAGTTTTTAAATGAACAAGAGGCGGAAAATATTCCTGCCGGATGGGAGTATATCCTCCCTACCGAGGCCCAGTGGGAATACGCCTGCCGTGCGGGAACCATCACATCCTATTCGTGGGGTAATACAATTTCGGACAGTGATGCCAATTGGATGAATACAAATGACGACAATCAAACGCAGAATGTAGGTCAATACAATGCAAACCCCTGGGGATTTTTTGACATGCATGGGAATGTCTGGGAATGGACAAACGATTGGAAAGCCAGCTATCCGGAAAATAATGTAACCGACCCCAAGGGTCCGGACATGGGTTCCGAGAAAATAGTGAGAGGCGGATCATATGCTTCTCCCTCTCCTTATGTTCGGTCTGCTCGTCGCCATGCATATGAAACAAATGCGACATACAGCGGCATCGGCTTCCGGCTTGCATTACTGAATGCAAACCATGCACCCAGCTTTCATGATAAAAACGCAACCTTTTCCATTCAGGAAAACAAAACGACCATTGGCTATATATTCGCCACCGATACAAACCCTCTCGGTGATCAAATTACATTTTCCATCAACGCGGGAGCCGATGCCTCGCTTTTGGAAATCAATGCCTCTTCCGGCGAGCTATCCTTTAAGACCTCACCCGACTTTGAAAGGTTGCAGGATGCCAATGGGGATAATATTTTTGAAGTCGTTGTTCGGGCAAGCGATAGCTATGGGCTGTTTTCCGATCAAAACATTGAGATTACCCTGACTGATGTCAATGAGGCACCTACTTTAGTGGGAAGCGATACCATCACCCTATCGGAAAGCACCACCACTACCTCCATCTTCCCAACCTGGGACCGCACTTTTGGCGGGAATGGTGAAGATAGACTAACAGATACCATCAAGACATCTGATGGTGGCTATTTACTATCTGGATACTCCGAATCCAATGCCTCAACAGACAAATCTCAAAATAGCCGTGGAGGCAAAGATTACTGGGTTGTAAAACTGGACGCCCATGGCAACAAGGTATGGGATCGCACTTTCGGAGGAAGTGGGGAAGATCGATGCAACGGTGCAATTGAAGTTGCAGAAAAAGGTTATCTCATTTTTGGAGGATCCACCTCACCAGCAGGGGGAGACAGAACTGCACAGAACAAGGGTAATCAGGATTTCTGGGTAGTTCGAATCGATATAAACGGGAGTATATTATGGGACAAAGCATACGGTGGTAGTCACTTCGAATATTGCACGGATGCTATTCATACATCAGATGGTGGATATTTACTGGGTGGAACATCTTCCACATGGTCTGACGGGGATCTGAGTCAAACAAGCAGAGGGGGTGAGTGATTTTTGGATCGTTAAAACCGATGCCAATGGAAGCAAACTTTGGGACAAACGTTTTGGAGGAAGCGGTGCGGATGAACCTGAAACAAATCTTAGCGACTCCGGATGGAGGTTATTTATTGGGTGGATATTCGCTGTCTGACCTATCAGGAGATAAGAGCGAGAATTCAAGAGGTAAATCTGATTTCTGGATTATTAAGACCGATGCTAATGGAAGTAAAATATGGGACAGAACTTTTGGGGGAAGCGGAGATGAATGGCACCCAAAACTTCTTCCGGCAAAAGATGGTGGTTTTCTGCTTACTGGTAGTTCCGAGTCGAACGCAACTGGGGACAAGAGCGAAACCAGTGGGGGGTATTATAGTTACTGGTCTGTACGAATTGATGAAAATGGAACAAAGCTGTGGGATAAAACTTTTAGCTCTAATGGAGATGAATGGAATACCGCGGCTATAGCAACGAATGATGGCAACTTTGTATTAGTCGGTCGGGCGTGGGGGCAAGGTGCTAGTGGGGACCGTAGCGAAGCAAGTCACGGTAATTCAGATTACTGGGTACTTAAAATCGACGATCGTGGAAGTATACTATGGGACAAGAATTTGGGAGGCACCTGGGATGACTGGGGAGAAAGCATACTCGCCACATCTGATGGTGGATATCTTGTTGGCGGTGATTCTTGGTCAAGCATTGGGTATGACAAAAGTGAAGTAAGACGGGGAGACCGCGATTTCTGGATCGTAAAGACGGATGCCGAAGGCAACCGTAACCACCACGCCATAGACCCCGATGGGGATACGCTCGCTTGGTCGATAACCGGCGGTGCGGATGCAGCCAAGTTTACTATAAATGCTGCTAACGGGGAACTGACCTTTCTTAGTGCTGACTACGAGAACCCCCTGGACGATGACCAGAACAATAACTACGAGGTGTCTTTGCGGGCAACCGACTCTGGTGGATTATATGACCAACAGACGATTCGTATAATGGTTGAAGATGTTTACGAACCATCCCGAGAAAATTACATTGTTGAACTCAACTCCTCCGTCAGATTGGAAATGGTCTGGGTGGACCCGGGTACCTTTACCATGGGTAGTCCAGAAACGGAAGAAGGGAGAAGGGATGAAGTTTCAGGTCATCACAATGAACCCGAACACAATGTAACCCTCTCAAAAGGCTTTTTCTTAGGAAAGTTTGAAGTTACTCAGGCTCAGTACGAGGCAGTCATAAAAGGTAACACCGATGGACTGGATGCTAACCCGGTTAGTTCAGCGTTTAAAGACCCCGAAAAGCCCATCGTACGAGTCTCCTACCAAGATGTTCAGGTTTTCCTAAGGTACTTAAATAATAGTCATCTTGATCTAGTCTCAGCAGGCTGGGAATTTACCCTTCCCTCCGAATCTGAGTGGGAATTCGCATGCCGGGCTGGAACAAATACCGCTTACTCATGGGGAAATGAATTAAATCCGAGTCGGGCAAATTATAATTGGGACGGTGAATGGGATACAGGGATTGATTTTAGAATCAGAACCGTTGGCAATTATGCTCCCAATCCATGGGGCTTATTTGATATGCATGGGAATGTTTCTGAATGGGTAATGGGTTGGTACGGCGTTTATCCAGATGGTGACATAACTGACCCGGACTTTGAAGACATCGACTCAGAGCACTATGTGCGTGGGGGTGACTGGTATTCGGATACCTTAAGGGCCGCCAGAAGGGGAACCTACGCCACGAACCAAGGTGACAGGAACTATTTTGTGGGATTTCGTCTGGCTCTACGAAAAGTTTCTCCGTCCAAGAATATTCTGGACTCCCAAGACCGTTTGATCGTTTCCAGTGGCGCGGAAATCGGAACAGTTGTCACTCAGTTTGAGTCCAACGATCTGGATGGAGAAAATTTGACTTACAGTTTGGTCAGTGAAGCAGGAGACTCTGAAAATCCATTTTTCCAATTAGATGAATCAGGGATTTTGAAAACTAATGATGTCTTAGACTACGAAACGGATCAACTAAGACAAAGCATCCGGGTGCGTGCTACGGATGACAAAGGCAGGTTTATTGAAAAAACGATTATTGTCTATTTAGTTCCAGCAGTTGCCTCAATGCCTGTAAACATTACGGTTGTTCCTAAAACCATAAGGCAAATCAGAGGAATAAGTGAACTAAGGAGGGAAGCTTACTTTAGTATTTGCGATGCTGGCACAAAATTTGACCAAAGAGTGAAGTCTCAGGAAAGGTATGATTACCTGGTTAAGGAATTGGGTATTACTCCAGGAAGAAGACTTGGAGTTGTTGAACCGTTGATTCGTTGGGACAACGCAGTTCGCGAAGACACAGCTCGGCCCGGATTTGCAGATATTGAATACTTAAAACAGGTACTTAAGGACAAAGGAGTGCCAGAGGAGCCGGGCGAAGCATTCAAAATCGATTTCGGCGGACGGTTGGATATTGCTGCTCATGGGCACAAGAGTGCGTTTCCCGAATTTATGGGTAAGAGTTTTACCGATTATTCGGGTGAAGATGATTACTATCCTACAAATATTGATGCGGCTGCGGAACTATCCGTAAATACCCTTAAGTGGAAATATAATGATTTTGACCGCCCCGCCTACTATGAGCCGGTAAATGAACCTCATTGGTCATTTTGGAATCAACCACTTTTCCAGCAGTGGCATACCAAGACACATCAGGCAGTTCAGGCAATGGGTCTGAATGTGGCTGTGGGTGGGCCGTGTTTGTCCGTCGCGTATTATTATAACAGCCAATACGGTGCCTTTGATGGATTGAAGTCATTTATTGATGGTACCAATGCCGAGCTGGATTTTTACTCCTTCCACGCATACGACTTTTTACGTAGGGGTAATGGTGGTTTCGATGGGGGTGATGACCCTTCCAACCCTGGTAGAATAACCAGCGGTATGCCTCTGGAGTCGGTCTTGGACTTGGTTTCCAACTACACCACAAACCAATACGGGAAAGAGGTGGATGTAGTGTTGAGTGAGCACGGTGCCTACGGGACCGTCGAACTGGCGGAAGAATTGGCCAATAAGCACTTTCCAGGTGAGGGATTTGAGTGGGAAATGAAAAAGAGAAGCATTATTGACTTCAATATGGTCAGCGGTGTGATTGCCAACACCATGGTTTTTATGGATCATCCCCATGTAGTTAAAAAGGCGACTCCATTCATCCTGATGGATAGTATGGACTGGGATCCTCACTACTATGCCACACTATATGTGCCGAGAAATTTTACTGATAAAAATGATTGGGTGGAAACCAAGCAAATTTACTTTTACAAGTTGATGAGAGATGTCAGTGGGGAAAGAATCTCAGTTCATTCCCCTGACCCAGATATACAGATTCAGGGCTTTGCAAATAGAAATAAAGTATATGTCTTGCTGAACAATCTTTCCAATACGACTCACAACCTTAGTCTTTCCATTCCTACTCCCACGACTAAAACGGCTAGGCGATTTGGTAGAAATTTGGACTTTACTCCTTATTTCTTGGAGGAAGATGCGGGTGACCTAAATGCGCTGCAGATAAAGGGTAGAGAATCAATCGTGTTGGTTCTTGGTTACGAAGGCCTGAAATTTGACCAAGAGATAGATGAAATCCCACACTACGGTGATTCTATTCGGGTACCGGTGGAGGGCACGAGCGAAATTACGGTTTCAGTACCTGACCTGAAGCTGATTGAGTACGCGGAGTTAAGGGTAGGAGTCTCCAAAGAGAGTGGTACAGGCCGTGCCGTTAACATTAGCTTAAATGGTAATGAACTGAATGTCCCTTACGAAGATGTAGCCATCCGATTGGATAACGGGCAGGACTACGCAACTTGTAAGATTATTCGTGTGCCTGCCAACTATGTACAAAATGAAAATAAGGTAGTGGTTTCTTTCCCAGACGAGGGGCTAGGGGCAGTTGGCTCGGTGGTTCTTCGGGTTGTGTATCAAAGAAATTACGGATCAAATGACTTTGCTCTTTCCAATAACACCATCCAAGAAAACCAACCAATTGGGACAATTGTTGGTCAATTTAGTGCATCCGATCCCGATGGGGATATTCTTACTTACTCTCTGACAGAGAACTCTGCAAAAGCTGTTCTCCAAGCAGGCGGAGTGAGATTCGAAACAGATTCCGACATGAATTACTCTATTCATATTCGATACTTTCAGCAGTCTTATGTGAAACCCAAATGGTATTCGGATACGGATTTAACCATCTGGGTTCCGAAAGGATTTTTTGCTGATGATGCAGTTGATCCAGTTGGTAAAATCGTAGAAGCCGTAAACGCACAAAATTCTGTTCTCTCCGCATCCGGTTCTGGCCCGCTAGGCTTCTCTTATCCCGGAAAGGTTTTCTACTTGGAAGGTCTGGCTCCAACTGATCGAGATAACAATCTTTTTACAGTATCCCCGGATGGAGTCTTGAAAACAGAAGCTTCTTTGGACTACGAATCCAACGCTTCTTCTTATTATATTCTAATACAAGCCAAGGATAAATATAACGCGACTATTGAGAAGGCCTTTTCAATTCAACTCGAAGATGTAGAGGAATTCAAAGTATCGGAGAATGACCCTGCTGATACTCTTGTCGGCTCTGCCGTCAAAGACCAGTTTGGAACCAAACCCGACTGGCTGGATGTCTCCCTCTTTTCGGAGGAGCACAATGAGTTCTTTTACATCGATCAAGACGGTAACATTCGAACCAATAAGCCTCTGGATTTTGAAAGTGATCCCCAACACTTTGAACTACAAGTTCATTTCTGGGGTGCTCCCGATGGTCCGGAGGGATTGATTCTTGAACCAATCGATTACACCGATGAGTTTTTACATCTTCGTAACGGACCAGGAACCCGAGTTTCATGTCCTTGAAAACCAACCGGCTAATACCATTGTCGGAGCCCTATCGAATTGGTATGAAGATTGGCTCGATGTATCTTTGCTGACTGACTCGGAGTTCTTTTACATCGATCAAGACGGTAATATTCGAACTAGTAAAGCTTTGGATTTTGAAAGTGATCCGAACCACTTTGAATTAAAAGTTCATTATTTTGGCTATCCTCCTTCGGCAGACACGGATCTTATTTTAGGAGCTATGGAAGGTACTCAGACTGTTTATATCTCGATTCGTGATAATATTGAAGGATATAGGTTCTGGGCTTCCAATGATTCGGATGGAGATGGATACTCAAATACAGAAGAACTTCTTTTGGGAACGGATCCCAATAATCACAATTCATCCCGTGAAAATATGGGTCTTTTAGCCTGGTATGACTTTGAAGGCACAAACGGAGATGAACTATCTCGCTCGGAATTTATTTCTAACAAAGTCACCAGCGAATATGCAGGAAAAATTCACTATGGAAGAGGAGCAGGTTTTATAACCGATCGATTCGGAAAGAATGAGAGTGCTTTTGACTTCCAAGGATCATCCAAGATAGTCGCCGATGGTCCTTGGCCCAGTGGATCCTCTCCTCGTACGGTTTCCGTTTGGTTCAATTCTCCTAGCCATTTTGGCAATCTGTTTACCTTTGGAAACGGAAGATCTCGAAATGCACGATTTTCCCTTTTAATGAATGGAAAAGGAAAAGACCAAGTAGCCCTTATAGGAGAGAGAAACGATTTCGTTTTTAGGTCGAATAATTTGTATAATAACTGGAATCAACTTGTCGTGACCTATGATGGAAACCATGGGAATGTTTATTTGAATACAGGAAAGCCTCGGTTCTTATTACACGGAATTTAATACGGATGGCTCCATGCCCTTGGTAATTGGCTCGAACTCCTTGAATCGAAACGATGAATTCTTCAATGGCTCTATCGATGAAATGAGGGTGTATGATCGGGCTTTATCCGAAAAGGACATCATGAATCTCTATAACAGGGAAGCGAATCCATATGGTTTTTTCTCCAACAGAATTTCAATCTCCGAAGGATTGCCTGCAGGCAGTATTGTAGCCCAAATCGTCCCCTTGGATGGTGTTTCACAAGGATCTAGCTTTTGGTTTCTTTATGAAAACGAAGAGTTGCAGGGAGATGACGATCTGATGTTCAGACCTGCAGAAGGAATATTTGACCACTTTGAGATCGATGAAAATGGCTACATACGGACGTTATATGAATTGGCTATCCCCTTTTGGCTGGAGGGCGATTCCTGGGAGCATTGGGGGGAAGTTGTAGTCGAGGACCGATTCGGTTACCAACACAAGCAGCCCATTGTCATCGAAGTCAAGAAATCCCAAGGTGGATGGCGAACATCTGATTGGTTTGGAAGTTTCAGGCCCTACGACAACGGTTGGCTCTTTCATGAAACCCTCCATTGGGTACATGCTCAACCAGATCTTAGTGGTGGGCTATGGTTGTGGTTGGAGGGCTATGAATGGCTATGGACCAAAGAGGAAGTCTGGCCTTACTTATGGAAACATGAGACCAGTGAATGGTTATATCTAATAAAGAATATCGATGGCATCCCAATGTTTTACAACTACTCCAAAAAGTCCCTAGAGTTCACCAATCAAGAGGATGACTTAGGTCCGTTGATTCATCCAGAGAAATAGATCCATAAAGATAACAATCTTTAAGCACCTAAGTATTGTTTAAAATCCTAAGATTCTGACAATTCTTCTAGTTCCGCCCAAGTTTCATAACAGCAGGGCACTTCGTTAAATTTACCAATTCTCTCTTCCTAAAACTCGATAGTTTCACAATACCCAAGTAGTTAGCCGGCTTACCCAAAACCAATGAGCTGACAGATTAAAAAGTAACTTGGCCAAAAGCAACCCCGGCAGCTCTCCTCCAAACTTCAACCGATTTTCTTCCGTCATTTCCCAAATGAGAGAATACAAAAGATTAGCCTCTTTGAACGGATAAAACCTACCAAGGCAAGATACCGGATCGCTTTAAAGCAATGCCCAACCATAGGGTTAGGAGAAGGTAAACCACACACCAAGGTTTTGTGGCTGGAAAAAGTTTGGAAATACTTGGGTATGATTTGTCGTACCAATCTGGACAAAACCAGGCAACCACATTGGCAAAGGCACAATCGGCAACAAGAAGATACCAGAGGGTTGCCTCCATATTAAAAGTCATCAGGAAATATCAATCGAAGACTACGGTTTTGTTTTGGTAATCCAATACCCGGTTTTGCAAGTGCCTACGAACCGCGGTGGAGAGAACCAATTTCTCAAGATCTCGCCCTTTTTCGATAAGGTCTTTGGGGCCATGACGGTGACTTACCCGGGCAACATCCTGTTCGATTATGGGACCTTCGTCGAGATCTTCAGTTACATAGTGGGCAGTGGCCCCGATTAATTTAACTCCGCGCTGGTAAGCTTGGTGATAGGGACGTGCTCCAGCAAAAGAAGGAAGAAATGAATGGTGAATATTAATCACAGGGCATCCAACATTTTGCAAAAAAGAAGGACTTAATATTTGCATGTAGCGGGCAAGGATGACCAATTGAACGCCTTGATCCTGTAACCATGCAACTTGTTTGTCTTCGACATCCTGCTTGGTTTCCTGTGTCACGGGAAGATGGTAAAAGGGTAAACCGTAAGATTCGGAAACAGATTGTAAGTGATCATGATTTGAAATCACCCCGGCAAAATCTGCCATCCACTCCCCTGCCCTAACCCGTAGAACTAAGTCGTGAAAACAATGATCCGCTTTGGATACCATGATGGCCACCTTGGGCCGATCATTACTTAACCCAATCCGAACCTGCATATCCAGTTCATTTTGAACAAAGGATACAAAATCATCTGATTCCTGCCTTGGCTCATGGGTTGCAGAAACCTCCCACTCCACCCTTTGAAAAAATACATTTTCCTGACGGTCCAGGTGCTGATCAGCGTGTAAAACATTACCTCCACGCTGATGAATCCATGTGGACACCTTCGCCACAATTCCCGGTTTATCTGGACCGTGGAGTAGAGCGATAACCGAGGGGTTCATGAGTGAATGAACATTACATTATCGGGCGTAGTCCTGCAGAGACTTAACCGAAAACTTCCGGTCTTTCAGCGAACGTATTCCATCCAGAGCGGCGAAGGCAGAACCTAGTGTGGTGATCACGGGCACGCTATTTAATACCGCTTCACTCCTAATACCATTCTCATCCCGGCGTGGAATTAAGCCAAGTGGGGTATTGATGACCAACTGCACCTTTCCATTCTTGATCAGGTCGGCCACATTTGGCCGGCCCTCGCTGATCCGCAGGGTAGTCCCAGCTTCGGAATGCCGTTTTGATTGAGAAAGTTTGCCGTGCCTTCGGTGGAAGTGAAAGACTAGAAACCCAGTTCGTGCCAGGCCCTTGGCCACTTCCAGTGCCCTGGGCTTGTCTGAGTCCTTTAACGCTGAAAAACACACTGCCCTCAAGGGGAAGGGACGGCTTGGCAGCCATCTGGGTCTTGGCATAATGCCATACCGAAATCTTCGTCCTGCCCCATTACCTCACCGGTGGACTGCGCATTTCCGGAGTGAGCACAATGGGGGAACCGGGGAATTTACTAAAAGGAAAGACCGCTTCCTTGATCGCCCAGTGCTGGGGGATAATTTCTTCGGTAAAACCGAGATCTGTAAGCTTTGCTCCAGCCATTACCCGGGCACCGAGTTTGGCTAGCGGAACCCCAATTGCTTTGCTGACAAAGGGCACGGTACGGGAGGCACGGGGATTCACCTCAATCAGGAAAAGCTCCCCGTCCTTGATTGCAAATTGGATATTCATCAGCCCAATTACTTTTAGGGCCTTGGCCAGGGCATGAGAAGCCTGGCGCACCTCATCAATCATCGCGGCTTCCAAATCATGGGGTGGAAGAACCATGGCCGCATCTCCGCTGTGCACCCCGGCAAATTCAATATGTTGCAAGCATGCCTCCGACCACAGTGGTTTCTCCGTCCGAGATACAATCAACATCAAGCTCGATGGCTTCCTCCAAGAATTTGTCAAGCAGCACGGGTTTTCCTGGAGCCACCGCAAAGGCCTCCTTGACCACACCATTCAACTCTTTTTCATCATAGACAATGAACATACCACGCCCACCCAGAACAAAGGACGGGCGGAGCAGGATAGGATATCCAATCCGGGCGGCTTTTTCAGCGGCCTCTTCAGGGAACATCGCCGTTTCATTCTGGGGTTGTTTGAGCCCGATCTCCTCAAGGATATGTTTAAACTTTCTCCCGGTCCTCTGCCAGATCGATACTTTCTGGAGAAGTTCCAATTACATTGACCCCGGCTGCTTCCAGACCTGTGGCAAGGTTAAGGGGCGTTTGGCCTCCGTACTGCACGATGGCTCCGTCACAGCCTTCCTGGTGATAAATTTCCAGGACATCCTCAAGGGTAAGGGGCTCAAAGTACAAACGGTCGGAGGTATCATAATCGGTGGACACGGTCTCCGGATTGGAATTGACCATTACCGTTTCATACCCCGCTTCGCGAAGGGCAAAGGAAGCATGCACACAGCAGTAATCAAACTCGATCCCCTGCCCGATCCGGTTGGGCCCGCCTCCAAGAATCATGATCTTTTTCTTATCCGATTTTTTAATCTCATTTTCATCCCCGTAAGAGGAATAATAGTAAGGGGTAAACGCCTCGAACTCTGCGGCACAGGTATCGACCAGGCGAAAAGTGGTTTCAATCCCCATAGACACGCGCTTTGCCCGCACCTCAGCCGGTTCGCAACCCCAGTAATCCGCAAGCTGGCGGTCGGAAAAACCCGCTTCCTTTGCCTGGCGGAAAGATTCCTGATCGATGGATTGCAAATTTGTACCTCGCAAAAACTGACCCATCGCGTGGATTTCTTCAAGCTGGGCGGTAAACCATGGATCAATCCCCGACTGCCTGGAAATTTCCTCCGCGGTCATGCCCATGTCCAGTGCCTTGTATAAATAGGTGGGACGGTCCGCGGATGGACGTTTTACTCCGGCACGTACCGCAGACTTATCCAATTCCTGATCCGCCAGTTTGCCGGACTCAAATCCTTTGAGTCCAATCTCCAGGGAACGCATCGCTTTTTGGAAGGATTCCTTGAAGGTACGGCCGATAGCCATGGCTTCGCCCACCGACTTCATCGCAGAAGTTAAGGTGGAGTCGGTCTCTGGAAACTTCTCAAAGGTAAAACGGGGAATCTTGGTAACCACATAATCAATCGAAGGTTCAAAGGAAGCGGGCGTCTCCTTGGTCACATCATTGCGCAATTCATCCAGCGAATACCCCACCGCTAATTTGGCGGCAAACTTGGCAATGGGAAATCCGGTCGCTTTCGATGCCAGGGCGGAACTGCGGGATACTCTCGGGTTCATTTCGATCACCACCATACGGCCGGTCTTGGGGTCAGTGGAAAACTGAATATTACTTCCCCCTGTTTCCACACCAATTTCTCGGATGCAGGCAAAAGAGGCATCGCGCATCAACTGGTATTCCTTGTCCGAAAGGGTCATCGCTGGAGCAATGGTGATGGAGTCACCCGTGTGCACGCCCATGGGGTCAAAATTTTCGATGGAACAAATGACCACGCACTGGTCCTTGTAATCACGCATCACCTCCATCTCGTACTCCTTCCATCCAAGCAGGCATTCCTCCATAAGCACCTGACTGACCGGAGATGCATCCAGGCCATTCTTGACCATCTGATCAAATTCCTCGCGGTTGTATGCAATCCCCCCCCCGGTTCCACCGAGGGTGAAGGCTGGTCGGAGAATGATAGGAAAGTCTCCAAGCTCGTCGAGATGGGAGCGGGCTTCCTCTAAAGTGTTAATTGAGAATGAACGGGCAACATCCAGCCCGATTTTTAGCATCGCCTGCTTGAAAAGCTCCCGGTCCTCACCCTTCTTGATTGCATCCGGTTTTGCCCCGATCATTTCCACTCCGTGGGCTTCCAGCACACCGGCATGAAAAAGGTCGAGGGAAAGATTCAGCCCGGTCTGGCCCCCAAGAGTGGGCAGGAGAGCATCGGGTTTCTCTTTTTCAATAATCTTGGTCACACTCTCAACCGTGAGGGGCTCGACATAGGTGGCATCGGCAAACTCGGGGTCGGTCATGATCGTGGCTGGATTGCTATTGACCAACGATACCCGGTATCCCTCCTCGCGTAAGGCTTTACAGGCCTGGGCACCGCTGTAATCAAACTCGCAGGCTTGGCCAATGATAATAGGTCCGGATCCAATGATCAGGATATGTTCGATGTCAGTTCTCTTAGGCATGCAACTTGTTTAAAATCAAAAAAAAGGCTCCTCGGGGAGCCGGCGTTGGTAAGAATCTGCAATATTAGGGTTCAATTCAGAAGGAAGATGGAATTGAAACTCTTTATGCCAATTTTTGGAAATCCCTCAAGAAGGAAAGGGGAAATGTTACTCACAATATGGCAGGCATGGCCTGACCACCCACGGCTTCCCCAATTGCCTCCTTTATTTTTTTACCTCCCGAAACAATTTCCACCGTTTTTCCACACAATGATAATTGCGCATAGACTCGATAATACAGTCCACCAGATCCTCCCTGGGCAGGTAGCCATGATGACCCAATTCCTGAGCCGCCTCGATCCGCCCGGTGCCTGGTTGTCTCCAGCAAGGGTTCCAGGAGCGAGGATCACATAATCCAACCCGGAAGCCCGCAGAGCGCCATCCGCCACACCTTTCGCCCGCAGATAGTTCTGGATACGGGGAGATTCACTGTTGGGATCTTGCCCCAATCGCACTGACCATAACAAACCGGCGAACCCCATGCTTCTTACAGTCCATGATCAAGCGAACCGCCCCGTTCTGGTCGACATCAATGGTTTTTTCCGGGCCGGTATGTCCCCCGGATCCGGCGGTAAAAACCACTGCATCCATACCGGGCAAAAAATCGGCTACCCCGCCTCCAAATCTCCCACCGCGGAGGGCAATCCCAGGGCGGTGAATTTGGTCTGCTGCACGGGATCTCGGATTAGGGCAACCGGAGAAAAATCATGAGCCGCCCACATTTTTCCGCTGAGGATGGTACCCACCTTCCCATTGGCTCCAACAATCAGGGTTTTCATAAGTTTATGTGGTTACAGGAATGATCCGGGTGAAGCAAGGAATGACTGAATTTGATCGTCCTTCAAAAAGGAATGATTTGCTGACAGGAACAAGGCAGGGTGTCAGATTTTGTTCGTCCTTCTTTGATTAAAAACCTATAAGGATATGCTCTTGAATTCATGTCAGCTCCCGTACGCACCCGTATCGCTCCCTCTCCCACCGGAGCCCCGCACCTGGGCACCGCCTATATGGCCTTGTTCAACCTTGCATTTGCCCGCAAGCATGGGGGGCAGTTCATTTTACGCATCGAAGATACAGACCGTCAGCGCTCCTCCACCGAGTCTGAGCAGGCCATTTTTGATGCCCTCCGCTGGACAGGTATCGAATGGGATGAGGGTCCGGACTGCGGTGGAGACTTTGGTCCCTACCGCCAGAGCGAACGGCTCGGATCTCTATGAGCAGGAAATCAACCGCCTGCTCAAACAGGAAGATGCTTATCCGCTGCTTTTGCTCCGCTGAGCGGTTAAACGAGGTACGGGCCAGGCAGATGGCGGAAAAGCAGACTCCCCGCTATGACGGGCATTGCCTCAGTCTATCCGCCGAGGAATCCATTAAGAGAGCCGAGAATGAACCCTTTGTGGTACGGATGAAAATCCCCCAGTCCGGACAGTGTACTTTCGTCGATGAGTTACGGGGAGAAGTATCCATTGACTGGGCAAGATAGACCATCAGGTTATTCGCAAGACCGGACGGGTTCCCCACCTACCATCTCGCCAATGTGGTGGATGATCACCACATGCAAATCAGTCATGTGATCCGCGGGGAGGAATGGATCAGCAGCACGCCCAAACATGTTCTTTTATATCAATATTTTGGATGGGACGCTCCAACATTTGCCCACCTTCCCCTCTTGCGCAATCCGGATAAGTCCAAGCTGTCCAAGCGAAAGAACCCCACTGGTATTTTTTATTTCCGGGATGCTGGATATTTGCCCGAAGCTCTGATTAATTATCTCGGAATGATGGGTTACACCCTGCCCGACCAGCGGGAAATCTTCTCCCTTGGAGAATTATCAGACACCTTTGATCTCAAAAGAATCAGCCTGGGCGGACCCATTTTTGACCTCGCCAAATTAAAATGGCTCAATGGGCGTTACCTCCGGGAAAAATTACCACCCGAAGAAGTGGTCGAGCGTTTACAGGCATGGAAAGCAAACCACGAAGAGTTTTCCCGGTAAGATCATAGCACCTCGCACTGCCAAGGCTGGAAACCTTTTCGGACTTCTTTCCCCCTTGCTCACCATATGTTCGAGAATGCCCATCGTATTCAACTGAAGAATTGATGTGGAAAGCAAGAAGCCGATCAGCCTGCCACACGACTGCTCAAAATTGCGGAATGGGAGCTGGAGAAAATTAGCGACGCCATGGGACCGGGATGCCATTAGCCGAACTTTTTCAACAGATGGCCGAGGACCGAAGGATATGAAGCTACAAGCAGTTGATTACGGCCCTGTTCTTTGTGGCGATGAGCGGCAGTGCAGTCTCGCTCCCCCTCTTTGACGGCACTGGCCCTGCTTGGTCCGGATCTCAGCCGGGTATGCGCCTTGCGCCGGGCGTTGGAGAAACTAGGCGAAATGGGAACAGGCTTGAGCAAAAAAGGATTAAAAAGTTTAGAAAAAGAATACCGGTCAGCCTACGGCAACCGTATTGATTAAGTAAAGAAATCACTATCATGGTCTCAGATACAGAAGAATGTTCCGAAGAAAAACCCCTGGATTTTATACGCGCGAAGATCAAACAAGATCAGGCAAGTGGGAAAAATGATCGGCGGGTCCACACTCGTTTTCCACCTGAGCCCAATGGGTACCTGCATCTTGGGCATGCGAAGAGTATTTGTTTAAATTTTGGCATAGCCAAGGAATTCAACGGGGTGTGCAACTTACGCTTGGATGACACCAATCCAACTGCAGAAAAGACCGAATATGCCGAAGCGATCATGAAAGATGTTCGCTGGCTGGGCTTTGACTGGGAAGATCGCCTTTTTCATGCCTCAGATTATTTTGAACAATTTTATGAATGGGCCATACAACTCATCGATAAAGGCAAAGCTTATGTTTGTGATCTCAATTTTGAAGAGATGAGGGCTCACCGGGGAAATCTTACTGAGCCAGGTAAAGCAAGCCCTTGCCGCAATCGATCCGTGGAGGAGAACCTCAGTCTTCTTGAAAAAATGAAAAAGGGAGAATTCCCTGAAGGCACTAAAACCCTGCGGGCTAAGATAGATATGTCTTCACCTAACCTCAATCTTCGCGACCCCGTATTGTACCGTATAATAGGCCAAACCCATCCAAAAACTGGTGATCATTGGAAAATCTACCCATCCTATGATTTTGCCCACGGACAATCAGACTCCCTGGAAGGAATCACCCACTCTCTGTGTACTTTAGAATTTGAACACCACCGCCCTCTTTATGACTGGTTTTGCCAAAACCTGAATATTCACCATCCCCAGCAAATTGAATTCGCACGGTTAAACTTAAATTACACCGTTATGAGTAAGCGTAAAATGTTACGCTTGGTCGAAGAAGGACATGTACGCAGTTGGGATGACCCACGCATGCCCACCCTGAGCGGGATGCGTCGACGGGGTTTCACTGCCCGCTCCATTCGTAATTTTTGTGACCGTGTGGGGTTGGCTAAAAGAGAAAATGTGATTGAAATGGAACTTCTTGAATATTGCTTGCGGGATGACCTCAATAAACAAGCAGTCCGAAGGCTCGGTGTCTTAAATCCCTTAAAAGTAACCATCGATAATTACCCTGAAGATCATTCTGACCAAGTAGACGCGGTCAACAATCCAGAAGACCCAGAGGCTGGTATGCGACCTATTTCATTTTCCAAGCAAATCTTTATTGATCGTAATGACTTCATGGAAGAACCTCCCAAGAAGTATTTCCGCCTGGCTCCCGGAAAAGAAGTGAGACTGAAATATGCCTTCTATATAACTTGCAAACAAGTTATCAAAGATAGCCAAGGGGAAATCGTGGAACTTATTTGCTCCTATGACCGTGAAAGTCGCGGAGGCGACACAGCGGATGGAAGAAAAGTGAAGGGAACCATTCAGTGGGTGGATGCAAAATCCGCGATTTCTTGCCGCACTCATCTATATGACCGTCTTTTTTCAGTCCCCAATCCAGATGATGGCGAGGAAGGCAAAGATTTTATCGACCACCTCAATCCAGAATCACTGACAATTCATGAGGATGCTCTGGTTGAACCGAGTGTACAAGAATTATCGGTTGGCACGGGTAACCCTTTCCAACTGGAACGGGTAGGATACTTTTGCATCGACCCGGAATCGGACAGGAAGATGGGCAACGCTCGTCCTGAATCGTAGCGTGGCGATGCGGGACAGTTGGGCTACAAAGCCAACAAAGTAACCGGCCCTTCATCCAGATCCCCCCGGCCAGTATTCGGGCTTGCCATTGGCTAGTCCATTTGCAGATCATATAGCCATGATCGCTACCCCAGATAAGTCCTACAATCACACAGCCCAAATAAATAAACTATGAGTAATACAAGAATCGGAACCGGATATGAAATTGTTCTGGGGGTGCTTTATCGCCCTCATCACCACGGCCTTTGCCTTTCATCACGAGGGCATTCCTGGTAAACGCAGAGCCCTTTCTGGCCAAGCACCTTCGGCCTGGACCAGGTCCAGGCAGGAGAACTCTTTGGGGCCGGCATCTGGCCGTTCGCGATCAGTATCATCGTATTCAGCCTGATCATTGATCAGATTGGTTACCGGAGCAGCCATGGTTTTCAGCTTCGTCTGCTACGCCGGTCTACGCATTTCTTGCGTTCCAGGCCTACGGTGTGGTCATGGCCGAAGGACTAGCCGGGGAGGAGCTCAAAGCTGCCCAAGGCCGCAGCTTACGACCGCCTGTACTGGGGATCAGTCATTCTTGGCCTTGGAAACGGAACCGTGGAAGCCTTTATCAACCCAGTGGTTGCGACCATGTTCAAGAAGGACAAAACCAAATGGCTCAACATCCTGCACGCTGGATGGCCGGGTGGTTTGGTGATTGGTGGGATCCTTACCATTCTTTTAGGTGCACAAGCAGCCGAAGACTGGAGAATTTTGATCTATCTCATCGCAATACCTGCCGTTGTTTACCTGCTCATGCTTATGAAAGCAAAGTTCCCTGTCAATGAGCGTGTGGAGTCTGGTACATCCTACAAAGAAATGCTCGCGGAATTTGGTGCCATTGGCGCCCTCATCGCAGGTTATTTAATCTACAGACAGCTTGGCATGGTTTTCGGTTGGGAAGATAATGTTGTATATATCCTCACCGCCGTGTCGACCATAGCCTACTTCCTTTACTGTAAATCCCTGGGGCGTCCCCTCTTGATTTTCATGTGCATCATTATGATTCCCCTGGCCACAACAGAGTTGGGGACAGATGGAGCGATATCAGGATTGATGGAAGAACCTATGAAAGCTGCTGGATATAACGGCTTATGGGTGCTTATTTATACATCAGCAATCATGATGGTGTTACGCTTTTGGTTCGCTGGGCCAATCGTTGCCAAGCTTGGACCTTTGGGGCTCTTGGCTACCTCAGCGGTTCTCGCCATCGCCGGGCTTTATCTATTAAGTTCTGCAACTGGACTGACCATGATTTTTGTTTTTGCCACCCTTTATGGTTTTGGTAAGACCTTTTTCTGGCCCACCACTCTCGGAGTTGTATCTGAACAGTGCCCCAAGGGTGGAGCCCTTACCCTCAATGCGATTGCAGGTATTGGAATGCTTGCGGTTGGTATCTTGGGTGGTCCCGTCATCGGTAAAATGACCGAAGATTCTATCAAAGCTTCCGTGGAAGCATCAACTTCAGCAGACACCTACAAATCAATATCCAATGACAGCACCTACTTCCTTGGTGACTACACTGCAGTAGATGCAAGCAAGGTGGCTGGTCTCCCTGATACAGAACAGAAAGAAGTCAAAGAAAGCATACAAAGTGGAAAGCAAGGATCACTTGCAAGTGTCGCTATTTTTCCGGTCTTTATGCTCGCCTGCTACCTCGCTCTTATTTTCTACTTCAAGGGTAGAGGCGGATACAAGCCAGTCGAGATATAAAAGTTACTTTTATTAACTTTACAAAAAAAGCCATATCCTTTGGGATGTGGTTTTTTTGTAATTACACAACTTCCTCAATCAGACTTAAATTAAATATAACCCATCAAAGAATAAATTATGGCTACTAAAAAACCATTGCGCATCGGATTAATTGGATACGGCTTTATGGGGCGTACCCACTCCAACGCCTTCCGTAAGGTTCCTAACTTCTTCCCTGACCTGAAGTACAAACCTGAACTTGCTGCTGTTTGTGCTCGAAATAAAGAACGAGCTGAAGACTTTGCAGAACAATGGGGTTATGAGTCAGTAGAGACTGACTGGAAAAAACTCATCGCCCGGGATGACATCGATGTCATCGATATTGCCGCACCTAATAATGTTCACCACGAAATCGCTATCGCTGCAGCCAAAGCAGGCAAAGCAATACTTTGTGAAAAACCCCTCGCGTTAAACTGCAAAGAGGGAGAGGAAATGGTACGCGAAGTGGAAAAAGCAGGTGTACCCAATATGGTTTGGTACAACTACCGCCGCGTCCCGGCTGTGACTATGGCCAAGGAAATGATTGATGAAGGCCGTTTGGGTAAAATCTATCATTATCGGGCAAACTTTCTACAAGACTGGACGATCAATACAGACTTACCGCAAGGAGGAGAAGGTCTATGGCGTCTGGATGCCAAGATTGCCGGAAGTGGAGTAACGGGCGATTTACTTGCCCATTGTATCGACACCGCAATCTGGTTGAACGGCCCCATCGTCGAAGTCAGTGCCATGACCGAAACTTTTGTCAAAGAACGGGTCCATGCCAAGACTGGTAAGAAAGCAAAAGTCACGATTGATGATGCCTGCGCATTCCTAGCCAAATTTGCCAATGGTTCTTTGGCTATATTTGAATCCACGCGCTATGCCCGCGGACACAAGGCGTTATACACCCTAGAAATTAATGGAGCAGATGGTTCTCTAGCTTGGGATCTACATGATCTTCACAGACTTGAGTACTACGACTACGACAAGGAGGATCCAAAGACTCGTGGGTGGAGATCGATTCATGTTTCAGACAACGGAGGTGAACACCCCTACATGGATAAATGGTGGGTGCCAGGCCTTAACATCGGGTATGAGCACAGTTTCATCAATCAATTTGCTGACTTTGTTGCTGGGTATGGTTCCCGTAAGAAACGCCCATTACGCCCCGACTTCCGGGATGCATTAGAGACCCAGTACATCTGTGAGGCGGTTTTAGACTCGGCAAAAACAGGTCGCTGGAAAAAAGTGGGTAAGATCCGTTCCAAAGCAAAATAAAGCTAGAAAAGTCGGATTACATTTATTTAAAAAGCCGGGGCTCTGCTCCGGCTTTTTTATGCCCCTACCATGTATGATTAGTCTTGCTCTTTTTTATGATTAAAAAAAGATTTTTAAGATGAAATTATCTTTTCACTTCTTATTCTCTTTCTCTATTCTTTTTTCATTCTCCTATGGAAGTGATTGGCCCAATTGGCGCGGAACCAACAGGGATGGACTGTCAAAAGAGACCGGATTATTACAGGAATGGCAAATAGGCGGTCCCCCAAAGAGATGGACAACTGACCAAGCAGGACTGGGATACTCCGGCTTTTCGATTTCGAATGGATCACTTTTCACACTTGGAGCTTTTGGAAAGGAAGAGCAACTTCTTGCGTTTAATGCCAATACAGGGGAAAAATTGTGGTCGCTTCCGGTTGGCGAATTATTAACCAACAGTTGGGGAGATGGCCCCAGGATGACCCCAAGCGTTGCGGATGGAAAAGTCTACGCTTTGGGAGGTAAAGGGAGTCTGTTATGTGCAGATGTCAAATCCGGCAAAAGAATTTGGCAGGTTCACTTGGTTAAAGATTTAGGGGGTAAAGTACCTGGTTGGGGGTACACTGAATCCGTTTTGATTGATCATGACCGGGTTATCTGTACACCGGGTGGGAAGCGAGGAACCATTGCCGCTCTTGATGCCAAAACCGGAAACCTTTTATGGAGGAGTACAGAGTTCACTGATGAAGCTCAATATTCCTCCCCCATTGCAATAACCCACAAAGGAAAAAGACAGTACATTCAATTGGTGATGAAAAACCTGGTCGGTATCGAAGCAAATTCCGGGAAATTACTTTGGAAATCGCCTTGGTCTGGAAGGACTGCAGTTATTCCCACACCGATTCATGATGATGGCCATGTGTTTATAACCACAGGCTATGGAGTGGGCTGTAAATTAGTAAACATTGAAACTGGAGATGCAAAGGATGTTTATGAAAATAAATTCATGAAAAACCACCATGGCGGCGTGATTAAACATAAAGACTTTCTCTATGGCTACTCTGACGGATACGGTTGGGTATGCTTGAATTTCAAAAAAGGAGAACTCCAATGGAATGAGAAAAAAGCATTGGGTAAGGGGGCGATCGCTTATGCCGATAATCGGTTTTATTGCCTAAGCGAAAGAGAAGGGAATATTGTACTTATTGAAGCCAACCCAGTTGGGTGGAAAGCACGGGGAGAATTCACCATTACTCCTCAAACTAAGAGACGAAGTACAAGGGGTAAAATCTGGACACATCCAGTGATCTCAAACGGTAAGCTGTACCTGCGTGACCAGGAACTGCTGCACTGCTACGATATAAGCAGGTAAAAGATTATCCCAGTCCCAGCACTTTTTTGCCTTCCTCGGAAATCATGCGGGGGTTCCATACAGGATCCCAGACAATTTCGACTTCCGCAGAATCAACTTCGGGCAAGGCGAGGATACGTTGCTTGGCATCATCGGCAATGACGGGCCCCATGCCACATCCTTGAGCAGTCAGGGTCATCTTCACCGATATTTGCTTCCCTTTCTCTCCTTCTTCAACCTGCATATCATAAATAAGGCCGAGATCTACAATATTGACTGGAATCTCAGGATCATAACACCCACGCATCGCTTCCCATACCTGATCTTCACTAAAAGGGCCTTGGTCTTTTGCAGGCTCTTTCGTCGATAGAACCTGTTGCTTCACTTCTTCCCCCAACGCATCCAGGCCCTCTTGCCCCACCCTATACATACCACTGGCATCACGGAGCGTAATGGAACCTCCCAGTGACTGGGCAATCGAGAAAGTGGCTCCCTCAGCCAAGGTAATTTCATCTCCCGCAGGAATGATCGTGGCAACGCAATTTTTTTGAAGAGTAATTTCTTTGATCATAATAAATTTATCTATAGTTACCTGACAATAGGGATCAGTCAATAAAGCCAAACCCTCTACGGTACCATGGTAAAACACCATAAGCTTGCCTCGGATCATTAAGGCTTTGCAGGAAAGAAAGGTAATGCTGAATCTCGTTTGTTATTTTGGTTACCGAATCCGATTTTGTAGGAAAGTATTCTGGAGATGTAGAGGATGATACTTCAAACATTTCCTCGAAAGCCTGCAAAGGAGTTTCAACGCCTGGAATTTCAACAACTTCGTAATCATCTCTAAGTTCTGCAAGCTTGGCTGCTTCAAGAACCGCTGCCTTAATTCCTCCAAAATCATCAACCAATCCCGCGGCTTTTGCATCTATCCCTGTCCATACTCTCCCCTCTGCAATCACTTGAACTTCTTCTACTTCCATATTTCTTGCCGTTGCCACTAAGTGAATAAATTTCGCATAAAGTGATTCAACATGCTCTTGAATAACAGTCAGTTCTTGAGGTGATTTGGGCCTCGATACAGACATAATATCTGAATGGTCATGGGTCTTGACCGCATCCCAGTATAAACCGTACCCAGCTGCTATATTCTTTAGGTTTGGCAATAAGCCAAAGACACCGATCGATCCGGTTATGGTTTGCTTGGATGCCAGCAGGCGGTCGCACTCGGTCGCAATCCAATACCCTCCGGATGCTGACACTGAGCCCATTGATACGATAATCGGAATCCCGTCCTTTCGTACCCGGCGGAGTTCTTGAAGAATGGCATCTGACCCCGAAACACTGCCACCCGGACTATTGATCCGTAAGACAATCGCTCGGCAATTTCCATCAGCACGTGCTTCCCGAAGGCGCTTTGCAATTTGATGCCCTCCAACGACTTCCCCATCATCCCCCCAGCCATCAATAATGGCACCTTCCACATAAATGATTTTGATTTCTGGGGACTCCACTCCTGTTTCATGGGTAAGCTTTTCTTGGGAGTCTGGCCGATCAAGATAGTCAATGAAATCGATCTCAGTAAAACTAAACTTATCATCAAACGAACCAAGTTCGATAAGATGGTCAACCATTTGATCATACGGAATAATTGAATCTACAAGGTTTTGTGACAAAGCATCCTCTGGCTTAAAAAGATAGTCTTTTGCAAGTTTTTGTCGGATTACTTTTGGGGTTAGCGAGCGATTCTTCGAAATGGTGGCGACATAATCGTTCCATCTCAATCGAAGAAGGCGATTTATTTGCACGCGGTTTTCATCACTAAATTGAGTCGAGATAAATGGCTCAACGGCTCCTTTAAAATCTCCGGTTCGAACAACTTGTATACCCACACCATATTTCTCAAAGGCTTCCCCGAAAAACATAGCCTCACTGGACAAACCTTTAAGCAGTAAACTACCGCTTGGATCCATGGATAACTGGTCGCAAGTTGAATAGACCAGATAGTCGAGTTGAGAAGGATTGCGCATATATCCAATGACTGGCTTTTTTGATTTTTTAAAATCAGCAATGCCTTGTAACAGCTCTTGTATAGTGGCATATCCACACCCATATCCGGATGGCATAAAGCCACCTTTGATATACAGGGCCTTTACCTTGGGATCCGATTTTGCTTTTTGTAAAGCCTGGAGCACTTCCCAAAGGTGCATCTGTGGAGGTTCCTGTTCATCTGTGAGTGCCTGCCTTGTCAATTCTTCAAACCCAAAACCACCGGGGCGATCAGTTAGGTTCATCGTAAGGTTCAAAGTAAGAATTGAATCAGGTTGGTGCTCAACTTTTCCATCATCCACAAGAGAAGCAATCAACGCACTAAGTAAAAAAAGAGAAAAGATGGCGAAGAGAATACTGGAAACCAGAGTGACCGCCATGCGCTTAAGAATATCCTTAAAAAATGATTTCATACAGACTCTTACAAAACCTTTATTTTCGCGATTCGTCGAAGAAAAACTTTGCCTGCCTTTAAAAAGAGCGCAAGTTAGCTCCTGATGAATGAAGAAGAATTAACTGTCGAAAGAAAAGCCCTACGAATTAATCTTGATTCGAGTAAATACGGTACTTTTGCAGAAATTGGTGCCGGCCAGGAGGTAGCCCGTCATTTTTTCCAGGCTGGAGGGGCAGCGGGTACAGTTGCCAAAACCATGTCTGCCTACGACATGAAGTTCAGCGATGCAATTTATGGGGAAGCTGGTAGGTATGTCTCGCGTAAACGGCTTGTACAAATGATGAGCCATGAATACGGTCTGCTTGAAAAACGCCTTTCAGATGCCCGGGGGGATGAAACTTACTTTTTTGCTTTTGCCACAACGGTTTCAGCACTGAATTATCATAAAACAAACGAATGCCATGGTTGGATGGGTATACGCTTTCAAATCGAGCCCCATGGTCCATTTCATGATATCATCCTGCATGTAAGAATGTTAGACCGCGAGAATCGCCTGCAGCAAGAAGCGATTGGTATGCTCGGCGTAAACCTTGTATATGGTGCCTTTCATCTTGCTGGAAACCCGAAGAACTTCATCACCAGCCTGATTGATGATATCGGGGAAGAGAGAATCGAAGTTGATATGATTGAATTCAATGGGCCGAATTTTGAGAAATTTGATAATCGGATTCTGTGCTTAAATCTCGTTGAACGCGGGTTGTCCAACGCCATTATGTTCAACCGGGAAGGTTTCATAGTTCAGGCAGCGGAAGAGCTCTACAAAAAGTCATGCCTTATAGAACGTGGGAGCTTCAGACCAGTTACCCAGGTCAATCTGGATATGCTTGAAAAAGCTAAAACTCAATTTGTTTCCCGCGATGATGTGGAAGAAGAAAAAGTTGAAGTGTTCATGGAACTTACCTTGGGTAATTTACTCACGGAAGGAGATATTGATCCGGAAGACTTCCTCGCCCGCATTGAGGTAATTAATGCATGTGGCTATGGGGTATTGGTATCCAACTATTTTGAATACTTCCGCTTATCTGCCTATCTCCGCAGGCATGTGAAAAATCCAATTGGCATGGTTATGGGGTTAAATAACCTCGCCGATATTTTTAAAGAAGAATATTATGCAAAATTAGATGGTGGGATTCTAGAAGCTTTCGGGGTGCTTTTTAAAGAAAATGTAAAAATTTACTCCTACCCAATCGAACACGGAAATTTTGAACGCTATCGCAAACAAATAGGTCGGGGAGACAATGTTGAAACCGAAGTCAATGACGACGGGCTTGTTACCATTGACAATCTCCTCGTCGCCCCCAACTTAAGAAATCTCTATAAATATGTCAGAGAAAATGGATTCCTGATATCAATCGAAGATTGTGATCGTAAAAACATGCAGCTTTTTTCCAGAGATATATTAGAGCGAGTTAGGACACGAGGTGAAGGTTGGACGGAGAGCCTGCCTGACTCGGTGGTCGCAATGATTGAAAGCAAGGGGCTCTGGTCGAGCTAAAATACACTCGTCATGTATTTGAGTAATCCTAAGAGAGTACATTTAGTTTTAGACTATTTAATTCGAAATCCTGCCAATATAGTTCGATATGTAAGAGATTGTTACTTTGGAAAAAGCCCTTTAGATAATAGTTTACCTTGGTGGTCATATGAAGCTATCGACTGGGTCAAAAAGCATATAAAGCCTCAAGGTAAGATCTTTGAATGGGGTTCAGGTGGGTCCACCGTGTTTCTTTCCAAATATTGTCAGCAACTTACTTCTGTTGAGAATAATGAGGAATGGTTAGAAAAAACCAAAAAAAAGTTAGAATCAAAAAAAATTAACAATGTTAATCTTGTAAAAAAAACACTGAACCTCACCAACGAACAACAGTTTAGAGAATGTGATTACTTCAAGGCTTTATCTGAAAATTTTAACTTTATTGTCATTGACGGAGAAGATGCCTTTGGTCCTGATTTAAAATGGTCCTCAAGGGAAACATGCTTTGAAAGAGCGGAAGATTGGATCAATTCGCAAGGATTTATTCTAGTCGACGATTCCTGGAGATATCCAAAAATTTGTAAAACTACAAAGGCTAACAAAGTTGTTCGTTTTCAAAGTATTGGACCGTGCCGCAAGGGAGTAACTACTACGGACTTACACTGTTATTAAAACCTGAAATCTGCATAAACCATACGATGGTCAGAAGCCATTAAGGTATGGTAACCATCATAAATTTTAGCTGAATCAGTCTTGTATTGCTTTTGCATACTTGGAGATACCAAAAGATAGTCCAACCTAGCATAGCTGTCCTCCTTGGCATAGTAATGAGTCCAAAAATGACGATTTTGGTCCTGACAGGGAAGCATAGAAGAAAGCTTGGTTTCGCTAACTTCAGTAAATCGCCTCAAAGCTTGCGAATTTTTATGATCATTAAAATCACCGGCAACGATATAACGTGGATTGGAGGCTGGGGGATATTGACCCCGAATAAAATCCCGCATAGTTCTGGCTTCTTTTTCTCTCCGAATGTTAGCTTCCGGGTCATCTTTTCTTTCCGTCCACTTACTTTTTAAATGCAAATTAAAGATCGTCCAGCTTTGCCCATTCGTTTTGAAATTAATCTCCATGAGTCCACGACTCGGTTTCTTTCTTTCACCAAAATAAGTAAAGGATATATCCTCATGCTTTCGTACTGATTGGAAAGGGACTTTAGAAAGAATAGCAAGATGTCTTTCTTCCTCCTCATAAGAGCCATGCATCCACGAAGAATATAAAAATTGAGTTCCTTGTGTCACATTTAAATCCATCCATAACTCATTCAAAAACGGTTCATCCCCTATCTCCTGGATTACGAGAATATCGGGATTCACTTGGTTAATCATCGAGCGGAGTGCACGCTTTTCTTTCGATGGCTTGGGATAATCCCTTCTCCACTTTCCATCTACCCACCTATCCATTAGCAGGTAGTTTTCTACATTGACCGAAGCAACCCGCAGAGTATATGCCTCTGCAAGGCAGGCAGAAAGAAGAAACCCAAAGAATAAAGAAAGAAAAACTTTTCTACCCTCGACCACGAGAAATATTGACTTGGAGGCGATTGCTTTTGGATATCGTCAACCTATCTTTGTACTCATCAAAATCTCCAGACCTACGGGCATTGTAGGCGTCTTCTGTCCGGTGGGAAAGGTGAATGCCTTGGAAAGGGAAAACCCCGCTGTAGCCCTTCCCCCAGGTTAAGTACATACCGCGGGTACTAGCTGGCGTTATCTTTATTTTGTGGGCCCCAAATGGAGTGCCGGCAAACTCAGCGGACTTGATAGGATTCCAGTCTGTACCTTTCGCGTTATTCATAATATCGGTCCATTTTTTCATCATATCAATTTTTTGTCTCTTGGACTCAAGTGGATCCAGGTACATCACTCCATTCCCGACCAATGGCTCAATATCTTTCATAGCCATATTTGTAACATTGGGGATAAAGTTAGGAGAATAAAAAGAAATGGTCAGAGTCGTAGGGTATTTTTCCGATCTTTTTTCCTTCACTTTGCCCCAAAAGCTTAACCCGCGATGGGAAATATCCATATTAAACTCAAAGGTGGCTCCGTTATCCAAGGTACCGTTCACCGTTGTTTTATCTCGTTCCATCGAGACTTGGGGAGGAGATTTAAAGGAGGCAACCCTCCGGTCTCTCCAGCCAGTTGTTTTATCATCTGGTGAGGCATCATACCAGGTACGAAAGTGGACAGAAAGAGGGCGACGCTTCGCTCGCTCCCCTTCGGCTGAATCTTCCACTGCCGATGCGTTTTTCAACCAAATCCTAACATCCTTACCATTCGAACTTAAGGCCACATCATAAACAGCACTCTCCAATACTGTATTATAATTTTTCCATTTTCCGTCTAGGTATCGTGGTAAAACAGCCGAGGACTTCAATAAACCTTCATCATCCATTTTGCCCTCCACATAGGCACCTAGTCTGGGAGCTTTGGGTGTTAACTTCACTTTCAATCTTTTTAGCCCTTCGGCCATAGCTTGAGATTCAACACTCAGTCTTTCCCAGGGAATCTCAATAGGTCGGTCAGGACTCCTTTTCATCAGCACAGTCACAGCATTTGCACTGGAATCAACAAAAGCTGCTTCAATTTTGTTACCATCAGAACTTGTCCAATCCAAAAAGCTTTTAAGGTCTTCGGGCTTGAGTTCTGGAATCTTTACATTCTTTCTTTGCTTTGCCAGTTCCCCCTGGGCTTTCCTTTTTTTAAGAACTAGGCCATGAAGCTTTTTAGCTAGAGCAACTGATTTATTTGAAAGAAGGCTTAATGGAATGGTCTGCTCTGCCCGTGACCCTTTCATTCTTATATTGAGATCTTGTCCGTCCAAGGATGAAAAGGTTGCGTACAGAGTTCGATCATCAACACTCTTCCATTCATATTCTGCTGCCAAGGCCGAATCATCGGATAATATTTTTGGTAGTGCCGGTTTCACCACTGGCTTGGGGGCGACTGGAGCGGGAGCAGGTTGTACTTGGGGTGGTGCCGGTGTCGCTACTGGTGCTGGTACAACCGAAGCAGCAAGCTGCCGTGCTAGGCTTTGAGATTGAGGGCTAAAGTATGAAAGGTCTAAGGGGAAATCTTTACCGTTCATACGAATGGTGAGAAGCGTCCCCTCAAGCTTTATAAAAGATGCCTGTAAGGTGCGTCCCTGAGTATCAGTCCATGAATGAATCGCTTGAGCGAATAGCCCAAGATGGCCAATTACAAAAATCAAGGAAAGAGCGAAGCATTTGTTTAGTACATTCATAGTAATAATAAATTTTTGTTATTTCTCCCAGTGAAGGTCAACCTTTAGTTTTTTTGTTTCCCAAGGCTTGAAAACTTCAAAAATTTTACCTGGATTCAAAATACCTTTCGGGTCGAGGCATTTCTTGATCGAAAGCATCGCATCCCACTCGGCTTGGTTGAACTGTTCTTTTACAAAAGGGGTCTTAGCCAGCCCAACCCCATGTTCACCGCTAATTGCCCCACCAAGGGAAATCACCGTGCTCATTAATTTAGTGAGCGCTTTAACCGACCGTTCGGTTTCTTCAGTATCCTCCTCATTATACATGAAATTCACATGAAGGTTTCCGTCCCCACAGTGCCCAAATACTCCTATTTTTAGATCAAATTCAAGTCGCAGTTCTTCCACAAATGCCACAAGTTCAATCTGCTTAGCCAGAGGCACGACAATATCTTCATTTAACTTGGTTGTTGCCAGTTTCTTCATCGCGGATGATCCCTGACGCCGAACCGCCCATAATCTTTCCGCCTCTCCCACTGATTCTGCGGATCGATAAGCTAACGCATTTTCCTTCATCCATGATTGGAGCAGCTTGGATTGGCGGTGGACTTCTGATTCTTCTCCATCGAGCTCGATCAATAGCATTGGGGAGGCAGGTACGCCTTCAAATACTTTTTCTCCCACATAATCTTGTAGACAATTAATTGTCCACTTGTCCATGTACTCAAGAATAGAAGGTCGAAGATTCAACCTCGACAAGGCAAGCGGGGCAGATAAAGCAGTCTGGTCATTTCCAAAAGCCGCCAAAAAAGTAGATCGATTACTGGGGTACTCAATTAAACGAAGAGTTACCTCCGTTACCACCCCGAGAGTGCCTTCGCTACCGATCCAAAGATCACGAACATTGTAAGCCGTAGCAAACTTACGGGTTGCCCTTCCCCAAGAAACTTTTTCACCGGATGCAAGAAAACCAGAAAGTGCCAAAACGTAATCCCTGGTTACACCATACTTCACACATCTTAAGCCTCCAGCATTGCAGGCAATATTTCCTCCAATGGTGCAAAAATCTTTGGACGATGGATCAGGTGGATAAAAAAGGCCAACTTCCTGTGCTTGTTTCTGAAGATTTGATACAATTACACCAGCTCCGCAACGGGCAACCCGATTATTTTCGTCTACTTCGAGAGAGTCGAGCTTATGTAAGTCCAATACCCACCCTCCGCAAATTGGCGTCGCACCACCGGTCAAGCTGGAACCAGAACCTTTGGTGGTCACAGGTATTTCAAATCGACTTGCTAGTTTGAGCACATCACCAACCTCTTCAGGTTTTTCAACCTGCACACAAGCAGCAACTTCTCCGGCTACTTTTAAACCATCATAAGAGGCTGAAAACAATTCATCAGAGCTTACTTTTACGATATCCCCAAGCTGTTCCTTTAAGATAGTTGTCGCTTCAGATAGATTGGGTAAATTCACAATAAAGATGAGACTATACTATGATCAATGGAGCTTTATGCCAATCAAAGGATCAGATGGCTTTGGTATCTAAACTTAATTTAGTGAGATTTCGAGCTTTCAGCATGTTGATCACATCAAAAATCTTTTGGTACCTCAAGGAACGGTCACCCCGAATGTGGATCACAGGTTTTTCACCTTCTCTGATCGCTACCTCGTCCAAGCGGACTTCGAGCTCAGCCTTGCTAATTGGATCCTGCCCCCAATGATACATACCTTCTGCATCGATGGTAATAAATTGATCATCTAATTTCGGGGGTGGTTGGGTATCATTCGATGATTGGTCTGGCAGATCAATTCGATTGTACTGCTCGATCACCGGGGTGGTAATCATAAAAATAATCAGGAGCGAGAAAGCCAGGTCAATGAGAGGGGTGACATTGAGGTCAGATATAACCGCCAATTTATTGGCTCTCTTAAAGTCTCTAGCCATGAAAAAAATTAAGCGTTCTTTTCTAATTCAATTCGGTCAGCGAGGTTGCTTGCAAAATTCTCAAGCTTGGTCATTTCACCTCTTGCTTTCCCTAAAAGACCATTGTATGCGAACACAATGGGTATGGCGACACAAAGGGCTGCAACTGTGGTAAGTAAGGCACCAGACACACCGGGAGCTAAATGCTCAATCGTAGCGCCTCCACTCTCCATGGTACCAAAAGCGTCCATCACTCCCCACACTGTGCCCAGAAGACCAAGAAAAGGCGCACCCGAAACGATGGTAGCTAGCCAAAACATTTTTCCTTCATAGCGGTCTCCAACCTCAGCAAGTGCACGACGAATTGCATTTTCCACATAATTCATACGTACCTCGCCCGTGGCTTTTGTCCTACGGGCCGCGTCCATTGCCCGCGAGCAAAGGATCAGGTAGGGACTGCCCTCGCCAGCAAACAAGGCATCATCATAGTCAAATATAGAGGGAAGGTCGTTAATTCTCTTTTGATCTCTTGCATTGTTGATAGCTGCTTTTTTAAGCTCAGTGTACTTGGAGAGCATCAGGCTCAAGGCATAACAATTCATGACTCCTAACAGAATGATGACGACCTTTCCTGCCATATTCGAGTCCACAAAATAGTCGAGCAGTCCTGTATCCGCTATAAAAACTATATTTACTAAGTCCGATTCCATACCCATGTTCATATTCTTTCTTTTTTTAAAACACCACTACCCTTTTCTCACTATTTCCCGTCTTTTAATCAATTAAAAATTATGTCTCTCTTAGAGTTTCAACAATCATGAGCGATTAAGTTTGCCCCATGCAGCAAACAAATTTAGGCAAGCAAACATGAGGATTTCTCAAAAAATTATCTCCGAAATTAATCAAAAACCTTTCTCCACCGCTGGAAAGTCATCGGTCGTAGGGTTGGACGGCTTTGTAGACAAGATTGTTACCCCTGTTGATAAGAGGCATGGCCAAGCTGAAAATTTTGATGCGATTGAAACGATCGCTGATTTAGGAGAAAGAATTTCAGCGGCAGCTGGGAAAAGTGCCAACCTTGAACTTTTCCCCCGGTTTGAAAAATTAGGAGGAAATGGTCCGATTATGGCTAATGCCATGCTATCCCTCGGTCTTTCTGTTCGCTACATTGGAGCCTTAGGCCACCCTGCTATTCACAGCGTTTTTGAAGAATTTGCCCAAAAAACCAATGCAGTTTCTCTTGCAGAGCCTGGCATTACAACCGCATTGGAATTTAAAGATGGTAAACTCATGCTTGGCAATACCCGCAGCTTGGAAGAAATTGACTTTTCAAGAATTATTGAGTGTTGCGAGGAAGGAAAATTCATTGAAATGATGGCAAACGCTGATGTGGTTGCTGTCGTCAACTGGACAATGATTCCAAAAATGACATCCATTTTAGTGGAACTTGTCGACCGTATCCTCCCGAACCTTCCACCTCGTGATACCCGCTCTTTCTTTTTTGACCTTACTGATCCGGCCAAGAGATCCACTGAAGACATTTTTGAAGTTTTAGAGGTTATCAGCCGTTTCCAAGCTCATGCTGAAGCCACCCTTGGCCTCAACTACAACGAAGCCTTACAGGTTTGCGAAACACTGGGACTTAACGGAGGGGACAAGAGTGAAGATTCCCTGAAGAAAATGGCCAAAGAGATCAGAAGAAAATTAGAAATTTCCTGCGTGGTGGTCCATCCGGTTGACTCCGCTGCCTGTGCAACTAAGGATGGAGAGTGGTGGTCTGAAGGTCCCTATACCGAAGACCCGAAGATTACAACAGGTGCCGGTGATCACTTTAATGCGGGGTTTTCCACCGCCCGTCTATGCGGTTTTTCGCCCCTCACTTCCCTCGCGATGGCTACCTGTACATCCGGTCATTATGTTCGAACGGCCCAAAGTCCTAGCACTGGCCAAGTGATCGAACTTTTAAAACAAGCAACTATTTTATAATTTATGAGTCATGAAACTGGCATTCTAATTTCCTTCGAAGGTTCCGAAGGGTGTGGTAAATCAACGCAAATTCGACGATTAGCTGATCGCTTAGAAGATGAAGACCACCGTGATGTTGTCGTCACCCGTGAGCCCGGTGGGACAGTCATAGGAGAGGATATTCGACACCTTTTAATGCATGCAGATTCTTCCAAAAACATTTTCCCGGAAACAGAACTTCTCCTTTTTGCCGCAAGTCGGGCTCAACTTGTACGCGAAGTCATTTACCCATCCGTTCAAGATGGGAAAATTGTTCTTTGCGACCGTTTCCTGGACTCGACAACTGTCTACCAGGGAGTGGCGAGGCAAATTGCAGATGACCCTGTAACTCAAATCAATGCCTTTGCAGTTGGGGATGTCGTTCCTGACTTAACCGTGGTACTTGATATCCCCCCCGAGGTAGGCCTTGAACGTATAAAGCACAGAGTTTCCGACATGCCAGACCGAATGGAACAAGAAAATGTCGAATTTTATGGTAAAGTCAGAGAAGGGTATTTGCATTTGGCAAGAAGCCTGCCTGACCGCTTCTTCGTTGTCGATGGGCTTGGAGATATTGATGATATTGAAATTCTCATCTGGAATGAAATCCATTCCCGATTCTTCAACGAAGACTGAAGGTTGTGCAGCAGGATCAACATAAAAGTCCGAAGGCTGCACTACTCGAAAGATTCTCTGCTGGAGAATTGCACCATGGCTTAATTTTTCAAGGTGACCCCATTGCCTTGGTTGAAACCCAAGCCCTTGACCTGTCATCAGTCATCTTATGTATGGCTGAAGGTAGACAAGAACATCCTGATTTATTTCACCTTCGACCAACTGGTAAAATGAGAATTATTACGGTTGAGAAAACGCGGGCTTTACTATCAGAGCTTTACAGAACATCCAACCAAGGCGGTGCCAAAGTTGCCCTGATCCACGAAGCTGACAGGATGAGAAAAGAAGCTGCCAATGCCTTTCTTAAAACCCTGGAGGAGCCTCCCCCTG
The DNA here is from genome assembly GCA_943789375.1 of uncultured Opitutales bacterium. Classification (GTDB taxonomy): domain Bacteria; phylum Verrucomicrobiota; class Verrucomicrobiia; order Opitutales; family Seribacteraceae; genus Seribacter. The sequence goes on along the minus strand of CALSTX010000002.1, from coordinate 193,131 downwards.
ACACCTACTTAATCCTTCTTACAACTCGGCCTAATTCCATGCTTCCCACCATTAGAAGCCGTTGTCTGTCCGTTCGCTTGGGCACCGAGTATCAAGCCAGGAGAGATGAGGATTGGCTTGCCTGGAAAAACAAGTACGAACAATGGATCATATCCCTCTTAGACCGTGCCGCTTTGGCAAAGGATCGAATTACTCCAATTTTTGCTGCTTACGGGCTTACGGCCGATTTATTAAAGATCATTCGTGAAAAATCAGAAGCCGAATGTAAAGCGGCGGTAAAAACTCTTACCACAGAAATGGAAGACAAAGAAAAAGACGCTTTTGAAACTGGGGTCCGTAAAAGTATTCGCTCTCAATTCCTCCGAGAAGTCTCAGAGGTTACTAGATCCGTGGTTGTAAAGCTCGGGCAAACTCCAGAAGAAATGGGTAAGCTCAGCAACCGGTTTGCCAAGGTAATCAATAACTTGGAAAAAAATACTGGATTACTGGAAGTTAATCTGAAGGATGAGGCCGCCTTGGAAGATTTTTATCTTTCCTCCCTGCGTATTTGGTCTGCTAAATAAATTTTTACTTTTTTTATCATGAGCACAATTTTTGAAAAAATAATAAACAGAGAAATTCCGTCTGATATTCTTTTTGAAGACGAAACCTGTATTGCGATTCCAGATATTGCACCCCAAGCACCGGTTCATATTTTAATCATACCTAAAAAGCTAATTCCGCGAATTGCACTCGCAGAAGCAGATGACCAATTCATTCTTGGCCAGCTTTTACTTAACGCGCAAAAGATCGCCAAGGCAGAAAACTTAGAAAATGGTTTTCGGATTGTGATCAATAACGGGATCGACGGCGGGGAAAGTGTTCCTCACCTGCATGTTCATTTACTGGGAGGCAGAAAACTCGATTGGCCTCCTGGGTGATGATAAAAATTCTCGCATGAATAAAATATTTTTCATAATTGGCTTTTTCTTTCAGGCTCATGCTTGGTCTGACCAAATAAAAACTTTGGACGGATCCATTCTTCAAGGTGACATCCTTGGTATGGTTGATGGAAATGTAAGCATTGAAACTGTATATGCTGGAACCTTAAAGATTCCTGAAGATCAAATCTCTGCTATCTCAAGCACTCGAGAATTATCGGTAAGAACCGAAGATAACCGCACTTTTCGGGGAAAAATAGATTTCTCGGAAAATGGGAATTTCTCTTTAGAGAATCAAAATGAAATTTTCTCTCTTCCAATGGTTCGCCACCTTTGGCAGGAAGATGCGGACGACCCGCTTATTCTTACTGCCCAACAAAAAGCCGAGGCCTTACTTTTAAACTGGATCCATGCACTTGGCTTGGACCTCACCGGTTCTTCTGGAAATGTTGATAATTTTGGGCTTGGTATTCGCTTGGATAGTTCATTCAGCAATCAATTTAGAGGGTACGACATTTACCTCTCATATAACAAGGCGGAGAATGACAGCACGGTTGTAGAGGATGAAACAAAAATTGGAGCCGAGTATGATTCTCGCTTTTATGACACCCTCTCTTGGTATGCCAAGGCTGATCTTGAAAATGACAAACTGGAAGAAATTGACCTGAGGGCAACGACTGCACTGGGTTTAAAATATAACTGGATTGAAGAACAGGATTACAAAATCGCGCTTCGTTCTGGTTTGGCATTTAGGTACGAAAAATCAGGTTCATCTGATACCAAGAATCAAAATGATCCAGCTATCGACTTAGGTTTGGAATACTCTCACGATATCAAAGATTACCTTGCTCTGGAAAGTGACCTCACTTTCATCCCCAGTTTGAGTAACCTAGAAAAATTCTTGTTTTCAAGCGACACCGCTGTGGTCTTTCCGCTCACAAAAGAAATAAATTGGAATTTACGGTCTGGCTTGGTCGGGACCTACAATTCAACTCCAGTAGAATCAAAAGAGGAGATGGATATAAAGTATTACATTCGCTTAGTCTATTTATTCAAATAGACATCTCGACTAATTCCTGAGTCCTCTGGGAATAAAGTCGAAAAAAGAAAACATTTCATGCAGTAGAGATCCCAACTGCCCAAGAAATAAGCATACCAAGGCAACCATGAAAATAACAAAGACGGGCTTAGAGAAAGAGTTTTTCACGTAACAGTCAGCCTATTTCTGCCTATTTACCTTTTTGCTGTATCCACCTTAAAGCTTCCTCAAATCTTGGACCATCTAGGTTTTGCTCAGATAATTTAATCGCTCTTCTTCCTCGTCCTTGGTTCCAATCCTTACTATTTTCCAGAGAGTTGAGATTTCTTTTAGAATCCATGTCTATTTCAGAGGTCTTAGTCGAACGGTTAAGGTAGCTTTTTGCTTGGCTAAACCCCTGAGTGTTCCCTTTCCCCTCAGGGAATGATTGATTTTTAAACTTAGACTTGTCTTTATCTTTCGCCTCCGATCTCAGCAGTTCAGCTTTCCAACCTAGGGCAACCCCTGCCCTTTCAGTAGCATTTAGCTCTACTTGGTTACCCAACAGACTCACATCCGGCATGCTCCCCTTTATTTCCTCCACTGACTTTGGTCTATAGTTGGAATGTACCAAAGAGATGGGACGTCCTGAGCTTGAATCAGATGCAGCAACTCCTTTTGGTTGCTTGTCCAGATTTTGAATAACTGAAAGTGGATGTACCTTTTCAGGTTTACCTATACTTTGCTTTGGCTCTCCACCCTTTCCGGGAATCGGCTCACCCTGAATCAAAGAAATTGATTTGGTCAAATCATTCTTTCCGCTTACAACTTTCTTAGAGACTTCTTTTTTCTGAGAATGTAATTTTTCAGCTTCGGATTTTGAAGGTAGTGGCAAAATATTTTTTTTTCTTACGGGATAGCTTGAAGCATTTTTTGTAACTTTTTGGTCTGGTGACTTTCTTTTCTCCCTAGAAATATCGGGCTTGTCGATGGTAGTTAACATTTTGGACTCTGTTTGAATTTGCTTTTTTGATTTCGGCTTTAGGGTTGTATGAGCAGAATTTGAGAAACCGCTTACATCTTCAGGAACTTGGGTAGAAGAATCAAGGGGAGGAATTGAATGCTTGGTACTCGGCAATGAATGAACATTTGATTTTTTCTTCATCAAAAATGGTTTTTTGTTCGCGAATACTTTAGATTCTTTAGGCTCCCGTATTTCCTTACCTTTCTTTTTGTTACCCTTTAAATCTTTTCGTTTTTCATTTGTAAAAATTACGCCCTTCCGATCTCCAGGTTTAACCTTCGCATTTTCTGCTTTCCTTGATTCCCCAGATAATGGCTTTGCGGGTTCCTTCGATTGAGGGTTCGATAGAACAGTTGGAGACAAAGAGCTAGTGATAGCTGCCTTAGGGGTATTTTGAGGGTCATTGAAGTCAATGCCATTTTGGGCACAATTGGACCAGAGCAGGCTCAAACAACTGAGTATGAAAATATTCCGTACTCCAAAAGGCATTAGCGGAATTTTTCTTTATTTTGAATACTGAAAGGGTTCAATGCTTCAACAAATAAATCCATGGCTAGTCTTAAAGTTTCACCGCCTGGTTCACTGGAATTAATAGTCACTGCAAATGTTCCCTTTCGACTCCCTTGCATTCCACTACTGCACTCCAAAGAAGTGAAAGATTCAAAGCCAAGTGATTGGCCTAAATCAATTCTCTCTAGCAAACGAACTACGCTTTGGTAGTCTAATCTCTGAAGAAAAATTTCCACAAATTCACCATAAACACTGGATAAACCGGAAGAGTTTGGGCTTTCCCGAAATTTTTCCAACAGGCTCGCTATTTTAAATCCATAGCTAGCATCCAGCATTGCTTTTCCATAATCATATTCTCCTGTAAAAGAAACGCCCTCTAAACTGGCTTTTGCTTTAATCGTAACATCAAAAGACAAGAACTCACGAAAAGTGTTCAATAATTCTGTTTCTTCCACTGTTTTTTGGAATGGAGAAAAGAAATTTTCAGCAAAGAGGAAAGCGGCAATATCATAATCATTTCCCCGCAAAGAAGAAACTAGTTTAGGGTGGAGACGATTTGAAACCTGTCCATATTGGAAAATTTCTTTCATTTCTTTTTCCAAGAAGTTGGAATCAGGTTGATCGGACCACCAAGAAGTAAGTAGCACCAAACAGTTTTGGTCCATACCCATCGAAATATGAGCGGATTCATGATGAATAGAATGAAAATCCGGAAGCATATTTTCATGAACCTTCCAACTGGGATTTTGGGATTTTAAATCTAATTGATTGAGAATAAAGTTTTTCGCCTTAGCATTATCTCCGATCGGCAAAACCAAGCCAAACAGAACATCACCCGGTCGCTTTTCTTTGTAAAAGCCACCAGGTAATTGCATAAAATAAAGCACTCGCCCATTTGGTTGGATGCCACAGGATTGAGGATCCCAGAGCATATTTTTAAAAAATGGGATTCGAGAAAGTAATTCCATTGGTAATATTTTGGGAACACCAACTTCCTCGACCATCCGAAGGCTTGAAAAACTGCATACACCAAATGCTTTTTCGGGCACATATGCCAAAGCACGATCATCCAGTTTACTCGACGCCAAATCATCTATGATGACAGATTTCGTTAATCCCCCGGGGGGTGCGACAGGAGTCCTCCCGTCTGGCAAGGCATGATAGACCCCGTAAATTAATGCTCCTACGATCAGAAGTATAATAAAAGGACTGGGGCCTGATGATTTCGCTTTCGCTGAAGAAGTTTCTTTTTTTGAATTCTCTTGGGCGAAAACATCAGCATTTTTACGAATAAGAGAAGCATTAAAGGCAATCACCAAGGTCACGGCCAAGGGGTCGAATACCAGAACTAAGATCAAGATAAACCACTTAACCACCCGGTTAACTGCCTGGTTCATTGCTTCCTCAATCAGCACTGGATTCTCGGTGGCTTCCGCGGCTGCCACGTCTGGATCAAATGCCCGAGCCACAAACTTGAAAGATCCAATATCAGTGGCCCGAATTTTTCCTTCTAATTCTAAAATTCTTTTTTCTGCCTCCTCTTTTTTATTCTGCAGTCCACTTTTTTTCTCTTCTAGTTCAGCGGAGCTATCGGGGCCAAAGGCCGAGGTAGTTTCACTCATAATAGTGATTTTCTTGCTCGCTTCTGCAATTTCAGACTCCAAAGACTTAATTCTATCATCCACGGAAGATCTTGCCTTCTGCAAGTTTTCCAAGGCCGTTTTCACATTATCTGCTTGCTCCGCACTTCCAGTGGTTAACTCAGTTATTTTTTGGTTTGCATCAGAGACTTCCAATTGGATCGATTCAATCCTTACATCCAATGCCCCATACCTAATATTTAAATCATCTCGGGCTTTTTCAATGGCACCATTAATTTCGGTGAGGGATCCGCGTAAACCCTCTCTCTCCTCTGCCTGGGTCTTAAGTAATTCGGACGCTTTTTTAAAACCATTTTCTTTCAAAAAACCTCCCGGTCCTTGATCTCGGTAGACTTTTACTGCGGCATCCAATTCCTCAAGTCTTTGGTTAATTTTTTCTTCCTTAGCTAGTTCTTTCGTAATCCTCTGGTCGATTTCAGACTTCACCTCTTTCCGATTATCTTCCAACTTGGAAATGTCTGAACGGCGAATTTTTATAACCTCTTCCAGTCTCTTTTTTTCTTCTTCTCGTTTTTGTCGTTCGCCGACTATTATTTGATCAGTCTCATCCGCCAGACGTGCTTTTGATTGTTCAGCGGAGACAATATCTTTCCTTCTTTCCCCGATATATTTTTCAAGACGAATTCTCTCCTCACCTTGCTTTTCTTCTCGAAGTAAGGACCCTCTTTGACCGGAAGTTTGATAAGCTTGGATAAGACGGTCAAACTCCCCTTGCTGCCTTTGTAAACTTACAATCTCTTTTTCATATCCTTCCACTTGGCTAAGAGTTTCCTCAAAAGCTTGAGAAAGGTACCCGTAAATTCCAGCGGAGGTGATACCAATCAGTAAAACAACCGCGATCAGCAAATATGTTCGTAGAGTTTGGTTACAGGTTTTCCAATGCCGATAGAGGAAAGATGCAGCGACCAACTTCCCAATCTCCAAGCTGGATGCCATTATAATGATCGGAATGGTAAAGGAACTAACAGCACCGAAGGTAAGAGCAATACCCCGAACGCTAAAGTAAGCAGCACAACCAGCTATAAAAAGCGCGGTTGCGCCAATAACCAAAGTAAATGGTTTCATACTTCTTTTTCTCAGATAAATCATAGACTGAAAACAAGAACTTATTCCCAAGAGTATTATTTATTCACGAAATGATTTTTTCCGTTTCCACTTGGACCTGAAAATACTTTGATAATGATTGGATGGATTATCACGAGTTATTTACGAGTATTGACTGGATAGTGGTAGGTGCTTACTTAGCCCTTACCACTTGGGTGGGTCACCAATTGAAGGGCAAGCAGTCTACAATCAAAGACTTCTTTCTTGGGGGTAGATCTTTACCCTGGCTCGCGGTATCAGGCTCGATTATCGCCACAGAGATAAGTGGTGTTACTTTTATAGGAGTGCCCGGCATGGTTTACGCGGCAGGTGGAAACTTTACTTACCTTCAATGGGGAATTGGATCGATTATTGCCCGAATTTTAGTGGGTATTTTCTTTGTCAAAGTTTTCTATGAAAGAGAAATTTTTAGCCCTTACGACTACATGGGAAACCGATTAGGAGAAGGAGCGAAACGGCTGGCTACTCTCATCTTTCAAATTGGAGGTATTCTTGGACAAAGTGTGCGGGTGTTAGTGGCCGCTCTCGCACTCAAGGTCGTCACTCCCCTAGAATTCGACCAATGTATCTGGATTATTGGCTTCTTTGCTATTGGTTGGACATTAATGGGAGGTATGAGAACCGTAATTTGGACGGATGTTATGCAATTTTTTCTCTTTGTAAGTGCCGGCCTGTTCTCTCTCTTTTGGATTCTTTCAACCTTGGATGGCGGTTGGAAGGAAATGATTGAGATTGGAAGCTCTGCTGATAAGTTTACCCTTCTTAATCTATCTAGCGATCCAGCAGTTGGCTTTACCCTTTGGGTAGCAATTATCGCTGTCCCCTTCCAAAATTTAAGTGCCTTTGGGGTCGATCAACTAAACGCTCAGCGAATGTTTTGCTGCCGAAATGAAAAAGATGCCCGCAAAGCAATGATTGCAAGCTCCGGAGCCCTTATCCTCACACTACTGATGCTTTTTGTGGGGGCTGCTCTCTTTGCTTATTATGAACCAATGAGAATGTCTGGGACAGAGCCTCAGATTTTCGCTAAAGATTCAGATGCTATCTATCCTGTTTGGATTGTGACTGAGTTACCGGTGGGGTTGAGAGGACTTATTCTCGCCGGTGTTTTTGCAGCCGCGATCTCCAGTCTTGATTCTATACTCGCAGCGCTATCTCAGACCACCCTGAGCTTATTTAAGGACAGGTTTGCAAAAAATGAAGAGAAGAAAAAACTACGTTTTTCCAGACTATTGGTTCTCTTTTGGGGAATTTTATTGTCTGCCTTTGCCATAGAACTCGATTCGCTTCGAGGTAATGTAGATGTGGTTAAGTTGGCATTTGGAATGATTTCTTACACTACAGGGCCTATGCTGGGAATGTTTCTAGCCTCGTTACTGACCCCCAAAGCGAGTGCAAGAGGGCTATCAATTGGATTCTTTCTCTCCTTCTTTTTGGTCGCAAGCCTCCGTCCAGACTTTTATCAAATCCTGATTAATTACAATATCATCACACTCCAAGATGCGTTGGAATGGAGCTTTCTCAAAGATAATCATGGTAAGCTTGGAATACTTATCAATACAGTTTGGGCCTGGCCTCTTACTGTTTTTATAACCTGGGGAATGGGAATTTTAATACCCCGAAAGAAAAGTTAATTTGAACGAGCAGCTTCAGATTTTCCCAAGGCCTCATAAAATTTCTTTCTCATCAGGCTTTTTCACCAAAACCAAAAACTGGGAAATTCAAGTCCTTGAATCCAAATTTGAAAAAGTGGTCCACGAGACTTTAAAAAGTGGTAAGCAAAACTTTTCCACTGGAAACTCACACCCAACGCTCCTCGTGGGGAAAGGGCCACACAAAAAAAACGGGGGATATAGCTTAGAGATAAACACAGACCAGGTGTGCATCCATGCCTCAGGTCAGGAAGGAGTTTTTCGGGCACTTAATACCCTGGCGAAAATTGTCCAAAATAGTGACGCCCCAAACCAACTCCCTTGCACGAAAATTGAAGATTATCCAATTTTTAAGCGCCGGGGGTTCATGCTCGATGTAAGCCGAGGAAAAGTGCCAACTATGAAAAGTATTTGGGAACTTATCGATCTGTTAGCCAAGCTTGGTTACAATGAGTTACAACTTTATGTGGAGCATACATTTGCATTCGCTGAACACCCCATCGTATGGAAAGAGGCATCTCCCTTGACTGGCGATGAGATCAGGCAAATAGACGGATATTGTAAAAAGAAATTCATTGAACTCGTTCCCAATCTCAACTCATTTGGACACTTCGAGAGGTGGCTTAAGCATGATGCTTACCATGACCTCGCCGAGTGCCCCAATGGCTTTCGCAGAGATGAGCCCTTCATGGAAAGAGATCACGGGAGCACTCTGAAGCCAAACCAAGGAAGCTTGGATTTTATGAACCTCCTTTACCGGGAATATTTACCCAACTTCAGCTCGTCAAACTTCAATGTTGGCATGGATGAACCTTGGGAACTTGGTCAAGGGTGGAGTGCAGATAAGGTAAAGACTCATGGCAAAGCCAAAGTGTACCTTAATCACCTTGATGGCATCCGGGCCTTGGTGGAAAAATATGGAAAACACATGCAATTTTGGGCGGATGTTCTGCTCGAAGAACCGGAAAATGCAAAGCTCCTTCCTCCATCAGCCAAACCAATAATTTGGGGCTATGAAGCAGACCATCCCTTTGACCAACAGGCTGAAATCATCTCTTCCTGTGATTTATCTTTCTGCTTGGCTCCCGGAACTGCGACGTGGCGAAGTTTTTCAGGGAGATGGCCAACAGCCAGGCAAAACCTTTCCAATGCTTTTAACAATGCGTTTAAACATCATGCCGAGGGTATCCTCCTCACGAGTTGGGGAGATTGTGGAAACCATCAACCATGGCCAATTTTTTACCCCTCCATTTTTCTTGCCGCTCAGTGGGGATGGCGGAATCAGGAAATTGATGATCAAGCTCTTGCAAAAGAAATCAACTCGACCCTTTGGTCCACCGCTTCTTCGGATCCTGCAGGGATACTCATGGAGCTCGGCACATTAGATCAAATCCTCGACTCTAAGATTCCAAATGCAAGCCTTGCATGGAATATTTTGTTCAGCCCACAACCTGAGAAAATGCCTGCTTTCCTTAAAGAAAATTTCACAACCAACAAGCTAAACCAAGGCATTGAATATCTCAAATCACTGCACCACGATTTGAAAGGAATCAATAATTTTGAAGGAAAAGATGAGTTCCAAAAAGAGATCTCGCTGGGCATAGAGTTAAGTTTACTAAGTCTACAAAAAGGGATTTCTCTGATGACCTCCTTTTCCTCCCCTCAATATAATGCAAAAGAGATCGTGAAGCGTTTTGAAAACAACTGGATGCAGAAGGCAAGACCAGGCGGGCTTGAAGAGAGCAGTATGCTTTTGACAGATGCCCTAAAAGCTACCTAGAGAAATTATCTTCAGTAGGTAATTCTTTCGCAATCGCATCCGCTAAGATCCTACCTTTGCCTGTTAATTTCCAGGTGTTCGCTTTCTCCATCATCCCTGCTGCCTGAAGCTTATGGAAAAAACTTTCAATCTCAGCAAAATATAACTCATCAATTTTAAACTTTTGCCCAATTTCATCCAAGTCTATTCCTTGATTCATACGAAGTCCAAAGAGGACCGCATCATTCGCCAAGTCATGGGGTTGAAGTTCTTCAAACTCGGCAAAGCCCCCCTCTTCTGATTGCTCCCATTGCTTTGCCCACTCTTCCACATTGGCAAGATTCTTTCGCCGTACCCCTTGATATTGCGTAGCCGCCGATGGTCCATACCCAATCCAATCATTCATCGCCCAAGTATTAATGTTATGCAAACAAGTCTTACCAGGCTTGGCATAATTGGAGATCTCATACTGTGGATAACCGTGTTGAGGTAAAAACTCCCACGCTTTTTCGTAGAATGTGGCCTCTTTTTCAGGATTAATTTTCACTTTTCCCTCCGAGAGTTTTACAAAAAGAGCGGTATCTTCCTCAAAAGTAAGGCAATAAGTGGAAATATGGTCGGGGTCGAGTTGCACCGCTCGCTTTAAATCCTCTTCCCACATTTCTAGACTCTGCCCAGGGGCACCAAAGAGTAAGTCAATATTTACTGAGGAAAAACCAGCCTCTCGAATCAGAGAATAGGCACTTAGAGCCCGATCTACTTCATGGACCCGCCCCAACTCTTTCATTAATTGGGGATTGAATGTCTGAACCCCTAAAGATATTCGAGTCACCCCAATTTCTTTAAAATTTTTTAATTTATCTGGAGTGATTTCAGAGGGTGCAATCTCCACACTCCATTCAATCAAATTTTCTATATTTTGAGTATGAATAATTTCACCCAACCGTACTATTTGCTCAGGACCAAGGAGCCCCGGTGTTCCGCCACCAATAAAAACCGTGGAAAATGAGTGAGGCGGTGAAAAGTGATCCATCTCACGCTTTAACCCACTAAAAAATAATTCAAATCCCTTTTTGCTTGGTCTCTCTTGGTAAAATGCGCAAAAGTCACATGTGGTAGAACAAAATGGAACATGCACATACATACCCAGGCTCGAAAGTTGTCCTGTCTCTTTACTTTTTTTGAGCATTGTGTAAACTTGGCATTGTCATCTGTAAATAAATCATGAAATTAAAAATCAAACTAATCTCTTTTATCAGCTTGTCACTAAGCTTGTTCATTTTATCGAGTTGCAAAAGGCCGAGTTTCATCAACCTGACCTCTTCTAATATCAGCCAAAATCCATCCGGCATCTACACCCTGCAAACTGAGGTAGATCTTCAAGACAGAAAAGTTTTGTCGGAATCGATTCAAGTTACTCTTGTGGTTGGTGGAGAGAATGTTCCCATGGTCCAAGACCCGCTTAATCCATTTCTTTGGAGTTGTGACTATAAATTACCTGCCGGTTTTGATGAAGCGACTTATTACTTTGAGGCTTCTTACATAAAAGAAAAAGATAATGGGGCACAGTCGCAAAGATCATTAAAAAGTGACCTTCAGGTTTTTCGCTTGGAAAACCGATATGTTGGAAACCTCGCATCTTACCGTGGACCCGTTGGGGTTGAAATCGCTGTCCAAGGTCGTGGTCTTACAAAATATGACTCCATTACCATAGGGGAGGAAAAAGCCAGCACCCGTTACCTTTCGGAAAACGAGCTTAGGTTCACAGTTCCTTCCTTACCTGCCGGGGTCGATTACCAAGTCCAATTGATAGGCGGCCCACATGGTGCATTGGATATAGGCAATTTCCGGGTAGATGAAAGCGTGCTCAGTGTTGTCCCCAATTCCCTGGAGATTCAGTCAGGAGATTCCGCAACGATTTTGTTTAAAATTGATTACGAAGCCCCGAGTGGAGGTATCCCCATAGATATTAAAACCAATGTTCCTAAATCACTAGTGATGCCAGTGGCATTAATTTCAGAAGGTGACAAAACAGTAAATATTCCCGTTCGGGGAGGAGATCCTGGAGAAGGGAAAATGATTATAACCGCTTCTGGCTACGAGCCAGTTGAAGTTCCTGTAAAAGTATTTTAACACCTCGACCTCGAGGATTTGCGGAGTGAATGCGTCCGCCCAAGCGTACGCTTTTGACACCTCTGTCATTATTCCTTGCTACAACCGGGTTAATTTTCTCAGGCGTGCCCTAGTTTCAGTTTCTAAGCAAAGGCTTAGCCCAACTGAAGTCATTGTAATTGATGACGGATCCATATCGCCTCTAGAAAAAGAACTAGGCACTGAATTCCCTCGAACGGTATGGTATCGGCAAGAAAACCAAGGGGTGTCCTCAGCCAGAAACCTTGGCATCCAAAAAGCCCACTGCCCCTGGGTTGCCTTTTTAGACTCGGACGATGAATGGCAACCAGAGAAATTAGAAAGGCAAATTAGGTTCCACAAAAGCCATCCAACTATCCTTGCATCTCACACCGATGAAGTATGGATTAGAAACGGCAACCAAGTGTTACCTCCCAAATACCTCAACAAGACACCCGAAGAGCTTTTTAAAAGATCACTTGAGAGATGCTTAATCTGCCCATCCTCTGTTCTCCTTCACCATTCTATCTTTGAAAAGTTTGGAGGCTTTGATAATGATCTACCCGTTTGCGAAGACTATGACTTATGGTTGCGGGTTTTGTTAGAAGAATCCTTTGGATACATCGATGAAAAACTTGTGGTCAAACATGGTGGGCATTCTGACCAATTATCCAGACAGAATTGGGGCATGGATCGTTTTCGGGTCAGGTCTTTAGAAAAACTTGTTGAGAAGGCTGGGTTTTCAAACAGTAAACAAGAAGCTATCTTGTCCATTCTCGTTCAAAAATGTAAAATTTTAGCCGAAGGATTTAGAAAGCATGATAAAAACAAAGAGTCTGAGCTGTACTTTCAACAATCCTTAAAATATCAAAACTTATTGCGTACTTTAAACAGAGTTTAACTAAATGAATTTCATCATTGCCTTAGAAGCAGAAGCCAAGCCCCTTATTGATGCACTGAAGTTGAAAAAGGTACCTGGTCCCCTTCCCTTTCCAACCTTTCAAAATAAAAATCATCAACTTGTGGTCTCGGGCATTGGCAAAGTTGCATCTGCTGGAGCAACTGGTTTTTTACTTGGGAAAAGCCCCAGCCAAGATCGGCCGTCTTCATTTTTAAACCTCGGCATCGCCGGACATAGATCCCTGGACATAGGGTCTCTATTTATTGCAGATCGTATCTTCTTGGAAGATTGTTCCTCCACCTATTATCCTCCTCAAATTATAGATTCTGGAATCGTAAGATCCCCCCTTCAAACTTGTGATCGGCCCAACACTGATTACGAGAGAGAAAGTGGATATGATATGGAAGCCCACGGGTTTTATACCATAGCCTCCAAAAGTGTAACCCGAGAATTAGTCCAAGTTGTTAAAGTTGTGTCGGACAACTTGAGGCAACCGCTCAATACTTTTAATCCCAAGATCGTATCAAAAGTGATTGATAAAAATCTCCCCGTAATCCTTGGTTTTGTGGAAAGCTTGGAGATGCTAGCCAATGAAATTTTTCCTGATAGTGAGACTGTAGCCTTTAAAAAAGAAGCTTTACTCTCTCAAAACTTTACAGAAACCCAAACCCACCTACTCTTTCAACTGCTTAATCAATCCAAATCCTTCAAGATAGAAGAAGCTAAAATCCTGCAATCTTTGCGGAATGAAAATAATGCAAAATCTAGCTTAAACTCCCTTGCTCATTTGATCGAACCTTATCGAATTCTATCATGATCGAATATATTTATTTCGAGGAAGACATCGAAGAACACCCTCGGACTCAAGAGTTTTTTCGTCGATTCCCGAAGGCGACAAAGATTCCCTGTAAGCACTACAAAGAGGTATTTAACCCCAGGGGGCAAAGTTTCAGGCTGCAAAAGAAGAACCCCGCACTCATCCTGGCAAAACAAAATGGGAAAAAAATTCATCCGATTCCCGCAAGCTATGGCATCGGTGGGTCTCAAAACTTTTATTTCTCCCATCTTCTTAACTGCCTCTATGATTGCAGGTATTGTTTTTTGCAAGGTATGTTTCCATCCGCTCACTATGTTCTGTTCGTAAACTTTGAGGATTTTAAAGCAGAGATTAAAAAAAAGCATGATGAATTAGGGGAGGAACCCAGTTGGTTTTTTTCAGGTTATGACTGTGATAGTTTAGCGCTAGAATCGCTCACGGGGTTTGCCCAAGAATTTATTCCATTCTTTCGGGAATTACCAAATTCATGGCTTGAGCTTCGAACCAAGAGTATTGCTAGCCAAGTGTTGGAAAGAACAGACCCATTAGATAATGCAGTGGTTGCATTTAGTTTTACCCCGGAGGAAATTAGCCAGCAACTAGAGCACAAGGTTCCCTCTGTTCAGTCCCGTATTAAAGCGATGGAAAAACTGGCTGCACTCGGATGGAAGATAGGTCTCCGTATTGACCCCATCATTGATTGTGTCGACTTCGACGCCCGCTACGCCAAACTTTTTAATCAATTAATTGCGGCACTGCCCGCGCACTCCCTTCACTCCGTTAGTTTAGGTGCCTTCCGTATGCCCACAGGCTTTTTCAGAAGCATACAAAAACTTTATCCAAAGGAACCATTATTTTCTGGTAAATTAGAAAAGAAAGATGGAAGCATTTCTTATCGTGCCGAGATTGAAAGGGAAAGGATTTCCACCTGCCGATCGCTCTTACTCTCTCACATCCCCATAGAAAAACTGTTTCTTTGCGACTCTGTTGAAATAAAATAAATAAGAACACGACTATCCGATTGCATTTTCAAAAACCATTTACTAAGCTATTGAAAATTGGATTTCGCCACCTTAGCTCAGTTGGTAGAGCGCCTCACTTGTAATGAGGATGTCGTCAGTTCGACCCTGACAGGTGGCTCCATTTTATTTCGAATTACGCACTCGCATTACTTCCCCTTTAATTTCGGACAGCAATGAAATGTATTGGGGGTTATTCGGCAAAAGTTCGACTATTTTCTCAACAAATGGCAAAGCCTCATTCCATCTTTGTTGTTGCAACAATAACTGTACAAGGTTTTGCAAAAACTCAGGATTGTCTGGTTGTAACCTAGAGGCTTGACGAAAAGAAATGATTGCATCTTCATATTCTTCGCTCTTCCAGTAAGCAATCGCTAGGTTATTGAAAACACGGGGATTTTCCTGCCAATATGCGGAAGCTCTCTCTAGAGAACGAATGGCTTCGGAGATGCGCTTCTCATCCTCAGCCAATAGTAAGCCCAAGGAATAGTGAACCTGCCCCCAAGTTGGTTGCAACCGAACTGCTTCTCTTAAAAATTTTTCCGCCTCCTGATTTTTCCCTCTTCTGCTCAATAAAGTTGCCAGATTCATCCGGGCGGGCACATATGTATCCTCTCGACGAATACCCTGCCGGTAATACTTCTCTGCATCAAGGGGAAGGTTTTGATTTTCTGCTAGAATTCCGAGTGAAAGATATGATTCAGGCCTGTCAAGATTACTGGTATAGCGAAGCTTGAGCTCTTCAAAAACTTCCTGGAAAAGTCTAAAGTCTGAAGGGGAAAATAAAGAATGTGGAGCACGGGAAAGTAGGCGAGCGGCTTCAGTACGTACTGAGCGGATGGGATCGTTGAGCATTTTTACCAGCTCAGGGTAAGCTTCCGAAACTGGCATACCCTCTAATTTAGATAGAGCCGCCACCCGAACGACCGACTGATTAGAATCTAGGTTTCTCTTCGCCTCTTCAAAGCTAACATCACTTATAAATCGTCGCAAAGCAAGCATAGCTCCAGCACGGGTAAATGCTGGCGATTCTACATCCCGACAGGTTTCAAGTAACAGCTTTTCCGCGTTGGGCCCACCGGTTCGAAAAGCATGAAAGGCTTCGGGGTGCCTGGCCTCTTTCGGGCGATCTGGTCCTTTAAGTTTAGTAATCGCATCTGCTGCCCATTGAGCATTTTTGTCTTGATGGCATTGGTTGCATGCATTTGGAGAACCAAACCGTACAGAAAGATCAGGTCGGGGAATACGGATGCTGTGATCCCGGCGATCATCTATACCCATGTAGGTTTTATGGGGCATATGACATTCCACACATTTTGCTCCTTCTGTACCCATGGGGTGAAAATGATGCGAAGGTGTATCGAAACCGAGCGGATTCTTATCATTGGGGACATGACAACGCGTACAAAGCTGATTATCATAAGTATGTAACTTCACCGTATGAGGATCATGACAATCAACGCACTTGACTCCCTGGTGGAACATTTTGCTTTGAACATAAGATCCATAGACATAAACTTCATCGTCAATCTGACCATCAACATGATAAGTAGGAACTTGCATGTCTGGTGACCATGGTTGTACGACTTCAGGCAAAAAATGATCCAAAAAAGAACTGCCTGCATGATGCCCAGGATGAACAAAGCCCCTCCTCGCGTGACACTTTGCACAAGTTTCAATTTGAGCAATATTGGTGCTATTCACATCAGCCAGTGCAAAATCTGGCATTTCTTTAAAATCAGTACCTAACCTTGCCAGCTCAACATGCTCTCGCCCTGGACCATGACATGATTCGCATGAAACATTAATTTCAGAATAAGCAGTAGAAAAGGTTTGGGATGCCTCATCAAATTTTTTCCTCAGATTCGTGGAATGACAATCGGCACACATATGATCCCAGTTTTGAAGAGATCGAGTCCAAAAAAGAGGATCCGATGGAGCAATTTTTTCATTTGGATACAGATGATACCATTCTTTTTTCTCCACATCCCAACAGGTTGGGAGCACTTGCATGCGACCGTCTGGGAATTTCACCAAATACTGTTGTAAAGGCTCCCACCCAAACGTGTAGGCGACTTCAAACACCTCCATTTCACCTGCTTGATTTTCAGTTTCTACCAAATATTTTTCGTCTTTCCTAAAAAATTTGGTGGTCACTCCATAATTTTCAAAAAGCGAATTATTGAAATCTGCCCTTACAGTTTGATCATTCGGTAATTCCATTGCATGGAAATGATGAGATTCTTTCCATTTTCCATGAGCCTCCTGGTGACATTCCGCACAGGTTTTTGAACCGACATGATCGTCTAACCTGTAGAGTTGCTTGTCAGTATTTGTGAAACTCCCTTCTGTGGCAGTTGCCTGTTTCTTTTCGCACGAAACGCAAACCCACAATGTGATGTTGATAAGGATTATCTTAAAAGAAGATGTCATTACAATTTATCTCTTTATTTCGAAAAATAGCTTTAAAGCAACGACCAACAGATAATCTGTCACTTTTTTAACATAAATCACATCCACTTCTCAAAGCCATACATCATATTTATTTACTTAAAATTGAGCAATCCGGTTGAACTTCATTAATAGAGCGAATTCACTCATTGATATTTATTAAGAAATCTTGCCAAAACTGAGGACGGATCACTTCTTTTGAACTTAAAGCAAACAAGCAAAATCTGATGATATTCAAGACGATTCCACGCAAAATTTCGCAAAATGAAATAATCCTTAAAAAAAACAAAAGATTTAGAAGTGTTTTGGAATAAAATAACAAAGAGTTTTCTTACTCATTACGAACCTGTAAAACGCTAAAAAAATCTTGCCATAAAAGTTCAATCGGATCAGATTTAAAATTATGTATAACTTTCTCGCTTTTATTTCATTTTTTGCACTTTTGCCTTTTTCCTCGTATGGATCAGCCGAAAGAGATTTTCATTCCAAAAATGGGCAAAAGATCAAGGGTTCTGTGGAAAAGTTTTTTGAAGACGGAGACATTCTTCTCCGGCGTAGTAAAGACAATCAACTTTTTCGAATCAGTTTAGACATTTTCACTGAAGATGACCAAGCATTTGTCAAAAATAACTTTGCTCCCAATCATGACGCCCTACCCGAGTTCCAAAGGCCACTTTCATCATCTGTACTGAAAGCAAACTCCCGCTACATAGACAGCCTCATCGAAAAAAAACTTCAATCTTACAAGCTTCGTCCCAACAAATCTGCAAGTGAAGAAGTCTTTCTTAGAAGAGCTTATCTGAAAATAATTGGTAGAATTCCCACATACGAAGAGTCCACTGAATTTTTAGAAAACCGAGACAGATCCATCAAAAAATCTGCGCTTATCGATAAACTTTTAGGTAGTCATGGGTATGTGAGTCATTGGTTTAACTTTTGGGCAGATATTCTCCGTGCTAAAGAAAATCTCGGGAACCGAGTTTCCGGAAGGCCTTATATCGATTATATTCGTGAATCGATCGCCACCAATAAACTCTATGATGTTTGGGTCAAAGAAATGTTATCTGCTTCTGGTCCGATGTGGGAACGCGGAAACGGTGCAGTTGGTTATTTTATTCGTGATCGAGGAATGCAATTGGATAACATGTCCAATACAGTTCGTATCTTCCTTGGAACAAGTTTGGAATGCGCACAGTGCCATGACCACCCTTTCGACCGCTGGTCTCAAAAACAATTCTATGAGATGGCAGCCTTTACTGAAGGGGCCGGTAATTCCCGTTACAGAACCGGAGAGAACATGGATACTTTTAATAAACTTGTAAGAGCGGAACGCAACAGGATGAACAGGGAGGATAATGTCAATGCATCCGAAAAAATCCGAAGAGCGAGTTTGAATTTTAACGACATAATGGGCATCGGTTTGGCAAGCATGGGCAATGGAAAGATTAAGCTTCCTGGAGACTATCAGTATGATAACGCCAACCCTAACCAAGAGATAAAAGCTTCCACAATTTTCGGTCTCGCTGCTGAGCTTGATGAAAATCTTGAGGTTACCGGTTCAAGATCTTCTTATGCTAATTGGGTTGCCTCTGAATCTAACCCTAGGTTTACCGCAGTTATTGTGAACCGACTATGGAAAGAAGCCTTCGGTTTAGCATTTATCGAACCATTGGATAACATGATTGATGATACTATGCCGACGGATCCAACACTCCAACTCCATCTTGAAAAAGTTATGGTGGCTCTTAATTACGATATTAAAGAATTTCAACGCATTATTTATAACACCCAAGCATTTCAACGCGAGGCTCCCAAACCTGATATGATGGCTCGTGATGCTAAGGATACTATCATGCCACCTGAAGTCAAGTGGGTGCTTGCCGGTCCAAATGTACAAACCCCAACTCGTGGAAGTATTCCCTATTTTTATCAGGGCCCACTTATGGAAAGAATGTCTGGCGAGCAGCTTTGGGATTCTCTTGTGGCCTTAAATTTTTCAGATGTGGATACCCGACAGCTCAAAAGACGGGATGATTACAGTACCTACGAAAGTTACCTGGAAATGTCGGGTGAAGAATTATTTGCCTTAATGATGAAACGAGCTGGACTTCAGCCTGGTGCTGTAGCAGCTCCCAAAAAAGAAATGAAAGAGATGGCTGCAAAACTTGGCGATCCCATTAATGCTGAATGTCCTCTTAAACCTGGTCGTGCCATTGATCCATCCCTGAAAGCACTCAATGATAAAGGTGAAACCATAGGGTTTTGCTGTCGTTCCTGCCTGAACCGATTCAAAGAAAGCCAACCAAGCCCAGCAAGCTCAACAGCATCGAAAACAACAGCGATGAAGTTTGGTGATCCCATCAATTCAGATTGCCCGATCAAACCTGGTCGTCCCATAGATCCTTCTCTTCTTGCCTTTAATGATGATGGCGATACGGTCGCGTTTTGCTGCCGTTCTTGCTTGAATCAGTTTAAACAGAAACAAAATGCTCCGCCAGAGGTCACAAAATCTTACGCAAAACCTGCACATGACTATGGTAATTATGTTAAGGACCGCAGTACTATTCGGGCTTCCGAAGTTGGGTCTCCAGCACCAGCTGGTCACTTAATCAGTGAATTCGGGGCCTCTAACAGAGACCAAATTGAAGGGAGCCACAAACAGGCATCAGTCACACAAGTTCTTAACCTGTTGAACGGTTATGTCGAAAATCAATTACTTAAAAATGATAAGGTGAAAATCCTTGAAATCATTCAAAAAGGCAAAACGATAGACACTAAAATCGAAAATGCTTTTCTTGCTGTTTTAAATCGTGAACCGAGCAGTTCAGAAGTTCGAACCTTTAAGGATGCGGTGCGCGAAAGTCCTCACCCAGAAAAAGACCTAATTTGGGTCTTGGTCAATAGTCACGAATTCCTCTTTGTGCAATAATTTGAAAACCCAACCATTTATAAATACTAATCAAGGATACATTACATGAACTTATCACCCAACACCATTGACGAACTCGGCCGCCGTGAATTTATTGCAAACGCTGCAAAAGCTTGCCTCGGAGTTGGCCTTATGCCCATGGCTGGATCTTACATTCACAACAGTGTCAAAGCACTGACCCCTGGAGCAAGACCAGCTGCGGCAAGACATGTCATTTATTTGAATATGTCAGGTGCAATGTCTCACCTCGACACCTTTGGGCCAAAGCCAAATAACCCTGACATTCAAGGGCCTGTTAAATCAATTGCGACCAGTGCAGACGGTGTTATTTTATCGGAAAATCTTCCACTCACCGCTCAGCACATGCACAACTCGGCTTTGATAAAAACCATGGTCACAAGCCAAGGAGCCCACATGCAAGCCAGTTACCTAATGCACACGAGTTATCTCAAGCGTGGAACGATAGTACATCCAACATTCGGCAGTTGGGTATCGAAACTTTCAGGGCCTATTAATCGCACAATTCCTCGAAATGTAAGGATTGGTGGTGGTGGCGGTGGAGCTGGTTTCCTCGAAGCCGAGCACGGTGCCCTGCCCATAGGAAATCCAAAGTCAGGCCTTGCGAATAGCTCGATGGCTTCTT
This sequence comes from uncultured Opitutales bacterium, assembly GCA_943789375.1. Taxonomy (GTDB): domain Bacteria; phylum Verrucomicrobiota; class Verrucomicrobiia; order Opitutales; family Seribacteraceae; genus Seribacter. The sequence continues at coordinate 172,593 of CALSTX010000002.1, read as the reverse complement.
ATCTGGACCAGCAGACATTTGGTAACCGTATCACCATGGCGGAAAAACTTAATGTTAACTTTACTGCCGAGTACAAACAGAAACAAGTTCGAGCTTATTCTAATCTGTATAAAGATGCGATCAAGCTGATGAACAGCGAAGACCTTAATGCTTTTGACATCACCAAAGAACCAAAAGCGATGCATGATCTGTATGGCACTTCCAATTTTGGCCAAGGTTGCCTTTTAGCCCGCAGGTTAGTAGAAAATAAAGTCCGTTACATTGAAGTTTCTCGTGGGGGTTGGGATACCCACGGTAACAATTTTGAAGCCGTAGCTAATAATTGTGCAGATGTGGACAAGGCACTAGGAGCATTACTCATGGATTTAGAAATGAGAGGATTACTTCAGGAAACTTTAGTTGTACTCACTTCTGAATTTGGCCGCACTCCAAATATTAACGGTCGCGATGGTCGGGATCACTGGCCTTACTGCTTCACCGCATTTATGGCCGGTGGTGGAGTCAAGGGTGGCACAAGCTACGGGGAAACTGACGACAGAGGTCGTTTACCTACGGAAGGAAAGCCGATCAAGCCAGAAGACCTGAACGCAACCATAGCATACCTTTTAGGATTACCGCTCAATGATGTTCAATACTCTCCTTCGGGCAGACCTTTTACCGTCGCACACAAAGGTGAACCGTTGTTTGATGTCATTGCCTAATTCTTTCGGAAGCATTGATTAATGATTAAGACCATCCTCCTACTCTTAATTGTATCCTGTTTTCCCACCTTTTTTGCCTACGGAGCTGAACCTTATCGTATTTATAAAACTCCGCAAGGTCAGTCATTTGAAGGCCGGGCTGTAGGGTATGAAGGACAAACCTTTATTCTTTCTAATAAAAGTGGGAAGCTTTTCAAAGTCCCCCTCAAAGCACTATCTAAAGGTGATCAAACTTACTTAATTAGTGGAGCAAGGTTAAATCGTATCCCCAAGGGGATGCCAAATCCGTCTACCCCCTCTTCACCTGCAAGTGCTCAACCGAGTGTCACGACTGCAGGGGCAGCCAAAGGCATAGATTTCCACTCCCAAATCATGCCGATCCTGACTCAAAATTGTAATGAATGCCACCAAGCACCCTACGAAAAAAATGGTCGTACTATGAAGCCAAAAGCAGGGCTTCGGTTTGATAATTATGAAATGCTTATGAAGGGTTTTGGAGATGACCCTGTTATCATTCCCGGGGATGACAAAGGAAGCCTATTGTTGGAAGTGGTTACCCTTCCTCCCGATGATGATATGATTATGCCACCTAAAGGGGATCCTTTGAACTCAGAGCAGATTAATCTTATTCGCCGTTGGATACTTGAAGGTGCCACAGAAAAACCGTCCGGAAAAGTTGTTTCAGTTGCTACCTCAACACCGACTGAGGAAACTACTGATCTTAATGAGATCCGTAAGCCACCCCCACCTAAGGAAGTTACTTTTCGACCCGGTTCTTTTTTCTCCCATATTCCCGTCTTATTAGGAGTGAGTCCAGAAGAAGCCATGGCAAAAGCAGTTGGAGCCAAACCGAAACCTGGAGAACCCATTGATTTTGACCGGCATGTTCTACCTATTCTCGAAGAGCGTTGTAATGACTGCCATCACGCCCCCTTCGACCGATCAGGACGATTGGTCAACCCCAAAGCAAGCCTAAGATTTGATAGCTTTGCCGAGGTTATGAAAGGAAATTTAGACGGTCCTGTTGTTGTCGCTAATGATCTAGAAAAAAGTCGGCTTTATTCTGTCCTTAATCTTCCTGAAGATGATGATTTATTCATGCCCCCCAAAGGTGGTCCAGTCGATGCTGAGAAAATCGATATTATCAAAAGATGGATATCCGAAGGGGCCAAGCCGTCGAAAAACAATATGTCTGCAACAAAAGGTGGGATACCTGCTCCTGACGAACCGGTCAGTTTCAATCATCATATTTTACCACTCTTTGAAAAAAAATGCCTAGAATGTCATGGCGCTCCCTATGTTAAAAATAGTCGTACTATTAAACCTAGGGCAGGTTTGCGATTAGACACTCATGAATGGGTGCTCAAAGGAAACCTTGACGGCATAATCGTTACGCCCGGGGATCATACTGATAGCACCTTGCACCGAGTGATCACTCTCGACAAAGAAGATCCTGAAATCATGCCTCCCAAGGGTGGGCCTTTATCCGAAGATGAAATTACCATGGTGAAAAGATGGATTCTTGAAGGTGCATCCGAACAACCGGCAGCAATCGCGGCAGACCCGAATGCCAAGCCCAAGGTTAAAAAAGCTGAACCTGTCCTGGCTACCACTGATAGCAAGTCTTCTATCTTGGATATCATTGCCAAAAGACTGAGCAGTCCTTCCAGGTCATCATTAACAGCAGCTGAAAAAACGGGGGCTCTTGTGCGTCAAATTTCAGAAAAGAGCCCATTAGTCAGAGCTGAATTTTCTTCCTTTTCAAGTGAAGTTCAAGACTCCAATCTTGGGGCCTTCAGTGGGATCAAAAACAACATCTCCCACCTTGATGTTTCTCGCACTAAGATTACCAATAAAACCTTGAATGTTGCAGGAGGTTATCCAAACCTAACTTGGATTAATGCAAGAAACACCAAAGTATCAGACGGTGGACTCAAATCTTTATCTAAATTAAAATTTTTACAGTATGTTAATCTTTCAGGGACTCAAGTATCAGACAAAGGTATGAGGGATTTAGCTTCAATTAAGTCTCTCAATGAGATATATCTCTGGAATTCTAAGGTTACTGAATCAGGGGTGGAGAAACTGAGACAGGCTTTACCTGAGGCTAAAATAATTTTCTAACTCCCCCTCAAACCTCTATTTGTTTTACTCTAAAAAGTAGAAACAACCTATTCCGCAGAGGTTGTCCTTCGGTGATACATCTGATATAACAGGACTATTATTCCTTAGATTACCCGTAAATAAGAACACCCTTGAAATTAAAAGACACAAGAAATGATTTCCCTATCTTAGATAGGCTGAATCGGGGCAAACCCATTGCATATTTAGATAATGCAGCATCATCACAAAAACCAAATTGCGTAATAGATGCCCTTTCGGACTACTACCGACGATTCAATTCTAATGTACACCGGGGAATTTATGAGCTAGCTGAAGAGGCTGAATCCCTCTACACCAATGCTAGAAAATGTATCGCGGACTCTTTGTCCGTGAAGCAGAATGAAATCATTTTTGTAAGAGGTGCCACAGAAGGCTTAAATCTTATAGCAAATACGCTGGGACGCTCGGTATTAAAACAGGGTGATATTGTGATCCTTACCGAAATGGAACACCACGCAAATATCGTTCCTTGGCAAATGATTTGTGAACAAATTGGAGCTACCATTAAAGTTGTTCCTGTTTTACCAGACGGGTCGTTGGATCTAGAAAAACTCTTCGATTATTTATCTATTGAAAAGGTTCGAGTATTATCCCTTTGTGCCACTTCTAACACTTTGGGCACGGTCAATCCGATCAAAGAAATTACGAAGGAGGCACACAAGCACGGCACTTATGTCGTGGTAGATGGAGCTCAAAGCATGCCCCATGAAAAAATAGATCTTTCTGAATGTGGATGTGACTTTTTTGTTTTTTCTGGTCATAAAGTATTTGGTCCCATGGGCATTGGAGTCGTATTTGGAAAAGCCTCGGTGCTAGATGACCTGCCTCCTTATCAAGGCGGGGGTGACATGATTGATCAAGTTAGTTTTGAAGGAACCACTTTCGCACCATCACCGCAAAGGTTTGAAGCAGGAACTCCAAATGTGGCTGGAGCAATTGGTTTAGGTAGAGCCATTCATTACCTCGATCAACTCGATATGAATGAGGTTCATATGCACGAACAAAACCTTTTAAAGGTAGCCCAGGAACAGCTTCATCAAATTGACGGCTTTAAAGAATACGGAACAACTGTGGATAAAGCTGCTGTCATATCTTTTACAATAGATTCGGTTCACCCCCACGACTTGGCCTCAATATTGGATGCTGAAGGCATTGCGATTCGAACTGGTCATCATTGTTGTCAGCCACTGATGAAAACCCTTGGTGTTGAGGCTACTGCCCGGGCATCGTTTGCCTTCTACAATACTACCGAAGAAGCCGAACGCTTCGCAAATGCGGTTAAAAAATCCGTTTCTATTTTAAGCTGAACTTTTGGGTACACCGTAAAATATTTGCTTATGGCATAATCCAAGGAGAACGAGAGTTTGCAGTAATTTCATCATCCACCAAGATCATTCTTTTTGTCAGTTTCTCGACAATGCCAGGTTTTTGGGAAGCAAGATTGTTTGTTTCTCCCAAATCATTCTTTAGGTCGAATAGTAAAACCTCATTGGTGATAGCAGATTTACCCTTCTTTTTTTTAATTAATAGTTTCCAATTTCCTTGGCGGATACCCTCTACCATTCCCCTAGAGGAGTAATGAATAAATTCAGACCTCGGAGGACTCCCTTTACCTGTAAGCAGACCGCTTGCATCTACGCCGTCAATTTTCTTTCCCTGTGGCAACGCCTTTTCAGTGATAGAGGCAAAAGTAGGTAACAGATCAATCGTACCCATTAACTGGTCACATTCTGTACCAGCCATTATTCCAGGACCACGCATGACACAGGGCACCCGTTGGCCCCCCTCAAAAGTAGTGCCCTTACCATCTCTTAAAAGCCCGGCTGATCCACCATGATGACGAAAAGATAGCCATGGTCCGTTGTCCGTTGTGTAGATTACATAAGTTTTACCGGTCAATTTAAGCTTATCCAATGTATCCAGTAACCTACCCACTTCAGAATCAATATGCTCAATAGTATTAAAATAAGCGTTTCTGGGATCAGGGTCACGAACTTCGTCCGGAACATAAAGAGGGATATGGGGCATTGAGTGAGGAATATAGATAAAAAATGGTTTTTTATGATTTGCCTTGATAAAATCAATTGATTTCTGAGTGCAACGACGGGTAATGGTGCGTTGATCCACGGGCAATTCGATAATCTTTTCGTTCTCATAAAGCGGAGTTTTCCATTTTGTAAGCGTGGATTCAGGATCAGTCCAAAGGACATCCATGCCAGCATGTCCACCTGGTGGTCTTCCCTTGTTGTCCGGATGGTTCATGTCATTGGAATATGGGATCCCAAAATAAGTATCGAATCCATTGGAGGTAGGTAGAACCTGCTGGTGATGGCCAAGGTGCCATTTCCCAAAACATGCCGTGGCATACCCGAGAGACTTGAAATGGTCTGCCATGGTGTATTCCTTTGGATGTAATCCCTTTTTTGAACTTGGAAAAAGAACATGTTGATGCATCCCAACCCTTTTGGGGTAGCATCCAGTTAGCAAGGCAGCCCGCGATGGTGTACAAACCGGTGAAGCAACCATGAAACTGGTAAACTTTCGGCCCTCTCTGGCAATTCGGTCAATATTTGGTGTTTTAATTGTAGTTGAGCCAAAACAACTTAAGTCACCATACCCTTGGTCATCCGTAAATATAAGTATAAAATTAGGCTTTATTTCGCACCATAAGTTTGTCAGGTAAAAAGCAAAATATAAAATATATGGTAACAGTCTCATAATTCTTCGGATGAAGATATTTTTGAAAATGGCAACCTCTTATAGTGATCATTTTTATTTTTATTGGCCAAGACGATTAATTCATCGTTGAATAAATTATCCCACAAGTTAATCATGATTACCTATGATATGTAATCTGATTCATAAGTCGGCTCCTTTCATTTCTTGCCTCTTTGGCTTCACCCTTGCAGGAGAGACCAATTTCCCAAAACAAACTGTAGACCTGGGTATTGTGGTTTCAGACCTCAATCAATCACTGGGTTTTTACAAAGAAGTCGTGGGCTTTAGGGAAATCGAGGGTTTCGAAGTGAAAGGCACATTTCCCAAAGCCGTTGGGCTTACCGATGGTGCAGCTCTTGATATCAAAGTTTTAGTACTAGGAGATGCTGAAACCGCAACAAAGCTCAAAGTGATGCAGGTTAATTCTAAAAAGGAAGCGAAGGAGATCAGCCAACCCTTTATCCATACTATTACGGGTTTTTCTTACATCACTGTATTTGTAAACGATGTGGATAAAGTTGTACATAATGCTGAAAAAAAAGGGCTCAAGCCTTACGCACAAAGTCCCCGAATCCTGCCTCCAGGATTCCCACAAGATCTTTGCCTCCTCATGCTCAAAGATCCAGATGGTAACTTTGTTGAGATTGTGGGCCCAAATACCAAGTCGCTTAAAGCACAAGAGTAGCTAAGCCCCCTCAGAGTGTTTAGCATTCATTGTTCTACATCTTCAAAATTGAATTTTTTTTAACATCTGTGCCTTAAAATTATTTTTGGCATGGTAGGTGCAATCAATTGTTTTATGTTAATTAAACTTTACTTAAGTCTTATTTTGGTGTCCTAAACTTGGGTTTCGAATTGATTAGTAATATAACACCTGACATAATCAAATTTTTGGCGGAAAAATGACAAACACAAACAAATTCAAATCAGCACTCAAAAGACACAATCCATTTTCATCTGGTAAAGATAAAACTAATTGTGATCCGAATCACACTCCCAAGGTTGGCCACCCCGGTATGTCTCTTCTTGGTAATGCCCCGGCTAGGACCTACCAGTCTAATGATTTACCCACGATTCTATTTCTAAGCAAAAGAGGCATGTCCAGGTCCCCTCTCGCACAAGAGATAATGAGAGATCTCATTCAGAAATCTTCTTACTTTGGTCGCGTTCGTGTTTCTTCCAGAGGAGTAAACATTGCTTACAATGACTGTTCAGTCGATGGAAGAATGCAGACCTATTCCTCCAAACTTGGGCTAATTCTTCACAGCACTTCTAAATTTGCAACTGTTCCCGAACTCGCAAACGCATCCCTAATCGTTACTATGGATGCTGACAGTGAAGACTTTGTAAAGATCCACAAACACGCTATTCGCGGTCAAGTGCGGCCATTGGGTGTATTTCTTTCACCTGGCTGTGAGCCACACATACAAGATCCTTACGAGCGAGGAGAAGATACCGATGTAGACGAGCACTATGAGCAAATCATTGAATTAGTTTCCAAGGCTTGCTCTAAACTATTAGGATCACTTCCTACCCTAGTCCTGTAACGGCATTCAGTTCCCCTTTTGGGTACAGCTGTCATGGACAGTGATCCTTTATTGTGTTAAAACGGGTTTATAGAAAATGAGTAATTTTTGTAAATCATTATCCAAGGGTCTTTTTTTCCAGCGTTTCATCATCGCCACTATTTTACTTGCTGGGGTAGTAGTGGGAGCCCAAACCTACAAGGAATTTGCACTCCGAAATCAAGAACTACTGCGTCTGCTCGACCAGGCTATATTGACAATATTTGTCATTGAAGCCCTGATTAAAATAATCGCGGAAGGTAATCGTCCTTTTCGTTATTTTAAGAACCCTTGGAATGTCTTTGATTTCATCATCGTTACCGCTTGTCTCGTTGAGCCATTTATTCAGGTAGGTGGTACTTTTTTACCCGTACTTCGACTTGCAAGAATACTGCGTGTCCTTCGTTTGGTTACCGCTATTCCCAAACTCCAACTTTTGGTGACATGCCTGCTCAAAAGTCTCCCTTCTATGTTCTATGTGAGTATTTTGTTATTTTTATTATTTTACATCTACGGAACAATGGCAGTCTTTTTCTATGGCGAGAATGATCCAATTCACTTTCGTAATTTACAAACTTCTATTCTTTCTTTGTTTCGTGTCGTAACTTTAGAAGATTGGACAGATGTAATGTATATAAACATGTATGGCTCCAATCATTACGGATATTCAGATGTAGATTTAATCACATGGAATCCAGTATCCACTGCATCTCCTACAGGCGCTGCACTTTTTTTTGTCAGTTTTGTCCTCATTGGCACCATGATCGTTCTCAATTTGGTAATCGGGGTGATCATGAACAGCATGGAAGAATCAAACGCAGAAATGGCGATCAAGCAGGAACTTTTAAAAAGAAAATCAAATCCGGAACCCCTTCGCGATGGGATTCATGACCTTCAAGTAAAATTGGGAAAAATTTCCAAAGAAATGGATATAATTAAAAAAATGCTCGAGGATAAAAAATCCTGAACAAAAACAAGCATTTTTTCTATTTCTTTAAGTAAAGCTTCTTAGATGCTTTGATCTGCTCATTTCTTCAATTAAGCAGAAACAATCACAACCATAACCATGGATATTATAACTCAAAATGTTTCCTGTATGTTTTCTGATACCGGGGAATTCCCACGCATCTCACCCCCTTTTTTTAACCGACAACTAAGATCACGTTTCCTGACATGAAGTAAACTTTGACTATCGAATGAATACTTCAATTCAGCTTTTTCTATCTTTGGGCAAGCAGAACAGGGGGATCAAAAAAAGAGGCAAAACAAAGAATCGTATATCTAAAAACTCTTGGTAATGACCTAAGTGAATAATAGTCAAATTTTAGTCCACCTTTCCTTTTGCCAAATGTTGAAAAACATTCATTGTAGATCAATAAAAAATGGCTGAAGACGATATCAAATATGACTTCTCTTCCATCGAAAAAAGATGGCAAGAGTATTGGGAACGCGAAAAAACCTTCCTTGCGGATGATCAAGCAGAAAAACCAAAGTACTATGCTTTGGATATGTTCCCCTACCCATCTGGTGCAGGTTTGCATATAGGTCACCCCGAAGGCTACGTGGCTTCAGACATCCTTGCTCGCTACAAGAAATCTTGTGGTTTTAATGTATTGCACCCGATGGGATGGGATGCATTCGGGTTACCTGCTGAACAGTATGCTATCAAGACCGGCACACATCCCTCAGTAACCACCAAGGCAAATGTTGCTAATTTTCGCAGGCAAATTAAGAGCATTGGATTTGCGATAGACTGGGATCGGGAAATCAACACCACTGACCCAGGCTACTACCAATGGACTCAATGGATCTTTCTTAAACTTTTCCAGCGCGGTTTGGCTTATGTAGATGAAAAACCAGTCTGGTGGTGCCCCAATTTAAAAGCGGTTCTCGCCAATGAGGAAGTGGTCAATGGAAAATCAGAAGTCGGAAATCATCCTGTCGAGAGACGGAACCTTAGACAGGTTGTGCTCCGCATTACCGCTTATGCAGAAAAACTGCTCGAAGGATTGGATGAACTGGACTGGCCAGACTCGACCAAGCGCCAGCAAAAGGCTTGGATTGGGAAGTCCGAAGGTGCAGAGGTTGAATTCTCTATAGATGAAAGCGATAAAAAACTTACGGTCTACACTACCCGACCAGATACTTTATTTGGGGCAACTTACATGGTGGTCGCACCGGAGCATCCCTTGCTTAGAAATTTAGTCGTTCAAGAAAAAGCCGACGAAGTAAAAGCCTACATCAATACGGCAGCTAAAAAGAGTGACCTGGATCGGACGGATCTAGCCAAAGACAAATCAGGTGTTTTCACCGGCAGTTATTGTATTAATCCAATCAACGGAGAAAAGATTCCTGTCTGGGTAGCCGACTATGTGTTGATCAGCTACGGAACGGGTGCGATTATGGCCGTCCCTGCCCATGATAAGCGGGATCATGAATTTGCGGAGAAATTCAACATTCCCATCAGGCGTGTCATTGCACACCCGGGAGGAGATGAGGAAAAAGGAAAACTCCCATATTCCGGGATGGGCAACATGGTCAATTCCGGTGCCTACAACGGCCTCGACACAAATAGTTGTAAAAATCAGATCATTGCTGACCTCGAGTCCAAAGGGAACGGAAAAGGTGCCACCAATTATAAGCTTCGGGATTGGATTTTTTCCCGCCAACGCTACTGGGGAGAACCCATTCCTCTGGTCTGGGTAAACCATGCGGATTTTGAAAAAGCTAAAGCCACAGTGGGAATCATCAAAGATTTGTTACCTGAAAATGAAGTAACCTCTGACAAGGAAGGGGAAATTTTTTACGCCCTTCCCCTTCCCCCCTCCGAGCTTCCCCTTACACTTCCAAAAGTGGAAAACTATCAACCTGCCGGTACCGGAGAGAGCCCGTTGGCAACCATTACTGATTGGTTGGATATTTGGTTTGACTTGGAGTCCGGCCAATCCGTTTCCAGAACTGAGCCAAAACCGGATGGAGAGAACTGGGTATCCGCTACCCGTGAGACCAACACCATGCCCCAATGGGCTGGTTCCTGCTGGTATCACTTACGTTATTTGGATCCGACCAATTCAGATCATCTAGTCGACCCCCAGAAAGAAGCCTATTGGGGAAGCCCGGATTTCTATATCGGTGGTGCAGAGCACGCTGTGCTGCATCTACTCTATGCACGGTTCTGGCACCGTTTTTTACACGACGAGGGAGTGCTGCAAAACCCAGAACCTTACAAAAAACTTTTCCACCAGGGTCTGATTCTCGGGGAAGACGGTAATAAGATGTCCAAGAGCGTGGGCAATGTGGTCAGCCCGGATGTAGTGATCGATGCCTATGGGGCCGACTCCCTCCGGCTCTTTGAAATGTTTCTAGGACCCTTGGAAGCAGTCAAGCCTTGGAGTGAGAAAGGAATTGAAGGGGTTCATCGATTCCTCCGCAAAGTCCACCGCGAATGCCTTCGGACCGAGAAGCATTTATCCGGGGAAGAGAACAATAAGGACACCCTCAAGGTTCTTCACGAGACCATCCTCAAGGTGACCGAGGCGATCGAGGACTTGCGCTTCAATGTGGCCATCTCCCAGATGATGATTCTGATCAATCAGTTGCAGAAAGCTGAGAGTTATTCCCAGGATAGCCTGAAGGCTTTGCTCCAACTCCTCGCACCGTTCGCCCCTCACCTCGCTGAGGAAATGTGGGAATCTTTGGGCGGGCAACCCTCCATCGTCCACCAACCCTGGCCGCAGGCCCGCAAGGAACTATTGGTAGCAGAAGAGATCACCATTGTATTCCAGGTAAATGGAAAGCTTCGTGGTCAGGGCCAGTTCCCCACCGATGCGGACAAAGATACGATTCTTTCCGCAGCCAAGACAGACGCCAAGGTACAATCCTTTTTGGAGGGTAAAGAAATCGTCAAGGAAATCTACGTGCCTGGCAAACTTGTCAACCTCGCAGTCAAAGGCTAGCCCCACTGGTCATGTCCCGCTTTCTGCCCGAAAATTTTGATGCGAGCCGCCCGCTCGCTCTGATTGCCGGTCAGGGGCTATACCCTGTCTTGCTCGCTGAAAGAGCCAGACAGGCCGGCATCTCCGTTCGCCTGATCGAATTGGGCGGGGAAACTTCACCGGAGTTGGTCGAGTCCTTTGCATATGGACGAGCGTTCCGCGGTTAAGGTTGGTCAGGTGGGCAAACTGCTCAAGGAACTAAAGCGACTGGATGCGGGCTACGCGGTAATGGCAGGACAGGTCACTCCAGGCAAACTCTTCAAAGGATTACACCCGGACCTCAAGGCCATCCGCATGCTTGCCGGGCTCGACCGTAAAAATGCAGAGACTATCTTTGGGGCCATTGGCGATGAAATTGAAAAGGTCGGTGTGCACCTTCTCGATGCCCGCGTCTTTATGGATGAAGACCTGGCAGAAGAAGGAGTCATGGTCAAAGGAAAGGAAAAGATAGCACCAGAGCATTTGAATCACGGCATTGAAATCGCCCGCGAAAATGCCCGCCTCGATGTCGGTCAGGGCGTAGTCGTCAGCCGGGGAACCGTGCTTGCGGTGGAGGCCTTTGAAGGAACCAATAACATGCTTAATCGAGCTGGGAACTTCGGTGCTAAGAATTGCTTGTTTGTAAAACTTGGAAAACCTAAACAAGATACCCGATTTGATGTCCCCGTATTTGGACTACAAACTTTGCAAGCGATGCAAGATGCCAACATCGGAAATGTTGCCTTAGAATCCGGTTCCGTCTTGCTTTTAGACAAGCATCAAGTTTTGAAAGAATCTCGAAATTTAGGTATCGGCGTTGCTGGCATTACCACTTGAAATTAATGCAGTTTCAGTTCCCCACCCTTAATTAATAAAATTGAATTAGGCTAATTTTAAATTCATATAGTACAGTATATGAATTTGAACAATAAATTTTTCACACTTGTATTGGCCCAGTTTTTTTACCTTTTTTGGGGCTCTCAAATATATGCAACTGCACCGACTTCTTTAGGTGGAAACAAAATCCAGGCTACATTTGAAGATCAAGATCGTGGAGTCTACATAAACTTAGACTCTTCAGGTTATGTGCTAGAGGATGGAATCTGGCAACCTATGGAAACCTCTTATTCCAAAAGCAACAGCACTGGATACCTTACCATTAGTTTTCCATTCACTGGTAAAATTGAACTCATTCTGACTTTTAATAATCAATCTAATGGAACCTTCAGTTACGATTATTCAGAGAAGGACTCAAATGGTGTCTCGCAAGTCTTGAGTTCAGGAGAAGGCACATTCATCACATCGAACTTCAACCAATCAGAAATTCCTTATGACAAATTTTTCTTCGACAACTTCGATAGCGACTCTTTTTCGGACCAACATTGGAACCTCTCAACAAAACATGGAATTAGTCGAACTATTCAGGACGGAAAACTTCTGTTTTCAGGTACTTTGACGGATCCGGAAGAAAGGTGGTTTGAAGCAGGTGCCAATTCGATTCTTTCCCTAAATAATGATTGGATAGTTGAAACAAGCTCCTTCGCGACTTTAGATGAATCATACAATTTTCTTGCCGGCATAGGTATTTATGTAGGTTTTGATGAGGGTAGTCTTGCCGATATGTCCATCGGAGTTGGACCAGGAGGCAATATTTTCGCAGAATGTTATATTCATGGTTACGAGGATGAACCTTCTCAGTATAAATCTACACCTAGAGAATCTGCCTCCGAGGGGACTTTCCGCATTTTCAACTCTCCAAATGACAAAATAGTGATACTTCAATACTGGTCTTTGAGCAACGCACAGAATACCTGGAAAACAATCTATGAATTTAATTGGGAAACTGGCATTTTGACTGAAAAAAATACCTACTCCGGTGCGGATGTGAATCATCAGTTTTCCAACTGGTCATCTAACGGAAATGGATTTGTTGCACCCATGCTGGATGTCGTTACACCCAACATGAATCATGGAAATGACCAAGTTGAAATTTTCCCTCTTTCGGAGGGTGATCTTGGTTTTAAAAGCTTTTCAATCACGGAAGGATCTCCAGTTTCCGACATTGCTCCTTCATCCTTAAACGGAGTAAAAATCACATCCAACCTAACCATTGATGGAGTTGGGACTGAAACCCGAATTGGTTGGATTGATGCCGAAGGAACATACTGGGACAAAGATGAGGATGGAAATGGTCAATGGTACCCGGCAGGAGTTGAATATACAAAAACTGGACATGACCAAGCTGAGAATTTTATTGGCACTCGAAATAATAGTTACCGAGAGGGCGTTATTACTTTTGATAGTCCATCCAGCGGAACTTACACATTTGAATACTGGGACAGTGAGGGCACCAACCCGCTAGTAAAGGTTGCAGATGGTTACGGTGACTTCACTACCGAACCAATCGACAATGAGGATCTTCCTGTCGATCGCTACTTTTTGGATAATTTTTCCTCATCTTCTTCGAGCGAAATAAATTGGCCCATCCATACCCATAACGGCATCACAAACCATCTATATGAGAATGCATTTTCTCTTAGTGGCACAATATCAGACCCTAGCCACCAAAATCATGATGTGAACGCCCATTCCATACTTTCCATACAAAAAGATTGGGTGATCCATGGAACACCCATTGCAGACTTAAGTAAAAATGAAAGCCTTTCTTTCCAATCCGCAGTTGGGGTAGATTTCGAAATAAAAGACGGAAGCGAAGAGTTTGAGTTATCCATTGGTTTGTCTGAGGAGGGAATTTTCTCCGAGATCAACACAAGTGCCCGACCAGGCAAAAATAGAGAAATGCAGAAAAATTCAGGATCCGCATATGGTGCAAGTAAGTTTAGAATCATTAATTCTGCATCTGAAAAAAAGATTAGCTCTCAATATTTATTGAGCGGTAATTGGAATACTGTTCATGAATTAAACTGGGAAACAGGCGAATACTCCGAGACAGATATTCTTTCAGGTCAAACTACCAATTCCCAAATTGCCAACTGGGTCACCTACCAAGAAGCCTATGGCTCGCCCATGATGGATTTTCAGTTGCCTTCAACAAGAAACAGTAACGGGGAAGCTTCATTTTTATTTCTGCAGTCTGGCGATCTTGGTTTCGAAGAGTTTGGGGTCAGCGAAGATTTACCTCTTTCTATCCCACCATCTTTACAGAATAAAAAAATAACCATTACTTATGAAACAGAATCGGGATCATCAGGAACCAATTATAATTATTTTTTAGATGATGATACAGTAAAGGTTCATTATTTGGCTGGTACTGAAGATGCATTTTGGGATGAGGAGTCCTACAACTGGTCGGAATCTGGCAACAATCAAGTATCCTCCTCCATCACAAACTCCGACGGTCGAGTAGTCACTGGTGAATTGAATTTTGAATCTGAAGAAACCGGTACTTTTACTTTAAAATTTTACGAACCATCAAACGGGGAACTTGTATATCAGGAATCAGCAACTGGCACTTTTACTATCTCAGACTTCACCGCGGAAGAACTTCCGTATACCAAAGGCTGGATGTGGTTTGACCACTACCCATGGGTCTACTCCATGTGGAAGGTGGTTGGTTATATTTCCAGCCAAGTGGTTCCAAACTGATGGTTTACAGTGTAAAGGATGAAGCCTGGCGGGAAATGACTGAGTAATTTTGCCCATTTTCTCAATAAACTATCAACAGGTTTGCTTGTGTTTGATAGGCAAAACATCAAGTTATTGAATATTAAGAAATACTTAGGGTTTGCCAAACGATCATGAAATTAAGATTAAAGATGAATGATTGAATCTAATAAGTTATTCTATTACATTTTCCCCCTACTTAGTTTACTTGTCTCGGTAGTAAGTGCAGCGGCCAATGCACCAGCCTCGCTTGCAGGAAAGAAAATCACTGTGACCGTGCCCTCCAAGTATTATGATATGGAGTGGTATGTGCTGGAAGATGGAACAAAAACTTGGCTTCATGAAGTCGAAGATGGCGAGTGGGAGCTTGATGTTTTAACCTGGACTAAGACATCTACAAATCAAGGTACAATACAACTCGGAATACCATCTGACTATCTAAGTATGGTGGTGACTTTTTCTTCTTCCTCGGCTGGGTCTTTTACCTACAACCTGCACGAATCCGATGATGGTGGACCGGTCCAAATCGTAGACAGTGGTTCTGGTACTTTCACAACAACGAACTTTGATATTTCGGAAATTCCGTTCGACAACTATTTTGAAGATCAATTTTCCGACCAACAAGTTAGCCAAGCGATTTGGCCATTAGGAACAGCTTATGGCATAACCATTGGGGTGAAGGATAATGCATTGCAACTAACAGGAACCCTCAATGATGAAATTGATGACCAACGCTGGTATGCTTTTTCCGCAAGCTCGATTTTGTCAACTGCCAATGATTGGAAAGTGAGCGGGTCCTCCTTTGCAAAAATTGATGTCCAAAATGACTTTCTGAATTATCAGGCTGCCACAGGAGTCGAACTTAGAAATTCAAAGACTACTGGGTTGGAGTTTGAAATTTCAATTGGGCTTACTCCTTGGGGCGTACGAAGTGAGATTTATGTGGGTGACTTTGATAGTTATGCATCCCAGTACCACTCAACGGGAAGCGGTGGTGGTGTGGTGCAGGAAGGAGATTTTAGAGTGGTGAACGACTCCACAAATAAAAACCTTACTACCCAATACCTTTCAGGAAGTGAGTGGAAAACATTATACGAACTAAATTGGGATTCGGGTGTTTTGACAGATAAAGTCAATAATTCCGAAACCCAGCTCAGTCCCTGGACTTCATTTTCTTCCGAGTATGCACTTCCAACGATGGATTATGTAATTCCCCACACAGATCAAGATTGGAATGGTGAAAATATCCAAGTGTATAGTCTATCCGAGGGAGACCTTGGTTTTAAAAACTACTCGGTCACTGAAACTACTTCGGAGCCAATCCCTGAATACGCTCCTTCTTCTCTGGTCGGAAAAATATACCAAGGGTCGGATAACGATCGCTACCAATTTTTAGATAGTAGCAAGGCAATCTTCTACCACGAAGAAAGCAATTTCCAAGACAGTGAAATCTCGGAAATCACCTACACTTGGACTGGAAGTGGAAACACGGGAACCTTGACCACGAGCCTGGACGAAACCACTACCCTCACCTTTTCCTCTGAATCGAAAGGATCATCGGTGCGACAGGAAGAAGGAAGCAACAATACTTCCAGTGGTACTTTTACCCTTACGGATGCCTCCGCTGGCTATGCACCGTCAAGTTTAGCAGGAGATTCCATGACCGCAGGAACGACGACCTACAACTTTAAAGAAAATGGTGTGGTTACAATTCGAACCACTACAGGTTCCCAGGACACAACCTATGGCTTCTTGAAATCAGGGAATAATGAAATTATACTGAGTATTCCGGCGCAGGCAGTAAATGTAACGAGCTCCCTCTACAATCTCACTTACTCCTCTTCGGGTACTGGCACTCTTTCAGAAGGTGGCACCGGAAGTTTTGATTATTTTGTCGATGGTTCTAATCAGCCTTCCACTAAAGGTTGGATGTGGTTCGACCACTACCCTTGGGTTTATTCCGAAGTCGAAAAGGGGTGGCTTTATTTTTATCCCACTGGGTCAAAAGTTATGACCTTTAGTTCCAACGACCAAGCTTGGAGAGAAATGGAATAAATTTATTCTAAAAAGTGGATGACTTCTGCCTTCGCCGTGCATCGCATTCATCAGTTATATGACCTTCAAGATCTAGGTGGGTACCCTCGCACCGCCCTTAGTCTTCCGATTTACGGCATGACTGCAAACGATTGTCGATGAGTTCCCTGAGTGATAGGAGTAAGGAAAAGAACCAACGAGACTTCTCGAACGACGCAGAAATCAAGTATACTATCCTATTTAAAAAAACTCAGGGGTCAAGTGGTACTTGCCCTAAACTTTATGGATTCTCATGGCTTCTTAACTAGCCACCCGGTGACGGAGAATTGAAAGACTACGATTGTAGAGTAATCGTGCTTTTTTTTCTCTTTCACCGAGGCTGACTTGAAATATTTAAGCAACACTGGATCATTGACCTCAACTTCTCGGACCAAGATATATTGAGCTGAATAATCTTCAAGAATACCAGATTCTTTAATCATTCCCTTTGCGGTCTTTCTTTCCACAACAATTTCTGCACCACGATATTTTTCTAAAACTGGTTCCCAGGCATTGGGTACCAACTCTCCCAGTCCAGACTTGAGCTCATTCATTCTTTTATCAGAATTCTTTATCTTGGCTAAAGAAGTGTCTTTACTGATTGCTCCAACAATTACTTGAGATGCCTGCCCAAATGCATCTCGTAACATGTTATAGAAGTTGAGAGAAGTCCGGCGGGCTTTGTCGATAAAATTGGGTTTTCTAATTCTTTCCACCACCTGTATCCTGATCTGGTATCGGCGTCAGGCGCAGGACGGATAAAGTATGGGATTTTACAAACCTCACTGGGATGAAGCACTCTGGAAGAAATTTTAGCCACAGGGGAAAGTAATGGGTTTTCATAGATTAATTCAAGACCTTGAGCAAAAACATACAAAATCCCTTTCTCCCAGCTTTCATCATTTAAAGGGACGATAACTTTGCTTGCTTCAAATTTTTTTAAACAATGATCTCGGGCTTTGCGCTTGAGGGCAGTTCCAAGAAGAGCCGTTATAAAAAGTAAAAGTAAAGGAAGCCAAAAGGCTAACGTATCCATAGTTTATGTAATATCCCAACGATATCCAAAAAACGAGTCGATTATTAATGAACTTGCATCATTTTAATAAGCTTGTTTCCATGGATTCCTAACCCTACTGCCCCTATTGAAAACCTTCCCTAAATTATCGATCTCTGTATTCACCCTTTTGATCCTTTTTTCTTGCTCGGACGACATAGAAAAAACGGAACTCCCTCCGGCTATCGAAAAAGCTGAAACTACAGACAAACCGAATGTAACCAAAGCGGACTTCCCCAAAGTATACATTGAGGAACTTGATCAGTCTCAAGAATTTTTTAAAGAGCAGCATGAGACGAGCTTCAGTCATGTACCCAACAAAAACTGGATGAGTTTCACCGCAGGTAAAGACGGTATCCTCACCAAAATCCTATTTTTTGGGAAAGCTAACTATTTGATCTCTGAGCATTATGGTTCGGGGATGAAAGGATTTGTACGAGAAAATAATCCTGCCAAAGGACCGAAATTAGGAGAATGGTCCTTATCACGAGATGAGATTGTCAATCAGCTTGCTGCCCAAGGATTACCTGAAACCCAAGACGGTTGGATTACAATTCGGATGCGTGGAGAAATTCCACAAGAAAGCGGAAAAACCTACTTCTTAATCTGCCAAGAAATTTCGGATGGAAGGCCTTGGTTTGGGGCATTTGCATTCAGCGAAGGCAACACTTACCCGGCTGGTCGGCACTGGTTACACCCCGAACATGATCTTGTTTTTAGAACTTATGTAGGAAAACCAACCGACCCCGCCCAAAACCTACAAAACTCCCCTGCTCCACTTTCTTCGCCCGATGGTTTAGCGACACCTTCCATCGCAAAATCCCCTGTTACGCAGCCTCCTCCTCCTCAACCAATGCTTGGGAATGGGCCTCGCATAGCACCAACGGTAGATTACAAACCAGCTGTAGAAGTAAATGAAAAGAAAATGGTACCAGTTTCCGCCCTAGAGGAAAAGACAGACCCCATTGATCAAAAACCTGCAATCAAAACAAATCAAGAGGCAATCGTGAGGGAGCAACCGGTTGAAAACATTGAAAGTAAGGCTGTTTCAGAAGAAGGGACTGACAAGAAAAGCGAGGAAAAAGAATCCCCGAAAAGTAAAAGTCTGTTTGATCGCTTGTTTAAAAAAGACGCGGAATAAAAAAACGGCTTTAAAATGGTACCAGGGGGCGGACTTGAACCGCCGACCTTCGGGTTATGAGTCCGACGCTCTAACCGCCTGAGCTACCCTGGCACGAATGTGTAAATCATGTTTATCTTACAGCTTTAGTCAATGATAAGCGTGGGTACTTTTTTTAAAATTATTGGTTTCGTCTTTACCATTTGTGGGAAACTACAATGATATAGCTCTACCAATTTTTAAATAATGTCTAATAAAAACTCATCCATACTGCTGATTGATGACGATGCGGAAATTCGCTATTCTCTAGACCGTGTATTAACACAAGAAGGTCATAATGTAGTCGCAGCTGACTCTGGGGAACAAGGAATTCAGACCGCAAAAGAATTAAATCCAAGCCTTATTTTTTTGGATAACCGCATGGGAGGAATCTCAGGAATTGAGACCCTCCAACACCTTAGAACTGCTGCTCCGGATTCATTGGTAATTTTAATGACGGCCTATGGTACAACACAGACCGCGATCGAAGCGATGAAACATGGTGCTTTTGACTATGTATTGAAACCCTTCAATCTAGTAAAACTTAAGGAGTTGGTTGCCAAGGCACTCAAAGCGAGCAGAGACTCTACAGGCTCCGATGAATCCTACGAACACCTCCTCAATACAGCTGACTACGCTGAGGGTATCGTAGGAAGTGGTGAAAAAATGCAGGAAGTACTAAAAAAAGTGGGTCAAGTGGCAGCATCAGAAGCAACCGTTATGGTTACGGGAGAAAGTGGAACAGGAAAGGAATTAATCGCCAGGTGTATTCATCGTCACAGCCACCGGTCGGATAGCGCTTTCCATGCTGTCAATTGTGCAGCCATTCCAGAAAATCTCATTGAAAGTGAACTTTTTGGGCACGAAAAAGGCTCATTTACCGGAGCCACCGATGCAAAAGCCGGGCAATTTGAACTTTGTCATGGTGGAACATTATTCTTGGACGAAATTGGAGATATGCAGTTGCCCACACAAACAAAAATTTTGCGGGCAATCCAAGAAGGAGAAATCCAAAGAGTGGGTGCAACCAAAGTAAAAAAAGTAGATGTTCGCTTACTCGCAGCCACCCACAAAAACCTCGAAGTAATGGTCAAAGATAAAACCTTTCGGGAAGATTTATACTACCGCCTAAATGTGGTAAGAATTGAAACCCCTCCGCTTCGGGACCGCATGGAGGATTTACCTGAGTTGATTGATTTCATGCTCCAACGGTTACATAAAAAGCATGCAACAGGCACCACGGAAATATCAAAGGATGCAGTTGACACTTTAAGAAAATATAATTGGCCCGGGAATGTCCGAGAACTTGAAAATATTCTCCATTCCGCTTCAGTTGTATCAAAAGGGAAGAGAATTTTACTGAAGGACTTACCTGACACTTTTACTCCAACTGAAGAAACAGCCACCTCTAAACTAGAGCAAAGTATTTCAGTAAACCGCCCCGAAGAAAAGCCTGCATCAGAGAATATGCAGAACAGAGGTAAGGCTTCGCCCAGCGAGGAAAAAGTTGGGCATTTTGGTACCAGTCACACCGCAGTAGATGATCATGCATCGTTAGAAACTCCTCCCTCATCAATCTCCCTCAAGGAAAGCTATGATATTGCCTATGCTCACTCCCGGAAACTAGCTGATTCTAATCTCCTCGAATTAGTGGAAAAAGAGATGATTCAACGAACACTATCAGAGTGTGGCGGCAACCAAGTGAAGGCATCTGCTTTGCTTGGAATTACCCGAGCAACCTTGCGGAAGAGAATTGATGCGTATAGTATTCGATATTAAGTTATCAATTTGCCTTCTTGCCTTCTTAATAAAATGATGCAACCTAACAGTATTTCTCTTTTTCAACATGCAATTGGATAGAATCGTTATTTCAGGCATTGGCCTCACCAGTCCATTAGGCAACGATCTTGGCACCTTTCGTCAAAATCTCCTCGAGGGCAACAGTGGAGTCAGCCGGTTTCCTGTTCGCAACATGGGAGACTTACCGGCTGGTGTCTGCGACTTCGAGCAAACGAAGCACCAAAAGAGAAAAGAAATAAGAATTGGTACACGAGCTGGTAGTATTGCCATATATTGTGCCCATGAAGCCTTGCACGACTCTGGGTTGGAGTTGGATAATATAGATCGCTCCCGGGTCGGGGTTTATCTTGGCATTACCGAACATGGCAATGTCGAAACCGAGACCGAAGTATGCCAACTCTTTGACCATTACGATGAAGAAGTCAAGTACTGGAGTCACCATCACAACCCGAGAACGGTGGCAAATAATCCTGCCGGTGAAATAACGATCAACCTTGGCCTCACCGGACCTCATTACACCGTGGGTGCAGCTTGTGCTGCCGGCAATGCTGGGATTATCCAAGGGGTTCAAATGCTACGTTTGGGAGAATGTGATTATGCCCTTGCCGGAGGGGTAAGTGAAAGTATCCGGGCTTATGGAATTTTTGCTGGGTTTAAAAGCCAAGGGGCCTTGGCTGACCATGAGGACCCGACCAAAGCAAGCCGACCTTTTGATACTGGCCGAAATGGGATTGTGGTCAGTGAGGGCGGTTGTATATATGTTTTGGAAAGATTACAGGATGCCCAGGCAAGGGGTGCAAAGATCTATGCTGAAATTCTTGGATATCGAATTAATTCAGATGGTACTGATTATGTTTTGCCCAACCCCGAACGGCAGGAAGAATGTATAAGGCAAGCACTTGACAATGCCGGCATCACCCCGGACCAAGTAGACCTAGTCAGTTCTCACGCCACCTCCACTCCCCAGGGAGATGAACAAGAATGCAAAGCCATTAGAAATGTTTTTGGAGACAGTGGAAATACATTGGTGAATAATACCAAAAGTTTTATCGGACACTCTATGGGTGCTGCAGGTGCCATTGAACTGGCTGGAAATATCCCTTCGTTTGAGGACGGACAAGTTCATGCAACCCTCAACCTAGACAATTTAGATCCAGCTTGTGCACTTCCCGGCTTAGTTTCGGGTCATGCTGTAGCCAAAGAAGGTGGAGTGAATGTAATTCTAAACAACTCTTTTGGAATGCTGGGAATCAATTCCGTTCTTATCTTGAAAAAGTTCGAAGGATAGGCTATACAGACTCTTAATTGCACATATGAACAAGGATAAGATTAAACAAATTGTACTAGACATCATTGCTGAAATCGCACCGGATGAGGTCCTTACTGATGTAAAACCTGAAATTCGCTTACGCGACCAACTTGACCTTGATTCCATGGATTTCCTCGACATTGTCATGGAACTTCGCAAGCAACATGGTATTGATGTACCAGAAGGTGAATACCGTGAACTCGAGTCACTTGACAGTTGTGCCAATTACTTGCTCCCTAAATTTGAAACAGGAGCAACTGCGTAGGTAGACAATAACTACCCATTTCGGACTTTTACATTGTCGACTGTTTCGCCCAAAGATTCAACGGCAGACAGTCACTATGATGTAATCATCATAGGTGCCGGACTATCCGGGCTTTCTTCTGCGGTTAGGCTCGGTATGTTTGGGCTTAAAGTTCTTTTACTCGAAAAGCATTACATTGTAGGGGGGTTGAATAGTTTTTATGCAAAAGGAGGACGAAAATTTGATGTGGGACTCCATGCCTTGACCAATTTTCCATCACCTTCTTCTGGAAAATCCTCCCCTCTTTTTAAATTATGTCGCCAATTGAGAATCCCATTAGATTCCCTGGCACTACAGGAACAGACAAGTTCAAGAATTACTTTTGGAACCACTGATTTAAGATTTACCAACAACTTCGATTTTTTTATTTCCGAAATCGAAAGAGTTTTCCCCCATGAACAGGAACGATTCCACCGCTTGCTTTCCAAAATGGAAAACTTTCCTGCCTACTCGGTTGACGCGGAAGAATTATCAACACGGAATATATTAGCCGAAGAACTGAATGATCCGCTTTTAGCGGAAATGTTACTTTGCCCCACATGCTATTATGGCTCGGCCAGGGAAAATGATATTGATTTCCCAACCTTCGTCATGCTTTTTGACGCAATTTTCAAACAAGGCTTAGCCCGGCCTGAAAAAGGAATTAGAGCCTTACTCGACCCTTTAACTTCCAAACTTAAGGAGCTGGGTGTTGAAAGGAAAATGAATACGCCGGTGAAAGCCGTTCATGCAGAGGAAGACAGAATCACAAAGATCGAGCTTGAAAATGGGGAGTATTTAACCGCGACTCATTACATTTCCACTTGCGGCGGGCTTGAAACTGAAACCCTGCTGCAACCCCCGCCCCAAACCAAAAATTTTGAAATTGGCAGGTTTTCTATCATTGAATCAATTTCTGTTTTTGAAGGTCATCCAAAGGCATGGGGCTGGGATGAAACCGTAGTTTTTTTTAATGACAGTGACTCTTTTTCTTACAATGAACCTAAAGAACTGGTTGATTTGCACTCTGGCGTAATTTGCATTCCTAACAACTATGGGCTCCCTTCGCTTGACCAGAAGCAAGAAAGTAAATTGAGAGTGACCCACCCTGCAAACTATAGCCTTTGGTCTGCACTGAATGAAGAAAGTTATGCGGGCCAAAAAAAAATATGGGAAGGTAAAATTCTTGAAAACGGTCTTCGATATTTACCAACAATCAAAGAGAAAGTTGCCAAATTTAAAAGTAAAACCCGGATGACAGATACTTTTACTCCTCGAACTATAAAAAAATTCACTAGCCATGAAAATGGTGCACTCTATGGGTCACCAACAAAAAGAAGAGATGGGGCGACTTCCTTTCAAAATCTTTTTCTTGCGGGTACTGACCAAGGCTATGTCGGCATTGTAGGTGCCATGCTTGGAGGGATTGCAGTGGCCAATAACCAAATTCTTAGAAATCTCTAGCCCATACAAGAAATCAGGTTTTCCTGAATCTCTGCAAGAATAAGGTAAGAGAAATAACCAAGTTTCACTGGGCCTTTACATTTTTCTAAATCAAAATTACCTCTCTCTAATTGGCCATCAGTAATTTCAGCCAGTAAATTTTGACGAACAATGAGTCGAAGTTCGCTCAATCCTCGTACTGCACTTTCAGCTGCCTCTTCTTCAAGTTCCACATAACCGTGAGGTAATTTCTTGCCCCTCAGTAGTTTTGCTAAAGCTATGCGATCTTCTGAAAAATCTTGGCCAAGGCTGTCATCCCAAGCACTGGCAAGATCCTCATCTTCAACGGTTGGGCAAGGAAAGGTTACATGCCAGGGATGCTTTGACATTAAAGCAAAAGCCTCTTCAATTTTAGGCAGAATGGCACGAAGTATTCGGGAATCAGCCTGTAGTTGAAATTCAATCATCTACTTCCATGATTGTCTGTAATTTCCACCTTTGAAGTTGGTACACATAACTTTCTGCTTGTTCACGCTCTCCAGTCCACAGGACGGACTTTCCTAATTCATGGACTTCCATCATGTGCTTGTTTGCCTTCGTCTCATTGAAACCAAAAATTTTTCTAAAGACCATCACCACATAACTCATTAAGTTTACAGGATCATTCAGAACGATTACCTTCCAGGGTTTGGATGTATCAAGCTCTTCCTCTAGCTTTTCTTTGAGCTCTGGTATGGGTAGGGATAGACTCATAATTTACTTCACAAACTATGCTAAAACGATCAAATAACAAAGCTCATTTTTCTACCTTTGCCGAGGATACGAGCTTGCCTGAAATCACGAAAATCAATTTAGTATAATATATGATTAAAGTTCCAACTTTTATAATAGGAGGTTTTCTTGTCCTTACAGGTCTAATCGGATATCTCGTACAAGATCCCGGTTTGACCTTAAAACTAAAAGGTCCTCTTGCGAGTAATGCCTCATTCGTTCTCTCGGATGGAGTTGACAAGCATGTACTAGATTTCATCCCTTGCCCAGAATCCGCTGGTGAAAATGTTTGGTGGATTGCCCACAAACTTAACGAGGACCATGCCCGAGTCGCCTCCCAGAAGAATTTTGCCACTGAAAACGGGGCAAATGACAACGATTTGCATTCGTTTTGGTACGCCTCTTCCCGTGGGGAAACCATGAAAGGCTTGCTTCTTGAATCCGAAAGGTACAACTCAGCAGGCAGTGAGAATCAAATCTCCATTGATTGGACCAAAATTGATGTTAATTCCTCCAGTCTCCGAATTATCTACAAAAACATAGCTGGAAATGCCGGTCCTGCCACCCTCACATCAAACAATTGGGATAATGTGGATCTAACCCCCCTTCCAGAAGCAGGTCAAGAACTGACTTTTTCAAAAAGTTGGACCGCTTTTATACCAGGAATCATCGGACTGCTACTCATTCTCTTAGCCCAAGGAGCGGAAATGGCACAAAAAGCCCGAAAGCACATAATGCATGTGGCTGTTCTCGTTGGCTTATTTGGTTTCATTGTCAGTGCGGGAAAAATTGGGACTGCTGTTGCTGAAATGAACTGGTTGAAAGGAGAACCCTATGGGATTATCCATGCATCCATGCTTAAACCCCTTTCGATGTTATTAACTTCGGGATTATTGTTTATTTATGTTCTTCTCTGTATCATTTCTTTTGTAAGTGCTCGTAAGGAAATGGCCGCCAAAACAAAGTCCGAAGATGACAAGAAAAAGAAAGTCTTGCAGAAAGTTAAAAAGAAAAATGAATCTGTTGAGGTGGAAAAAAAGCAAGATTTAAACAAGCCAACTGGCTCTTCATCGGCTAAAAAAGAAAGTTTATCTGATTCTAATAAGAAGGACTCCGGTAAAAAAGAAACCGAGCCTAAGAAACAAGATACAAAATCTTCAATTTCTTCAGGTGGCACAAACCAGGAAGACTCCAAAGTAGCAAAACCTGCTGACGCTTTTAAAACTCCCACTAAAGATTCTCCATCTACACCTGAAAAGGACGGTAAAAATGCAGAGACTATTGCGGATAATTCGGTTAAAAAGGCATCCCAAGACGAGGAAAAGAAAACAAAAGAAGTTGATCCTACTATTGGGGAAAAAGAAAAAGTTGAGGATGGAGTTGGAAAAGAGGGCACGAAACTAGGCGAAACAAAGACCCAAAATAAAGTGTCTTCTTCAGATAATAGCCCTCTGCCCCAAAAAGCTAATACCTCCACCGAAGACACTACAAAAGGTGGAGCAGTAAAGGTTGAGAATTTAATTAAGCCCAGCTCTGAAATACCGAAAAGTGTGGATGTTGATCTTGAAAAGCCCGGATCTGAGTCTGAGCAAAAAGACAATTCAGTTGATAAAAAAGATTCAAGGGAAAGCTGAAATAATTGTGTGCTCAGTCTGGGTTTACAATTTTCTGTTAATCAACCATCTGGTTGCAATCGGTTTCAAAGTCTTGTAGCAAAAAACAAGCCCCTTAACTTCTTTGTTACAAGGGTTAGAGGCGGTTGAGCTGAGACTGCCAAATTAGAGATTTGAGAGTGGAAATATTGATCCACAAAGATGTAGTGTGGTAGTAAGTTCAGAATAGCAATATTTTGTAACTCCATGTGCTCAGAAGCTGGTGGGGAGCTGTAAGATTCAATGTGGAGAAAGCTAGATAAACTTTATTAAGGCTTGGTTGGAAGCGCAAAGTGGATGTAACTGCTCTTGTGGGCTTTCTTGCCCAAAGCCTTGGTTGTTGCCTCGCTGTGGGCACGAGAGTCAGGGCACTCGGGATAACTGACTAGCACTTGGTTGGTATCGATCAGGTTGATATAGTAGTGGGTAGCATCCGCGGGCAGTATCGCAGTGACTGTGTTGTCCGCGTTGATAGTTGCTGGGTTGCGAAACCACTCTTCCTCGTGTACGCCGGGATTGTTGGTATAGATCAAATGAGCCTTGCGCAGCTTAGTGCCGTTTTCCTTGTAATTAAGCGTAACGGTGTTTCCTGACTGGGTGTGCTTGAGCGCGGTGGGGGCTGAATTTTTGAATTGTGCGGATACATGGCGGCCATATATGTTGTAGAGCGGTTGGCTGGCATCCATCTCGGTGAGGATCTCAGTGAGGCACTGATCCATTTTTTGGACACGTTCGGGGTCTTGATCGGAAAGGTTTTTGGCTTCCTCGATGTCGACGCGCTTCCCGCTTTCATCATAGAGTTGGTAAAGCTCAAATTGGGGAACAGATGGGTGAAAGAGGTAATTATGATTGCGGATGAGTTTGAAACCGCCAATGCGGATGGTACTCTGCATGGAACTGTGAGGGAAATGCCAGACCATGGTATTGCGGGGTTTGCCATCTGCATCGACAACGAGCTCGGCCTTGGTAGCATCCGTCTTGAGCATGGTGGAGAGGTCGGAGCCGTCGAGAATTTTACCTTCCTTAGGCTGAGCACCTACCCATGATAGAATTGTCGGGTAGAGATCCAACCCGTTGATAACGACTTCGGATTGAACACCCTTCTTGATTCCTGGGCCGGCAATTATAAAAGGGACACGGGTGCCGCCCTCCTTGGCGTTGATTTTGCCTTTATCCAACGGGTAGTTATCGGTGATAACCTCATGGCCACCGCCACCTTCCATGCCGCCGTTATCAGAGGTGAAGATGATGTAAGTGTTCTCAATGAGCTTATGACCAGGCCAGCGTGGATCGTTAGTTTCTTCGAGATGGGAGATGATTTGGCCGACGTAGTAATCGAGGGTCTCGACCATGCCGCAGTAGTAGGGATTATTTTGACCTTCTAGAGGCCATTTCCCCGGGTCACTAGGCATTTCTACGCCGAGTTTCTTGCAGTATTTCTCCAGTAGACGTTTGCTCCTGATTTGAATGGGCGTGTGCACCAGCCAAGTGGCGTAGTAGAGAAAGACGGGCTCTTCTTTGTGATCGTCAATGAAATTGATGGCCTCGGTGGTGACGATGTCTCTGGCGAAACCGTTTTGATCTAGGCGATAAGGGTCGTTTTTGGCGTTGGTGGCAAATCCATCGAGACGGTTTCGCATGCCACTTTGTACTCCTCGGGTATTACAGCCTGCTTGGTGGGTGGTGAAGTCGAAGCCGATATCCATCGGCTGGGGAAATGCGTGGTGCTCCACGGCAATGTGCCACTTGCCAGTGTGGCCGGTGCTGTAGCCCTCTGCTTTCATTGCTTTGGCGAGGTTGAATGTGGTCTCAGGCATGCGCCCACTGTACCAGGGGGCCATCAAGGTAGTACCGACACTATGGTGCGGGTGCGGTGGGGTGCCACCGACAACATGGGTTTTCTGAGCTCGCGCTGGGTGCACGCCACTTAACAGCGCAGAGCGGGAAGGGGCACAGGTGGGTGCAGGAGAGTAGCCATTCCAGAATTGTACACCCCGTTTAGCAAGTGCGTCGAGGTTGGGAGTTTCCATCGGGCTAGGTTTATCGATATCGTAGCACTTCACATCCTGCCAGCCGAGATCATCAACAAACATCAGGATGACATTGGGTTTGGCTGGGCGATCATCTTTCCCAGCGAGTGATGCGAGCAACAGATTTACGAGCAGGACCCACCTTATAGCCACACAAACCGTAGGCTTTTTACTAACAACTTTCACTTCGCCAAAATAACCAAGAAAATGTGGGTATTCAAGAAGTATTATAAAGTAAGTAATTATATACCCCGCAATTGCTGAGAGGTGCTTTATTAGTAAGATTGTGGCTTATTAAAAATGGCACACCCGGAGGGAGTCGAACCCCCAACCTCCTGGCTCGTAGCCAGGAAATGATCGGCTTATTTACTGACCCCTGGACTGGTGTTGGCATTTTGTTGCCAGAAGAATTACTTCATTTCCATCCAGGCGTTATTCTTAACACTAAAATACATAAGCTTGCTGTTAGATGGATAGAAATAAATCCAATTGCTTTCTTCAGCAGAATAAACCCAAGGATAATGATCAAACCACATCCAATTTTTCGCGACTGGCTTGCCTTTGGTAACCGAATAGTTACGAAAACCAAGGTTACCCGCGGTCAAAGGAAGGATTTCAATATTACCGTTTTCTTCTTTTACTGGAGTTCTGAAATCAATGTCGGGTCTAGCATTGTAATCATCTAAAGCAACCCAACCTGTAAATTGGTGCTGTAAGTCAGATGATGAGGAATAGAGATTAGAACTTGCACGGGTTAACAAACCTGACTGCCAGTTTAGCTCAAAAACAGAAGTCCAGTCCCCTTCTTTTCATGTATTCTGCATAAATTATCTTATTCTCAGAATCATTTCGGATTCTGAATTTCCCACTATTTCCCTCTTGAAGAGTGATGGACTGAAATTGATATTCTTCTCTTCCTAAGCTTGGATGATCGCCCGCCTCCTGATCATAGAGCATTAATTTCAGAGTATATACCCCAAGGGGATATACCTATGTTTAAATCAACGGTTAAGGCAATTTTAGTTGTCTCAAGATCTATCCCCAATAAAGCACCGTAATTTGTTGCTTCAGTCTCATGCAAATTGGAGAAAGCCTCTCCTTCTACCACCCAGTCCTCGGACATTTTAAGTATCGTATTCGCATTAATTTCGTACCACCGCTCATCTGCGTCAGTTAATGTACCTTGAAGACTCAAAGCTCCATCTGATTGGACCAATTCAATCCCGTACTCCTGTTCTTGAGGCCAAATATCTCGATTTATATTATCCGAGCTAAAATCATCTTTGAAATAAACATCAAAAGGAAGAGCATCTGAATCAGTCATTTCAAATAAGGTAAATGAACCAGTTGCTTCCCATCCCATAACTGGACTTTGGTCAAATTGACCATCCTCATATTCATACTCTTTTAAGATACATGTACCTGTAGTCTGGGAGGTAAAGGTCATGAATACTTCGGTAAATCCAGTTGTAAAGGGTCCGTGCTCCGCCATTTTAAGAGTACCAGTATTGGGTGAAGTTTTTTCCCAAGTGTACCACGATCCTCCCCATTCGCCTATATGACCATGTTCACCAAATGATGCAAAATCATCAATATTGTAGAAATCAATACTTATATTTTCACCTTCTAAAGTAAAATCAAAGTTAGCTTTAGTACCAGATAAACTATCCGGGGCATACTGGGCGTAAACAAGCGAAAACTGAGTAATACTGTAAAACAAAAAAATTAAAATTTTCTTCATATTTGTATAATTATTAAAATATATTGGGCACTCAAGTGAAATTTGTCTGAAATAGAAAAAGTATCTTTTGCTTTTGCTCTATAATCAACTCCTTATTGACGGTGGAGTACCAGTTTTCTTTCAACTGACCTAATCCCTTGGATCCGCACCAAGCTAGAAATATCTTAACTGCACCTCCATACCCTAGCTTTGTTTTGTGACTCCAGTTGCCGGACTCTAGATAATTATGCCAATCCTCAGTTTTTACATCTGAAACTTTTCTCTCCGCTCCAAACCAGTTAATGAACTTACTCACTCGGTCATATGTCGTATCATAACCCTTCTGCCTGATCTTGTACTCATTCCTATTTCTCTTTGAATAGTCATTCATATATAAATCAAAGGCAACAGATAGGATCGTCCTGTTACCAGCAGGCTCCTTTTTTTCCTTATCCCCTAGCCACGATAAAACATCAAATTGTTTTGCTTCAACTTGGGTATTAAAGAATTTCCTCTTTCTTTTCCCGTGGTGGCTAACCTCAATCACCCACTTTATGTCTTCGCGAACCTTATGCTTTTTTATTGATACCTTCATGTGTTGACAGATTTGTTGACAGAAAATGGGTGAAACATGGGTAAATTTAGGTACAGAGTGATAAAATATAAGTCTACCAAAAAAAAGACCCTCCCGAAGGAAGGTCTCTATTTAAGCGTGATTCCCGCTAGTTATGAGTGGCACACCCGGAGGGAGTCGAAATTTCCATCCAAGGGAGTTTAATTTATCCCCCATTACAAAATTGGAACTTCTTAACTTCGCAGTGGCCTCTTGGGATATAACTAGCTCTTCATGATGTATAAGAAGCCAAGCTCCGATAGCCAATAAAACAGTAACTGCAACAACAGCTAGAACAGTGGCAGTGTGTGCTAGTTTCTTTATGATACCAGTCATACCGTCGATCTTAAGTGTTAGATCGTGAACATCATTTAACTTTTGTCCATCCACCCTGATTTCTTTAATTGGAACATCAAACTGGGTTTCCCATTCTTTTGAATCGTGGAGTATTGTTACCGTAGGTTCTTGGGAATATTGATTTTGCATATTATTTTCTGCTTAACTGCCAGGCAAATTTGTCAATCTGCATGGCATTAGTTTCAGGCACCTTATTGCCCGTGTTTGTTATTAATTGGGTGTATTGTTCTACCGAGTCAGCTACATAGGCTCCTACGGTTTTTTTGGTTACAAGAAGGGATTCTTGCATTTGCTGGTATATTTCCAGTGGTATGCGAGTGTTTATCGCAATGTAATCCTTTTTTGATGTCTTTTTCATTTTGATGTGATTTAGGGCAATTTAAGCACGGAATGTGATCTTATGTTAAGAAATGATAAGAATGTCAAGTTTTTATAATAAAAAATATTAGGTATTTAATAAACTTTATTTATTTTACGAAAATAAAAGTTTTTTCTTTTCTTTATCAGAATGTGTATGTACAACCCTTTCCATGACAAGAAATAGTGTGGATAAACAACGATTGATAAAAAAGGGAGAAGCAGCCAAGTGAGTAGTATTCTTATATCCTTCAATACCTAGAATATCTGCTCCTGTTCTTTTCTTTCCGTTATCAAGCGTACTGAACGCCCGATTATCATCCACAAACACGATTAATGTAGTGAATGGTGTGTCAGATTTAACACATGCATGCAATCGGTGTTGCCTATGCAACACGAAAAAGTGTGTTATCAAATAAAAACACGCTATGACAAATTGGTGAACCATTTTACAAAATGTAGGATTTATGTAGGAACAATACTAAAGAACTCCTCGGCCTCCTCCTTGCCCTACCCTGTTATTTTTGTAGTTCTAGAAAGGAACGACTCTGACTGACTCATATGCCCCATGGTATCGAGAGCCCACGCGAAAGTCTCGCCAATACCCGTAGCTACCAAAGGAGTGCCTCGCACCATTTGCGGGATGGACTAAAACCGTCGAACTCCTCCCCCGCCACTTGTGCCTTGCATTATTCTCCCACCCAAATGCCCTCCCTGGCCGCCAAAGCCCTCGCCTGCGACTAAGAGCATTATAGGTAACAGGATTTACTGAACCCTTCCCTTTCCGTCCTTGGGTAGCCAACTCCCATAAGTTCTCAGGTGCGGTATGATCCATCGCTCCCTCCCGGTCTTAGGTCGATCTCTGCCATTCAAGCCAATCCGCTTGCCCCACTTGAATGTCAGAGTACCTGAAGCATGGTCCATTTCAATCTCAGCGCGTATTCCCGTGAAGAACATAACGGCAAGTAGCGGGGCTGATACTTCTCGTGAATCGCACCAAGTAATCCCCTGCGTTTCCTCAACGGAGTACAAATACCTGGCAACTTAGCGAAACTTCTTTTGCTTTGTAGCTTCGATCATGAAGCCCCTTGTTGACGGTGGAGTACCAGTGCTCCTTCAACTTGCCCGTAATCCCTTGGATCCGCACCAAGCCATGAAATATCTTAACTGCACCACCATACCCAAGCTTTGTTTTGTGACGACCAGTTGCCGGAGTCTCAGATACTTAATGCCAATCCTCCGATGTCACCTCACTGACCAATCTGATCTCTCCGCTCCGAACCAGTCGCAATGAACTTCACTGACACGGTCCCCGGTCGTAGCATACCCCTTCTGTCCTGAGCTTGTGGTCATTCCTCATTCCTCTTTCCCGAATAGCTCAAACATGTATAGATCGAAGGCAACCGACAGGATCGTCCTGTATCACCCGCGGGCTCCTTTTTTGCCGTACTCCCCTGCAAGCCAACGCCAAAACATCAAATTGTTTTGCTTCAACTTGGGTATTAAAGAATTTCCTCTTCCTTTTCCCGTGGTGAGTAAACCGTCAAGTCGCCCACTATATCCGTCTTCGCGAACTTTTCTCCTATGCTATACTTATTGATACCTTCATGTGTTGGCAGATTTGTTGGCAGAAAATAGGTGAAACATGGGTATATTTAGGTATAGAGTGGCAAAATATAAGTCTACCAAAAAAAAGACCCTCCCGAAGGAAGGTCTCTATTTAAGCGGGATTCCCGCTAGTTATAGAATGGCACACCCGGAGGGAGTCGAACCCCCAACCTCCTGGTCCGTAGCCAGGCACTCTATCCAATTGAGCTACGGGTGCACACTAAAGAATAAATCTATTGGAAGTAGAATTTCCTGCAAGCACAAATGACTACAGGCGTTCTAAAATTTAAATATTCCGGAAGACCAAGGAAGCATTATGGCCTCCGAAGCCAGAATTGTTGCTCATAGCAATTGTAACTTCGGCATCCCGGGCTTCATTGGGAATGTAATCTAAATCACAATCCGGATCTGGGTCCTCGTAGTTAATCGTAGGAGGAACAACATTCTCCTCGATCGCTTTGCAAATGGCTGCAGCCTCTATGGCACCCGCTGCACCTAATAAATGTCCAGTCATGGATTTAGTTGAACTTACCATAAGTCCAGTAGTTGGCATGAGTTGAAAATACATTCTTGAGAGCTGTGGTCTCAGAACGATCATTGTAAGGTGTGGAAGTGCCGTGGGCATTTACATAATCGACACTTTCAGCTGGCACTTGAGCTTGCTCAATAGCATGGTTCATACAACGAGTGAGAGCTTTGCTTTCCCCATCAGGCGTAGTTACATGAAAAGCGTCGCAGGTCGCAGAGTACCCAATAATTTCGGCATAAATTCGGGCACCTCTTTTTTGTGCCTTCTCTTTGGTCTCAAGAACCAAAACCCCAGCTCCTTCTCCCATTACAAATCCATCCCTGTTCTTATCAAACGGCCTGGACGCGCGAGCAGGATCATCATTAAATTTGGTGCTCATTGCTTTCATGGAAGAAAAGCCAGCAAATCCGATGCGAGTGACAGCGGCTTCACTACCTCCAGCAAAAATGACATCTGATACGCCTCGTCTAAGCATCTCGAAAGCTTCACCAATAGCATGGGAGCCAGAAGCACATGCACTTACAGGCGAAAAATTTGGGCCAGTGGCACCAAGATCGATGGCAATAATCCCACCAGCAATGTTTGCTATTAAGGAAGGAATCATAAAAGGGGAAACTCGGCGAGGACCTCTTTCAATCAGGGTGGTCATCTGTTTCTCAATTGTTTCCATCCCTCCTATTCCTGACCCAACAATCACACCGGTACGGTCAGGAACAATATCGTCCCGAGTAAGCCCAGAATCCTTCAACGCATGCTGGGCAGCTGCAAGAGCAAGCTGAGCATATCTGTCATTCCTACGAGCTTCCTTTGGGTCCATGTAGTCCTCGGGATTGAAGTCGGTGATCTCGGAAGCTACCTTACTAGCAATATCACTGGCATCAAAACGGGTTACGCTGGTAATACCTGACCTTCCTTCCTTGAGACTATTCCAATAATTGTCTACCCCAGTCCCAACAGAAGTAAGGACTCCAATGCCTGTTACGACGACTTCATTCATAATCTAACCAAAAATTTAACGTGAGTCGTTTTTCCACATCCACTCACTAAAAAACTACGAAAGATTACTTTCGACAAAGGATATAACAGAGCCCACAGTCTGGAGTTTTTCAGCATCCTCCTCAGGAATTTCTGTTCCAAACTCTTCTTCGAGAGCCATAACAAGCTCGACTTGATCAAGCGAATCAGCTCCGAGGTCATCGATGAAGCTCGCTTCTGGAGTGACTTGCTCTTCACTGACGTTAAGTTGAGAAATAATGATTTTCTTTACGCGATCGGCGTTATTTTCTGACATATTTTTTATATTGGTTAGTTAATGGTATAGTTTCTCTTGTTCACATCACCATGCCTCCGTCAACCGTAAAAACTTGGCCGGTGACATAGGATGCTTTTTCAGAACATAGAAAGGAGGTCATATCGGCGATATCTTCGACCGACCCAAAACGCTTTAAGGGAACCTGAGATAAGGCAACTTCCTTTACCTCTCATCAAGCCCGGATGTCATGTCCGTATCGATGAATCCCGGAGCTACAGCGTTGACGGTGACCGAACGAGCAGAAAACTCACGGGCCAAACTTTTGGTTAAGCCAATCATCCCAGCCTTGGCTGCAGAATAATTCGCCTGCCCAGCGTTTCCGGTTAAACCGACCACGGAAGAAATATTTACAATTCGCCCCCATCGTTTTCTTGTCATAGGTCGGCCCAAATGTTTAATCCAATGAAAACAACTAGTTAAATTTGTATGTAACACAGCATTCCAATCATCTTCTTCCATCCTGAACAGAAGATTATCTCGGGTAATCCCGGCGTTATTGACGAGAACATCAACGCATTCGTATTCTTCAAGGAGTGCGTCGCATGCCTGACGAATTTCTTCTCCTGAAGAAACATCTACAGCACGAGCTATAGCATCTCCACCATCCGCGCAAATAGACTCTGCAGCTGCCCCGCAGGATGACTCGGATTTGCTTACACAAATAACTTTCATTCCATCTTTGGCTAAAGCCTCCGCAATCGAACGGCCAATTCCTCTTCCAGCACCAGTAACTAGGGCTATCTTGGGTTTACTATTTTCTTCGCTCATAAATTAATTTCGACAAACTGCTTACGACAAGTCATTTACAAATGCGACATTTGTTGCGCGAAAGCAACCCACAAGTTAAATTATGCCGACCAAACCAGAACAAAATCAAAATCCATCCAATTCACCAAAACTTCAAAAGTTTTTAGCAGAATCGGGTCTATGCTCACGAAGAAAAGGAGAAGAGTGGATAACGCAAGGAATCGTTTCCGTGAATGGACAGACTGCTGAACTTGGGATGCGGGTAAACCCAAATAAGGATGTAGTGAAAGTTGGAAATAAGAGAGTTCAAGCCAATCGGGTGAATTCTGTTACTTTTATGCTCAACAAGCCCAAAGGCTTTACCTGCTCCAATGAAGATGAACATGCGGAGCGCTTAATTTTTGAACTCTTGGAAAAAAAGCATGCAAAACTCCGTCTTTTCTGTGCAGGAAGGCTTGATTTAGAAAGCGAAGGCTTAGTCATTCTTACAAATGACGGTACTTTAAGCCATCGCCTCACTCATCCCTCTCATGAGGTAAGAAAAAGGTATCAAGTCGAACTTAATCGTAAGCTTGAAAAAGATGACTTTCATACACTCCTAAATGGATTAGAAGTCGAAGGTGAATTTTTGAAACTTGATGAAATCCGGGGTAAAGGGGGATCACCAGTTGGATCCTTAAAAATGGAAGTAATAATGGGACATGGGAAAAAAAGAGAAATTCGCCGAGCTTTCTTGATGCTCAAATATCGAGTTAAAAAATTGAGGAGATACTCTGTGGGTAGATTATTTTTGGATGGTTTACCAATTGGAAACTACCGAGAGCTTCAGAAAAAGGAAATTGATTTGCTCTTATCTAGGTAACTTTTCTACATTGATAGCTATGGGAATTTTAAAATCAATTACCACCATTCAAATTCTGACAACCATCTTGGTTAACAGCATCTTCTGCATTCACCTATTTGCTGATGAAAAGCCAACTCCTGACGGAACGGGTAAGGCAAAGAATGTAAAACAAATTTCTGCCCCAGATTCAGTTGCGGAAGTGGAACCTATTGTAGTAGGTCGTGAACACTGGGACCAGCCACCAAGGGAAGGGACTGATGAAACGGAATCTCCGAAGAAGCTTTCAGAAAGTTCCGAAATCGAAGAGCTTGATCCTCTCGAAACAAAACAAACCAATATTGGAGCCAATGGTCTTCCCATTCTTCCTCCCAAGTTTATGCCTGCCGTTAACTTGCATCGTAATTTCGAAGGGAAGTTGGTCCTTAAACCGAGGAAATTGGGTTTTCAAAACAAATTCCCCTACCAACTCGAAAGTTTTTCGGGAAAAAGACTCGCCTTTCTTGACATGACAAAAATGAATGCGATTAACCCACTTCATTACAACGGGAAAAAAATTAATGTTCTAGGTAAACTTGAAGTCATCGAAGAAGGGTCAAAAGATTTGGTAATCCGGGCAAAAATAATTCGTTTAGTTGAGTAAAATTTCAATTTCTTTATTTCTTCTAGGTTATGGAAATTATTGATGGTAATGAGATCGCGAGTCAGATTATCGATGAACTCACTGAAAAAGTACGAGAATTTAGTGGCAACAAGCCTGTAGTCTTATTTATCCGCGTAGGAGAAGATCCAGCTTCTGTGTCTTATGTAAGGAAAAAACAAAGGACGGCGGAAAAAATTGGGATCACCAGCGATCTGCTTGTGCTCCCTGATTCAATTACCCAACCCGAGTTAATCGACAAAATCAGTGAAGCTAACCACAACCCAGGCATACACGGAATCCTTATACAAGCCCCCCTGCCCTCTCATATTGACGAAAGAGATATCTTTAACCATGTTCTTCCCCAAAAAGATGTAGACGGCTTTAATGCCACAAATCTTGGCCTGCTTTGCCAAGAAAGGGATGATTGCTTTGCTTCCTGCACGCCCGCGGGAATTATTGAAATTCTCAAAAGGCAAAACATTGTCACCGAAGGTAAGCATGTCGTAGTCCTTGGTAGAAGTTTGATCGTTGGTAAACCTGTTGGCATGCTCATGTTAAGGAAAGCTTTCCCTGGAAACTCCACCGTTACCTTTTGCCACTCCCGCACTGCAAACATCGAGAATATTACCCAGCAGGCTGACATTCTTATTGCTGCAATTGGGAAGCCTCACTTTGTTGGGGAGGGAATGATAAAAAAAGGGGCTACAGTTATCGATGTCGGAATAAACCGAATTCCAGATCAATCCAAGAAATCTGGCTATCGACTTGTGGGTGATGTTGATTTTGAAAAAGTGGCACCACTTTGCACTTCTATAACCCCGGTACCTGGGGGAGTGGGTCCGATGACCGTGGCCATGCTTATGAGTAACACGGTCAAAGCCTTTGAGCTATCTCTGTCGACTAACTCTTACACATGAGTACCGAACCAGAGGATTCGCTTGAATCCCCCGAAAAAAGCCTGATACCCGCCTCCAACTTCAAGCGTATCCTTGCATTTGGAATGGATTTTGTTCTCCTATCCTTTGCCTCTACTCTCCTCTTTTTTTATATCCCAAAATTCCACGGGCAGGCGACTGACCAGGAATTTGGCCGACTCACCGACAGGCTTTCCAACGCGCTCAGTTCACCAGACCAAGATCAAGCTGCCCTTGAGAATCTCATGATAGAATTTTCTGAATTTACGGGAAATATGAACTACGAACTTATCATGTCATTCTTTTTTGTCCTGTATTTTTTAATAGGAGAAGTATTTTTTGGGGGTCGATCGGTTGGCAAAGCAACCTTTTGCTTACAAACATCATCGACTGACAAAGATCTCAGCCTGACCGCGAGGCAGCTTGTGTTACGATCGTTCATCAAAGGAATTTCATGCAGTTTTATGTTCCTCGGGTTAGCCAACCTGCTCTTTTTTATTTTTAATCGTAATCATAGATGCTTGCACGATTTGGCTTCGAAAACTTCGACAACTCAATCTGAGTAATTCTGCATGTACTTTCTTTCATGGCAAACAAAGCAAAACTAGCATTTATAGGAGCCGGAAAAATGGTAACTGCCATTGTTTCCTCCCTTCTTCGTTCTCAATTTTTTCAAGCGGACCAAATCATCTGCTGCTCGGCAAACGATGGTACTTCCGAAAAACTTGCGGAAGCAACAAAGATACACCGGTCAGGTTCACCTGATGAAGTTTTAGATTTTAATCCCGATTTACTCGTGCTCGGGTGCAAGCCTCAACAAATATCCACATTATCGTCTGACCTGGGCAGCCGAAAAGTCGAATCCCTCGTACTTTCAATTATGGCTGGAATTCCTTTGGATCGACTATCTTCAACTTTTCCTGATGCCCCTAACATTATCAGGTCGATGCCCAATACACCTGGGCAAATTGGTGCGGGGATTACGGGTTATGTTTTCGCAAACCCTCCACTTTCATCTGACAAACTTCTGGTTTCAGATGTCCTGTCTTCCCTGGGTCCTGCCTTGGAACTAAAATCTGAGGATGATATTGATCGGGTTACCGCGGTAAGTGGCAGTGGACCTGCCTATCTATTTGAGTTTACCTGTGCCCTTGAAGAAGCAGCCAAAGAAATTGGGCTTAGTCATGACTTAGCCCATCAGTTTGCTATCCACACAATTACGGGATCTGCGAAACTAATATCCGAAAGTGTGCTCCACCCAAAAGAGTTGAGAAATCAAGTAACATCTCCAAACGGAACCACTCAGGCCGCACTCGAAAGTTTTAGCTCAAGTGCTCTGCGCAAGACCGTATACAAAGCAGTAAAAGCCGCACACGAGAGATCTATCGAATTATCCAATGCATGATCTAAGCAAAGGCATTACGGTTGTCACTGGTGGTGCAGGCTTGATTGGCAGTGCAGTTATTTGGGGACTCAATCAAAAAGGTTTTCAGAATATCTTACTTGTTGATGAAGATAAACCTTCAACCCCGAAAAAGAAAAACCTGGAAAACCTTTCATTCAATAGACAGCTGCATCCAAAACTATTTCGGAAACTGGTACTGTCCAAAAGCCAAGAGCTGCAAGACATACACACAATTATCCACTTGGGGGCTTGCTCCAGTACAACGGAGACCAATGAAGATTTCCTAAACGACAATAATCTTCGGTACACACAAGATTTGTGCGAATTCTCCCTCGAATCCAATGTGAGATTTGTCTATGCATCATCGGCGGCCACCTATGGAGATGGCTTTCATGGCATGAGTGACCAGAACTCTGATATTGGGAAACTACAGCCGCTTAACCTCTACGGTTGGTCAAAACATAAGTTTGACCTGCTTGCCAAAAAGAGAGCCTGGGATAAAAATATTGCTGGCCTTAAGTATTTTAATGTTTTTGGCCCTAACGAAGAACACAAGGGACTTATGCGATCTGTTGTCAGTAAAGCGTACCAACAAATTTGCGAAACGGGAAAAATGACCCTCTTTAAAAGCCATCATCCTGATTACGAGGATGGTAAACAAATGCGAGATTTTCTTTATGTTAAGGATGCGGTAAACATGACTCTCTGGTTGGCATCAAATGAAAAAGTAAATGGCCTTTTTAATTTGGGGAGTGGGCAAGCAAGAACTTGGTTGGACCTAGGCCATTCAATTTTTAAAGCCCTCAACCAAACCCCTAATATTGAGTTTTTGGATATGCCTGAAATTCTTCGCGAGAAATACCAATATTTCACCGAAGCCAATATTGAAAAAATTCGCTCAGCAGGCTTCAACCTCCCACTCTTTACCCTTGAAACAGGAGTTATTGACTATGTACAGCAATACCTCCAAAAAGGGCAGCGGCTCGGAGCCTAAAAATTTGCCTGATATCTGTTTGGCCACACCACCCGGCATGCATCGATTAATTCCTTCATTGCTTGTGGAGTAATGGCCTGCTTGGGATCATCTCCGATTCCCTTTGAAGGCTCAATGTGAGACTCAATACATAGGCCATCGGCGCCATATGCAATCGAAGCCAGGGAGCATGCCTTGACAAAATCTGCATGCCCTACACTGTGGGATGGGTCGACTATCACTGGAGCCCATGTTCTATTTTTAAGCAAAGGGGTAATGGACTCATCTGGGTGGTTACGATAGCCATCCAACACTGGAGTGGTCCCCCGGGGGCAAAGCAAAATATTAGGATTCCCGGCGGCAATCAAGTATTCTGCAGCTGCGATAAATTCATTGGGAGGAGCCATATGTCTTCCCCTTTTAAGCAGTACGGAAACCTGGCTACCAGCTGTAATGCTTCCCACCTCCTTAAGAAGTGAATAATTCAAGGCATTACGGGTACCAATTTGTAAAACATCGACCTTCGCATCACTTGCAATTTTCAGTTGCTCTACATCCATGACTTCAATGTCTATAGGCAGCTTTGTCTCATCTCGTGCCTGTAAAATGATTTCTAGTGCTTTTATATCACCCTGGTAAGAATATGGATTGGTCCTTGGCTTCCAAACTCCCCCACGAAGTGCATTAACTCCGGCTTCTTTAAGGGCATGAGCTGTTTCAAGATAAAGGCTTGGATTGTCTGGGTCGATCGTACATGGACCACCGATAATGAAAGGGGCAGTCCTACCGACTTCATCCTCTCCAACTTTTACAGCATGATCAGAAAGTCCGGACCTTCGATCCATGAGCTTGTAAGGAGACTCAATCATGTCCACTTTGTGAATGAAGGAAAGACCCGCAATTCTTTTAAACATTACTTCCCGCCCCTCATCCCCGAGGATGGCGTAAACGCAGCGGTTATGCCCCTGAATTTCTAAAATAGAGCAGTCAAAATCCTGGGCAATTTTTTCGACTTCAAATAGTTGTTCGGGACTAAGCTTTGACCCTTTTGGTATAATCATTTTTACTCTTTTTCATGTCCAAGCCCCTTTTGCAACAAGACAATCACAAAATAATCACTTTGTTGGTCATTTTTTCTGGCCTTAAGTTTTTCACTTTTTTCATTTTTTCCACCGCTTTGACTTTTGCTTCTCCTTCTCTGCCTGCAAAGATAATGGCAGGATCTCTGGAATTGAAAAAAATCCCAAAAGGGGAACAAATTTTAGGGCTCCCCCATCAACTTCCAGAAATGAAAGCCTACCAAGGCTTGCGAAAAGTCAAGATCCCCCACCCTTTCTACCTAGGTTCCACCGAAGTTACTCAAGAATCATGGCAAAAAGTCATGAAATATAACCCAAGCATTCACCGGGGAAATAAAAAGCCG
This sequence comes from uncultured Opitutales bacterium, assembly GCA_943789375.1. Lineage (GTDB taxonomy): Bacteria > Verrucomicrobiota > Verrucomicrobiia > Opitutales > Seribacteraceae > Seribacter. The sequence goes on along the minus strand of CALSTX010000002.1, from coordinate 130,832 downwards.
GTCGAAAATATCTCCTGGTTGGAAGCCCAAACTTTTTGCCAAAAGCTGAATGAACAAGCAGATCGCGATCTTTTACCCCAAGGTATGAAATTTCGCCTTCCATCGGAATCCGAGTGGGAATTTGCTGCACGAGCACATTCGTCTTCTTTATTTTTCTTTGGAAATGAAGAGTCAAAAATTACCGATTATGCCTGGATTTATCTAAACTCAAATAAACAAACTCATGAAGTTGGCTTACTTCGACCCAATTCATTTGGTCTCTATGATATATATGGTAATGTCCGTGAATGGTGCCAGGATACTTACAGTCCTTGGGGCACAAGCCCAGCAAAAGAACCGGAAAGTAGCTATCAATCAAAGGAGAGAACTCACCGAGGCGGTAGTTGGGACTCTTGCGAAGAATGCTGCAAGTCAGGTACTCGGTCAAAAGCATCTCCAAATTCAAAATCAAAGGATATTGGATTTCGTATCGCATTTGGTCCTCCTTTGTGAAAAAGTGAGGGATTATGAAAGTTTTAATGCCAAAATATTTCATACACATTTGGGTGTGTTTTGCTTGCTTGATCCTTTTTGGTTGCGAAAACCAGCCACCAGATTCTGTGAATAAAAACAAAGGATATGCCCTATCCAAGTTATTGTATGATGAGGAATACTGGGAAGGTTCATCGACGGAATACCAAGAAAGCTTTTTTGTAAATGATCAGTTCTTATTTTGTAAAACCAAGACAAAAGAACCGTACTCTGGGGTTATTAAGGTTAGGTCGAGAACAGGACTGGTGGCAGCCTCTAGCAGTTATGCTATGGGCTCAAGGGATGGAGATTTTTTTGAATGGCACGACAATGGGAAACTTAAATCAAAGTCTCAATATAAAGAAGGTATGCGACATGGTTACTTTTATGTTTGGACGGATAAAGGGACAATTTACTCTCGAAAATTCTACCAAAATGACCTCGAGGACTTTGGCCGATTCCCAGATCAAGGAGCGGTGGAAAGCGGGCGAAGCCTTGATGCTATTCAATTAGAAACCTGGGAAGGTAAAGGCTCAGAATTTTATTTTAAATTTGCGGGCGACCCGAAGCGTGGAGGGATACTCTACATCCGGGCAACTGAAGAGCTCTACAGCGGAACAGTAACCGCCTTGGATGATAAAGGACGAAAAGAGGCTGTACTACGATATCGCAATGGGAAATATCATGGAACTATTTCCAAATGGAATGATCAAGGAATGCTTTGGGAAGAGGGAGAATTTGACCGAGGAAAATTGGTTCAATTCTCGATCTTAGGTGGTAAGCCATTTGATGGGAACCAAATCATTGACATCACAGATTCTAAAGATCCCAATTTGGTCAACATGCTTTTCAACGAATAAGAATTTCAAAAGGCTTCAATCGCTTTTATATAAACCTTATTATCTGTCTAATTTTCGATTTCGTACTGTTTAATTTTATTACGAAGAGTTCTTACATTAAGGCCTAACTTTTTCGCAGCATGGGTTTTGTTCCCATCACATTTTTGCAAAATTTTAGTAATGTGCATTTTTTCAATTTCTTCAATGGACTCAACCTCAGAAGCTAAAGAAGGGGTGACCTCTTCGGCTGGCTTAATATTGCTTAAATGCCCAAGCCCAAGAAGCTCTCCATGCAATGGTTTGCCTGCATCCGCAAGAATTACGGCCCTTTCCACAGCGTTTTCAAGTTCCCTTACATTACCCGGCCATTCATGAGCGATGATAGCCTTCTCACAGCTTGGAGAGAACGATATTTTTTCTATCCCATGCCTTGTTTTATGGCGGACTAGAAAGGTTTTAGCAAGTAACAGAATATCTTCATCCCGGTCACGGAGTGGGGGCACAGAAATAGGGAAAACATTAAGGCGATAATATAAATCCTCCCTAAATTTCCCTGCTTTCACTTCCTCCAATAAATTTCGGTTCGTGGTAGCAAGTACCCGCACCTTGACTTGAATGGTTTTATTTCCGCCAACCCGTTCAAATTCTTTTTCCTGTAAAACGCGAAGAAGCTTAGCCTGAAGAGCGGGAGAAATCTCACTAATTTCATCGAGTAAAATAGTCCCTCCATCTGCCAACTCAAACCTACCTTCTCGTCGCTCCGTTGCACCGGTAAACGAACCTTTCTCATGCCCAAAAAACTCACTCTCCATCAGTGTTTCAGAAATCGCAGCACAATTTACCCGGATGTAAGGTTGTTTGGCCAGCAGGCTGTTCCGATACAATTCACGAGCCACTAATTCCTTGCCTGTACCATTTTCCCCAGAGATTAGTACGGTCGCTTCGGTTTTCGCAACTTTATCGACCAAAGTTTTCAACGCTTTCACTGGATTACTCTCCCCAACGATATCAGATGACCGACTATCACTTTCCTCGACGTAATACTTGGTCACCCTCCTCATTTTATCAAAAGATGCCACTTTATCGACAACGACCTCAATTTGATCAAATGAAAATGGTTTGACCACATAATCAAATGCCCCCATCTGCATACAAGAGACGGCAGACTCAACAGATCCGTAACCAGTCATCATGACTACCATTGGTCCGTCAGCTTTTGCCATTATTTCTTCAAGTAAGTCTGTTCCCTCACCATCCGGAAGTCGTAAATCCAGAAAAACAAGGTCAAAAGAATCCCTCGCTAAAATCTTGCGGGCACCTTTAAGGTTGCCAGTCGAAGCGACAGAATATCTTTTATTTCGCAGTTGAGTTTCCAATGCTTTGCGAATCATCAACTCATCGTCCACTACCACTATCTTTTCAATCGCCATTTACTAATTTCTACAAAATTGATGAAATATTGTCGATTTCCAACTAAAATTTTTCGTTTTCAACGCCTAGAAACCATTTAACTTACAAAAAATGGATATATTACCTGAAAAGATTGCTTTACTAACTAAAAAAGTAAGCTCCCCGAGAATACTTCTTTGGATACCTTTACTCAAAAATCTAGTGAAAGAAGAAGCAGCCTCCCTGTTTGTGTTGCAAAATGATTCTGACTTCGATCTGGAGGAGAACGATATTATTGAAAAAGGGCATGATATTCAGGATTTTACGGGTCCTTCTTGCTTAGGTGAAGATCAAGTTGTTTTAATTGCTGACACACCAGATCATTTAGATTCTTACCAAGTAAAAGAAATCAGGACTCGATATGGTTGTTTTTTAGGCGGAATTAATGGCATCAGTCTTGCCGAGCAAATAGATTGGGCAAAGAAAGCAAAAGTGAATTTTTTAATATGCGACCTTTTGCCTGCTGAAGTGGAACCAGTGCTTACAGCTCAGGATTTTGAGTATTTCTTACAGCTAAGTATTTTCCTGCCCCATGGAGACATTGATGATTTCATTCCAACCCAGTCTTCAGATGCTCCATCGTTTTGCTTCATTACTGATTCAAAATCAAACTGTAATCATACTGAAATTGATGACATCTACCTTAAGACCTTTCACCAAAGCAAAGATTTTAAAATTGTTGAAATTAGTGAATTGGCCTCGATTGAAAAAATTTATAAGGCCCTTAATTTTGCGGACGGAACTAGGTTTATAGTGAGTAACCTTCCTGCTTCGCTTTCGCATTTTATTGCCGATTTTTGCCGGACTCATTCTATTGATTTAAAAATTTTAAAACGCCCGCCCCATTACTCAATAGAAAGATTCTTCCTCTCTTACAACCAGCTGGAACTGAGGTTATTTTTTGATCAGAATAAAGAATTTTCAATCCGTAAAAAATTCAAGAGTCTTTTTGAAAAGGAAATCTCCCAGCCCCAGCCGGCTTCACTTTCGAAGCAGAAAGATAAATTTCCTGACAGTATTTCACAGACCCTTACTGACCTTGGGGTACTCAAATGTCCTCGTCGTTTGCAAGCGTCCAATTCTCTTCGAGCGATTAGGGAAACCCAAAAATCTCAGTATCACTTATCCCTTCAAAAAGAAGCATTTGAACATGTTAACCCATTTACTGCTTCGGAAAGAACTTTACGGTTTCATTTTTTATACAATGCGATAACTCACTTCAGGTTAATTCATAAAACTGAGCAACAGGAACCTAATTTACATGAATTTTTATTCCATTATGCAAAGGAGGTTATTGCCTTATTTCTAGAGGAAGAAACTTCTGATCCGTTGGTTAACTCCTTTACCAGAATTATTGGCAGTGAAGAGAGTTTATTTCATAACGCTATTTATTCCCAACTTCAGACAAACTTACTTTTTCAAGATAGAATCAGGCTGATAAGATTAGTATGTTTTTCAATTCTTTCTTTTGGAAAAGAAAATCAGCGCAAAACCAAGTTTTTGCTTTCACTACAAAATCTTAATATCGAGGTTGAATTTAAATTACTTTTCGCCCTTTACACCAAGGATCCAAAATGGATTTCTGAAAACTTTCATAAGCTTTACGGTTCCTCCGATAAATTACGTTTTTATAAATTCTTCAACTTTTGCTTACTGAATCATTTACCATCCCCGGGCAACCTCAAATTATTTTTGGAAAAGTGGTTTCAAGAATCAAAGCAGGAGCTGCCACCTGTGATCTTTGAAAAGACAGACATACTGCAATCTATTTTATCCCCTGATAAGAAAAGCTTTAGCGCAAAAGAAGTCTCTTACTTAGATGAAACCTTGGACTATCCCTTTTTATTTAAATGTGTGATTCACTGCCTATTACATAAGAAACTCACACTGGCGGAAAAAATAACCACCTCTATGAATGCAAAAGACATCTCCAGGTACAGCCAGGTTACTCTACTTATGATGTTGTGTACAAACCTTTTGCTAAACAACAAAGATGAAGCTTCTGTTCTGGCTGGCAAGATTTCAACCCAAAAGGGAAAGATTAACCTAAGCGCAATTGAACCATATTTTTTCGCCCAGATTTTCTCTATCCTTGCCGCTCAAAGTAAAAAGGAAACTTATTTATCTAATGCCAGAGAAATATGCCAAAAATTCTCAGACCATTCCAATGATATTTCTCCGTTTATATTTGCTGCCATCGAAGAGAATACCATCCAACCTGAATCAATAGAAGAAGTATTAAAGCTTCTAGATACCAGCGTCTATCGTTTTCTCTAAGGTTTTGGTAAGGGTCTTGGTTTCATGATGATCAAAGCTCACTTGTAGTTCTTTAAAATTATGAATGATCAAAATTTAATCTTTATCATTTCTCAACCGAGGTCGGGCTCTACCTACCTGCAAAGCCTGCTAAGCAACAATTTACAAATCAATACCTCGAGTGAATCCTGGATGATGCTGAGGTTATCCCCCTTACTCAAACCTTCTACGGTCAAGAAAGCGGATTATGATCATGCAATGGCCACAGATGCATTCAATGATTACTGTGCGAAATTTAAGATTAACCAACTGCAACAACTAAAGAAATTTGCCTTTGCTCATTACAGCCCAATGCTCGAAGGTTTTTCTTTGATCATCGACAAAACCCCTCGATACTGGGAAATTCTTGATGAATTATATGCTCTTTTTCCAAAGGCAAGATATATGCTTCTTCAAAGGAATCCAGTTGATGTTGTTGAGTCGATGATAAAAGCTTGGAACCTAAAAACTTTAAACGATCTACAGTACTTGGCTCGCGATCTCCTTTTTGCTCCGCAACAAATCACGAATTTCATCAATCAGCACAAAGATCAAAAAAATATTCTATCCCTGTCTTATCAAGACTTGATAAAAAATACTGAAAAAATTACAGGAGATTTGTACAAATGGGTTGGGGTGCCATTTCAAAAAGCATTCTTAAATATTTCCAACAACTTAAAAGTTTGCGGCAAATATGGTGACCCATATTTAAACGGACAGGAAAAGCGAAATCAACAGATCGCACCTCACTTTCAAGATTTCATTCAAGGATATGCTCACTCTCTCGGATCTGAGTATTTACAAAATTTTGGCTTAACCACTGAAAATTTTTCGAGAACTAAAGACTTTGAGGATTTTAAAAAAACTTTTATAAAACAGCGGAGTTTAATCAGATGCAGATCAAACACCTAGGTCCTAAAAGATCCGACTTCTTACTTATTTGGTCAAAGATGTTGTGGCCCATGATCAGTATATCCTGCCCAATCAAAGAACGAAAGAGGCGTTATATTTCAACGATTGAAAGTTAGCGCCATAGTATCAACATTCAATTCTGCTACCTACCTCGCTGGTTGCCTACAAAACCTGATAAGCCAATCACTCTACAAAATTGGGAATCTTGAAGTAGTTGTGGTTGATAGTGGATCAACTCAACAAGAAAAAACGATTGTCGAATCATTCCAAAAAGAATGGGATCACATTAAATATTTTCGTACTGAAAACAAAGAATCTTTGTATAAGGCATGGAACCGAGGCATTTCTATGGCAAAAGGTCAATATTTGACCAATGCCAATACCGACGATCGCCATGATACCAACTGTCTCAAAAAGCTTAGTGATGCCTTGGATCAAGAAAAAGACCTAGGGCTGGTATATGGAAAAATGAAAAAAGTTTTTTCATTAGAGGATGAAGAAAAAAAAGGAGATGAGGTTGTATGTGATTCCCAGCATTTTTTCCATGGATCTCTTTTTCTGCATTACCCATATGGAGCACAACCGATGTGGCGGGCCAACCTTCATCCCCAATTCGGAGTTTTTGATCCGGAATATCATGTAATCGGTGACTATGAATTTGCCTTACGCCTACTAGTTGGTGGAGTAAAGTCAAGATACGTCCCGCTTGCAAAAGGAGAGATGCTTTGGCATCAGGCTGCTTTATCCACTAAAGGTAACCAGGCACTGGTAGAAAAAAAACGCCTACTACCCTCTCTTCAAAATGTTGAAGTTATTCAAGCTGTATATGATCATTTTCAGCCTAATATTTTTGCGAAACCAGGGAATCAATGCACTGAATATCTACTAGACCTTAGTATTCGATCCCTTTGCTATTATCCACAATTTGCAGAAGGGCAGCCTGCTTTTAATTTTGAATTTCATCAGTTTTTATCAAAGCAGAAAAGTAAAAGCCCCAGACTTATAAACAACCAGGCATTGGTTGATTCTATTCTGGGAAACAAAGTCTCACCTGACTTTCTTACGATAGCGAAGGAAAAGAAATGTCAAATTGCAGTTCATAATCAAAAGGTTTTGCAATCAGGTTTGGAAACTGAACCCTTCATACTTTTTGGTTCCACCATTTCATTTCCTACAGAAATGGAGCTAAAAGGAGTCAAATCTGAATACCTCAAAAGATGCGAAACTAAGATCGAAAACAATTTATCGGCAAACGGACTGTTTTACTTTGATGTCAAAAAATTTAATCAAACCTATTTAAAAGGAATTAATCCGGATAGATTACCACGATATTCAAAAGTTTTCATCTGGGGAATTAATGAAAAAGCTAAATGGCTTATGGGAGTCTTAAAAAAACAAAATAATCTTTCCGTTTATTTATTGGATTCAAACAAGGAGAAGATTCCAAATAGCAAATTTCCAATTTCCTCCCCACATGCCTTTCTTGGAAAAAAGGATTTGGGCAGGTGTGCATTTATTCTTTGTATGAGCTCCATACACAGGAAATCCGTGGTTGATCAAATCCGGCAAACCCAACCAAATTCTAGTATTTTTCATATCTAAGTATGAATCTCCTTCACATTTCCACATTCCTACAAGGCGGTGCCGGGAAAGTTATTGCCGATCTTGCAGTCAAAGAAAAAAGCAGGGGCAATAACATATGGGTTGTTTGTACGAAAAAAAGCACCGGAAACTATTCGAACTATTCTGCTCACCTAGATCTATTGCATGAGAAAAGTATTCCTGTAATTTTTCTTGAATCTACATTTAAGAGGGAACTAAATAACATAACATCTGCCTCCAATCAATTGGTAGACATTATCACTAAATATGAGGTTGATCTCATCCATAGCCATGCTGGTACTCCAAGCCTTATTGCCATGATTGCAGCCACCAAAGCTAGTAAAAGAATTCCTGTGCTCCAGACCATGCATGGTTGGGGTATTTTCAAAACAAAGCTTCAAAAGAATCAGGATATTTCCATTTTAAATTTACTGGATAGAGTAGTAACTGTCTCTAAAAGCTCTGAAAAAGTTCTGGTCAAGAATGGGCTCAAGCATGCTAATCATTCCACCATCTACAATGGAGTATCTAGTACTCAAAAACTAATTCCAGTTGAAGATGATCCTGGTATAAAAAAAGTAAAGAGACTTAAATCTAAAGGCCACTTTATCGGTGGTTGCGTTGGCACAATTGATGAAAGAAAAAACCAAAGACTTATCATTGAAGCCCTCAACATATTACCCGTATCTTTACCCTATCAATTCTTTTTTATTGGAGAGGGAACAGCCATTCAGGAATTAAAGATTTTATGTGCTGAATACGGTATTTCTGACAAAGTCCACTTTTTAGATTACAAGCCTAATGGAAGAGAGTATATATCACTCCTAGATCTCCTGGTTTGCCCTTCGCTATCCGAGGGTGCCCCACCCCTTACGATGATGGAAGCATTTGCGGAAAAAGTGCCTGTGCTAGCCTCGAACACTAGCGAACACAGTGAGGCTATCAAGCATAAGACTACAGGTTTGCTTTTTACTAACGAGTCGGCAACCTCCCTAGCCAAGTTACTTGAGAGCTGCATAAACGATGGGGAAAAAAATCAATATGCTGCAAATGCCTATCAATATTTTGAAGAAAATTTCATTTTCGAAAAAAATTCCAATAAATATAACAAATTGTATCAAAGACTTCTAGAAAACTTACATTAGGCATGAGTCGAGGTTATATAATTTTTTTAATAACTTGTCTGTAATTTCTTGATTTCACATAAGGATCGTCTAATAGTTAAGTTGTGCCAAACGACAAAACATCATCATTAAAGTGGGCAATCGATGAATTATCGAAGCAAAGGCTCGATTTTGAAAACCAACTGTCAATTGCCCAGAAAAGAGATGAAACCCATGAACTGATCACCGAAGTTCATGCCCAAAAAGAGGCATTACAAAAGCGAATTTCCGCTCTTGAAGATGGTTTAAAAGTTTCTTCTGAACTTGTCCAGGCTCCTGTCTCTAATTTGGAATCTGATATTTCTGAGATTGATGACAAATTGGAAATTGCAAAGGAAAGATTAGACAACTTAGAACAAGAAGAATATTTTGAAGAACTCGGTCGCAAATTAAATGGAAAGCAAACGCAAGATTCCAGCGCCGTACCTGAAAATGGAATTTCAAGGAATGATGCCACCGATATCCAACAAATATCTGCGACCACCTCTTCCTCTTTTTCTACTTTAGCTGAGTCGCCCTCACCGATTCTTTCAGAGTCGGATTATAATACACCAGCTACCAGCGATTCGTCATCTTCTACATCCACCCCTATTACTACAATGAAACCTACATCCAGCCGGATCCAACAAACTGAGCTTAAAACCTCGGATGCTGAAAGTTCTCGATTACCAGAGCAGGAATCTTCCCCTGCTGCCGAGCAAGAAACCATTACCACCAGCAAGCTTACTTCTATACCTGTAGCAGACCTCAAGGAAACCGCTGAAAAGCTAGGAGTTGAACAAGAATTTCTAGTCGAAAAAAGTATGCAAGCAGTATTAAGAATGGTTGCTCGTAACGGTGGGAAACTATCATTTCCTTTAGAAGTCGAACAGGCTTAACTACCCATTATATTTTTTCAATAAATCGGTCCGAAAGGGCCATTTTTTTTGCTCAAAATTCTTTGATTTCAATTACCCTGATCTTTCTTGTACAATTGATACTTGAAACTTTATTGCTGTCGTTCAAGAAAGAGGAGTCTGTAGTTTAAACATCTACTCCCTCCATACCATGAACACTATTTCTTTACACTTCATACATAAATTCAGCCATGCTCTTTTATTGGCTTTTTTATCATGTCAATTTTCTTTTGGTTCAGCCAAAAATGTTGATGTAAACATGACTAAAGCCTCAAAAAGCCCTACCGCTAAAGAAGGTAAAACGGAGAAAAAAGAAAAACTTCCTGCAACCATTAGCCCAGAATCGAAACATTTTAAAATTCAATTGACTCTCAATGGATTTATAGAAGACACCGAATCAATTCCATTATCTGTAAAATCCTTCCACTGGAATGACCTTAAAGTAATCCAACCTCCCATTCACGGTAAAAGCGTAGGAAAAGGAGATGTTCTCTTGAAATTAGACGATCAAAAAATCAAACAGCAAGTGGAATCCCTTTCTCACGATTTATCGATGTTGGACGCCGACCGTAACATCCTACAAGTAGAAATTGAACTTGCAGAAAAATTGCTTCCTTTACGCCTGAAGGAAATAAAAAGAGCTGAAAAATATGGCAGAGAAGACCTTAAACGCTTCCAAATCAATGACCTCCCGTTTGAAAAAAAATCCGTGGAGATGAACCTCAAAAGATACCAAGACTACTTGCTCTATTCTCTGGAAGAATTCAATCAACTGAAGCAAATGTATCAGGAAGATGACCTGACTGAGGAAACGGAAGAAATTATCCTTCAAAGAGCAAAAAATGACATACAGTACATGCAGTTTTATGTTGAATCAGCGGAAAGACAGGTTGAAGAGTTTAATCAGCTAAGAAAACCTAGAAGTCTGGAAACTTTGAGGGGTAGCGTCGAAAGAGAAAATCTTCATTTCCAAGCACAGCAAAAAACGAACCCTGCCAAAATTAAAATCCAGAAATTTCAGCTTTCACGCTTAAATAAGGAGCGGGAAATTATCATTGAAAAAAAGTCCCACCTTAACCAAGACCTCAAAAATATGATAATCAAGAGCCCGGCAAATGGCACATTGTACTGGGGTACTTTTATCAGGGGAAAATGGTCAGGTACTCAGCCTTTCCTAAATAAGTTACAAAAAGGGGGAAACCTTAAAGCACATGAACCGGTTTTGACCCTATGTCCTGGAAATAAGATCAGAGCCTGTATAAACATACCGGAAACACACTTACCCTCCTTGAATACGACAAAAGAAGGTAAAATCGTCTTTATGTCCGATCCGCAATCAAAGTACTCTGCCAAAGTAACAAGAATAAGTACGACTGCGGATTCTCCTGGAACCTACACCGGTTATGTAAACTTTTCCTTACCCCGGGATGCTACCCGGCCAAGGGCTGGCACATCTTGCAATTTTTCTTTAACGGCCTACGAGAAAAAAAATGCCCTATTACTTCCATCCAATGTTATCTTTACGGAAGATCATGATCCTGAGATTCAATATGTTTTTGTTCTCGGTAAGTCTGGTAAGGTCAAAAAACGGATTATTGAAACGGGTCGAAAAACAGCTAAAGTCACAGAAATTATCCAAGGAATATCAAGGCGTGATAAAGTGCTAAAAGAGAAACCCAGTTCTTGAAATTCATCCCATTATTTACTTTTTGCCTAAGTTTCCTACTCCATAACTCAAGCAACGCAAGCAACCATGCTTTGGCCAAGACATCTCAGTCGGCCATTGATAAGGGATGTGACTTTTTATTAAAAAACCAAAATCCAAACGGCTCTTGGGGTTCAGCTACGAAAACCAAAGGTCTCAATATTTACGCACCAATCCCTGGATCGCACCGAGCATTCCGCATGGCAGTTTCTGCATTAAGTATTTCTGCTCTGCTCAAAACTAAATCAACGAGTGAACAATTCAAGGCCTGCCTAAGTAAAGGCACTAACTTTTTACTCCAAGAACTTCCAAATCTTAGGCGAGCCACTCCTATGGCTATTTACAATGTTTGGTCTCATGCCTTCGGGATCCAAGCCCTCTGCCTTCACTACTCCAAAACACAAGATCAAGAAACCAAGCAGCAAATTAGTGGGATCATTCAAGAGCAGGTGAATATGCTTGAAAAATATGAGTCAATTGACGGCGGATGGGGTTATTATGATTTTAGAGCCCAAACCAAGAAACCATCAGGTTCTTCCATCTCTTTTGTGAATGCTACCGCTTTAGTGGCCCTTAAAGATGCTGAAAAGGTTGGTGTCAATGTACCTTCGAAACTTGTAGCCCGGGCCCTCTCCGCCATTCACCGGCAAAAATTGCCGGATCATAGTTACCTGTACGGTGAATATCTAAAGTATCGTCCTCGTCGGGGTATCAATCGCCCAGCTGGAAGTTTAGGTCGCTCCCATGCATGCAATTATGCTCTGCAAATATGGGGAGATCCAAGTATTAATGACCAGATCCACTTGCTTTGCTTAGATCGTTTGTTTGCAAGAAATGGATGGTTAGATGTGGCAAGAAAAAGACCAATCCCGCATGAATCTTGGTTCGCTGTTGCTGGGTACTTTTTTTATTATGGCCACCTCTATGCCTCACATTGCATTACCACCTTACCCACAAAAGAAAAACAAAAGTATCAAATAAAGATGGCAGAAATCCTTTTACCGCTTCAAGAAAAAGATGGTTCATGGTGGGATTTCCCCTTATATAACTACCACAAGCCTTACGGAACCGCTATGGCTATTCTTAGCCTCAACTCCTGCTTGCCAGACTTATCTAAGAATTGAAAATTCAGAAAAGTGAGGTGCTTCCTCCTGGCATTCAATTTCGTTTCGAACCCAATAGCCTTTCATTCTCTCCTCAATGGCATCTCGACCTAGGTTGATTTCATTTTGCTTTCCCTCGAGAATGACTTGAACCGTGCCATCGTCTAAATTCTTAACCATTCCTGTCAGAGCAAAGCTTGCAATTACATCTGCTACATTCCAACGAAAACCAACGCCCTGTACACGCCCTGAGTAAATTATTTTACATCTCATTTATATTTAAAGTTAGATCGTACTTTTTTAAAACCAAAAAAAATAAATTGACCTTATTCAATTCTAGGCTGAAAACATATAAATACATTCTTGTAATTTTTTCTCAAAATGAGCCAATACGAATTTGAAAGCAACCACGATGGAGATTGGGATGATCATGAAGATATTGCGTGGAACGAAGCTGATTGGCAAAAGTTTCTTCGAAACTCAGATAAAGAAGTAGCTCGTTTTATTGCTGCTTACAATAAAGTAAAGAGCGACCCAGATCGATTAGATGCGACCGCAACCATTATGGGCTGGCACCGGGATGACTGGTCTTCGATGGATGAAATTGACATGGATGATGAAGATCTTCAAAAAATTCGTCCAGTTGATATTGAAGAAGTTCGTAAAATGGATCCTTACACCATTCATCGGCACCCTGTTTATATATCTTCAACCGCATTATTTTCATACTTGCGTGCAGCCTGGGATCAACTGATGCGAAATAATCGTAAACTCCCTGAAGCGAGCCTTTCATGGAGTTATTCAAGTAGTTTGGCAGACGCTGAGAAACATTGTGTACTTGCCGCCAACTGCTTGGACTTGGGTGATTTCCTTCTCGCAATCTGTCACCTTAAAAAAGCACATTCCGCCCTTAATGAATCGATGCGGTTAAATCGGCTTTTTTCCCATCATAGTGAAAAATTTTATACAAATTATATTAAAGAAACTGACCTCCGGATGCATGATTTAAGAGAAATTTTCCTCCGTATTATTCAGGACTGCCGAAGGTAAGTACTCGCTTCAAATTCCCGGTTTGGTTAAGGGATAAATATTCAAAGATTGGGGAAATTGGTTGGTGAAATTTGTATACTAACAAGGCGTCGTTCATCTCGTAGAAAAAGCATACCCTCAGAGAATGCAAAGTGTGCCCTGCCCCGTCCAAGAACTTGTTGACGGTGAAGGATATCAAAAGACTTTGATTGGGCTTGAAATAAGATAAGTTCACCAGTTTCTGAAAGGAATATAATTTTATTCCCAACCCTCAAAAGATTACCTGCACCTAGACCCTCCTTGCTCCATTGAACAGTTCCACTGCTTAATTCAATGCACCTTAATTGAGGGCGATGCTCCTGCCGGCCATGAACTCCGAATAAATACCCTTGGTAGTACACAGGGGTAGAATAGTGGGAATCAAGGACGCCTTTTTTAGCCCACCTTTTTGTAAACATTGATGAAAAGCTCTTATCATTTTCTCCAGTTAGTCTCCATACACTTGCTCCCAACTCATAGCACGCACTCAAAAACACCGTATCTCCTATGACTAAGGGAGTTGCCGCATGAACAGATGCATTGATCTGTGAGCGAAAAGAAGAAAAAAAACGCTCTTTTCCAGTCAACGCATCTACAGCAATTAATCCATCTCGCATAAAATTTAAAATCAAGTCGGCATTCTTATATTTAAAGGGAACACAGGATGCATAATCTGCTGCTCGAGGTATTGATTCCCATAATGTTTCTCCATTCTGTAATGAAAAAGCCACAATACCCGCTTGCTCCCCTCCCACCTCCAAAATAGCTTTTTTACCAATTAACAGAGGAGAAGAACAGCGACCAAAAAAACCTTTGGGAGATTGATATTCTGCCCTTAGATCTCTTTTCCATAAAACATCACCACCGGCCAAGCTTATCCCATGAACTAATCCATTGGGACTGTGAGTTACAATAATTCCATTCTTTACTCCAGGAGTAGATCGCGGACCAGATGACATCCCAAAATTATCCCGGTAGTCAGACTCAAAAGAATGCTCCCATAATTTGTCACCAGTCAAAGCATCCAAGCATTGCACTCTCTCAAATCCACCCAACCTGTCATGTAAAATAACTTTTCCTTGTGTCACAATAGGTGAGGACCAGCCAGTTCCTATTTTATTCACCCATAATTGAAGATATTCTGTACCGGCGGCTGGTGGCTCGATGTCAGCACCATCTATTGAGCCTGTGTAATTAGGACCTAACCAGTTGGACCAAGATGAAGCATTCGACCAGGGCAAATAAAAAATAATGGACAAAACAAAAATACAATATGGCTTGCTCATCTTTGGGTTGCCGATGGAAACCTTATCACTTTGGGCTCAACGACTCTGCCAAGGTTTAAACTTTCAGCATACTTAAAGATCAAAGCTTCCTCCTTACTTCGAGTGGACAACTTTCTCAATTCCCTCGATTTTGCGATCAATTTCCATGCGACAGAGTCAACAGAAAATGGATTTTGGCTAATGAGTAAAATAGGGGCAGAGTCAATAAACTCAGCATTAAAATCTCCTCCTCCTGCGAATTGATATTTAAATAAATCTACAATTGAAAATAACCTTTTCTCCCAAATTTCGGGGATGGCTAGAATTTCTGTGATTGCAGCTGCACCCAGAGTCGAATCCTGTCGAAAACGCTGGGAATTACTCACCAAATCGAGCGACATGTTGGATGCCGCCCCATTAAGCCCAAGTTTTGTATCATCCATCACTACCGCAAGGTTAATCCAGTAGGTCTGAGAATCAAGCAAGGCTGCTGGAATATAACTTTTTCTTTCTTCTTCTATTCTCTTACTTAGATCATTTGGAAATTGAAGGAAGAATTTGGCTCGGTCATGAACCTGAGGGGGCATGGGGCTATCATGAAACCATTCACTTGTAAAAAATCCTACATCCAATGGTGTTCGAATCTTGTACCCTTTATATTTCCGATATTGGCTTTGCAGACTGTAAGCCTTCGACCGAACGAGCTGATCGAAGTTGAAACACAAAAGTTCAACTTTGTCTTTTGAATATCCTCGTTGCCGTAAAAATTCGAGTGTCGCGTCTACAAGATTACTGGATGAATGTAAACCTGGAGCCGCAGAAGTATCTAGTTTAATAATGATTTTTGGAAAACTTTCAGGCGTAATTTTTATTTCCCCAACGCTTTCCATGGAATTCAGAAGAGGAACCATAGATTCATAAAGGCCACGAGCACTAGGGGAACTTTTACCAACAAAAACAAAGGATCGATTATGATCAAATTCCTCTTTTGATGAGAGCTTTTTTTGTGTAATGTTTTGCATCTCGGCAAACAAACAAGTTATCATTCCAAACAAGTAAATTAATACCATTGCTTCACGTTTAAAAATCATCTGAAAAAAACATTTCATGCTCCAAGCCAAATTATGCTTATCAATCATCTTGTACGGGTCAATCATGCTTGTGCTTTTTGGTTGTGATGAGCCGTTAGAAGAAAAACCCGAAATTTTTGTCCCGGTCCAACCTGAAAAGAAAAAAAAACCGGATCTCTCTCAAGCGATTTCGAAGCGAATTGAAGGGGACGCTGAGGGTGCAATTCGACTTCTCCGGAATCTCAATGAAGAATTTCCAAATTCTCAGGAAATCCTTATCCAATTGGGACGATCCTTAGCGGATATTAAAAACCACCCATTAGCTGCTTTTCGTTTTGAGCAGGCAGTATCCTGTGGTGCGACCAAAGAAATACATCTAGAAACCGCAGAAGCTCACCTCCTTGCTGGAGATAAAGCGAATGCCGAGATTAATTTTGATAAGTTCCTCAGGCATTTTCCAGAAGAAAAAGATGTCTGGTTAACCTTTGCCAGGCTTTTAGCGGAAGCCGATAAAAAAACGGAAGCCATCAATGCATTTTCCCGAGTTCCTGACCTTTGTAACCACGAAGATGCATTAACTGTAGCTAACCTTTTTTATGATAAAAAGTTATGGGCACAATCTGCCCGTTGGTTCCGTGAATCCGCTAAAAGAGAAAACGGAATTAGTCCTAAGCCTCTTTTAGGCCTATTGCGAATCAGCCTCATTGAACAAGATGAAGATCAAACTGAGTCGCTCTGCCTTGCCATTGAAAAAACGCACCCTGGGAGCATTGACTCAAGTGATATTAGCCCTGAAGTGAGCAGTCTATTAAGGCGAAGAAGGCTTGCCGACCTCCTTGATGCCGGTATTCCAACGGATGAACAAAGAGTTTCGGTTTTGGCGAAAGCCCTGCTATCGGAAGTCAACCCTGTAAAGAAGAGAGTCGTTTCATCTGGTTCAAAGCTTCCCCCTCCTACTGATGCTCAAGAAAACCTAAACGATATTCAGTCCGACATATCACTGTCCGCACCTCCCTCCTCCCCTTCTCTTAATTTGGCCGATGCATTTGCCAAACCTGCTGAAGAAGAAATTGAGCAATCATCGCTCGAGAAGAGTCGTACTGCTTACTTAAATTCGAGTTACACACAAGCGCTGTATCATGCTCGCGAAGCCCTCAAAGCCAATACAGCAGATGCAGAAGCATGGAGGCTTTGCTCCCAGGCTCATTTTCAACTGGGAGAAGAAAGGGAAGCCGAAATGACCATACTGGAAGCAATCAGGCATAATCCTTTCGACTTAGTTACACGACTAGACTATCTCCGCATAGCTCGGGAAACTTTACCGGCCAAGAGATACTTAGCGGAATTAGAAAAATCAAAAGAATTATTTCCCGAGTCCACGGAAATTCTATGGGAATTAGCACGTCGCTATCACCTAGTCGAAAAAATGCCGGTAACTGCTAGCATATTGTATAATGAGGTATTAAAATTGGTACCTGAAAGTTCTGGATTATATCAGCAAGCAAAGTTGGAACTATTTAAGCTTCAATCCCTGTAATTTCAATTACTCACAAAATAACTATGCCAAGACTAGCTGATGGATTTATTAATGAACTCAAAGAAAGGATTGATCTCTTTGATCTCATCAGCTCCTATGTCGAACTCAAAAAAAGTGGTTCGAGTTGGGTAGGTCTTAGCCCCTTTCAACAAGAAAAAACTCCTTCCTTTTATGTGCATCCACAAAAAGGATTCTTTAAATGCTTCAGTTCGGGGGAAACCGGAGATGCCATTTCCTTTGTTCAAAAATTAGAAAATCTTGATTTTCAAGAGGCACTTGAGTTTTTATCACAACGATTCGGCATTCCGCTACGATATGAAAAAGGGGATCATTCCAAGCCCTTTGTTAAGTCAATTCGGGCTGAACTGCATGCCATCCATGAAGAGGCTATGAAGTGGTTTATGCAACAACTGAAAGCAAAGTCTACTGAAAGCACGGTTGCATGGGAATATTGGGTCCAAGAGAGAAAATTTGATAAAAAAACAGCGGAAGCTTTTGGGATAGGATATGCTCCCACGAATGAATTTTCTCTTGGGGATCACTTGGCTAGCCAAGGCTTCTCTAAGGAAATTCTTTCCAAAGCAGGACTTTTTCGGGAAAAACTAAGACAAGGGAAATTGGTTGCTAATTTCCAAGGTAGACTGATGATTCCAATTTACGAAAAATTAGGACGAATTTGTGGTTTTACCGCCCGTAAATTGTCGGTAACACCTGAATGGGGAGACAAAAAAGCACCCAAATATATAAATTCACCAGAAACAACTATTTTCCAAAAAAGTCAGATCCTTTTTAATTTACATCTTGCTAATAAAGCCCTCAAACAAGATCAGGACTTTTTACTGGTTGAAGGCCAACTCGATGCGATTCGGTGTTACATCGAAGGTTTTGAAACAGTAATTGCTCCTCAGGGCACAGCATTTACGGAGTCACAAGCTGGTTTGTTAAAGAAATCAAACCCGAGAAATATCATCTGTCTGCTCGATGGAGATGAAGCTGGAAGAAAAGCGGGCCTTAAGTATGTGTCTATTTTTATGGAGTGTGGATTAAACGCCCGCTTTGCCACCCTCCCCCAAGGTAGTGATCCCGATCAAATCCTCTTGGAATTTGGTAAAGCTAAACTATCAGAAATTCTATCTGCATCTACTTCCATGGTACAATATGTTGTGGAAAACTTTGCGGATCAAGAGGACCGCCATAATCCAAATATCAGAAAAAATATATGTGATTTTATGTTCCGATCCTTCACGAAATTGGATTCATTTGTGATAAAGGAAACACATCTAAAAGAACTTGGTGTCCAATTGGGTGTTTCCAACGAAGCAGTAAAGAAAGACTACGACTTATTTGAACGAAATAAAAAACCAAAATATCAATTTCAGAACGCCGAACCTACAAGCAAAAAATCAGAAATTAAAGGACCTGTACGATTGACAAATGTAGAAGATGATTTATTATATATTCTTTTGCATGACGATCGGATCGCCGGGCCACTTGCCTACCTTATCGAGCCAACATGGCTTAATTTCAACAATGTCTCTGGTCGTATTTTGGCCAAGATACTTGCTGAAATCAAAGCAGACGGTCCCATGGAGGTTAGCCACATGGAAGACCTCCTCGATGATGATGATGAACGCAATTCTTTCCATCGTTGCCTATTTAGCGACGCTGACACCAAAGAAAATGAGTCTTCCCTTCAACTTGCCAACGAGTGCTTGGCCGTACTTTTTTTACGAAGTTCCAAAGAAAGAGAACTTTCTATTCGCTCTCGCCTGCAAATTTCTACTGCCGAATCATCTACACTTATCGACCTGAGGAATGAATTGAAAGAAATTAGAAAACAGCGTAACTCTCCTCCCACTTTATCTTTTTCATCATCCACGAATTAATACTTTCCATGCCAACATCAAAGCCCCGTAAATCAACGAGTAAAACAAAGCCAGCTGTGGTCAAATCTGTAGCGCCAAAAGCAAAAGCGAAAAAATCTGACCATTTGAAAAATAAACCAGCAGCCAAAAAAACCGTAAGCAAAGCTAAGAAGTCGACAACGACAAAAGGTAAAGCCGAGGCCCAAAAAACGTCCACCAAAGAGAAGCCCGCGCCGAAGTCTTCAAAATCAACAACGGTTAGAGCCCTTAAGTCATCGGCTAAAGAAGTCGCAAAGACATTGAAAAAAAATGTCGAACCCCATGCCCTTAACGATGAGATGAATGAAAAAGTGCGAGAACTTATTCATTTGTCCAGAGAACAAGGTTTTTTAACTTATAAAGATGTTGATACTGCACTTCCAGAAATTGCGACTCAACCCGAGGAACTGCAGAATGTAATTTCAATTTTTAATAACCTCGAGATTAAACTTCTAGATTCTGCTGAAGTAGAAAAGTTCAAGAAGAAAAAAGAGGAAAACGAAGAGGAAACTGCTCGTTCTAATCAGAGTGACATGCTCGACGACCCAGTTCGCATGTATCTGAAACAAATGGGGCAGGTTCCTCTTCTTTCCAGAGAAGAAGAAGTTGATATTTCCAAGAGAATTGAATCGGCAGAAAGCTCTGCCCTCAAAATTATTTATTCGGTTTCACTTACCACCGAATTTCAAATGGATATTTGCCGCAAGCTTTTGTCTAGAGAAGAAAGATTTGACCGGGTCGTTCTTGACAAGAAAATTGATAGCCGAGAAACCTACTTCAAGAATCTTGCCAAGCAATTGATTGCCCTTGAAGACCTTCACAAGAAAATTGATAAGTCCTGGAAGAGTATTGAGGCTGCAACAAACGACACCCAACGAAAGCGCTCAACCACGCGCTTTAATAATTTCGTTAGTGAACTTGCTCCCATATTCAAAAAATGCTGCCTGAAGCTCAAGATTTTCGAAGACTTTTTACAGCTAGTAGGTCCAGAATTGAAAGCAATTACTAGAAATGTAAACAATTTGGAATTGGCTAAAAAAGACACAGTTAAGGTCAAACGAAAAGGGGTTAAAATGGAGCGCGTTTACGCTGAATTAGAGGAGGCGAAGTCGAAATTCAGAATGGATCCGACCGAACTAGCTCAACTCATACGCGACCTTCGCCGCTACATGCGGCTCGCTCACAAGGCTAAGACTGAAATGGTGGAGGCTAACTTGCGTTTAGTTATTTCGATTGCAAAAAAATACACCAACCGTGGCTTATCTTTCCTAGATCTGATTCAGGAAGGAAATATGGGGCTCATGAAAGCGGTTGAAAAATTTGAATACCGCAGAGGGTATAAATTTTCCACCTATGCCACTTGGTGGATTCGGCAAGCAATTACCCGATCGATTGCTGATCAAGCCCGTACAATCCGGATTCCGGTCCACATGATTGAAACCCTTAATAAGGTGATGCAGGTACAAAAGCAATTATTACAAGAACTTGGACATGAACCTACTCCTGACGAAGTTGCTACTGAAATGGGGTTACCTCTGGATAAAGTTCAAAGTATCATGAAAATGGCACAACAGCCCATCTCTTTGCAGAGTCCAGTTGGAGATAGCGATGATACAAACTTTGGTGATTTCATTGAAGACAAAGGTGCAGAGAATCCCTACGACATGACAGCTTACTCGCTTTTAAGAGAAAAGATCTTGGATGTTTTAGACTCTCTGACTGAAAGAGAGCGGAATGTGCTCTCGCTACGCTTTGGTCTCAAGGATGGGTACAGCCGAACACTGGAAGAAGTAGGACGACAATTTAAAGTCACCCGTGAACGAATTCGTCAAATTGAAGCAAAAGCTCTAAGAAAAATGAGGCACCCGACACGGATTCGACAACTTCACGGTTTCTTTGAGGCTGACCAAAGTTCTGTCAATAAGCCGAAACCAGAAGCCTTGCGGCAACTTGGATTGTAAGAGGCATAAGATTTTTTCTTGTACCATTTATGGTTAAATTAGTTGCCTCAAAGTTCTCTCAACACTAGTTTGTACGCTATGAACTTACCTACATCATACCTTGCTTTCATTGGAAACTTTGGTGGCGGGGAAATCATCCTTATTTTCCTAATTGTTTTGCTACTTTTTGGTGCCAAGAAAGTACCTGAGCTTTTTCGTTCCTTGGGTAAAGGTGTTAAAGAATTTAAAAATGCAAAAAGTGAATGGGAACAAGACATAAATGAAGTCATGAACCAGGAACCCTTAGAGGATCATGATTTCAAAAAAGAAGATTCCTCAGTTAAAGATTCAGTTCCTACTGAATCAGAAAATAAAGAGCAAGAAAAGCAGACTACCTAAATTGTTTGGGTAGAGGGTAATTACCCACCAGCAAATACAGGCTTAAACCCAGACGCTTGCATCCAAGCAAAAATTTCTTCTCTTTTGTCTCCTTGCAATTCCATTGTCTGTTGATTCCAAGTACCACCGGTCCCTAAGGTGCTTTTTAATTTTTTTAACAGTTTCCCCTTTTGGGCTTGGCCGATGTAGCTGGGAAATGGCTTAACTGTTGTGACTGTTTTCCCTCCGCGCCCACTTTTTTCCCTTCGAATCTCCAAACGCTCTCCTTGGCCAATTTTCTCACTTTTTACAACCTTTCTTTCTGGCGTGCTGAATCCATCAGTTTCCAAGGTTTTCTCTTGGGGTACAAAAGTGGATAACCCTTCAACGTTGATAGAAGAAAAAGGGCTGGTCCCAAAATCATTGCTCGTTTCAAGGACAATTTTCTTATTTCTACGATCTTTTTTACTCATTTCCCACAGGTTCCTTTTTCAGGTTCTCCTCCATGTAACCAAGTCCAAGCTTTTTGATAACTTCTTTTTTGAAGAAAATGTAATAAGCGAGGGTGTATTTCAGCGCTCGAAGTTTTCACATGATCATCCAACGCTTGTAAGGCAGCAACTAACTCACCAGGCTTTGCTTCCTTCGGATTTGTAATCAAATACAAACTGCTTTTTAATTCATCCATCATACCTATTCATTCTCTAAACCTTTATCAATGCCACAAGCCAAAATCATAATCGATGAAAAATAAAAAGATTTGTATTCTTGGTGGAGGGCTAAGTGGTTTATCGACTGCGTGGAAGAAAATGCGTCAAGGGCATGAAATAACTCTGATTGAATCAAGTCCTCAACTTGGAGGGGTTTTGCAATCTGAACAAAAAAATGGATACCTTCTAGATTACGGAGCCAATACCCTAAGTCTTCGGAATCAAGAAACAAGTGATATCCTCGAAGATATGGGAGTCCTAAAATATGCATTAGATGCAAATCCAAATGCAAATAAACGCTTTATTGTTAGAAATCAAAAGCTTGTTTCCCTACCCCTCAACTTCACCTCTTTTTTATCAAGTTCTTTCCTTAGTCCTCTTGGCAAATTACGCATGTGTCTAGAACCCTTTATTCCCAAAGGAAACCAGGATGGAATGGAAACGGTGGCTTCCTTTATATCTAGAAGACTTGGAAAAGAAGCTTTGGACTATTGTGGAAATCCATTTATTTCAGGTATTTATGCTTCGGATCCAGAGACTCTCAACCTAGCTAATGCATTCCCTGCCCTGTTCAGGATGGAGGAACAATATCGTTCTCTTTTGATTGGGATGGTAAAAGGTAAAAATTCAAAAAAGAAAATACCCAAGACTCGACTCCTATCATTTCCAGAAGGAATGAACCAATTGGCTGTACTCATTCAAAAAAATTTGGCCCAAGACCATGTTTATACAAGCGAATCTGTAACTTCAGTAACTAACCTGGGTAAAGGATGGAAAGTTAAAAGCGTCAACCAAGCAGGAAATATTTCTGAATTTCTATGTGATGAAGTCATTTCCACGATCCCAGTTGATCAAATTTCGAATATTGATTGGGAAAATATTAAAGGGCAGGAAAACTTTACAAACTTAATGCAGGTAACCCATTTTCCGCTTAGTATGGTTTTTTTTGGAATGGACAGAGAAGAGATCAGTCATAACCTTGATGGGTTTGGCTTTTTGGTACCCGAAAAAGAAAAACTTTCTATTCTAGGAACTTTGTTTTCTAGCACACTTTTTGAAAATCGTGCCCCCAAAGGAAAAGTACTACTGACAACTTTTGTGGGAGGAGAAAGAATGCCCGAACTTGCACTTGCCGAGGATGAGCAGATTTATGCGGCAGTGGAAAAAGATCTTTCTAGCTTACTTGGAATGACAAGTGAACCGACTTTCAGGCACATCAAAAGATGGAAACAAAGCATTCCATTACCAGACAAAAAGATGAGTCTCCGAGTAAAAGCTGCAAAAGAAATATCTTCCTTAAACAAAGGTCTATATTTTTCTGGTTCTGCTCTCTCTGGCGTTTCCCTACCAAACTGCATTGAGGCTGACATTACTTAATGTCTTTTTTCTTACTCATTTCCTTCGGAAAGATTGCCTCTGTCAAAACAAACTGATATTAATAATCTATACTTTTATCTCATTTGTCACCATGAATTCAACGAAAACAGATAATCCTGTGAAAACACTTATCATTCTTCTAAATATGGGTGGTCCCCAAAATAAAGAGGAGATACACCCCTATCTAAAAGAACTTTTTCAAGACCGTGAGCTTTTAAAATTACCTTTGCAGAAAGTTCTTGGCCGATTTATTGCCTGGCGAAGAACCCCAAAAATCCAGGAACGTTACGAAGAAATCGGACAATACTCACCAACCAAGGCTATCATGGAAAGTCAAAGCGTTGAGATTGCCAAAAAGCTGGATCAAATTAACCCAGAATCCGCACCTCATGTTTGTGTCTCTGGTTTTCGCTATATCTCTCCTAGGCCCGGGGAAATGATTAAGAAATACCAACAAGCTGAAAAAATTATTCTTTTCTCACAATATCCCCAACATAGTTGTTGCACGAGTGGCTCTTCGTTCTGCGACGCGTACCGTTGGTTGGATAAAAAACAAAATGCAGACTTCCAGAACAAAATATCAGTAATTGATCAATGGTGGGACCGTACGGATTACACTGAATTGTGGGCCATGCTTGTGCAAAGAAAGTTTGAGGAAATGAAAAATGACCATGACTTACAAGATGAAGACATTCGAATCATCTATTCTGCTCACAGCCTACCTGAGTCCTACTGCCTTGAAAAAGGCGATAAATACAACGAGGAAATTCAAGGCTCCGTCGATAGAATAGAGAAGGTCTTGCAAGCAAATGGAATGAAGCATGAGGGTGCCTTGGCATGGCAGAGTAAAGTTGGACCGCAAAGAACAAAATGGCTTACCCCTTCCACTCCTCAGGTAATTGCGGAAACTAAACAAAAAGCAATTTTAATGGTCCCCATTGCCTTCACCACCGACCACATTGAAACCCTTGACGAAATAGATATCGAATTTCGTGGTTATGCGGATGAAGTGGTTGATCACTTTGCCAGGGTTGACTGTTTTAATATGGAAGAAAAATTCATTGATCTGTGTGCTCAACTTGTTGTCGAGCATATGAATGGGGGATTCAATTCATCCATCCGCCCGTGTTGTGTGAACTGTGAAGGTTCTGACTGTGCATCAATGAGAGAATATTTTGGTTCAAAACCCCTCAGGCAAACTGAGGCAGTGATGTAATCCACCACCTTTTCTAAAACTTTTAATTTTAACTGTTTCGTTTGCACAGTGAATATTAATGAAGCTAGAGACCTCCTCTGGTTAGCGGGTGGCTTTTATGGTTTAGCACTCCTCTTTGGATTTTTTAAGCCTTTTAAAACTGAATTTCATCCGTTTCGAGAAACCCCATTAATTTCAATTATATGTGGATTCATTTTCCATACCCGAGCCCTTTATCTTCGTGGTCTTGATGTGCACGGGTGTCCACTTGGAAATACCCTCGAGAGGGTACAATTTATTCTCTGGTCTTTAATTATTACTTACTTGATCCTGAGGATTCTTTGGCGGCTTAATTTATTGGGTACTTTTTGTGCAGGGATATCGATGTGCGCAGGATGGCTCACACTCAGTATTGCATCTGCCGATAATCACTACTGGTTGGAGGATAATTACAGTCGTCTGTTTTCTGACCCCTGGATTGAGCTGCATGCTTCCATCGCAATTTTCAGTTATGGTATTTTTTCGCTGCTTGCTGTCGTCTGCTTCATGTACATTATCCAGCGTCAAACTCTACTTTCAAGGAAGTCAAACCAGTTGGGTTCCTTTTTGCCCCCCATAAACGATTTGGAGCATGCAAGTTATCGCCTGCTTTCAGTTGGCGTTTTCTTTCTAACTCTTTCGATGATTGTCGGAGGTATGCATTGGGCAAAGCAACCAGAGTTTGTAACTTCATCCAAGCTTGTGATTACCATCGCACTTTGGCTTGGTTATATTCTTTTATTTCTTCTCCGTATGGGAAATAAACTTTTTGGTTCAAGGTTTGCGAAATCATGCATTGCTTTATTTTTCATTGCTATCCTAAGTCTGAGTGTAGTGAACTCGAAGACTACTGATAGTAAAGAGGAAAACACTCCCCCAAATCTTACGCCTACCCAGTCTGAGTGATGATTAGTCCATCTACTAATACTCTACATCTCCTAGGAAGTTCCCATCACACTGCGGACCTCAAAGCGAGGGAGAAAATCAGTCTTCCTCCTGGACATATTGACGATTTCTATTCTGGGTTAACGAAGTTACCTGGACTCAAAGAGTGCTTACTGTTGAATACATGTAATCGTACAGAAGTTTACGGGGCATCTGATAGTGGAAACTTTTCACCCCAGTTGCTTTCTCAATATTTCTGTGACTTTCGAAAGCTAGAACCCGACTTTATGAAGCACCACACCTATGAGTGCTCAGGAGAGAAAGTTGTCCAACACCTTTTTGAAGTTACTTCAGGAATTGATTCTCAAATGGTTGGTGAAACTGAAATTCTAGGACAGGTTAAAAAGGCCTATGACGATGCATGTAAAAGGAAAGTTTCTGGCAAGATTTTAAACCGTCTTTTCCAAAAAGGTTTCCAAGCCGCGAAATGGGCAAGGACCAACACAGGTATTTCAAAAGGACAAGTTAACTTGGGGAATGTACTCTGTGAGCTTGCGAGAAGAATATTTGGCGATATGAAAAAGTGTAGGTTTCTTGTGATTGGTGCAGGAGATATTGCGGAAAGTGCAATGGAAGCTTTTAAATCGAGAGGATCTCAACCTATAACTGTGACAGGAAGAACATTTGATTGGTGTCCACTTAGTCGAAGAAAGCCAGATGAATTGGCAGAAAAATTTGGTGGCTTCGCCCTAGCCTACCCTGAGTTTCAAGACTCGCTCCATTTATTTGATGTTATTCTTACCTCAACAAGCAGCGGCAAGGCTTTAATTGACTATCAGCAAGTACAGAAATGCATGAAGCTCAGACCTTCGAGGCCTCTTTTTTTAATTGATTCTTCTGTGCCCCGAAATATTGAGGAGAATGTTTCAAAATTAGATAATGTTTTTTTGTACAATATGGATGATGTCTCAACCATCGCCAATGAAAACCTTAAGTCGAGAATGGATGAAGTAGACCGATGTCGTAGTGCTTTAGCAAAAAGAGCAGTCCAATTATGGGATCAAATGAGAGCTTATCGAAGCCCACCAGCCTCGATTAACCAGTCCACGGCCCCATTGTCCTGAGGGGCACGTAAACTTTCCCTTAAGTGGTTGGCCGATTGAGTAAAAGTCTCCTTGCTTTCTTTTAGGTTAGAAAGATAGGGAAGAACGCCTTCTGCGATCAAATCCGCACGAGCCCGACCCTGAATAAATTCGGGATATGGCGGAGATTTAGGAAGTAACAAATTCGCCATTCCCAAATGCGGTACTTTTACAAATATTTTTCCTAATAGATAGGTTAAAGGATGGGCCTTGTAGACAATCGCACCTGGAATACCAGAGAGTGCACAGCGTAAAGACATGGTCCCCGAACTCATTAATGCAAGTCTTGTACTTAAATCATGGGTATCTTCAGTAACGAAAATATTTTTGGTATTCTTCTGTTTACCCTCTATTATTTTTTTAATGAGAAAGGAGATTTTCGGATTAACTGCTGGGATACAAGCCGTAAGATCCGGAAAAGAAACCTGCAAAACTTCAAATGCATCTAAGAGTACAGGAAGAATTCTTTCCACAGCTTGTACGCGACTTCCTGGAAGCAGGAGAAGCGGAGCATTCTCTTCATATTTCATCAAATGGTTCGATGGCTGGTCATTCATGAAAGGATGACCGACGAAAGAAACCGGAAGATTTACATCCTTATAGCACTCAACTTCAAAAGGGAAAATTACTCCCAGACCATCAAGTACCTTTTCCATTTTAAACCTTCTCTTTGGTTTCCAGGCCCAAAGTTGAGGACTTACATATTGTAAAACTTTACTTTCCCCTCCCCCCTTTTGGGAGTGGCCAGTTTTCCGCAAAGCTTCTGCTAATCTCAAATTGAAACCGGGGTAATCCACAAGTAGGATAGTTTTTGGCTTTTGTTGGTCAATCCACCGACAAGTCAAATCGAAGAGCTCTTTAAAAAAGCTGTAATTTTTTAAAACTTCATAAATACCAACAACTGCATGGTCTACGAGGGTAAAGAGGAGATCAGCCCCTGCTTCTTGGCACCGAGGGCCTCCAATTGCCGCGATCTTCAAGCTTGGCTCCCGCTTTTTTAAACCCTTGATCAAGGCAGCTGCATGCTCGTCACCAGATGCCTCACCCGCAACAACAAGAAGGTCTACGGATTCGTAAGGTAAATGCGAAAATGAAAGCTGTGCTTTCACTCTACCAATTTGCCTGAATTTGATTACTTATCTCTAAAGCAACTTCTAGAGCAGATTTACCAAAAGAGCCATCTGTTTTGGGAGTCCTGGTATTTTGCACACAACTCAGAAAAGATTGTAGTTCCAAAGCGAGTGGCTCTCCTTTCTCTACTGGAACCTCGCTTTTCTCCAGTGCCAGGTCATTTTTTTGAATCAGATGTCCACATTGATTCATAAAGTCAAGAGACAGGTATCCACTATCTTGAAAGACACGAATTTCTCGGGCTTTCTTTTCACTCACTCGGCTGGCACTCAAATTCGCAACACATCCATTTTCAAAAACTAAACGTGCATTCGCAATATCCTCTGTTACCGAAAGCACACGCACACCGATCGAATCAACTTTCACCAGAGGAGTTCCCACAAGTGCCAAGGCGATTCCAATATCATGAATCATAAGGTCCAGGACCACCCCTACCTCTGTACCTCTAGGTTGAAAAGGGGCTAAGCGCTCAACCGTTAAATATTTTGGATTATCTACTGCATCTTCCAAAAAGGTCATGACTGGGTTGTAATGTTCAATATGACCAACTTGCACAATAGTTTTCGCTTTCTGTGCATTTTGCAGGATAAGCTCTGCTTCTTCACTTGATACACAAATTGGTTTTTCAATTAAAAGGTGACAGTTATGATGAATCAAGGGGACAGCAACTTCAGCATGTTTGTCCGTAGGAGATACTACACTTACAGCATCACAGGCGCTACCCAGTTCCTCTAGAGTCTGAAAACGGCGGCAACCATGGAGGGTACACACCTTATTTGCGGTCTCATCATTAGGCTCAAAAATCCCGACAAGTTCACAGTCTTCCAATTCGCTGTAAATTCGAGCATGGTGTTGCCCTAGATATCCGACTCCAGCAACTCCACACTTTATGTTTTCTTTCTCACTCATACCTTACTTTCATGCGATCTGATTTAATTCACCATCCCGAAGTACCGCAGCCCGGTTGGTTGCTTCAGCAAACTTTGGATTATGAGTAACTAATAAAAGTGATGCTTTTTCCTCCTCACAAGTTTGCAATAATAAGTCCATTACTTCCCCTCCTGTCTTTTCATCCAGATTTCCCGTGGGCTCATCAGCTAAAATAACTTTGGGCGAATTGATTAATGCTCGAGCTATCGCAACCCGTTGTCTTTCACCACCTGATAATTTTGGCGGAATCTGATTAGCCTTTTGCTCTACTCCCATTTTTTTGAGTAAATTAATTACCCGTTCCTGCTTTTGTGGGTTCAAACTTCCATTTAAACGAGCAGGTAAAATTACATTCTGAAAAACCGTGAGCTCTGGAATTAAGTAATAGGCCTGATAAATAACTCCAATGTATGTCCCTCTTTGGGCAATCTGTTTAGCATCCTGTTTTCGGGCTGCCTCCATCTTTTTATTCCCCCAAAAAATTTCTCCATCATCACCTTGCTCCAATCGGGCAAGTAAATTTAAAAGAGTTGATTTCCCGCACCCAGAGTCACCCTGAATACTTAAAGACTCTGCTTTTTTCAGGGATAGGCTTACCGACCGCAGTACTTCTAATTTCGAATCTCCGAACGCAAAAGACTTTTTTAAAGATTTTGCCCGGAGGCTAAACTGTTCAGTGCTATTATTCACTTCGTAACGCATCCGCTGGATTTAACCGGGCAGCTCTCCAGGCAGGAAGTAAGCCTGCAATCGTGGAAACCAAAATGGCAAAAGCGGCAAATGATAGAAAAGTCATCATACTTTCGGTCGATTCCCATGGGTAAAAGACTTCCAAACTATAAAAATCATAAAATTGGGCAACCCCAGCTTGACCTTCTTTACCCGCGATCTTCTCCACTATAAAACTCATGAGCGTATCCCGATACTTTATAAACAAAATAGCGAAACCGCACCCGAGAATGGCCCCGAGACTGCCAATAATAAAGCCTTGCAGGCAGAAGATAAGTCCCACAGAAAATTGATTGCCTCCTATCGCAATTAAAAGACCAATTTCTTTTATCTTTCTCAAGACGGATGTCATCAGTGCAATTGCAATGGCAAAAGCAGCTACCAGTCCGATGGGTATCATAATCAGAACCATTAAATACTCTTCAAATTTTAAAAGTTCAAAAAACCATGCGTTTTCAACAAACCAAGGAATAATCGCCCAATCATCCCCCCCCTTTTCTTCCAACTCTTCGCAGAGGTTACCAAGTTTTTTATCATCCCCTGCCGTATTATCTGAAAACTTTAAGTAATAGCCATCCCTCACATTCGGTTGGTTCTTAATGTCTTCCATAAAGCGAAGACTTCCAAAAAGAACCTCCGAATGAAATCCCTGCCAGGGAACTTCAATAATCCCCCCGACTTTAACCTCATGAGGCGGAGACATTTCATCTGACTTTGCTTTCTCGATCATGGATGGTGAATAGACCTCCAATGTCGAAGCTCGGAAACATTGAAAATGAAAAGTATCTCCCTTGGCAAAAGAGTGATCACCTTCAATTAGCTCGAATACTGGCTTCCCAAAGCCAAGATCAATCAACCTGCCTGTGAGATCATAAACTTGCTTAAAACTAGAAAGCTTTTCCTGTATTAAAACTTGGCTCGGACCTAAGAACTCAATATTCCACTCAGCGGATGAAACAAAAGGGTCTAACCGTTGAACGCGAACCGTTCCTACCTTCCTTCCTGTCCGTTGCGTTTTGTTATGATCTATTTTTCGAAGAATAGCTGCAGGTCTAACTCCTAACCGGTTGGCAACTTCCAGGCTGATAAAAACGACTTTATCCTCCAAGGAATCCATGGTTGGAACTGGGGTGACATCTTCAGAATCAAAGGCATCAATTACCGAATGCCCTTTCTCCAGGAATGCATTAAAAGGCAAGACTTCAGAGCTGGTAACAGGATCTACCCCGATAGAATGAGGAATCGAAGTGTATTCACGGTTTTGAAGAAGAAGTTGTCCTTGAATGTATGGGGAGCACCCAACTACTTCAGGATGGGCACTTAGTGTTGATTTTAAATCCTTTGTCCGACTACTTGGATTAAGAGGCAAGACCCGCGCATGGCCTTGGGCATCAATGATATCTGACCTAAATTTCTCCTGAAAGCCTTGCATAAATGCAATGACTACAATCATTACATTGACACCCAGTGCAACTCCGACCACTGCGAGCATCGAAAAGAACGATATTTTTTTTTGAGAAGGAAACAATTGTTTCCATGCAAGATATAAGGGCCAGGGTACTTTCATTTTCTAAAAGAACCTCTATTTTCTAGCAAAAGTTTGCATGAATATCTACTCAGAGATGCGGCTACCGTTCGCTTCTAATAAAGAGCTGACATTCAAATCTTCTGTGATCCAGGTTTGTATCTCTTCCCTTATCTCTTCAACATCTGCCATATCTACCTCAGGCAAAGGATAGTCTTCCTGGAAATAGTGAACATACCCAAAATAGAGGGCAATGAGTACAATTGATAGGAGCACTATCTTTAAAAGCCTCTTCAAAATTGCGAAAATCAATAGCAAGCAAAACAAGCTAAGGGTGACGGTGAGCAAAGGATGACTTAAAATTCTTTCTAAAATCTCTTCCATAAAAAGGATACTATATTGTGTAAGCTTGTAATCGGGACAACGAAAAAGGATCGGCTATCAAAGGTAAGCTTTCTATTTAACAACTGGACCAGTGGGGGCCGAAAAGCCTAGCCCTGATATCTCAAATCGTAACTCATTAAATTCCCGATTATATAAATTTAATTGAGCTCGGGCATTGACCACATCCTGATTTCTCGAATGAAGACGTGCTTGCCACGATATTCTTTCACGATCCACTATAAATCCTTCATCTGAAGGAAATTGTCCGTTTAACTTTTCAAATCTTGCAATACCGGCTTCAATTGAAAGCTTGGCAAGCATAGCTTGATTCAACTCTTTTTCTGCAATGACTAACTTGGCCCTCATACCTAGCCACTTTTTTTCCAAATCCAGGCTTCGTTTTTTTCTTTCGAGATTTTTTCTTTTCCGCTCAAAATCTTCCGATGCTGAGGGGATCTCATTGGAAGGTTGATTATTTACTGTACCAAGGCTTCCTGTCTTGGACTGACAAGCAGATAAAAAAACAAAAAAAGTATAAATTAAAAGTCTCCGAACAATAGAAAACTGTGGGTTCACTTTTGGGACCAAGATCCGGAAGAACCTTTTTGCCAATGTCCTTTTTTGTCACGAGTTTTCATTGCATTTGAAAAAAATTGAGCAACTTCTTGTACCGTGCTTCGGTTTTTTTCAGCCGCTGAAGCAAAATATTTTTTTCGGTCTGAATTTTCATCAGCAACCAGTTGCTTGGTTGTATCACTTACTTGATTTCGGATATGAAGAAGACCGTCAGTGCCCTCACCGACACTTCCTTTATCCTTTGCAGCGAGGATAGAAGGCAACCGCTCCTTCATCCTCTCTTTAAATTCTGCATGTAAAGAAGCTTGAAAAGCTAAAAAAGTTATTACTGCAACACATAGAATCGATAGTTTATTCATAAATAAGGGATATATTCGGGTTAATCTGCTAATCTGAGTAAAGATCATCCACAAAGTCATTCACTTCTTTTTCAACTTTGATCGTTATATTATGATCGAGAGTGATGTGATGTTCTGTTTTCAAAGTGAAGCAACCAGCAAAGCTTAAACACAATAATACTGGTAGCATATTTTTAATAAAATTCATACCCATATATGAAAACAAAGATAAAACATTAGCAATCAAGTTTTGTATTTAGCGATTAACTTGAAACTTTATCAAATCAATCGCTTCGATTATTTCCTTGAGGTCACCCGTAATCTTGGGTTTGTAGTCGAGATCAATTTTTTTTCCTTCAACTTCTGCTTTACCTTGAATTAGTCCACGAATCTCTCGGGTGCCATCAATGACTTTAAAATCCAATCTCATCGCATCCATAGAAAGGTTTTGGAGTGCTGCCTCCGCCAGTACTGTCTGCTTGTACAATAAATCAGATTTATCAAGAGTAGTAGACAGCAACCCATTCGCGTCCCAACTGTAATAGCCTGTACCTTCATCCACGAACTTTAGAAACCCTCCTATAAAGTTCCAAACATTAGCTTGGTCAGGGGCTAAAGGAATTTGGCCGGAGAAGTTACCGTCGATGAGAAGGTCTAAATCCTTAAAAAGGTCCACTAACATCTGACCACACACTTGATCAAAATCTAAAACGATACGACTCTCACTTTGGTCCAAAGAGATGATACTTTCGCCCAGTCCAAGCCTACCATCAAAGCCGTTCATTGAAAGCTGGTGGATTTGGCAAAGGTCACCATTTTGAACATCCACGCTAAGGTTACCATCAGTGAACTCAAAATCTCCAATATTGACTTGATTAAAAGACAGGAATTGCTTTTCAGCAGTGTTAAAGGGGGTTAATGACTGGATTTTTATAGATCCAGTCAAGTCAAGTACTTCGACTTCGTATTCTTTATTTGATAATACAAAATGACTGCGATTAAAAGTAATGCTGTAGTTAGCATCCACCAAAGAGTCTTCTTCAGTCTGCAAGATGATGTTGGCGGGATCCATTTTGAAAATGATATCTCCCATTGAAAACTCCAGGGTTTTCAGCTCAATTTGTCCGGCAGATAAAATGCGGAATTCGAGAAAGATATCGTTCATCATAAAGTCATCGCCAACCTGTACTTTCGGAATCCGTATTTCTTGAAAGTCGGGAACTTCTGGGAAAAGGCTGAAATCCAGTGTTCCCCGGTAAGAGAAATCAGTAAAAGTCAATTGGCTCTCGGGCATATGAACAGTCAATGGAGACATTTCCAAATCCCATCGGTTCAGGTTTTCATTTCCTTTAAATAAAATGTGCCCTCCCTCAAGGTTGACCTTACCAGAGTCCCAAGAAAAGTGGTCAAACCTTACTTCGCGTTGTTCTGTAAACATTTTTTCAAAGCTCGAATTTACATCAGCCTCAAAAAAAGGAATCGATAAATTTCTTACCCTAACAGGGAATTGATTACTTCCGTTTAATTCCCAGATTTCGGCACTAACGGCTACCTTTCCCCCTAAGGTTTCATTGGAATCCAACCGTCTCTTTTGCATTCTTGCTCCCACCGCTTCGATTTGATTGTTCCAAGTAAGGTTGGCATAGGCATTTACAGTTGAAGGAGTTCCTTGGGAAAAATCTGTGACAAAGGCAATAAACTTAGAAATCTGGAGCCTATCATTTCCTATATTGAAAGCTAGATCGCTTGCATTTACTTCAACAAATAGAGATTCTAATATTTGCTGGCCTGTATTGGATTGATTGGTCCCCAAAGTAGCATTCTTCCGAAAAACCAGATCTCCCCCATCCACAGAAAAGCCAGGTGATGGAAGAATACCCAAATCCCTTATTTGCTTGGATGAAAAATCAGCATTTGCTAAATCGGAAACCTCAAGCTTGGAGGTCATGTGTATGATGTCATCTTCCAGAGAAAAAGTGAGATCACTTTTTACGGGTATACCCAGTAAACCTCCATCAAGTTGAAAATTCAGAAAACCTTCGGTAAACAAGGATGTTGAATTAAATTCAAACCCCAAAACCTCATCCTGCCCAGAAATTTCAATTTTCGAATCCCGAAGTCTCATGTGTGCTAACGGGGGTGATTTCAGATACTCAACAATCGATAATACAGTAGCTTTGGAGGCGTTGCCTTCTTTATCAGGGGTGGATATGCGGTCCTTTAATTTAGTTAATTTTTCCAAATCAAGATGAATTGATAGACCATCAATACTCGTAGCATTCAGAAAAAGATTTAGCTTTTTCCAAAAGTAAACAAATTGGGCCTGCTTGACATCAATTTGACCCGCTTCACTCTCGATTTTCAAATCTTGAATGGTTGCCTTGAGAAGATTATTAGGAATGAAATATTTCCACCATTGGGGCTTCATTACTTTTCCCACTTTCACCCCAATATTCACAAGATCGAATACCATCCAGTCCAGTGAAATTTTTTCGGAATAAATCCCTTCGACATTCAAATGCTCCAGATCAAGCGAACTGATTTCTATATCATTTTCTTTGGCAATACCATCAATCGTAGACTCGATAATTTCATCGAGAAAAACATAAGTTAATCCAAGCACAGAAAGAATTCCCAGAAACCAAGCTAGGGCAATTTTATGTTTTCTTCTCGATTTTGACATAGTTGAAAGATAAGCGTCTAACGATGCGGAGATTCAAGCAGTCTGCAAAGCACAAAATCAAATAAGTCTGATTTCAATACCAAAACGCCAGAATAGCAAAACTCTACCATGCAAGAAATCATAACCATATGGCGGGATGCATTGCACAAGGTTTTGAATATTTATGAAAGGAAAAGAGGGAAACTAATTATTTTTTTCCCGATCCTCTTTTTCTTTTTCATTTTCCTGAATATCGCCTGCTATTGGTGGGCTATTTACACAGCTTTTCCCTTTTACATGCAAACCCATGAGGCATCTCACTACCTAAAGCTTCAACTTCCTGTAGGATTGTTCGGAGCCTTATTTGACAGCCTTTCTTTCTTCGTTACCATCTGGATAATTAGAAGAGCTTTGGCTTCCACCAAAACTTCCGAATATCTATTTCATCTTTCCTTGGACCTTATCATTGCCTTGCTCGCAACCCTCTGGGTGCTCTTTGTATTCACATTTGGAGGTTGGCTTATTAGTTTGTGGGAACAAGTTCCAGAGCAAATATCTGAACGAAGCGTAAAATATACCAACCGGGCAGTTCAGGCGATACAAGACCCTACCGGTCGAGAGAATGCTAAGAATATATATTTTGGGCTTATTATGGGTGTCTCTGCTGCCCTCCCTACATG
This sequence comes from uncultured Opitutales bacterium, assembly GCA_943789375.1. GTDB lineage: Bacteria > Verrucomicrobiota > Verrucomicrobiia > Opitutales > Seribacteraceae > Seribacter. Next base: position 94,893 of record CALSTX010000002.1, on the reverse strand, counting down.
CTTTCATTTTTTTCTCTTTTTTTCCGCGATTGCCTCAAAGATCAAGAAAAAGGTATTCCCTCATTCCGAGAAAGAGATTGCAGAAAATATAGATCAGTCAGAGTAAATATTCTAATAATGGAGCGAGAGTTCAGCGAAGCGCGACTCGTTACTTTTACGTTAATCTATCCAAGTGGACCAACACGGATTACCCCGTAACCATAGTATTTTTCTTTACCCGCCTCGCGGCCTCGAGAAAAAGGTCCGTAAAAGCATCAACCGTATCCTCAATGGGGTTTGCATACCCGCCACCCATAAAAACCAGCATCGGTATATTCATTTCCTCCCGCCAGTCCATGACTAACTGATTTCTCTTCGCAAGCCCTTTCCGAGATAAAGAAAGTAAACCAAGGGCATCTGTAGCAAGCCCATCCACTCCTGCTTGGTAAAACAGTAGGTCAAAATTCATGCTTCGTAAATGATCCAATACTTTCGTTAGAGATTCCAAATATTCTTCATCTCCTGCTTCATTTTCAAAAGCTATATCCCAGTTGCTTGCTTTTTTCCGAAAGGGAAAATTATTAAGTCCATGCATTGAAACCGTGAAAACTCGATCATCTTGTTCAAAGATTTCAGCTGTTCCATCTCCTTGGTGCACATCTAAATCAAGAATAAGAACACGATTAACCTCTTTCTCTTGGAGGGCTTTTACCGCACAAATCGCCAAATCATTAAAAATACAATACCCCGCACCCTGCCCTCGAAATGCATGGTGCGTACCGCCTGCCATATTACCTGCAACAGATCGGCCTTGAAAAACATCTTCTAAGGCCGCCAGTGCTCCACCAGTAAGACGAAGAGTACGTTCGACAATCGAGTCACGCCATGGCCTGAGCCCTATTCGCCTCATTTCTTTTTCACTGAGCCGACCTTCCAGGAAACGCTTAACATACTGCTTCTCATGAACGAGTAGAATGTCGGCTGTGTTTGCAAGATCCGGACACTCCCAATGAATGGATTGATCCCGGTCAAGATGCTTCAACTTGTGGTACAATTTTTGATACCGGCTAACTGGAAACCGTGCACTTGGATCAAGTCCTGATGAATAAATTTCATCATAATACAGAGTAAATTCGGGGTCTGGCACGCTCTAAGCAATTTTGTTTGGGATATGAAAAATAACTTCTATACATAAAAGTGTGAGTTTTCAAAACGCATTTCTGGGTTCTTTGGTAGCTGATTCCATTTCAATGCCTGTTCATTGGTATTATAATGTTAAAGATTTGGATAAAGACTACGGTGATATTTCCGGGTTTATGCCTCCTACAAGCCCACATCCTGACAGCATCCTGTGGCGGTCGCATTTTGAGCCAAAATCTCCCAAGTCTGACATCCTCCATGGACAGAAAAAATACTGGGGTAAAAGAGGTATTCATTATCACCAACATTTGAAAGCTGGTGAAAACACACTCAACCTTCAACTATCAGCTGAGCTTTATCGCTTCATCATCTTACAGGGCGAGTTTCATATCGAGCATTGGCTCCAAAGATATGTTCATGTCATGCTCACCCCAGGTTGGCACAACGACACCTACGCAGAGGAATACCATCGGGCATTTTTTGAAAACTACGCCCAAGGAAAACCTCTTCATTCTTGCGGTGTTAGTGATTATCACATTGGTGCCTTAAGTCTGATCCCCGGCTTACTTGCTGGGCTTGAAGCCATTGGTCAAACGGATCCAGCACGGCTTATGGAATCTGTACTTACCCTGGTCCGTTCTACTCACGATAATAATAAGGCTTTGCGAGCTGCGGCAGACTTGACCCGAATTTTGATTCAACTCAACCAAAACCATTCAATCCGAGATACGATAGACTCGCTTCCCCTTCCCGGCGTTTCAGTACGGCAACTCAAAAAATGGGAAAAGCACCTAGACAGGGATATTATTGGCGGTAAGATCAGCACCGCTTGTTACCTGCCTGAATCTTTCTTAGCCTCTCTTTTTATCTGCTGGAAATATCATGATAATTTTTCGGAAGGGGTCCTAGCAAATGCAATGGTTGGAGGAGACAATTGTCATCGCGGTGTAGTAGTCGGTTCCATTTTAGGTATTCATAATGAAGTTCCTCAGCGTTGGCTACGAGACCTTAAAATGATGAATCGTCTACGGTGTGATGTGCAACTGCTAGAAAGTCCTCAAATTTTAAAAAGAGCGAGCTGAGCTGTCTTGTCCTTTTTTTGCTTTGTCGTTGTTTTTTTACGAGATCCGTGTTTCTCGAGAACCTTCATGGTTTCTTGCTTCCCCACTTGGCTCCGCCGCACTGAAAAAATCCGATCCTTCATTTCTTTGGTTTTAGTGCCGAGATCGACAATGGCTTTGGGGTAAGCCTTGATCATACTTTTTTCAATATTTGCAATTTCAACTGCTGTACAGTCTCTCAATTCAGGTATCCATTTTTTTACAAAGACTGCTTTTGGATCCTGATCTAAAAATTGTTTAGCAGGGCTGTACACTCGTATGGTATTAAAGCCAATCACACCGGCTTGCATTTGAATTTGAGCCATATGGATACCGGGTTCGTAATCGAGGAATAATTGCGCCAGTGGCGGATGAATCATTTTCCAAGACAAATGTAAACCATAACAAGCAAAGCTGACCACCATTGCCCTCATTCTAAAATTCAAAAAGCCGGTCACTGCAAGACAACGCATACAGGCATCCACCATCGGAAAACCGGTAGTTCCTCGAATCCAATGTTCGAGCATCACCTTTGAGTCTTCATACTCCAGGATTTCAAATGCCGAATTCAAAGGTTTTTCTTCCATGGAAGGAAATGCCTCCAATCGTTGAATAAAATGATCTCGCCAATACAAACGGGATTGAAAAGCGCGTAAACTTCGAAGCCACCCATTCCCGGCTCTTTTTTCCTGTAGTTCTTTTATACGAATTTGTAACTCAGAAAACACTGTACGCAGACTGATTGTACCCCAGGCTAAATGGGGAGATAATCGAGATCCATGAGTAAAGGCCAAGTTGGGCGATGATATTCCCCCCGAATACCCTTGCCCCCGATCAGTCAGAAAAGTGTCCAGAGTTTTCCACGCATTGCCCTCATTGATTTTCTGCAAATCAGGAGAAACCTGACTCTTATCCAAGCTTGCCGTTTTCATAACCAAATCATTCCACGAAAGCGAAGGAAGTGAAATTGAAAGGGTAAGAGGAAACTTAAAGACAGAGGGAATAGAAAGAACGGGCTGTTTGCGATAATCGACCTGTCTTAATTTGACTCGCCTTAAATCAGCATTCCCACCGCGTAAAACAGAACTTCCAACCGCCTCATTCCACTGCACTCCCTTATCCCTACACCATTGTGCCACCCTTTTATCACGTTGAAAAGTAGCCAGGTTTCCGGTTTCTTGATGAGAATACAGTTTCTGAAAAGGATAGATCTCATAGACCTTGTTTAAGGCATCCGCGATATCACGGTAATCTTCCCAGACTCCACTGTTTCGAAGGTTGAGACTCTTCCTCAGACCGTCTAGTGCTTGCCACTGAGCTTGGAGATGAAAAGCAGAAGTATCAGCCAGGCTGATCAGCTTTGGCTCCCAGCAAAAAAAGGGCAACACCTCTGAACACTCTTCAACTGCAGAGTAAAGGGATTCATTATCACTGAGCCGAAAATCTCTTTTAATCCACCAGAGCGCTTTCATTTCCTCATTTTTTGCTTGGATAGCCCACGACATTTTTCGGAACAATAGACCACACTTGGCCATAAGCCCCTAGCCTCCCATTTTTTCCTATTCTCAAATAAACGATTACAAATCGGACAGACCTTGGACTCCTTCTTTTTCATATTTTCTTAGTAAGAAATAACAGAGGTAATAAAAACCAATGACCAAAGAAAAGTACGAATCCAGTTACCACCCATTAAAGATTTAATAACCGCTATTTTTTTGCCCTCAACAGACAGATATTGGTGTTTGCGGGCCGAATGAAAAAAAGTAACAACCCATGCCAAAATAACTCCGATCAAACGCACCCAAGAAGCAGTATCCCCGACAAAGAAACAAGAAGTCAAGCATTCCAAAACCTGGGTCACCATTAAAGGTAAGACAAAAACTGCAATTTGGTTACAATACTTGCCATGCCACTGCAGGAAGTCATCTTCAGAAATATAGCGAAATGAAGGATAGATTATTATCTGTACTATCCAAATAACCACAAACATAGCAAAATCTATGGATAAGGCGTGCTCGTGAATGGTTTCAAAAAATATCATCATTTCTAAGTGTACCGTTGGTTTTTCTAAATAAATGATTACATTCAATCAACAGAAACCTCTGATGACAAATTTCACTATCAATGCTTTGCTCACTCTTGTGATTATAATACTTGGGTCTCTTGGGTGCTCTGATCGCTCCAATTCCTTGATCGATTCAAATACTTCAACCTCTCAACCGGAAGACAACGCATTCAAAATACTTATTCTTGGAGACTCCCTCACAGAAGGCTATGGAGTGATGGAAAGCGAAGCATACCCAACCCTTGTTCAAAACAGGCTCAACCTCGAAATTTCTCCTAAAACGAGAGTGGTTTATGATGTCATAAATGGAGGTATTACAGGATCGACAACAAGTGGCGGTGTTTCCCGAATTAATTGGTTCCTCCAAGCCAAACCCGACTTTTTGATTCTCGCCCTTGGGGGAAATGATGGACTTCGAGGGATTCCTGTCAAAGAAACGAAACAAAACCTTTTGACTATTTTACAGACTGCCAAAAGCCATGGTATTCCTACCATACTCACTGGTATGAAGATTCCACCGAATTACGGTCCCCAATACACCAATGATTTTGCCAATATTTTCCCCTCCCTTGCTCAATCTCTAAAGATTCCGCTTATTCCTTTTCTATTAGAAGGTGTTGGGGGTAACCCAAAACTCAATCTTCCTGATCGAATCCATCCAAATCCAGCAGGTCATAAAATAATAGGTGATCTTGTCTTTACCCATTTGTCTCAAGCACTTGTCTCTATTCCCTCTTCACTATGATTGACATAAAAAAAATTTCCAAAACCTATTTTCAAGGAACGCAAAGAATAGAAGTATTATACCAACTTAGCCTCAAGGTAGAGGAAGGAGAATCGTTGGCCATCCTCGGACAAAGCGGAAGTGGCAAATCTACTCTTCTTTCACTAATGTCTGGGCTAGACATGCCTGATTTTGGCAGCATTACCTTGGACGGACTAGAGATTAATAGGCTGAAACAAGACGAGCTGAGTCAATTTCGAGCTGAAACCATGGGGATTGTTTTTCAGCAATATCATTTAATGAGTAACCTAACCGCTCTTGAAAATGTAGGCATTCCTCTCGAACTTCGTAAAGATCCAGATTACAACCAAGCCGCCATGGATGCACTAAAATTGGTCGGTTTGTCCCACCGACTTTCACATTTCCCCTCAGAACTATCAGGTGGAGAATGTCAGAGAGTGGCTATTGCCCGTGCCATTGTCGGGAAGCCAAAAATTATACTGGCAGATGAACCGTCTGGTAATTTAGATGATGATACTGGAAAGGATGTCATGGATTTACTCTTTCAGCTTTGCCAAGAAAGAAAGCAGACGCTTATTCTTGTCACCCACAACCAAGAACTGGCTTCAACCTGCGATCGTATGATGATTTTGCAAAAAGGGCAGCTTCAGTTGGCTTCATAACATGTATTTTTCACTTCGGAATGCATGGAGGGAAATTAGAAATAATCGATCCTTTTGTCTTTTTTACACGCTCAACTTAGCCCTTGGGCTGGTCGGCTTTATTGGAGTAAATTCCTTTAAGTCGTCTCTTGACCTACGGGTTGAGTCTGAGTCCAAGGAATTATTAGGGGCCGACCTTGCCATTCGGGCACGACGAGCCTTTTCTTCAGAAGAACTGTCCACTGCCCGCCGAAGCCTTCCCCCTGAGACACAGGAAATCAAAGCGATTGATTTCTTTTCAATGGCTGCTGGTCCAACCGGAAAAAGTCGCTTAATCAAAGTTGTAGCTATTGACCCGGGGTTCCCCTACTATGGAAGCTTTAAGACAAAACTTTCAGGTAAGATTACTGGGAAAGATGAAAACATTCTTCACCAACTCCCAGTCGTCTGGCTCTACCCTGAACTTCGAAGTCAACTGAATCTGGACTTAGGAGACAAATTAAAAATTGGGGAAGCTAATTTCCGGGTAACTGATTTTATACTCGATGAAGCAGGCTTGAGTTTTCAACCTGCAGAACTTGCCCCAAAAGCGTTTATTAGCACCAAGTTCCTGGAGCAAACCAAGCTTCTATCCCAAGGCAATACAGCCTTCTACAATCACCTCTACAAGCTGCCCAGTCACATCTCCCTCAATGAATTTACAGAGAGGCTAGAGAATGCGCTTACAAATCCCGAAATCCGCGTCTTTTCTCACCAAAAGGTAGGCCATCGGGCTGGTCGGTTACTCCGCTACCTTTCAGACTTTCTAGCGATTGTTTCCATGGTTGCCCTGTTCCTCGCCTGCTTGGGGAGTGGATACTTGTACCAAGGGTTCCTCAACCAGCGAGTCAAAGATATAGCGATCTTGGTATGTATGGGAGCGACAAAAAAAGCTGCGACTCAACTTTACTTTTCACAATTATTTATTCTCGGAGTTGCCTCGGTTATTCCTGCGGTAATTCTTTGCATGCTAGTCATCCCCTTACTCTCTGGAGCATTGGGTACATTTGTTCCAATTGAAATAGAGGCTCACATAAGTCTTTCCAGCATTGGCCTTGCCTTGCTCGTCGCGATTCTTGGGGGGTGGCTATTGGCCCTTCCAACCTTGTGGAAAATCCGTCAACTTCAACCCGCAGAATTATTTCGTGAATCCACCAACTCTGGGAATTTTCGTGGAAGTAGACTATCCATTCTCTTCACCTTACCTGGCATCTTTGCTTTCTGGGCTTTGTGCATTTTCCAATCCGATTCAACAAAGCTTGCCAACCTCTTTTTCCTTTCTCTAGTTGGCAGCGTTTTTGCCCTCTATATTTTTGTTCGGATTTGCTTATGGTTGCTCGACCGCCTTTTTAGAAAATCTTCTTTATCCCTAAGGCTTGCAACCCGATCCTTAACCCGGAATCGGGCCAGTACCATAACTGGCTTTTTAGCTCTGGGGGTAGGAGTACTTCTGCTTAACTTAATACCTCAGTTTCAATATATTTTGGAAAATGAAATTGGTGCCACGAACCAAGTAGCCAAACTTCCCAAGTTATTCCTTTTTGATATTCAGGACGATCACCTATATTCGCTTCAGCAGATGCTACAATCAAGAAGGACACCTTTGCAAAATATAACGCCTTGGGTTCGAGGAAAATTGCTGAGAATAAAAGGGGAAATGTACGAAAAAATTGCCCTTGAAGAACAAGATTTTCGAGATCCGGAAGAAGAAAGGAGAAGTAACTTTAGAAATCGGAGTTTTAACCTCAGTTATCGTGACCACTTATTAGAGAGCGAACAAATCATCAAAGGGCGTATGGTGCGATTGGATTATAATGCATCCACTGCAAAACCTGCCGAGATATCAGTTGCCTCCAAATATGCTGAATCTCTAAATCTCGACCTCGGGGACCAACTGGAAATTGAAATTGGTGGAGTTCCCATCACCACTGAAATCGTCAATATCCGACGGGTAAGGTGGACGAGTTTCCAACCCAATTTTTTTGTACAAATGCAGCCTGGGGTACTCGAAAATGCGCCCCAAACCTACATTGCTACCCTCAGCAACCTGAACGCAGAAGAAAAAGAAAAAACCCAAGACTTTCTGGTGCGAGAATTCCCAACTATTTCCATCTTAGATGTCGAAAGAACGGGTAAAAAGATTCTTGAAATCGTGGCCCAGATGACATGGGCCTTGCAGGTAATGGCAGGACTCTCCATTTTTGCCGGCATTATAGTACTCTATTCCCTCGCCCTTGAGAAAGCTCGGCAACAGAGATGGGAAATTAATCTCCTCAAAATACTCGGTGCTTCATTCCAAGACCTCAGGCAACTTGTCCGGATTGAATTTGGCTTGCTTGCCCTATCTGCCTCCAGCCTTGGTGTCGTACTCAGCTTAGCAACCAGTTACCTGCTCGCTGAGAAAATTTTTGACCGGGTTTGGAGTTTTCACCTTGGACTTCCAGTATCCATTGTGATTGGGGTTACTCTTCTATCCCTGGTGGTTACAGAATTTGCCACGAGGAAAGTACTAAAAGAAAGTCCCGTTGCCTTGCTTGGCGAAAGATAAAGCCAGCTACGACTATTTTTTCATTAACCTTGGCAATTTGAAGATTTCCACCACAATTCACCCTTAGATGCCAAAGGAAAACCTCCAACAAAAAAAACAGTTTTTTCCGATCAGCTCAGGTCTTCGCGAATACCTTGGTTTTTACAAGCGTGAAATCCAATTACCAGTCAAATACGAAAATCTACTTCAAAGTGTGGATTCCTATCCGCTGATGAACGACAAAAACGAAGATACTCTTTGGCAAACCATGGTCTACGACCAGCACTATGGTAGAGATATTTTTGAAGGGCTTAAGCAAATCTATGTTTTATTGCGTTCTGGAGGAGATAAAAAGATTTTACCTAACTTATATGTAGACCGGGTAGATTACTGTACCTTTGGTAATACAAAGCCGTTCCGTATTCGCATTGTGAATCAATACAATGATAACCATGATTACTTTTATGTAAAAAAAGCAGATGCATCTCGGGTATATGGTTTGGAATTGGAACAACTTCTTTCACCGAACGAAATTAATTTTCACGTCGATCGTGACAGCTTGGTGGAAGAACATATTATCGGGGTTCCCGGGGATGATTTTATAGATAATTATCTCGAACGTGAAGATCTCAACGAAGTGAGGCTGGCGAAAGAATTTATTAAATTCAATGAACGCTGTTTCGTTCGCCTGTTGGGCGATATGAGAGCCTACAACTATGTGGTAGAAATGACCCCTGATTTTGAGCACAATCAATATCGTGTCCGTGCCATCGATTTTGATCAGCAGTGTTATGAAGGCCGCAAATCCTTTTACCTGCCTCAATTCTTCAAGAATAATTTACCCGTGGTCAACTTGTGCAGTCGATTAATTAACTTGGAAACAAGCCACCAATACCAACGAGAAGAGCGCACCCTGATTAAACGCCGGTTCAATGTTGCCCCCACTCGAATTTCGAAATTAAGGGAATGTATGTGCGTCGATACAATTTCAAGCGATGATAAACTCCTTGCACTGCGGGATGAGCTTTCCCGTAAACACCAAGACCCTCGTTTCGATCAATGTAAAACCATGGGAGAGGTTACTTTTCTCAACATTGCGGTTTCTCTTGGATTAAAAGATGAAGTACCCGCGAAGTTTCTTTAAATAATAAAGAAACTTCTTTTTTTTCGGTTCTGCTATTAAGACTTTCCTGCTCCGATTATTTCGTACATTGACTCAAATCAGTCATGCATCTTTTTATGGTGTAGTTGGTAAGTTTTTATTGTTTCTTACCTATTCCATTATCAATAATCACCATCTGTAATCAGAGCATAAATATGAAAAAAAACCTCAAGATTCTTACCATCATCTTTTCTTTCAGCACTCTTTTTTCCAAGCCTGATAAACCAAACATCATATACCTAATGTGCGACGAGCTTGCGTATTATGAGCTCTCTCACATGGGTAACACAAAGATCAAAACCCCGAACATCGATCGCTTTGCGAGAGAAGGTTTGCGCTTTACGAATGCCCTTGCCGCATCTCCAGTGTGCGGGCCCCTTCGATGCAACCTACTAACAGGAAAGCATGCCGGTCACTCATCCGTTCGGGTGAATGATGGAGGAACACCACTTCGGGCCGATGAAGTTACCATTGCAACCCTTCTTAAAGAAAGAGGATATGAAACCGGAGGCTATGGGAAATGGGGCTGTGGTGGAAGGGGCTCAACCGGTGTACCTGAAAAACATGGATTTGATGAATTCTTTGGATACTACGACCAGGTGCATGCCCACACCTTTTATCCCCCCTATTTAATTCGTAACAGCAAAGAAGTGCCCCTGGCCGGAAATAATGGAGGCCGCTCTGGGAAAACCTACTCTCATTACCGCATTTTTGAAGAAGCCATCACCTTTATCAAAAATAACCAAAAAAAACCATTTTTTTGCTATCTCCCATTTACTCCCCCTCATGGCATGTTTGACGTCCCCAGGGAAGAACCTGCGTGGAAGCTTTATGAGAAAGAAGCCTGGATGAAAGATCCGAGTGTCCCACAGGATGCTAAAAATTATGCGGTTATGGTATCGATGATCGATCGTCAACTTGGTGAAATCATTGCTCTTATCAAACAGCTTCGCCTGGAAGAACTTACAGCGATTTTCTTCACCGGTGACAACGGTGGCCAAGATCGGTTTAAAAGCCAAGAGCACCCCCGTGGATACTTCGGACCCAATGTATGCCCAAATACGGGAGTGGAATTTCGGGGAGAAAAACGAGATCTTTACGAAGGTGGGCTTAGAATTCCCTTCCTCGTTCGTTGGCCCGGTCATGTGAGTTCAGGTGGTATCAGTAATTTGGTCTTTTACCAGCCCGATGTATTACCTACTATTTCCAACCTATGCGGTGCCAGAGTCCCACCAGACATAGATGGAATTTCCATTGCCCCAACTCTAATTGGTGCAGAAATGGCAGGCCGTTCTCAAAAACGGCACCAAATGCTCTATTGGGAATATTCCTCTCAAGTTGCCGTTCGCTACAACCAATGGAAAGCAATCAAAACAGCAAAAGGGAAAAAATCCGACTGGGCTCTTTACAATTTAGATACTGACATAAGCGAAACCAAAGATCTAGCCAGAGAACAGCCTGCTATTCTGTCCACAATGAAGGACTTTGCCTTAAAATCTCATAAACCTGCCCGCCCCGGAGTGTTTACTGAAACTTCACGCACAAAACACAACCGAGATAGGCAGGCCAAATTTGGTTTTTCTGCAAAGGCAACCCAAATCAACAGCAAAAGCCAAAAGCAAAAACAGAATAAAAAGAAGTAACCTAATCACCAAAGTAATATCAAAACTTGCCTAATTTAAATTATCCTGTTGAATGAAATATAGGATGGTTACTAAAAATTCTAAAAATAATACGGGCAAGTCCGTGGCTGAATGGAAAGAGTTGGTTTCTGAATATCAACAACCCCACCTCGGTCGAGCGATTTGGCAAATTGTTAACACACTGGGTACTGTTTTCTTACTTTGGATACTACTCTACCTAACCTTATCCATTTCATGGTGGCTTACTATTGGCCTCTCCTTGATAGCGGGTCTATTTCTAGTTCGTGCCTTTATTATATTTCACGACTGCGGGCATGGGTCTTTTTTTAAGTCGAAGAAGGCCAACCATGTGTTAGGTTTTATTTCAGGTATGCTGACCTTCACGCCCTACCACCACTGGAGATGGGAGCACGCCATGCACCACGCTACCAACGGTGACCTAGACAGAAGAGGCATTGGCGATATTTGGACTCTTACAGTCAAGGAATATCTAAGTTCATCCCGATTAACCCGAATCAACTACAGATTTGTTCGTAACCCCTTTGTCCTTTTTGTTTTTGCACCCCTTTTCCTCTTCATGGTACTGGAGCGTTTTCCTTCTTCAAAATGCAAACCACGCGAAAGGCGATCCGTACATGTCATGAACTTAGCCCTTTTGGTCTGGTGTCTGGTAATGGGTTCAATTTTTGGGTTCCTCCCCTTCCTCGTCATTCAAATTACTATGATGGCCGTGGCGGGAACTTGTGGAATTTGGCTTTTTTATGTTCAACACCAATTTGAAGATACTTATTGGGCACAAGGTGAGGATTGGGACTTCACTGCAGCTGCAATGGAAGGCAGCAGTTACTACAAACTGCCTAAGATCATGCAATGGTTCTCCGGTAATATCGGTTTTCATCACATCCACCACCTGAATGCAATGATTCCGAACTACAACTTAGAACGTTGTCACAAATCTGACCCCTTCTTTCAAGTTGCCCCTGAGCTCAATCTCTTCACTAGTTTGAAATCAATCACCTTTCGTCTTTGGGACGAGGATAACAGCAAGATGATTGGTTTCCGGGAATTGAAGCGTCAGCTGGCAATCGATGATTTTAAAGAAGCTGCTTAGGTTCACTCCTTCTTCAGCTCACCTCTACGAAACATAAGCAGGCGTATTGCAATCGCTTGCGTCCTAGTATTTAAATTGCCCGATGCCTCAGGGCACCTTGCCAATTTGCTAGGCTCATAACGCCCTACTTCATAGGTTGGAATCCCTTCACATAGCCTTCCATTCTAAGCATTGCGGTCAAAACTGGTTAGCTAGCGAGATTCGATCTCTCTAGACAAACATAAAACCTCTCAAAAGAGGTATCTCCATAAGCGTGTGAGTCAGTATGAGGCGTGGAAAGGTTTTGATTTCCGTTATTCTTAGGTCACCCCAACCTTGAATCATCAGTAAGAAAGACAACCAGATCAGGCTTCCCCCTGAGGTCATATCCCAAAAGGAAGCAATAAACGAAAGAAATGAGTTTCAATTTTTCCTTAAATTACTTTTCGGTAATGATGGCATAATAACAGCCGAGTTCTCCCTCGGGCACATTAAAAAATGGAGAAAGCTTATGTTTTCCTTTTGTTAGCATGGTCTCAAAAACCACTCTTTTTGCTCCATTTTTAACAGGCTTGGTCATTACATCTTTACCGTTCAGACGGAGGGTCGCAGATTTGGCACTGATTGCCTGGCCAACTTGAGCACGAAATGCTTTGCTTGCGCCAGGAACCTCAGAGCCCGGAGGTAATTCCTCGTTGATTGCCTTACCTGATTCAGAAGGCCAGCGCAGAACATCGACTTGATATGTGCCAGTCCTTAGTACCTTCAGTGCCCAATGCCCCTCATGCTTGGCTTGCTTGCCTGGGCGCAAAGGGTATTTACTTCGCGTATGCCCCTGATTCCAGGGGGTCAAATCTTTTGAATCCAGTCATGACTCGTCAAACTAACGACCGGGTGATCCTTATGCCCCACATGCAACTCAGTTGTTTCCGCGAAAGTAGGCTCCAATTCAGCCCACCAGGTGTCGTAAAAGGCAATCATTTCAGCGAGGCGGTCTGGATGCTCACCAGCGACATTTTTGGCCTGTCCCGGGTCCTTATCAATATGATACAACTCCTCACCATTTACCAATCTCCAGCCTTGGCTCATGACAGATGACTGTTTCCACTTTATGGGGTCACGTACCCGCTGAGAATCGGTAACCAGCATACGATCTGGCCAATCAGCCCTATCCTTTGTATCCAAAACCTTACGGATAGAGATTCCATCAAATTGGTACCCTTTAGGCTTTTTACCGCCCGTTAAATCAAGCAGTGTTGGGGCAATATCTATAGCATGGCAAATTGTATCTATTTTTTTTAATTTATCCATTCCGCCATTTGGCCAGTGCATAAAAAATGGGACCCGGTGACCTCCATCATATTCACTTCCTTTTTGACCACGCATGCCGGCATTAAAAATCTGTCTTCCTGCTGCCGTTCCATTATCCGTGGTAAAAATAAAAATAGTGTTATCTTGCACACCTAATTCTTTCAGTAAAGCTCGAGTCTTGCCCACATTGTCATCGATATTTGTAATCATACCATAAAAGGCAGCCACTCGGTTACTTTCGCTCTCATACATATCAAGGTATTTTTGAGGAGTATGCAGGGGACCATGGGGTGCATTCGTGGAAATATAAGCAAAGAAAGGTATTCTTCTCTTTCACACTCTCTCGTATAAACCGGTTGCCCTCTTCAAAAAATACATCGGTACAAAATCCTTTCGCGTTCACACATTTTTCCGTTGTGAAAATAACCACCGTCAAAATACGCATTATCCCAAACATCAGGAGTTTGTCCAACCGCCTCCCCCCCCATGACGGTAAACCTCGGTAAAGCCCTCGGTCCTCCGGGCGATAAGGGTAATTATCACCAAGGTGCCATTTACCAAACATCCCAGTCTCATATCCATTTTCTTTAAAGAATTGACCAAGCGTTCCCTCATATGGCACGGAGCATCGAACGTCCCATGAATCGTGTGCCATACCCCAGTTCGATTCGTCCAGTGTCCTGACATTAACGCAGCACGAGTAGGTGAACAAGTGGGGGCTACATGGTAATCGGTCAGCCAAATTGATTCGTTGGCAAGCTTATCTGTGTTCGGCGTCTTAATTCTAGCGTTACCCGTGCAGCCCAAATCACCATATCCTTGGTCATCCGTGATAACAAAAACAACATTAGGTGGGCTTTTTTCTCCCTTTTCTTTTTCAACCGGTGAAACGGTTGCACTCTCCACTTTCTCATCTGAGGCTGCCCCAGTGCCAGAAGGAGTGCAGCCAGAAAAAATAATGGTTAGACCGAGTAAAGAGACCAAGACAGGGTTATTTTTAAGATTCATAGTAATAGATTATGGGAGAACTCTTTTAGATTCATTAAATTAAAATAAACACCCAACTTAGTACAGAGCTAGACCGCTTGACCATCCATAAATCATATTTTCGATAAACTTTATATACCCCTTACGCTTGATACTCGTTCATTTTACAGATAGACAAACACTTCCATGAATCTAAATTTTACTCCTATCCTTCTCCTTTCCCTTGCACTCTTGGGATGTGGAGAAAATCAACACAATCCGAACCCTGGTGCGGAGGGTGCTCACCATCAACATACCGCTCCCCATGGAGGAACATTAGTGGAGGTCGGTCCCCATGGAAGCGGCTTTAATCTTGAACTCATTCTTGAACCAGAAGGCGTCCTGCAAATCTATATACTTGATGCCCATGCTGAAAATTTTGTGCGAATTTCTGCAGAATCTATTGTAGTTGAATTACTTGACCATAACCAGTCCACCTCAAAGATCATTTGCAAGGCAGTCGAGGATCCAGGTACTGGCGAAACTTTGGGAAACAGTTCCCTATTTTCCTCAACTCAACCGATCTCAGGTTTTATCTCCACAAAAGCCAATATCGCAAAGCTTTCGATCAAAGAGCAGGTCTACAAAAACATATCGTTTGATCTTTCCCTGAATTCTAAAAACTAGTCATATGAGTATCGAAGATAAACGCGATCAAATGGTTGAGGAACTAATCCCTTTTGAGGACCACCTTGAACGACTTACCTATGTAATCGACCGGGCCAAAGACCTTCCCGGATTGAAGGATGATTACAAGATCGATACCTTTTTAATTAAAGGCTGCGTCTCCCAACTTTGGGTCTTTCCATCTTTTAAGGAGGGTAAGTGTTTCTATCAGGCAGATTCCGATGCATCCATCACCAAGGGAACCGCTAGCCTTCTTTGTGATTTATACAGTGGGGAAAGCCCAGAAGAGATTATAGAAATGGAGCCAGATTTTTTAGGAGATGTGGGCATTACCCAACACTTGTCACCCAACCGCCGAAATGGGCTTACCGGGGTACGGGAAAAGATAAAAGCCTACGCTCAAATGCAAGTAGAGAAAAATATCTGAGTTTTGGCCAAAGCCCACCTGGCTCTTGTTAAAACTTGGACAGGCAGACTCGAAAACCAATGTATCCGTACTTATCAATTGGGTCTGATTCAAATCTCTATCCTGACCGTAAAAGAATAGCAGTGTTTAACCACGAACCACTCCTTCTTATTCGTTTTTGGCCGATTAGAGGGCCGGTTGGGTCTGTGATATCTGATGCGGCGTAGTCTCCATACCAATCTAAACACCACTCCCACACATTTCCATGCATGTCATGGAAACCCCACGGGTTTGGTTCGAATTGCCCAACTTCCACAGTTCGGTTGGTGCTTCCCCCGTCACTCCACTTGGCATCTTTGAGCTCAATTTGGTTACCAAAGGAATACGAACTTGAGGTGCCAGCGCGGCATGCGTATTCCCACTGTTCTTCTGTTGGTAAATGAAAAGACCAACCAGATGGTAAATTTTCTTTACGATTCAATTCCTCACAAAACGACACGGCGGCATTCCAATCAATCATCTCCACTGGCAAACTATCTACTCTTACTACCTCATTGGGAAGGCTTCCCATCATAAATGTACCAGGGTTACACCACACTTTCTCCATCCCCGTAACCGGGGACGCCCAAGATTCCCCCTCTTCCGGTCGGCTATCAGAAACAAGTCGCGACACAGCCCCCTCATCAGGTGGGGATTTATATTTGTTGATAAGAAATTGGTAGGTACCGAATAAACCCAATAAAAGGGCGATTACTAAGCCAGCCGGCCTCGGCAATTTTTTTTTGGCTGGAGCGATGACTACCTTAGACTGCTGAGATACAATCTTTTTCTTTTTCCGGGACTTGGGACTGCTTACATAATCGGGATTTGTTTGGGCAAACTTTGTGGGGCTTGCAGATTCCGGCCTTACTTTTTTCTATTTCCTTCCAAGTAAATGCTCCAAAGCATCGTAGAGCTTTTTATCATATCGATCTTGAGGCAGCTTATATTTTAGGATGGCCTGAAGGTCTCCCATGCGGAGACGAAGCCCAGGTGGAAGAGCGGACTCCTCGATATGAACTGCCAGAAACGGCTTATCTTCATTAAGTGGAAGATTAATCTCGTTTCTACAATTAACTGATGCCGTCGAACGAGGAGAAACAAAAACAAGAAAAGCGGTGCACCCGATCACTGTATTTGCAATTTCCTCTGGCCATTCATTGCTTGCCTCAATTCCTTCATCGTACCAAATATGGTACCCCGCGTCGTGCAAGGCACTGATTTCATTGAAAACAAATTCTGAGTCTTTATGGGCATAGCTGATAAAGATGTAAGGCTCGCTCCCAAAATAAGCCTCAAAAGGAGGTAATAAATCGCTGGATAAATTATGATCATCATGAGACGAATCAAAGCCAGGTATCTCCTTTACCTTAACCCAATCATCACAACCTTCAAACCACGCAGGGTCATCCTCCTTTATGTAACCTGCCTTAACCCAACCTTGAATATCCGTAAACTGATAAGGACCTACCTGCGATCCTTTCATCAGTAAGAATATGTCCATAGGACAATAAAATAATCAAAATATCATTAGATTGTAAATTCTTTGAACAGTATAGATTAATACACCATACAAATAAAAAAGAACTTATCTGAATCTGGTTGTTTTATAATATCAAATTATCTTTACCTACTAGACATGCCATGGGTGTAAGGTATGAATTTATTTCAAAAACACATCTGTGGACAGAATCATAAACTAATAATTCCTAAAAAAAGTACCGTAGATAATGCGAGAATAACTCCAGCAGATAGCGCTAATATAAATCGAATAAAATCTTTTGTTTTGCTGTTTTCTAAAATATCAAAGTTTTCCATTATGTTTCCTTCATGTTTAAATATTGTAACCCTTGTTACATGGAGTGTGCCAATTTCAACGATTTCTCAGTAAATAAAAGAAATGGCTAAAATGTATACATCTGCAAAAATTCTACCCCCTACTTTATGAATGAAATTCATTTCAAGACTGAATTAATTTTCACAACATCCAAATCCAAAACCAAAGATGTAAAATATATATACAGTGATAACTATCACCTCAGGTAAGGAGGTCTTGTTCCCCCACCCCTCCTCCTCCAGGCGTTTGGATAAGAAGACGGTCTCCCTTTTTTGCTAGCCCAGAGTAAAAAGATCCAAGAATCTCTCGTTCGCCAGTCGACCGAATCACCACCTGTTTACCTGTTTCTCCATCCTGCCCACCATGCAAACCTTGTGCTCCCGCAACCCGGCGCTGTGTGAGCAAAGAAAACTGGGTGTTTTCCTTGAATAGATATTCCCTCTCCACCCCATTTCCCCCAGACCAGGAACCGGATCCTCCAGATTCTTGCCGGATTCGGGATATAAGTAAACGGACAGGAAATCGAGATTCCAGAATTTCAGGGTCCGTAATAGCCGTATTAGTCATATGTACCTGAACTGCGGAAGTTCCCTCCTGACCAATCTTAGCCCCAGACCCTCCACAAATAGTTTCATAATGGCTAAAGCTTTGGTTCCCAAAGGTCAGGTTATTCATGGTGCCTTGAGAACAGGCGGACACCTCAAATACCGAGCTAAGAATTAAGTCTACCAATCGTTGACTGATTTCAACATTTCCTCCAGCCACTCCTGGGTATTGCCTGGGATCAGAGACAAAGCCTGGATTCAACAATGTACCAGAAGGCACAATTATTTTAATGGGATCAAGTAAGCCTTCATTAAGAGGAAGCTCAGAATTAATAAGTACTCGTAAACAATAACATACCACACTGTACACGATTGCTTCCGTTGCATTCAAATTATCCTGACGAACAGGGGAAGTCCCGGAAAAGTCAAAGGTGGCCTGACCATGTGTAATGGTAACTTTTAATTTCAAAATATTACCATCATCTAAGAATTCTTCCCCAACCAATTGCTGGGACCCCCATTTTTGAAGGTATTCGACACAGCTAGCCTTGGATTCCTCTCGTAAGGATTTCATCTGAAAAAGAATTTCGTCTTCTCCGAAGGTTGAGAGTAAGGCTTCCAACGCATTCACACCATGTCGCAGGGATGCAACTTGGGCGGACAAATCTGCTCTATTTTCTGCCAACTGCCGGCTTGGATAAAGCCCTTCTTGCAGAAGTCCGATAATTCTATCTATTTGATCCTTACCCTCCTGAAACAAAAACTGGGGAACAATCACGATACCCTCCTCTGCTAAACTCTTTGCACCTGCAGGCATTGAACCTGGGGAAATTCCTCCAATCTCAGCGTGGTGAGCACGATTGGCAACATAACAAACAGGAGCACCAGAAACACCGAAAACGGGGGCAAGTAGAGATACATCCGGCAAATGAGAACCACCAAATGCGGGATGATTAGAAACAAGGATGTCTCCTTTGGATAAAGAAGTGAATTTTTTAAGCAGGCACCGAGTAAATAAACCCATAGCTCCCAAGTGGACTGGAATATGGGGTGCATTGGCAACTAAGTAGCCTTGGTCATCAAGTAAGGCACAAGAAAAATCATACCTTTCCCTAATATTGACCGATAAGGATGTCCTCTCCAATTGGCTTCCCATTTCATCCGCTAAACACTGAAATTTACTGGAGAATAATTCTCTCCGCACCGAACCTAGTTTGTGTGCGGGAGGAAGGGCCTGCATACGATTCAAGCGAAGCGTGCCCAAGTCCCCCACCTGTGCTTCCCATCCTTCCTCTACCCATAAAGTACCAAAATCATCAACGACCAGGCAGGGCCCTTCAATAACACTGCCAGCCCGAAGAGAGCCCCGAACATATCTCGAATCATGGGACAAAGGACTGACCGAAATGCGATCCCTTCCAAAAGATTCTACTCCCCTACTCTTCGAAGAACCTACCAAGCGTAATCTTAAAGAGTGAAGCTCGACGGTTTTCCCCGAAGGAAAATAACCAAAGATATGGGTAAACTTCAAACGAAACGCTTGCTCAATTTCTGCTGGATCCTGATAAATAATCTCGAGTGTTGAATCCTGACCGTAAAACCGAACGAGAGCAATTTTTTCGTAAACACGGCCTCTTTCTCCCACCTTCGCTATCGAATTTACCCCCTCCTCAACCATCTCTTGCTCCAAACCTTTAATAAATTTTGCACAAACCGGGGCCATAATAGACCGGGTAATTATTCGCTCAACTTTGGAGCATAACAGTCCATAAGCACTCAAAAGCCCTGAGTCCGCAGGGGATAAGATGGTGGACATTCCTAACTTGGTCGCAACTCCGCAGGCATGTTGCCCCCCAGCACCCCCGAATGCGACTAGAGCATGATTGGATGGATCATAGCCTTCTTCAATTGAAATTTTTCGAATCGCATTGGCCATAGAGTCATTCGCCAAGCTTACAAAACCTTCGAGAAGATCTTTTTTAGACTTCCCTGTTTTGTGTATCATTTCCTGCAATCTCTGCTCTGCATCAGCAAGAACGACTGGAGTAGCAAAACGGGAAGAATCTAAGCGACCGAGCAAAAGGTTTACATCCGTTAGGCAAAAAGGTCCTCCAAAACCATAACAAGCAGGTCCTGGATAAGCCCCGGCACTTGCCGGGCCAACTCGAAGCAAGCCATTTTCTTCATGGCAAACAGAACCGCCACCCGCAGCGACTGTTTCTAACTTCATCGCTAAGTTAGTTACATGTGCATCGCCTACGCGATGATTAGCTTGATAAGCAAAGGTTCCAGAGCACCTGGAAACATCAGTGCTCGTTCCGCCCATGTCCAAATTAATCGAATCGCGTTGCCCACAACTTTTTGCAATGGATGAAGCACCCACGACCCCAGCAGCTGGACCGCTTAGCAAACTGTCAATCGCACGGTATTGAGCACGATCAATTAAACCACCAGCACTGGTATTCACCAAAAGTGTTCCGTTGGTTCCGAGTTCAGACTCCACCCGATTCAGATATTCATATAAAATAATATAGAGGTAAGCTTCGACCACGGCACTTTCACAACGAGGTAACCACTTGATAAAAGGATGAAGCTTTGAAGACTCGATCACCACATCAAATCCAGATTCTCGCAACACCTCAGCCACTTGCTTTTCATGCTCTGGATTTAAATAAGAGTGAAGAAGGGATACTGCCGCGGTTTTTGATCCATTTTCCAACGCTTGCTGTGCCTGCTTTCTTACCCGTGAAAGATCGGGTGACACCAGCACTTCCCCATCTTGGTCTAGCCTTTCATCCACTTCGACTACCTCGTTGGTCAATGTTTTTCGCTTTTGGGGAATGAGGTCAAAGAGATTCATTCTTCGCTGGTCCCCGATCTCGAGCAAGTCAGCAAACCCAGAAGTGACAAATAGAACCGGACTTTCCCCGGTTTGCTCTAGAAGAGCATTCGTACACCTGGTGGTTGCCAAACGCATTCGAATACTCACTTCCTTGATGGAAATTCCCTGCCTCGCCAAGATTAGCTTCATACCTAATATCGGTGCTTCCCACGGGGTATTAATCTGAAAGGTCGTTCCAGGTTCAAGCGAGACCGGCAAATCCTGATCCAACTTTAAAACCAAAGAGTGTGGATCCCAGGAAATAATATGTGCATTCAAGGAGAGGGAGCCTGAAATCTGAATGGCCATGCCTTCGATAAAACCCTTTGGCCAATTAGGATTAGAACAAAGGGCAAATTGATTGCATCCGGACACATAACCAATTTCTGCAGATAATGAACCACGGGAAAGAACCTTTACGCGGTGAAAAACTCCCTGATCTGAGCGGGCTAAACAATCGGTAAAGGTTCCCCCGGTATCGACAAAAAAATCCCAAGTTTTCCCACTCATTTTTTTTGCCTGTTATCCCCCCACTTAGCCAATGCTTGCAAATAGCCAGGCATAAGATCTAGATCTCGTGCTCCCTGGAGTACAATCGATTGGTATTCTTCGGACGGAGTTCCGTATTCGTAATTATTCGATAGATATAGGTAAACTAGAGATTCTTTTGTTCTGCTTTCTGTTTCAATAAAGACGCGAACTTTTACTTTTTTATAGAATCCTTGATCAACAGCTTCGTAGAGGTCTAACTCTTTCCAGTGTGCTGGCTGTAATTCCCAAAGACCTCCGTAAACCACATCCCCCTTAGACTGCTCAACCCCCGCATATCCATTCCCATTTATAAAATATTTCCAATCGGGCAGGAAAGCTTTACAGAGAATTCGAGCACCTGGACAGCGATACGCCATTTGTTTAAAATTCATATTTGAGCCATATGCAAAATAAAGATCCATGGGTCCTCCGTTGCTAGCCTTCCTTTGATTGGCTGGCAAGTGCATAGGATTCGTGCTTGTATAATCTCCGAATTTGGTCAATGTATGAGCCCATCGTTAGGAGCCTGCTTAATTGCCTGCCCCCTTGGTTTTACCATAATCTTTATTGAAAGATGTTGGACGAAACGGCGACTCGGCTTCGGCTAAGTTGCGGATTTACTTTCGTAAATCCTTCGAACCAAGAAACCAAATCAAATCATGTCAGAACAAGTAAATAAAAAAAATATAATCGAAAATAATCGTTCCCACGATAAAGACACCGGATCAAGTGAAGTTCAAATCGCTCTCCTCAGTGCTCGTATCGCTCACCTTACGGAACACTTAAAATCCCATCGCAAGGACTTTCATTCACGTCGTGGTCTTTTATTGATGGCGGCAAAAAGAAGAAAGCTTCTCGATTATCTTAAAAGAACAGACCTGAAACGCTACCAAGCCATCATTGAAAAGCTTGAATTGCGTCGATAATCGCCTTTTCTTTTTACCCTTTCATTCTCGTGATTCACGAGTAAATTCCCCTCCATTTTAACTACCCACAGTACGCTTGTGTGCGGTGGAAATTGTTAAATATGAGGGACTTCGACCCGACAATCCGGTCTAATCGAAGGGATGAACAAAACAAACAACAGTAAGTACGCAAAATGAACCAAAAGCATAATGTAACCGCCGAAAAACTCGGCATCCAACTTTCCTCGGGCACCCTAGCGGGTTTAGCCAGTGGAGCTGTCACCGTCGCCATGGGAGAAACAACCGTTTTTGTTTCCGCCACTGCAGCGACTACCCTACGCCCAGGGCAGGATTTCTTTCCCCTGACCGTAGATTACCGCGAAAAATTTACCGCCGCCGGTCGATTCCCAGGTGGCTACTTCAAGCGTGAAGGTAAACCATCTGAGAAAGAAATCTTAACCTCTCGGCTTTGCGACCGTCCTTTACGTCCCCTTTTTCCTAAGGGTTTCTTAAATGAGGTCCAAATTATTGGCTATTTGCTTTCAACCGATCAAATTAATGAGGCCGATGTCCTCATGGTTAATGGCGCATCCGCCGCACTCATGATTTCAGACATTCCCTGGAATGGTCCCATTGGCTGTGTTCGCTTAGGTGAAATTAATGGCGAATTTGTGGTCAATCCCAACAACGAGGAAATGTATGATTCCAGCTTGGACCTCATTTATGTAGGGAATGAGAAAGAAATGATGATGATCGAAGGTTCGGCAGATCAGATCCCTGAGTCCCGCTTCATAGAAGCCCTTGAATTCGCTCATGAATCAATCCAGGAAATCATTGCTGCCCAGCGTGAATTAGCTAAACTTTGTGGAAAAGCCAAAAAGGAATTTGATCTGGTTAAAGCACCTGACGAAGTACTTGCCCTCTGCCGAGAAATTACTGGCAATCGCATGGAAGAAGCAATCTTCGCCGCATCCAAGCAAGAGCGTCAGGTCGCAGTTGATGTAGTAAAAGAAGATGCATCCAAAGCCTGTGAAGAAAAGTTCGGGGATGACTTTGATCCGGATCATGTGAGTATGGCTTTTGAAGTAATTCAGGAAGAAGTTTATCGTGAAAACATTCTCATTCGTGGTAAAAGAGCGGATGGTCGCGGACCTGCTGACCTCCGAGAAATTTCCTGTGAAACTGGAGTTCTTCCACGTGTTCACGGATCTGCCATCTTTTCTCGAGGTGAGACCCAGTCCTTGGTTTTAAGTACATTAGGCACTAGCCGTGATGTCCAAGACCTCGATGGCCTCACTGGCGGACCAACAGCGAAATCCTTCATCCTTCACTACAATTTCCCTCCTTTCTCAGTTGGAGAAGCAGGCCGTTTTGGTTTTACCGGTCGTCGCGAAATTGGACATGGTGCTTTGGCGGAAAGATCAGTTTTACCGATTCTTCCCCCAGAGGATGACTTTCCTTACGCGATAAGAATTGTATCCGAAATCATGGCCTCCAATGGATCAACCTCCATGGCCAGTGTTTGTGGCGGATCGCTTGCACTTATGGACGCCGGGGTACCCATCAGTCAGCACGTTGCTGGAATTTCAACTGGATTGGTCTGCGAAATGAATGAAGCGGGTGAAATTGCCAAGCATGTTGTCTTGACCGATATTATTGGAGCAGAAGATCACTTCGGAGATATGGACTTCAAGGTATGTGGAACCCGTGACGGAGTCACAGGTTTCCAGTTAGACCTCAAAATCCAAGGACTTCCTTTCGATATTGCCAAAGAAGCAATCAAGCAAGTTACTGAAGCTCGTTTCAAAATCCTTGATAAAATGGATGAAGCCTTACCTTCACATCGTAAAGAATTACGCGATCATGCTCCCCGTATTGAAACCGTTCAAATTGATCCCGAAAAGATTGGTGCTTTAATCGGCCCAGGCGGAAAAAATATACGCAGAATCACTGAAGTTACCGGAGCAAACATTGATATAGATGAAGACAACAGTGGTAAAATCAGAATCTATGCTACGGATACAGAAGCCATGAATCGTGCTCTCCAGGAAATTGACCTAGTCACCGGTGAAATCGAAGTTGGAAAAATTTACCGCGGTATTGTTCGTGGAGTTAAGGAATTTGGTGCTTTTGTAGAATGCTTGCCCGGAAAAGAAGGGCTTTGCCATATTTCTGAACTTGCCGACTTTCGGGTTAATAAAACCGAAGATATTTGCAAACTTGGTGATGAAATCATCGTAAAGTGTATCGGTATTGATGATAAAGGACGGGTAAAACTTAGCCGTCGTGCGGCGATGGAAGAAGAGAAATCTGATAAGGATGATTCTTCCGAACAACCCAAAGAAGATACCAGTGAAGAAGCAAAGGATTCAACAGAATCCTAAATATCTTTGCTTTCTGTAAATACTTAAATAACCGAAAGGGAGGATTGCCTTAGGGCGGTCCTCCCTTTTTTATTGGATTAATGAGTACAGATAAACCACTAATCTTGGCAACCAACGATGATGGCATTCAGTCTGGTTTCTTACAAGCACTCGTGAAGGAACTTATCAAAGTTGGCGAGGTCGTCGTTTGTGCCCCAGATGGAGAGAGAAGTTGGATAGGCCATGCAATTTCTCGAAACCAAAAGCTGGTGGCGAAAAAAGAAAAAGATTATCCGGCTGAAGCTTATGCACTTAATGGCACCCCCGCTGATTGTGTAAACCTTGCCTACGGAAATCTTTTATCCCGCACCCCTGATCTTGTAGTCAGCGGGATAAACCTTGGGTATAATATCACCCTCCCTATGGTTTTGTCATCTGGTACAGTCGGTGCTGCCTTGGAAGGCAGCCTTTTGGGCATCCCCTCCATTGCCTCAAGCATGGCATTATCTAGTGAAAAATTTGAAGGTATTCGCACATGTGTTGGCCAAAAACTGGATGCAACCACT
Organism: uncultured Opitutales bacterium; assembly: GCA_943789375.1. Taxonomy (GTDB): domain Bacteria; phylum Verrucomicrobiota; class Verrucomicrobiia; order Opitutales; family Seribacteraceae; genus Seribacter. The sequence continues at coordinate 69,725 of CALSTX010000002.1, read as the reverse complement.
CGCAAATCTTTGACGAATGCAGCCAAGGCGACGGCGAACTATGCAAAGCTTGTTCTCGAAATGCATCGTCATGATGGCCTTACAGTCCACAATCTAAACTTTCCTGTTGAATACGACGGAAAAATTGAACCCCTGATTAGCTTTGCAGGAAACTTAAAACTTGGAAGTATTTTTGAAAAAGAAAAAGGGAAAAAATATCACCAGCTGGTTTACAAAACCGAATGGATCGAAGAGGCAGAACCAGAAATTGGTTCAGATCTTTGGGCCCACAAGGAAGGTCTTCCTTCGGTTTCAAGGCTCGATTTTGCCCAAATGGGAGGAAAGTCTTACTTACAACCTTAGTGTTAGAGCGAAATTTTTAGTATGCTTCACAAGATTTTCCAGTGGTGGTATCACCGGAACCGGTCGTCCTATGGCCAATCCTACAAAAAGATCGATAATCGGTCTAAGGACAGGGACCTGATTCACTATTTTCATGATTTTGGAGGAGATGGGTTAAATTCTTACAGTTCTCATTGGCTCCGAAGGAAGATAATAAGAAGTATTTTTTGGATCTTTTTTTTGATTTTGGCAGCTTGGTTTACTTATGAAAGCTACCTTGGTCTTTTAATTTATGATAGTTAGAGTCATTTGACTTGATCGACTGCCTGGAAAAAGCTATGTTTAACGCTTTTCTCGTAACACCATGAAGAAGACGCACAAAGGAATAGCCAAAAGATTTAAGTTAACTGGTACAGGCAAAGTGAAGTTTCGCAAGCCTGGACAAAGGCACTTGCGTAGAAAACGCTCTGTAAAACAAGTCCGTGCTGGTCGCCAAGATCAAGTCCTAGCCGACGGTATGGCTCGACGCGTCATCCGTGCCCTTTCCGTTTAATTTTTCATTCCAGACTATTTCACTAACTTAGGAGATTTTTGATATGCCACGCGCACGCAATGTACCCGCCACCCGCAAACGCCGTAAAAAGGTATTAAAGAAAGCTAAAGGATACTTTGGAAACAAGTCTCGCCTTTTTCGTTATGCCAAAGATGCCGTAGATCGAGCAGAGGCTTATGCATACTCTCACCGACGCAAGAGGAAAACTGAATTCCGCCAGCTTTGGATTGTGCGTATAAATGCTGCATGCCGGGCTGAGGGTATCCGTTATGGAGAATTCATGCACGGTCTGGCCAAGGCTGAGATCGAACTCAACCGCAAAGTAATCTCAGAACTCGCTATTCACGAACCCGACTCTTTTAAAGAATTGGTCGTGAAGGCGAAGGCTGCACTCGAGGCCTAAGGGCCTGTTTGTCTTTTCGGCGTGGAGAACGATCTCCAAGCCATTGTCGCCCAAGCGGAGACAATACTTAAAACGGTTTCCTCCCGTGCGGACTGGGAGCAAGCAAAAGCAACCATTTTGGGTCCCAACGGTAGTCTTACCCAGGCGGCTAAAGGGATTGGGCAGCTAACCAAAGAAGAACGGCCCGCGTTTGGTCAGGCATTAAACCAAGCAAAGAAAAAAGTGGAGGGCTTTTTCAAAACCTCTAATGAATCTATTGAGGCTCAAGCTGATCTCGCTTCTTTAGGAGAAAAAGCGGATCCTTCCCTCCCCTCTGTCCCCAGTCATCTTGGCGGCACTCACCCCCTCACCAATGTCCGCCGTAGAGTGGTTTCGATTTTCAGAAAGATTGGATTTACTGTTGCCGAGGCAACCGAAGTCGAAACCGAATGGTTTTGCTTTGATGCCCTCAATACTCCTGATGATCATCCGGCAAGAGACGAACAGGATACGCTTTTCTTCCCACCAAATTCAACTTGGGCAAATATTACCCAAAAAGCGAAAGAAGCCCATGTGCTTAGGACACATACCTCCTCGGTTCAAATTCGTACGCTTTTTAAAGAAAAACCTCCTCTCCGGATTATTGCTCCGGGAAGATGCTTCCGAAGGGATACGGTGGATGCCACTCATTCCGCAAACTTTCATCAAACTGAAGGTCTTTATGTAGACAAAAATGTGACGGTCAAGGACCTGAAGGCAGTCTTGGATTACTTCTTGAAAGAATTATTTGGCGATAAGCTTGAAACCCGATTGCGGCCCAGTTTTTTTCCTTTCACCGAGCCAAGTTTTGAAGTTGACTTGAAAGCTCCCAACTTGGGCAAACTCAGTAATAAATGGATTGAAATTATGGGGTGCGGCATGGTGGACCCTGAAGTGCTAAAACTTGTGAACCTTGATCCTGAAGAATGGAGTGGTTTTGCATTTGGTTTAGGGATTGAACGGGTTGCTATGATTCTCCACGGCATTGATGATATCCGGCATTTTTACCAAAATGATCAGCGGTTCCTCAGCCAATTTTCGAACGCCACATGAAAATAAGTCTAGATTGGTTGAGTGCTTACATTGATTTACCGGATAATCCGGATGATTTAATTGATGTATTACCCATGCTTGGTATTGAAGTAGAAGCAGGCGAGGAACAGTCTTCTCGTAACCTTGATCATGTAGTCGTAGGTGAAATCCTAAGTAAGGTACCCCACCCCGAAGCCGACCGTCTCAGTGTTTGTGCCGTGGAAGTTGGTGGGGAAAAACCAGCCAATATTGTTTGTGGTGCCACAAACTTCCAACCCGGAGATCATGTCCCCGTAGCTTTACCCGGAGCGAAACTACCAGGTGGGTTTAAAATCAAGAAATCCAAACTCCGCGGCGTACCGTCCGAGGGAATGATGTGCAGTGCCAAAGAATTAGAAATTGGAACGGATGACCAAGGACTCTTGATCCTGCCTGATAATCCCAAGGTTGGAACCCCTATTGAGCAGTTATTGTCCGAGGATAAAGTTTTGGAATTAGAAATTACTGCCAACCGAGGAGATTGCCTCTCTTACCTTGGAGTAGCCAGAGAAATTTCCGCTTACTATCAGAGAAAGTATAATACCCCAAAAGTTGCGGATCTTGGAATTAAGCATGAGGAATGTCCCGATGGACATTTCCTGAATTCTGTAAGCATTGAGTCTAAAGATTGCTCTCGCTATGGTGCTTGGTCTATTCAGGGAGTATCCATTGCTCCAAGTCCAGATTGGCTAAAAGCGAGACTTGAATCGGTAGGATTGCGCCCTATTAATAATGTGGTTGATATCACAAACTTTGTTCTGCTTGAAACGGGTCAACCGCTTCATGCATTTGATGCTTCCAAAATAAAAGGAAAAACTATCCAAATTCGTCAAGCGAAGGAAAATGAGTCCATCACTACGCTCGACGATGTAAAAAGAAAATTAGATCCAAGTATGATGGTGATCGCTGATGGAGAAACTCCACTGGTCGTCGCAGGAATCATGGGGAGTGTGGATGCGGAAGTTAATACCACCACCACCGATCTGGTGCTCGAATCTGCTTGGTTTAGACCTGGAAGTATTCGGCATACCGCTCGCAAACTGGGGCTACATACCGACAGTTCCCAGAGGTTTTCACGGGATGTAGATCCCCAAGGACTGGAATATGCTGCTCAACGGGCTATTGACTTGATTCTGGAAATCGCCGGGGGAAAATGCTTACCCGAATATGTTTGCAAAGGCAGTGCGCCAAGAGGGGAACGAAAGATCGAAATCACTCAAGCTTATGCAGAAAGAATTTGTGGTTTTGAGATCCAACCAGAACAACTAAGCAGTGCCTGGAAAAGACTAGGGTTTTTGGTTGAAGGAAATGATCCCTGGCATGTCATCGTGCCTTCTTTTCGGTCGGAAGTGGAACGTCCCATTGATCTTGTGGAAGAATTCCTTCGCATTCATGGCACCAAAGATCTCCAAGATACACCAGTAGTCTGCCCTTCCACATCCCGCGAGAATGATGGCACCTACGAGGTTTGTCAAAAAGCGACTGACAACTTGGTCGGCCAAGGATATCAGGAAGCCTGCAATTACAGTCTTCGATCAGGCGAAGAAATAAATTCCTGGCACCCATCTTTCGATACAAATAGCCTTTCTCTTCTCAATCCTCTTACATCTGATCATACTCATGTGCGGGCTTCCTTGCTACCTGGCTTGGTTGACAACCTTGCCCACAACCAAAAAAACCTGAATGATTTAACCCGTGTTTTTGAAACGGGTCGTATTTTCCGTCCAGGCCCACGCGGAAATGTAGAGTGGATAAGTATCGCCTTTGCCTCTTTTTCCGAGCCAAACTCTCGCCAATGGAAGACCCAGGCGAAACTTGATTTCTTTGGGATTAAAAATCAATTCCTGTCGGTCTTACATGCGATGGGCCTTAGCCTGCCCAAAGGGGATTGGGAAAACCTTTCCAAATCAGCTCCATGGCAAAGCGATTACTCGGCCAAAATAGGAGATTGCCACCGTAATAAGCTGGAAGCATCTATTGGTATTTTGGATCTGCAATTAACCAAGAAAAAGGAAGCCAAAGGCCCGGTTTTTGCCGTTGAGATTTTAATCGACCCCATTCTCTTATCCAAAAGAAAGAAAGCTGTTACCTTCACCCGTTTCTCCTCTTTCCCACCGGCTATAAAAGATCTTGCTTTGGTGGTACAAGGAGACACGCCGGCGGAGTCTGTACGGTCAGACCTGGAACAGATCGCTATTTCTGTTGGAAGTGATCAATTTGAAGTGGACCCTGTTACGATCTTTGATCTTTTCCAAGGGCAAGGAATGGAGGCAGGCCAAAAAAGTGTTGCTTGCTCGATGCGCTTTCGGGCCCTTGACCGAACGCTGAGTGAAAAAGAAGTAAACCAAGCCTTTGATACCATCCTCCAAAAAATTGATCAAGATACCCCCTACGAATTAAGAACGTAAGATGAGTGAAGAAAAAAGTGTGGATATTGATTATGTTTCCAACTTGGCAAGAATTGAACTGTCTTCCCAGGAGAGAGATAAATTCCAATCTCAATTGGGCGATGTGTTAAAATATTTTGAAAAACTACAAGAAGTTGATGTTGAAGGAGTAGAGCCTACCGCCCATGCCTTCCCTCGGTTTAATGTCTGGGATCAAGATGAGGTTCAACCCGGGCTAAGCACAGATCAAGCATTACAAAATGCACCCAAGCAACGCAGTCAGCAAATTGTAGTGCCCAAAGTGGTGGAAGAATAAGCAAGGAACGATGGAATCATCCCAACTTACTTCTGCCACAGCAACGGAGCTGATTGATTTACTCGAGGGTGAAACTGTATCCTCTGTTGAAATCACCCAAGCTTTTATCCAGCGTATACAAGCGGTAGACCAAAAGGTTCATGCTTTTTTACACCTCGACGAGGAGGATATGATCAAACAGGCAAAAAGCTCAGATGAGCGAAGGTCCCAAGGTAAATCTTTGACTCGACTAGATGGAATTCCTGTCGGTTTAAAAGATGTAATCAGTGCTGAAGGACAACCTCTCACCGCTGCCAGTAAAATCTTAGAAAACTATGTTTCCCCGTATGATGCCACTGTTACCCGAAAGCTTAAGGAAGCCGGTGCTGTGATTGGGGGCAGGCTCAACCTCGATGAGTTTGCCATGGGATCCTCCACCGAAAACTCTGCGTACGGACCAACCCGAAATCCTTGGAACTTGGATTGCGTCCCGGGAGGAAGCAGTGGAGGAAGTTCAGCTGCAGTGGCAGCCAGGGAAATTCCTCTTAGCCTTGGCTCTGACACCGGTGGATCCATTAGGCAACCGGCATCACTTTGTGGCGTGGTTGGTATGAAGCCCACATACGGCATGGTATCCCGGTATGGACTGGCAGCCTTCGCCTCCTCACTTGATCAAATTGGTCCCTTCGCCCAAACCGTGGAAGATGCAGCACTTCTACTGGAAATAATTTCAGGCCATGACCCGTTGGACTCAACCAGTTATCCTTCTCATGTTCCCTCTTATTCCCGTGAACTAAAGGCACCCCTTGAACCCTGTAAACTTGGACTTCCCCAGGAATTTTTCGGGGAAGGTATGGATGAAGAGGTTCGAAAATCCATTGATCTGGTCATTGAGTTTTACAAATCAAAGGGTTTCGAGATGGTAGAGCTTTCTTTGCCCAGTACAGATTTATCAATTCCAGTTTACTATGTTATCGCAACCGCCGAAGCATCATCCAACCTCGCCCGCTATGATGGAATTCGATACACCTCCAGAAGCGAAAAAGCTAGCAACGCCATCGATGTCTACGCTAAAAGTCGAGGAGAAGGCTTTGGCGAGGAAGTGAAAAGAAGATGCATTCTTGGTGCCTATGCTCTCAGCAGTGGTTACTACGATGCCTATTACCTGCGAGCCCAGAAGACCCGTACTCTCATTCGCCAGGATTTTGATCAAGCGTTTGAACAGGTCGATGCTATTCTCACCCCTACTTCCCCGACCCCCGCCTTTCGGTTTGGGGAAAAGAGTGACAATCCAATTTCCATGTATCTAAGTGATATTTACACCATCTCAACAAACTTGGCTGGATTACCCGGGATTTCTGTACCGTGCGGATTTTCACAGTCTGGTCTGCCTATTGGTATGCAACTCATCGGGCAGGCGTTGAACGAAAGTAAATTATTATCGATTGCCCATGTCTACGACCAAGAACATAACTATGGTCGAAAAGCTCCAAGCCTCTGACCTTAACAGGATATTCAAAAGATGAAATACGAAGCGGTCATTGGTTTAGAAGTGCATGTTCAATTGGACACCAAGTCAAAGATGTTCACCCGGGTTGGCACTGGCTTTGGGCAGCCTCCCAATACTCTTACCAACCCTGTGGTCCTGGGTCTTCCTGGCGCCCTTCCTGTTATGAATCTGGCCGCGATTGAAAAATCAATCAAGGTGGGCTTATTACTTGGGTGCAAAATTGCTCCCATCTGCAAGTGGGACCGTAAAAATTACTTTTACCCGGACATGCCCAAGAACTATCAAATCTCGCAATTTGATCAGCCCATCTGCGAGGGAGGAGAAGTTGAAATTGAAATGCCCGGAGAATCTCCAGCAGTCATGGGATCCCACAGGAAAGTAGAACTTACAAGGATCCACCTGGAGGAGGATGTGGGGAAACTTACCCACTACGAGTCAGACAGTTTGGTCGATTATAACCGAGCAGGTTGCCCTTTGCTTGAGATTGTCAGCGAACCCGATTTATTTTCTCCCGACGAAGTTTTTGCCTATTTAACTTCGCTCCGAAATTCTCTCGTATCTGCAGAAATTTCAGATTGCGACATGGAAAAGGGACAGCTCAGGTGCGATGCTAATATAAGTGTTCGCCCCGTGGGCACCGAAGCCTTGGGTACGAAAGTTGAAATTAAAAACCTAAACACTATTTCCGGAGTTCGCAATGGTGTGGAATATGAGATCAAGCGCCAAACCAAGGCCATGCTAGAAGGAGAAACAATTATTCAGGAAACCCGAAGGTGGAACCCTGACCAGAAATATACCACTCCTATGCGGACCAAAGAAATGGCTCATGATTATCGCTATTTCCCTGACCCCGATTTAATGCCTGTAAAAATTGACCAGCAATGGATAGACCGGATCAAAAAGGAACTGCCGGAAAAGCCATTTGATAAACAAAGAAGGTATCAATCCGAGATGAGGCTGCCCTACTCTTCCACATCCGCTCTTTGCGGAGACCGTCCATTATGTGAATATTTTGAGAAAGCGGCGGCTCTTACAAAAGTTCCTGCCAAAGTGGCAAACTGGGTGGTCAACGACTTGCTCCGTGAACTTGGACAAAATAACGATCACAATGATCCCTCGGCGGAAACAGTTACCCTAGATAATTGTAAAATTTCTCCCCAAGCACTCGCGGAACTCATATGCCTTATTGAGGATGGAACCATTTCTAATAATGTAGCCAAGGAACTTTTTCCTGAAATGTTTTGTTCCGGAAAGTCAGCGAAGGAATTAGTTGCATCCAAAGGGTTGGAAATGAAATCAGATGGAGATGAAATTGATAGTCTCTGCGCTGAGGCGATTGCAAAAGACCCAGATGCTGCAGAAAAATTTCGCGGTGGGAAAGAAGGTGCAATCAATGCACTGAAAGGTGCGGTCATGAAAGCAACACGCGGGCAGGCAAATCCCAAGCTTGTGGACGAAACTCTTCGTCGCCTTCTTTCGTCTTAATATAGTCCCATAAATTTTTTCTTACCCCCCGATAAACCCCTATTGAGATTCAGTCTCAAATAAACTTTCCTTTATCTGCAAACCCTGTAAGCTCGACTGCATATATTTTATGACAATATTTCACCCCATCCCTTTCCTCTTAATTGGTCTCTTGTATCTACCGAGCTCGATCTTTTCTGAGATAAAAGAAACGCAGCAAATTATTGAAGAATGGATTGATACCGAACATTTAATTTCAAAGGAGTCTTCCCTCTGGAAATCGGAACAAGCTGCCCTCTTTGATCTTCAATCTGCCTTAGCAGAAGAATTATCGACCCTGCATGACAAACTTAAACGTTCGGAAGAGGAGGCATCTGGGGCAGACAAGCAGCGAAGTGACCTGATGGAAAGAGAAGAAAAAGCTAAGGATGCCACAGAGGCTCTTTTTCGTGGTCTACAAAAAGTGGAAAAAAAGGTGGACGACGTTTTTGCTCTGCTTCCCACTCCCTTATCCGAGCGCCTTTCTCCTTTTCGCGAAAAGTTAGATGCAGGTCCCCAAAAAGCCCGCCTTACCTTGCGGCAGAGAGTAGAAACTCTGATTTCACTGATGCAAGCGGTTCACCTCTTTCACCGGACTGTCACCTTAGAAAGACAGGAGTTCACCCTAAATGACGACCAGTCCAGAGAATTCATGGTTCTATACTTCGGGCTTGGAGTCGCGTATTTTGTCAATGAATCAGGTACGGTTTCCGGATATGGTCTGCCATCCCCGTCCGGGTGGAAGTGGGTGCGAAAGGATGAAATTGCGCGTGAGGTCACCACCGGAGTTCAAATGGTGAACAACCGGGCCATGCCTCGCTTTCTCGACCTTCCAATGCCTGCACCCGGAGGATTTGCCCAATGAATACATTCCTAAGGGTACTACTATTACTTTTGCCCATCTTCCCATGGATTCTGGGAGCCCAGGGCATTCAACAGGTTCGGGCAACAGCGAGAACTGATTTACAAAATGCCACGCAAAGACTTTCGGTCCTGCGTGAGGATATAGAAAAAGAAAAAATTCCTCTCGCACAAAAAGTGGCAAAGCAGGAAAGAGAAGCGGCTGAAAGAAGAAAAGAATTAGACCGTAGGCTTCGTCTGCGTGACAACCGCGATGCAAACCTATTGCAACTCAAAGAAGAAGTTCAAAAGAATGAACGTGAACTTAAATCTTCTCTTCGACTTCTTAAGGACTATGCCAGAAGCTGGAGGCAGGGAACTCCACCTGCTGAGCAAGCCTTGTGGAGCGCAAAGCTTGGGCTGTATCTGACTAAAGATCAAGGCCCTATCGATCAATCGATTCAAGCGTATTTAGATATTCTTCAGCTTTCCATCCAAGCCACAAAAGAACAAGCTGGCGGACTCTCTTTTACGGGAGATGCCATCGTTCCGCCTGAAGGCATGCGGGAAGAGGGCGTTTTTTGGGCAATGGGTCCGGTTTCTTTTTTCTCCGGTTCTGATGGGAGTGCAGGTTTTATCGAAAAATCCTTTCATTCCGATCAATTTTCATCGATTGATTTATCAGCGGAATCGGTCAAACGCCTTGAGCCCTCAAGACTTTTACAAGCATCTGAGGACTCATCCACATCTATCAAACAAGCACTGTCTGCTGCCCCAGGTTCACTTTCTACGATCCCACTTGACCCAAGCTTAGGCAAAGCATTTGTCATGGAAGGTGGAGAGCTTACCATGATCGAAGAATTACAAAAAGGGGGCATCTGGATATTTCCCATTCTTTTCTTTGCGACTATTTCCTTACTCATTGCAGTCTACAAAGCTTTTCAGATTTTGGGTGTTCCCACACCCCAGAAACTTGCCTCTTTGGATGGATCTTACCGGGGCCCATTTGAATTATTGCGCAAAACTGCTAGACAGCTACCAAGGAAATAAGCCTGAAATTCTCGAAGAAATTTTATATGAGGGTATAATCGACTTTCAGGTTCGTCTGGAAAAAGCTCTTCCTTTAATTGCGGTAACCGCAGCTACGGCTCCTCTGCTCGGACTTCTTGGTACCGTGACCGGGATGATTGATGTTTTCCGCCAAATCACCAATTTCGCCAATCCGGAAAACAGTGAATTAGCTCGGGGTATTTCAGAAGCTTTAGTGACAACCAAATTTGGTTTAATCACGGCAATTCCCTCTCTTATTGCTCATGCTCTTCTTTCCCGCAGACTTCAGGGTGTTATATCCAAGCTTGAAAGCTTTGCCGCCCGGCTGGTTCACCTCAAGAGGGAGGAATCCAACCAAGCTGAAAATGAAAGCTCAAGAAATGAACCCACTGGTTGAATTTTTCACGGACGCAAATAATGTCTGGAAAAAAGGTGGCTCTTTAATGCCGGTCATTGGAGTTCTATCCCTGTACACTTACTATGTCGCGTTTGACCTGTGGTGGAGGTTACGTACCGTTATTCCAAAGGACCTTAAAGCCTTCCCTCGGGAGCGATGGGGTGCTTTTCAAGGGGGAGGGAAAGTGGACCGTATCATCAGATATTGCATCGGTGACCATAATGACCGTAAGGAAACACGTCGGCGATTTGAACAAGTCAGGGATGCGGACTCCTCTTACTTGGGCCGGAGAATTAAGTTTTTACTGGTATTGGCCAGCGCTTCTCCCCTGGTTGGATTATTGGGTACAGTGATTGGCATGCTTCAAACCTTTAGCGGCCTCAGTATGCAGGATAGTTACAAAATGGATCTGGTCGCCAGCGGTATCTCGCAAGCCTTGATTACAACCCAAGCCGGACTGCTCGTGGCCATCCCTGCACTTGCGATCATACACATTCTCCAAAGACAAAAAAAAGACTGGCTCCATTGTATTAACCGGTTGGAAAGCCTTTCTATTAGGCAGGTACGTAATACCACAGTTCAAGGATGAGACTCTACGGAAGATCAAGATCTTTAGAAGATCAGGAAGATGGATCCATTAATGTATCTCCTTTAATTGATGTGGTCTTCATCCTCCTGATTTTTTTTATTGTATCCGCCACTTTTGTCAGCCTTCCTGGAGTAGAAATCTCACGGCCCAACGCACAAACTTCCAATTCTTTGCAGAAAAACTCCATTCTGTTTGCTGTCTCCGGTGAGAACCAAATCTTTTATGGTGGTACCGAAGTCCAACTATCTGAGGTTCCCAGCCTCATTGATGCCGCGAGTAAAGATCGGAATAAGCCTGTGGTTATCCAGACCGACCAGTGGGCTGATGCCGCACTTCTTGCAAAAGTGATCGCCCAAGCTCGAAAAAAAGCGCCCGCCGTCTCCATCGCCACTCGCAAGCCAAGATGAGAAGGAGAACTCATTCACTTCACGCAGACCAAGCGGAGATCAATGTATCTCCCTTGATCGACATGGTTTTTATTCTTCTTATTTTCTTTATTGTCGCGACATCCTTCGTCAACGAGGTAGGCATTACCTCGAAATACAAAGATAGTGCAAGCCCCACAGACCAGAAAAGGACTCCGTTAACCTTTGAACTCTCTCCCTCCGGTCAAATTTTACAAAATGGTGCGGCCATTGGTCTCGAAGAAGTTGCCCCTCTTGTCCGCAATGCCCACGAGGAATCAAAGGCATCAATCATTGTCCGGGTATCTCCAGGTTCCAAGGCTGGCCTAGCTACTGAAGTCATGGACCAAGCAATGCGTGGGGGAGCCAAAGCCATCAAAATGAGCCCTTTACCGAAATGAAACCAAAAGATGAAATATTTGAGGGTATTCCAGGGGTGGAATCGGAAAAAATCCCGGGTTCCTCTAAGCTCAGTATTATTCTTTCCATTCTTACCTCTTTGCTACTTTTTGGCTTACTCCCCCTGTCCGAATTTATTCGGACTGAAGAATGGCTTGTTCGCCAAGTGGATGCCCCCAGGTTTGCTCCCCCCCCTCCACCTAAAACCCGAATGGAACAAACGGTAGAAAAACAGGCCGAGAAACAAACCCAAGAACCGGTTCTTTCCAAGTCCGTGAAGAAGCTTGATACCAGCCCGGTAGAGGTAAGCCTTGATGTCGGTCCAGGTGATTTTAAAGCCGCATTTTCTCTCGCAAGTTTCAACCCTGTGCCCAGCGGTTTCGGCCAAGAACTGATATTCGATATTCATGATCTTGACCGGAACCCCTCAGTATTAAAACGTGGAGCTTTACGTTATCCATCCAATCTCAAAAGAAAAGGACTTGAAGGGGAAGTGAAATTACTCATCCAAATTAATGAAGTGGGAAAAGTTGAAGTTCTCGAAGTGGTTTCCAGTACCCACCCAGACTTCGTCAAACCTTCCCGCGAAGCCGCCCAAAACTCAATTTATGAACCACCCAGAAGAAATGGAGAGGCGGTAAAAGTTCAGTTTTTCCTCCCCGTACGTTTCTCCCTTTTAAAATAATGAAAGTTTACACTTTTTTCTTTTTCTCTGTTTTCATTTCCTTACATGGTCAGGCACCAAAACCGGAACTTACCCAAGACTTTTGGAATAACCCATCCTTTGTTCGGAGCTTTATGGGAGACTATGGATTTAGGAGTGACATTGAGCCCAGAGTTAGTAAGTCAGAACAAAATGTCTTGGGTGAAGTGATTGCCAAAGCAGAAAACCAACTTGAAGAAGCCATCACTTACCTAGAAAAAAAACTGGATGAAAAAAGTAGCCCAGCTCTTGATTATGCACTCGGTACCATGTATTACCAGATCAGTCGGCTTAGCGCCGCCCAAGGCGCTTACAAAAAAGCGATTGATAAATTCCCCACTTTTTTACGAGCCCATAAAAACCTGGGTCTGGTTCTCCTAAACCTGGGAAACTTAGATCAAGCATCGAAAAGTCTAACCAAAGCCATTAGCTTGGGAGATGGGGATGGTATTACCTACATTGCCTTGGGTTATTGCCACTTGAGCCTCGAGCGTTACTTGTCAGCAGAAAATGCTTACAGGATGGGTATGCTCTTACTCCCTGACAGTAAAGATGCACGCAATGGATTGGTAAACTGTTTCCTCTACACCGAACGTTTCCCTGAGGCTTTGGCATTACTCGATGAATTGCTTCACCAAGACCCACAGGATACTTTCTGCCACCGTGCTCGTGCTGAAGTTTTACAAGCACTTAAAAAAGAAAAGAAAGCAGTTGTTTCCCTCGAAACATTGAAACGGATGGGTAAGTTAAAACTAGCGGATTATATGGTGCTCGGTGACCTCTATCATAATCTTGAACTCTTTGATCAATCCCTCCGAATTTATGAGGAAGCGATTACCAAAAAAAATAAACTCCCCCTGCGTAGTTATGTTCGGGTGGCCCGCATACTTATAAGCCGAGGTTCTTACCAAGACGGATTTTCTTATTTGGAAAAGATCGAAAAAATCTTTGGCAAAGGATATTCTGACGAAGATGAAAAGGAAATTCGCCTGCTTCAGGCAGAGGTCATGAGAGCGACTGGAAAAGATGAAGACGCCCACAAAATCTTAACAACTCTTGTCACTCAACATCCGCTCGAAGGAAAAGCTCACCTTATTCTCGGCCAACTCGCATTGAACAAACAGGAATTCATCGAAGCAGGTATCCGTTTCGATCGGGCAGCCCAAGATCCGGACTATAAAACACCTGCCCTACTGGAACATGCCAGGATGCTGGTATCTAATCAGAAATATAAAAAAGCCATTGAATTACTCGAGGAAGCCCAAGCCCATGAGCCTCAAAAGAGAGTGGAAAAATACCTCGGCTCGATCAACAACCTCTTGATCAGTTCCCGCATACGGTTTTAAGCAACGGGTATTTTCCTTGAACATATCAACGCATCATGATATGTTGATATGTTCATGAGTAACGGGATATCAATCAGAAAGATTCTAGAGGACGGAAAGAAGCTATTTTCCGTGGAGTTTTTTCCACCCAAAGACGATGCAGCCGGTAAAAGGATGCTCGCAACTGCTGCTGAAATCCAGCCCCACAATCCCGATTTTGTATCCATCACCTATGGTGCTGGTGGAGGAACCCGGGAAACAACCATGCACTACGCCAAGTTACTCAAAGAAGAGCATGGATTTGAGGTTATGCCCCACCTAACCTGCGTAGGACACACCCGAGATGAACTCCTTACAATCCTTGAAGATTTTGCCAACGCTGGATTTTGTAACATTATGGCCCTGCGTGGAGACCCCCCCAAAGGAGAAACCCAATTTCAAGCAATGGAGGGTGGGTTCTCTTACGCATCAGACTTAGTTGCTTTGATTCGAGAAAATTTTCCTGCGTTTGGTATCGGTGTAGGTGGTTACCCAGAAAAACACCCTGAGGCTTCAGATCACGCCACCGATTTACGAAACTTAAAAACTAAAGTCGATGCAGGTGCAGACTTTATCACCACCCAATTATTTTTTGACAACCAGGCCTTTTTTAAGTTTGTAAACGACTGCCAGCATGCAGGAATCTCGGTACCAGTCCTCCCCGGTTTGCTCCCTGTCTTATCACTTGGTCAGGTGCAAAGATTTTGTACGATGTGCGAAGCCGCTTTTCCATCAGAATTAGAACATGCCCTCAATGAATCTGAAGAGTCCGACCAAGCCAAAGTTGGCGCCGATTGGGCCCTTGGCCAAGTAGAGGAATTACTCGAGGGTGGCAGCCCTGGCTTTCACCTGTATGCTTTAAATAAATCTCAAAGCACGCTGAGAATTCTTGATGGCTTGGACCGGGTAAAAAACTAGATTCCAGTCACTTCTTCAATGGTTGAGGCGGCTTTTAGCCGATCGAGAAAAGCATCAAAAGTAGCATCTTTTTTTCGCTCCGTTAGGTATTCCACAATTTTTTCCTTCAAACTTTCGTAGGGAGTCAGCTTTCCATCACTTCTCTCTCTAACCAAAATTAAATGCCAGCCAAATTGCGTGCGGACTGGCTTACTGAGTTCGCCAGCATTCATAGAAAAAGCTGCTTTTTCAAATTCTGGAACCATACGCCCCCGGGCAAATGCCCCTAAATCCCCATCATTGCCTCCATCATCTGATTCCTGTCTGACAAGTTCAGTAAAATCAGCACCCGCTTCTATCTTTTCTCGGATTGCAAAAATTGCTTCTTCTGCACGGGTAAACTCTTCTTCGCTTGATGCTTTTTTGAGAAGATGAGCAGCGGTTACCGTCTCCTCCGAAGTAAACAGGTCCGGGCGTGAATCATAATATTTTTTGGCATCCTCTTCAGAAGCAGGGACACATTTTGATTCCTCTTCCAATAGCAAATTGAACTGTATCTGGTTGCTTACTTCCTTACGCAGACTCTCCTTGTCTTTAATCACCGGATGCTTTCCAGACTCAAATGCTTTCTTCCCCCCATTTTGACGAATCCACTGCTTCATTTGCTGGTTCACTTCTCCCGAATCCACCTTATATTTTCTTCGTTGGCTTTCCTGAGACATTAAGGTCTGATCGATCAAGCGATCTTTGGCCATATCAATTGCGGCCATTTGGATAACCTCCTGTGGTTTACCAGCCATTTTCTCGGCTACACTTTGATATAAGGATTGGGCTTGCCCTTCAATTGCCCAATCCGGAATTACATGATCATTTACCTTAATTGCCATAGCTAAATATTTTAATGGATTCTCAATTCTTGTAAACAAACCATTTAATCTCAAGAGAGTCTCAATAAGGTTGACCGTCGATTTCTGAATGGTTAAGAATTTGGAAATGGTTTCTATATGCAACGAGAATTTAGAAAGCTTTTCTGACTTTCTAGTAAGCAAAGGCTTGCGAATGACCGGTCAAAGAAAAGGAGTATTTGAAGCACTCTTTAAACAACCTGGTCACTTCACCGCCGAGCAACTTCTCCAAGATGCACAAAGCCTGGACGACACAGTATCAAGAGCTACCGTTTATCGTTGCCTTCCTCTTTTGGTGGAAAGTGGAGTGATTCGAAAAATCGATGTGGGACAAGACAATAAGTATTATGCCCTCAATGGAAGTTCAGAAACCTTTAAAGCTCAGGTTGTTTGCATAGATTGTGATAAGATTTTTGACATCGATGCTCCTTTTATGGAGTGGTACGGAAAAAATGTATCCGCCAAGCTAGGACTCGATGTAAAAGATCAACGGCTTCAAGTCCATGCTGAATGCCCCCAATTTCGAAAACAAGGTAATTGCTCGCGCTCTATCAACTAATCTATCCGATGCCAGACACTCTCGCTGCCCCCCCTTCCCTTCAGGTTTTCCGTCACCAAAGCTCATCATCCTTAACCAAACAACAAGAAGAAATCATTCGGCTTAAAGAAGAAAAGAATGCAATTATCCTCTGCCATAATTACCAAATTGATCCGATTCAGCAAGTTGCGGACTATGTTGGTGACTCCCTTGGTTTAGCCCGAAAAGCCGCCGAAACTGATGCGGAAATAATCATATTCTGCGGGGTACACTTCATGGCTGAAACTGCCAAGATCCTCAACCCAGGAAAAACTGTCCTCCTTCCCGATCTGGATGCAGGCTGCTCCCTTTCCGATTCCTGCCCTGCCGAACAACTCGCTGCTTACAAACAGAAAAACCCAGACCTTTACATTGTGGCCTATGTTAATTGTTCTGCTGCCGTCAAAGCCCTCAGCGATGTCATCTGTACCAGTGGGAATGCGGTCAAAATTGTGGAACAAGTACCACAGGACCGAGAAATTCTTTTCGTACCCGATCAAAACCTTGGCCAATGGGTGATTGGACAGACAGGACGAAAGATGCAACTCTGGCCCGGCAGTTGTTACGCCCATGTATTATTCACAAAAGAATCTATCGAACGATGCCGCTTGGAATATCCTCATGCTCCTGTCGTTGCCCACCCTGAATGCATTGACTCTGTTCGAGAAATGGCTGATGAAGTCTGCAGCACGGAGAAAATGGTCTCTTTTTGCCAAAACAATCCAGCCGATACTTTTATCATTTTGACCGAGACTGGCATGATGCACCGTCTCACCCGTGAACTTCCTGAAAAATCTTTCGTAGCAGGCCCCACTGGGAATTGTGCCTGTAATGATTGCCGTTTCATGAAAATGAATACTTTGCCCAAGCTTCTCGACTGTCTTCAATCCGGTGCTCCCGAAATCACCATGGATAGTGACTTGATTACTCAGTCCAAAGCACCCATTCGACGAATGTTAGACTGGAGTTAGTAGAAAAGTTCGAAAAGATTTTAATTTTTTTGAACGATTTCTGAACTTCTCCCGTCTATATTAATAGTAACAATTATTTGTTTCAGTTTAGTTTGTTTTTAAAAGCCCCAAAAGACGCCTCAGTAATGAGGCGTTTTTTTTGGATAAAATACAAGAATCAGTACTTATTCACCCGCAGGGCGTTGAGCGAATAAAGACCTTTTGGTTTGGTCTTACCTGCGGACTGCATATCCATAGGAACAGGGTAAGAGACCAAAAAGTTTTTCTCATCGATTAGGTTGAAGAAATAATGGGTCGCCCCCTGAGGCAAAGATCCAGAGAGTCGGTTTCCCTTGATCTTGCCAGGTGTAACATACCATTCTTCACTTTTCTCATTACCATTTAGAGTGTAAACAATTTGCCCCCTTGCTACTTGGTTTCCATTTTCCTTAAACTGCACCCATATACTGGATCCATTCTTGCCATTTTTTACCACTGAACAAACCTGCCCCTTACCTGCGAGAGTACCCTTGTAGCTAGGGTTTAAATAAGGATAGGATGCATTCATAGCATCTAATCGAGCAAATAATTCTTTTTTCATTGATTCCGCTTTTTTGGGAAATTGATTTACCAGGTTTTTTGCTTCCTCAATATCGACCCGCTCAGATGGATTTGGGTATTTTTCATAGAGCTTAAAAAGTTCCAACTGCGGGCGGTTGGGCATATAATTGTAGATTAATTTCCATCCACCCCTTCGAAGTGTTGATTGCTGGGCTACACCATGAGGGAAATGCCAAACCATAGAGTTT
This sequence comes from uncultured Opitutales bacterium, assembly GCA_943789375.1. Lineage (GTDB taxonomy): Bacteria > Verrucomicrobiota > Verrucomicrobiia > Opitutales > Seribacteraceae > Seribacter. Next base: position 51,780 of record CALSTX010000002.1, on the reverse strand, counting down.
CTGGCTTTCCCTCCTTTTTCTTTCACCAAGGTTCCAGTCTTGGGGTTTTGACGAAGTAAAGTGCTTATATCACAACCATCCAATATTTGAGACTGGGGCTTTTGTGTACCGGTCCAACTTAAGATTGTGGGGTAAAAATCAATCCCATTGATCATCACATTACTTTGCTGCCCCGCTGGAATGCCTGGACCCGAAACAATCAAGGGCACCCGAACGCCACCCTCACGGGCATTAATTTTCCCTCGATCTAAAGGAAAATTATCAGTGATAATTTCATTGGGTACTTTCTCCATTCCTCCATTATCAGAAGTAAGAATGACATAGGTATTTTCGATGAGTTTATGTCCCGGCCAGCGGGGATCAGGGGTTTCCTCCAGGTATTGAATAAGCTGCCCCACATAATGATCAAACATTTCCACCATGGCACAGTAGTATGGGTTTTTCTGCCCCTCAAGGGTCCAACTACTTGGATCTTCGGGGAAATCTACGCCAAGCTTCTTACAATATTTAGCCAGTAATTCCTCGCTCCGACTATGAATGGGAGTATGCACTAGCCAAGCGGCATAATAGAGAAAGAAAGGCTTTTTTTCGACTCTTCCATAAAATTGAGTGCATCGAGTGTAGTCTGATCTTTAGGGAACCCGTCTTGATCAAGTTGATAAGCATCCCCCTTGGCCTTGGTGGCAAACCCGGTCAGACGGTGAGGACGCATTGCCGCACTTGCACCCAGATGATGACGGGTGAAGTCAAACCCTTGATCTTGCGGTTGGGGAAAAGCATTGTGGTCAATTGCCATGTGCCACTTGCCAGTGTGGCCCGAAATATACCCATTGGTCTTCAACGCTTCCGCAATCGTAACTTCCTGCAACTTCATCCGCCCACTAAACCACGGGTCCATGATCGGATGGGCTGTTTTGTTGTAGGGTGTTGGCGGGTTTCCACCGACCACATGAGTTTTTTGTAAAACGGCCGGATGACGCCCACTCATTATCGCACAACGAGTGGGGGCACAGGTGGGGGCTGGGGAATAGCCCTGCCAAAATTGCACCCCTTGTTTTGCAAGTAAATCAATATGGGGAGTTTCCATAGGAGTGGGCTCGTCTAGGTCATAACAGCCCACATCCTGCCAACCCAGGTCGTCAGCCAAGATTAATACAATATTTGGCTTTTCAGGTCGCTCATTTGCCATAGCCCAAGGCAAGCGCAAAAAGAAATGCAGAGTGTAAGGAAAGGAACGGTTCATGAGAGGGTGGATTGAAGGCATTACAATTTTAAAGAGGTGAATATCCTTCATGCCATCACTTGGCTGCAATCTCAAAACAATTTATATTCTTTCTTTTTCCATTGCCAACCATTTCCACAGAGACGAGAAGATTAACAACTATGATGTTAAAATATATCTCCCTCCCTCTCGTCGCATTTTGTCTCTCTCTGTTTCTTCAAGCTAAGAAACCAAATATCATATTTATTCTGACGGATGATCAAGGCTATGGCGATGTCAACGCCCACGGCCACCCATATTTAAAGACGCCCCACATGAATCAGCTGCGTACCGAAAGTGTAAGTTTTGATAATTTTTATGTCAGCCCTTCCTGTTCTCCCACCCGGGCCGCGTTACTCACAGGTATGCACGAGTTCCGCAATGGGGTCACCCACACCATTGTACCTCGTCAACAACTGCACAAGGACGCGATTTTACTCCCAGAACTTTTAAACACCGCCGGGTACACTTCCGCTTTCATTGGAAAGTGGCACCTCGGTTCTAACCCGGGTCCAGAAAAAAGAGGATTCAATTGGTGCTCCACCAACCAAGCTGGGCCCCTGAAGCATTTTGATGCCCCCTTTGTGAGAAACAAAAAAAGGTTTCAGTCTAAAGGCTACAGGGAAGATGTATTTTTTGATGAAGCCATGACATTTATTGAGGAAGCCAAAGAGCAGCCCTTCTTTTGCTATCTTGCCACCTATTCACCTCATACCCCTCTGGACGCTCCAGAAAAATTCATCAAACCCTTTCGGGATGCCGGACTCAATGATACCCATGCCACATACTTGGCAATGATTGAAAACATTGACTACAACTTGGGCAGGCTGATGAAGTTCCTACAAGAAACCCAACGGGACCAGGACACCATCGTCATAATGGTGAACGATAATGGGGTCACGGAAGGGCTCGATGTTTACAACGCCAATATGCGAGGGCCAAAATGCACCGTCTGGGAAGGTGGCACCCGTGCTTTTTCATTCTGGAGGTGGCCGGGTAAATGGAAAGCCAAAGTCGTCGACAACCTTACCTCTCACTTGGATGTTTTACCCACACTTTGCAAATTGGCAGGAGCTAACATCCCCGAGAAAACAAGGCCCAAACTTGAGGGGTTTAGCTTACTCCCCCTTTTACGGAGTACCAAGCCAGTCGACACTTGGCAGAAGAACCGAATTCTTTACCATCATGTCGCCCGATGGCCGAGTGGCTTTGCCAAGGTTCATAAATATACCATGGCCGGAGTCAGGCAAGGGAACCATTTAATGCTTCGAAGCTACCACTGTGGAAACCAGGGTTGCCTCAAATTCATGAGCCAATGCCAAGCTTTGCGCATTATTGAAAGAGGGGGGAAAAATCAGGTTTATGCTCGCGGAACTGCTCAGTTTCACTGGGGCGTGAGCCCTCGGGATAAATGGGTCCTTTTTGATGTCAAAAAGGACCCGGGTTGTCGCCATGATTTATCCGAAAAAAAACCAGAACTTATCGCCAAGCTCTCCGCATCCTACGAGCAGTGGTGGGAGTCAACCTACCCAGAGATGATTGCTAAAGGTGGGGATCTCGGGGATCCCAACCAGGGAAGAAGAGCTTCCGTACGAGACAAGGAATGGAAAGCTAAAAAAGAAGCCAATGCTCCCTAAATCAATTCCTCACCCAGCGTAAGTTACGGAATGCTGGGGCTGTGCCCTTCCAGTTAGCTCCGAGATGTAAGGGTTTTGCCGGAGAATCTCGACCCGGGTTGAGCCTTACCTTAGCATCCAGTTGTAATTCCCTACATCCCTGCCAGGATTCTAAAGCCTGCCCCTCTGCATTTTTAAAGACCAGACACGGTAAAAGGATCGATGTCCAAGCTCCTCCCCCCTTGATTTCAAATTCGGTGGCATAGTTATCCAGCCCAAGAATCATTTGATTTGGCTGTTCTGCCTGCACATCGAGACCCAGTTTCGCACCCTTTGGTGCCCTCCATACGGGGTCGTATATTTTGTGGGTTTTAATCCCCCATTGTGCCGGCTTGTATGAAAACCACTCCTTTTGCCATTCACCTTGAAAATCCTCGATTATAAGCCTTGACCCAAGATGTGTGCTTACCTTTGCATTTCGTAACTTCTCGGGTTTAATCAAGGCAGGAAGGGAGGAAAGATTAAATGTGTTTGCCTCATAAGTCCCATAGTAATACCCCGCACCTTTAATAGGATCAGCAAGTTCATAGCTTACATTGGCATAGACCCAAAGTGGTTTTTCTGAAGAGTGAAGAGGTAGGTGGGCCTTCCACTCACCTCGATCATTAGTAACTGGAGCATAATGCCAAAAACGATTTTTAGTATTCGTTGAATTATCTTTCATACCATCGACCTGTCCGTGTTGCGTGTAGAAAACATCGATAAAAGAAATTTTGCGGGAGGCGTTCACATCAACCATCACCAAAGGAGATTTACCTTCCTCTAATTTGACCGAAATCTTTGGACTTTGGGGCAGTTTACATCCTCCCTTTAAATATTGATCAAACCAGATTTGGGTGGCAACTTCATAGGGTGGTGAATCCTGATGATTGTGATGGGGTGAACAGGTTACTCTCCATTCATTGGTTTTAATTTCTTTAATAGCCGAAGGCAGGTCATTTATACGTCCATGAGAATCATTGGCTGGACTCAGAAAAATTGTGGGGCAGGTAATCTTTTTTAAACTGGGTGGATCACTTACGGTTGCAAGGTGTAAAGAGTCATTAGAGTAACGGTCACTAATACCTCCACAAGAGGGAGCAGCCGCTTTTACCCGCTTATCTGAGCCTGCGGTTGCAACCGTAAGTTTCCCGCCCATGGAATGCCCATACACCCCAAGTCTGGAGCCGTCCACCTCGGATTGTCTTTCCAGGAAAGTAAGTCCTCTTCTGGCTGCCAGCGTAACCAGGAACCATGCGTTATTCCGTGGAGACGCAACCGGGTCAAGACACCAGTCCCCTACCGGAATCGAAGGAAAAGCATCTTTACCATACCGGCTTGGTGCATGGTAAGCATCCAACGCCCCCCAATCCGTGGTGAGTTTATACTTGGGGTCTTGGGTTTTTCCATCCCAAAAAAGTTTCACCTCATTCGGAGTCACCCGATACTGAGGAGCTGAGACACGACCGGCCCAGGCGATCGAAAGAGTAGCATAACCACGTTTTGCATTGGTCAGGGCGGCATTACTGTCCGCATATTGACCACCCCCGTGAATCTGAAGTAAGCCCGGTAGCTTCCCCGCACCCTTTGGATATCCATAGACACCAGCCATCATCGCTTTTCGTCCTTTAAAGATTCCAATGCGGTAACGCAGTACTTGTAGTACCACCCCATCTTTTTCCCAGCGATGAAGCACTTCAATTTCAAGGGGTTCTTTTCGCGGATCAAATCCCTGCCACATTTCATCATAGGTCAGTGGCACCTTACTCCCCACCGAGATAGGTAAAGTCTCAGCAACAATATCATTCTCCCCCATTAAAGTAAAGAGGGTGAAAATCGAGGTTAGACAAAAAAACAGGGAACGGATACTAAGAGTCATCCCAATTTATAAACAGAAAAACTTTTCTATGGCAACTCGACGAAAAAATTAAAAGTTAGTCAGAAGTACCCAGATAACTTGTACCCATGGTCACTTCAATTCGTGGAGGAAAGGGGTCACCCGCATAACAAAGACGATAATTTTGTAGAACCCCTAAAAATCGGTCTGTAACCACCGTTCCCTTCGGGGCAATGAGATAGCCATTAGACATTCGTAAATCATCCTTCAAACGCATTCCTTGGCAAAGGTCTTTTAGATCAACCGATTGGACTTGAGGTCCACCATCTGCATAAGGACGAACACGACTCAAGGCTTCCAGACCACCGGGTAAATAAATGGTTCGGTTTTTCAATAACCATTCAAAGATCATAGGCCTTGCATGCCCTGCACTCGCCACTTCGTCATAGTGCTTGGATAATCGAATGATCGAAGCCAACTTAAGTGTTTCTTGTTCTTCCATAGTAGATGGATCAAAATTGTGGTCCACATACTTAACCACTTCAATCACTTCATCCAAACGCGGGATATCTTGAAGCATCGATTCCATGAAAGTTGGGATACCCCGAATGATATCCTGTAAACCCGGAGCCACATCCTGTTTATGATATACTTGCTCCTGCACTTCTTCGGGAAGAGATAAATACCCGAGATAATAAAAAGTAACCGCCAGCTCCAATCTCCAGGATTCCTGGGCTCCCAATTCCTTTGCAAGTTGAAAAGCAAGACGTTTTACCCGAAGAGCCCGACCAAAATACAGGGGCTTAGACGCTGAAAGAATGGATGTAATCGCCCGAACTGCACCATTCATAGTTTGGGCAAGCATGTCTTTTTCAGCCCTTATGGTGTGATAGTGCCTCAAGGCTTCAACCAAATGTTCCTTGAGTTCATTACCATTACATGGTTTAGACAAAAGCCGAAAAATATTCCCGTTTCGAATGGCTTGGGATGCAGAATCGAAATTGGCCGCACCTGTGAGTAACATCGCAACCACTTCCTGATCCAACTTACGGATCTCGGATAAAAATTCGGCTCCATTCATTTGCGGCATCATAAAATCAAACACAACCACGGCAAATGGGCCTTCTTTTTGAAAAACATCCAACCCCTCCATTCCAGAAGATGCAAAGAATAAGGTAAACTCCCTCCCTAATGTAAGCTTGAAAGCACGGAGAATTGAACCTTCATCATCCACAAAGAGAATTTTTTCACTTTGGGAGGAAGATGTCATTTTTCAAGCTGATACAGGAATAAAGAAGAAGTCAAATTATAATAATATATGATACCACAACCCTTACTGTCTTATTTTAAACACTTTGGCATTTAGTGCTTTACACCTGTAACACGATCAAGTCTTCTTACCTGCGAACTTCCAATCATTCCGATACCACCATTTTTATTATGAAGTGCTTAGCTTTACCGCATTTATGCGTTTTATTTGGCTTTCTTGCTGTAAATGTGCCGGGGAAAGACTATCCCTCCAAAGGATATCTTACCTTTGATAACCTACCCATGGGCAGTGAGGAAAAGCCTTTGGTTTTACGAACTTTTGTGCCGACGATTGGTCTATCGGCTAGTGATGTACTCCCGAACCATTCTACCGGTGCAGCATCTCCTAAATACAGTGCTCGCTCCGGTAAGGAAGCGAGTAAGCAAACGCCTCCCATTCATGGAATCCCTGCTGCGATTGCTGTGAACATGGGAAAAACCTTATCTTATGTTTGGGATACAACAGAATGCCGCCTTCTTTATGCCTGGAGAGATGGTTTCCTAAACATGAAAAATTATTGGGGAGATCCCACCAGTGGTCGTAGGAGAGGCTTCGGTTATGTGCCCAATCTCTATGGTTTTGTTTTCTACAAAGCCGTGGGCCCCCATCCTGTAGAAATAAACGGGCAATCTCTTTCCAGTCTCGGAACTCCCGCTTATCTTGGTTTCACTCTGGGACATGACCGTATCCCAACTTACAAATATAAAGCTGGAAACAGTCAGATCACAATCAAGGTAGAACCCGGGCCTTCTACTCAAACCTTAAAACTCAGTTTTGCCTCCACAGAGCAGGAAAAGTTGGGTTTTAAATCCCCCAATACCCAAGTACAGGTTTTGAAGAGTTCACCCGGTTTACTTCACCTTGTCATTCGCCCCAATGCGGGAGAAAACTTTTTATCAGAAGAGAAGAAAGTTGAGATTAAAAAGCCAACCAAAGACATTGGAGAAGGTCTTTACACCACACTTGGGTGCATTGCCTGCCACTCATTGGACGGGGGTAAAAACCATGGCCCCACTCTGAAAGGTTCCTACGGTGCAAAAAGAGAATTCCAACAGGCCGAGCCCCTTGTGGTGGATGAAGACTACATCCGGGAATCCATCGAGAAACCCATGGCCAAAACGGTTAAAGGATATACCAGTGGCATGATGCCACCTTACCAACTGCAAAAAGCAGAATATGATTCCCTTATTCTCTTCATCAAATCTGTCCGCTAAGCTTAGAATCTACCTATGAAGACCCTACTCTATCTTTCCATAACTCTTACTGCATCTCTTGCTTCAGCTGCCAGTTACACCATCGAAAACATTGCCTTTCCCAAAGATATGCCTGCAGAGGTTGGAGGGCTAGCTTTTGACAAACAGGGCTATCTCTACGCCTGTTTACGCCGGGGCGATGTAGTGGTGACAAAACCTGGGCAGGACCCTGAGTCAACCAAATGGAAAGTATTTGCCACCGGTTTACACAATCCGATGGGCATGATCCTTCTCGCTCCTGGACATATTCTGGTTTCCCAAATGGCAGAATTGACCGAAATTATCGACTCGGACAAGGACGGTAAAGCAGACCAGTACAACAACATATCCACTCAGTTTGGTATCAGTGGAAATTACCACGAAACCAATGCTCTTTGTCAGGATGGGAAAGGTGGTTACTACATGGCTTTGGGAACAGCTTCTCATAATGGGCCCACTTTTTTCAATACCCGGGCTACATACTCAAAGGATGGTCGCCGTGGCCGCAACTTTTCATCCAACCTCCTTCGGGGTTGGGTTGTCCATGTTGATAAGAATGGAAAGCTCACCCCATTTGCCAGTGGTTTTCGTATGCATAACGGCATCTCGACATCACCCGATGGAGAGCTTTGGTGTGGTGACAACCAAGGCGATTGGCGCGGAGGCTCTCCTATCTACAATGTTCGGGCCAACTCATTCAACGGTCACCCTTCCAGCCTGGAATGGGATTCTGACATGAAGCAATTTGGTACGCCCCTTTTTCTTCCCCGCATTCTTCTCGATGACCTCCATAACCAGCCAGCCGTGCAGATTTCCAGGAAAACCATGTACTCATGTGGTGAACCCTTTATTATCCAAAGCGAAAACTTTGGTCCTTTCCTTGGACAGATGCTGGTGCCTGATGAAAATGGCCGTCGTATCAACCGGGTCATGCTCGAAAAAGTAGATGGTGCCTGGCAGGGAGCCTCCACTGTCTTCCTCAGCAGCAATAAATTGCGGGCAGCTGGAGTACGTATCGCAATGGAAGCAGCCAGTAAGTCTCTTTACTACGCCTCAACAGCCAGAGGTTGGCAGAGACCAGATGAAGGAATCCAACGCATCACTTTTAATGGAAAAGTTCCCTTTCACGTGAAAGCCTGCACGCTCACCCCCGACGGGTTCAAGCTAACCTTCACTGAGGCGCTGAAGAACCCTACAAATATTGGACAAAAAACCACAATAAGTAGTTACCGGTATGAATACGGGTATCGATATGGTTCGAGCGAGAAAGACAAAAAGAACCACAAAATCTCAAAAGTCACAGGAAGCAGCTCGTTCGAATTTCACCTTGATCACTTAGAAGCTGGCCGCATATATGAGATCAATTTCAGCTCGGACTTACTGTCCAGTAGAGGAGAATCCATGAACAATGGATTGCTCCATTACACTGTCAACCGTCTTCAACGCCCGCCCGCTAAATTCCCTGCCACCCTTACGGAAACCGGAGAAAAAATTGAAATTAAAATTGCTGGAAAGTCATTTGCTCAGTACCACTTTTCCAAGCTAGGACAGCCTATCATTTGGCCAATACAGGCACCTGGTGGAATTTCAATGCTTCGGGATTACCCCCTGAAGCAGAACACGCCTGGCGAAGCCAACGATCACCCCCACCACCGGGGTATTTTTATTGGCCATCAGGAAATGAGTCGGGCTGATTTCTGGCACTACCAGCACAAAAATTCTGGTACTGTGGAACACATAAAAGTGATTGAATCTCGATCTGGAGAAGACCGAGCTTTAATTAAAACCTTGAATGCCTGGAAAAACAGCCAAGGAAAGACCATTGGTGCTGATACCCGAACCATGACCTTTGGGGGAGATGAGATTGCACGCTTTTTGGACATAGAGATAAATATGCATGCCACCAATCAAGATCTAGTTTTCAATGAATTTAAGGATGGCTTCATAGGCATCCGTACCCACCCTGACCTGCGCCTTACAGCGAAACCCAAACTGGGAGTTAAAAAAGTATTTGGCCAATCTCGCAACAGCGAAGGGATCCAAGGGAAAAGTGTCTGGGGTAAAAGAGCAGACTGGGTTCATTACTACGGCACCATTGATGATAAGAAAGCAGGCATAGCATTTTTCAGTCACCCAAAAAATATCACTGCCAAAAAGGAAAAAGCCTGGTGGCATGCACGGGACTATGGCCTCATTGCCGCCAACCCTTTTGCTCCCAAAAAGTTAGGAGGAGATGGAAAATACACCGTAAAGAAAGGGCAAACCTTGACCCTGCGATACCGTTTTGTATTTCATAAAGGATCCGTCGAGGATGTTAACATTGAACAACGTTATGCAGAATATGCCAAGGAACCCCTTTCTCCCACTTCCATCATGCCCCCCCACCCTGGATACCCCGAAGATTATCTCTCCCAAAAATCAAAATAATTTCTTACCTCCTTACTTATGAAATTCGCCCTCTGTAATGAAGTCCTCCAAAACCTTTCCATCGAGGACAGCTTTTCAAAAATTAAGGAGATTGGATATGAGGGTGTTGAAATTGCCCCTTTCACTCTCCAGGAAAACCCCCTCGAAATTAATGAAGATGATGCCGAGAGATGTATAAATGCGGCAAAATCTGCCGACATTGAAATTGTCGGTCTTCACTGGCTTATGGCCAAAACTGAAGGATTACATTTGACCCACCCCAACCAGGACATGCGGAGAGCAGCCACAGAGTACCTCAAAAAACTAACCAAACTGACCGCTCAAATGGGGGGAACTGTTATGGTACTAGGCAGCCCTCAACAACGGAACCTTGAACCAGGCACCGTCTATGAAGATGCCTTTGCCAGGGCGGTAACGGTCATTCGTGAAGTTTGCGACCTGGCTCGCGAACTTGGAGTCACTCTTGCCATGGAACCTCTTTCCCCAGTCGAAACAAGTTTTCTTGCCTCTTGTCAGGAAGCCCGCCGTTTTATTGCCGCAGTTAACCGCCCTGCCTGTCGCATGCATTTGGATATGAAAGCAATGGCCCATGAACCCGCCGGCACCCTCGCCACGATCTACGACCACCGCTGGGAAGTGGCCCACTTTCATGGTAATGATGTCAACCACCGAGGCCCCGGACAAGGCCCAACCGACCTCAAGGCTGTGGCCCAAGCCCTAGAAGACATCGAATACCAAGGATGGGTATCAGTTGAACCCTTTGACTACCACCCCACCCCCGAAGACTGTGCCCGTATCAGCTTGAAGAACTTAAAGGCAAGCTTTGAACTGTAAATTTGTCTACCTATTCGGAAGACAGAATAATTTTGAGGGCGTTTCTTTTGGGGATTTGCTTGCGGTTTCTTTCCTCAACTGATCTGTACTCATAACTTACTCCTTGTAAGGGGAAAGTCTTAGCATAGGCCTTGTCCATATCTAACCTCATGCCTTTAATGCTGGCTGATGTAATAGTTGCCTTAAAGGGATCATAAGGTTTTCCATAGACTGAAAAGGATTGAAGATTGCTTGTATTGATCTTCATCTTCTTACGCACATCTGTCCATTTCATATTCATGGGAACCTTGGTCGCTTTCCCTCCCAGAGAATGAAACTCAAAAGTGCCATTACCCACGGCCGTATTGATTTGAGGCATCGTCATATTAATCGCGTTGGCCACAACCCCTCGAACACCAATATTAATGCGATGGTAGGATGGCCATTTCTCACCCGAAGGGTCTTTCATTTTCGACCATAAGGATACCCCTGTCTTTTTTAACTCAATATTGTACTCAAAAGTACCACCGTTGGTGTAGGTGCCGGACAGTTCAAGTAATTGAGGCTCCATGGAGGGATCCCGGTAAGTATTAAAACTTTTAATACCCCTGGATCGCGTGCGGTGGCGTTTGGGATCAGGGTCTGATTTATCCCTGTAATAAGTGCCAAAACTAACAGCGATCCGGGCATAACCTAAAGAGCTGGAACTTTTTTCACCCACATTTCTAAAAACCTCCAAGCCACTCCCAGACCTTCGTACCGCTACAATAAATCCTTCTTCTTCAATGATGGCATGATAGCCCTTGTATTTCCCACTTGAATAGGAAGAAAGGCTGTTCTTTTTTCCCGGTACAAATTTGGGCTTCCGCGCATCCACTTGTGCTCTGAGGCGTCGAAGTGCTTCCAAGATCCCAACTGATTCATCGGAAAATGTATTCCACGGTAATTCAATGGCATTGGATCTTCCGCCCAAAAGGAGAGAGACTTCCTTATCATTGGATTCGATAAATTTAGCTTTCACAGTTTGCCCTTTGGTGTTGGTCAGGCTGTGCTCGGCCTCAAGATCAGTTTCCTGAAGAGTTGGAACCTTCATAGATTTTCTTCTCTTAGTCAGAACAAGAAGCTTTTTGGCCTCTGCGAGGGATAATGCTTTTAGCTTTTTGGCCAGTGCTAAAGATTCTTGGGATAAACTACCCAAAAGAATCGCGATTTCCCTCCGGCCTGCACTTGTGGCAATCTTTAGGCTTTCTTTAGATAGTTCAATGAATGTACCCTCCACTACCTGCCCTTTTTGATTCGACCAGGGATAGACAATAGAAAGGTCAAGTTTCCCTGAGAGATCTATCTTTGGCGAGGAGTTGGTGGTGGAGGAAGGCTGCGGCACCTGTGCTTGAGTGCTCATGGCCTGCCCGCCTAATTTTTCCGCCAAAGCCTGGGAAGCATCATTAAACATAGAGAGGGGTAAAGTTGTTTGATTCCCATTCACATCCAAAGTTATGCTTTTGAGGGTGGCTTTCACAAAACCTGCCTTGATGGTTCGGCCGGATGTATCGGTCCAATCATACTGCTTCATCGTAGGCTTTTTTTGTTGAGCCTGTAACAGGGTGGCCAATGCCTTGGATTCTTGGCTTAAAGTATTGATTGGGATATCAAAGGGTTGCCCATTTACTTCAATGGTGACCGCCGTTCCACTCGCTTGTAAAAATTTTGCCTGTAAAGTTCTGCCGTTCAAATCAGTCCACGGGTAAACATTGGCGGAACATAAACCGAAAGATAATAAGAGAAGGACTAGGAATGGGAAGAATATCTTCACAAGACAAGGATTGGAGTAAGGGCACGAAGATACAAGAGAGCGAAAGATTAAGGCAAGATCAGATCACAACTTTAGAGAAAAAAGTTTTTTAAAGTAAAAAACTATTTAGGTTCTTGGTATCGAGCCAGTGAATCGAGTCCCGAACCAACTATACATTAAGTACGAACTTGAGAAGTGGGCGGTGAATTTTCCTGCAGTAATTGACCAGCATTACCGGGCCTTAGTCAGAGGCGATAAAGAAAGAGCTCCACTTGAATATGCCTGGTACTTCTTCAAGGAATATTTTTTTATCATTGATTCAAAAAGTGTGACTTCTATAGTCTATATTCTTTCGGGGGTGTAACTCAGTTGGTAGAGTAGCGGACTCTTAATCCGTTTGTCGAGGGTTCGAGCCCCTCCGCCCCTACCATTGCAACTTCCCTATTCGGCAATCAATTCGTTGTCACCACTCTTGAGTTAATCTCCCCTTAACTGGAAGAGGCGAGGCCAGTTTTCAATTGTCTAAATTTTTTTCATAAACCTTCCGTTCATGATCAGAGTCCGAGTACATTAATCATACCCTCTTCACGATTGTGTGGGAAAATCCAGCAACTAAACCAGACAAGAAAGTTGATTGTTACTTTTTTGTGTACGCCTACCAGTAAGAGTAGGGCGAGGAAATCAATTTTAATAGAATGACTCTACGGCTCTCGAGTTATCAGAAAATGACGATTCTTATTACCCTCTGTCTTCTTATGTCTCTCTTTTTTTCCGAGACACAGTCAACAAGCGGATTGTACTAACAAAAAGATTAAACTGCTTAACCAATTGAACTAACCTGGCAAAAAGTAAGGTTTGAAAGGAAGTGATTTCACATTAGGTTCAAAGCGAATGAATTTCAAAATTCCCTCTCTCAGCCTCTTTTGTTTTGTTGTCGCCTATGCTGCTCCACCACCACCGATTGGCACTTTTTCTATCGTTGCCCGAGACTCGTCAACGGGAGAATTGGGCGTAGCCGTTCAATCAAAGCTTGTGGCGGTGGGAGCCGTTGTTTCATTCGCTCAGGCCAATGTAGGAGCAATCGCGTCCCAAGCCTGGGGAAATCCAAGTTATGGACCACAAGGACTCCGACTTTTAGCCCAGGGGATAAGACCTAAAGAAGTCATTCTTGCACTAACTTCCAAAGACCCCCAACGGGATCACAGGCAACTTGCCATCCTTGGGAAAGATGGAAACGCATCTCTCCATACAGGAAATCAATGCTTTCCTTGGGCGGGTGGCAAAACAGCATTAAACTATGCAGTGCAAGGTAATATTCTCACGGGCGAAGAAGTCATACTCGCCATGAGCACCGCTTTCGAAAAAACCACTGGCAGCCTCGCAGAGCGAATGATTGAATCCCTCCATGCGGGGCAAAATGCCGGAGGGGATAAAAGAGGCAGACAGTCTGCAGCCCTCCTTGTCGTAAGAAAGGGATGGGGGTATGGCGGTTTCAACGATCGGTTTCGGGACCTTCGGGTAGATGACCATCCAGAACCTATTAAGGAACTGGAAAGGATTTATAAGATCCACCGAAGCACTTTTCCCAGACCTGATAAAAAGTTAGATTGAGGTTAGACCTCTAGTTTGGAATAATGTTCCATTTTGAGTAACGATGAAATCAAAAGTACAATTCCCATGAAAGCAGTGATTCTTTTTTCAGGTGGCTTGGATTCCACGGTTCTGGCACAACAATTGGTTCAAGAAAAGGCAGATGTCCGCCTTCTTTCCATCCACTACGGGCAAAGGCACCACAAAGAATTACAACACAGTACGCGCATTGCTCAACTTCTTGGACTGCCTCACCAAATTCTAGATTTCTCAAGCTTGGGAAAGCTGCTCAGTGGTAGCTCACTGACCGATGATACCGTCTCTCTTCCCGAAGGCCACTATGCGGAGGAATCAATGAAATCCACGGTTGTTCCCAATCGCAACATGATCCTGCTTTCCTTAGCTGGCGGGCATGCACTTTCCATCGGGTTTGATACGATTGCGTATGCTGCCCATGCCGGGGATCATACCATCTACCCTGACTGCCGACCGGAATTTGCCAATGCCATGGAAACCGTGCTTAATCTAGCAGACTGGGCACCCTTGCGGTTGCACCGTCCGTTTGTGAACTTGAAGAAGCAAGACCTGGTTAAACTTGGACATAAGATGGGAGCACCTCTAAATGAAACCTGGTCTTGCTATGCAGGTCGTGACTTACATTGTGGGAAATGCGGAACCTGTGTGGAAAGAAAAGAGGCCTTTTCTCTCGCAAATATCCCAGACCCCACAAAATATGAGACTTAATTTTTTTGATGATTACTTGCAGTAAAACCTATCGCGATATCCCCCTATCCCACCGCCAACCTTTTCACTCGGGAAGGTGTTCTCGGATCCATGGTCACAGTTGGTCGATTACCATAACTTTTGAGGCGGAAAGCCTGGACACCAATGGCTTTGTGATCGATTTTGGCGACCTTCATTTCATTGAAGACTGGATTGATCAGCACTTAGACCATGGGATCGTCCTTTGCTCCAATGACCCGGAAAAAGGGAAACTAGAAAAGCTCGCTACAGATGGCCTATTTCAAATCACCTGGGTATCATCTGCTTCCTGTGAAGGAATTGCTCAATTTCTGTTTGAAACTTTTCAATCGATGGTTGAAACAAAAACGCAAGGGCGGGCTCGTATTCAATCTTTGCACTTGGAAGAGGATAGTAAAAATTCTGCTCTCTACTCTCCTCCCCTATCATGAGTGAACTACCTGTCTATGAACGCTTTCATTCCTGGCAGGGCGAGGGCTATCACATGGGGAAGTCTGCGTTTTTTATACGTTTGCATGGGTGCCCCGTTCATTGCCCATGGTGCGATTCAGCTGGTACCTGGCACCCAGATCATAAACCCCAATCCATTAAGCGAATGCCCGCACATGATCTTGCAGATGAAGCCTTTCTCGCATGCCCTGAAATTGTAGTTATCACGGGAGGAGAACCTGCCATACATGACTTAATAGGCTTAGCCTATCAATTACGAAGCCGTAATTTACCCGTCCACATCGAAACCTGTGGAGCCTATCCAATCATGGGAGAAATGGACTGGATTACGATCAGCCCCAAATGGGCGGCTCCGCCCATCGAGGAGAACCTAGAAAGGGCAGATGAGTGGAAGATTATCGTGGAAGATGAACATAGCATCGCCAAGTGGTGTGAAGTACTTCCTCTCAAGAATATGGACACTCCTGTGTGGCTGCACCCGGAATGGTCACAGAGTAAAAACCCAATGGTTTTACACTCGATAAATGAATGGGTAAAAGAAAACGGATTTCCTTTTCGAGCTGGTTTCCAACTGCACAAAATTTTTAAATCAGATCAGGAAGATAAAAGGAGTAAGCCAGAAGCAAGCCTGAGCCATTTGCCAGAAGATTCTTAAGCCGATAACCTAGGTTCTTATATGTGCGGGCGATATTCACTCAAAGATACAACACCGAAGGAATTCATTACCAAATACGGCGCTTTTGATGGGCTAAACCTGCCAAGATATAACCGGGCACCTGGGCAAGCCCACCCGATTATTATCGATCGGAAGAAGCAGCACATTTGGACATCTATGAACTGGGGAAGCTTCCCGGGAAGGTCCAGGCACGACCAACCCTTCTTTCCCATCAATGCCCGATCAGAAACTGTCACTCAAAAAAAGGTATTTGAAGAATCTATTCATAAACGCAGATGCTTAGTACCAGCAGATGGGTGGTATGAATGGCAGCTGATTGAAACCCAAAAGTACCCATTCTACCACCAACTTTCAAACCATACTGCCTTTGCCATTGCTGGCATATGGTCCCAAGGTACCGACCCCAACCGTAAGGACTCTGCCTTTTCCATTCTCACTCGTTCCGCTTCCCCCGAAATCCTTCATATCCATCATCGTGCCCCCTTGGTTTTACCCATTGGGCTCTGGGATATATGGCTAAAATCCGATTTACCTGAACAGGAACTTCTGAAAATCCTTGGCTCTAAACAACCTCCAATTACCTTTTTCCAGGTAGGACCCAAGGTGAATTCCACAAGCAATGATGGCCCAGATTTATTGGAACCAGAACACGGCAGGCAGTCCTTGCTCTTCTAATAAGTTGCCACTTACAAGCATGAAAGCCAACGATGGCCAAAAGCAAGTGGAAGCGTTTTTCAAGGCTCAGAATTGGAAACCCTTTCCTTTCCAAAAAAAAACATGGAGGGCCTACAAGGAAGGAAAAAGTGGACTAATACATGCCCCTACCGGAACTGGTAAGACCTATGCCGCATGGGCCCCTGCTTTAATTGAGTGGATGAATGAACAGCAAGGAAACCGGATACCGAAGAGAGCACCTAATTTACGGGTTCTTTGGATTACTCCGCTACGGGCACTGGTAGAGGACACCACCCGGTCCCTACAAGAATTGGCAGAGGGCATTAAAATACCTTGGAGTATTCAATCACGCACGGGGGATACAAAAAGTTCAATGAAGGCTACCCAGCGAAAAAAGTTTCCTAGCTGTTTAGTGACCACACCGGAAAGCCTTTCCCTTCTGCTTTCCTACCCTGAAACCCAGGAAGCTTTCAGTGATTTACGAACTATTATTGTAGATGAATGGCACGAACTCTTATCCAGTAAACGGGGAACGCAGACCGAACTTTGTCTTGCCCGTTTACGAAAGTGGAACCCAGCACTTAAAAGTTGGGGGTTATCTGCAACCTTGGGAAATCTGGACACTGCCCTGACCACCCTGACGGGTACGAAAGAAAAGGGAGTCCTCATCAACGGCGATCTTAAGAAAAAATTTGTAGTCCAAACAATTATCCCCAAAGATATGGAAAAGTTTCCTTGGGCTGGGCACTTAGGGGGTCGATTGGTGGAGGAGGTGGCCTGCCAAGTTGAACAAGCTAAGACTACCTTGATCTTTACCAATGTACGTTCTCAAACTGAGTACTGGTATCATGCCCTTCTTTCCATCCGACCCAAGTGGAGAGAACAAATAGGTATACACCATGGCTCTCTCGACCGAAAGGATCGTACCGAAGTGGAAAATCGATTACGGGCTGGATCGATTAAAGCCGTGGTGTGCACCAGCAGCTTAGACTTAGGGGTGGATTTTTCCCCTGTGGAACAAGTCATTCAAATTGGTGGCCCGAAGGGAGTTGCTCGATTACTTCAGAGAGCGGGAAGATGCGGGCACCAACCTGGAGCCGTAAGTAAGGTAATTTGCGTACCCACTCAGGCCATGGAATTAGTTGAATATGCAGCCGCGAGGGATGCCATGGAGAAAAGAAAAATTGAAGACCGTATTCCCTTACAGGCTCCCTTGGACCTATTGGCTCAGCACCTTATCACCCTCGCTCTGGCCGGTGGATTTCGAGAGAAAGAAACCCTAGAAGAAATTCGTTCTGCTTGGTCTTACCGGCACCTTACTGATGAGGAGTGGTCCTGGACAATTGATTTTATAATTCGGGGAGGAAAAACACTCCGGGCTTATGATCAATTTAAACGAGTGATGGTGACCAAAGGGCTTCATCATGTTGAATCCAAAATTATTGGTCGTTTTCACCGCATGTCTATAGGTACCATTACCAGTGATTCAGCGATTTCGGTAAAGTTTAAAACAGGCAAACATTTGGGAACGATCGAAGAATCCTTCATTTCGAGGATCAAACCAAAATCAAACTTTTTCTTTGCGGGAAGACTACTTAGACTTGAAAGGATTCGTGACCTAACCGCACTTGTAAGTCAGGCAAAGTCAGGCAAAGGTGCCTTTCCTGTTTGGGGCGGAGGAAAGTCGCCCCTGTCTTCTGAACTCGCAAACGCGGTTCAGAATCAATTAGAAAAGGCCAAGAAAGGACTGTACGAAAATCAAGAGATGAAAGCGATTGCTCCTACCCTTCGGTTGCAGGAAACAGGGTCTACTCTTCCCTCTGCAGACCAGTTCCTGATTGAATCTACTGATACGCGGGAAGGCAGAAATTGGTTTCTTTATCCTTTTGCAGGAAGATTGGCCAACGAGGGCTTGGCAGCCCTTGTGAGTTTCCGCTTATCGAAAATAAAACCCATGACTTTGTCCATGTCATTCAATGATTACGGTTTCCATCTTTGCTCGAATGCCGACATAGACCTTGACCTCGAGCAATGGGTTGAGTTGTTCAGCCCGGATCGGGTGGTGGATGAACTGCTTGATTGTATGAACTTGAGCGAAATGTCGAAAAGACAATTCCGGGAAGTTGCCCGAGTGGCCGGTTTAATCTTTCAAGGATATCCTGGTGCTCAAAAGTCAGCTCGCCAAGTACAAGCGTCCGGCGGGTTATTTTTTGATGTTTTCACAAAATATGACCCCGGCAACCTACTCCTTATCCAGTCTCGGCGGGAGGTTTTGGAAAGACAGCTTGAAGTCGCAAGAATCACCGACAAACTACAAGAAATTGAAAAACAGAAATTTGTATTGAATTACCCCCAGAGCCTTACCCCTTTTGCTTTTCCCTTGTGGGCGGAATCACAGCGTACCCAAGTAAGCACCGAATCATGGAGCGATCGAGTTACTCAAATGGCCAAAGACTTGGAAAGCTTGGACAAATGATGACTAACTCACTCGAGGTTATTTGGCAAAATGAGAGGTTTCACCTGCTCCCGGAAAAAGCAATTTATTGGGAAAAAGAAGAAACCCTTTTTATTGCAGATCCACATTTTGGAAAATCTGCGGCTTTTCGGAAAGTCGGTATTCCCATTACCGAACAAACGACAGAAGATGATATCCATAGATTATCCGGACTCATTCACGAAACTGGTTCACTTAGAATTATTTTTCTCGGCGATTTCATTCATGCCAGACAATCCAAAACCCAGGTCCTTAGAAATCTACTTTTTCTATGGAGGGAAGAATTCTCCTCCTTAGACCTTCATCTAATCCGGGGAAATCATGACCTCAACTCAGGAGACCCATGGCCAGAGCTTAACATCCAATGCCACGATGAGCCATGGACTGGATACAGCTGGGAATGCAGGCATCATCCTGCACCACATTTTTCGGCACCATATTTCGCCGGACACTTACATCCGGGCTATTCTATACAAGGTAAAGGGAGGGATCGGCTACGAAGTGCCTGTTTTCTAATGGGCAAGAATCATATCATTTTTCCAGCTTTTGGCTCATTTACCGGGCTTAAAAATATTAAACCGGAAAGCGACGAACAAATTTTTCTCACCAATGGCCAGAAAATCATAGCCTTACCTTCCTCTCAAAACTTTTTACGGTAACAGTAAGACTCTACCCTTTTTTTACCCCCCGAATTTCAACTTGACTTAAACGGCTGATATGAAAGCCTTGGAGAAGTCGTTAACGCGACCCTTTGAACTATAATTAATATACATAATAAATTGATACTATCATGAAAAACTTGCTTTTCATTCTCGGATTACTTTCCATCGGATTATTTGCCTCCTGTGGCGGCGGTGCTGCTGAAGCAGAGTGCTGCGGAGCAGACGGCGAATGCTGCAAAGAAGGTGCCCACGACCACGAAGGTAACGCTTCCGAATAAGTTTCGATACTTTCTTTATAAAAGCCCTTATCGTTTTACGGTAAGGGCTTTTTTTGTGGGTTATTTTGCCTGCTTACCCGTCAATCTATATAAATAACTTATGACTAAGTTAATCCAAGTCCACGAACCAGAGAATTTATTGGACGGTGCAAAGGTCACTTATTCCACCCCTCATAGCAGAAAGTCTTTCACTTTAGCCCGACCCAAGGAAGCTAAAAGTCAACAGCCTGTTGCCGTTGAGTCTTTTGCCCTTGATCCTGATTACTACGCTTCCTTGATGAAAGAAGTTGAATCCCTCCATCGCAAAAGAAAGAAGTGATCCTTGCCATCAATTTAAGATTCTTAGATTCTTCGGAATGCTCCGAATTCCGAAAAGCATACTTGCATCCCTTCTTACCTTATTCAGTTCAAAGCCTACCTCCAAGAAGACTACAGAAAAATCTAAGTACACCTATGGCTTTGCTCATTGGTTGTTTGGGCGTGGCCTCGGGTTAGTCTGTTTTTTCGCTTTTATATCTTATTGGATTCAGGCAGACGCACTGATCGGTCCTTCAGGGATCAATGCCTGGGAAAATGATCTTGATTTCATAGAGAACCTTCCTGCTGTCCAAGAGCAAATAGCTAACAAATGGATACTGCGCCCGACTCTGCTATGGCTTCCGCTTCTGAGCAACCATGATCTACTCTTTGCCATAGGTACACTTTCGGCTGGGTTGCTTACAATTGGATTTATTCCTGCCCTTAGTGCCCTCGTTGCTTACATCACTTATCTTTCTCTTATGGTTGTGGGAGGGCCTTTCCTTAGCTTCCAATGGGATATTTTATTACTGGAGACCTTGCTTATCTCCCTCCCTTTTTTACCGATTTCACGGATTCATAAACTTTCGGATTCACAGGTAGCCCCAATCATTGGACGCTTTTTACTTATCACTCTTTTGGCCAAGCTAATGCTTGAATCCGGCCTTGTTAAATTTACATTTTTTGACGGGGATGGCTCCAATACTTGGCGGGAATTAACCGCCCTCAATTTTCATTACTGGACCCAACCGATTCCTCATACATTGAGCCCTTGGATACATACTTTACCTGATTGGTTTGATCAGCTTTCACTTTTCCTGATGTACCTAACCGAACTGGTTTTGCCTTTCTTTCTTTTTTTACCGGGCAATTGGAGAAGAATAGGTGTCATCGGTCAAATTATCCTACAAGTCGTTATTCTTTTATCGGGAAATTATGGATTCTTTAACCTGCTTACTCTTTGCTTATGCATTCCCTTAATCGATGACCAACTTCTCCCCTCCTCCTTGTTCAAAACAAAGAATCAGTACAAAAAGCGAAATGCAATATTTACTCCAACCCTACGAACGGGCATTGCCTGCATTTTCGCTTTTGTCATGATCGCTACCACATTTGCTCATCTCATAAAAGATATACAGGGCAATCAAACTTCTTCGAATAAATCCCTTGTGGTTCCTGAGTGGATACAAAGCTTACAAGCGAAGGTGAGACCCTTCCACTGTTTTAACTCTTATGGCCTCTTTCGGGTCATGACTACAACAAGGCCCGAGATTATTATCGAAGCAAGCCGAGATGGTACAAGCTGGCAGACCTATGAATTCAAATGGAAGCCCAGTCATAAAAATCAATCTTTAGGTTTCACGGGTCCACATATGCCCCGTATTGATTGGCAAATGTGGTTTGAAGGACTCAACTTTGAAAACTATGCCCAGCACCCATTCCCGCGATTTCTCTATGGTCGGTTTTTACAGATCATGGTAAGGGGTCATTCTGATTCTGTATTTTCAAACCTGCGGGAAGTATTGGGAGTCAGAGAATTCCAGGCTCTCCAACAATCCCCTCCAGCGGTACAAAATCAAGTAATCGCCAATTACAATCACCTCATTCAATCCTTTCGGTCACGGTCGAAATGGTTTAGTTTATTTCTAAAAGCACTGGCAGAAGGCAAACAAAATGTGCTCAAACAACTATCACCAACCAACCCAATTGACTACAAACCTAGTTATCTACGGGTGTCACTTTCCCATTTTAAATTTTCAGAAGCAGAAGATATGCAATGGGAAATTTCCATGATTCCTGGGGCAACTTATACTTTAACCTTAGATATTCAAGAAGAAGCAACCCAAGAAAAACCTTGAGCAATTCTCGTTTTCCTTCACTACACTATAAGCATGAAAAGTTCATATGAATTAGCAATGGAAAGAATGGGTGGAGATGAAAATCCATTAACCGACGAGCAAAAGCAAAAAATTTCTGAAATTGAATCGAAGTATCAAGCTAAGATTGCCGAACGGAAAATATTTTTAGAAAAAAGCGTACAGGATGCGCTCGCCAAAAGTGATCTAAGTGAAGCGGAAGAAGCCCGGACAATACTGGCCCAGGAAGTTGCTAAACTTGAAGCCAAAGCAGAAGCAGAAAAAGAAAAAATTAGAGAAGCATCTTAGTAATTTTCTCTAGTAACATAAATGTTTGTGTTCAGGCAAACTAGTTAGACTCCACCAGTTGATGCTTGGATTTATAAAATTCTTCAGCTGTAGCCTTATCAGTAAAAAAGTAACTTTGTCTAGATAACTGGTCTCTAGATGGTCCGTAATTGGAAGTCACTACGCCATTTTCTACAGATTCTATTTTGTAGTATGTAGAGTAAATATCATCTAACCACTTGTATTGATAAATATAAACTCCATCTCCATCAATTTCATAACCATGTACCATGTAATCGGCATCAGGAAGTTTCTCAAAGGCTCCCTCTGTACCGTATGTTTGTCCATTTTCATGAAACCCTGTTCTTATCTGCCATCCACCAGTTTCATTTTGTAAAACAGTCCAGGTGGTGGTGCCATCGAGGTTTTTGTAACGATAGCTCCCTCCTATTTCCTCAACCACAACCTTACCTGTCTGGGTGGTAAGGATTGCATCAGAAACCTCCTCCGTTGAAGAAACTTCATAATGAACGGCGTTGTAATCAAATAGGGTTTCCAGATGGTAATCATAAAAATAACGATTTTCATTACCTCCGGCAAAATAGTACAGCCAGTTCTGCACCTGATTTTTATAGAAGAAAGGAAAGATTCCTTCTCCCGTCCAAAGCCAACCATTTTGCTCCCGCCATAACCAAACCCCATTGGATGCTTTTGAAGAGAAAATCCAACCCAGCTCATGATGAAAAATCCATCCATTTGGATAGACTTTCACTGCCCCGAACCAATCAGATACAAGCCAACCATTTTCAGGATCAAGGAAACCACCCCAGATACCATACTGCTCTTCCTCGTAACTGGGCTGTTTTTCCACGCTAAACCTTCGAACTGACCCCAAAACTAAGCCTTTTTCATTTAAGGCATAACTTCTGAAATACATTTTCCCAGTAACTTGGGGCTCGTAGGAATAAGTAAATGTAGACATTGCAGGATCAAAAGTGGCAGTTAATTTGGTCGTAGCAGGATCTTCAATAGACAGCGACAATCTTGAACCAATCAAAAACCCAGTTTCCACCTCATCACTATTCCCATCCGACAGTAATTCTCCATACAATTCAACTTTCCCATCAGGTAAAACGGAGACATGAGAAGTTCGGGGCATCGCTCTCTTCACTTCATCCACATCTAAGACTTCAATTTCAAAATCCTGATCCAAATAAAGCCCAAATTCATTGGTTGCACGGACTTTAAAAGATAACAACTCTCGTTTCTCGTAATCAATGAGGTCAGAGATCACAAGACTTCCGTTGGTTTCTACTTTGATAGGTAAAGTATTTTCTGCTTCCAAAATTAATTTAAAATCGTGAGAAACTCCAATATTCAAACCTGAAGCCTCCAGGTATCCAATCACTGATCCAATGAGTTTATTTTCTTCCACAGTTTTAACGCTAATTAAAATTCCACTAGGTGGAAATTGAGGGAAGTCTTTGAGATTAAATGGGTCTTTACCAAGTTCTGTTTCCTGAAGGTCTGTAAATCCATCATTATCGTCATCCGTATCGATGTGATCTTCTATACCGTCCTGATCAAAGTCTTCCTTTACATCGGCAATATCGATTTCGATATCCTGCTCAATAGATTTACCATATTGATTCGTAGCTTTTACCCATATTGTGTATTTCCCCTGGTATTCATAATCAAAAACCTTCAGGGATGTGACCTCGCCCGTTTCAGAAACTTCAAAATTCCTATCTGTATCCACGAGGGAAAAAACATGAGTTGCCCCAGGATTGGGATCCTCAGCCTGTAATTTCCCGACAATGGTTCCCACACTTGAATTCTCCACTATGGATGCATTGGTGATCTTTATTAATGACGGGGCGAATCTCTCAGGTTCCAATGCTTCTAGCTTAAAGATGGAAGATACAGACTGACCTGCACTATTCGTTGCTTGAATCTTAATCAATAGCATACCTGGTGATGGGGCCCCTTGAAGTAGAAGCGTACCATCAGAATTGATGGTGAAGTATTGATTATCGGGATAAGCAGTATCATTCGTTAATGCGAAAGAAGTCTTTGGGGAGGAATCAAGATTGTCGGATGCGATTGCCAAAGCTGAAGCAATAGAAGAGCCAATTGTGGCATTTATTTCAAATGAGATTGTCGGGTTAGGGAACAACAGTAAATTTCTTGAAAAGCTTCCCATATGATTGTGATTTAGGAAGAAGCGACCAACCAGGTCTTCAGCAATCAGATCTAAATCTCCATCTTTATCCAAATCTACCAAGAACATAGATTCCGTTCCGCTCAAGTTGGAACTTTGATATCCGGGGGGTGAAATGCTTAGCGGGATATAAGGGGTCAGCACGAGACCATGCAGTTCGTCTTCCTTGAGGATTTTGAATGATCGCTCTAAAAACAAACCGGTGGAATCAGTAACACGAACCCGCAAGGAATATTCTCCCGCAGGAAGGTTGGCATTGGTTTCGAGATCACCATTGGAAGAAAGATTGAAATGATCGTTAGAGATATCACCGGTTCCAGTTACGAGTTCAAAATCATAACTCCCTTGGGATGTGGGGTCATCAGGATCGTAGGCATGGAAAACGCCTATACTTTCTTCCGGGTTGAAAATCTTAATGATGGTTTCACCCTGCGGGTAAAGCTTTTGTGATGTTGAAAAAGCACCATCCAGGTTGGCATCTAAAAAGAATTCTCCTGATGATGTTTCCGATAAAAGATCGAGGTCTCCATCTCCATCAAGATCAACCAAGTTTAATGACTTCGTAGAAGAAATATTGGAAGCATTTGCAATACTTGAGGAAAATAGAATTCCTGTAGGTGCTTGACTCGAAAAAATCTTAAAAGCAGTGAATAATGCTAGCGTCGCAAACAAAGAAATCCTTAACATAGAGGCAATCATCCTTAGTTTCATTGCAATTTCAATAACAATATGGAATGTATCAACTTTTCTTTCTTTTCAAGCAACTATATCTGTTACCATTGTGAACTTAGTTAAAAAGCCACAGTATACACAAATTGTGAAATTAAATGTAAAACACCCGTCAAAATGTCTCTTAAAGATTTAAATATTCACCATTTGCAGGATTAGAAAATAGTGTGCATTTTTTTATTTCCGAATAAAACTTTTAAAAATTTATCTTTCATGACTAAACCTTTTAATTTTTCAACTTTCATGCGTGAAGAATTTGCTTGCTACAGCAAGGAATATGCAACCCATCATGTATCGATTACAGGAGCAACTAAACTAGATAAATCAAAGGGTGGAGTTTTCTTATTTTTACACTTTGGAAGTTTTTTTCTCTCGGGAGTTTCATTAATTGCTCAACTCGGAATAAAATACACTGCCATTGCTTCGACTGAGAACTTTAAGGTAATGGATAGAGAGGAAAGTAAGTTCTGGAAGGAGGTACACAAAATTTCGAACCGGTTGTACTCCGAAAAAATGTTTCTCTCTAACCATACAAAATCCTCTGAAATACTTGCTTCCCTAAAAAAAGGCAGTTTCGTTGGAGCTGCTCTTGACGTTGCTGAGATAGGGAAGAAGCATAAATTTCATCCTTTTACATTTTTATACAATGACATTTTACTACAAACAGCCCCTGCCAGGTTGGCAAAGCTGGCGAAAGTGCCCCTCTATGGAATGACTATCTCCTACGACCAAAAACTGGGGGTGCACAACCTTGAATTGACCGGTCCTTATGACAGTTGTGATGTTGAAAAGTCTGTCCAAATGATTCTAACGGAAATGGAACCTATTATTCAAAATAACATGGATCAATTGTTTCATGACATATTCCATCTTTTTAGTTTCCCTCGATTAAAAGATCATATAATTACTACAAAACAAAAAAAGGAATGCCTTTCTGTTCTAGCCCCAATTAAGCAGCTAAAATCCCAACTTCCATCTAGTTTTTGCCCTCGATTTGAGTCCACAATAACTTCTTGGCACCCTCATCGAGACTTTGCCTACAACTTAGTTAAGAAATTTAGACCAGAAATTATAGTAGAACTTGGTGTTCATTACGGTGATTCGTATTTCACTTTCTGCCAAGCCTGCGATGAACTCGAACTCAATACCCAACTTTATGGCGTTGATCATTGGCAAGGAGACAAGCAAGCAGGGTTTTATGGAGATGATGTTTTTCAGGAGGTCAATGAATACAACCAAGAGTTTCATTCCCAAAACTCAACTTTCCTGAGGATAGATTTCACAGAAGCCCTAAAATCATTTGAAACTTCCTCTATTGATCTCCTTCACATCGACGGGAGCCATGAGTATCAGAGTGTGCGAAACGATTTTGGGAACTGGCTCCCCAAAATTAAAAAAGGTGGAATGATTCTCCTTCATGACATTTTGGTAGAAAGAGAAGACTTTGGCGTAAAAGAATTCTGGAAAGAAATTTCAAAAAATTACAAAACGGAATCCCATCAAGAGGGATTTGGGCTCGGCGTCATACATGTTTAAGCAATAACAACTCTCATGAATTAAGCTTTCATGTATCGATTCTTTGCAGTCATATTCTTTCTTCTTTTCAAGAATGCGATGCTCTTAGGAGCACCCCCCGAAAAGCCAAATTTCATAATTATCCTAACTGATGACCAAGGGTGGGCAGATTTTTCGGCCAACTCCCCAAACAGCAACCTTCAAACTCCGAACCTTGATAAACTGGTTCGGGCTGGAGCTAATTTCACCAACGCTTACACGAGTGCACCCCAATGCGTTCCTACAAGAGCGGGTTTACTTTTAGGTAAAGTACAAAACAAACTTGAAATAGAAAAAAACGGCGATTCACTAGAAAGGTTTGCGGAAAAGCAGAATATTGCAGAGTTACTTTCGGATAAAGGGTATACTAGTGCACTAATTGGAAAATGGCATTTGGGCCCGCCAAAGGAAATTCCAGACCATGGTTTCCGTTTTTTTTATAACCATATTTCCACAGCTCCTTTCTGGGCAAATTTCTCGGATCAAGGTGCTCTTACTGACAATCAGAAAATAAACTCTTCCAAGTATCACATTGAAGGCTGTTCCGAAACTGCGGTCACATTCATTAGGGAATTTGCTCAAGCACCTTTCCTTCTTTTTTTGTCGTTACGTGCTCCTCATGTACCTCTTGATGCACCACATAAATATTCCGATAGGTTCCCTAAAAAATTACCAGAGGCTCGCAGGCAAGCTTTGGGTATGTTTGCTGCCATCGATGATGGAATAGGATTGATTCAGGAAGAGTTGCGTAGACTTAATTTAACTAAGGAAACCTGTATCTTTTATCTCAGCGACAACGGAGCTCCCTTGAAACTTGAAGCGAAGAACGCCACTCATCCTGCATTGGGATGGAATGGATCTTATAACGCACCACTTAACGGAGAGAAAGGGATGTTGACCGAAGGCGGAATACGGGTCCCCTTTGCCATCAGTTGGCCAGGCAAAATCCCACCTGGGTCATCCTATGATCATCCTGTCACTTCCTTGGACATCGCACCAACTATTCTTGAACAGGTTGGAATCGAGAAAGAAGGTCTAGATGGGATTAATTTGCTTCCTTATCTTCGAGGTGAGAAGGAGGGACCACCTCATGCATTCCTTTGCTGGCGATGGATCGCTCAGGCTGCGATTAGAGCGGGTAAATGGAAGTTCCTAAAATGTGAAGATAGGGAATACCTGTTCAATCTTGAGGAAGATCTTTCGGAAAGAGAGAACCTGATTCACCAATTCCCTTTGGTATCAGTGGATCTTGAGAAAAAGCTTTTGAATTGGGCCCAAGGATTAAATCCTCCTGGCCTTAAAAATGGAGAATTACCTGAACTTTGGGTAGAATATTTTGACTATCACCTTGGTAAGGAATAAACACTACCCAAATAATTTTTTCGCATTCTCAATCCAACTCATCTCGCCCTGATTTTTCGCTTTGATGAATTCTCGATCCTTACTAGAAACCTTCAGCTGATCTCTTTTTTTAGTTTTATTGTCCCAAGGAAATTGGGGTACATAAGACCATCCTAAGGCGGCAGCACATTTGACAATTGATGCCTGTGCAGTTTCCAAAAAACCGATAAATTTGAAATCTTCGGGATTTCGATCTCCGATCCAATAAAATAATTGATTTTGGTTTTCTGGCATTTCACAAAATTCAATAATTGAAGGTTTTTGCCTGTAAACTCTTTGATGAAATTCATTACTAGAATCCGGATTCGATAAAATGTGATGATATAGCGAAAGAGTTCGGTCTACGGGATTTCGCAACCAAGTCACAATGTCTGCACCTTCGCAAAGCTCTTGGTAACGATCCAAGATGAGATGCCCATGAACGCACTTTACCCATCTATCAAAGCATCGAGTGATTCGCTGCCTTGTTTGTCCTAATTCTGGGTAGTGAGGAATAAAAGCTATCTTCCATAAATTTCCATTAGGCATTTCCTGAAGGAAGTTCCACCCGTCTTTGGAACATGAAGACTAAAAATCTCCAAAGAAGATTTGAAATTATGTTAAATTAAGGTTGGGGCACGAGAAAGCGATCTTCTTGAGATGCACGAGATATTCGAAGTGTGATTCATCTCCAGACACCTCTTTTTCAAAATTAACCTCAACTTCTATGAATTTGAGTGTTCTCGTTAGAAATTTCTTGAAATTAGTGGAATCCCACACATTCAAATGCTCCCGTCTTTCGGTACATTCTTTCAGGAAAGAAATTTTTTCCTTTTTAGATAGAGTTTTACCCTTTAAGTTCGGATGAACCTTGATAAATTTCCTCGTAGTTTTCCAACTCAGGCTTTTTTACCTCTTTTTGGTATCTCTTTAGAAGTAAGTCCCATTTGGTTAATTTTCGTTCAAGATCAAAGGTGAACCGCTTATCCGGCACAGACATAACCAAAGACCCCCCGGGCTTGAGAATTCTTAGACTTTCATTTATTGCCTGAATGGGATCGAACAAATGCTCTAGAACATGATTCATAATTACAAATTCGAAAGCTTTCGCTTGGTATTTGGACTAAGCCCTTCTCATCTAAGTCTCCTATTATATCAACCTTTGGTAATTTCTTATGCGATATTTCAGGGAAAAGAACTCTCTAGCCTGATCAGTAGAAATTCTATCAAAGTATTTCACTTCACATGAACTTGGCAATTCAGCGGGGTGTTCAAAAGCTCCGATTTCGAGCCCTTTACCTGAAAGGGTTTGATAAACCTTACTTCTAATCTGAAGAAACAGATCACCCGAACAAGCCATATCACTATTTTTTTTCTCAGCCCATAGCGCAGTAGTGGCTCCCAATTCAAATTTCTTTTCAAGATTCAAACTATTTACATACGCTTTATCAAAATATGATGCAGGATCTCCTAGTAACTCACTTACCGAAGTTCTAAGAAAAGCTTTTTTGGCGTTAGGTTTCAGCCCTTGAATCCAACTATTTAAAATCCAAGTTTAAAGAATAAATAGGATGACCGCTATCCAGAAACATCTTGCTTTTTAATAACTAAATTTTCCTCAAACAAGTTTCGTAAACCTGCCTTTGTCATGTTGTAATAATGATCGGGATAGCCATGATAAGGGGGGTCAATAAAGGTGCTACGCAGTAAAGCTGTCCACCTGGCTTTAAAACTCTTATGATTTCTTTTGCACAAGCAAATGGATCGCGAACATGTTCCAAAACATTTAGTGAAAAAACTGCATCAAAACTGATATCATTGAAGGGAAGATGCTCACCAACACCAACTACATCCGTACTACCATATGCAACAGGATCAAAATTCACAACATTCGAGTAGTAAGTGGGACGTTGTCCTGATCCACAGTCCAAAATCATCCCATTTCCACCGACTGTATTGATAATGTTCATTGCATGACCGTCATACTCATGCTTAGAGATATTCTCCGTTTCAACCACGCCGTGCAGATTATCTGCATTCTGAGGCATACAATCGTAAAAGTATTCCCTCCATCGCCCCTGGAATTGCTTCTTTAGCAGAGGAAATATTAGGGGGATCTTTTTTTCCTTATTGCACCTCAAACCCGATTCTAATTTTAGGTGCCCTTGCTTTACTAGTTTTTTGCCTAAGCTTGAAGAAGCATTTCTTTTATGAAGTGATCCGTCTGGAATTTTTGCTTTTAGAATTGGCTGTATCATCGATTTCTTCAACCATTTTAAAATCCTCCAAATCTGCAGGATATGCAGAAGATTTTTTACTTATTCCAAACCAAAATTGCTCTGACCAGTTGGTTAGGTTTGAATTATAGTTGTTATCGCTGAAAGATCTGAGATTCCACCTATTTCTCAATCCTAGAATTTCTCTGCTTGATCTTTTTTTCTTTTGAGTTGTTGCTTCATCACTCCCACGAGATGCTGATTCATGGTGATATAGTTCAGCAAAAGGAGTCCAGAAATTAAGGTATCCAATTTTTTCTACTCGCAGGCAAAAATCGACATCATTAAAGGCTACCTTCAGGTGCGACTCATCAAGTCCGCCTGCAGCCATGTAAGACCTGTTTCCGAACCATAATGCAAGCGGCAGTCACAGCCGTTGAATTGCGGGCAACTGAGAGTTGACCAGCGTAACCCAGACTTCCTCCTTGAGCATATTTATGCGAATGCCCCGCACCCCCACCTAATCCGACAATGACTCCTCCGTGCTGCAACCTACCATCCGGATATAACAAC
The DNA here is from genome assembly GCA_943789375.1 of uncultured Opitutales bacterium. Classification (GTDB taxonomy): domain Bacteria; phylum Verrucomicrobiota; class Verrucomicrobiia; order Opitutales; family Seribacteraceae; genus Seribacter. The sequence continues at coordinate 20,753 of CALSTX010000002.1, read as the reverse complement.
TTGGCTCCGACACATCCAATTTCAGGACGCAGTGCATGAACGAGCATTTCTTCAAACCAACCAACTTTAATGCTTTCGATATCATTATTTAGAAGGAGTAAGATTTCACCATTTGCCTTGGATGCAGCTATATTATTTAGTCTTGAATAATTAAAATCACCTTCCACCCGAATTACAGAGACTCTTCTGTCTTTTTTGATAGATGAGAAAAAACTGATGCTTTGGCTCTCCACGCTTTCGTTGTCTATAATAATGACTTCATAATTATCGTATGAAATATTTTTTAGAATCGATGAGAGACATTTCTTCATCAAATCTACTCGGTCTTTGGTAGGAATTAGAATCGATACTTTGGGATTTTGCCTTTTATCGATTTTGAAGCCGATCTTAGGATAGTTGTACCTTCTATCAGGAAAACTTAAACTTGCATTCAACCCTCGTCTTTCTAAGGCTTGGTTAATGGTGAGAGCTGTAGCTTCAAAAATATTTTTCTTTTGCATACTCCAAGAGCGGTAGAACCTTTAATTGCTCTCCAATGATAAAGAATTTTAGGGATATGAATGATCGATTCCTTGGATAGTTTTTCAGTGATACGTAAGATCAAATCCCAATCCTGGGCTCCTTCGAAACCTTTCCTCAGTCCTTTAAGTTCCTTAACCAGTAAAGTTTTAAATGTGCTGAGATGACAAATGTAGTTTTGCCCCAATAATAAGTCAGGATTCCAATCGGGCTTGAAGTATGGGTTATATCTCCCGCCTTGCTCATCCACATTGTCTTCGTCTGAATAAATCAATTGAGCATTCGGATTACGATTTATTACTTTCGCAACTTCGAGCAGTGAATGGGGACGCAGTTCATCGTCATGATCCAAAAAAGCAACAAACTCACCCGTTGCTAATTTTAATGCCGAATTGGAAGCCACCGAAATGCGACCATTGGTTTTTCTGAATGTGACCTTGATTCGAGAATCCTTGCGGGCATAAGTCTCGAGTAAGGGACGGATATATTTTTTTTTCGAAGCATCGTCTGCGATACAAAGTTCCCAATTTTCATAGGCTTGGGTTAGGACAGATTCAATGGCCTTTACCAAAAACTTCTTCGGAGGATCGAAGACTGGCATAATCACTGAAATCAAAGGCGTGTTTTGAAGTTTGTCTGCCTCCGCCCTAAATGCAAGTATGTCACCCTTGGTAATGGTATCGCACAGCCTTATCCATTCCTGATAATCTGCGGTCTCTCCTACCTGCTCTTCTTTGGCTGGGTATTTAGGTTTTAAGGAAACAGGTTTGCGATTCCATCGCTCTCTGAAATGGGAAAGCATTTTTTCACCAGCAGATTTTAAATAGTCATTACCTGTGTAAGCAGGGCAGGTGATTTTATCCAGTTCCACCAACGCACTTCGATCTCCTTGCTGCTCCATTCTCAAAGACAAATCTAAACAAGATAATGCGAGTGATTTATCATACGGACGAAAGCCTCCTGTGTAAATTAAAGCATCCATACTAAGGGCAAAGAAGGGGGCAAAAAGACCAGCTACTTTTGATGCCCCAGAAGAATCCTTGGTAGTTGTCACCAACACTCCAGTATTGGGCTCCATTTTTGAACCAACTCCCAGAAAGCCAATTTTGGAGTCCTGCAAGGTTTTTATACTTTGAGTCAAACATTCAATAAAATGACTGGCAGGTAAAGTACGCAGAGGGTCATCTAGATAAAATGCATATTTCGTGGAGACTTTACTAAGGGCAAAATTTAATATCTCGGCATAACTTTGCCCAAGCTGGGGTACCCGTTTTACAAAGCTGGAAAAGTCAGATCTTTTATGCTCCGCATGCGCTGGTTCGATTATGATTGTTTGCCCACCTTCTTTTCGCAATTCTTGGGCGAGCATATTTACATTGTAAGCCCAGTTGGTGATTCTCTTTGGGCGAATCATAACCAGTGTAAAATCTTTAAGCGAAGAAGTCCTGGATAGTTTCATTGAAGCTTTCGACTTTTTCCCTTGCGGAATTTTTTGGGCTTTTGGCTTCTTGGTCAAAATGGCTTCGATCGTAGTTTGAAATCTTTCTGCATGGACTGCCGGTGAAAGTACCGCATCCGCATTTTTAGAAATCTTTTTTCGCAACGGCAGCAACTTCGATGGTCTTTTGCCTAGTTCGATGGCTTTTCGTTCATATTGCTCAAGGTTTTTAGTAACCATTTCCGGCAAGCCAAAATGTTTCATCAAGGACTCCCCTACCCGACTGCAAAATCGCTTCCCTTCAAGAGTAAGGATCGGTAATTTTGCATGTAATGCATCCATAGCACTGGCGTGTCCATTGTATAAAGGGCAATCCAAGTAAAGATCAGCAACCGTCATTCTTGATAAATGAGCAGCGCGGTCAGGCAAATCCTCTGCCATGATAATTCTCTTGGAGGACACGCCTTGCCTGACTGCTTCCGCTTTTAAGTTTATAAGAGCCTCAACAGCTGGTTTACACTTTAGCCATAAAATACTTTCAGGCACAGCCCGAAGAATCCGCATCCAACTCGCCCAAATTTCAGGATCCAACTTGTAGGCCGCATGGAAAGCACAAAAAACAAATCCTCTTGGGGGAAGACCGGCATCTTTACGTTTTACCCGTGAAGCAAATCCCTGAAATTCGCCCGGTGGGAAAAAGCAGCCATCCATGCGAATCACTTGCTCCCCATAGAACTTGGATGAACTCGAAGGAATGACGACTCGGTCTGCGATCATGTAATCGACAAGGTCTTTTCCCATCGTTGATGCATAGCCCAAAAAATGGGCTTGGCGGGGAGAAGGTCGTAGAGCTAAGAGCTCTGCGTTATGCCCTCTTGAAAACCCACCCAGATCGATCAGTAAATCTAAATTAGCTTGGTTTATGGCAATTGCTTTACCCGTTAAGGACAATCCACTAATATCCTGAAAGTTATCACCAAGATCCTCATATCTCCTTCTAATGTCGCTATCCTCACTGGGATTGGATGCAAAAAGAAATATTTCATATTTTTCAGAGCCTAGATTATTCAGCAGTCCAATGAATTGATGGCCAACCGCATGATTTCGGAAGTCGGAAGATAAAAAACCAACCTTTTTTCGAACATTCTCGTTTTGAGAATATGTAAAACATTAGCTTTTCTCGAAGCAATTTCACTCGAGTATTAAATATCTTTGATTTTGCCAAAGCATTATGAAATTCACTCGCCTCATCAAGTTGCAAACCAGAAACCTCAAAGAGTCCTAATTTACCGGGAGCCTTTTTACTTACAGTATTCAATTGATTAACTTCAGTTTCTCGATCTGCCCAATCGCAAAGAAAAGATTTTGAATTTGAAAGGTTACTTAATGCCTCCAAAGAATTAGGCATAATCTCTAAGACTTTTTCATAATCTGCAATTGCCTTTGCAAACTGTTTACCGGCAACCGCAATATTTCCTCTAAGCATTAATGCATTTGCATTGGCAGGATCGCCATCCAGTAACTTTTCTACAAAGTGTACAGATCTTTTAAAATCTCCTATTTCATAACAAGCATGGGCACCGTGCATCACGCTACTCGCAGAAAAAATCTTTCCTTCATACTGCTTACATAATAACCAAATTTTTCTATTCGAATGAAGGGAGGCAAGTGCAGTAATTAATTGGTCAAGAACTTTTGAGTCTCTGGGGTCTTGTTGAAGTAGAACTTGAAGAACCTGAACTTCATCTTTTATTTTCCCTTGTTTCCGGAAAATGAATGATAGAGCTCTCCACCCGGGTTTAAAACTAGAATCAAGCAAGGTTGATACTCTGGCATTTTTTTCTGCTTCCTTCCACTTAGTGCTCTCCTGCAAGCACTTGCTTATGGCAAGATAAACTCGGGCAGATGCAGGGTGATATCCCTTGGTTTCCCTAAGGATGCTAAGAGCCGATTTGATATCACCTTCTCGGCAGCAAAGCTTTTGCTTGAGTAGAGAGGCTTCAAGCTGGCGAGGGTTTTCGTGCAGTACATCGGAAAGGGTTGCCTTGGCTTGTTTTAATTCCCCGGAAGCACCATGGAATCGGGCTAATTTTATCTGCGTTTGCTCTTCATGACCAAACTTTTCCATAAGAATTGAAAGAATATGCTTTGCAAATTTTAAATTTCTTTGATGAAGGAAAATAGAGAAATATTCATGCAATATTTTCTTATCCGAAAAAAGAAAGTTTTCTTTCTTCTTTAAAACATAATCATATTCTTTCGGTAAATTTCTTTTACTTACTTCCTGTTTTCTTTGAGCAACTTCCCATTCCTGGAAACGGGTAATAACCCGGCCCCACCTACTGTAAAAAACTCTTGAGTTATGGTCCTGATGCTGGTTTCTCTCCGGGGTGCTACTTCTTTTATGCAGCACAATGCTTGAGTTCAGCACATAATTCTTGTGGCCTAACATCGATAACCTTAAACAAAGATCGATATCTTCGAAGCCAGTTTTGTAAGTTTCGTCAAACCCTCCAGCTGCCAGAAATAAATCCCGGCGAATCATGAAACATGCTCCGGTTACTGCAAGAAACTCTGTGTAACCACTTTGGGGAGAAAGTTTTTCACCCTTAAGAAAATGCTCCGGTATACCGTTACTAAAAATAACACCGGCGTGATCAATTTTCCCTGAAAACGGATCCAGTTGTACATTTCCAACACACCCAATATTGGCAAGTTTTTGGTTTCCTTCTACTACACAGTCATACCCAACAGACCAATTTTTTTGTAGGACCAAGTCATTATTTAAAAAAAGCAGCCATTCTGCGTTTGCTTTGGCAGCTCCAAGATTATTGGAAAAAGCAAAACCCTTACTTGTCGAATTCCGATACAAATCAAATGAAGATCGTTGCGAATGTAAAAACTCTTGGGTTTCTTTGTCACTTCCATCATCAATCATAATTACTTGATCCAAGTTACTCGGAGCATGTTGCCGTAAAGAATCCAAGTAAGCCTTGGTCTCTGTAAGACAATTACGGACTGATGTAATGATACAAATTTTCATTTTCATTGTGTAAAAGATTACATGCTTACTAAGACCCTGATTGTTTTACAACCAAAGATCGTTCGAAAATAAAATCGATGTCTTGACTCTCGTCCCTTATTATTTTTTTATTAAACAATGCCTTCACAAAAAGTAATAAATGAAACCAAGGACAAGTACTTAAAGTGCTTGATTTTTGTATTGGGAGCTTACAGAAGAAAAAAACATTCTTTAAGTTTCCAAAAATTCCTCTTAAATCTACTTTCTGACGCTTTAATTAAACTTACTAAACTCGCAATTTTATGCGGTATGCCTCTTTTGGCTTTAATTAGTAGCCCTGAAAGTCTCAAGGCCGAGCAAGCAGTCGAACTCAAATCTTCTGTCCCTTTTGATATCGATCAAGACGGAGATGTTGACATCCTAGATGCAGATGAGCAAAGCGGTAAATTGTACCTTCTTCGAAATACAGGTTTAAATTTTTCTAGAGAATTACTGCACTCTCCTAATTTTGACACAGATCTTGTTGCGGTTGCGGATGTCGATCAAGACGGAGATAAAGATATTGTGGTAATCGATCAATCCACTGGTGCAGTGCAGGTTATTGATAACAATGGCTCTGAAAACTTTGCTCCTCTAAATGCCTCTTCTTTCGGCTCTGAAGTAAATCAAGCTTTCCTGTCAGATATAAACAGTGATGGTGAAAACGATATTGTTTACTCAACCCCTAATGCGGTGGGCTGGGCTAAAAATAATGGAACAGAAGGCTTTACGGTCCAAAGTCCAATTTCTAGTGGTCTCAGTGGCGTTGATGCCTTGGAAGTAGATGACTTCGACGAAGATGGCCAGGACGATATTTATTACTCATCTCCTGGATCCACTTTAGTTGGTTTTGCGACTAGTCAAGGCACTGAAGGATTTAGCGTTCAAAACCTCAATACCAATGTTTCTGGGATTTCTGATCTTGAAATTGCAGATCTTGATGCTGATGGTAAAAATGATCTGGTATACTCATCGGATTCATCTTCACTCGTTGGTTGGATGAAAAATGATGGCTCCGATGGATTTATCCCGGCAAGCACGATTGCGACAGGACTTACGGAGGTTGACCAAATTGAAGTGGCTGATTTAGACAATGACAATGATCTTGATATTGTCGGTGCTTCCTCAACATCCGACCACCGAACTTGGATTGAAAACAAAGGTTCTGAAACCTTTATTCCTCACCAACTTGGTTAGTCGCTAGCCTCCCCTGCACTGCAAGGCAATGTCTTGCACATTATTAATGATCCTGAGGCAAGGGCTTGAGCGATATTTGATTTTTATCTTATTACTTTTTTATTTTCCTTCCCTCCCTTGTTGGCCAAACTACCAGCACATTTTGTGAAAAGCTCAATGACTTAGGTAAATTTTATGAGAACCAAGAGTCCCGAGGTCTTCAAAGCACAAAGCTTTTCCTCTCCTACCAACATCAAGTTGGACATATTGATGGTACGGATAAGACAGGGAAAGCCTTTGATGATTCATTTGAAGAATACCGGCGGGTCTCGGTTGGAGTGACAGGAAAATTTGCCAACTATTGGAAGTTTAAAGTAGTCAGCCAAATCTCCAATGACCGCAATGCCTACCCTCATGATTACAGACAGTGGGGACATGAAACTTTCCGGGCCGCCAATATCACCTTTGATGCCGATCAGTTTTGGGAATGGGAAGGCATTGACTCAATGAGCTTTGGCTATGGTCGACGAACGGGACGGATGGCGGATGAATGGCAACGGTCATCGACCCTGATTAATTGCCTGGAACGCTCTTCCTTCTCAAATAAATTATGGCTTTACGACAGGGAAAAAGGAAATCCATTAGCGGCATGGGTGAAGTGGACTGTTGGAAAGCACAGCTTGGGCACCGCTATCTTTTCTGGAACTTATGATGATTACATCGGGGGCTGGTAAGACAGTACAACTTATTATGGCTCTTGGCTTGAAGACTACTCGAAAGGAAGCTCTTATGAACTTCTCGAATATTGGCTTTCCTACTACAAACAAGACGGGGCGAGTACTGTGGAACGGCTGGCTGGTGGAAATGAATGGGCATTATCCTTGGTAAATCGAATCGGCAATGGTCCTTGGGCACTACACAGCACGGTTGCGTGGGGAGACAATGGAGAACAGGCGACACCTAACCGAGAAGGATCTTTTAGTGGCGTTGTGCTTATGCCGATGTATTGGATTAACGATAAAAAACTAAAGATAGTAGCAAGATATTTATATCAACAAGCCGACCAGCCAGAGGGACTCAAATTAAACAGCCGTTACATTCCCCTTTCGGACAGACGAGATAACAGCATTGATTTAAATAATGGTCGGGGTGATGAACAACAAGCTTTCTACCTTGGGCTAAATTACTATTCATGCGGCGAAAAGCTTAAGCTTATTAGTGGTATCCAACATGATGAACTTAAGTCAGAGGGTGAAACTCAGTTTCGTGGTTGGACGGTAGCTTCAAGTATTCGGCTTTGGTTTTGGTAAATGTTCCCATTTAATATTAGACTTAATTTGGCTTTTTATGAAAAAAGTAAGCTAAGGATAATATTAACTGAACAATATATCCAAAATAATTCTGAATTTCTCATGACCAACAATCAACACACAGATAACAATCCAACTGAGTTAGATAAAGGGAATACGGAGATTTGGTTTTTTGAAAATACTAAGGGTGAACGGATTCCTTATGACATGTAACTATATGATCGTAGGCAAAAAAAAGCTTAGGGCTCTGGAGAGCCAGTACGGCATCAAATGGAATGGAGACGATTGGGTGCTACCCACAGAATTTTTCCTATCTTAGAAAAGATTAAAAAAGATCCCGTTTAGTTCGGATAAGCTCTTCCATTTCTTCCCTAAATGTTAGCATAGACTTCATCAGTGTAAATTGCGATTTGGCTCGTTCTATATTGTGACCTTCCCGGTGGGTTTTAAAATATAGATCTCCTTCTAAAAAATCGGTCAGAAAGCGCAGGGCCAACTCATAAGTAATCGCAATCGGAGCGATGGCTAATTTTTTGATTTCTTTTTCTATCAGCATTCCCTGGCACCCTAACAAGTAACCATCCATAATCGCCTCAAATCGGGAAGGCAAAAACTGTACCTTGCTAAGGTCAGTCTCATCCTCGTCCGCGGCATTTGCTGCCGTCCGGACCAAATCCCCAAAGTCATGAAGAGCGCAACCGGGCATCACTGTATCAAGGTCTACCACACATATTGCTTTGCCAGTTGTCTGATGAAGCAACACATTATTTAACTTGGTATCATTATGAACGACTCGTCTGGGAAATTCAGGTCTTTTGATAGCATCTGCTAATTTCTCATGTTTCAAAAATAATTCCACCAAATCCTCAACTTCATTCAAGCGGTTTTTGGGATTACGGCTAACCATTTCAGTGAAACGGTCAAACCTCTTTCTTGTATTGTGAAAAGCGGGGATAGTCTCAACCAAAGCAGGCTCTCCCAAATCATTTAAATTTGCCTGAAATTGACCAAATGCCTTGGCTGCCTCAAAGGCATGACCATCATGCTCGGGCACATCAAAAGATTTCCCGCCCGCAATAAATTTGGTCATACGCCAATAATGGCCATCCACATCCAGGTGAAAAGATTTACCATCGCGCGTAGGGATAAGAGTCAGAACATCCTTGCCATGATTTTGCTCGATCGATTTTGAAAGTAAATGGGAAGTTACCCTTTCAAAATTATTCATCAACGCAACCGGATCTTTAAAAACAAAATGATTAATCCGCTGCAAGGTGTAGACATTTTTTCCATCCTTATCTGAGCAGGTAATCAGGTAGGTGTCATTGACATTTCCGTTTCCAAACTGCCCACTACTTTCTGGCTCTCCGGCTATACAAAAGTGAGAAGATATTTCTTCAATTTGATTATTTTTGGTTAAGGACAATAGAATACTTTTTAAAACATTTTTCCCTTCGGTCAATATTGGAAAGTATAAATTCCGTGATAATAATTCTATTAAAAAACTATACGGAAAAGTGAATACTTTAATCACAACCAAGATGGAAATCAAAATGTACGAGGGAAGATGATTGCAGGACAAGAGAGTAAACTTTATAGCTAATTCACTTCGAATCCAATTAACACTATGCCTACCTCTACCATTGTTTACACCAAAACTGACGAAGCACCTGCTCTCGCAACTCATTCCCTCCTTCCTATCTTGCAGGCATTTACCACCAATGCCGACATAAAGTATGAGCTCAAAGACATCTCTCTTGCCGCTCGAATCCTAGCCCATTTCCCTGAACATTTATCAAGCGACCAACGGGTACCAGATGCACTGGCCGAACTCGGAGAACTTGCGAACCAGGCAGAAGCAAACATCATTAAGCTTCCCAACATTAGTGCATCCATCCCGCAACTCCAAGGAGCGATCAAAGAATTGCAGGACCAGGGTTTTAAAGTGCCAAATTTCCCATCCGACCCAAAGTCTGAAGAGGAAATAAACATTCGTGCCACCTATGCCAAAGTACTTGGTTCAGCGGTTAACCCTGTTCTCAGGGAAGGAAACTCGGACAGAAGAGTTGCCCAACCAGTCAAAGAATATGCCAAGAAAAACCCTCATTCCATGGGACCATGGAATCCAGAATCAAAGTCTCATGTTGCTCACATGAGCGAAGGGGATTTCTATGGCAGTGAGCAGTCCACCATTATCCAACAAGCCTGTTCCGTAAACATTGAGTTTGTAGATAATTCAGGTCAAACAACCCCCCTTAAAGAAAATCTAGCCTTACTTCAGGGAGAAGTGATTGATGCATCGGTTATGAGCCGAGCTCCCCTCCGCTCCTTTTTAGCCGACCAAATTGAAAAGGCTGGCCAGGAGGATGTACTTTTCTCCCTTCATATGAAGGCAACCATGATGAAGGTCTCCGACCCTATTATCTTTGGTCATTGCGTGGAGGTTTATCTTGGACTTGTTATCGAAAAACATGGAGATGCTCTAGATGCAGCGGGATTTAATCCTAACAATGGACTCTCAGATTTTTACCGGGTGCTTGATACTCTGCCCGCTCAGCAGAAAGAATCAATCCAGTCCACCCTTGATCAAGTTTTGGCCAAGCGCCCTCCCCTCGCTATGGTCAATTCCGACAAAGGAATTACCAACCTTCATGTACCCAGCGATATCATTATCGATGCTTCCATGCCGGCCATGATCCGAACCTCTGGCCAAATGTGGGGACCCGATGGAAACCCCAAAGATACCAAAGCGGTTATTCCTGACCGTAATTATGCAGGTATCTACCAGGCAACCATTGATTTCTGTAAACAAAATGGAGCCTTCGATGTTACGACCATGGGTAATGTTGCCAATGTTGGTCTGATGGCCAAAAAAGCAGAAGAGTATGGTTCCCACGACAAGACCTTTGAAATAGAAGCAACAGGAACGGTCAGGGTGGTGGACCAAAACGGAACACCTCTACTCAGCCACGATGTGGAAGCAGGAGATATTTGGCGCATGTGCCAAACCAAGAAAGTTTCCATTATTGATTGGGTGAAATTAGCAGTCAACCGGGCAAAACTTAGTGAAACTCCGGTCATTTTTTGGCTCGATAAAAACCGTCCGCACGATGCTAACCTGATCAAGTATGTGGAAGCTAAGTTGACCACACTCGAAACCGCAGGTTTGGATATTCAAATTCTCGCTCCCATCGAGGCAACCAAAGTAAGCTGCCAACGGTGTAAAGATGGTTTGGATACAATTTCCGCCACCGGCAATGTCTTAAGGGATTACCTGACCGACCTATTTCCTATTTTGGAATTAGGTACCAGTGCCAAAATGCTTTCGATCGTGCCCCTCCTCGCAGGAGGTGGTCTTTTTGAAACCGGAGCGGGTGGTTCCGCCCCCAAGCATGTGCAGCAATTTGTACAGGAAGGACATCTTCGCTGGGACTCTCTCGGTGAGTTTCTTGCCATCGCTGTTTCCCTTGAGGATTTGGCCAATAAAACCGATAATGCTAAAGCTCAAATCCTAGCAAAAACACTTAACCAAGCGATTGGTGTTTTCCTCGATGAAAACAAATCTCCTTCTCGAAAAGTCAACGAGCTTGATAATCGGGGAAGTCATTTTTACCTGTCGCTCTATTGGGCAGAAGCACTGGTCAAGCAAACCGATGATGCCTCCCTTCAATCTCATTTTTCTCCATTGGCTCAGAGCCTGCGTGAGAAAGAACAAATCATTGTGAATGAATTAAATGCTGCCCAAGGAAACCCAATCGATCTGGGTGGGTATTTTTTCCCAAATGAAGCCAAAGCCTCTCAGTCGATGCGACCAAGCAAAACTTTCAATAAGATTTTGGCCCAACTAGGCTCATGATAAAATCGGAGGGAATCGTTTTTAAGGTTTCTCTCCGCCTTTAAGTATTGCTTGGAACAAAGATTCGGGGTTTTACATTAACCATGCAAAAGTCATGCGTTCTTGTATTTCTATGGTTTTCGTTTTTCTGTTTATCCTCAGCCTCAACAAAACCGAATGTTTTATTTATTCTTGTAGATGATCTGGGTGCCCGAGATCTTAGCAATGAGGGCTCCACCTTTTATGAGACCCCAAATATTGACCGAATTGCCCAGGAGGGCATGAAATTTACTCGGGGCTATGCAACCTGTCAGGTCTGCAGTCCGTCTCGTGCCAGCATTCTCACGGGAAAATACCCAACCAATCATGGAATCACTGAATATATAGGGGGCCCAGTAGGTGCACACCATCGAAAAAGGGGTCGTTATGACAGTCACCTCCCCCCTGACTATGAGGGAAACCTGAAAGCTTCTGAGATTACACTTGCAGAAGCGATGCAGGATGCAGGGTATCATACATTTTTTGCAGGAAAATGGCACTTAGGAGGTAGGGGCTCGTGGCCCACGGATCATGGGTTTAAAATTAATCGTGGAGGATGGGATGTGGGCGGACCTCGGGGCGGATTCTTTTCCCCCTACCACCAACCCCAACCTAGAATTCTGGACCCAAAGGAGAATCCCTGACCCGGCGCCTTGGGCAGGAGACAGCCAAGTTCATCGAAAAGCACAAGGACCAACCTTTCCTGGCCTACCTCTCATTTTACACGGTTCATGCACCGATTCAAACCACCGAAAAACTCTGGAGCAAATACCGCGAGAAGGCAGAAAAGATGGGCCTTATCAAAGAACAAAATCGTTTTCTTTTCGATCGCCGGCTGAATGTTCGTCAAGCCCAGGACTGCCCGGTCTATGCCGGCATGATTGAGCATTACTTGGATCAAGTCCATCGGAATCGTTCTGCGAAAACTGGAAGAGCTCGGACTGGATAAAAGACACCATCGTCTGCTTTACCTCAGACAATGGCGGAGTTTCCTCGGGCGATGCTTATGCCACATCCAACCTCCCCCTGCGCGGCGGAAAAGGACGCCAATGGGAAGGTGGTATCACGGGAACCCTTTTATATAAAAGCACCTGGCGTTATCAAAGATGGTTCGACAAGTTCGACTCCTGTGAGCGGTATCGACTGGTACCCTACTCTATTAGAGCTCTGTAATATTACTTTACCCCAAGAGCAAGCCATTGACGGAGTAAGCCTTGTCCCTTTACTCCAAGGTGAAAAAATTAAGGCTCGACCCCTCTTTTGGCATTATCCTCATTACGGCAACCAAGGAGGAGAACCGAGCTCTATCATTATGGAAGGAAACTGGAAACTGATTCACTACCACGAGGATGGTCGGGATGAACTCTATAATCTGTTGGAGGATGTTGGTGAACAAAATGAACTTTCCTCAAGCGAAAGCACAAGAGCCAAGCAGATGAGAGTTCGGCTCGACCAATGGCTCAGGCAAACCAATGCCAAATTTCCTACCGAAGACCCTGCATTTGATGCATCCAAAAGATCAGTATCGATGGAAGCAGATCAAGACACAGCAAAAAGCGGGCCTAGAAAAACAGCATGCACGATTCCTGAGTCCCAGTTACAAACCAAACAAAGACTGGTGGGGAAGCTCCCTCGAATAAACTGATCAAATTGCCTAAAACTGATGACTGGCCGACAGGGAAAGGCCAAAATCAGTGGCACTGAAGCTAGGGATAGCATCAGACGATTCATCGAAGAATTGGTTAGGAAAGTCTGAGCGTTCAACCAATCCGTCCACTGGTACATCAAGACTGGCTCCGATGGAAAACAGATCGGTCATCTTCTCGGCCAGTGCTCGGGCTCTTCAAGTATTCAGTGAGGGTGTATGACATTCTTGGCATAAAGGTCCATTTTCCATTTTCGCCAAGTTGTTTGATATAAGTCAATGAGGCGGTGTATTGCCGATTATCTCCGCTGTCTGCAAAAACTCCGGCGGCAGGAAAGGTAACCGTTTGCTCAGTCGAGGATTGTCTGAGCATGATATCTGCCATTACAAAAGAGGAGTCCGAGAGGGAATGAATCTTCTGCAAGGATATTGCGGGGGACCAGGAATCAAAAGTGCGGTCTCCTGTCTTTTGGTTATGAAGTACATTATAGTCCAAAGTTACCCCTGCACTCCAACCATCAGAAAAGCCAAAGGCCAACCCACCCTTAACCAAACCAAACCGATAATCCAACAATTCAGAATATTTTCCATAATTTGCCCATTGCATCATCAAATCAAGACGGGGAATTAAAGTAACATAAGGACTGAGCTCCATAGCCGGTCGGGAAATCCCAATACCAATGTTTGATTCAAAAACCCTCGAACCCTGCTCGCTTCCACTTTCAGCCCTCAAAACATTGGATGTCCGGTAGAAACGTAAGCCCAATTGAGGCGTAACAGAAAGAGAGTCTTTTGGGTTAGTTTCAGGAGCAACTTCCGGTAATGCAGGAAGATGTAGGGGCGATCACTACAGGAGAATCTGCAGATATCTCTACTGCTTGAGACGGTGGAGTGGTAAGAACCGTTCTTTTTTTTGACAACGGCACACCAACCTCAACAATTTCCTGAATACCGAGATTTGAGTGAAAACCTGCATATCCTGGTAAAGAAGGTTTCGGAACCTTTATCGCCTGTCCATAAGACAAAAGTGCCAGAGGTTACAAAAAGAAAATACTTGATCAATTGGAATCTCGTAAAAAGTGAATTCATAGGTCTTCTTATCAATTATAAAATCAAGGCTTGGTCAGTTTGCCGATCGAAATATTACCACCGAACTGGTCGAAACTGGGGCGGTCATTCATCAGGTTGCCACCTGAGCGAACATTCTCAATGAAGTTTACCCGACCCAATTGCTGCTCCAACGATACCCCGGTACCAAAGTTAGGGTATCTTCCATCGATGGGGCCCTTCAGGCTGTTTAACTGTACTTCGGTGGCACTGGGGAAGTCAACATTGCTCAGGCGAATGGTGGTGGCTTCCATAATCAGGCTTGGCAAGGACTGGCTAAGTTGTAAGCCATCTACATCCAAGTTCCGGCTGGCCCGTAGATGTACCAGATCAGCTGCGGTAATCGTTACCTGATTAAGTTGCAAATCCCGCAAGCTCCGGATGGCCACATCCCGGGAACTTTCCATTATCGAATCCCTAAGTAACACATCCTGCCTCGCTGAGATCACCAAATCCGCCAAGGCTCCTTTGATACTTGTCCCGGCACTCACCACGATGACCGCGCCACTGGCAAGCATTGCACTAAGCCCGGCATCGCCACCAAAGTTAATCGTCCCGCTCAGGTTTAATTGCTCGGTCGCTCCAATCAGCAAAACGGCCTTGTCTCCCAGCATCTCGGTAAAATTATAGCTACCGTCACCCACAGTCAGGCGGCTTCCCCCAATAACCACCGGAGACATTCCCAAATCCATAAAGTCAAAGATTAACTGATCATAAAGTGTGGAAACCGTACTATAAAAGGGATTATCCATTACCTGCTCCGAGCTAAGAATGGCTAGGTTCTCCACATCGGATGAAAAGCTATAATCTTGAACCAACTGACTTCCCACCCGGGCAGTCTCAAGCCAAGCTTCACTCCAGTCCCCTCCATTCATCTCTTCCACCTTCGCAAACACTGCACCGGTTCCCGAAGAGCGCATCGCATCTCCCAGTGCCAACACTTCTTCCTCCAAATTAGAGGCGGACTTATCTGCGGGTATATTTGCGGAACTCCCGGAATCAATGGAATGAACACTCAGGGTTGACTCAATAAATTCCTCTTCAATTTTACCCTCCAACAAACTCACCAACGGAATATCCTCCAACAATAAAAGTAAGTCTTGGGTGTCATCTGAGTACTCAAAGAAAGTCTCTGCCTGGGACTGGTAAAACCCCTTAGTGTCAAGCAACCTCATCGCATCCTCCACCTCGATCTCCAGCAGTTCATCCTGTAAAGAATCTGAAAGCTGAAAAAACCTATCCAATTGGGACTTGGAAAAGGGAAGCCCTGCTAATTTTTTTGAATTCAAACTTACCTTGCCGGTCTCCCGGGTTTGCTTGGCATCAGGATCACTTTCCAAAAGTGAGTCAATCATTGAACCAGGGGATGTATCTCCTGTAGGTGCACTGGATGACTCGCCTGCCCCGTCACTGCTACCCTCTCCCTCGCTACTATCGTCTCCGCCCGAGCCATCGTCACCTTCCCCGTCTCCCTCTTCATCCCCCGAATCGTCTGATCCACCCTCAGATCCGGCCACGGCTGTTTGCTTCATCGCCGAGGTCACTGCACTCAAAGATATGTTATTCGATGCCGATACCGCTGAACTCGTAACCCGAGCAATGCTTTGAGCTACCACCGGGTTCACCGCCCGGGTAGCAACACTTCCGGAACCGGAAAAATCCAATCCGCTCCCCTGACTCACCGGTGTGGCACTCGCTCCACCCGAAGGCGTAAATGCCACCGTCGACTCAGTCACATCCAATTGCATACCCTGCCCCGGATCAAAGTCCATCTGAAACTCCGTCCCGCGAATCCCCGCGGTCCCGATCGGTGAATGGATATCAAAGCTCGATTTCTTGTCCAACTTTTTGGTCTTCACCACCAAAGATCCAAAATCCAGGTCCAGTCCCACTTGTGAACTGCTAGGTTCTCCCGTCAAATCTGACATCTTCCGGTCTCCCGGATCAAAGGGAGCCTGACTAAAATCGCCCGCCTTCATCTTGGTATTTGAGAGCAGAGTCACCAAGGTTCCATTGGAAAGCAACAGGGTGAGCTTCCCCCCCTTCTCCGCAATCGCCCAGTTCCCCGGTGCTAAAACCGAACCAATCTCAATCTCTTCTTCCAGTGCCTGACCATCTGCATTTAGAAATGCCACCGGATCTTCACGCTCCACCACGATCAATGCACCCGCCACCATCGCCGCATCCTCTTCCTGTCCATGAAGCAGTGCGGTACAGAAAAGTGTAATGGCTAAAAAGATGATCCCTGTGCTTTTACCCTCCATCGCTTACTTCCCAATTATTATCCATTTCTCGGCCTCATAGTTGTACAACAGGCAGTTATCGTCATCTTCCCCATGGAAAAACAGCCACCCGGCTGATTCCTCCGCATGAAAATACGGGTACACTCCATTATCGGTCCAGATCCACTCTAATCCCTCTTTCCAGAACCATACCCCCTCTTCGGGGTCAGGCACCGCAAACAACCAGCCCAGTCTTTCGTGCAACAACCAGCCATCATGCTGGCTTTCATAAAATGATCCAAGCCAGGCACTCTGCCACCACCCCTGGGATCCATCCAAAGCTTCGGCCCCTTCAATAAATAATGGTTCCTCCGCATCTCCTGTCACAAATCTCTCACTAGCCCCATAAGCAATCCCCTCCGCATTCAACGCATAGGCTCGGGCAAAGTATTTTTCGCCCGACTTTAAATTTTTCACCTCTTCACTAAAAGTTCCGCTTCCCGTACCTCCGTAAACTTGCAAACACTTCACTTTCCCCGTATATTACATCAGGCCGGGTTGAAACTAAAAATCCCCTTTCCGAAACCCCAGACAGTCCACCCTCATCCAACACCTCTCCGCTTAAAAAGGCGGTACTCTCGCTCACTCCACTCACCGCTGCCGTATCTACTATCGCGTGAAAGCAGTCCACGATTCCAATGCTCACATTTTGTTCCAATACCCCTCCAAAGGCATCTGTTGTCCGAATCCGAAGTTCATACTCCGTCTGATTCTCGTAATCAAAAACTTCTGCAGTCTGGAGCACCCCTCCAGCATTCATACGAAAAGATGCCTCCCCGCTTCCACCTACAATTGAATAACTGTAAGTACGATTCCCTTCTGGATCATCCGGGTCATCCGTCGAAAACACTCCCACCTCTGTTCCTATGGGCAGGTTCTCCCCTACTTCCAGCCCTGAAAGCTCCAATCCGGTCGGATCCTCATTGATGACTGTTACGGTTCGGGTCAGAGAAACCGCCGCGTTCCCGGACGCATCCGTTAGTTCATAAAGTACGCTGTACACCCCCGGTTGCTTTATATCCACCGTGTTGGTAACCTGCAGGCTTGCCGTCAGGTTACCATCCATACTGTCGCTTGCTTCTGCTCCCGCATCCTCGTATTCCACCCATACCTGATGGCTCACTTCAACTTCTCCAGTTAAAGTAATCACTGGAGCTGTTGTGTCCACCACATGGACTGTACGGCTGACTTGTACCGCTGCGTTACCCGCAGCATCCGTGTAATCATAGGTTAAAACATAAGTGCCCAACGTGTTTACATCCACCGTCCCACTCGCGGTCAGGGTACCATTTCCGTCCACGGTATCTGTCCAGTCTGCTCCCGCATCCGTGTACGCTGTCGCTGCTTCGTGAGTCACAGTCTCCTCTCCAGTTAAAGTAATCACTGGAATTGTTGTGTCCACCACATGGACTGTTTGGCTGACTTGTACCGCTGCGTTACCCGCAGCATCCGTATAATCATAGGTTAAAACATAACTACCCACCGTGTTTACATCCACCGTGCCACTCGCAGTCAGGGTACCATTTCCGTCCACGGTATCCGCCCAGTCTGCTCCCGCATCCGTGTACGCTGTCGATGCTTCGTGGCTCACTTCAGCTTCCCCATTTAAAGTAATCACCGGGGCTGTCGTGTCCAAGACATGGACCGTTCGGCTGACTTGCACAGCAGCGTTACCCGCAGCATCCGTAAAATCATAGGTTAAAACATAACTACCCACCGTGTTTACATCCACCGTGCCACTCGCAGTCAGTGTACCATTTCCGTCCACGGTATCCGCCCAGTCTGCTCCCGCATCCGTGTACGCTGTCGATGCTTCCTGTATCACAGTCTCCTCTCCGTTTAGGATAATCACCGGGATCGTTGTGTCCACCACATTGACAGTCCGGCTGACTTGCACAGCAGCGTTACCCGCAGCATCCGCGTAATCATAGCTTAAAACATAAATACCCACCGTGTTTACATCCACCGTGCCATCCGCCGTTACTGTCCCGGTGCCGTCCAAGGTATCGGTCCAGGCTGCTCCCTGCATCGGTGTACACAGTCGCCGCTTCATGGGTAATCGTTGCATCGCCAATCGAAGTGATCACCGGGATCGTCGTGTCCACCACATTGACAGTCCGGCTGACTTGCACCGCCGCGTTACCCGCAGCATCCGTGTAATCGTAGGTTAAAACATAAGTGCCCACCGTGTTTACATCCACTGTACCACTCGCCGTCAAAGTACCACTCCCGTCCACCGTATCCGCCCAGCCTGCTCCCTGCATCGGTGTACACAGTCGCCGCTTCATGGGTAATCGTTGCATCGCCAGTCAAAGTGATCACCGGGATCGTCGTGTCCACCACATTGACGGTTCGGCTTACCTGCACATCAATACCAGATGAATCGGTAGCTGTATAAACCAACTGATAAGATCCGACTACTTGTAGGTTTACAGTGCCAGTGGTCGTTATAGCTGAGCTCAGACTTCCATCTTCAAAGTCAGTGGCAGTTGCCCCGGGGTCAGAAAATGATGTCGCTCCTTCTACCGAAACCGTAGCTTCTCCGGAAAGGGAAATCTCAGGTGTGTATAAGTGCTCGAACTTTAAGGAACTAAAATTCATACCTGCTTGCGAACTTCCAAAAAATCCGAATTTTCCACTGGGTAAGTCATCCTCGATCGTTGTGATTGTCGCGCCAATGCTAAAAGCCTGAGACCCTCCTTGTAAATGAATACTCATTTTGCCTGAGCTGTAAGAAACAGTCACATCATAATCCACATCTATTTCCCAGCCTTTGGTATAATCGGATTGGTCAGTTGCAAGAGTGCTGACTACTCCGTCTTCCTTCCTGTAAAGATTCCAACCATCTGTGGGGGAAGTACCTTCACTTGACTCCGATTTAGTCCATGAAAAATAATAATAATTCGAGGAGTCTTCATATCCCATGACAAAGCCAATATAATCGTTATCCGTATCTCCTGAAACCCCCATCGAAAAGGTAACGCTTTTGTTCAATATTTCATATGGCGTTAAATAATAAAGATCGGGTTGATTTTCAGTTTGCCGTATTGTCAAATCCGCATTTGACAAAGTCCATATTCCTGCACCAACAGAGGACCAGTCAGCAAGTTCGACAAGATTCGGATTCCTGCCCTGATTAATTTCGCTTAAATCATCCACCCCGTCCCCGTCGGAATCGGATTGAAGGGGGTTGGTGGGAGCATATTCGGTTTCCAGAATGTAGCCGTTTATCGTTGCATAAGTGTTGGTCGTATCATTCCATTGCCTGGCAGCAGTCAAAGTGAGATAATCCTCTCCACTGGAATCATTGGGCTCGCCACTACCCCAGTTACTGTAATCCATAGCCTCTCCACTCAGCCATGTCCAGGTACCTTCTGAACTAGCATCACTTCCTCCAAGCCAAAGATAATCCAAAGAAGCTGCCGCAACGACTCTACTATTTTCCTCCGCACTGGTAATTGTGGCCAAGTACCCACCGCGACTTTCCGCATCTGCTTTGGCTGCTGTCCAACTCATAACTCCACTAATCTGAGCGTAGGTATGATACCCATTAATTTCATCCCAATCTGAAATGCCATCCCCGTCGGTATCGGTATTGCTTGAACTGGTCCCCAGGCTGTCCTCTTCCGCATTGGTCAACCCATCGGAGTCACTATCCGTGGTGGCCTGAAAATAGAGGTGGTTTACTTCCGCATCCGTCAGTGCACGATCGTAAAGTCTGATCTCGTCGATAGATCCCTCAAAGAATCCACCACGACCACCCTCCTCCAAAGTATTGTATGCAATATCTTCGTTCACTGCACCAATCGTACCGAATCTTGTCATTGATCCATTTCCCAGTGCATTGTTTGAGTGGGTGGTGATGGTACCATCCGGATTTCCATCCAGATAAAATTTCTTCAAACTGGTCGATGAATCGTAGGATACAACCACCAAGTGCCAATTCCCGTCGTTCAACTCGGTACTGCCATAATCATCCGAGAGAGTTCCGGAAGAATCTGTTGACGCAAAAAACAACCTGCCATTGCTTAAATCACCACCAACCGTAAACCGCCAGTTCTCCGAACGATCATAACTAATCACATATGATTGATTTGTCATTAAGGTCTTTACCCAGGCAACCACTGTGACCGCCGGAATCTCACCAGCCTGGGTATAATTCAAAGTTTGAATGGCAAGATAGTCATCAACCCCATCTAATTCGATGGCACCGTTTACTTTCCCTCTGTCCAGGAAGCAGAACCGTCTCCACCATTAAAGAGTTCGGCATGATAGTCATTGCCTGATGCATCGTTGGGCAGTTGTCCCCGAAGTCTCATCAAATTTCCAATAACCCACAAG
>CALSTX010000001.1 GCA_943789375.1 uncultured Opitutales bacterium | reverse complement strand
CCGAGGATACTGCCTTGGAGCACATACAAAAGGGAGGGACATGGGCATACCCCATCGTCATTGCTGCCGCCGTTTCTCTCATCATTGCCCTTTTTAAATACTTTCAACTAAGCGGCATAAGCTTTCCAAAATCCAAAGCAGTCACCGAGATTATCCGAAAAATGGAAGAAGGGGACAAGGAAGGCGCAATGAAATATGCCCAAAAACTTAAAGGACCTTTTAAAACTATGTTTTCAGCCGGAATTTCCAAGTGTACCGAAGGCAAGAAAATGGTGGATGAATCAATGTACGAAGAGCTCCTGGCCACCCAGCCAAAATTAGAAAGTTACCTGCCAGTTATTCAGGTAACTGCCGCGACAGCTCCGCTTATGGGACTATTGGGAACGGTGACAGGCATGATAAAAACCTTCAAACAAATTACACTTTTTGGCACTGGAGATGCCAAAAGCTTATCCGAAGGAATTTCTGAAGCTCTTATCACAACAGAGCTTGGACTAGTTGCCGCAATCCCTTCCCTTATCCTTTACGCAATTCTCTCCAGAAAGACCAAGGCGATTCTATCCGAGATGGAAAGACTATCTTCTCTATTCCTCAATGCATTCCCTAAAAAGAAAGATCTTTTTGAGCAAGAGAACGCTGTCGACATTTTCTCTGGTAGCTACTCCGTTCCTGCTGGAGACAACAATGATTATTCAACCAATAGTAATCTTTCGGATATTGAAACCGCTCGCAATAACCTGATTCCAGTAGTAAACACTAATAGTGCACAGGCAATTTCTTTAACTTCGCTTGATAGCGGTTTTTACACCCTCCAAGTTGAAGATGAAGATGGAGTCTCTACAGGAATTGGAACCGCTACTGTTGACCTAACGGATACAACCAGTTCAGCTGCGTTTACCCATGTTTCTGCCCGTGGATTAGTAAGCACCGGTGAATACATGTTTGGTGGCTTTCAAATTGTTGGAACGGGCACGAGAAAGGTTTTCGTTAGAGGTCGTGGACCTTCTTTGGGTGCTGCTGGAGTTCCAAATACAATGGTCGATCCTCAAATCGCCGTTTTTAAATACCAAAACGATCCTAACGATGACTTACTGGGTATTCCATCCATTCAGTTGCCAACGAATGACGATTACACCACTGATGCAAACAGCAGTTCAATGCTAACCTACTCAACCTCACTTTATCCAAACTGGCCAGCCTTGGATAGTACGGAACCGGGTATGATTCTTACACTCGGACCTGGCTACTATACTGTCCAGTTACAGTCCAAAAGTGCTGCTAATGACGGCAATGCATGGATTGGTGTCGACGATGTCACTGACAGATGATTTTAGTTGCAAGTTTTGTAAAAAAGGCTCCATATGGAGCCTTTTTATTTTAATGAATTCATTTGGGTTAATTGGTGTGAAGTCATCTCACATATTAATTTCAACCAAATTTTTTTTATTGATGGCTGTCTCGACTAATATTAAGAAATAGGTAAAATTCTTCATCATTAATCCAAAATCTGTGGCAATTGCAGTTGAATTAAAGTCAATTTACAAACACTTTGTAATGAATTCTAAAAGTTCATTACTAAAGAATTTAATCCAAAAAAAACACTCCACAAAAAGAATTAACGCACTTACCGGAATTGACCTAAAAATAGAATCAGGAGAAGTTGTTGGCATAATTGGTAGAAACGGAGCGGGGAAATCGACCCTTCTTCAAATTATTTGCAAGACACTAAGCCCAACTTCTGGAGAGATCTGTGTTAATGGTAAGATTGGTGCACTACTTGAACTCGGATCTAGTTTTCATCCAGATTTTACCGGTATTGAAAACATTTATCTCACTGCTTCCGTAATGGGACTTCATAAAAAGAAAATAGACAAATGTTTAAGTCAGATTACTGATTTTGCCGACATAGATGATTTTATTGAGCTACCACTTCGTACATACTCAACAGGCATGTCTATGAGGTTGGCCTTTGCGATAGCAACCTCCACCAGTCCTGATATTTTAGTTATTGATGAAGCTCTTTCTGTAGGTGATCAAGAATTTTCCCAAAAGTCATTCAATCGGATTATGGAACTCAAAGATCTGGGCACGACCATACTTTTCTGTTCACATTCAACTTATCAGGTAGAGGCCCTATGTAATAGGGTTCTATGGTTGGAAAAAGGGAAAATAGTAAAAATTGGTATGACCAAGGATGTTATTGCAGCTTACAATGAGGATTTGGAATTCAGCAGTTATAAAAAGCAGAAAGAGCAAATTGATGAACGAAAAGGTTTTGAAGATGGAAATACAAACATAGACAAAATCCACTTTTTTAAGAATAACGAGCAAATTAAATGTCATACTAGGCTTTTAAGCAGGCACGATAGTCTAAAAATGAAAATTTGGTTTAAATCAATAAAAGCAAAGCCAACCTTAGCCATTACAATTCGAAAAAAATCTGGAGAAATAGTTGGTTCTGCTGGTTCTCATAATGATAAAATAGAGTTTTTAGAGATAAATGACCAAAAATTCTTTGAAATTAATTTTCCTGAAATTCCGCTGCTAAAAGGAAATTACTATGTAGACATCTCTTTGTTTTGTGAGCACGGCATTAATACATTGGATTTTGCCAAGGGAGTATTCACATTTAGAGTGATTCAAGACGATTTAGAGCAGGGTGTTGTGCATCTAAATCACTCCTGGCGAACCAAGCCTAAATGATCTATACTGTAATAGACTTAATGTAAATTTTGGAATGGTCTGTGAATATCGTGAAAAAACTGGTATTGATGAAATTTAACAATACTTTCCATTTCACTAAGAACTTTTTGGGTTGTATCCAAATCACTTATTACGGTGTAGGGTTTACCAATAAAAAGGTAGTGTTTCCTGTAAATTGGAGAAAATCGAATTGTCATGGGAAAGATTGGTCGTCCTGTAGCTCGTGCAAGTCTGACAGGACTGGACTGAAAAAAAACTTTTTTTCCTAAAAAATTAACAGGTATGAGTTTATTATTTTTTCCTTTCTCAATAACATCAAAAGCAACCCCAAGAAAATTATTATTTTTCACCCACTTTAATGAATCATATATATTATCATGCGTAAAAATTAGCGGTCTCGAGTAATATGAGTTTATCTTACTGTATATATTATGCCAAAAATCACTTTCTGTCCTCGGCAAATACTTTAGATTATGAGAAGAAGCAATCGCTGTATAATTCAATCCCAAATTTTCAATCAAGGCTATCCCAGACAAAAAAAAACTTCCAAAATGTAAAAATCCAAGAATACCTCCATGCTTTTTGTATTGGAGTATGTTTTCATGTCCAACAATCCTAACTTTCATTTTAGAATATCGAAAATTATAACAATTAAATTCATGTCGCATGAAATGATTGAATTTGTGTCTAAATAAAATATTTTTAAACATCGTTGATAAAACCTTAGAAATTAGAAAGTATTGAAAATGTTTAAAGGTTTGAATAATAAAAAAGTAGTCTTATTAGCAGTATTTTTTATAATTCATTTAATATACTCCGTCTTTATTGATAGAAATATTTACTTCATTTTTATTGGGAAGGAGAAAAATAATCAAGAATTAAATATCTTCACAAGAGAAAAAGGAGAGGATTTCGAAGAAAATGAAAAATTTATATTACAAAATAGAAATAGAGACCATCATTATTATGGAAGAATTAATTCCATTGCTCAAACGGAAGAAATAAGAGTAGATATTGGTGACGAGAATTCTACATTCCTAATATACAATATAAATTTTAAAATAGGTCCATATAAGAGAATAACACTCGACAGAAAAGATATAACCAAAATATCTGGACATAATGTTGAATGTAACTTAATTAAAATTGATATTAATCAATACAAGGAAGTAATAGAAATTAAAGCTATTGGGCCGGATCCTTATTTTGTAATCAATACAAGTAAAGGTAAAATTGATTATATTGATACAATAGTAAAATCAGTAATATGGACATTTTTAAGTTTTATTATTATATATATTCTATTTCAAATTTTCAATTCTAAGATATTTGTAACGAAAACATTGCTGATTTTGAGTTTATGTTTCATGGCAGTATTAGTAATATCTAAAGTTTCACCTGTGAATGCAAATCCTGATGAAATATATGGTCATTTACCAAATTGTTTTCATTATACAATGAATACAGGTCTTCCAAATTTTCAAAAAGAATATTTAATTTATTTGACTGAATACCCATGGGGCATTGTAAGGTCACTTAATTTTAATAATATATACTATTTCTTAAACGGTAAGTTCGTAACATATCCTATTACTCAAATAATATTTGATTTCCTTTACTCATACAGACTTTTAAATGTATGTCTTTATGCGTCTATTCTATACTTTGTCGCATATCATAAGTCTTCAAGATATTTTTTCATACCACTAATCTTTTCTGCCCAAATTATTTATATTTCTTCTTATACGAATGACGACTTTTTCTCACTATTTTTGTGTTTATCTTTTGCTTATATTACGATAACAAAAAAAGAATCCAAAAAATATAAATTCTTAAATAGAAATTATTTTTTTATTGTAATCACAACTTTAATTTTGTTTTCCAAACTTAATTTTTATTTATCTTTGCTTTCTATACTTTTATATTATTTTATTAAAAACCTTAAAGTATTAAAGCAAAACTTTTATTTAGAAACCAAAAGGTTTACTGTAAATTCAGCAATTATTATAACACTTTTGATCGCAAAGTTTATTTTTCATTATGACTCTACTGATAAACATTACTTAAAAGATTTGTATGCACATCCTGAATTCAGAAATGAACTGATAACTTCTAACTTAATTGATGAGAGGCTTCAGAAAATAATCACAGGGCATTATTTTTTTAATCTTTACAAATCTTTTTTTGGTAACTTCGGAATGATGAACATAGAAATTGTTTCTTCAATTGAAAAATGGGATATTGTAGGTCTATTCCAAACAAATATTTATTATATTCTAATATTCATTATTCTTAGTTCATTACTTTTTAACGACTTTTTACTTCTTTTACGAAATAATATAAAATATCTGGTTATAATTCTAATAGTCTTTTTCCTTTTTAATCTAATACTCTGTTCTTTGTATTCTTTATTTAATGGTATACAGTATCAAGGGAGGTATCTTTTTCCAATAATTCCTATATATTGTATATTTTTTTATGAATGTCGGAAAATTACTTTCACAAAATACACAAAGACACTTATCTCTTTTCTTGCTTTATGTTCTTTATACTTTGTATACTTTTTTGCAATTGAAAGATTAATAAACTACAATATTTAGAAATCTATACAATAAGCTTACATGTAGTTTCGATTGGTAAAAGTTTTGACCATTTTTTCTTTATGTATTCCTCACTTCTATACCATGATTCCGGTATTTTGTTGTTGTACATGGAGTTATGTTTGCAGAAAGCGGAAATCGCATAATTCTTTTTTCCTAATTCATTGTATTGCAGGCAGATATCTGTGCCAAATAAATGATGTATTGAAGGAATTTTTTCATCAAATTGAATATAGTCCTTTTTTTTTATTAGCAAAAGTTCATCTAATGTTTGAACCTCAATAGGTCCCTTTTTCTCTCCAAAAATATTTCCTCTATCGCATACAAATCCTGCATCGTTGCCATTAATTGTTTTGCCAGCAACACCGATAACTCCCCAATCATCCTCTATTTCATTAAGATTTTCTTTTAATTCTTTAAAAAAATCCTCTGGTAAGTAAACATCGTGATGTACGAAAATAACTATTTCATTATCTGCCTTACTAGCAGATTCATTGTATGTTTTAGTAATACACTTTGAATGTTCGCTTATTATTAATTGATGATCTTTAATATTTGGTGATCTTAGTAGATTTTCATTAAGTATTTGTAGATTATGTGTGCAGCAAACTATGGAAAAAGTCATTATTTTTAGAATTGTTTATCATTATTTAAAGAGAAGTCTTCTCTATCTTTTGTCAGATTTTTGTTATAATATGGATCTTCTATTATTACACTACTCCACTTTCTCTTTATGTATTCTCCTTCCCTGCTAAATCTTTTCTTTTTTTGAGTGCTTAAATCGTAACCTCTAGAAATAGATTCAAAATGATATAGCAATGCATGAGGAGTCCATAAGTTTAGGTACCCTGCTTTTCGAACCTTCAAGCAAAAGTCTACATCATTAAAAGCAACCTTTAAATCTTTAGTATTAAAACCACCAACTTCAAAGAAAATACTTTTTCTTATCATCATACACGCTGCCGTAACGGCCGAATAGTTTTGGACTAAGTTTAATCGATTCTTATCTCCAGTATGACATTTAGGATATTTGCGAAAAGCATGACCGGCAACTCCTCCTAAACCAATTATTACTCCACCGTGCTGTATAGTATTATTCTGGTATAGAAGCTTCGCTCCGACACACCCAATATTTCCCCTAATTGCGTGGGAAACCATTTCAGTTAACCAATCCTTGTTAATAGGTTCAGTATCATTATTTAGGAACAACAAAAGTTCTCCCTTGGCATGATCTACACCTAAATTATTAATTTTTGAATAATTAAATTTACCGGGAGCTCTGATAATCCTTATTCTTTCATGGTTAGCTAATTGATCGAGGTAATAGAGCGTAGCTTTTTCTTTTGATTCATTATCTAATATCAAAATTTCATAATTTTCATATATATTCTTATTCAGGACTCCTTCCACGCAAACTCTTAGAAACTTAAGATAATCTCTTGTTGGAATAATAATTGATACGAGTGGTAATCTCTTAGGTAAAGAATATTTAATATGAATATAGTTATTAGAGTCGTTTGATAGGTTTACAGAAGCTTTTATTTTTCTTCTTTTTAGAGCTGAATCGATGGTTTTAATAGAATTCTCAAACACATAATGTTTTGCTGATGCCTTTAAGGCTGTTGAACCATGAACTTTACGCCAATGATAAAGAACTTCAGGAATGTGAAAAATTTCTTGCGGTTGAATTTTTTCTGTCGCACGCAAAAAAAGGTCCCAGTCTTGGCATCCTTCATAACCTGTTCTAAATCCACCAATTTCTTTTAAGATTGTTTTGCTAATGCAACTTAGGTGGCAGATGTAATTTTGACTTAAGAGTAAATCGGGATTCCAATCAGGTTTAAAATAAGGATCACTTCTTTTTCCAAAGTAATTTATTTTGTCTTCATCCGTATATATCAGTTTGCATTCAGGATTTTTTTCAATCACTTGTACTATTCTAAGAAGAGAGTGCTCTCTAAGAAGATCGTCATGATCCAGAAATAAGACAAAGTCTCCTTTAGCAATTTGTAACCCAGAATTTGATGCTACTGAAATATGTCCGTTTTTTTTTCTGAATGTTAGCCTTATCCGATTGTCTGATTTTTCAATAATGTTCAAATTTTCTATAAGATCCTGTCGAGTAGAACAGTCATCAACTATGATCAATTCCCAGTTCTGATAAATTTGCGATTTAACTGAGTTGAGAGTTTCTAAAAAAATCTTTGGAGATATGTTGAATACAGGGATTATGATAGATATGAGAGGACTTATATTAAGATTATTAAATTCTTCATCGAATTTTTTTTGGGATTGAATACCTATAGTATCGTATTCCTTTACCCATTGCCGATAAGTGATTCTTTTTTTAGTAGTGCGAGCCAAAAATTGTCGCCCCTCTTTTTTTCCCAATGTCTTAAAGTGTTTTTCAGCAGCCTCTAGATCTTGCCCAAAAGCTTCTTCCAAATCGGGATTAAAGCGAAGATAAGTTCTGGCATCAAAAGAATTTTTTGATCTGAAAATAGGGTCGATTATTTTACGCCTTAAAAATCTAAGTGGGGCTGAAATTTTCCACGAAAAAGAATTAGTTGTTCGGTTTACTTTATCAATCAATAATAAATTTTCTTGGTTCGTTTTGGCTAAACTTTCGTTTAGTGATGATAGCTCAGTTTCATTTTCACTTATCTCTTCAGACAGTGTATCTGAAAGAAATTTTTGATCTTTTAGTTCAGCCAAAAGATTTATTTCATCTTTTTGATATTTAGAATTCTGATCGCTCAAAAACGCATTTCTTTTTTTAAGTTCATCTATTTCTTTATTTAGAATTAAATGCTTCCCCCTGATCGAATAATAAAGAGATTCAAATATCGAAAAATCTAATTCATCAAAGCATGAATTTGCAGGAGAAGGTTCCTTTTGATTGAAAATTACTCCGAGTCCATGCCCATGTTCAAAGGAAAAGTGCTTGTATTGAATTTTTAATTCTTTCCAGAAACGCCAAACGCCAAAACCTTCCCTATACACTTCAATATCATGGAGCAAAATGACTCCATTTGGTGAAACTTTTGGAATCCAAGAAAAAAAATCACTTTTTACTGCTTCGTATGTGTGCAAGCCATCTATGTGCAAAATATCAATTGAGCCCTCTTCAAAATCACAAACTGCAGATTCGAAAGTTTGACGTATCAAATTTGAGAAACTTGAATAATTCTCATCATTGTATTTTTTAACATTCTGCCAGACCTCTTCACCGTATAAGCCAGAATGCTCTTCACCCTGCCAAGTATCTATTCCATAGCATTGACATTTAAGATGATTCTCTTTTACAGACTGGCAAAATGTAAAGTAGGAATCGCCATAATGAACTCCCAATTCCACTATTTTTTGGGGAGTCATTGCTTTGACTAAATCGTGTGCAAAAAAAATATGTTCGTGCCAACTATCAACATGAGACAGATACTTTGGTGTAAAATCTAAATTAGGTATCTCCATGTGCTATCTAGTTGTTGTCATTCCCTAAAATAAAAAGGCTCCATATGGAGCCTTTTTTACAAAACTTGCAACTAAAATCATCTGTCAGTGACATCGTCGACACCAATCCATGCATTGCCGTCATTAGCAGCACTTTTGGACTGTAACTGGACAGTATAGTAGCCAGGTCCGAGTGTAAGAATCATACCCGGTTCCGTACTATCCAAGGCTGGCCAGTTTGGATAAAGTGAGGTTGAGTAGGTTAGCATTGAACTGCTGTTTGCATCAGTGGTGTAATCGTCATTCGTTGGCAACTGAATGGATGGAATACCCAGTAAGTCATCGTTAGGATCGTTTTGGTATTTAAAAACGGCGATTTGAGGATCGACCATTGTATTTGGAACTCCAGCAGCACCCAAAGAAGGTCCACGACCTCTAACGAAAACCTTTCTCGTGCCCGTTCCAACAATTTGAAAGCCACCAAACATGTATTCACCGGTGCTTACTAATCCACGGGCAGAAACATGGGTAAACGCAGCTGAACTGGTTGTATCCGTTAGGTCAACAGTAGCGGTTCCAATTCCTGTAGAGACTCCATCTTCATCTTCAACTTGGAGGGTGTAAAATCCGCTATCAAGCGAAGTTAAAGAAATTGCCTGTGCACTATTAGTGTTTACTACTGGAATCAGGTTATTGCGAGCGGTTTCAATATCCGAAAGATTACTATTGGTTGAATAATCATTGTTGTCTCCAGCAGGAACGGAGTAGCTACCAGAGAAAATGTCGACAGCGTTGTACTTAAACAGTCTAATCTGGGGGTTTTGCAATAGTGAAGCAGATGGTAATCCGTACTCAGCGAGGGTTGGGCCAATCGCACGAGAAAAAACGCTTCCAGTGTCAGTAAGTAGAAAAGCCATAATCCTCTTATCGTCAACTGCACCGATCTCTCCACGCACATTCACGCTCGCGATCTTTGCATTCTGAGTCGTTGAAGTATCAGGCGTTGAAGTAGGAACAGTAGAAACATCTGGCTGAGTAGTTGGAGCTCCGGTTGGAGTGGTGGTGGGTGCAGCAGCGTCTAGTGACTTCCAGTAGGTAGTATCCGTTAATGCTGTACCAGGGGTTGAAACATCTTGTTGAGCAATGTAAGTAACACCACTTGCATCCAGAACAAGAGCACCTGAAGTGTAGGTGGCAGTAGAATCCCAGGAGGATGGAACTTGAGCGTTTACAATGTTAAAAATTAGTAAAAAGGGTAGAAGGAACTTAATTTTCATAGTTATTAGAAAAGTAGAAATTATAATAGGATTAGCAAGTAAATAAAATTTGAATAAGTAACAACTAGTTTGAATCAGGGGATAGCCATGTCAGGTCTCCGTAATCGTAAAACTTTCTTTCACCATCAACGACTTGAAAATACAACCAACTAGATTCAGATGAAGAATAAATAAAGGATTTAGATTGCGACTCGTCATAGTAAGTGGATCCGGTCCAAAACCAACCGATATTTGCATCATAAAACCAAAAATTATCATTGGAATCTTTTTTCACGTAAAGCCATCCAAGAGTACTGTGGTATATCCAATCGTTGGATACGTCATAGAAATAACCGAACCAATTTGATGAGTACCAGTCTCCTGAAGCAGATGCATCTACTTTGGCAAGACCTTCCGCAATATCTGAAATATCTGGGGTTGATACTGTCGCAAAAGTAGTGAAGTGATCCGTGGTCATGGTTAGAGTCGAACTGTTCAAATCCCATGTACTGGTTTTTGCTTTATCCCATGCATCCTTAGTCGTGGAATAATACATACCTTCCATATTTTCGACATCTAAACCATTGGCTCGTGAAGCGTTAACATCAACTTTTACCTTTAGGATGACATCTTTCTTGAAATTACCTTCAACTGTCTTACCCGTACTGTCAAACAGATCGACCGAATATCCATAATTGGAAGGTTTTTCGGTAGAGCTTTTTGATAAGCCCTTGGCTGTTGGAGTCACAACAAGACGAACAGAGGTTACATCGGAAGCAACATTGGCTGCACCTCCAGGAATTGTAAGTTCAGTACCATCTGGAAGCTTGGTCACGAAATCAACTGTAGGATCAAAGGTAATGCTTGATCCATCTGGTAACTCAAAATCTGGTGTTTCTAAAACAAGCGCTAGATCAGACATTGAATCCTCAGTGCTCAAATCAGCATCAATTTCTACTTTCGTAAAAAAGAAAGTTTCAGTATCGTTCTCGTCAAAAGTGCTATACTCTGCTCCAACATGCCAAACAGTACCTTTGGAAACAGATAAGGAAAAACTGCCATCACTACCACTGATTCCTGCAACCTCACGACCGTCATCAGACCATGCATAAACATCAGAATCTGAAACCGCATTACCAGAAGAATCTTTTACCAAGCCATTAAGAAAGTTGGTGCTAGTTGGTTTAATGATGGTGAGGTTGAGATCTGAAACATTACTGCTCGATAAATCAACTTCAACAATAGTTGAATCTAAATAACCTTGATCCCGTAAACCTTTAGATAGGATGGCACCAACTTCATAGCTACCACCAGGAAGTACTGGAATCACAAAGGTTCCATTTTCATCGGTCTCTACTTCGTTCCAATGTTCACCCACAGCATCTGAACCTTCGCGGGCAGCCCAAACATATAATGTGGAATTCATAACTGCTGACGAATTTGAATCATATTTTACGGTTCCAGTTATAGACGCTGAAGCAGTCGTTAAAACGAAATTTTGGAACACGGTGGTAGATTTAACTGCTGATATAATAATTGTTCCCGCAGGATATGCTGGAATATTTCTAGATTGAGAATCAGATTCGATGTAATAATCAAGCGTCCATGAACCAGGAGAAAGAAGCATGGAATAGGTACCATCATCATCAATAGAGGCTGACTGCCAACCTTCTCCATCGGTACTGATAGCATAAACTTCACCAGTTAGCCCGGTAGCTGAAGCACCATTAAGAGTAAAGGACCCAGAAACCGTAGCGTCATTTGCGGTAAGACTAAAGGATGCCTCCGTAGTAACCGTATTATTGAAATCTGAAAGCGTGGTGTTACCATCCTCAACAACTACTTTATAGTACTTCTCTTCTGGATTAACATAACCTGATCCCGGTGGTAACCATAAGCCAACAATATACTCGCCGGCGATACCAGGAAAAGAAAAAGTGCCTCTGGATGTAAGCGGAACCTCGGCAACGATTTCATAAAAGTTATCCCCTTCCGAATTCACACTGTACTCACGGGCGTAAACCCATCCATTTACATCAGAAACGGGGCCGCCATTGGGACCATAGACAGTACCAGAAACTTGAGCTCCAGCTTCTTTCGCAGAAAAATTTATATTTTTGGAGGTGTCATTTGGCTTGAGTTGAACACGTTTCGGGGGTTCTGGAAGATAAGGTGGTTCACTTCCATCTGCCGGTATTGGAAGGTCGTAACCGATTTCCCATTTTCCGGGAGAAACCGCCAAGGTGTATTCACCACTAACATTCGTAAAATCAGAAACCCACCCTCCTTCATTACTCCAAGCCCAAACTTCAACATTTGGAAGGGCTTTTCCAGAATCTGTAGTAATAGTCCCTGTTAATGACTGGTTTCTACTAGTAAGTTGAATCTCCCCTATATCAACAGAGTTACCACCAACCCGCACAATTTGAAATTCTGGACTTCCAAACCCAGATAATTCAGGTGCAACCCAAATAGATACTTCATATTCACCAGGTTGAACTGGAATTTCGAAATTACCTGATGTGTCCGGATTAGACCAATTCCCCCGTCCTTCAGGATCAAATATATCAATGTAAACATACTGTGCAATTTCAGCACCAGTCTTTCCCGTAGGTATGGCAATGCTACCTACAACTTTTCCACCTGCAAGTCCGAGTCTAGCAACTGTAAAATTGATAGACTTTGATTCCTTACTCGTGTCATTTGAGAAGGAAAAACGTTGAGGTGGATTATCGTACATCCAGTCAACTTTGGTATCATAGGGGCGATAAACAGTGATTTCCCATTTTCCAGGACCAGCTGTTAACTCATATGTACCATCATCCCCGGTGAATGTAGAACTCCAACCGTCACCTTCTTGCCGCCAAGCGACAATTTCTGCTCCGGAAATTACGGTATTGTTGGAGTCCACAACTCGTCCAGAAATCGTTTTACTAGGGGGAGCGAGGAAGATCATTGGTTTGGAAACACGGACGGTAGTAGACTCTAAAGTTACCTTCCCTGCACTTGTTTCGGCTACCACCCTGTAGGAGTATGTTTCACCAGTGACTACTGTGGTATCCACGAAAGATTTGGTACCGGCGGTTGGTTTATCAGGACCACTACTGTTGCTATCAGAACTAAACAAACTTTGATACGAAGATTCGATAGAAGACTTCCTTTCAATATCAAATGCAGTCGCCTTTACTTTGCTATCCCAATCAATCTTGATCGCATTTCCAAGTTTCAACTTATCAGCTGTATTTTTCAAAGAAAATTGGATGGGGGCAGGTGCAAGTGCAGAAAGCTCACCCGGCATCTCTATTTTGAGAGAATAACTCCCCACATCCTCCAAGTAAAATGAGAAAAAACCATCTTCATCGGTTTCTCCAAACGCTTCACTCAATTGATCTTCACCGCTGAAAATAGCATCATCATAATCTGGTTCACCATCTTTATCCTCGTCACGAAAAGCCCAAACGAAAGCATGGGAAAGTGCATTGTTTTGGCTTTCACCAGTCTTGACCTCGCGTTTGGGGAAAAGAATTCGACCCGAAACATTAGAACCTTGAAGCACTAGTTCAAAGGATGAACTGTTATTCTCTGGAAGTGCAACTTGCAAAGGTGAAGATTCTCTAAACCCACGGAAAGACTCGGAGTCATAAGGGGGTTCGGCGAAAACCATCCAATTTCCTTCCGGTAAATTGCTAATTTCAAAAGAGCCATCCGAACGAGATATGGTGTGATCTACCCAAAAGAGGTAATCTTCGGTGTGAGCAATAATTCGAGCTTTTGGTACGACACTTCCTTTTGAACCAGAAGCAGTTTTTACACTTCCTTTGATGGATGAGCCTGGCAATTGACTGTCTTCGTCCATCCAAGTAAACCCATACAAATCGGCATCAGATCCTCCCCATGCATTCAAAGAAACCGAACCGAGGTCAGTAGTATTTCCGTCGACCAAAATGATCTTGCTACCGTCTTCCCAGGAAGCGTTCTCCAACCAAGTCGGTGAACCGGATTCGTCAAGTATTCGGAACATAGTCCCGTAACGATCTGCTCCAACACTAAATCTGTATGTGCCACCAGGAATATTTAGCGTGTAAGTACCATCAAAGTCTGGATCTTCAAAATCAATATTTACCTCAGGAAAAATAATAGGTCCAAATTCATCTTCTGCATCAAAGAAATCAAACCAGGCATATTTAACTGGCTCAGAAGTGTTAGCATCTACCAACTTGATGTTAATGGTAGCCGAAGGTCTGGATTCCAGTTGGAAATCTAAAACTTGGTTGAATCCGGCGTTAATAGTTAAGACATCAGCTGTTCCATTTGAATCGCCGTCAAAAAATGTTGAAACAAACAAACCATCAAATCGCTCGGCTAATACAAGGTAGTTACCTTCTGGAATTTTGACAGAGAACTCTCCTTCTTCCAGAATTTCGCCTGAGTCATCCCACATTGGCCAAAATACTTCTTCTAAATCATCGGGGTTGACGAATAATACATCTGCCCAAACAGGGTTACCAGAAGTATCGGAAAAACTACCTGTAACAGTGACCATACTGCGCTCATTGAGAACAATGGAGCCAACATCATAAGATGGTACTCCATTTGGAATTGTTAAACTTAGGTTATCAGCTAATTCGAGAGAATTATCAGGAGTAAAAACTTCTACTTCAAATTCACCTGCTGGGGCTTCACCTCGTATATTACCCTCTCTGTCCACACCAAATGAGCCAACGGGATAATCGGTAACTCTATTACCACCTTCGACAGGAAAGAGATCGAAGAACACATCTTGTACAGGTCCTGCGCTACCCAAAGTTACAGTTCCAATTAACGGTATAAATTCATAGGAGATCCTGTACTCGGCTTTGAGGGTGAAGTCTTGATCAAAACTGCTTTCAGAACTTTGGATCTCAAAGATTTTAGCAGAACCATTCTCCATTGCCAAATTTGGCTCATAGGGGGTTCCAGTTTCCGGATCAAAGCCGAAAGCTTCAGCATGATAACTACCGACAGGGAGCTTCGCAGTGTAAGCACCATTTTCTTCTCGATCGAATTTAAAAAAAGCAGGCTCAGCACTGTATAGATCCTGTCCTGCTTCTGGCACCTTGAAAAACCAAACATCATATTCTGGAATTGTAGATCCAGATTCATCGAGAATGGTACCAGATACAGACCCAAAATCTGACTCGTCTAGCGTGGCAAACGGATCAACAAAAGGATCACCGATCTGAACTTCTCCGGGTAAATCATCTGTTTTAAAAGAAACCTGTAATAAGGAATTAGCAAACTGATCCCCATCAAAATCGAACCTCGATTCTGCGATATCATCGTCAGATAGATCAGCTTGAGTATCAATTTCACCATCGGTGCTTGCTGTTTCAGCGAGCCCATCCTCTATTCCAAATTCCAAGTCGTCTAGGAGGTATTCAGAGCCCTCCATAGCAGTAGGATCGGAGTACATGGATGGGTCATCCATCCTTGGTTCATATCCTCTGTAGGGCGTACGAAAAAATTCAGTACCAACTTCAGTACCAACTTCCTCACTTGGATCAATACTCCCAGTGATGTATCTAAGCGTACCAGTAGCGTCCACTATTGCTGCCCTCACATCATTTGGATCAAAAATTTGAAACTTATCCATAAGCATTCTACGAGGAAGAAACGCGCTAACTGAAGTCTCGGTACCTGGCAAACCATTCAAACTGAAGCTTGCAGTTGGATCCCACGGTGAAGAGTGTTCTGCGACCCCAACATCTAGCCCTACAACATTGGCAACAAATATTGAACCTTCATAAAATCGTTCACCTCCCATTTCTACCGTAATTCCAAAAGTCGAGGAAATGGAGGCTGCGGTGTTGGAAGCAGAAGCAACGGGGGAAACGGTTTCGGCTTGGATTGTAAAGGAACCTGGGCGATCCCAATCCGATAGCCGATGTTTAAAAGCGGTAACATTTGCCCCACTTACAATCAAATAGCGCGGGGGAGACATCTCATATGTAAAGGTCAGGTTTAATTTGGTTCCTGAACTCATGCCCACAGTTGAGAGATCAAGTTGACCGAGACCTGGAGTTGATTTGTCGTCGATATCTTGATTAAGCAAAGAAATTCGGTACTGCAGTCCAGGTAGTGGCATTGTGCTAAATTCCTCTTCATCATCTTCATTCTCGACATCGTTGCTTTCTACTTTCTGGATATGGACAAATGAACTAACCTCATCGAAATCCGAACTATCATCTCCCCATGAAGATCGAGCAGCATCAAATTTAAGCCCAGCATCCAAGTTTTCTTCAAATGCCTTCCATGGGTCCATCTCCCTAACAAAATTCCCAAGTTCGTCGAATATAACCTCGATATCATTATCAAGAAAAGCAACCAACTCATTGCCATTTTCATTTAGACTTGGGCGTTCATCTACGAAATATCCAATGGGGAAAGCACCATCCTTGTAATTTGAAGCCAAGTAATCGGAAGCATTTTGAGGAAGTTTAACCGCTTTCCACTGATTTTCTTCAAATTCTGACTCTTCGTAACCAATGGTCAATACTATGGAACCGTTTCGATCTAAACCGACTTCTAGCTTTTCACCATCCTTTTCAATAACAGCCTTATAAACAAAAGATCTTTCTTCATCTGATGCTGGGTCCGTTTCGAAAGCAAATTCTTTAACTACTTCAGTAATAGAAAAGTCAGGGTTTGCACTTTGCAGGGCTTCAGAAACTTCAGCTGGTAAAGCATCCAAAGCAAGAAACTCTTCTTCTACATAAGCGAACTCATCTGATGATTCCGAGTGGACAAAATTTTCGTATGAATCAAAAATCAAACTTGTGCCATTATCCAAATCTACCATGTAAATAAAACGGTCTTCTTCTACAGAATCAAATATCTTTTCTGCCAACATGATTCTCGCATCTCGAAGATTGGGTTGATCAGCGGTCCAAGCCAAAACAAAACTTTCAACATCCTGACTGGAAACCCACTCGATCCGTGGGCCCATATGGTCGACTTCGTTTTCGGGATTAGGTTCTATTCCATCTTCGCCACCAGTTCCTGGATTCACTGATTCTCCTTCATTAACACCTTGGTCTTCGCTTCCGGTATATGTACGACCTTCCGAAAAACCTGATGAAGTAAAGTGATCGGTTGCAGCATCTAAGTTGTCCCCAAACGCTTCCTTTAGGTCTGGATTCAAATCTAAATAAGTCTGGGCATCAAAATCTACTAATGCTTCTTCCACTGTCGCGGGGTATCCCATTCCATCTTCGCCACCAGTTCCTTCATCTATGGAAGGGCTAGACATTACAGAAAAGGTAACGCTTCCGCTTCCAATCAAATCCCGGTACTGACCAGGGATAGAAGTTGGCTCGAAAGAAGAGTCAACTTCGGGTAGGTCTAAGTTTACAAAATCATCATATTGTCCAGTACTCGAAGTAAAATCTAAGCTCAAAACAGTAGGAGCTCCGTCCGATTCACTCTTACTAATAGTAACAGCAACTTCGGAATCAGATATTTTTTCGTAGCTGTAAGAACCTAGTTGCTCAGGTGCCCCACCCTCTTCATCTGATTCTGTGGCTTGTCCTGCGGAAAATGATATAATGTCCACATCTTCACCGTCCGCCGCATCAATCTCCAAGCGAAGAACCCATCCATCCAGAGATTCTGGAGCAATGACAGAATTGTATTCTTCACCAGTTTGGTGGTTCGCACTGTCATCTTCGCCACCAGTTCCTTCATCTATGGAAGGGCTAGACATTACAGAAAAGGTAACGCTACCGCTTCCAATCAAATCCCGGTACTGACCGGGAATAGAAGTTGGCTCAAAAGAAGAGTCAACTTCGGATAGGTCTAAGTTTACAAAATCATCATATTGTCCAGTACTCGAAGTAAAATCTAAGCTCAAAACAGTAGGAGCTCCGTCCGATTCACTCTTAGTAATAGTAACAGCAACTTCGGAATCAGATATTTTTTCGTAGCTGTAAGAACCTAGTTGCTCAGGTGCCCCACCCTCTTCATCTGATTCTGTGGCTTGTCCTGCGGAAAATGATATAATGTCCACATCTTCACCGTCCGCCGCATCAATCTCCAAACGAAGAACCCATCCGTCCAGAGATTCAGGAGCAACGATAGGTGCGTTTTCTCCATCGTTGTGGTCGTCAGCATTACTTTCTCGCTGATTGGTCTGATCACCTTCACTTAAAGTCCCTTCATCTGTTTCCGTTTCAGAGCCAATTGGGTCATTTGTGGAAGAATCTCCGTTTTGGTCATCATAGGAGTCAATGGATGTAATCCTGAGATATAAATTTGCTTTGTCTTTGTAGTAATTGGTTTCGTCAATGGTTTTGGTAACTCCGTCTTCTTTATTTAAGCATAATTGCTCCACTGTTTCAGAATCCAACTCAGGGCCATACTCGGTCCAGGTAAAAGTCCGGTTGATCTCATCAAAATATACATCACCGGCTGCATTCCAGTGGTCATGAGTATCATCAGAATGTTCATCTGCCATTGCGCTTCGAGCCCAGACCTGACATTCTTGTTGGGAGTCGAATGTAAGAATTCGTCCAGTGTCTACATAATCTCCGTTCGATAGGGAGTATACGCCAACAGTTATGGTAGTCTCAAGATTCTGAGCTAGCAGAAAGTGAGTAGTAAACAGTGAAAAGGGTACAAAGAAAAACAATAATTTTTTCATAACAGTGATGTAATGAGCATTATGGGGATAAAAAGGGTTTATATTAAATCATAGATGATAATATTTGCGCAAGGCTTTATTTAAAAATTTGCTGGGGATAAACCTTGGAAGCCACGGGGCTATTTTCGACTGAAACCTGCCACCACCATAATAAACACCTGAATTACCCCTTGATATTGTATTAAATATTTGAGTGGCAGCATTTTCAGGAGAAGGAGAATGACAAAGTTGCTTTTCAATTTGGTGCCATGCTCGTTTCATGGGGTCCGACCATTTCTCTTGGAGTTGTTTAGCTGAGACTTTATTGAAATCTGTTTTTACATCACCCATACGATAATCGATAAATGTAGGAAATTCTTCATATTCCAAGATCATGGATTGAGTGAAGGAAGAAAGGGCAGACTTCCCTGCATTGTATAGGGGCATGTAAGGCAACGGGTAAAGTGTAGCAAGAGAGGTTAAATTAAGGATAACTCCAGATTTTCTTTCCGCCATTAGTGGAGCTAGTTTACGGCAGAACAGTACAGGAACAGAAAAGAGTAAATTAATTTGTTTACTAATTTCTTCTATTGGGAAATTTGCCCAGTCGAAAAAGGCCCCGGAGCCTGCATTATTAATTAAAAGATCCGGGGCGCCGTGCTCTTCTATAAAATAATTAATAAACTTTTCGGAGTCAGATTGGGAAGAAAGATCACACTGATGAGGGAAAACATTAACAGCTAAGGGTTTTATTGGCAAAGTTCGCGAAACGGTATGGACTTCAGAAACCTGCTTTTTAAAAAGATTAACTAGGGATAATCCCATACCCCTTGAACCTCCCGTAATTAAAACTTTTTGAATTTCCATAAAAAAGTAGTGTAAACAAGTTTTTGTTGGCGGAGAAGCAAAAGATTCCAATGATATGAAGATTGAAAACTAATAGAATTATTTTACTTACCCATGAATATCCTCCTGAAAGAGGAGGTGCAGGAGCATACTGTAAGGAAATCGCAGAAAGTGCTCACCAACAAAAAATTAATATTGAAGTTTGGGCACCTTGCGGATCTGAAAATAATTCAACTTTCCATGTCAAAGAAATGGAATGGAAAGGCTCACAAAGTTGGTTAAGTTCGGTCTTGTTGATTTTAAGCCTCAGGTCATTTCTTTTTAAAAAAACAGAGGCTTTAACCCTACATATCGCTGAACTTGGAGCCTGTCGTGCATTCATAAGACTTGGATGGTTGTTGCCTAAAAATATACAGAAAATAATTACCTTACATGGTTCAGAACTGATTAGCTTCACTCGAAATCCACTGGAAAGAATTTTATTTCGTAAACTATTGATTTCAAGCACTAAGATTCATGTA
This sequence comes from uncultured Opitutales bacterium, assembly GCA_943789375.1. Taxonomy (GTDB): domain Bacteria; phylum Verrucomicrobiota; class Verrucomicrobiia; order Opitutales; family Seribacteraceae; genus Seribacter. Next base: position 103,752 of record CALSTX010000001.1, on the reverse strand, counting down.
CTGTCAAAGTTCAATCAAGATCAATGCATGAAATTCTGCAAACAAAGTGTTGATAAAATCAGATTGATCCCAGGAGCACCATCAAGCATGGTTCTCAATAACCAATCTCCTCAAATAATTCTTCCAGACACCAAAGTTCTACAGATTGTTTGCGTGGGGCGCATTCATCCAAGAAAAGGACAATTGCAACTACTTCAAGCATTGCAGTTAATACCACTAGAATTACAAAACAACATTCGAGTAGTTTTTGCGGGTCCAATAAACCAGACATCCTACCAGAAAAAGTTGAATGGGGTTGCTTTAGGTATGAGAGCAGAAATTACATTTACCGGTGAACTGTCTGATAAAGATTTGAGCGAATTATACCAAAAATCTACTATTTTTGCTCTTACTCCAACCCTTACAAAAAAAAGTGTAGAAGGATTTGGGTTTGTGTACCTTGAAGCATCTGCATTTGGGCTCCCAATTATTGCAACTAAGGTTGGAGGGGTTGAGGATGCAGTACGGCATGGAGAGACTGGTCTTTTATCAAATCCAAGTGACGCGGAGGAATTAAAAAATAATATTGTAACTTTAATTGAAAACCCAAGCCTACGGAAAAAATTGGGTACCCATGGGATTACTTGGGCAAAGCGGCACACATGGGAAACCGTAGCACACAAACTATACCGAGAAAATTAAAGCACATCGGCAAAAGCTGGCCTTAGTCGATTAAAAAACCAAGAACCTCCAAGAAGGCAGACGATACCGAATATCCAGCAATACCCAATTGAAGACCAGTTAGGTACCCCTCCCCACAAAACAACCTGTCTCAAAGAATCGATTATTTGAAGCAAGGGGTTCCATTGTAAAAAAGTCCATATTACTGGAGCCGTTGCTTCTGCTTTGGCCGCCGAGTAAAAGACTCCACTTGAATAAAGTAAGGCGAGACCAAGAAAAGCCCCCAAATGATTAATATCTCTGATAAAAACTCCCAGGGCCGAAAAAAACAATGCCATTCCTAAAGCTATTAAAAAAGCAGGACCGAGGATGAGTACGGCATATAAAGAGGAAAAAGTTAGACCAGGGCCAAACATAGCAATTCCAGAAAAGCATAACCCAAGTCCAATAATTAAATCATAAGCCAGTGCACCAACAGTGGAAGCAGGTAGGATCTCCAAAGGGAAAACAACTTTTTTGACAAAATTTGGCTGGGACACAATAATTCCTGGAGCCGCCCCAATAATTCCTGTTATAAGGCTTAGAACACTAAGGCCAAGAAAGACACCAAGGGCATAATCGAGTGTAGATTCATCAGCTGAATCGGTAAAACGACCGCCAAAAACAACACCAAATGCAAAAACATAAAGTCCCAACATCAGCAAGGGGTTAGCGAGAAGCCAAAAAGCACCCAAAATGCTACCTCGGTGACGAGATTTTATATTTCTTACCAGAAACTGCCAAAGTAATTCTCGTTTGAGAAATAAATTTAAAAGAGGTTTCACACTAGTTAAAAGGGGTGTCTTTTATCAAAATATCTCACAAGTGAACACCTTTAAAATACATTCGAATATAATGCCCAAGACTTTGAACTGTAATTAAATACCTTATGTTGCCTTGAGTTGCTCGATTCCATATCCAGGTATAGCCAATCACTGGTATTAAATGAGTAGAAGTAAGGAAATGAAAAAGACGACACCCATATCCAACCAAGCTCTTTTTGCCATAACCAATTTGAACCCCCTGTCCGAGTTGAGGCATAAAACCAACCGAGTTGAGCATGAAAAATCCAGCCACTTTCGAAAGGAAGAAATATGCCAAACCATGGTAACTGCCTCCAATCACCACCTTGTAGAACCTTAGCCTCTGGCCAAACAGGCAGGAACTGCTGAATCCAAGTTGAATGGCTGGCTAAGCGGGTAAATACAGTAATATCTCCATACAGTGAAAAATTTGTGCCATATGAAACCACACCATTGATTTTCCATTGGCCATCCATAAATATCATAGCAGGTCCTCCGCTGTCTCCTACGGCCGTGCTTACCTCAAAAGCCAAGGGAGCAGGATCACTATCACCGGTTCCAAGATAATCAACAACCGCATAAGCTGAACCTAAAAGATTTGTATTTCCCTGAGGTGAATCGAAATCAACGGCAAGAAGCCCGCCCCAATACTCTTCTGGCAATGAAGAGATTATAACTTTTTCAACGATACGATCTACTATATTTTCTCCGGCCAATCTTTTAGAATTTTTTGAACTATGTAAACCATCTGCCCCATCAACCTGTGTACCAAAACCGGCCACCACAATTCGATCCCCCACAGCTTCAAGTCCAGATTCAGGAAGAGAAAAAGGATAAATTTCTATAATGTCTGATTCTAAAAAACCTAAACAAAGATCAACCCCGATACGATCCCCATCCCCCATACCGTCATTATAACCATCCGTTTGCCTCGCAGTCCACGCTGGATGAATCTCAAACTTTGAAATTTTAAAAATTTGGGATTCGTCCGCTTGATCGAAATCTTCAGCCAGAATAAACTGCCAGTCACTCCCTAATGGTAAAGGATCGCCCAAAGAATTTCTGACCACATGGGCTGCAGTTACTAATATATTTGGAGCAATAAGAGTAGCGGTCCCAATGATTCCCTTACTAGATTCCAACAAACCAACGGCACTTAAATCAGGATAATCAACTGAAGGTGAAAAAAAATTAGCATTTCTTCCAAAATCTATATGCGACTCCCAACTCTGGTTATTTAATTTACCAATTCTTCGGGAGCAATCTCCCCTTACTACTGATAATAAATAAATAAATAGGGAACAGTATACCCACTTATTCATCTCTGGATGGTTGTATATCTGGGGGTGGGCTTGGCGGCAAAATATTTGGAGGTGGAGGGGGGCGGTGGTAAATTTTCCAAGGAAATAAGATTCTCACCGCTGTCGCTCGTTGCTGTTACATTGATCGAATTAGTTGAAGAAACAGAATCTGCCTTTTGAACATTTATTGAAGGAGAAGATGCCTCCGGTACATTGCTTGATGTCGTAGCAGAAGCGGTACCATTGAAAGGTGTTGGAGCAGAAGCTACTGGAACGGAACCTGGATTATTTAAAGCCTGACCCGCAGTGGGTAAACCGCGAAAGAAAGGACCAGGTGCCGTTCGCCTAGGAACAGCTCCAGGATAGGATTGAGAAAAAGGTTTTGAAGTACTTACTTTCCCATCTTCTCTTTTTTTTGAAAGCCAATCTGGTAAAGAAGGAGTGGTTTTAGGCCGAGGAGGCATAAACCTGGTAACCTGCTTGGATGGACTAGCATTTGATGGGCTTGGGTTTCTGACTTGGTTGCTCTTGATAGATGATCCTCCGCTACCACCCGCTTTTGAATCCATCAGTGTGAGAGGAAACAATTGCCCTTCAAAAGATAGGGTCAACTTCTCACTATCGATATCAAATTCTTCCACTAAATATGATTCATAACTGGATTCTGAAACAGCTAACCATTCGGCATGCCCAGACTTTTTATTGAAGATACAAAAGTAAGGATCTCCATTTAGAATAAAATAACCCCGAAATTCGACTTCTTTCTGAGCGTTGGTAATTTTAACCGGTGGAGGTGGAACAGATTTGGGCGGTGGGAGTGGTTGCTTTGAAGATCCAGGGCGCAAGAAAGGATTTGAAGAGACTCCAGCCAATAAAATAGTAGGAATCAGCACAGAGATGCAACTGAAAGCTAAATTTTGCATTACATAATCACGCTCTTACAAATTCAAAGGTTTTGCAAGATGCAAGGTCAGGATTGGAAATAAGAAAAAAGACGAAATGCGGTTATAATTGCCAACACTGAACCAAAAACATTGAGAAAAATATAAATAAAACTCATCGACCACTGTGAAGATTTTAGCATATCTATCATTTCCATTCCAAAGGTAGAAAATGTAGTAAACCCACCACAAACTCCTATAATCCAAAATGCCTTAAACAAATCCGGATCGGAAGAGTTTTCCATGAGTTTAACAAAAAGGCCGATAAGAAAAGCACCTGATACATTCACAAATAATGTGGGCCAAGGAGACAGAGAACAAAATACAATCGATATTAAGCCTCGTAAGATTGAACCAAGGGCACCTCCAAAACCAATAAGAAGGAAACCAAAAAGACCCATTAAAATAAGTTACGAAACTTGCTTATGAAGAAGAGTCATCCGTAATTCCATCATCTTCTGAGAAATCCTCGTCATTTGCGTCATCGTTCTCTTCAACTTCAGCTTCCTCCTCAGAATTGTATCGGAGAACTCTTTGGTTTTGAGGGATTGGGGAGAGATTTACCATGATAAATCGGCCGCTTAACTTGGGCTGGTCGTCAGCTTTGCCTACTCCTTCAAGGTCTTTAATCGCTTGTTTGACCAAGGTCATACCTAAATTTATGTGCTCCATTTCACGACCTCGGAACATTAAAGTGATTTTCAACTTGTTCCCTTGATGTAAAAACTTCTCTGACCGACGTATTTTTGTTACGTAATCATGTTCTTCAATGCGGGGTCTAAACTTTGCTTCTTTGACACGTTTTGCTGTCTTTTCTTTATTTCTCTTATTTTTGCTAAGTTCGTACTTATACTTACCGAACTCTAATATACGACAAACAGGAGGGTTAGCAGAAGAAGCAACTTCAACTAAGTCAAGCCCATGAGATTTAGCAATTTTCACCGCATCCTCAGGAGCCATAACACCTAGCATCTCACCATCATGACCAATAACTCTTACCTCACGAGCACGGATCTTGTCATTTTTTCGAATGAAGTTACGGTTATTGTGCCGTCTTTTATTTCCACTTGGTTTTTTTACCATGTGGTTAGTTTTGTAGTCTGTTGTGTATCAAGTGGCTCAATAAATTAATCCTCTAAGATCATCAAAAATCCCTTTCTTGCAAGCCTTAATTTCGGCTTCTCTTCTTTCATCAAAGATTAAAACTTTCTCCACAGCTACAGCTAGCTTTTGCATTAGGGTTGGAAAACTTAAACCCACCGGCGACTAATTTGTTTGAGTAATCAAGGGTTGTACCGCGTAGATAAAGCGTGGTCTTGGAATCTACCAAGACCTTAACTTCTTGGGATTCAACAAGAATGTCCCCCTTTTTCCCAAGCTCAACAAACTTCATGTTGTAGGACAGACCATTACAACCTCCTCCCGTTATGCGGATTCTCAGGTATTCACCTTTATTTTCCCGAGTCTTCAGCTCGTTGATTTTAATTGACGCATCTTGAGTCACACGGACCAACTTTTCATTTCCAACCCGATAATCAACCTGATCTGTTTGTAGTGATGTCATAACTTATGATGATTGGCGAACAAGGCTTAGGTTTCAGACTGCTTTAAACTCTTTGCAAAATTACGGCTACCAGCAAGAAAAAATCGGACAAAATCAATCGCGATTTCAGCTTGGGGAGGACTCTTGGAAGCAAGCACATCGTTTGCTCTTTGTTTAAGATTCCCAGGTTTACATAAAAATTGAGTGTAAAGAGTTTTCAACTCAGAGACTTGGGCAAGTGGCACGCCTCGTCTTTTCAAACCAATTAAATTTAGCCCACTTGCTTGATTTCTCCCAGCCAAAGTAATCTGGGGAGGAACATCGGCCGACACTTGAGCCATACCACCCACCATTACGCCATCCCCCACTCGTACAAATTGGTGAAATGCAGCCCCACCACCAACAAAAACATCTTCTCCTATCTCAACATGGCCTCCTAATAAAACTCCATTGGCTAAGATTACATTATCGGCCAAAATACAATCATGGGCAACATGTGAATAACCCATAAGAAAGCAGTCTTCCCCAACCTGGGTAGATTGATTTTCACTGATCGAACGATGGATCGTTACACCCTCACTAATGCGAACTCCTGCCCCTAGCTGAACATAAGAGAGGATTGAAGGATCAAAGCCAAGGTGCTGAGGGTCTCCTCCAATTACTGAAAAATGCCCTATCCTGCATCTCTCCCCAATGATTGCTCTTTCCTTGATTACTCCATGGGCTTCAATTGTAGAATCTTTTCCAATCTTGGCACCTTGCTCTACAATTGCATAAGGGCCAATGGTTACACCGGAGTCTAGCTCTGCTTTAGAATCTACAATTGCGGTTGAATGGATTTTTGCAGCCATATTTATTCATTAAACATATCAAGCTGTGGTTCTTTGACGAGGTCATATGCTTTTAAAAGCTTGAGAATATGAAAAATTTCTTGATTTAGAAATGTTTCTGCCGGAGAACTCTGCCGAAGTAAGTTTTCAAAAATGGACCGAAGGGTTAAGATTCCATCCACTCCTGCAACTTTCAGATGATCTGTAAGCAATTTTGCTTTCTGCTCGTTGCGGGGAAAATGGGGAACTACGAGTAAGCATAAAAATTCTCCCATGCCACTTTCGGCAAGCAGAGGGCTCGGCTTAAAACCCATTTTCAATTTTTCCGGTAAAGCTTCTGATTTAAAGAATTTTGCAAGCCGGGCGTCACTGGTCATGCAATCATTAGCAAAAGAAGAATTGCTCCAACCTAACAAGGAAACCAGGGCTGACCTTATATTCACCAAATCCCCAGTAAACATTCGAAAGCTTAAATCTTGTCCATTATCTGATCTTTTAGGATTAAACACCGCAAGAGTTGGTAAAGGTGTAACTTTTTTCTTTCCTGTCTCAAGGTGAGACTCTCCGGCCTGCCTCACTAAAAACCCGTTACTCTCGAAATAGGCCTCTACCAAGTCGATCTCGATGCTCATTAAAACAAATACTCAAGAAGCTCCAACGCTAGCCCAAACTTCTTCCACTTGGCTGAGTTGCACCTCTTCCTGCACAAAGGCCTGACCGATGGCTTCCATGAGAACAAAGCGAAGTTTGCCTTGGAATACTTTTTTGTCTGACTGCATACTTTCGATCAAAGAGAATACTGGAAGAGGGCGCTTAAGCCGAACAGGCAAATCATACGAAGTAAGTGTGGCAACAAGTTCCTCTTCTTTATCCTCCTTACACAAGCCAAGTGCCCTCGAAAGCTTAAAGGCACAGATAAGACCAATGCTAACCGCTTCTCCATGCAAATAATCACCATACCCGGCAACCGCTTCAATGGCGTGAGCAAAAGTATGACCAAGATTTAATAAAGCTCGACCTCCCCTACCGCTAACTGTTTCCCGTTCATCTTCTTCTACAACTTTCGCCTTTTCCGAACAGCAAGTGTGAATTAATTCCTGCAACTCAGGAGTCGAAGCATCAAAGGGAGTGCTTCGGTCTGTGATATTTTGAAAAAGGACAGAATTTCCAATCATGCCATATTTGACGACTTCGGCCATACCTGCGGAGAATTCCCGCTTGGATAGGGTGGACAAAACATCCATATCTATAAAAACTTTTTCTGGCTGATGAAAGGAACCTACAAGATTTTTTCCAGCTGTAAGATTTATACCAGTCTTCCCTCCTACGGAACTATCGACCATTGAAAGAAGAGTGGTTGGGATTTGATACAAGGAAACACCACGAAGAAAAGTTGCCGCGGCAAACCCAACTAAATCTCCAGTGACACCTCCTCCGACTGCAAATATCGCACTCGACCGGTCAACTCGTTGATTGGCAAGAAAATCCCAAATTTGAATAAGATGATCCGAAGATTTTGTTTTCTCACCAGATGGTAAAATTAAATGATCAGTTGATTGAAAAAATTCATTCAAAAAAGACGGATTCGAAGAACGTAATCCCTGATCTGAAATGGCGACCACTTTTTCTCCACGATTTAACAAATCTAATTTTTGATCATGAATATGAGGCTCCAAACCTCTTCCGATTTTTATTGAATAAGATCGTTCCCTCAACCCTACCTCTACCTGACTGCTTTTGCTAAGATTCATTTTGTAAGAAGTCTTGATTCTACTATTGCACTCCTACCTTTTGATCAAGTGGAAGAATCGAGTCCAAATAATAATCAATCGAAAATGGCTGCAGGTCATCGGCAGACTCCCCTAGTCCCAAAAAATAAATAGGAAGATTTAATTCTCTGTAGATGGAAACCAGAACCCCCCCTTTTGATGTACCATCTAACTTCGTTATCACGAGTCCAGTTAATCCAAACTTTCGATTAAAAACTTTTGCCTGCTCCAACCCGTTTGTTCCAGTGGAACCATCCACTACTAACCAAGAATGATGAGGGGCTTTTTCATCTCGTTTACTAAGAACCCTTTTCATTTTAAAAAGCTCATCCATCAAGTTATCTTTTACATGGAGCCTGCCAGCCGTATCAATAATAACAAGGTTACAGGATCGAGCGGCAGCAGCAGAAAAGGCATCATAGGCAACCGCGGCAGAATCTGCTCCATGATGTCCAAATACGCATTCCAAGTCTAATCGATCTGCCCAAGCTTTTAATTGCTCAGTTGCAGCAGCACGAAATGTATCACAGGCACCCATCAAAACCTTTTTCCCCTGACCCTGCAAAAGGTAACCAAGCTTAGCACATGTGGTTGTTTTACCTGAGCCATTTACTCCGATCATACATAATACCTGCAATCCATCTTCGGAATCTATTAAAAACGGCTTTTCTGCTCCATGTAAGGTAAGCCTGAGAACCTCTCTTGCCACATGCAAGGCATCTTGCCCCTTAAAATCTTTATTATTTTTGTAGGCATCCTCGATGCCTTGAATAATTTGCTCTGTAGTTTCCACCCCAAAATCAGCCGCATACAGAGCTTCCTCAATTGATGCCATATCCTCGGCATCAAGATTCCCTCGACCAAGGACTCTCGAAAATGTCCCTTGCAAGCTACTTGCTCCTTTTTGGAACCCCTTTTTAAATTTAGAAAATATACCCATTTGTGATGGTGATCAAAAGCGAAAATCCAAGAATTTTATCTACTTTGGCTGGATTAATAAAGTAGAACAAGAATACTGAAGCATTTGCTCGGTGCAACAGTCCTTTACGGTAAACAATTGAATGGTCATAATCAGAGTACGATCATTGAGTTCCCATGTGTCAGTAATAAATCCTCCCATATCATCAAGCGGAACCTGGTCCATTGTAGGGAAATCTGTGTACTTCCTATCCTTTCCGTACCGCCTGATTAATCTTTTCCGTACCATATCCCATTGCGGCCGGACAACATCTTCGTAAAAAAAATCCTGCCATCCACGTTGGCCTTCCACTAAGCAGAGTTTCAACTTATCATTGATTAGCTTACAAACCAACTCATAGCGCATTCCATCCCATTTGATTGTACAGCGAACTAATCCTTTATCTCTTTCCTCGTAAATTTGAATAAAACCACCCACTTTCAGTTTTTGAAGAACCACTTTACGAGAATCCCCGAACATCAAATCTGCGTAAATAAAAGGCTCTCCTTCCAAAGTCAAATCCGGGGATTCTGCCTGCAGAAAGGCGGTTGCCCCCATGATCAAGGCGAAGAACTTTATCGCAACTGCATACGCCTTCATATTACTGAGTCTACAATCTCCTTATAAAGCATAAAATATGCGTTCCAAAGATAAAATGGCATAACAACTGACCAAAATCGGATCTTTTTCCCACCACCTGCCATTTTCATTCGTCCAAAACCCTTGACTACTTTGATGATTGATTAATTCCAGTCCAAGTTCTTTTCGCCAGTCTAGAAGTTCTCCTGTTCTATCTTCTATTTGATTAGCTCCAGACAGGGAAAGAGCTTTCGCCATGGTATGGTAATAGTAATAAAGACCTTGTGGTCCCATTCCTGGGTTTTCCTGGATCGTAAAATTCTTAGACAACCAACTCCTAACCGCCAACACCCTTTTATCGTCCGCTTGCATTTCAGCATAAATAAAGCTTAATAATCCCGCATAGCTCATACTCCCGTATGACCTGAGTGCAACCTCTCCGCCTGTATTTTTTCTTTCGCCTGCCATGCTTTTTCCTGGAAAATATACAAAGCCGCCCCGGTCATCTTTGTGATTGCTTACCCACGGCTGATTGTTGGTGGAGGATAAGTTCTGACATTTGGAAACAAATGAAATTGCAGCATCCCAATCGAGGTCAAAACCCTCTTCCTCTTTGGCTTTCAATGTCTGCTTGGCATAGTATAAAGCTTCCATGGCAAGATGGGTGTTTGAGAGATCAGAGTGCGCCCAAGTAGATCCGTAACCGATACCCCCGTCAAAGTTGTTATCTGGTGTACCTTTTCTGTCAAAATCAGACTGTTGGTTGATCAAAAACTTTCGAGCTTTCCTGATTGTATCCTCATAGATTTCTTCCTTTGCCTGCAATAATGCCATCATGCAAATCGAAGTATTGTAAGAAGCCAACCCCTTCGAATAAATACCTCCATCCGATTGAACTTTTGACATTAAAAAATCAAATCCCGATTTTATTCTTTCGCCACTTCCCTGCCTTACCTGATAGGCAGGCGAACCTAAATTGCAGCGTAGAGCAAGACCGGTAAGTGCTGGATAATCAGGGTCACCCCAGTGGCCACTTGTCGCATTTTGCTCCGAATTTAACCAGTTTAAACCCTTTTCTATTGCCCGCTCAACTTCTAACTTGATCGACAGGTTCTCCCGATTTTCTCCGTGAACAAGAAAAGGAAATAAACTGAAACAGAATATGACAGCGTATTTATAATTTATCATTTTGATAATCCTAAGGTCTTTTTTGAGGTAATTGCAACACACAGGTGACAACTTGCTCAAGCGGAGGCATGGTTAGCTGATTGGCCATCCAAAGGTCATCGTTATCACTGTCACTTTCTATGCTATTGAGAATTGCATCTGGGTCTAAATAAACCCCTATAATTGAACCTGTATGTTCGGCCATAAAAACGGCTTCAATAATTCTAGAACCCGTGAAAAGAAAGACAGGCTTGCCCGGGCTATTGCTTTTGGCGTTGTGGTTATAATAAAGCTCGCGAAGGTTTACATTTTTTACTGTTTGATTCGACTCCCATGTAACATCGACATCGACGCAACCTGAAGAAAAGTCTTGCGATGCATTACTCTCGGTAAGGAAATAATCATCCACTGCTTGAGCTTTCAAAAGTAGCAAAGAAGCATGTATTATTTCGGGCCTTATTTTTGTGGTAAATAAAGATTCATGGATTTTCCCATTTTCATGAACAATACCATATTCGATGAGCCCGCTTCTTTGGTTGGATATCATCTTGAACTTAATGAGGAGGTTTTGTTTATCTATGGTCACACCATCGAATTCATAACAACCATTTTCGAGTTTCTTGATCTTGGGCCAATCCACATTTGCTGACAAATAACAAGAGCAACAGAACATACTAAAAAACAAAAGAACTCTTTTTAGAAAGTTAATAATAGAAGTCATTTTATGCTCGAAGTCTTGGTAGGTAATAACGAATATAGGTTTTTACATTGAATTGCTCGACTTGACCAATGCAATATTTGTTTTGTAGAGTAACAACAATTCGAATTGTATATACAAACCATGGACGAAGCTGAACAACCACCCGAACAAATTATTGACCAAGCGGATATTCCGCCCAACATGACTGTTGCTCCGCCCGTAGAGGGAGCCTTCGGTAAATACATGCGAGAGTACAGACTTCTAAACAGTCTGTTATTCTCTCTCTTTATTTTGGTTGGTTCGTTTGCCGCCCTTTGGAATATTGTTGTATATGTCGCTGCCGCTGGTGAAGGCAGTTCTGACTTTTCTGATGCAGGAACTGCTCCTGCTGAACAACAGCAGGAAAAACAAAAAGTTGTGAAGCTTATGCAAAGGCAGCAAAAATCTCAGCCTAACACCCAGCAACAATTTCGCACAACCGCAGTCTCCGATATTTCCCTTCCCGACCTCAATGAGCTAGATGTAAAAGATCTGGCTCCAGTTGTGGAAGCGGCCGCCCCAACTATGGCACAAGTTGGTATGAATAACGATCAAATGAAAAAAGCCATGGCCGGTATTGGCTTATCATTGCCCAAGACCATGCAACAACGTTGTGATCCGAAAAAAAGAATGGCCCGTTTACGATCGGGGGGCGGAAAAGAAATTACAGAAAATGCAATTATTAAAGGTCTAACTTGGCTTAAAAATACCCAGGATAGCGATGGTGGTTGGGGAGATAAGGATAAAACTCCAGAAGGAAATAAGCCAAGATACGGCACAGATTCCCATAAACAATCCATGACCAGTATGGCTTTGCTTGCCTTTTTGGGGCATTGCGAACTACAGGATTCCCCTCAATTCGGCCCGACTGTACAAAAAGCGATCGACTTCCTTACAAGCTTTCCTCCCGATAAAATGACAGGGAGTTCTAATTCTGGGGCGTACGCTCATGGTATCCGCACTTATGCCTTGTGCGAAGCGTACACCATGACAAAAATTCCTAAATTAAAGGAATATGCAAAACGGGCCGCCCTGTTTACTATTAAAGGTCAAAATGAAAACGGAGGTTGGGCGTATGGTTTTGGAAAAGGACCGTTGCTCACACCGACCTCTCAGTTACAGGATGGTGTATTCAAGGATTAAAAGCTGCGGCACTCACAGGCATTCCAATCGAAGGCTTGGATGAGTCTATGGATAAAGCAATTGCATATGTAAAGAAATGCCAAGACAGTGTGGGTAGATTTCAGTACAAAATGACTGGCCATGGTGGGCAATCTGGCGGAGGATCTTTGACAGGTACCGGCGTTCTTTCCCTGCAAATATGGAAAAATGCAAAGTCTGCTGAAGCGAGAAAAGGACTTGAATGGATACAAGCAAATATGAGTGAAAAAAAGTCACAGAAGGAGTGGAAGAATATAAACATTTACGGTTGGTACTACCACGCACAGGCATGCTTTCAGGCAACGGGAGCAGGCGGTGCCAATTTCTGGCGTGCCTGGAATAAGGACTTTCAGCAAATCGTCACGAAAGCACAGTCCGAAGATGGCCACTGGCCCCACGGTTATCATTTCCATGGTGATACCGACCTTTACCGCACAACCATGACTATCTTGATGCTTGAAGTTTATTACCGTTATATGCCATCCACCAAAGTTTAATTTTATTATTCTTAACCTTTACACCCTACACCACACATGAAATTCATACCTTTTTCTGTTCTCTTCTTATTCGTCTCTTCTTTCTTCGTTCACGCAAGTGAAATTGTGGTGAGTGGAAATGATACCATGCAATTTGATATAAAAACATTTGAGGTAAAAGCGGGAGAACCCGTGACCCTTACACTCAATAATACAGGAAACCTTCCAAAAATTGCTATGGGGCATAATCTCGTCATCCTGAACAAAGGAATCAGTGCCATTGCTTTTGGCCAGAAAGCACTCGGAGCGGGCGCAAATGCAACCAACCCCCTACCCGACTCCGTTAAAGATGATGTGTTGGCCAATACCAAATTATTGGGACCGGGTGAATCCGATACGGTTACATTCACCGCTCCTAAAGAAACAGGTTCCTATGAGTATGTTTGTACATTCCCTGGTCATTTTGCTATGATGCGTGGAACCATGATCGTTAAATAATTCATTTCACGAATCATACCGTCAATTTGTAAAATGGACTATGACTTCTTGACTTTTCCTTCAACAAGTTAGATTTACACCTGTATGGCAAACATTGATCAGGCGAAATATTTACAAGAAGCAGAAGCAAAAGGAATAGGCTCCCGACTACTGGCCTACTCTAAACTTTCGGGACCAGGCTGGTTACAATCCGCCATTACCTTGGGAGGTGGCTCTCTTGCATCCAGTTTATTTCTCGGTGTCTTAGCAGGTTACAGTCTTTTATGGCTACAACCTGTGGCAATCTTACTGGGTATCATAATGCTAAGCTCTGTTAGCCATGTGACTCTTTCAACTGGACAAAGCCCTTTCACTTCTATCAATAATGAAATCAATCCTGTCCTTGGCTGGGGCTGGGCAATTGCAACTATTATGGCAAATGTTGTTTGGTGTTTGCCCCAATTTTCTTTGGGTACAGCAGCCCTTACTCAAAACTTACTTCCTTCCCTCAACCATACTTGGGGGAAAGCTTTGGCATGCCTTTTCATTCTCTCTATCTCCCTCCTTGTCGTTTGGTCCTATGATCGTGGCAGTAAGGGTGTAAAAGTTTTTGATTGGGTGTTAAAACTCATGGTCGGTGTCGTAGTCATCTCATTCTTTGGTGTCGTCTTCAAATTAGGATCAAACGGTGAACTTGATTGGGGTAGTATTTTTGCGGGATTTGTCCCAAACCTTTCCTTGCTTAATGAGCCCGCCGAAGTTTACCAACCCTTTTTGCAGGAAGCAGGGAAGTTCCGGATGTTTTGGGAATCCCAAATTATTGGTATGCAGAGAGATGTTATGATTTCAGCTGCGGCAACTGCAGTCGGTATAAATATGACTTTCTTTATGCCATTCGTTTTGCTCCGGAGAAAATGGGGACGTGCACACCGAGGGCTTGCTAAATTTGATCTTTGGACCGCCCTACTTATCCCCTATGTCATTGCCACAACCTGTGTTGTAATTGCTGCAGGCTCCCGATTTAATGGAAAGCCTGAATCAGCTTACAGTAATTTTGAGGATCGAGTCCTACAATCCAATCTAGAACAAGGATTTGATAAACTGACAACTTCGCGGGCCAAAGCTGAAATAGGAGAAAAGCAGTACAACAATTTAGCCCCGGTACAACGAGACCAAGTCATTGCCTCTTTACCAGAAGTTGATAAACAACTGGCCGCTATGCTTGTCAAGCGAGACTCTTTCAACCTTGCTGCTTCCTTGGAAGGCTTATTTGGCAGTAAGGCTTTTTCCCATTATATTTTTGGAATCGGTGTATTAGGGATGGCGATTTCTACCATTATTATCCTCATGACAATCAACGGGCATGCAGTCTGCGAAATTATGGGGAAACCACATCAGGGTCCAACTTTTCTCTTCGGGGCGTTACTTGCTGGGATTGGAGTCCTTGGACCTTTCATATGGAACGATGCGGCCTTTTGGTTGGCAGTTCCAACATCAATACTTGGGTTCACGCTTATACCGGTGGCTTACTTGAGCTTTTTCCTACTCATAAATAATAAAAGTATTCTGGGCCGCGAACGCCCCGAAGGGTTCAAGCGTGTGGTAGGGAATGGGTTTATGCTCCTTGCCCTATTCGTAATGGGCTCCGCAGCTTTTTATGTAGCCTGGCAAAAAACATGGGATGGATTTCCCATCGGAAAGATTATTCTCATCACCTTTGGTGTTATGCTTCTCATAGGGCATTTTTCTCTTCGGAACAAAAAACTATCCAAAAAAATTGAAGGGATAGAAATGAGACTCCAACGGATTAAGGCCAAACTTGATCAATCCTAGTATTTTCTCCCATAACTGGGAATTAGAAGATTTTAGCTACTCATTAATTAAAGGAATCCACTTCCTTTTCTCTCCATCAGTAGTGAGTGTGGAAACAAGTACCCATCCTTCGCCAGTAGTGGTATCAAACTTAACCAAGCGTTTATACAAATATGCCTTTTCATCCTGCGAATAGTATTCGGCGCTGATAATCTGATACTTCCCAGTCTTTGAACCCATAGATGCAAAATTCGGTGGGGGGGGTATATTCATGGGCAATCTTGGAGGAGAAACACTTGGACCTTTTTTATTTTGGGCAAAGCCTATGATTGCCAAGGAGCTCAGAATAAAAATTCCAAGTAAAGACATGAGTGATTTAATATTCATAAATAAAATGATTTTATATTTGGAAAGAAAGGAACGAGACAGAAAGATTTATTCTAATATTCTAAGAAAATGTCAATTTGTAGTGTTTCGCTAGCTACAAAAAAAGTCGACGACTTTGCCCAAATCGCCGACTTTGAATGTTCTGGTACGAATAAAATTCATACTAGAAGTTATATTGTTTAAATAAACAAATGTATTTCGCAAGAATAAACTCAACAAATCTTTCGATTTATGGAAGTAAGTATGTAAAGCTCATACATCTTCCTCCTGAATAAACACCATTGACTGAACCCAAGTGCTTTCTTTCTCACAATAAACTAAACCACCTAAACATTGCCACCTTCCAGAAGAATGAAATAAGAACCCTTCTTTGTCCTTATACTCATGCTGGATCAAGCGATTGACCTCTTCCGCGATTTCTTTAGTGGTCTTGTGCTTTAAAACCTTGTATTTACGCTGTACTCTGATCATGAAGGAAGAATAATCCTTTTATGAATTCCTATGCTTAATTAGCAAGATTTTCCGACTAGTTTATTTATTAAGAACTCATGACCTTAGATACTTCAGAACAGAACTATAACTCCGATAGCATAACTTCGCCCTCAATCAATGAAAACGAAGTTGATCAGATCCAATCGTTACAAAATATTTTCAGTGACATTAAAAAAGAGTTAAGCAAGACCATTGTCGGCCAGGAGGATGCGATTGAGAAACTTTTTCTTTGTTTATTGTCAAGAGGTCATGGTTTATTGATGGGGGTACCCGGTCTAGCCAAGACTTTGCTGGTTAATTCTCTTGCTCAAACCACTTCTCTATCCTTCGGTCGTATTCAATTCACACCAGACCTTATGCCTTCTGATGTCACAGGGACTGAAATCTTGCAACAAAGAGACACTGGAGGAGGTCGCGACTTCACCTTCATTAAAGGACCAATTTTTGCCAATGTTATCCTAGCAGACGAAATCAACCGGACGCCTCCAAAAACGCAATCTGCTTTATTAGAGGCAATGCAAGAGCAACATGTTACCGTAGCGGGTAAAAATCATGAACTCGCTAAACCCTTTTTTGTTTTAGCAACCCAGAACCCCATTGAACAAGAAGGCACCTACCCACTTCCCGAAGCACAACTTGATCGATTCATGTTTATCATAAAAATGGATTACCCAGAGAGAGAACAGGAACTATCCATAGCTAAGCAAACTACCGTCGGTGGTACCCCTAAATTGCAAGAGGTGATAACAGGAGAAAAATTAATTGAATACCAAGATTTAACTGAAAAAATCCCTGTACCAGACCATGTATACGAGCTCGCTGTGGATCTAGTGAGAAAAACAAGGCCAAAATCCAAGGATGCTCCAGACTGGGTAAAAGAAGTAGTTGAATGGGGAGCCGGCCCCCGAGCTATTCAGTTTCTTATTAAAAGTGCAAAAGCCCAAGCTATTATCAATGGAAACTATATTGTGTCTGAACAAGACCTAGAATCTGTAGCTGAACCTGTTTTAAACCATCGGATTATAACCAATTTCCATGCACGGTCAGAAGGTATTACAAGTTCACAAGTAGTTCAAAGACTTATCAAAGAAGTAAGTAAAGCCAACGACTAGGCAATGAAGCCAACCACGCGGAAACCCGTAGATTACATCGACCAGGCAGCCATCGCTAAATTGGTTGGAGACCCGCAGGTAAGTGCACAGGCTATGAAAGGAACCATCAGCGGTTACCATAGAAGTAGCCACAAGGGCTCGAGTGTAGAGTTTGCAGAGTACCGAGAATACTCCCCCGGAGATGACCTCAAAAGACTTGACTGGCGAGTTCTTGGAAGAACGGAACGCTTCTACTTGAAAGAATTTGAAGCAGATACAAACTTAGGCTGCCATTTTCTTTTGGATTCCAGTGCTTCGATGAACTTTGGTAATGAAATTTCAAAATTCGAGTACGGGAAAAAAATAGTTGCTACACTATCTTATTTATTCCTCCAGCAAGGAGATGCGGTCGGGATGGATTTATCTAAAGTGAATTCTTCGATAACGAGTAGTGCCAAAAGAAACCCAGCCCAGTTAAATGCGATTTTACAAGCGTTACTGCAAGCAACCACAGGGGGGAACCAGAACATTTCCTCCAGCATCCATCAGTTGGCGGAATCGAGCACAATGAGGTCTCTTATCATCATCATCTCTGATTTCTTTGACGATGCTGATGCAATCAAGCAGGCGATTCATCACTGCAAAAATCGTAAGCATCAACTCGTACTTTTTCACTTACTAGACCAACAAGAGGAAAATTTTAATTTTAATCGTCCAACTCGATTTGTTGATCTCGAAAATGGAAATTCTCTCGTAAGTGATCCACAGTCCGTACGAGATGAATACTTAGATGCGTTAAAGATCCATATCTCCTCGATCCAGCAAGGATGCGTAGAAACTCAAAGTTCCTATCACAAGATAACCACTCACATGAGTATTTCAGATGGACTTAAAACATTCGCGACTGACCCAAATTTCAGTAGATAAAAGTGAGTTTTCTTCAACCAATTGCATTATTTGGACTATGCCTTATTTTGGCACCGATTATCATACATCTTCTCAACCTCCTGCGACACAAAAAACAATCGTGGGCGGCCATGCAATTTCTTCTAAAAGCCAGAAAAAAGTCTTCCAGATTTTCGAAGCTAAGACATTGGGTTCCCCTGCTTTTGAGAGTCTTAATATTACTAGCACTCACATTCGTGTTAGCTAGGCCACTTATTGAACAAGGAGCCAGTTGGTTCTCATTTTCAGAATATAAACCAAGTACACTTGTATGTATTCTCGATAGGTCAACCAGTATGAAAAGAATGTCCGCAAACTCTTCCCTCAGCCTTCAAGAAACTGCACAGAAACAAATTCTTTCTGAGCTGATGAATCAGAGGGTGAATAAAATTATTATTTTTGATACTCTAGGAAGTGAGCCCCTGATTGTGAACGAATCCATGGCACAAAACACAGCATTGCTTGACGAAATATTTGGTCCCACGGATACAGCTGCCAACCTCCCAAAATCTGTCAAGCGAGCCATGGAATGGCTTGCCAGAGAATCCGTACAAAAAGCTCAAATCCAAGTATACTCTGACATGCAGAAAAGCAGTTGGGATTTGTCTGCTAACTCTGCAAGTCTACAAAAGGTAAGGGAATACCTGAGTCAAAAAGACAGACAATGGGAATTGAAACTTTTCCCTTCAAAATCATCCACTTTTTTAAATCGATCCATTTGCATAGAAAAAATTACCTACAGTGAAAACTTCATTCAACCTCATCTTTTAATCGAAAGTTCAAGCAACTCTCCAGAAAAGATTACCCTTGAAATTAAGACAGATCAAAATAGCCGGGTATGTGACTTACATCTCAGTGGTTCCAAACATTTAGTCAGTCCAAAAATTGCTCTTTCAAAAAACAGTAAACCGGAATGGGTTCTTCTAAAACTCCCTGAGGATTCCTGCCAAGGAGACAACGATATATTCCTGACAACTGCCATGAAAGAAACAAACAAGATACTTCTTTGTATAGAAGACAAAAGAGTAGAAAAAATATTAGTAGCCGCTGCTCAAGTTGAAACCAATTTAATACTTTCTAAGATCGAACCCAAAGCCATCAATGGGCAAAGCCTTTCAGAAGTAAAGTTCCTGATATTACAAGGTACAAACACCACCATAGATTCGCCATACCTAGTACCATTTTTAGAAAGTGGAGGAACAATCATCTCATTCCCTGATGCAGCGTCCATTCATTCAAGCAACAGCTCTAAGAATTGGCTCGCCTACGAAACAATGAAAGAAGGAGATTTCTTTCAAGTTAATCAATGGAATCAAGAAAAAGGAATTCTGGCAAATACATCAAAAGGTCAGCCCCTGCCCTTTTCCTTTTTACAAGCATGGAAAAGAGCTATTCCTAGCAATGGAGAAGCCCTTGCTTTTTATGATGATGGTAAACCCTTTGTGACGAGAGAGAAGATAGGTCAAGGCTTACATTATTATTTTTCCACTCTTCCAATTGCCCAATGGTCAAACCTAGAAGACGGATTTCTTTTGGTACCAATTATTCAAAGAATTTATCAATCCAGTGTGGTAAAGAACCAAAACTTTTTTGAGGTTTGCGGAAACGTAGAAGATGTAAATTTAATCACAGCTCGTGCTGTCACTGGGAATCGTCAGGATTCACCCCTTACAAATGCAGGAGTATACCAAGTGGACAATGTATTCTCAGCCTACAATCGACCTGCTAAAGAAAATGATACGGAGCTTGTATCCAAAGAAGAGATCATGCGATTCTCCTCCTTAGGTGAATTGGGATGGCAAAGCCAAACTTCAAGTGTGGAGGTTGAAAAGGATGAAGAAATATGGAAAGCATTACTCCTGTTTGCCGTCGGATTACTACTATGTGAGTCATTCTTTTCCTTGCCTCCTAAATTAAATTCAATTCGGTAGATCATGGATTTGAGCTGGCAAAATTGGGGTATACATCTCGGGCTTGCAAATGGAATTCTTGTCATTTCCATCCTTACCTTGACTATTTTCTTTTCTTGGAAAACTTGGATACGATCAAAGAGAAAAATGTCTTGCGGTCTTTTGGAAACATTCCGCCTTTTAATCCTTTGCTTATTTTGCCTCACCTTACTGGATCCAGAAAAAACCGAAATTTTAAAGAGTGAAAGTAAACCCCAGTTAGCTGTTCTTATAGATCAGTCCAAAAGCATGGACACGGTCGATATGTTTGAGATCAATTCGACCATTAAAACTCGAATAGAATGGGCTGAGGCATTAATTCAATCACCAAACTTTAAAGAATTGGAAAAAAATGCTTCCGTCTATATTCAGCTATTTTCTTCCCATTATGGGGACACAAGAACTGACATTCACGACTGTATTTCGAGCACGATCGATAAGTTCCCCAATCTACACGGGATTCTCTTGCTAACCGATGGGGATTCCAATCTCGGTCTACCTGTAATTCGAGGTGCCCCTAAACTGAGTGAGCGAAATATATCTCTTTTCAGCATCTTTACCGGAAGTCAGCAAACCCTGCCTGACTTAGACCTTGAACATATCTGGGCTCCAGCCTTTACCCTCAAAGAAGAAAAAGTTGTGGTCAACTGGCGGGTGCAAAATACATTTAAAACCCCTCAAAGTTCTACTCTATCCCTGTATGCCAACAACGATCTTGTGGAATCGTCTGCCATTCGCTTGAGCCCTAGTTCCTCTCAATCAGGAAACATTAGTTGGCTGCCTCCCAAAACCGGCAAGTACAAGATGACCTTAAAACTCAACCCCACAAGCGGCGAAAATTTCCAAAATAATAATACCCGGGAATTCGACCTTCGCGTTGAAGAAAAAATTATCCAAGTTCTACTCATCGACTCCACCCCAAGATGGGAATATCGCTTTTTAAAAAATGCCCTACAGCGAGATCCAGGTGTTGAGGTGAAATCCTTACTTTTTCGTCCTAATCTTGCGCCCGCACAAGGTAATGAATATTTGAACCAATTTCCCCGTAATCTAAAAGAAATGACTTCTTTTGATGTCGTTTTCCTTGGAGATATTGGAATAGGTCCAAAAGAAATAACCCAGAAAAATGCCGATCTACTACAGGAGCTTGTGAAAAATCATGCGGGAGGAATTGTTTTCATTCCAGGAAGGAAGGGAAAACAATTAAGTTTTGATGAATCGTCCATTGGTGATTTATTACCTGTTTATTTTGACAAACAAAAACCAGTAGGTCTGGGCACCATAAATCCAGCAAACTTGGAACTTACCGATCGAGGTATGCAGCATTGGTTAACGAACCTGAAGAGTGCGGGTGAATCAGACAGAAAATTTTGGGGAAACCTCCCTGGGTTTTTCTGGTCTGCAATAGTAAGGAAAAGTAAACCCGGATCTGAAGTTCTTGCCACCCACTCTAATTATTCATCAGATTGGGGAAAAATGCCTCTCCTCGTTGTCCGGCATCATCAGGCAGGCAAAGCGTTATTTCTAGGCACAGACTCAGCCTGGAGATGGAGGAGAGGAGTCGAAGACAAATATCACTATCGATTTTGGAGCCAGGTTGTAAGGTGGATGGCACGCGGAAGAAATCAGGCAAGCAATGAAGGCATTCGACTGATCACTCACCCAGAAAAACCGAGCATTGGCGATCAGGTTCTCTTGCATTGCATTGCCATGGATCAAGCAGGGTTTCCTCTAGAATCAAGCCATATTAACGCAAAAATTATTCATCAGGGTGGCGTAAGTGAAACCCTTCAACTTACACCAGTGCAAGAAGGTAAAGGTATCTATACTGGGAGTGTACTTGCAAGAGAACCTGGAAACCTTACGATAACTGTCTCCGAAAGCGTAGACCAAAAAAAATTAACGACCACTTTAGCTGTGAGTTCAGATACGACCGAAAAACAAGGAAGGCCGGTTATTTCCCAACCACTCTCGGCACTGTCTGAAGTAACAGGAGGATCGTCAGAATTCTATGAAAACTGGCAAAGATTATTACCAAAGCTTAAAACCGCTATTTCTCCAAAACAGAGCTTTAAAATCCATCGTCTCCGCACCAACCTACTTTGGGGCGGGTTTCTTTTCGTCTTACTCGTAATTTATTGGACAGGAAGGAAGTTACTGGGGTTGGTTTGATATCGAAAACCTCTACATAGTAACATGCTATACCTATAATTTTTGATGTCAGATTTCGCACTTACCTACCCCATTAAATTTTTCCTTAGTAAACTTGCTAAGGTTGCGACCCTCAGAAAAACCACTCAATTCTTTGCATATATAATCTCGTGGATTTTACTATCATGGCTCACCACTTTCTTTTCTGATCGATTTACTGATACCCCTCAAGTTGTACGGGGAGTCATTTTAGTGATTTCTCTTTCAGGAATTTCCTATCTCAGTTTCAAGTATTATCTCTTTCTTACCACTGCTCAAAAATCTTGGGTTTGGTTATCAAAAAAAGTCAGGAAGGTTTACCCTACCCAAGGTGAAAAACTTTTAGGTATCGTAGAAATAGCATTAAATAAAGAGGTTTTCCAAAATCAGAAAACAGCAGCAGTGCTCTTTCATGCTGAACAGGCTAAATTTGAAAAAGAAATTTCATCCGTAAATATCGGAACCGCTTTTCCTTTGCAACATAACCTAAGAGCGTACTTAACCCTGGCATTACTTACTTCCTTCTCGATCTTGGTGGCAGGAGGATTCCCTGAATTATTAAAAAACTCGCTTGAGAGATGGATCACTCCATGGAATCAAACAGAAAGAATAAGTCTTACAAATCTACTTGTTACAAATTCTGAAATAGCCATTCCCAAAAATGAATCAGTGATCCTACGTGTTCCTTTTTCTCGAAAATCTAGAATTTTTCCACCATCAGCAACTTTACAGTCAGAACAAAATTTAAACTTCAAAGAGATTTCTCGAGCCAATGGGCTTTTTTTTGAATTTACCATTCCACCCCTACAACACCATTCTACTTTTCAGCTTAGCTGCGGGGATTTCCACCAGCCTATTTATATTTCTCCCAGTCATCGCCCATCCTTATCAATTCTTGAAGCCGTTATTAATTGGCCAAATTATCTCACTTATCCTGAGTCTAGGATAAACCTACTGAGCGAAAATTTATATTTTTTAAGTGGAAGTAAAATTTCTGTTCAGGGAAGAGCTAATAAAGAGTTATCTGCTATTTCACTAAAAAGTAATGAGTGGCTTGCTTATCAGTCACCTCAAAATAATGACTTTATTTTCAAACCATCGCTTCTGGACAAGAATCAAGAAGTACAGGTATATTTTGAAGATCGAAGCATGTTTTCTCAGGCAAGAAAGTATCTTATTGATATGAAAGTATTTGAGGATCAACCTCCGACTTCGGAATTTGACCAAGTAAATGACTTCTCCCCCATTTTGGAATTTGAATCCAGGAGTTTTCAAATTATGGCTAAGGATGATTTTGGTATCTCTTCTTTCGCACTCACTCTCGAGGTTTTCAGACCTGACCAAGCCATCATCAAACATTCTTTGATCTCTCAAAATTTCAAGGAAGGTAATAAAACTGAAATAAATATATCGTATCCCTTTAACCCTTCTTTTTTTGACTTACAAACCAAAGATCAAGTTTCTCTTACCATAACAGTAAACGATCGCTTTCCAGATCGGAACGCAACCAAATTTTCCTCTCCAAAACTAGAGGTCATAGGGGCCCAAGAGCACGCGGATTTCATTACCCGAAAAATGGAAGAATTACTCTCAAAAGTGGCAGAAATATCAAGAGAACAGGAAAGTCTTCAAAGTAGAACTATTCAAATAAAGTCTGAACTGGCTAATTCTAAAAACCCTCTACTAACATCCTTTGACACCAACACCATTTCTGCACTTACTGAAAAACAGGACACAGTTGGTCAGAACCTTTTGTCATCCGTTGAAACTGGTTTTACTCTTTTAAAATACGCCACAGAAAATCCAGTATTTAACGCTTCCACTTTGCAGGATTTTACTGATTCAGTAATTGAAATGAATGGAATCGCAAATGAACCAATGGCTTCTTCGAAGAAACGATTGGCAGAGGCAAGCAAGTCCGCTAGGGCAGACACAGACAGTCATCTGTCGGTGTCCGTCCGCAACCAAGAAGATGCATTATTAAGACTTAAAAATCTCCTGAAAAGACTATCAGATCAAATAGATTTAATCGAAGCCAAATCACTCGCCCAGCGGTTGAGTGATTTGGGGCTTAAAGAGAAAAGTATTTCACTCGGACTGCTTTCTATTATGCCACATACCATTGGCCAGACAGCAAGTTTTCTATCAGAACAGGATTCAGAAATTATAGAGGAACTCCAAACCACTCAAGAGCAGGTTCAGCTTGAGGCAAAGGAAACTCATAACGAAATCAGTAGGTATTATGAAAGAACCGGTGTGACCGCTTATCAAAAAGTAAACTTACTCATGCACGGTTCAGGACTAGATTCGGGATTGAAATTGATTACCCAGAAAATTAGTCATAATAAAAGTCTAAAAGCATTAAATGAGCTTTTTACTTGGCAAGAGCAATTTTCTAGATGGGCAAAGATCCTTGAAAATCAGATAGCAGAATCAAGTCAAAGCGGAGGCGAGGGTTCATCTTCAGGAAAAGATATAGCAACTGATGTTGTAGAACTTTTAAAAATTAAAAGGAAACAAAAAAACATTCTTCAAAAGACTAACTTTGTAAATCAGGATATTTTAAATTTGGATCATAAATCATGGAGCCAAAAATTAAGTAAATCACAAAATGAATTGGCAATTGATTTAACGGATTCACAAATTGCTTTGGCCAATGAAACATTAAATCCCTTAATTGACGAAGCCCACACCGCTATGTCACAAGCTTATAATTTACTACGCAAAGCAAACACCAGTAAAAAGACCCAAGGGCAGCAGGTAATAGCAAAGGACTTGGTAAGTGATATCATTAACCTACTCGTCGAAGGCCAACAAAATGACGATAAAAGTGAAGCCAGCCAAGAGTTAAGCATGATGGAGTTTTTATTGATGCAATCGAAGTCACTAAAGTCAAAAAAAGGTAAAGGCAGCAATCAAGCTGTTGGAAAAACGGGGGGGGGGAATAATCAAGGAGGCAAAGCAAGTCAGTGGCATGATCAAGGTAAGGGCGAAAACATGAAGGTACATTCACCTGCTCGAAAGCCTGAGGCTGGGAGTGCAGTAATTCCGACCATCCCCGCTGAATTTAAAGAAGCAATGGAGCGGTATTTAGAAAAAATCGGGCAATGAGAGTTTACCTCTTCGTAATAAGTACTTTTTCCTTTTTTTTGGTAAGATTTGTTTCAGCTCAAGATCTTTTTGAGTCTAAAAGTGACTCTCTGGTCAATGCCTTGGATTCTAGTTATCAGAAAGGACTGAGATACTTATCATCCACCCAGGAACCAAACGGTCTATGGACTCAAAGTTCATATGGGGATCAAGCTGGAGTCCTTGGAATTTGTATTCTTGCATTTATCTCCAGGGGAGATGATCCAGAGTTTGGACCATACGCTGAGGTGGTGAGAAAATCCCTTCATTCAATGCTTGAAAAACAGGATTCAGAAACTGGGTTTATCGGCACCACCATGTATAATCATGGCTTTGCCACTCTCGCCCTTGCTGAACTCTATGGAACCCTTGACGACAAGCGAATTGGTCCTGCCCTCAAAAATGCGGTCTCATTGAGTGTACGTTCTGCTCAAGTGAATCCCAAAGGAGCATGGAGATACAAGCCTGACAGTAGAGATGCAGATACAACCGTATCCGGCACAGTTTTGGTTTCATTATTTGCCGCAAGAAATGCAGGCATGGCAGTACCCCAAAGCACCATAAACAAAGCCGTTGACTACATAACTAACTGCCAAGATACGAATGGTGGAATTGGGTACTCTTCGGCTACTGGCCCGAACTTACCCAGAACCTCTATTGCATCTCTTGTGTTCTCCTTATCTAATAGAACCCAGACTTCTGCTTACAAGAAATCATTAGAATACCTAAAAGAAAATGCAAAATATGGGGATCAGGGTCATAAATTTTACAGCCTGTATTACACCGCTCAGGCTTTATTTAGAGCGGGTCCATCCCATTGGGAAAAATGGAATACTTTAAACATTCAAAAACTGGTGGAAAGCCAGCAAAAAGACGGATCATGGCGCGGGAATCATGGTATGACTTTTTCGACAGCCGCTGCCCTTTTGTCAATGGCATTAAACTATCGTTACTTACCAATTTACGAAAGATGAATTTCTTTTCTTTATTTTCGGTCTTATTGGCTTCCTTTTTAGGCTATGTCGATATCTACTCGGCCACACCCAATCAAACGCAAGGAATTGAACGGCTAACATTCACAGATGATTCTTATTTACTGGGGAATTTAGTTGGGTTGACGAAAGAAAAAAAGCTGCAATGGATCCACCATTCCGCCCGCACTCCCCTCGAGTTTAATTTTAGCGCAGTACAGTCTATCATCCTCAATCGTACTTTTGAAAGAAAGCTCCCATCTGCAACAAAGTTATTACTCGAAATTCATTTCAGGAATGGAGATTTCCTAAGAGGTAATCTTCTCAAACTTGAGCAAGACACCCTTTATTTTTCTACAGATTTTTCGGATTCCCTTACTGTAGGGATCGATGAAATTACTCACATAGTTTTTCTCCCAAAATCACACGAAATTATCTTTGATTCGTTTACTGATTTCAAAAAATGGAAAAAGAATAGCTCAAAGTCCTGGAGTCATGAGCAGGGTGACTTAACCTCCATTTTTTCTGGAAGTACCGGCACCACCTTACCGAATCTAGATACTTTAGCTATTACATTTAAAGCCAAATGGGAAAGATCATTCTACCTAGCCCTTCGTTTCTTCTCAGATTCAGATGGAGGCAACTATGGCAATACTGGCTACCACCTCTCTTTTTCAAATCATCGGATAAATCTACAATCGAACAAAACTTCTAATGGTCGCACAGTGCGTGAAACTCTTGGTTCGATTCTAGTGAATGAACTTGCGGGAGTAAAAACAGCAAATTTCCAAATCTTTGCGAATCGAATTAGCAAAGAATTCATTGTCAAAATTAATGGCACCGAATATGCGAGATGGCGGGACCCTGATCCAGAATACATGCCTCAAGAAAACGGCATATTATTCATAAACCAAGGTGGAAACTCATCGATTCGGTTACAAAATCTTTGTATTTCAGGTTGGCAAGGTGACTATTCCCCACATCCAATCGGCTTACCTGAAAAAGCAACAAGCAAAAGTATAATTTACTTTAAAAACGGGGACGCAACCTCGGTAGATCAAATTCATGCCAATGATCAAAACATCACAATCCAAACAAAGCATGGATTATTGAAATTTCCTCATACAAGAGTCCAAAGAATTAATTTTCGGTCGGCACATGAATCGAACTCAACTGAATTAAAAATACTAGCAAAGGAATATATTCCGAAAGATCAAATATTTTTGGAAAGAAACAAAGGAAAATTTTGCTTCTCTATTTCAAAG
Organism: uncultured Opitutales bacterium; assembly: GCA_943789375.1. Taxonomy (GTDB): domain Bacteria; phylum Verrucomicrobiota; class Verrucomicrobiia; order Opitutales; family Seribacteraceae; genus Seribacter. Next base: position 76,078 of record CALSTX010000001.1, on the reverse strand, counting down.
ATAGAAGACAACCAAATTCATGGTTTCCATTCATACTTAGGGAATATTTCAATGCCACTATATCTTGTGAAAAAGTTGGAGGGTAATTTAGGTATGAATTTTGCCAAAGAGCACCTCGATCTTCTCGATGCAGCGCACCTTTCTATCCAAGAACAAAACCCTCATAGAGCACTTTCATTTCTTGGAAAAACAAGACCTTCCTTGAGAGGTTGGTACTTTAAAAGACTTACATTCCTTGCCAAAAATTTGGGTATGGAGGAAAGCAACCGCTTTCAACTCAAGTCAGCAGCAAACCAAGTCAATGGCACTTGGCTAGATTTAAACCAATCTATTCTGACTTTTGACCCTACCCTTCACTTCTCCATTTGGAAAAACATGCAAGAAGTACACAGCGAAAAAATCAAATCAGATTCCTATCCCGAGTTCAAAAGAAATGAAAATGAATCGTTGAGACTAGTTGAAATTACAAATGACTTTTGGCTCGCCGAGACTGAGATAACCCATGCGCAGTTTCAATCCATTACCGGTAAAAATCTGGATGATAATGCCTCTCCCCAGTTACCTGTGAAAGTAAATTGGCAAGAAGCCAAATCATTCTGCGATGTACTCAATGCCAACAATCCATTACCAGGCGGACTTAGTTGGAGACTGCCCACTGAAGCTGAATGGGAATATAGCTGTCGGGCAGGAGAAAGAGGTCCTTATCATCAAACTGGAATCGATTCCTTGAAACCCAACCCTGCAAGTTATCAAAAGCACTTAGCGAACTACGGTTGGTTTGATCTCAACTCAAATAACCAGCTTCATCAGGTCGCCCTGAAAAAATCAAATGCATGGGGTTTTTTCGATATGCATGGTAATGCAGCTGAATGGTGCGCTGATGCTGCTTCTCAAAATAAAATAAGTTTGATTAATGACCAAAAGCCAAAGCAAATTAACCCTTTGAGCGAAGCAGGTTTATGGCGGGTGTTACGGGGTGGCAGCTTCAATTCATCTTTCGACCAATGCAGGTCTGGCTACCGTGATGCAAACGACCCAAGTAAAAATAAGTTCAATGCAGGTTTCAGGGTTGCAATTGGCTCAAATCAAAAAGGAAAAGGTAATAAAAACAAGACCAAGTTAGCTGATGTAATTAACAAATTTTCGGATTCACATGTTAAGATGATCAAAGTGAAAGCCGGAACTTTTTTGCAAGGAACCCAAGATCAGGAATATCTAGCGGATGTAACCGCTTCACAAAATGGGGAATATATTCTGTACAGCTCGCCAGGTAAAATCCTAAATAAATTTAGTATCACAGATAATTCTTCAAATGCCATATTTTCTGCATCCTCAAATATCGTGGAAATTGCCATTACGAACGACAGTACAACGGCTTTTATAGGGTGTGCAAATGGATCGGTTTACACCTTTGATTTGTTGAAAAATAAAGTGTTATCTCAAATGCATGACCACACAGAAGCAGTTCTTGCAATCGCAATTGATCCGACAGATTCCTTGCTGGCAACAACATCCTTAGATGGGAAAGTGATTCTCAAAAATTTAAAAAACCTAAAAAAAATATGGGAACTTACAGGAGTAGATACCCATGAAAGTTTTGAATTCATGGACTTTGATAAGAAATCTAAATTTATTTTAACTTCAGGTAAATACTGTCCCGTTCAGTTACTTGATGTAAGCACGGGAAAATCAAAACTTGTAGCTGAAACGCAAAATAATTTATGCCTCAAGGCAAGATGGCATCCAACCGGACGGTTTATTTTAGTTCTACAACCTGGAGGCATGATCAAGCAGATTGAAACAAAAAAACAAATCTTATACAGAACAATTGATTTTAAGTTACCAAACATAGAGGATTTTGAGATTTCCTCTCAGGGTAATCAAATTTTTCTTAGTACAAAGGAGGGATTATGTGTAGTTCGAAAGTTCCCGACTGATGACTCTATTATTATTATTCATCCAGATGAAAAAGTTGAAATGAGTCCTGATTACTATTTTAAACTTTCAAACCAAACTGACACTCCAATGGAACAAAAACTGCCAGCTTTTATTTCACAAAACCGAAAAGAACAAAAACAGGACGATGCCATCGGAAAATCTCCAGATGGTCTTTGGGTGGTAACCGCTTTAGACGGGAAGTTAAGGATATGGGCTCAACGTACAAAGTCCTATTTTAAAACCTTAGGAGGTAACATGATCTCCCCTTTTTCGAAATGCACATTTTCAAACTGCGGGAAATTCATTAGATCTGAACTAAAGAGTGGTCATATTCTCATCTACCCAACTGAAACGAATACAGAATCATATTTAAAAGAGCGTGGTGTAGTAAAATTTCATCTAGATAAAAGATAATAAGCAAATTCTATTATTAAAAAGATAAATATCTGCTATCAGTAAAATAAATTTATCGTTGATGAATATCTATGATCAGCTAGTTTAAAAAAAGTGTTTTCAAAGAAATCAAATAATTTCATAGAAAAGAGGGTTGGATTGATTTTGGGCGTCATCGTTTGTTGCTTGCTTTTTAGCTCATGTGGGGGGGGGAGCGTTACCACATTACCAGAAGCACCACCACCTTACCCCAATTTCCCGGTGCCGTACGAAGCTAGCTCACAGCAATCAGTCCCTGAAACTGTTTACAGTAATCAGCAGCAAGGGTATCAAAATCATGCATTTAGTTCTACTGAGTATAAACCACAGACTGGAAGCAATAACTCGTGGAAATCCTCACCCAATGCTCTTTCACCAGTTCCTAATTATGCTAGGTTTACGGTGCATGCAAATGCCAACCTTTGGCTACTTGTTCAGGATTCAAATGGAAATGAGTTGGATTGGTTAAAGCTGAAAGAAGGAGAAAAAGTTCCACTTTCTCATATTGGTGCCCTTACCATTACATGCTCATCAGGACAGGATATTGATATCTACAACAAGGATGGCAGGAAACTGGATATACCAGAGAGTAAAAAGCCCGGTATATCTATTATTCGCTTACAGTAGATGAGTCGTTTGTAACTTTGCCAAATCCAGAGTTTTGCTTGAGTAGTAACTCAGGGGGAATATCTTCAAGTTGAAAAGTAATGTAGGAACACCTTCCTTTCAAAAACTTAAAAGAAATTAAAGTCCAAGAATAAACCTTCTCAGTAGTTTCATCAAACACTGGTCTACGATAATCCCACAAATAACCATTTCCTCCATCGAGACTCTTTCCGTCAGGGACTCCCATAAGCCTTTCTATTTCATCCCGATTTCTTCCGACAGCAAGCGACTCAAGATTATTTTTTCGTACAACAGGATGCTTCGATAATGAAGATTGCTCTTGGATAAACCCGGCACGCGAAGGTGAAGAACTAGTTAGCAGCCCTATGTTTTGGGAACGCTGACAGGAACAAAACAAAAGAAGACCAAGGATCAGAAGCAGTTGCCCGTTTAATATCACGTGAATCATGTAAGTCAAAAAAAGTGGCGGAGAGAACGGGATTCGAACCCGTGGAGGAACGATTAGCTCCTCACCGGTTTAGCAAACCAGCGCATTCGACCACTCTGCCATCTCTCCTGATCGAAACTAATTTTTACTCATTCACACTAAATCGGGCAAACAAAAAAGCTCGGGACCAACATAGTAGAAAAAAATTTAATACGAAATGCGTAAAAGACTATTGCATTGTCAAAGTTTTTCACTGGTTCTCGAGAGCAGATATTGAAATATTGCAAAGTTATTTCCTCTGAATAAAAATCCAGCCTGTTATACTTCTTTTTATTTTATAACCAGAAAATATTGTACTGCTTGAATCTTCACAGCCTTAAGTGAACCACCTGATGAAAAACTTATACGGGATTAAGCCGTAGAGTTTGAATGAGAGAAAGGTAATTAAAGACTTATTTCGCCAATATAGCTTGAAGCTTTTCTAGGTTCGTTTTGGCCATTGCATCTCCTCTTTGTGCCGCAAGGTCGAACCAATATAAAGCCTGTTCAAAATTTTTCTCAATCCCTTTTCCCTGCATGTACATCATACCCAAGTAACGAGCGGACTCTCCATCACCCGCATTTGCCGATTGAGTAAAAAGAGTAAATGCAGCATCCAAGTCAACTACTTGCCCTTTTCCCCAATACGCATTTTTCGCCAAAAGTCTTGGGTTACTCGCGCTTTTTGGGCTCATCTCAACTACTGGTAATTTTTCATTTTTAAAACTTTCAGGAATAGGAGAAGCAGAAGGATTGGGTTGATCAATTTCAGGCAAAATTTTGGCCTCATAAACAGAGGGAAGTCTCTGAACAACAGGAGCTGAAGGAACAGGAGGAAGTTCGAGTGCAGGTGCTGGAATTATAGGATTATTATTCAAAGTTTCGGAAGGAGGCGTGGGTATGGAATCTTCCTCTTGATTCTGGTTAGTCCTTAGTAATTCATACTCTTGAATCTTCTGCAGTGCTTTTTCTTGTAACTGAAACGCAGCTAATCTTGCGTAGCGAATTGCTATGTCAATTTTTACGGGGCCTGAAACTCCATAAGCGTGAAAATCTGCAACTAATAATTGAGATGTTGGCTTTCCTTTATCAGCAGCAGCCTGAAAGTGAACCAGTGCCATCCCGTTATCTGCTTCAACTCCTATCCCTTTAAAGTAAGAACGACCAAGGTAGTGATGGGCTGCAGGCAGGCCTCCTTTCGCAGCTTGTACCAATAATTTGATTCCACCTTTAATATCTCTGACAATACCCAAGCCAGGATCAGTAATTGAATGAAGTTTAAGCAAAGCGAGTTGAACTGATGCAGGGCTATACCCCTTCTGAGAGGATAGCTCATAATACCCAGCTGCTAATTTTAAGTCTGGAATAACAGTTGGTCTAACTTCGTCTGATGTGAAAATCTCGGCAAGAGCATATGCGGCAATTGGATCATGGCGGGATGCTTCACGAATAAGGGTGCCGTCTGGATCTTGAAAAGCTTTGAGGTAGTATGCTTTAACCTTCTGTGGGTTGGGACCATAAGGAACAAAACGAGCCAAGTATCCCATAGCAAAATGGCCCAGCCAATGATCCTGTGCCGATGAGGACTCTGCAAAACTGAGGGCATCTTCGATCGAAATATCTAGTCCTTTATCTCCATGAGCATGCACTAAAGCAAGAAATCCCTGTGCATATGGATCGTTTTGATCAGCTGCCTCTTTTAATCTCTCGTATTTAGACAATACCCAAGCTTCCCCTTCGTTTCCTGAAACGGCTTGAATGAGGACACAAAGCAAGAAAATATATAAAGGTTTTCTATGTACTTTAAACATAATCTATCCTATCTTTTATCTTAAGTAACCACACTGGCAAGCGTGGTTTCATTTTTCATGTTCCAAATTTTTCTAATTTAATTTAAAAAAAGAAGAACTTTTATGAGCGAAATAAATCCCCATTCATCGACATTACGCAATCCCGGACAAGACCTGATTCGTCAATTTGTTATCTATGCTGAAAATAAAGTGGGTTGGCTCAATGATTTCATTCTAATGCTCAAATCAGATGATATTCATATTTTAGCCATCTCTGTTTTAGATACCAGTGATTCATCAGTCATTAGAATAGTCCCCAATCTCCCGAAAAATCTCGCACGATTACTGAAGTCTCAATCAATTTCCTTTACTGAAAGAAATATTATTGCTGTGGAAATGAAAAATGAAGATTCCCTGCATCAAGTCACTCAATCCTTACTGCGGGCAGAGATCAATATACATTATGTCTACCCATTCTTACACCAACCTAACCGGAGGGCCGTACTAGCCATTGCCACGGAAGATGAAGATATTGGTGAAGAAGCCCTAAAAGGCTATCAATTAAATGTCTTGTCTCTTGAAGACTTCAACCGCTAATAAAGCAAATACCTACTAGTTTCATTCCGAAAGGCTTGGCTCTCTCGATTCCAGTTGGCAATAAACTTTTCTGTTTCTATAGCCGAGCCCTCACGGATTAATGTATCCCACCAAAGGGTAGAGCCCACATGTTTGTTAAAAAGTTTACTTTCAGATTCACTGGCTTTACCAAAAGGACTGGGTTGCTCCCAAAGAGCACTTAACTGCATCATGTGAAAAGCGAGATCTGTGGGATTCCAAGAATTCCAATCACTTAACACGATGTAAACACCTGTTGTATTTTCTCCCTTGGTGTCCAATAAGGTTTTTACCTGAAAGCTCAGTCCTGGAATATTCAAATTGTCCAATGCATTTTTAACAACTTCCGGATCTTTCCCTTCAAAGGTTAAAAATCGAAAGGGATGCTTGGTTCCAATACCATGGCGAAACTTACCCAACTGAGCCCCAAGCCCGGTCATGGGATAACCGGCAACAGAATCAAGGGAAGGAATATTTGGAGAAGTGGGAAACCATGCTAAACCAGTTTGGGGCCAAGTCATACCACGTCTCCATCCTTTCATGGGTACAATCGTTAATTTACCTTTTTTTCTCGCACCATCATCTATCTTTAAAACACCAGGAGTTTTCTTTGACCAAAGTGCAATTTCCGCAATGGTCATTCCATGAACAAAAGGCATCGGGAAAGCACCAACATAACTCATCCACTGCTCATCCATCATAGGGCCTGCAATCTTTTGCCCGCCGAGAGGATTGGGCCGATCCAAAACAACAACCTCCACATAGTTTTCAAAGCAGGCTTCCATGGCATATCTCATACAACTCACATAAGTGTAGCAACGTACACCAACATCCTGTAAGTCGATGACCAATGTATCAATTTTGGAAAGCATATTTGCCGTCGGCTTTCTAAATTTTCCGTAGAGCGAAAAAACAGGCAAACCAGTCCGGTGATCAACTTTATCCTCCACGGGGACGGAGGCTTTCTCATCACCGTAAATGCCATGCTCTGGTCCAAAAAGAGCGACGAGGTCTACTTCTTCACTGTCTCTAAAAACCTCTACTGTCGATGTACCCGTATTATTTCTGCCCGCAGGGTGAGTCAAAAGGCCAACTTTTTTCCCTTTAAGAATTGAAAACTCAAGCTGTTCCAAATAATCAACGCCCAGAGAAATACCCTTTACCTGCTCTGCGTGGGAAAAAAATGTTAAGAGGAATACCGAACAAAAAAAAGACGACTTTAACAAGAAGCTGTTCATAAAAAAAACGCAGGGTTTAGGTATCGCATTGGTCATCATCACTCGATTTGTACAAGTTGCAAGAAATCTTGTAAAGAAAGACCGCAACCACACCGAGAAAAATACCTATCACTGACCCACCGATCAGCATCGGTGGAAAAGTATCCATTAAGGTAAGCAGGTCAGAGTATGTAAAGTTACTCCAATCATAATCTGGGCTTAAAAATTTATTTTTTGGATAAGAAATACCAAAGAGGCGAAAAAATTCCATGCCTATCTTGTAATCGGCAAAATATATAGGACCCATTGTGAATGGATTAGAGATCCATTGTAAGGCGACAATCAACGGCAGATTTGCTCGAACCAAAACTGCCAAAATTAAAACCACGAACATTTGGATGGAAACAATCGGAAGCATGGCAATCCACATACCTAGAAAGAGTGCGGGTATCATTTCTCTGCTTTTAAAAGACCAAAGGTAAGATCTTTCATAAGCCGTTTTAGAAAACCATTTGAGAATAGGGTAACGATGAACATTTGACCTGCGTGGTAACGGTCGCATGATTTTTTTTAATCTCCTAATACGTTTAAATTTTTTTTCTTTTTCTGCACTCATGAATCAACAAAAAATTATCTTGGAAACATTACTTTATTTAATGTACTGATCAAATGAGAAGAAGCATTAGCAAGGTTTTCCTCAAGGGTTAAACCTCGATTACCAAATTCGTAAATCTCTAAGTTTGGATACTCTCTTTCACAGATTTTCTTGGTTTCTTCTTCAACAGACCCGGCAAATACATAAGTTTTTTTTCCAAGTTGGTGGGCTTGCCTTATCAACTCAAAAGGAGCTTTTCCTTGCATGGAAGTTTGATCAAATCTACCTTCACCGGTAATTAAAATTTCACAGTTTCTTATTTTGCTAGTCAAATTGCACCATGAACTAATTAGATCAAAACCGGGAACGAAATTAACCTTGTAGGCAAGGCCAAGGCCAAAGCCTATTCCACCCGCAGCACCACTACCCTCAGCCTTGGCAGATATGGCAACATCCGGGAACATTGCACCCATTACACCTAGCATCTTTTCCATCTCGCCTTCCATACAATCCCGAGCATCAAAATCAAGGCCTTTTTGTTTTCCGAATTGATGGGTTGCTCCCATTGGACCAAGCAAAGGATTGCGTACATCGCAGGCAATTGTAAGCGGAGGTAACGAGGTCATGCCTGCTGTTTGTATGGTGGAAACCGATGACCATGTTTCAGGGGAAGGGAAAGAGATTATCTGTCCAGTAGAATCTATGGGTTCCAAACCCAAACTTTTTAATGCACCAACTCCCATATCATTGGTAGAACTGCCTCCAATGCCTAGGAGAATTGCATCAAGTTCTAGACTGGCACAAAAGGCTAATGCTTCCCCCACTCCCTTAGAGCAAGTCTTCCATGCATTTCTTTCCTCTACGCTTAAGTCAGCAAGCCCAACGATACTTGCCATTTCTATGATTCCTATTTTTCCTTCATCTGGAAGCTTGAGGAAATCCTTAGCCAAAAGAGGTAGGTTATTGAGTTCGCAGACACCAACAAGTATTTCCTTCTTTTTACCCAATGAATCAGCTGCAGAAAAGGGTAAAAGTTCACCACTTACCACCGTGGTTAGAATCTCTACAAATCCTTCTCCACCGTCTGATAAAGGAACAATGTCCACGGAATACTGCCCTACCCTTGACTCAAGCGTCTTTTGGGTAAGCTTGCAAAGCTCACTAGCGGCAAGGGAATCCTTGCACTTATCAAATGCAGCAAGGACTTTTTTAGTCACATCTTGTTACTTTACTTCTTCGCCAGTGGTCTCATCGATCACCTTGAAATTTTCAACATGGTAGGTTTCGGCAGCCTCAAAAGTGAGAGTTAAATTATAATTCCGCTGCATTCGCTCAATCAGCTTAGAATCTGGTCCACGCAAGCGCCTAAGATTTCCGGGGTGTAGAAAAACTTTCAGTTTAAGCTCTGCACTCGGAGGCTCTATTAATTTGGAGCGACTGATTGCATTACTAATTTTTCGCTGAATTTCAATACTCACCGCCCGTGGAGACTTTACGATCCCCCTCCCCTTACAATATGGGCAGGCATCGTAAATACCACTTGAATTACTTTCGTCATGTCGTTGACGAGTAATTTGCATAATTCCAAGCTGAGATATGGGTAAGATATTGTGCTTAGACTTATCATCAGCCATAGCAGCTTTCATTCTTTGGTGGACTTTTCGCTGGTCCCCCTTGTTTTTCATGTCAATGAAATCAACGATGACCAATCCTCCAAGGTTTCGAAGTCGCATTTGTCGTGCCACTTCCATCGCCGCTTCGATATTTGCTTGAAGGATAAAATTCTTACCATCCTTGCGGTCTCCTTTATGACTACCGGTGTTCACATCGATAGAGACAAGTGCTTCCGTTTCTTCCATGACAATTTCTCCTCCAGAGGGGAGAAGAACTCGACGCATGAAAGTTTGTTCAATTTGGCGTTCTACATTAAATCGTTCAAAAATTGGAATCTCTTCATCAAAATGAGTGACCTTCGATTTGGATTTAGGAGAAATACGCTGTATGGTTTCAATCAACCGGTTGTAATCTTCTTTTTTATCAACTTGTACCCGGTCAACATCATCGGTTAAGAAATCGCGTGCGGTTAGACCGATCAAATCAGGTTCTTCATACAAAAAGGCCGGACTGTCCTGAGACTTCATTTTAGCCTCAATCTCATCCCATTGCTTCTTTAAAAGATTCAAATCTCGGTCAAAAAAGCGTTCAGGTTTGTTTTGCCCTGCTGTCCGTATTATCACCCCCATGCCTTCTCGGAGAGAAAGATTACCAATAATTCTTTTTAATCGAGACCTTTCAGATTTATCTTCAATTTTCCGAGATATTCCACATTGCCCGGCATACGGCATTAAAACCAAAAACCTCCCGGGAAGAGATAAATTTGTGGTAGTCCTTGGACCTTTACTTCCAATTTGTGCCTTGGTGATTTGCACCACAATCTCGGAACCGATGGGAAAGGCCTTCGGAATATCCTTGATAGACTTAATCTCATTCTTCTCCGAGGATTTCTTTTTATTTTCACGGACGATTTCAATCGACGGATCATTATTAGCACCTGGAAGCATGTCCCAATAATGTAAGAAAGCATTTTTTTCTAAGCCAATATCTACAAAAGCAGCCTTTAACCCAGGCTCAAGATTTTGCACTTTGCCTTTAAAGATTGCTCCGACCATGCGGTCCTCATCAAGCCTTTCGACATCAAAGCCTTGTAGAATCCCATTCTCAATCCTCGCAACTCGCCTTTCCAGGGCTTCAGTATTGATAATTAATTCCTTGTAATCCTTATTTGCTTCACGACGAAAGAATGCCATGATTCTTTCGCGGATGGGACGACTTTTTGCACGCTCCAAGGCACCATCCCGCAACTCTCTTTTATCAATTAAGATAGGGTCGGGCTCATTGGGAGAAGAGCTTAAATCATTATTTGAATTAGGATTTTTTGGTTTCCCTCTCGAAGAATGATTTCTTCTGTTTTTAGAATAATTTGAACGACGCTTGGTATTTCTGGCCATAATTTGCAGGGATGCGTAATCCAACATCAATAGGTAATGGGAGAGAAAAATTCATTGGTAAAAACCAAATCATCTAAACTCCTTTCGATATCGATAAACGCTCTGCACCACTCCCAGCATCATAAAACAAGTTACGAGGAAGGAACCACCATAGCTCAAGAAAGGAAGCGGCAAGCCAGTAATCGGAGTTATTCCGATTGTCATTCCGATATTGACGAACATGTGGGTCATCAACAGGACTGAAACACCGACCGCGATCATAGATCCAAACCGATCAGATGCTTTGGTTGCAACTTTTATGCATCCGAAGATAATCAAACTAAACGCCAATATAGCAAGCAAGCTCCCCCACAATCCTGACTCCTCAGCGAGGACAGCGAAAATGAAATCGTTATGAGCAACTGCCGTTGGCAGATACCCGAGCTTAGCTTGCATTCCATCCCCTAACCCTTTGCCTGTAATTCCACCGGTGGCAACGGCAATGAGAGCTTGTATGCGGTTCCAATTAGCTCCAATCCCGTGGGGGTCCTCTACCTCTGGTGCGATAAAGGTAAGAATGCGTTTACGTTGATAATCCTTGAGTGGTACGAGAGACGTTTCCTCATAGGCAACAATTGCCTCCGAGGGACGTGGATTCTCAGATTTATATTGATAGTAACGAAAGACGTCCCAACCGAGCACACCCATCAAGACCACAAATAAAGCAAATGTGGCAATGAAAAACCGTGTTGGTATGCGGGCGACGTACAAAAGAGAAAATGCGATTGGTGGAAAGACCAATGTTGATCCTAAATCAGGTTGCAAAAAAATCAAGAACATTGGACAGCTGAAACAGAAAGCGACTTTTCCTATTCCGCTCAGCGAATCCCGCATACCTCCGATTTTGGATCTCGATAAAATGCTGGCACCCATTACCAGGGTAGCCCATTTTGCAATCTCAGATGGCTGAATCTTAAAGATACCGAAATCAATCCACCGACTTGCCCCGTACAGAACAGGCCCGCCAAAAACAAGTAAAAGTGCGATAAGAGAAAGGGCATAGAGAAAGTGTGCATACCTCATCCACAAGTGATAATCGATCAGGGAAAATAATAAATAAGTGCCAAAGCCAAGTGCACACCAAATCAACTGCATCTTCCATTGCTCTCCTCCAGTGTAAGCCTGTGCGGAGCGAATAAATAAAACACTCATAATACTTAGACCAATAAGACAAAAAGGGGTAATCCAATCCATACGGATTTCTTCTCCCAGGAGGTTATCGGATGCTTGCCTGCTTTTTTTAATACTTTCCACCGTGGTTAAAATTAGTAAAACGACTACAAATCAGTTTTTAAAAACTCCAAGGTTATGGCTGACCATTCCTCTTCAAGATCTCCTGTGCTTAGGACTGGCTTCCCCGCCCTTTTATACCAATAAGCAGCATTTCCTAGATCTCCCTCTAGTCGATGTAAATATGCATGTACCCAAGACCCGCTTAAGGAAGAAACATTCTGTGCTATGTTGTGGGCCTCAACCCAATCTCCTTTTTTTGACCACCAAAGAGATTGTAAGCAAGCGGACCACTCAGGTTGCGGGCTTTCTCGGTTAAGGGTGGAATCAATAAACTGACCAATCGTCATCGTATAAACAAGAAGTCAATGCACGCGAAGCCACCTTGTCCCTAAAGAAACTGAGAATTGAAATTTTCTACGGTGCTCACGAATTACAAAAGGTAGATCTTTACGCTCATCCAAAATAAAATGGGGACTGAGTAATTCCTGTAATTTTTGCTCAGAATCACCTGAGCCTAACCAATGATCAGAAGGAGTGAATTCCTCCAACCACGTAAAAGGAGTTGCTAACAGTAACTGCCCCCCTTCTTTCACTAACTCAGGCAGTCGATCCAAGAAAAGCATAGGATTTGGTAACCGACAAATTAAATTGGCTGCGTGAACAAGATCAAAAGAGCCAAGGTCATTGGGTAAATCGCAAGCATCACCTACTTTAAATTCTACCTCGCCTGGTCCAATGTCAATTTGAGCGAGCCCATCAGCGTAAAGTCTGCCTTCAACGAGAAATCGATAAGGCATGCTTCTTTGGTCTTTTAAATTATTGGCGGCATCAATAAAAGATTTCGAATAATCAATTCCCAAGGTCCTTTGGCAAATTTTGCTTAACTCAAATGAAGATCCACCAACTGCGCATCCGATATCAAGTGCACAGGAATCTTTAGATAATTTGGAGACATCAACGAGTTCTTCAACGGTTCGCCGCGGAAATTGCAGACCACTTGTGGGCCCAAAATCCCAGGGCATGATATCTCCATCGGTTCCGTAGTGAAAAAGTAAATATTCTCCCAATAGTTTAGCGTCTTCGTATGGATTATTCATGAGTAAAAAGTACTTTTAGCACAAAGTTGATATTTCACTAAATGTTTCCTTAAGTTTTGGGTAAAGGCCTTGATATAAAGAATAGTATTTACCATATATATCCACTTCAGAGCTTGGCTGGATTGTTTCCGTTGTCCGAATCCATGCAGCCGTAGCCGAGGCAACATTCTCATACTGCCCTACTCCGACCGCAGCCAGTAAAGCGGCCCCATATGCTGCTCCTTCCCGTGCATTAACCATCGAACATGGTGCATTGAATATATCTGCCAACATTTGCTTCCATAAACTTGACTTAGTTCCACCCCCTGAAAGTTGTACATCCTCAGGATTAATGCCTAGCTTCCTCATTAATTCAAGAGAATCATTAAGTCCATAAGACACTCCTTCTAAAACTGAACGAGAAAAGTGCTCTTTTTGATGCCTGAGAGTGAGTCCGATAAAACAACCTTTTGCATAAGGGTCAGCATAAGGTGTTCGCTCCCCAGACAAGTAAGGTAAGAAAAACAAACCCTCTGAACCAGCGGCAATACTTTCGGCATTACGAGTTAAGATTTCATAGGCATCTCCTTGGCCTTCTTCTTCCTGCTTTGCCTCAAGATCACCCAGAGTGTTTTTATACCACTGAAAAGAACCGGCAGCTGATAACATAACACCCATTAAATGCCATTTCCCTGGTACCGCATGGCAAAAGGCATGAAGTTTGCCTTCTGGTTCAACCCTATACTCATCGCTTTGAGCAAAAACCACCCCACTTGTTCCTAGGGTAACTGACACTTTCCCTTCTTCAACAATAGCACTTCCAACTGCTTGAGCGGCACAATCTCCACCCCCAGCGGCAACAGGTGTTCCTTCGAGTAATCCTGTTGCCTCCGCACCATACGAGGAGATTTTTGCAGACATTTCAGTTGATTCCGTAACCGGAGGTAACCATGAAGGATCCCAGCCTAAAACTTGAAGTATCTCCTCCGACCATTTTCTTTCTCCAACATTGAGCAGGGAAGTACCGGAGGCATCCGAAACATCACTAAAAAATTCTCCAGTCAGCCTGTAACGAATATAATCTTTAGGAAGAAGAATCTTTGACACCTTTTTAAAAATCTCAGGTTCGTTTTTTTGCATCCATTTAATTTTAGGTGCAGTAAAACCGGCTAAAACTGGATTTCCTGTAATCTTTAACACATTTTCAGCCCCAACCATGGAGGTAATCTCCTCACACTCCTCATGAGACCTCTGGTCATTCCACATAATACATGACCGAAGTACTTGCCCGGACACATCAAGGGCTACCATTCCATGCATTTGTCCGGTCAAGCCAATCGCAGAAATACTCCCGGGATCAATTCCTTCAAGAAGCTCATTGACCGCCTGCTTTGTCGCTTGCCACCAAATTTCTGGGTCAGCTTCTGCCCACAATGGACGAGGTGTTTGAAAAGGGTATTCCTGGGAGCTTACCTTAAGCACCTCTCCCATATTAGATACCAGTAATGCTTTAACCGAAGAAGTTCCTATATCTAATCCAATAATGTTCATCTTAATTTGCTAAGATTTTTATCAAGCACTTGGCAACGACAATGCAGAGTAGAAAGATTATTCTAAAATATTTTAAATCTCATCATTCGATAAACCATATTCCTGTATCACTGAATCTAGGGTCTAAAGACGCTGCGTTTCAAAGTTCCTTGTATTTATAAAATTATTATCCGTAACAGAAGATTTTGTCCATCTGTATGATCCTGTAGATAAATCGATAAATTTAAATATTAAAGGCAAGACCTAATCCAGAAAGTAAACACATAGAATCTCAAGCAGTAAAAACCTGTATTTGTTTTAGTATCTAAATAGAATGATCAAATTAAAACCATTGAGCCGTTTTCGGATCAAGGTCATGTTGATGCAATTTATACTTTCAGTAATTTTTCGAATAGGGACAAAAAATCAAACAAGCGCGAACTAATGCCAATAAATCAAAACCTAATTAAGATTGAATACTGCACCGGATGCCGCTGGTTGCTACGATCCGCATGGATCGCACAAGAATTGCTTACGACCTTTCAGAATGAATTGTTTGAGGTAAGCTTACAGCCTAAAATTGAACAACCAGGACATTTTCAAATTCTTTGTAACAATGAATTGGTTTGGTGCCGAAAAAAAGAGCAAGGTTTCCCTGAAATCAAAGTGATAAAGCAGCTGATTCGTGATCTGATCGCCCCTAAAAAAGATTTGGGCCACTCAGAAGAAAAAGAGGTCTAAAGAAATGTCTACTCCAAACTCTATCTCGACTTTGATTTTTCGCTTAATTCTGCGGCTAGTTTCTCGCTAGCAGCTACCTGTCTTTCAGCCATTTTCTTTTTCAACATTTCATCCCCAATCACACCCAGCAAGATCACCAAGCCAAGGATTCCAAATTCCAAGTGAGTTGAAATACCAACCATATTGATTGAATTGAAGATTATCCGAATGACCGCGGCTGCAATTATTACCCCCAAGATAGAACCTTCGCCACCTCTAAGACTACAGCCTCCAAGAACTGCCGCTGCGATTGCAAAAAGTTCGTAAAATTCGCCTGTCTGTGCCGGCTGGACTGATCCAAGTTCAAAAGCGAACAGAATACCTGCAATGCCCGCAAAAAAAGAACATAATATATAGGCGACAATCTTCATACGATCAGTATTAATTCCACTGTATCGGGCACCATCCTCATTATTTCCAAGGGCATATAAATACCGGCCCCATATTGTCTTCCGTAAAAAGATCGAACCGGCAATTGCTAGAACTATGAGAAAAAGAGCCGGAGTTGGCAGTTTGAAAAAGCCACCAATTGCTATTTGACCACTAAAGACAAAATCAAGCATCAGAATCTGCTCCAAGTTTGCAAAGCCCAAATCACCCTCCAAAGGGACAGGACCCAAGGATTGGTTGTCTGTAAGCCAACGACTAAGGCTCCTGTAAATCAGCAGACCACAAAGGGTAACGACGAAAGGTTGCAACTTCGCCTTGGTGATTAACAATCCGTGAATCAATCCAATTGCCACGGACATTAGCAAGGTAAGCCCAATGGCCACAAATGGATCTAGCCCCTGAATTTTGGTAAAAAATGAAAGCACAACCGCAACTAATCCAACTACTGAGCCAATCGATAAATCAATTCCACCGGTTATAATTACAAAAGCAACACCGATACTCATCACACCGTACAAGCTCGACCACTTTACCGTATTCTGCATGTTGTAAGCGGAAAGAAAATTAGGGTCAGCGATGGCTGTTATTGTAAAGACTGTGACCAAAAGGCCAAAAATACCATAAACATTTTTTTTCATAACTTTAAGCCGCTAACGAGCCTCCCGTGGCCAGTTGCATAATTGATTCCTCAGACATTTGATTCTTTTGTAGTTCTCCCGAAATTTTCCCTTCGTGCATCACATAAACTCGGTCCGCCATTCCCAGCACTTCTTCCATTTCACTGGAAACAAAGAGAATTGCTATACCTTTGCCTGCAAGTTTTTCCATGAGTTTATAAATTTCCCTTTTGGCTCCGATATCAATACCCCGGGTGGGTTCATCGAGCATTAAAAGCTTAGGGTTCATTGCCAGCCATTTCCCCAGCACTATCTTTTGTTGATTTCCTCCAGAAAGAAACCGAGCAGCTTGCTCAATACTTGGGGTTTTAATCTTCATCTGATCGACCGCTTCGTCAGCAATTTCTTTTTCTTTTAAATGATCAAGGAAGCCCATTTTTTGGTCCCGTTCGAGGCTGGGCAGGCTGGCATTCTCTCGGACTGTCATGGGAAGGACCAATCCATGTTGCTTTCGATCTTCAGGAGCCAGTGCCAAACCGGCATGAACTGCATCGGCTGGTGAATGCGGAGAAAAGCTAACTCCCTGCACTTCCAACTCTCCACCAAGAGAGGGAGTGACACCGAAAAAGGTCTGTAATAATTCAGTACGGCCGGCCCCAACGAGTCCTGCGATGCCAACAATCTCCCCCGCCCGCACCTCAATCGAAACTGGAATTTCAGGATAGGTTGGAGAGAGGATATTTACCGCTTTAAGAACACAATCACCAGGTTGGTGAATTTCCCGGTCATAAAACTCGCTCAATTCTCTACCTACCATTAAGCGAACCATGTTATCGTGATTAATTTCAGCTCTGACCAACTCACCTGCATTTGCACCATCCCGAAATACGGTAACCCGGTCAGAAAGTTCCTTCACTTCACCCAGCCGATGGGAAATGTAAATCACGCTAATTCCATCGTCTCGCAAGCCCTTTACGACTTCGAACAAAGTTTCTGTTTCCTTTTGGGACAAACTACTGGTGGGCTCATCCATAATCAAAACGCGGGCATTACAGGATAAAGCTTTGGCAATTTCAACCAACTGTTGTTTACCAATCGGTAGCGACCCTGCAATTGTGTCAGAAGGTAAATTAAGTCCGACTCTTTTTAAATGCCTGGTCGCTTCCGTGTGTAATGTTTGTTCATTGATAAAACCATTATTTCCCGGCTCACGTCCAAGGAAAATATTGGAGGCCAAGTCAAGATTGGAGGCGAGGTTGAGTTCCTGATGAATCAGGGCAATTCCCAGATCCATTGCTTCCCGAACATTTTTAAATTCCACCTTTCCACCATCAATATAGTAATCACCAGAATCCGCAGGCTGTACACCTGCAAGGATTTTCATCAGGGTACTCTTTCCGGCTCCGTTTTCTCCGATCAGGGAAATAACTTCACCTTTTCCCAAGGTCAGGGATACCCCTTTAAGGGCAAGAACACCTGGGAAACTTTTTTTTAAGTCTCTGACTTCAAGAAGCAACTCCTGGCCTTCGCTCATTTACTGAGATTTCCCAAGTTCAGCCATTTCTTTTTTCTTGGCCCAAAACTCGTCGATATTTTCTTTAGTTACCTCAAGAAAAGCAACTTCTTGGTAAGTAGTCTGGGGCTGAACACCATCCGAAATATTCTTGAGCATTTTAATGGATTCATATCCATATTCCCAAGGTTGCTGGCTTATGGTGCCATAAGCATGGCCATCAGTGATCGCTTGAAGAAGGGCGTCCTGTTCATCAAAACCACAAACTTTTATGTCTCCCAATTTGTCTGCCTCTTTGATCGCGTCAATACATGAAGGAGGATTGTATGCAAACAAGCCCACCATACATTTCAAATTCTTGTATTTTGCGATCGCATCTTCGGCGTTACTTTTGGCTCTCGCCTTATCAAAATTATCCGTACGGGTGTCTAAAATCGTATATTTTGAACCTGCTGAGGCCAAATTTGTTGCGTCAACAGGATCATATTTCAACAGATCCAAGCTTTGTTCCGGACGGCCCAATAATTCATCAATGACACCCTGTCTTCTTTGGCGAGCATTTAACTGCTCAAGTCGGCCCACAAAGAGCATGACCTCACCACCCTCAGGCAGAGCCTTTTTCACCAAGCCTCCCAGAGATCGACCCGCCTTGTAGTTATTAGTTCCAATGAAGACTAAACGTTTACTCTTTGGTGCATCCGAGTCATTGGTGATCAAAATAGTATTACCGGCTACCTCATTCAAGAAAGGGGTTTGATTTTCAGCATCCACTGGGCTGACGGCAATACCATCGATGCCTTTAGCAAGCAGAGTTTCCATCATTCTCTTTTGATCAACGACTCCTTTGGGAGGCATCAAAACTTCGCAAGTGACTCCAAACTCTTTTTCTGCAATTCGCACCCCTGCGGCACATAAATCCCAAAATGGATCCACTCCATTGGTTACATAGGCGAAGGAAACTTCCGCATCCCCCCCTTCCCCAACCGGTTTATTGCCACAACCTGAAAACGAACCAAGTAATGGTAAAAGTAACAGAGAGATTATTTTAGAATGTATCTTCATAATTATTAATTAATTGTTGGTTAAAATTCACCAAGGTGTGCGACCGCCATTTACGCATAAAGTCTGCCCGGTTACAAAGGAAGCTGCTGGGGAAGCAAAATAGCAAACTGCATTACCTACATCACTTGGATTCCCCCACCTGCCCAAAGGAATGGTTGAAAGGTAAGCATCTTTGTCTTCTTGAGGATCTTGCTCATGTCTCTCCGTAGGTATCCAACCTGGTGCCACCGTGTTTACGGTAATACCAAAGGGAGCTAATTCACTCGCCATGCTTCGACTCCATCCAATTTGTCCTCCTTTTGCAGCAACATAGGCACTAAACTGAGGCACCGAACTATGAAAAACTTCGCTCGTTATATTAATAATCCTACCATCGCCTTTCTTCTTCATTCCTGAAAGTACAGCTTGGGTTAAGTAAAGAGGACTCAGTACAAAAAAATCATACATTTTACGGTAAAAATCACCGTCATAGTTTTCAACAGGCTTCTGCGGTTGATCTGGAGTAGCATTGGGAACTAAAATGTCAAGGGAGCCAAATTTTTCTTGAACCGCTTCAACCATTGCATGAACTTGCTCTGCATTCGCAGCATCCGCTCTCACAAGCATCGCACGAACCCCACAATCCTCTAATTCTTTCAAGGCAATTTCCGCATGCTCACGGTTATTTAAATAATTTAATGCCACTTTTGCACCCGCATTACCCAAAGCCATGGCAACTCCTTTACCCAAGCCTTTGGTGCTACCGGTTACGAGAGCAACCTTACCCTTTAATGAAAATTTTTCCATACTAACACATACTTTCAGAATAAAACATTATTTGGCAATAATTTAATATTTTAATTTCATTTGATATATCAATTTCTTGTTCTTACAAGGTTTCTACTCATCTTTTTTAGCAATTGAAATAATGTTCAAGCAAACTGCGATACCTGATATTTACCCCTTGCTTACTAAGCTATCTAAAAGTTATCCATTACATGTTTTGAAAATATCTCCTACCTATCTATTAATTTTCTTTTCTCCTATTTTTTTTATCGCGACTGCATTTAGTAAGGCGGCATCACTAAGTGAATCAACATTTAAAAGTCACGATATCGAGTTCAGATTTAATAGTAGCGATAGAATTCATTCGGCTCAGAAAATCACAAGCCGAGACCTAGGTCATGGCAATTTTTCATGGAACGGGAAACTTATTGATGACCAAAATAGTATTTTCTCATTTACTAAAACAAATGAGAAAATCTTCGGTACTCTTCGCTTTGGTCATGGTCAAACTTACAGACTTACAACTAACAATGATGGTGTTTTTCTCTTTTCACCCGCTCCTCAATCCGCTTTTGGATGTGCGGGTTGTAAGCCTTCGAACAACTCTTTACCGATTGATCCACGAAAAGAGCGGAGAGTGAAAAATTGGCGCAACGGCGATGGCAACCTCATTGATCTTTTAGTTGCTTACACCTCAGACGCAAAAAGCGCTCAAAGCTTTGCTACTGAAACCGAAGTCAAAGCTTATGTTCAGAATGCCATTTCTGAATCTAATTTATGCTTCATGAATAGTAAGGTAAATGCCTCAATTCGCTTGGTTCATTTAGTTGAAACCAACTACACCGAAACTCAAAATCCATCTATGGACTTAAACCGAACGGTCTCTAAAGATGATGGCTACTTGGATGACCTGCACTCCTTACGAGACCAGTATGGAGCTGATCTTGTAACCCTTCTAATTTCCCAGGGAGACGGGACGGTTGGGGGAATAGCAAAGAGCATGACTTTTCCAACTTTAGAATTCGAAGACAGTGGATTTAATGTGGTGGTTATGGACCAAATCGGAGCACCAAATTACAGCTTACTCCATGAAATTGGTCACAACATGGGGTGCTTGCATAATCGTGAAGATGCTATGAATAGAGGTATTCCAAACACAGATCCTTCCAATAACTCGATTTTTAAGGCATTTAACTATGGCAAAAGGTGGATCATTGAGAATGAAGGTTACCGAACAATTATGTCATACGATACCGAGGGTGCTGCAACCTACTCCAATCGAATCCCATTTTTTTCAAATCCGAACATTGAGTATCAAGGAGTGCAAACAGGAGATTTTAATTCCGAGGATAATGCCCAAGTACTGAATAGGACCGCACCCTATGTTTCCAACTTTCGAAACGCTGTGGTACAAGAAATAATACCGTCCGTAAATTATCTTACCGTAATCGAAGGAAATGCTAGTTCTTTGACGATTCGACTGGCAACCAAACCGGATCAAAACATGACTATTTCAGCACAGCTAGATTCTGCTGGTGATCAAAACTTTATACTTGTCGGGTCGGGTACCCTCACATTCTCTACAGAAAATTGGAACCTGCCTCAAACTTTGCAAATCTACGCAACTTTTGACCCTGACTCTTCCGCTGGTGAGAGCACCCTCTACCTGAGTGCAAATGAAATTCCCACCGCCAATGTGAAACTAAATGAGAAAGATTTCGGGCTAAGTGAGGGAGATAACTTTTTCATTTCCGGTGTTGTTCAAAATTCCTTAGGTATCGGCATCAACAATGTTGATATCTCACTGTCATCAGGTGAAACATTTAACACAGATGAAAAAGGAACTTTTCTTATAAATCTTGCAAATGGATGGACAGGCTCTCTGACAGCAAGCAAATCAGGCCACTCTATTTCTCCATCAAGCCTCTCAATTACCGCTGAAATATCAGGTAACATTGATCATCTATTTACTGCAAACAGGAGCCAAGTTTTGTATGTGGACGAAGGGGCGACTGGCAACCAGGATGGATCGAATTGGACGAATGCTTACCAAGACTTGTCCGAAGCTTTAGAATCGCTGCATCCATTTTCAGAAATCTGGGTAAAAAAGGGAATGTACCAGCCCGGAGTCTTTCGTAGTGATTTCTTTTTTATTCCTCCTGATGTATCTGTCTATGGGGGATTTAATGGAACCGAAACAGAAAGAAGCCAGAGAAACCCGTCCGTTAATGAAACAATTTTGTCCGGAGACATTGGAATTACTGGAGAGGGCTCGGATAATTCTTTCCATATCGTTGTTCCATCTTCAGGTTCCCACCTTGAAGGGTTTACCATCGAAGACGGTAATGCTAGCGAAAACTTTTCGGACTCAAGGGGCAAAGGCGCGGGTCTGTATGCAAAAAATGCCAGCTTTACTCTAAGTGAATGTGTTTTTAAAAATAACCGGGCCCGCCAAAAAGGTGGTGCAATTTATCTTGATGAAGCGAACGCTTCATTGGCAAATTGCTCATTTACCACAAATCTTGGAACAGGACTAGAAGATGGATTCGGATATGCTGGTGCGATTTACGCGAACAAGGTAGTGCTCTCATTGACTGCCTGTCAGTTCGCTCAAAACAAATCTGAACTTAACGGTGGCGGAATTTTCGCCGAATACTCAACCATCAACTCCACTTCCTGTACTTTTTCTGGCAATCAAAACACCGATAGTAACGGAGGGGGTGCCATGGCCCTTAAGTCTTGTATATTCAATGATATAAATAGTTCTTTTCTAGATAACTTTTCGGCTTCTTCGGGTGGTGCTGTTGATCTTTATGATTCCAATATTTCCCTGTCGGGAACCTTTTTCCGCAATAACCAATCATCGTTTGCTGGAGGCGCATTGTCTGGTGAAGGTTCTAATATTTCTGCTGCAGATAGTAATTTCTCAAGCAATCAGGTCACCTCAAACAATGGAGGTGGAGCTATCAACTTAAGCAATGGTTATTTGCATCTCGTCCAATGTCAATTTTCTCATAACCTCGCCCCATTAAATGGGGGGGCAGTCTATGCACAGCATGCTGATTTAAATACTTCTCACTGTCTTTTTATCTCCAACCAAAATACTTCGAATAATGGCGGAGGGGCAATTGCGCTCAAATTCAGCACCATGACTGATAACAATAGCAGCCTTCGCTTTAACTCCTCTCTTTCAAACGGGGGTGCTTTGTATGTATCAGATTCAACTTTAACACTTTACTATTCTCAATTCACAGGAAACAGATCTGAATTTTCTGGTGGTGGACTTTACGCACTGGACAGCAATGTTACCGCAAGCAGAAATAAATATGATCAAAACTACGCAGATTCCTATGGCGGGGGAGCAGCCATGAAAAATGGGCTTTGGAATGAAACCCTTGCCTCTTATTCCGATAATAATTCCTCCTACAACGGCGGCGGGCTTAACTTGGAAAACTCAAATGGTTTAATTTCAGATACCAATTTCACATCCAATATAAATTTATCTTTTAACGGTGGTGGTGGGCTTTCTTTAGAAAACTCCTCTCCTCAAATTAGTAACTGTAGATTCCTCACCAACTCAACAGTGTCAAAGTACGGAGGGGCTATGTACATGGATTCGGGGTCCAGCCCACATATTGAGAAGTCTTTCTTTATTCGAAATAAGGCAATCGGAACTGGTGGTTATGGGGGCGGACTGTACTTTTTTCAAAACTCTTCTGTTCTTATAAATGAATGTTTGTTTTTGCAAAATAGTGCTGACAGCGGTGGAGCTTTTGCTACTTGGGATAGCCGTGATCTTAATTTTACAAATTGCAGATTTATTGGAAATGAAGCGAATGTGACCAGTTCATCAAATGGAGGTGTTTGTGTTCTATTCGGCACAACAGATAGCACTCTATTTGTGAATTGCCTGCTTTCTGATAACCACGCAAACCAATATGGAGGGGTGATTAAAGGTGCAGGAACTACTCAGTTTGTAAACTGTACAGTAAGTAGAAATTCAGCTGGATCATACGGAGGCGTATCCATTCTTTTTCCTGAAAATATTTTAAAGTTTGAAAATTCAATTGTCTGGCAAAATACAGCTGCAACTGATGGCTCAGATATTTTTTTAAATAGTCAGACAGTTACAGCTTCATCCTGTATCCTAGATCCGTCTAAATCATCCAGCTCGATTTCTGGCGCTGATAATATAAACGCGGACCCTCTTTTTGTGGACAGTGATGGTGAAGATGGAATAGCTGGAAATGAAGATGACAATTACAACTTACAATCCGCATCTCCTGCAATTGACGAAGCTGATACCTCTGTCTTACATTACTCTACCACTGACATCCTTAGGAAAACGAGGTATGGCTCAGCCCCTGATATTGGTGCCTATGAATACAGGGTGAATTCTGCTCCTACAATTAGTAATGGTACCTCTTACTCACTTTCATCTAATGAAGACCAAGAGGTTTCCTTCACTTTCTCGGCATCAGATTCAGATGCCGATGACTTAGCATGGGCCATTACAACAAATGCCAGTAACGGCATCGTAACGATCAACAGTGAAACCGGACAGGTAAGCTACCTGCCAAACTCTGATTGGTCGGGAACGGATTCATTTGTGATTGCAGTTTCAGATGGAACTGCATCCTCCTCGATTTCTATTACTGCCACCGTCATTGCCGTCAATGATCCTCTATTGCTTGTAAACAAAATTGCAGACCAAACGCTTCAGGAAGATGATCCGAATTTTAGTATCGATCTTGCTTCCATATTTTCTGATCCGGATGGTGATATCCTTACTTACTCGGTGGAATCTTCCAATCAATCCTTAGTTTCTGCATCGGTTCAGGAAAAAAACCTCATCCTATCTCTTGCCCTGAATCAATTCGGGCTGGCAACCATCACCCTTTCTGCCTCTTCTGATAGCGAGTCTGCGAGCACACCTTTTGAGCTGGTGGTCACAGCGGTAAATGACAGTCCTGTGTTTGATAACTTAAACCAACGAATAGAAATAGATGAACACATTCCAATATTGGAAGTTTATGATTTCAATGCTTCCGACCAAGACACAGACACTTTACTTTTCTCCGTTTCGGGAGTTGATGCAGATGATTTTGAGATAAATGCCAGCACAGGATCGCTCGCATTCAAAGAATCCCCTGATTATGAAAATCCTTTAGATTCCGATCGGAACAACACTTATTCGCTGACCGTTCTAGTTACCGATCCCAGTGAAGCTTCAGATGCCATAAATGTTACAATTTATGTAAAGGATACAGATGAATTTGCTTGGACAACAAACAGCACCCTCAGTGGCCCATGGAAATCATCCGATTGGTTTGGCACCTATTACGAAAATGTAAACAACTGGATTTATCACATCGATCATGGCTGGCTGTATCGGGAGGGAGATTCCATGCTCTCGACTTGGTTCTACGACAACACCTTAAAATGGTTGTGGACCAATAATGACCTGTACCCTTTCCTTTACAGTGCTGAATCGAGTGATTGGATGTATTTTTTACCTAAACAAGCAGATAGTCGAAATTTTTACGACTTTGCCACAGAGTCATGGGTTATACTTTCTAGGAATTAAAAAAACTAACCAGTATAAGCAAATGACGGGACTCCCCTGCTACTCAACCCATCAACAACAAAAACTTTTCCCGCATTCTCTTCCTTCAATGACTTGTGGATGCCTGTTGTCACAAAAAGCTGGCTTAGCCCTACCCCACCGAAAGTACAAGCGGTAGTTTCAACGCATGGGAAATCTATCTTTTGAAGAATTTCCCCAGTAGCAGGATTGATATTTACCACACACCCACCATGACAGAGGGCAACCCATAGATGACCATCAGTATCTATGGTCATTCCATCTGGAGAACCTTCCAGCTTTGCTCTCGATGAATCGAAAATGACTAAACGGTTATCAATGGCTCCGGTCTCGTCATCATAGTCATAAGACACAATCTCCTTGGTAGGAGTATCAATGTAATACATTTTGTTCTTTGCCATATCCCAGCAAATTCCGTTTGAATTGGTAACTTCAGGGATTTTCACTTCAAGGGAACCCTTGGTATCCAACATGTAAAGCTTGGCGTCCCCTTCCTTTTTTACCGTACTTATCGTACCCGCCCAAAATCTCCCAGAAGGATCACATTTGCCGTCATTAAAACGATTATCAGGTCTTTTAGCCGCTTCAGGATCGGAGAGATTTTCCTTCAGTCTAGATTGAGGATCAAAAGAATAAATTCCACTGTCTCCAGCACAAAGAAAGCCCCCAGATTCCCGAGGAACCACAGTACCAATGCGTTCTCCCATCCCCCAAGTTTCTTCTCTTTCGGTTTCAGGATTTAAACGAATCAAGGTATGACCTTCAATATCGACATATAAAAGGTGGTCATTCGTATAAATTGGGCCTTCTCCCCACTTGGACACCCTAGAACCTAATGGCCGGACAGTTAAATCAGTAGTCATTATTACTTAATGAGAAAATATTTCACTAGTTGCAACTTTTTCGAATCAAAACATATCATTACTTTCTTCCAATTCCGCTAAGCCTTACTTGTTTTAATAATTCATTTACCTTAGTGGGGAGAGCCCCGGCTAGGTTTTGCGTTTCCTTTGGATCCTTTTTATGATCGTACAATTCCAGGTATAATGGTTTCGAGTTCACATCTCTTTCGTCCAACCAAGCAACTAAGCGATAGCGATCAGACCGGAGAGAATACCCCATTAAATGATTTTCAAGCAAGGCATATCCTCCCGGCAACCATTTCCTTTTTACGGGACATTTCTTATGGGCGGGTTTACGACTCCAAGAATGCTCGTCGTCAGTCATACTAGAGTGATAAATTTTCCCACAATACACCGCTTCATATCCATTTTTTATAAAATGTTGGGTGAGGTCACGATTTCCGGATTTAATTCCCGAAAATAAGCGGTGTTTTCAACCACCCCGATTTCATCGGGTCTGGCACCTGTCATCAGACTGGCTCGGGAGGGGCCGCAAATAGACTGTTGGCAGTATGCCCGGTCGAACAACCTACCCTCTTTCGCCAGTTTATCCAGGTTGGGTGACCGTGCAATGGGTGAACCGTAACATCCCAACTCCGTCCTTAAGTCATCAATCGCAATAAAAAGAATATTTGGTTTTTTTTCAAAAGCACAAGTAAGAGACACCATTAAAAAAATGAACTTACTAAAAAGGAGGGTTTCATAATCCAACTAAAGAAGGAATAGGATTTAAAAAAGCAAAACCTACATTCCTCTTTTTGATAAAGCTAAATTAATTTAACATAACATTTTTTGAATTTCATTTGCTGGTTAAGGAAGCAAAAACACTAATTCCAAAATGTAACCAGACATTTTTCAGAAATTTCACATCTCCAGAATAAATCTATTTAAACTCTGAATGAATCATATTTACCCACAAATTGATTCTTTCCTCAGATAAAGAATCTTGGTTATCATAAACAAGAGCTAGTCCAAGAAACTCATCGTTTTCAGGTGCAATCGATTCATCGAATTCACACCCATCTACTGACCATCTTCCCACTAATCTCCCCCCTTTTTTCATAAATTCCCTAGCTAGAATCCCAATTGCATCAAGAAAGTTGCAACTGTAACTAAATTGATCACCTACACCAAAAAAGCCGCCGTTACTCCATAAAATGAAATTTTTTTAAAGTCTCTTAATAGCATATTCCAATCATCTTGAAGTTCGCCTACATGCCATGTCGGGCAACCAATGATCAAGTTTTTTAATTTAAAAGTGATTCGATACCATCTCTAACATTATAAGACATAACCAAACGATTATGAGACTCTAATTCACTTTTTACAATATCGCTTGCAAGTACTGTCATTTCATTACTGCTTCCCAAAAAAATCCCAAATTTAGCCATTTTACTGAAAAGGTAATTTATTAACTACCAGGCACTTGCTTTCACAAAACCAAGAATGTTAAAGCTACCCTTTCCTTTGGGTTCCAAAACATAACAAATACCCTGTGGGTCAGGATATATTCCTGTGGCTGCCTCAAACGGATCATCGTGAGCGACAATTACCGTATTCTTACCTTTTTCAGGCTGGGTTGAGAGAAAGGGAACGACCCGTTTTTTCATCTTTTCCATTTGCTCTTTGGTAAATTCAGCAAAGGTTAAAAAGTTAAGGTCCCCATTTTTTTCATATTGTCCAAAGGCAAGCCAGGCAGTCTGCCAAGCCCGAAAATATTCACTGCTAATCACTTTCCCAACCGGAATATTGTAAAAGCGGATTGCATTACCAATGTGCACCGCTTCATGCCATCCTTTTTCACTTAGAACCCGCTGAGTGGAACCATCATTAACATCCGCTTTTACCTGATCAGCATAATCTTTTTCCGTAGATGCATGCCTGAAATACAAAATAAGACCACCCTTTTTCATCTTTTTAATCAAAGCTTCCTTTGGCATCGAACTTTTGGAAATTTCTGAGTTAGCAATTACTAAGGTAATAAATAGCGTTGAACAGAAAATTATTGGCGTAATAAAAGATTTCATATACATTTATTATTGAGATTGAGTCTCAGTATCAAGAAAAAGTAATTCTTTTACTGATTAAAAAGTAAAGTAGTTACCTAGTGGGGAACGGGTACCGCCATTAAAACCTTGGCGAACAAAAAGTTTTGCCTGATTGGGGTCATCATTCAGTGCAGCAATGGCCCACTAAACCGAATATGTCCATCCATTGCTTTTAACGAACCACCGGGAGCAAAGATGCCAAAAGTAGGAACATTCTGAACCAAGATACCGTTTGCATCCAACTTTCCAGGAATCTTCAGATCAATTCCTTTAGGCTCAATTCAGACATAGGGCATTCCCCGCCCAAAGGTGACACCGGCTTTTTTACTCTTGCTCAGATGGAGTCTCATTGAAATGTGCCAGTCCCCGCAGTAAAGCGTGGAGGAATGAGAAAAAGGTCCAGACTTCGGGGTGGTGGAAAGTTTGGAAAAAACGAAATGATCCGCTGAGATAAACCCACAGCCACCCTTTCATTGATCAACCATTTAACCTTTGCCTTTTTTCCAAGATATTTCCTGAGATCCCAGGTTCGCCATTCCAAATCATTGCTTTTCTTACCGACTTTTTGATAAACAGACTTGCCATCAATTAAAAGATGAAATCCGAGAATTTCTTTTTCACTTCTTCCCTCCACTTTGAAATGAAGTTAGTCTTTCTCGAACACAAACTCCGGAGAAGTCGCCTTACCAAGACCACAATAGTGTCCGTAAAAAGTGGCGGCATATTGCTTGCCTACAATTACCCCTGCTTCCATGTTGACCATGAGTCATAGGTGCATCTCCAAACGCGGTTCCCTCCAATGTCCGCCCAAGTGATGCCCAATCCTTTTCAAAATCAAAAAGGGTTTGTTCAACGGGATCAGAATCAGGAGTCGGACCAATGGGTTCAATCACCAAGAGCTCGCCGGCATTTATTTTTTTACCGTTTTGATTCCATTCCAATGGATAGCAAATTTCTACGGCCTGTACATTCGCACTCACCGTAAAGGGATACGCAAACAGGCGACCTGGAAAACCATCATTGGCCAAAGAAGGCGGAAATTTCCGTGCTCAAGCCGTTAAATTAAACAACCACTAAAGGATCACGCAAGTACCTGCTTGATCACATGTCCGTGGACATTGGTCAGCCTTCTTTCCAATCCGTTATGATAATAAGAAAGTCGCTCATGATCCAGTCCCATCAAATGAAGAATCGTAGCGTTAAAGTCGTACACGCTCGACTTCCCCTTTACGCTCTTGAAACCAAAATTATCACTCTCTCCATAACTGTATCCCTTCTTTACCCCGGCACCGGCAAAGAAACAGGTAAAGGCATCCGGATTATGATCCCGACCCGTTCCATTCCCCTGAAGAAAAGGCATCCGGCCAAACTCGGTGCACCAGACAACCAAAGTATTTTTAAGTAAAGTCCTCGGCGCTTCATATCGCTGATAAGGGCTGCGGTAGGCTGATCCATGATCTCCGCCTGCATGGCATGGGTTTTATCAATATTGCTATGCGAATCCCAGTTGGTAATTCCATTGCCTCCGGATGGGTCACTTCCATTAAAAAGTTGAACCACGCGTACTCCTTTTTCCAGCAAGCGACGAGCTAATATACAATTCTTGGCATATTCTTTTTTTAGATCGGTCCCACTTTCCAACCCATACTCTTTTTTAATCGATGCCGGCTCTTTTGAAATATCCATCACATCGGGTATGAGGTCTGCATTTTCCCAGCCAGTTCATAACTAGCGATACGGGCAGCAAGATCAGCATCTCCGGGATACTTCTCCAGGTGAAAACCGTTCAATCGCTGAAGCAGGCTCACAGTGGAGCGGTCATCCGCACTGGTGTAGGATGCCGGACGGGCTAAGTTGGCGGGAGGATTCTTGGCATTAAAATCAGTGCCCTGAAAAGCAGCCGGTAAAAAGCCGTTTCCAAAATTATTTTTGCCTGACCGGGCCGGGCCACGTGGATCGTTGATCGCCACAAAAGCAGGAAGTTCCTCATTCTCTGAACCTAGAGCGTAGGTGGCCCATGAACCAAAAGAAGGAAAGCCTTCCATTGTAAATCCAGTATTAAGAAAGTTTTCACCCTGTGGATGGGCACTTGTCTGGGTATGAAGAGAGTGGACAAAGCAGAAATCATCAGCAAGGGCACCCAAATTGGGGACAAGCTCAGAAACCATTTTCCCCGACTTTCCCCGTGGCTTAAAGTCCCAAAAGGGTTTAGCAATATTACCCGAAGGCCCTTCGAAAGTAACCGCAGGCATACCGGGAGGTTTTTGTCCATGGTACTTGGTAAGGTCAGGCTTATAGTCAAAGGTATCCACATGACTGACTGCCCCTGGACAAAATATAATCAGGACCTGCTTAGCTTCAGTTTCAAAATGAGGATCACGAGTAGTGTATGGGTTGTCAGGGTCCAAGTTTGGACGGATGGGTGATTTTCCAGTAAAGCTGGTGGGATCATCGGAACCAAAAAGTCCGTCCTTACTTAACAACTGGGCAAGCCCTAGAGCACCGGTTGAAAATCCGGCGTTCTTCATAAAGCCACGTCGATTTAAAAGAGACCGACCAATCGAGGAAATTTTTTCTTCGTGATTATTCATTTGAAAAATCTTAGGGTAAAAAGGCAAACTCGTTGGAATTAATTAAAGCCCGGCAAACAATCTCAAGCCCTCGATCTTTCGCAATTTGCAAAGAAACTTTCAATTCCTCGTTCATCGGCTTGCGGGAAAAAATTAACTCAAAAGCACGAATAACGGATGCTTTAAGATTTGTATTTGACTCATCCGTAGCTCTTTTCGCGAGATGTTTTGCCTGATCGACCACAAAAGCACTGTTCATTAAATTAAGCGCCTGTAATGGAGTAGTGGAAACCGGTCTTTTTGCCCGAACCTGTCCACAGTCCGGGAAGTCAAAGGCAGTAAAAATTTGATCGTCCACCCGGCGCATCCTTTCCTGGTAGATCATTCTACGCCAAGTTTCTGGTCCAAAATTATTGAGCACTTCCCACTGGGCATAGGTCTTTTTAACATTATGTATACGATAACTTCTGCCTCCCATTTTCCGGTTTAATTTACCGGAAGCCAGAAGGATACCATCACGAATGACCTCGGCCTCCACACGCCTTGGCGGAAAGCGCCAAAGTAAAGAACTAGTCGCGTCTTTCTGCAAACCTTCATCGGATGGTTGATTCGATCTTGTAAATGCATCGGATGTGACGAAGATGCGAATCAATTCCTTCATCGACCAAGGTGTACCCTCAGGACGAGATGGATTGGAAAATTCAGCGGCTATCCAGTCAAGTAATTCCGGATGACTTGGCGGAGCACCCGCTCGGCCAAAATCTCCACCCGTAACAACCAGACCGGCACCGAAAACATGCTGCCAAATTCGGTTCGCCATGACCCGGGCGGTCAAGGGATTTTTCGCATCCACCATCCACTCGGCAAACTCCGCACGCCTTGCCCGACCACTGGCCTTATTATCAACACCCAATTCACCTGAAAGGATTTTGGGTGCAGCCGGTGGAACAATATCCCTTGGATTTTCAGGGCTACCACGGTGCAAGACACGAGTGACCTTTGGCTTGATGAAACTACCAACAAAACTAGGACGAGGGCCTTCTTCGGAAAGTTTGTATGCAAGATGATTAATTTCGCCAATTACATCGCCAATGGTTTTTTCTATCTTCATTAAATCCCTGATGTCTTGAATGGATGCGATCTCCTGCCAAGTTCCATCGACCAACTTCACATTCACCAAAAATTTGTCGAAATTAAATTTGTTTTTCTGCTCAAGGTAATCGGTTTCGTAATAATATTCCCGATTTGAACTCATTCGTAAACGCCCCACTTTTACTGGCCTTTCAAAAGTAAACTCCAACCAAGGATTTTGTTTTTTCTCCTTATTGTAACTTGCCTGCCAACGCTGGGTTCCATACTTACCATCGATAACCCTCGTTACAGGAAACCGATCGCCTTGCTGAGCAAATACCAAATCAGTTTTTACTTTCGTCCCATTAGAAGCGATCGCTAAATTAATATTCTCCGTGGGTAAACCAAAAATTTCGACTTCATCCAATCCTACATAACCAGACCAAAAATTCAGCCGTAATCCCACCACTTCAATCGGTTTCCAATGTACTTCCTTATATCCCCCCCAATCTTCTTCCCAGGTTGTGGTTTTCTTTCTTATTTTATTCCGATTCTTGGCAATATCCTGCCAAAATTCATTTGCCTTTGTTTTTCTTGGATGCTCCTTGGAAAATTCGGGAAAACGACTGCCAAATTCAATATCCTGAAATACCGCTGTCATGGAGTAGTAATCCTGAATCGATATCGGATCAAATTTGTGATTATGGCAACGGGCACAGCTCATGGTAACGCCGAGCATAGATGCTCCCACTGTTTGCATAATCTCATCCATCCGGTCAGCACGAGCCTGCCGTATTGCAGATGGTTCCTGCCCAACCGTGGCAGCGGGAACATGAGGACCAGCCACCAAGAATCCAAGAGCTTCCCCGGTCCCCATTCCATCGCCGGCCAATTGCTGGCGAACAAATTCATCATATGGAATATCCTGATTAAATACGCGAATTACATAATCCCTGTATACCCAGGCAAGCTTTCGGTAGAGATTGGACTCAGAACCGTTTGTCTCTGCCCAGCGTATCACATCCAACCAATGCTGAGCCCATCGCTCCCCAAAGTGGGTGGATGCCAATAATTCATCGACTAAGATTGTGTAAGCTTGCTCCGGATTCTTTGTGTAATCACACAGAAAATCAGCCACCCTGGATGGTTGCGGCGGCAAACCTGTCAAAACAACATATGCACGCCGAATCAAAGATAATGGATCCGTTTTTTTGTTTGCGGGTATTCCCTCTTCTTTAAGGCGTCGATTAATAAAATAATCGATTGGATTCTTCGATTTCTTGGGAATAGTGGGTCGGTCAACCGATTGGAATGCCCAATGATCCGTTCCTTCCTCAATTTTATCCTCCATTTGGCCGGGCCACATAGCTCCTTCCGCAATCCATTGTTCCAATAATTCGACTTCATCGTCAAAAAGCTTACCACCTTTGGGAGGCATACCGATTTCTGGATCATCGCTATTAATCACTTCAATCATGTAACTTTTATCTGGCTTCGCAGGAATAACTGCAGATAAACCAGAATCTCCTCCTTTGAGGAGATGAACCCGACGATCGACCCTAAATCCTGATTTCGATTTATCAGGACCATGACAATCTATGCAATAATCCTCAAGCAGGGGAAGTATGTCATCCTCAAACTTAACCTTTGCGAATGAGAATCCCTGTGAAAAAACTATCAGGCTAAATACTGTAGCGAAATTTTTAAAGCTCATTCAAAGTTCGAGACAAATGTAGAAAGGGTTGGGATAGAATTTATTATATTAAATAACCTGTAAGTAGTAAGCATAATAGGCAATTTTTAAATAATTATGAAGTTATTCATACAAAATAACCAAAATAATGCGAATTGGGACAAATTATTAATGCTTCATTAACGAAACTTGATTAAAGGAGCCGTTTGCTCAGGAGAAGTAATTCCATTGGGGAGTTCCATTATTTTTAAATTCTGAAAGTGAACCTCGGAACCTTCCGACTCCAGGCAAAGGTATCCTTTTTTATACTGTGAATTACGAATCCCGTTCACGAATTTGCCATTAACTGAAAGTTTGACCACACCATCTACGCATACCACATCATAAGTATTCCACTCCCCTCTTCCCTTACAACGGTTCTCCAGAGACTTGCTTCGACTGCCCCGTGGATTGTCAGGAGTTGCTTTTAGCCCTCCTGCACCGAACAACTCCCCGTGAACATAGGCAATCGGGGGAGGTTGCTTGCCCTTCCTTGTATGTAACTTTACCCAATCCAGTTCCAACATTTGAATCTCAAGGCCTTTGGGTAATCGGTTACCAAAAGGTTTTGCGTCACTCCAGGCAAAAATACCCGAATTTCCTCCTGCTTCCATGTGTCGCCATTCAACATGTAAAAGAAAATTCTCGTATTGCCTCTCACTACGCATGACTCCAATCGGTTTCCCCTTACAAATTAACATGCCATCCTTAACATACCATGTTTCTGGTGAAGTATTAACATCAACCCATCCAGTCAGGTCCTTGCCGTTAAATAAATCTACCCATTGAGGAATTCCCGTTACCGAAAGTACAAAATTAGGTACTGTGATTAAGAAGAATAGAAGAATTTTATTAAGCAAAAAAATATGGTTCTTTTCATGTATGATTATATTATTTGGTACTCTCTTTGATTAGCAAGACAGGACCTGCATTAAGAGTAAAAGCTTTATTAAAGGCCTTACATCACTCGCAGACTAAGCAATGAAAAAATCAAAGCTAAGCCAGCCTTAAATGAGGAAAAGAAACTTATTCGGCTGACCTTGTGAGCTCGAATTTTCCTTTTCCATCCTTAACTACCCAGCCAAGTTCAAGAAGTTCGTTTCTCAATTGATCAGCCATGGCCCAATCTTTTAAAAGTTTTGCATTCCAACGCTTTTGAGCAAGATTTTCTATATCAGCAGGAATTTCAACTAGATCCTCTTTCTTAGGCTCAACCACAAGGCCGAAGGCGTCACAAGTTGCCTGAAACCCTCTACAAACTTCACTCACAGCATCTTGCCGACCTTCATATTCACCTCTCTCATAAGCTTCGCTTAATTCCCTGACCAAACTAAAACACCTGCCAAGTGCTTCGGGTGTGCTTAAATCTGACAACAAGGCCTGTTGAACAGGTTGAAAAGGACCAAATTCAGTTTCCAGGTTGTTTCCAGTTGTTGGAATGAAATTAAATTTGGTGGCAAAATCTCTCAATTTTGACATCGCTTTTCGGGATGCTTTCATCGAATCAAAAGTAAAGTTGAGGGGCTGACGATAACTTCCGGACAATAATACATATCTTACTTCCTGAGCGGAATAACCCAGCTCGAAAAGATCTTCTAAAGTATGTAAATTTCCCAGAGATTTGCTCATTTTCTTTCCCTCAACCATCAAGTGAGCAATATGAAACCAATGACGGGCAAATGTCTTACCTGTAGCACATTCGCTTTGAGCTATCTCGTTCTCATGGTGAGGAAAAATTAAGTCGACGCCCCCAGAATGGAGATCGAAAGAATCTCCGAGAACCTTCATGCTCATGGCACTACATTCGATATGCCAACCTGGGCGGCCTTGTCCCCACGGAGACTCCCAAAAATTTTCCCCGTCCTCCGGTCGGCGAACTTTCCATAGCACGAAATCTGCAGCTGTATCGCGTTCGTACTCATCTGAAGTTTCACGATCGGTTGCCGATGTGGTAATTTCCCGATCGGCCAATCGAGAAAGTCGTCCATATTCGGGAAAGGCATCCACTTTGAAATAAACTGAACCATCGTTTGCTCGATATGCGTTCCCTCGTTCAATCAATCTTTCAATTAAGGAAATTTGTTCGGGAATATGTTCGACTGCCGAGGGCTCAGCATGAGGAGTAAGTAAATTAAGAAAGTCACAATCCTTATGAAATTTGGCCGTCCATTTGCCTGTAAAATCATCAAGGTTCACCCCTTGCTCCTGTGATTGACGAATTGTCTTGTCATCCACATCAGTAAGATTTCGAACATGCAAAGTTTTCTGACCTGAAGTTTCAAGCACCCTTCGAAAAACATCCTGCATCACAAAAGTTCTAAAGTTCCCAATATGTGCCGGGCCGTAAACGGTAGGCCCACAAGCGTAAAAACGAACCGAGTTGTCATCCATAGGGAAAACCTCCCGGACTTCCCGGGTCATGGTATCGTAAAGGTTCAAGACCATTCGCCTACCCCTCGGATATAATGATCGGCTGAATGTCCCACTTTGGGTTTTGCCCGAGGAAACGACAGGGATTGTTATGATAAATTTCCACTGCATCCTGTAAACTGTGTCCACGCCTGCGGAACTCGACTACAGATTCCTGCAGGGTAAAGGGATCACTCGGTCCCCAATCCGCAGAGGAATTTACTAACAAGCGCTCACGAGGATATTTCTCGAGAATATCCACTGCACGTCGAGGACTGCACTTTGTAACAGGATAAAGAGTCATACCTGCCCAATAACCGGCATCTAAAACAGATTCAATTGTTTGTTCTTCAACATGATCGATCCAGATCTTATCGGGATTTACATCCATGCCGGCCAATACCTCTAAGACCCTCTTAGTTCCATGAGCTTTATCGGATAGGTGGGGGGTATGGATAAGCACTAATTGATCGTGCTTCATTGCCATCTCGACATGGGCTTGTAACGATTCAATTTCATTCGGGGTCGATTTATGCAGACCCGTCTCCCCAACTCCCAAACAGGTTGGTTTCTGCAAAAATTCAGGCATTTGACGAAGCACTTCTTGGGTCAACTCCCGATTCTCTGCCTCTTTCGGATTCACCGCTACCCAGCAAAAGTGGCGGATGCCGAACTCTGCCGCCCGTGTGGGCTCAAATTCAGCAATTTGTGCAAAGTAATCGATGAAGGTTTCAGGATGCCGACGATCAAAACCAGCCCAAAATGCTGGTTCACATACCGCTACAACACCAGACATCGCCATACGCTCATAATCCTGGGCAGTTCGAGCAATCGCGTGATAATGTGGTTGGATAATTTGCATAGCAAAACAGGGGGTTAATCAAGAAGTCTCCGCAAAGTGCTTGAGTAATCTTTCGGCCCGATCAGCTCGTGGATGATCTGGCTCTGACAAAATTTCCATGGCTTGCAGCAAGGAAAATCGTTTAGATTCATCCTGCGCCTTTTCACTGTTCCGCTTTACTGCTTGGTCATAGCGATCAAGCATAGCAGCAACTTCAAGCAGGTCACGACGAGCCTCTAAATAATAAGTGTCGAGAGTTTTTTGTGGACTAAGCATGGGAAATAAAACGATGGTAGACTAGTTTTGAATTTAGGCAGACGGTAATAAAGATGAATGATGATGAGCGATCTTTGCACTTTGATCAACCTTTACCATAAAACTGTAACGGGCTGGATGTCGTACCTGAGAGCCATTTTCCGAGTAATAAAAATCATACAAGCCAGTGGCCAAATATCCACGACCGTCAAAATCCTGAATCTCTTGCGTTCCTTCTTTGATCTTTACTCCTGCATCGTCGCGGCTGGTAAAGCCGACAAAATAATTCTTAATTCCCTCACGAGAAGTAATTGGCATTTGCTCAAAGGTGGCAAACAGAGAAGCCTCTTCATCATAGCAATCCATGATCGCATCTAGGTTGCCTGTATTTACTGCTTTCACCCAAATTTGAGGAATTTCATATTTCATAATTTAAAGTTTGGTTATGTGACCTGTTTACAAAATCTTACAACATGATTGGTCGCTACTTTAGGTAATTCTTAAAAGCCTGCTTCCACAAGTCAGGCTTAAAGCCTTGAAGATATATGTTCTCACCGATCAAAAAGGGTCTTTTTATCAAATTACCGTGCGATGAAAGCAAAGATAAAATTTCATCTTCACTCATTTGAGGAAGCTTTTCTTTTACTTTTGGATCCCGATAATCCTTGCTAGATGTATTCATTATCTTCTTAAATTGCCCAGCATGTATAGCAAGCATCTCTTTTAATTCTTTTAGGGAAGGCGGGGATTCTCGGATTTCAATGCTTTCGTAAGGGTAGCCCTCAGTATTTAACCATTTTCTCGCCTTGCGGCAGGATTCACACTTTTCATATTGATAAAATTTTACTTTCATTTGTTTGCCTATTTAAACTCTGTCAATATCACCAAAACTTGAATCATTTCAACCTTGTTCGACCCAATGGATACTCAAAAAATTTCACCGACCTCTACATTTACCACTCTGATTTTATTATTTATGACCTCCTGCTCTAACCCAGACCTACCCAATTCGATAACCGACGAAAAAGCTCTCGTGAATGAACCAGTTAAAGGTTCTATGCAGGTAATCCAACACACCTTGGCAAACGGGCTTACGATATTACTTAGCCCAAACTCTGAAGAACCTAGGTTTTATGCCGAAATTGTCACCCGGGCAGGCAGCAAACATGATCCAAGCACAAATACGGGCCTTGCTCACTACTTAGAGCATTTGCTCTTCAAAGGATCTAAACACTTTGGAACTACAAACTTTACAAAAGAAAAGCCTTTATTAGATCAAATCAGCAAATTGTATGAAGAAAGGTCGAAAGAATCAAATGAGACTAAACGGGCTGAGATTTACAAGGAAATCAATCGTATTTCGCTTGAAGCCTCAAAAATTGCTGTACCGAACGAAATGGATAAAGTATACAGTGATATGGGCGGTAAAGGAATCAACGCCCATACTTGGCACGAAGAAACTGTCTACAAGGTCGATCTTCCTGCCAACCGTCTTGAGCATTGGGCTAAAATTGAGTCTGAACGGTTTGCCAACCCTGTCTTCCGCCTGTTTCATACCGAATTAGAAACGGTGTATGAGGAAAAAAATCGTGCTATTGATAACAAAGACAGACTCCTTCATCGAGAGGTAAACAATCTGCTTTTCAAGGTCCATCCCTATGGCCAACAGTCCACTCTTGGGACGATCGAGCATCTTAAAAACCCTTCTATTTCTGCGATTGAAGAATTCTATGCCAAGCATTATGTCCCTGAAAATATGGCTATTTGTATATCAGGTGACATTGACCCATCAGAAACTATCCCCCTGATTGAGAAATACTTTTCTTCCTGGAAAAGCCCTACGCCTTTACGCCCTGAGCCGAACTGGAAAGAAGAGCCCCTTAATGGACGTGAATTTGTTCAAGTAAAGTATCTGGGAGAAGAACAAGTGCTGCTGGCTTTCCAAACCGCTCCTCGTTTCCATAAAGATTACTCTGCCCTGCGACTTATTGATATGA
The DNA here is from genome assembly GCA_943789375.1 of uncultured Opitutales bacterium. Lineage (GTDB taxonomy): Bacteria > Verrucomicrobiota > Verrucomicrobiia > Opitutales > Seribacteraceae > Seribacter. Next base: position 36,955 of record CALSTX010000001.1, on the reverse strand, counting down.
TTTTAGATAATTCAGTGGCCGGCTTAATCAACCTTAACCTCGTTGAAAAGCAGGCAGTTCGCTCTGCCGGTTGTTTTCCTCAGAATTACAACGACCATGGTGCTCATTATCTCTATGGTATGCCAAAAGATGGTCAAACCATGGAAGAAGTTGAAAAGCTTCTGCTAACACAAATAGAACTTGTTAAACAAGGAGATTTTGAAGAGTGGGTGCTACCGGCAGTCATCAACGATTTCAAAAAAAGCCAGAAAGAGAACCTGGAAAGTAATTCCAAGCGAGTGGAAATGCTTCGGGATACATTTTTATCATTTGTTCAATGGGAAATAATGGAGCAGGAAATTGAGGCCCTTGAAGAAGTCACGAAAGAAGAGATTGTTCGAGTTGCTAATCAATATTACCTGACCAACTATGTGGCAGGATTTAGAGTTGATCAACAGCATGACCTTCCAAGTATTGAAAAGCCAATAATCGACCCATTACAAATCGACCCTGACAAGTCATCAGGCTTTATGCAGGAGGTAACTAAGGTTCCTTTTAACCAGTTTGAACCCAAATTCATTGAGGCGGGACAAGATTTTGCAACTAAAGAAATTGTTCCAGGGGTTGTTCTTTTGCATGCAAACAACCCACTCAACGACCTTTTTTCCATAGAAGTAAGAATGGAGATGGGAAATGATCATGCCCCCATGCTTCCTTATGTTAAAAGAATGCTAAACCGTGCAGGTGCGGGGGCAGTATCTTCGGAAGCCCTCAAAATCGAATGGTACAAGCTCGCCACTGATTTTGGTTTTGGAGTGCATGAACATCATACAAGTATCTCATTGAACGGACTCGATGAAAACTTCGAAGTTTCCCTTGATTTGGCAGAAAAACACCTTCAATCCCCCACCCTCAGTGACGAGACATGGAAGCAGACGATTGAGATTATGCTCTCTGAAAGGGATGATGAACAAAAAGAACCCAGTGCTTTGAGCAACGCACTAGCCCACTATCATAGGTATGGTTTGCAGTCTCGCTATCTAAAACGACCATCGGATAGCGACCTCAGTGCATCAACCCCGTCAAGTTTAAGTAAATTGATTACAGATGTATTGTCCGTCAACAGAAGTATTTTGTATTTTGGGCCACGATCAATGGAAGACGTAGAATCCACTATTTTAAATAGTTTTATCGGTCAGGCTCCAAACAAAGAAAAGCCAACGCATCAGCCAAACCGGGCTTACAAACCACCCAGCAACCAAATTTATTTTGTACAAAAGGAAATGGCCCAAGCTCAGGTAAGGCTTGAGTGTACAGCCGGTACATTTGATGAAAGTAAAATTCCATGTGCTCAGATTTATAATGAATACTTTGGAGGTGGCATGGCTGGCCTTGTCTTTCAAGAACTTAGAGAAGCGCGAGCCTTAGCATATTCTGCATGGGCACACTTTTTTACTCCGGCAAGAAACAATGAAGAAAACATTCTTGTGGGTGCAATTGGTTGCCAAGCTGACAAAACCATAGAAGCCCTTGAAGCTTTCATTGAACTTATCGATAATATGCCAATTAACGATACACGTTGGGAATCGGCTCATGCTTCGATTTTAAGCACATACCGGACGAACCCAATCGGATCACGTAGAATTCCAGGGTTTGTTTACGACACCACTACTCTAGGTTTACATGGAGATCCAAGAAAAAATCGATATGAATTTATTAAAAATATGAAGATTACTGATCTACAAGAATTTTATACAATGGAAATTCAACCCAAGTCTTTATTAATTTCTGTTGTTGGAGACTCAGACAGAATTGACCTGAAAGAACTGCAACGGTTCGGGCAGGTTACTCAATTCAGACCCGAACAACTATTTAATCGTTAATCCTCTCTGGGCTTTTGCTTGTGAGCCCCCCTAGAGTCCAAAGGAAACCCTTCTTGAGGAGAATCACAGTGCTCTTCTTCAACTTGAACAGAGGGAACTGGTACAGTTGGCGACTCTTCCTCAATAGATAAAACTCTACGAAAAAAACTAAAGACCTTTTCGCATTCCTTTTCCCTTTCCAGATTATTCTTTAGGCGAAGCACCACTCTTTGGGTGTTCCCTGTTTGCAATTCAGTCAGAGTGCAAGAGCAAGTGACTCGCCCATTGTTCGTAGGAATTTCAAGCACATCAATTCTTCCCATAGGTAAAAAATCCTGATTATTTTCGGATACTTCCATTCGCAACCCAACCCGCTTTTCGTCAAAATTAAAAATCCGAGTACAGCGGACACTGGAATGATCTACATTTTGCAACATAGTCTCCATTCCCCGACGAAGAATTTTCAGGATTTCAATCGATCGATTCATTTGAGCAGTGCAATTACGAAGAATATTCTCTAAGTTAGCAATCGAATATTCTTACAACATACATGCGTTCACCAGAATATATAATGGCTTCCAAAGAGGTAAAAAATAACTCCATGAATGAAGAGCTTTTTGCCCAATGCATAAAAAACGCAGAAGGTGACGAACAAAGGGCACAGGCTATGTATGTGCAAAGAAGAATTTCAGAACTTAAGATAGGTCAAATCGAAAATCTAGACCAACGAGAAAAATGGCCCATGCTCTTACCCCTGCTCGCCCTCTACACAATTGGTACTATTGGAGTTCTATTACTCGTTTTTGGCTTTCTTGGGAATAAATTAAATTGGTGGTGAAATCATTTACCAGTACCCAACACACCAAAAAAAGAGTGAGCGGAAGTGAAGGCTAATATTTTTGGTTATAGTCAGATGCCAAAGTATTGGGGTAAAGAAAATAAATTGGTCGATCGTTTGTCATGTTGTAATGTACTTTCTCAAGGGCTTCACTTTCGGTATTAGTGATGAAAACATCAAGTGGAGACGATTCGCCTGCTTTTTCATCTTGCGATACGACCACATACTGTTCTTTGGACCAAGTAACCTGACCACTCTTTGAAAGTAAGGATCCTGAAGTAGACATGGGAGAGGAAACTGCTAGATTCTTTTTCTCAATTTGGCTTTGGATGAGTTTTTTGAAAGATTCCATCTCTTGACCCAGATTTGACTTGAGAGACTCGAGGGACTTGCTCAAATCTTCGACCTTTTCATCTTCCGACTTCAGGGCCGCTGGGACATCACCTAATTCATCTACTCTTGAGAACAAATTATCTAATTCCTCTCGAGATTCTGACTTCAGCCGCGCTACTTCCTTAGAGAGGGTGGATACAACTTCATTCAGTTCATCAATTTTGTTAGAATAATCATTACCTTTTTCCTGATTGGGCAGATGATCGATCTCAGTTGCACTTGCTGACGGAGGTGCAGATTCAATCGTTGAATCAGTAGCTGAGGAATTATCAAGTGAATTCTCGCTTGTGATTTGTGCATTATCCACATCTCCTAGAGGAGGTGGAGAAGGTAAGACATCACTTAACGAGGGTAGTCCCTGAGTCGGTTCATCTAAAGCATCTGGAGCAGCCATTGGGGGTAGAGGCGGTGGGGGTAAACTTTCGCTCACCGGAGGTAATCCGTCAAAGCCTGCTGGAACTTCCGGGGTTGGAGGAAGGTCGGAAACGGGTGCGGGCACAGGTGGTAGAGATGGTTCATCCACAGGAGGTAAATCCTCACCTACTTCAGTTGAATCTTCCCCACCAAGGATTGGCGGGGGTAAAGGGAGGCTTTCACCAACAGCCGGTAATCCCTCAAATCCTGTTGGGACTTCCGGAGATGGAGGAAGGTCGGAAACGGGTTCTGGCGCAGAAGGTAAAGGTGGTACCTCTACAACTGGCAGTTCCTCACTGACATTAGGTAAATCCACACCTTCAAGGATTGGCGGGGGTAACGAGAGGCTTTCACCAACAGCCGGTAGTCCCTCCAATCCTGTTGGAGCTTCCGGAGCTGGAGGAATATCGGAAACGGGTTCCGCCACAGGAGGTAGAGGTGGAACTTCAAAAGCTGGCAGCTCCTCACCGGCATCTGGCAAGTCTTCCCCACCAAGGATTGACGGGGGTGGCGGGAGGCTTTCACCAACAGACGGCAATTCCTTAAATCCTGTTGGGACTTCTGAGGTTGGAGGAAGATCGGAAGCGGGTTCTGGCACGGGGGGGAGTTCAGCGATTGGCACAGGGGACGGACTTATTTCAGCACCAAGAGATTGTGAATCGGTTGAAGGCAAATCAGCAGACCCAAGGTTTGGGGCAGGAACCGCAGAGCTAGGCATCGGTGGTTGAGTAATTCCCGCAGGAGGAGTACCAGCTAGACCTGAACTTTGAGCCTTAGGTTTTAACGAAAGCTTACCAGGAGTCTTTTTACCTAACTTTAGAGATGGTTTTTTTCCACCTTTGGCACTTGATTTTGTGGAAAGCTTAAATTTGGGCTTATTATTTTGTGATTCACTCATGGGGTAGTTGTTTTAAAAGTAGTTATAAATTTTGTCTTAGAGCTAACAGCGTCAACCAAAAAATTGTTGAGATTTAGTTTACTTACACCCCGTGGATTTCATTTTTAATAGATGTAAATTGAATATCTCCGTCTTTCCATTAGGATTTATATCACATATTTCTAAAACCCTGATCGGAATCCAGATAATAACATTGCTTAATTCTCTTGCAGAAAGTTTTTGTATCGGAATATATTCGAACATATTTTTACAATATATTTTACTAACATTTTCTCCTTAGTAATCTGCAATGTTTTATCTAAGGTGTCTAGCATCCGTTCATGCCAATTAAACTCCTTGAATCAGAATTAAGTATGATAAATTTCACAAAGTCATATTGAAAGACCTTACAATAATATTCCTTAAGATTGATAATTACTTCTTTCTTATCTAGGGTGGTTTATTCATTGCCCAATGAAAAAGAAAAAAAAGAGTGAACCAGATCTTTTCGAATATCGGATAGAATATTCACTGAACAATAGTTTGCCGGCGAAAAGATTTTTTATGGCTTTGAACCCAAAAAATGCTTTGTCGCAACTTGCTTATACATGCATCAAATCGACTCCTTTTAGTAATATTTCACAAGCCCAGTGCGATTTATTTGTAAAAGCTTTTTCAAACCTCAGTACTGATTTCATGAGCCCTCCCGAACTTTTAGGAGTTCCAGAACCGATCCCCAATCAAGAGTCTCCAGAATTGGACCCGGCTCCAGAGATTGTTAAACCACAAGATGCTCCTGTAGATAATAGTGAAGATACCATTACCTCGGAGTCTCAAGAGGAAGAACTTCAAAGCATTCAGGTGGAGACAAAGATTGATTCAAATACGGAATATTTGGAAAAGCAAAATGTCAGGCTTGAGCAAATAGTCATTATTGAAAAGAAAAATCATGTGAAACTAAAAGAGTACGAAAACCTTAAATCTGACATTGATAACATGCTTGAATGGTTTGTTTCAAATATTTCGATTCTATTATTTGAAGAATACAATCGATGGGCAGAAAAGTGGTATACGATCGAATACCCTATTATTTCAAACCAAGACGAATCTACTGAATAGAATAAATCTATAACTTTGTTGGCTTCAAACAAGATCAATTAAAAATCAAAATTTGTCGTCGGCACAGCTATTCAAAACTTAATCACTCTTTGACAATATCTATGGTGAAGGCGACCCTTACGATTCAGCTGCCCATGCGTTGATTGTTGACGAGCTCACTCTCCTTCTATACTACTTGTCGACTTCGTTTTGGGTCGGTAGCTCAATCGGTAGAGCAGTGGCCTTTTAAGCCATTGGTTCCGGGTTCGAGTCCCGGCCGGCCTACCAAAACATATCTTTTTTCAGATTATCCAGACTCTTTTAGTTATCTCTGTGAAGCTAATTCTCGTAACGTTTGAAAATCTACTTTTCCACTTGCAAGCGTAGGGATTTTTTCGATCAAAATTGATTCTTTGGGAATCCAAATATTGGGGAGTCCTGATGCTATCAATTTTTTACGCAAGGATTGAGCATCAATCTCGACTTCAGTAAAAAGAACCAGTTTTTCTCCCTTCACGGGGTCTGTTGCTCCAATAATTACGCATTGTGCCTGCTCAAGTTGACCGATGCCTAAAGATGTAGTGATTTCATCTTCTATTTTCCCATGAGGAACCATTTCACCTCCTATTTTAGAAAATCGTGACAACCTCCCCTCAATAAAGAGATAACCTGCCTGATTAACCCGGCCTAAATCCCCAGTTTGAAACCATCCATCAGCATCTAATACTGCTTGGTTGGTATCGGGTTCATCCAAATATCCAGCAAATATATTAGGCCCACGAAAGCAGAGCAGACCCGTTTGCCCATTAGCTAGATCAGTTAATAAATCAGGGCATCTCACTTTGCATTCAATCTGTGGCAATAATCGACCTACAGACTTTTTAACCGAGTTTTGTTCAGGTACATTAAAAGAAACAGCAGGAGATGCTTCCGTCAAACCATAGCCTTCCAAATAATTACAAGGGGATAAAGCTTCCCATTTTTCTTTAAAACCTTTGGGTGTTTTTTCAGCGCCAGCAATAATGTAACCAAGGTTGCTTACCTGTTTTCTTTCTGCTTTCCGGAGATAACCGCGTAAAAAAGTAGGGGTTCCTAACAAAACTTTGACCCGTTCTTTTTCTAGGACATGTAAACTTAATTTAACATCCAAGGGTGAAGGAACACAGACCATCAGCAAATCAAAAAGTAATGGATATAGAGTGGACACAGTAAAACCAAATGAGTGAAACAAAGGTAGGTTTGCTAGCATGCGAGTCTGAGGGGCAAACAATCCTAAACGATTAATTTGGTCACAATTTGAAAGTAAGTTTCTATGACTCAAAGGTACACCTTTGGGATTGCCTGAACTGCCTGATGTAAAAAGAAGGGCTGCTTCTTCTTGTGACTTACAGGACTTGGCCGATTTTGAAAAAAGGAAATGAAGAGGGCAAAAAAATATGAATATATGACGCCAGATCAAATAAGACTTATTCTTTCTTTGCCCATTGACCCATTCTGAAATATCAAAAAAATCTTCTTTCCATGGAAAATCTGGAAGCTTTTTCTTGAGAGCTTGGGCTGAAATTACGGTTGTTATCCCTGCCTTCTCCATTGAATAACGCACATTTTCTGATCCAAGAGTAAAATTTAAATTCACAGGAATTTTGTTCGCGAGAAAGAGGGCCACATTTGTGAGAACTCCACCGATACCTGGAGGCAGGACAACCCCTACCCTTTTGTCTGTCGTATATACCCGTAATTCCTTCGACAACTCTAGGGCAAGAACAAGGAGGGTTCCCCTTCTTACGCGAACCACTTTTGGCAAGCCATAGTCGATCAGTACTAAGTGAAAGAAATTTCGACGTAAGGAGGAAATTAATTCCAAGCCAAGACTTGATTCCGTATTTAATGCTTTCATTGTTTGCCCGACTTGGTTTGCCATTGCCAAGGAGAAAGTTGCTCATAGTGTAGGGAGATGTTTTCTAGAATCCTCAGTTCATTGGCTTTCTTTAGCAACTACAATTTACGAATTTGGTAGCCCAACGCTCGCGGTTTTCATTGCGAGAATCGGGCCTTCCATCAACTCTCGCCATTACATTTGGCCGATGTATAAAATCTCTTTTACTCATTTCTGAACATGAAAGAAAATCAAATTTTAATTTATGACACCACCCTAAGAGATGGCTCCCAAGCCGAAGGTGTCTCCTTTACGGTTGCAGCCAAACTCCGAGTGGCTGAAAAGCTAGATCAATTTGGAGTCGATTATATCGAAGGCGGTTGGCCAGGAAGTAATCCTAGGGATATGGCTTTTTTTGAGAAAGCAGGAAGCCTCAATCTTCAGCATGCCAAAATAGCTGCCTTCGGTTCCACTCGCAGGGCATCTGTAAAAGTAGAGGATGACCCCCAAGTAAAGTTGCTCCTAGAAGCCGACACTCCGGTTGTTACAATTTTTGGCAAAACATGGCTCCTTCATGTAACTGATGTTCTTCGAACCACGCCGGAAGAAAACTTGGCTATGATTGAAGATACTGTTCGCTATCTCAAAGAACAGGGAAAAGAAGTAGTTTACGATGCCGAGCATTTTTTTGATGGATATGTCGATAATGCTGAGTATGCAATGTCTACCCTGGAAGCTGCCCAAAAAGGCGGGGCTGACTTTCTTACCTTGTGCGAAACAAATGGAGGCAAGCTCGTTACCCCCTTTAGTGAAATTACCTCCGCGGTTGTGGAAAGCTTCCCTCAGTCCAAAATTGGAGTTCATTGTCACAATGATGCAGGAGTAGGCGTGGCCGTTAGTTTAGCGGGGGTTGAAGCAGGAGCTGTCATGGTCCAGGGAACGATGAATGGCTATGGGGAGCGGAATGGGAATGCCAACCTAACCACTATTATTCCCAATCTTGAAATTAAGATGGGCAGGACGACCAACTCGAAAGATCATCTAAAAAAGCTTCGTGACATCTCACTCTTTGTAGATGACGCCACGAATCTTCGCGCTGACATCCGTGCCCCTTATGTAGGTGCTGCATCCTTTGCCCACAAAGGAGGTGTTCACGCAGACGCCGCAGCCAAGTCCACTCGAAGCTATGAACATATCAACCCAGCCATAGTGGGAAATCGTACGCGGGTGCTTGTGTCAGACATGTCAGGCAGAAGTAGTATCATGATGAAGGCTAAGGAAATGGGTATGGATGTAGACGGGCGTTCTCCGGAAATGAAATCCTTCCTGGAAGAATTAAAGCAAATGGAGTTCAAAGGGTATGAATACGAATCCGCTGATGCTTCGTTTGATTTGCTCCTTCGAAGATTTCTCCGTGGTGAAAATTTTGCATTTGATGTCCTCCGTTACCATGTTGGGGTAGGTAATGGTGAGGGTACTGGCGAGACCTCCTCTGAAGCTACAGTAAAACTCAAAATCCAGGATGAAGTCCGGCATACTGTAGCCGAAGGAAATGGCCCCGTCTCTGCCTTAGATCACGCTTTACGGCAGGCTTTAGAAAAAGATTTTCCATACATCTCCCAAGTTCGGCTAATAGACTTTAAAGTTCGTATTTTAGAAAGTAACCTTGGCACCGATGCAATTACACGCGTTCACATAGAGTCGACAGATGGTGAAAAAACATGGGGCACGATTGGAGTGAGTGACAATGTAATCACTGCAAGCTGGGAAGCATTAGTGGATTCTGTATCTTATAAAATTCTACTCGCATCCGAGTAATTGAACTCTCGGGCCTAGAGGCTTCCAAATTTCTGGATTACTTGAAATAAAAACGACCTCAGTAGGAACACCAAGCATAGCGGCCATATGGGTAGGCCCTGAATCGTTTCCTAGATAGCATGCCGCTTCCGTTCTAATTCTTTCCATCAATAACTTGAGGCAGGAAATTTCATAGCTATGAAATCGGGCATTTTGTGAAATGACCGATTGCTTAACCTGGCTCAACAACGAACTGTCCGCCTCTCCAAAAGAAAAAACCACTTGATGACTTTCGTTGTTTCTCAACCATGAAGAGGCTCGATCGGTAAAGTAATGGATCGGAGCATTTTTCTTCTCACTTCCACTTCCCGGGTGAATCCATAAAGTTTTATTCTTTGGATCCCAACAATCACCGAGCCAAGCATTCAAAAAATAGTGCGCTTCCATCTTCCATTTTAAAACAGAGAAGAAAACTGAGACGACATGCTTAGGAAAATTTGGCCTTGGATCTAAAGTAATAACCTGTCTAGCACCTTCTTCTTCAAGTTCTTTAATCCATCTAGCATCATTCCAGAAGCTAATAACATCCCGTGCTTTACAGACTGACTTTATATATTCTAAACTAAGATCAATATCATGACATTGTACCCTTTCGTGAAACTGAGGGGGTACCAACTTAAAATACTGAGCTCGAGTAAACAGATGAACACAATCGTTTTGAATGGTTGCTATGTGTAAAATCGGGATCGTAAGCAGAAAATCACCCAAGCCTCCCCCACGTATGATTACAACTTCAGCGGCAAATGAGGGTGAAGTCATATCAAGAATCCACAACTCTGCTCCCAGTTATTTTGCTAACTTTTGAAGAATAAAAGAACGCACAGCATCTGCATCTACTCCCACCTCATATTTGATAGGCTCGACCGAAAGTAAAGATTCTAAAACAGCAGAAGTGGGAATTTCAATCTGAGCATTCTCATAAACGGATGGAAATTTTGCGGGATGAGCTGTCGCAAGAACAATACATGATTGATGGGGGTCCAAATCTTTAAAAGCACAAGCTGTGTGAGGATCCACCAGGTATTGGTGTCTTTCCCAAACCTGAGAAATGAGCGATGGAATTTCATCATCAGATGCCCGAGAGCTAGAAAAGCCAACTGGCATAAAGTCATCAAAACAATACCTCCCCTGATGTCCGAATGAATGCATCACTTCTCGCACTTTGTCAGTGTCCTGGTCCATCATGAAATAAAGTAATCTTTCAAAATTTGAAGCCACTTGAATGTCCATAGATGGTGCGAGGCTTGGGCATACTTCTGACAAAGAATATTCTCCAGAATTGAACAGCCTATGCAAAACATCGTTTTGATTGGTTGCGACTCGAAATTCATGAATGGGTACATTCATTTTCGTAAGCAACCACCCGGCAAAAACATTTCCAAAGTTTCCAGTTGGCACAATAAAAGAAGTCGTCTGCCTCAAGCTTGGATCGAGGCGAAGCCACGCATAAAGATAGTACACGCTCTGGGCAAGAATACGGGCTAAATTTATGGAGTTAACAGCAGAAAGGCCAACTTCTTCACGAAAAGATAAATCAGCAAAGATTTCCTTAACTGTTTTTTGGGCATCATCAAAAGTTCCTTCAATAGCTAATGGATAAACATTGCTGGCTCCTGTACATGTCATCTGTCTCTCTTGAAGAGGAGAAACTTTCCCATTGGGATAAAGAATGAAAACCTCTACTCCCTCTTTACCAACTAATCCGGAAATAGCAGCAGCACCAGTATCTCCCGAGGTAGCACCTAGAATTGTGAGACTCTTTCCGGTGCGCTCAATTTGAGCCTCATAAAGATTCCCTAGCAACTGAAGGGCGAAATCTTTAAAGGCAAGAGTTGGCCCATGAAAAAGCTCCAGCACTTGCCACTTATCCGTGATAGAGACAAGAGGGGCAACTTCATCAACCGAAAAATTTTGGTAAGCTTTTTCAATACAACCTTGGAGAACTGAAGTGTCCATGTCTGTGGCAAAAAACTTAAAGAACTCAAAGCAAAGCTCATCATAAGCTAGGTTTTCCCAGCGATCGAAATTGCGAGAAAGATCTGGAAACTGGCAAGGAAGATAAAGGCCACCATCTGGAGCAAGGCCTTGCGACACTGCTTCCGTAAAACTTACAGAATCCGAAAAGCCCCGAGTGCTGATGAATTCCATTCGAGCAAAATCAGAATAAAACTACTTACCCAAGCCGAAAGCGACATGAGCTACACGAGTTGCTTCATCTCCTTGGTCTGGGCTCACCGCCACTGAAATTTTGATTTCAGAGGTGCTGATCATCAACATATTTATCCCAGCATTGGCCAAGGCCTCAAAGAAAGCAGAAGCAACACCCGAATGTGAACGCATTCCTACTCCAACAACCGATACCTTAGCTATGTTTGTACTTTTACCTAACTTACCACTGGCACCATCAGCAAAGTGTTCTTTCAAAGCCTTTTCCGCCCGAAAAGCATCTTCAGAGGGAACTGTGAAGGTAAGGTTAGCTTTTCCATTACGGGCCACATTTTGAACAATCATATCAACGATAACTCCAGAGTCTGCCATTACTTTAAAAATGGCAGCAGCGGCACCAGGACGGTCTGGTAGATCAGTTATGCTAACACGAACTTGATTTTTATCAATGGCAACACCACTTACAAGGGTGTCTTCTAGGGATTTTACTTTTTTCTTCACGCTGGTTCCAGATTTAATTGAAAAGGTTGAACGGACTTCGAATGGAATATTGTGTTTTTGAGCAAACTCAACGGCACGGGTTTGCATGACTTTTGAACCACTGCTTGCTAATTCTAGCATTTCCTCGTAGTTGATGGCTTCAATCTTAGTAGCATTGGGGACAATTCTTGGGTCTGCAGTAAAAACACCCTCGACATCGGTAAAAATTTGACAGCCCTTCGCTCGCAAGGCACCAGCCAGAGCAATCGCACTCAGGTCAGACCCCCCCCGGCCAAATGTGGTTAAATCCCCACTGTCATTAACTCCCTGAAAACCGGCGACAACCACAACTTTACCAGCCTTTAATTGTTTACGGATGTCACCACCAGATACTTCACGTATTCGGGATTTGGCATGCAGACCTTCAGTAATAATCCCAGCTTGCCAACCAGTTCGGGAAACAGCGTCCACGCCAATGGCATCAAGTGCCATACAAAGCAAAGCAATGGTTTCCTGCTCTCCGCACGTCATAAGAACATCCAACTCGCGATCCGCAGGATTCTTTTGTATTGCTCTGGCTCGTTCAATAAGTGAATTGGTCACCCCTGCACGGGCGGAAACAACGACCACCACAGCATGGCCTTCTGCCTGCGTTTTCTTTATCCGTCTTGCGACTTTCTTAATTCGGTCGACATCTCCAACTGAAGTGCCACCAAATTTTTTGACAACTATATTCATTCTTTGTTTGAATTTGGGTCAAACATGCGGAAAAGAACAGGAGTTTCTTTTACGCCAGGAAGTTTTTCCAAAGAAGCAATGGCCTCAGCAATCGAGTGCTCATTAGTTTCATGGGAAGTTAAAATTAAACTCGCTGGGGCATGATCTCCCTTGGGAGTCTGAGAAACGGTGGCTAAACTTATTTCATGATCGGACAAGCACTCGGCTACTTTCGCCAACTGTCCAGGACGGTCATCAACAGATAAACGCAAGTAGTAACAGCCCTTGATCTCAATTGCTTGAGCAGGCTTACACTGGGAAGGAGAAACATGAAGAAGTTTGACCTTGGAGTGAATACCTTTCATGCCCTTGACCACATCCACCAAGTCGCTAATGACAGAGCCAGCAGTTGGGTCCTGCCCAGCACCTCTGCCCGTTAGTACTACGGTGCCCACCACAGATCCTGTTAGGCTAATGCCATTAAATACACCATCTGTTCGGGCAATAATTTCTGCCATAGGCACAAGCGCAGGGTAAACAGCAACCGAAACATGATGATTATCAAAATTTCTTCGAATGACGCCAATAAGTTTAATCTTACAGCCAAGCTTTTGGGCAGCCTCTAAGTCTTCATTTGAAATCTTACTGATTCCCTCGACTGTGATATCTTTTAAGTCAACCCATAAACCATGAGCTAAATAGGCGAGGATAACTGCTTTGTGAGCAGCATCCACTCCATCTAGATCAAGAGACTCATCTGCTTCCACATACCCAAGTTCACGGGCATCCTTAAGCACCTCTTCAAAACTTGCCCCTTCGGTTTCCATGCGAGTAAGAATATAATTGGATGTGCCATTTAAGATTCCATAAATAAGGGGAAATTCATTGGCTACCAGACTTTCTCTAAGTACTTTGATGATGGGAATTCCACCGGCAACACTGGCTTCAAACGCATAGTGAACGCCGGCAACTTCAGCCGCTTTAAAAAGTTCATCCCCATGTTCACAAATCAAAGCTTTGTTTGCTGTTATCACCGATTTGCCATGGGAGAAAGCCTGCAGGGTTAATTTTTTTGCCTCTTCAACTCCCCCTATTAATTCACAAATAATATCAATTTCAGGGTCATTAACAATTGACAAAGAATCATCAGTCAAGGCGTCAGTTGAAATTTCGACCTTTCTGCTTTTGGTTAGATTTTTAACCGATGCCCGCGTGGCGACAAGCCGAACACCGAGGATTTTTTCCCAAAATTCAGCGTTGTCATGTAAATGCTTCCAGGTGCCCTGGCCGACTGTTCCAAATCCTAAGATTCCGACTCGAATGGTGGGTATGTCATTCATGATACTTTGTAATTGGGTATTTTTTAGCGCTTTTTCTTTTTTTCAAAACGATTTTCGGTACCAGCTTTTAACCGAACCAAATTTTCACGGTGTCTCCAGACAATCCACCCCATCACCACAAAGGCTAAAAGTACTTTACCCCACACCCCTACTTCTGAATCACCACCCCAAGTTCCAATCAATGCACATATGGGTAAACTTACACCAAAACCAATTGAAGCAACTGCCACATACCTAGTTGCGTAGAAAATAACTACCCAACTAACAAGCCCTATTAATAAGCACTGAGGCATAACACCCAGTAAACCGCCCATAGCAGTGGCAACTCCTTTACCGCCCTTAAATTTTGCAAAAAGCGGGTAAGTGTGACCAAGGACAGCGGCCGGTAAACCCCATAGACCAAGGGTGGCATCACCCGAAAAAGAAAAAAGAGGAAATAAAAACCAAACCGTGGCTACGAGGCCTTTAAGAAAATCCAAGAAGAAAACTACATAACCAGCTGGTTTCCCAATCTCACGCAGTACATTAGTTGCCCCCGGATTTCCACTCCCTACTCGATAGATATCGATGCCATAGCGCTTCGCGACCAGAACTCCAAATGGTATGGAACCCAGGAGGTAACCAATTAGGGAGACTGCAATAGCTTCTACCGACATAGCGTAAACAAAGTTACAATAGGTTTATCCTTGGCTCGAAACCCGAGCCTCTTGAATATCTGGATCATCGACTAGAGCCTGCAAGGCGGATGCTGGAGGTTCTTCATCTAATTCACAAATTGTCAAAGCCCATTCACCGTCCTGTGCACGGCTCAAGGACATGTTGGCTATATTGACACCACAATCTCCCAAGGTTGTTCCAAGTTTTCCCACAATACCAGGCTTGTCCAAATTGCGTACCACTAATAATTTATCTACTGGACGTACTTCAATTGCCTGACCGTCCACCTCAACGATTCGGGGGTCATTGCCCTTCCCAAGTAAGGTCCCACGAACGGAACACTCTGTTTTATCTTGGGAAATAGTCTTTACCTCAATTAATTCGCTGTAGTCCACCGCAGTTGAAGACTTTGTGCTCTCCAAGCTGATACCAAGATCCTTGATTTTATAAGGAGCATTTACATCATTGACCCCATCATCACCAGTGACACCGGCAAGCCATCCTTTTTGGACAGCCCGAGTAAGGGGCACGCAGTCAAAATCAGCAATCCCACCAAAATAAGAAATGTGTATAGCTTCCACCAAGCCTTTGGCCGCTTGTCGGGCAAAAGCACCCAGTCTCTGACAGAGATCAAGGTATGGGCTCAGCGATGCTAAGTCTTTGGGATCGATCGATGGCATGTTGATCGCGTTACGAATACGACCACCTTGTAAAACCTCAGCGATTGCTTCAGCAATCTCAACACCCACACTTTCCTGTGCTTCTGCAGTGGAAGCACCTAAATGAGGGGTCAAATTTAAATTTTCTAAGCTTCTAAACTCATGATCTTCAGGCAAGGGTTCCTGTTCATAAACATCCAAACCGGCAGATGCAACCTTCCCACTTTTTAAAGCGTCCACCAATGCACTTTCCTTAATAATCCCACCCCGGGCGCAATTGTAGACACGCACACCATCTTTCATTGAAGAAAATGCTGCTTCGTCTACAATGTTTCTGGTTTCATCCGTAAGCGGCATATGAACAGTCAAATAGTCTGCCTGTGAAAAAGCTTCTTTAAGGTCGACTTTTATTAAATCTAGTTCTTTGGCTCGGTCTTCGGTTAGATAAGGATCGTAAGCAATTACCTTCATATCAAAGGCAAGAGCCCGTTTAGCAACTTCGACTCCAATACGACCCAAACCTAAAACCGTAAGTGTCTTACCGCGAAGTTCGGCTCCTTTAAGAAGCTTACGCTCCCACTTCCCATCACGCATACCAGAGGCACCCCTAACAATGGGTCGGGTACCACAAAGCATATGAGTAAAGGTAAGTTCTGCGGTAGCAATTGTATTTCCACCTGGAGTATTCATAACAATCACTCCTTTTTCAGTAGCAGCAGGAATATCAATATTATCTACTCCGACCCCAGCTCGGCCAACAGCTTTCAATTTGGATGCAACGGCTATCACTTCCTTGGAAACCTTGGTGTCACTCCTGACAATGATAGCAGATACATCCTTGGATAATTCGAGCATTTCTTCAGGAGTTGAGCCATAAGCTTCAATGACATCAAAGCCATCTTGCTTTTGCAAAAATTCTACACCTAAAGGAGAAATACGGTCCGCAACTAAAATCTTCATAATCGAATTGGGGAAAATGAGATATTAATGGTTATTTTTGTTAGAATGGCAACTGGTAAAGAAGGGGTTGAATTTTAGCTTCACCATATCTCTAGGTCATGACATGATGGTTTATTAATTATGTTCGAATCTCTCACAGAAAAATTAAGTAAGACCCTTCGCAATCTCAGAGGGGTCGGCAAGCTCAGCGAAGACAATATCAGTGAAGCCTTGGCGGAGGTAAGAAAAGCTCTTCTGTCCGCCGATGTTCATTTCAAAACAGCCCGAGAGTTTGTTGATGAAGTCAAGCAAGCCTGCCTTGGCCAGGAAGTTTTAAAAAGTGTATCCCCAGGCCAACAGGTTGTTAAAATCATCAACGATGAACTGGTTAAACTACTTGGGGAAGGAACCACCGAACTTAGGCAAGACAGCCCCCTCCGCGTTCTGGTGGTCGGCCTACATGGAGCTGGTAAGACTACGACCTCTGCAAAACTCGCTAAACGCATGGCGAAGAATGGGCGAAAACCCATGTTGGTTGCTTGTGATGTATATCGACCGGCAGCCATCGACCAGCTCGAATTCCTTGCAAAACAAGAAGATTTTAAGTGTTACCTGGACAGGGCAAAGCAAAGATGTTCCGTACCATTGCCCGCGCTGGGTTGGGAAGAGTCGAAAACCAATGGCTCCGATGTCGTTATCTTTCGATACGGCAGGCAGGCTTCAAATCGATGATGACTTGGTGGGGGAACTAGAGAAGCCCTTAAACAGAGAAGTCGACCCCCATGAAAATACTCCTCGTTGCCGACGCCGCCCTTGGCCAGGAGGCGGTCAATGTCGCCAAAACATTTCACGAACGGCTTAAGCCTGACGGGTATCATGTCCTTACGAAAGTGGACGGGGATGCCCGAGGGGGAGCCAGCGCTTTCCATGAAAAAAGTCACCGAGAGCTCCCATCAAATTTATGGGGTGTGGCGAGAAAAAATAGAGGAGTTCGAAGTTTTCCACCCCGATCGGCTAGCCTCCCGGATTCTAGGCATGGGGGATGTGGTGTCCCTCGTTGAAAAAGCCCAGGAAAATCATGGATGAAGAGGAATCCATGCGCATGGCGGAAAAGATGCTTAAAAGCCGATTTCGACTTCGAGGACTTCCTCAGCCAGATGAGGCAGATGAAAAAACTGGGCTCCATGGGATCGATCGCCAAAATGCTTCCCGGGCATGGGAAATGTTCAGGTCGGGGACAAAGAGGAAGCAGCGCATGGGCCAAGGCATGAAGCGATCATTCTTTCGATGACAAAGGAGGAACGACGGCTGCCACGCATTCTAGCAGGTCCCTCGCAGAAGAAAGAGAATTGCCGAAGGGTCAGGTGTTCAGATCAAAGATGTCAACCAACTGATTAAGCAATTTACCCAAATGCAAAAAATGATGAAAAAGATGAGAGGTGGGAAAATGCAAAAACTAATGAATTCATTTGGTGGCGGAGCAGGAATGCCTGACATGAGTGACATGGACCCTAAAGAACTAGCAAAGCTAGCAAAGCAGTTCAGATAAATACTGATACCTATTCGGTTCAAAGGATACTACCGGTCAATCGAACCTTGTACCCTCTTCATGAAAATATTAAGGGATTCCTTTCGAGACTTCCCATCACGAACGGAATTCTCAACTTCGATCGCACCATAAAGATTGGAAATAATTTCTCCTAGGACATCAAGCTCTTCGTCCTTTAAACCATCAAACTCAGTAAGATTCTCTAGAACCTCAATTGCTTCGGATATAAAGTCCTCGTCATTTTCCTCAATAAATTGGGAAATATGCTTAATCAGAGGCAATCTCATCGATAAATGTTTTAAGCACGTCAGCTTTGTTTGTTTGAGTCTGACCTATACATTCCCCTTTTTTGAAGGCAGCAAAAGTGGGGAGATTATCAACAGACGCAAGTTTTCTGGATAAAGGAAACTTTTCAGCATCGACTAGAAAAAAAGATACATTCTCATGTTCGATTGAAGATTTTTTAAATTTCGGCTTCATAATACGACAATTGCCACACCAACCCGCAGAAAATTGAACAAAGGACAGAGCTTCCCCGGAGAGAAGCCCTTCCAAATTATCTTCAACCAATTCAGTAAGCATGGGTTTAGTGAGAGCTTAAATAAGAAGCAACCCCGTCACGATTTGCATCCATAGCATCCTTACCCTCTTCCCAATTCGCGGGACAAACTTCACCTTTCAATTGCACATGAGTGTATGCGTCAATCAAGCGAACATATTCTTGTACATTTCGCCCAATCGGCATGTGGTTAATTCCCTCATGAAAAACGAGGCCATCCTCATCGATGAGGTAAGTGGCACGGTAAGGAACACTGTCACCATCCACGAGCACGACCCCGGTTTCATCATCAACACGCTCATTGGTTTCGTCTAAGATGCCAAGAGTGTTTGCCAAGTTGCGATTGCTATCGGCCAAAAGGTCGTAGGAAACACCTTCAATCCCACCGCTATCCTTGGGTGTATTAAGCCATGCAAAATGAACCTCTGCAGTATCACAAGAAGCACCCACGACAAGAGTATTTCTTTTTTCAAATTCCCCAAGTGCTTCTTGAAAAGCGTGCAGTTCAGTGGGGCAAACAAAAGTAAAATCTTTAGGATACCAAAAAAGAAGGACTTTCTTTTTCTCTGAAATTGCTTTGTCTAAAAGGTTCAACGAAATGGTGTCGCCCATTTCGTTCATAGCGTTAACGGCGATATTTGGGAATTTTTTTCCTACAGAAGTCATATTTTATTAGTATTGAGGTTGTCGAATTATCTCAAACAAAGTTTGCCAATTGTGCGTGATACCTTGATTGATTTATATTGGCAAGAGGGAAAAAGCTAAATGTAATTTATTATGGTCTTTCACACCCGGATCAATTTCTAGCGCACTGTTCATATCCAACACATCTGGGTTTGCCTGCAACAGAGCCTCATTCAGGTTGTGAGGGCCGAGTCCTCCAGCTAAAACCCATTTTTTATGAGGATATTGATTTTTTAAATTTTCAAATAATGCCCAGTCTGCCTTGTGCCCAGTGCCCCCAAATTTATCCTCGGAATAAGCATCCACCAAAAAGGTGTCGGCCAAAGGTAGAATATCTTCAGGAAAAGTCCGGCCTGGCTCTATTTGGGGGGCAAGCCACAACTTCGAGCAACCCACAAGAGATGACCACTGCTTAATTAGACCGACAGGGGTAGAAAGTGGGAAATGAATTTGGTAAAAATCAAAAGAAAACACCTTAGCAGCTTCAAGCTCAGAGATATTTGGGTTAACATCGACAGCGATGCAATAGGGTCGAGGTGCAGATAATGATGATACTATTCCTTTGGCCTCTTTGGCAGGCAAGAACCTAGGGGATTTAGAATATAAAATAAACCCAAGATATGACGCTCCTAAATCAGCGGCCGCTTCTGCATCATTTCTATTGCTAATACCGCAAATTTTGATTTCCGGGCATGATTTCATACCAATTATGAACTTAATTTATCAGTTACGGCAGTAATCATTGCATCCATGCTTGGTTCATCTGCCTGCAAATCTGGTGAAAGATCATTTTCAAGTAATGTCTTAGATGTTTCGGGGCCAAAACTGCATAAAATCGGTTTTTGGGCACCTTTGGAAAGAGTCATATCCTCTTCTTGTTCGATGTAAGACAAAGCGGTAGAAGAACTACTAAAAATGATCGCATCAGCCCCGAACTCTTTGAAACTATCTAAATCTTTAGCCTTCGTTATATCTGCAAAATCCGTCTCATATAAAGAAAGCACATCCACAATGGCATGCCCCACAGTTTCCAGCATAGTAACCAAAACATCTCGATTGCGATTTCCCGTAATGACCAAAACATTAGCGCTATCTAATGAATCAGTAGCGACTAATTCCTGGGCTAAGTTCTCTGCGGTTGAAACTGCTGGTACTAATTCGACCTCCAAGCTATACGACCTAAAAATAGACGCTGTGGCCTCTCCAACACAGGCTATCCGCATAGGGCCGAAACTGCGGATATCTTTGTAAGCCATAAAGAAAAGACGCATGAATTCACGAGCACCATTTGAACTAGTGAAAATAATCCACTCATATGTGGCAATCCCACTAAAAGCTTCTGCGACTAATTTACGATCTTGGCTAGGAATGACCTCAATCAAAGGAAGCTCTAAAACCTCAGCACCAAGATCTGTTAGACTCTGCTTCATCTTGCCACTTTGGGCAGTGGACCTCGTAATTGCTATGCGTTTTGAGAAAAGGGGTCGGTCCTCAAACCAACTTCGTTGAAAAGAAAGCCCAACCGCATTGCCAACGAATATAATAGCAGGCGCCTGCAGGCATTTACCTTTTGCCTTTTCAACTAAATCTCCCAAGTTGCACCTTACATGCTTTTGGCTTGGTAGAGTACCATTACTTACGACAGCAGTAGGCTTTTCTTTAGGCATTCCTCCTTTTATCAACCGATCGACAATTTCTTCGATCTTACTCATTCCCATGTAAATACATAGGGTTCCACCGATTTCGGCAAATTTTGCAAAATCAACCCGTAGAGATTCCTTGGTAATATCTTCATGACCGGTAAGAAAAGAAATGGAAGAACCATAATCCCTGTGCGAAAGCGGGATACCAGCATATGCAGCACAAGCCAAAGCGGCAGTAACTCCAGGAACAATTTCATAATCAATCCCCGCGGCGTCCAATACTGACATCTCTTCGGCACATCTGCCAAAAACAAAAGGGTCTCCTCCCTTAAGGCGAACAATGGTTTTGTGAGTTGAGGCTTTGGAAACCAATATCTTCCCGATTTCTTCCTGGGGAACAGTATGCCTACCCGGACTTTTACCCACATCAATTAATTCACAATCTGGACGTGTCCATTTTTGGAATTCGGGATTGGCAAGATGGTCGTATACAAGCACATCGCAACCAAGGATAATTTCTCTTGTTCGCAAGGTTGAAAGATTAGGGTCTCCTGGACCAGCCCCGACTAAATAAATTTTTCCCATGGCAGCCATTATTTTGTTCTTTCTACTATATCTTTTACTAACTCTGCATCGGTTTTACCATTCATTTCAATCTTTATAATTCCGGTAGCTTGGTGATAGAAGTAGATTATTCCATTGTGGACATGGGCTCCAAGTGCAACCTGACAACCACCTCCCATCCCATCTAAGATTTTTCTTTCCAATCCTACAGCGGCTTCCGTGGCGGGGTCCCCAAGAACGGAAAATTTTCCACGATCTACCGACCTGGTTTGTACCGCAATCGCACCTTGCCCAGGGGCTGGAACCATTTGATCAACTGGTAACACTTCGAAATCAACTCCTTCAAATTCTCGAATCTGCAAACGGTGTAAGCCAGCAGCGGCAAGAATGGTGCCATCTGCCTCGTGGTCGTCCGCGATTTTACGTAATCGTGTTTCCACATTCCCCCTTAATTCAATCCATTGAGCAGGCTGAACCCGAGCTTTCAACTGACTAATTCTTCTCGGGCTCCCGGAAGCAATCTTTTTTATCGTGCGAATACCAGATCTCACAACCAAAACATCACGAGGATCTTCTCTCTTCAAAAAGGCCGACAGTGCTAACCCATCAGGATTTTCCGTAGGCATATCCTTAGCACTATGAACCGCAAGGTCTGCCTTACCATCTAAAATCGCCTGCTCTAATTCTTTGGTAAAAAGACCTTTTCCGCCCTTTTCCTGTAAAGACCACTCCAAACGTTGATCGCCTGTGGTTGACATCGGGAGTAATTCCACCTCCAAACCCATCCTTGAACGAATCAGCTCTGCCACAATTTTGGACTGACAGATTGCAAGCGGACTTTTTCGGGTTGCTAGCCTTATGGGGGTGCTATTGTTCATCTACGGGATCTCAAAAAACTAAAAAGGGCGTGAAGAAGTTGACCTCTTCACGCCCAATAAAAATAAAAAGGTATTAAGAGTATGAAGCTTGGGCTCCTTTAATATTCTTTTTGGGGATCCAAGGCATAAGGCCACGTAGGCGCTGACCAGTTACTTCGATCGGATGCTTTTCACCATCCTCTAAAAGTTTGTTATACTTAGGCAGTCCAGCTTGGTATTCTTTTACCCATTCTTTGGCAAATTTACCATTTTGAATTTCCTTTAATATGCTTTGCATTGATTTTTTAACATTACCATTGATCACACGGGGTCCACGGGTAACATCACCAAACTTTGCAGTTTCTGAAACTGAAAAACGCATGCCTGCAACCCCCGACTCGATCATAAGGTCAACGATTAGCTTAAGCTCGTGCAAGCATTCAAAATAAGCCATTTCAGGAGCGTATCCAGCTTCAACAAGAGTTTCAAAACCTGCTTGGACCAAGGCGGATGCACCACCACACAGCACGGCTTGTTCCCCAAATAGATCTGTTTCGGTTTCTTCTTTAAAAGTAGTTTCTAAAATACCGGCATTTGCTGCGCCCACTCCAGCAGCCCATGCTAAAGCGATACTTTTTGAATCCTTGGATGATCCTTTCAACACGGCAATAAGGGCAGGTACACCCTTGCCTTCTTTGTACTGAGCACGGACGATATGACCTGGCCCCTTTGGAGCCACCATGATTACACTCACACCGCGGGGTGGTTTTATAAGGTCGAAATGAATCGCAAAACCATGAGTGAATAAAAGTGTTTTACCTTTCGATAAATTCGGTTTGATTTCTGATTCATATACCTCCGCTTGCTTCATGTCAGGTACACCCAACATGATCACATCTGCCTTCTGCACAGCTTCAGCTACTTCAAACACTTCAAAGCCATGCTTTTTTGCCACTCGGATAGACTTACTCCCTTTGTAAAGTCCAATAATGACCTTACAACCGCTGTCTTTTAGATTAAGGGCATGAGCATGCCCCTGAGATCCATAGCCAATAACGGCAAGCGTTTTCTTTTTTATAGGACCGATCTTGGCCTCTTTTTTTGTGTATACTTTTGCAGGCATAGCCAGTTGGGTAATTTTGGGTTAGTTATTGAATGAAATAATAGGGAAGCGAATCAAACTTCGTGAGTCCCACGCCGCAAGGAAACAGTACCGGTACGGGCTAGCTCCTTGACACCGAAGGCTTCAAGTAGTTGTAAAAACGCTTTAATTTTGTTTTCGTTGCCAGTCGCTTCGATAATGAGGCTTTTCTGAGCAACATCGATAATTTTTCCTCTAAAGACATCACAGATCTGAGTGATTTCTGAACGGGTTGTAGAATCAGCATCAACTTTCACGAGGACTAATTCACGGCCAACACCTTCATCACCCACAAAATTCTCAACCTTTATGACATCGATTAGTTTGTCCAATTGCTTAATACATTGGTCCAAGGCTTTCTCGTCACCATTCAGGGTAACAGTAATCCTCGACCGACCATCTTCATGGGTCGGTCCAACATTCAGGGTATCTATGTTGAAGCCGCGTCCGCTAAATAGTCCGGCAATCCTGGCTAAAACACCAAACTTGTTTTCGACAAGGACGGATATTACATGGCGCATTTGAAAATAGATAGGGTAAATTAATGGTGGACGGCACAGGATTCGAACCTGTGACCTACTGGGTGTAAACCAGTCGCTCTAACCAACTGAGCTAGCCGTCCGTTGAAAAATAGTTAAACGCCCAACCATAATATCCTAAATGATTGTGGCAAGCGTGAATCATTCGATTGCTCTGACTTGAACACGAATTTTCTTAGGGCCAAGTTTAGGATGGGGTAAAGAGGATCTGGATTTTGGCCCAACTCTTGGGGCAGCCGGTGCAAGGGGAATCTCTTGAACTGGTGATGGTGAAGGTAAGGATTTTGAAGTTGGAGTCGTAGGAACTTTTCGTGGACCAACCCAGTATGTGGAGGGTATCGCAGGCAGACTACCTCCCCCCGAAGCTGGAATGGACTTATCGCGTGCATTTGGACTTGTACCAGCACGTTGCACCGGAAAACCAGGCTCAGATGGCCTGCCTTTTCGGAATTGAAACCGATTAATATCTCGCAGGGACAGGTTGTTTACTTTCTCCATCCACTCATCCATACGCTGGTTGAGCTTGGCGTAATAAGCGTCACGAAACTCAACAGTTGAAGAAGATGTATATCGGTTTTCATACTCGAGACCACCAATCTTATCTTCCAACCCTCTTACTTTACCGGGAATATTTACCGGTTTATTTTCCACCTTTGGGTAAGGTACTCTTTTTTTTATTAAACCCTGGACATCTTTTGTAGTGAACCTTTTACCTCCAAAACGTGAATACTTGCTGGGCCAATCCTCAATCCTGATACGCTTCGTGTAGGCATCAGAAAGTCGTGGTGATGAAAGAAATCTGCCATTTTCCCTGCTTTGTTTTCCCTCAATAGAAAACAGCCTTTGAGTAAAGTCGTTGGCTTTTTGCTGTGTCCATGCAAAATTAGAAAAAAACAAACTTATTAGAAATAAGTTTAAGGATAGCCTCGACAATCTGCATAACTGCATAAATAAAAAAAATATGATTTTTATCTCCACTTGCAAGCGAATGAAGCATTCATCATGAAAACATATCTTTCCCTTCTTGAGCATGTCCTAGAACATGGTGTAACCCGTGATGATCGAACAGGCACTGGTACCCGCTCTGTTTTCGGTCATCAAGCCAGGTTTCGATTGGATGAAAACTTTCCTTTGCTAACAACAAAAAAACTACATCTGCGATCGATTATTTATGAACTTCTTTGGTTTCTCAATGGAGACACGAATGTTAGTTACTTACAGGAAAATGGAGTAAGCATATGGGACGAATGGGCCGATAAAGATGGAAACCTTGGTCGCGTTTACGGAGCCCAATGGACAGCATGGAGAAAACCAAACGGTGAACGCATCAATCAAATCAATCAGGTTATCGAATCAATTTCTAATAACCCAGACGGCCGCAGGCACATTGTTTGTGCTTGGAATCCCGGTGAATTGGAACTGATGGCATTACCCCCCTGTCATGCCTTGTTCCAATTTTATGTGGCGAATGGAAAATTAAGTTGCCAACTTTATCAGAGAAGTGCTGATTTATTTTTGGGAGTACCTTTCAATATAGCTTCCTATGGTATTCTTACCATGATGATTGCAAAGATTTGCAACCTCCAGCCATTTGAATTTATTCACACCTTTGGTGACCTTCATCTCTATTCTAACCATTTGGAGCAAACTAAGCTCCAATTATCCCGAGAACCTCGCCCGGCTCCCGTGATGAAAATCCACGGAAATCAAAAAGCGATCACCGACTTCAAATTCGAAGATTTTGAATTGACCGATTATGATCCGCACCCAGGCATAAAAGCCCCTATTTCAGTATGAATTCAACTTTTCCATACAAGGCCATTGTGGCTGTCTCTCAAAATGGAGTTATTGGCAAGAACGGTGATCTGCCCTGGAGACTACCCGGCGATCTTAAGTGGTTCAAAAAAATCACAATGGGTCACATAGTACTGATGGGAAGAAAAACCTGGGAGTCCCTTCCTTTTGCCCTCCCCGGTCGGAAAAATTGGGTGTTAAGCAGGTCTGGTAATCCACAGGAAGGGATGGATATTATTCGATCAACTGATGAAATTTTGCCGAAACTACAAGCAGGCGAGCAAATCTTTGTGATTGGCGGGGGTGAAATATACGCACATTGCCTTTCAAAATGTAATGAAATTTACATCACTGAAGTATTGCAAACCATCCAAGGTGGTGATGCTTTTTTTCCGGACTATAAACAAGACTTCGAACCGATTGAGACCCTCGATGAAAATGAGGATTTTATTTTACGTCGGTGGAGCCGGAAATCCTAATAATAAGGCTTAAGCAATAGGTAGACCAAGGGACCGGTAATCGCTACATAAAGCCAAACTGGAAACACCCAGCGGGTAAGCTTCTTGTGCTTAGAAAATTGGTTCGTTAGAGCGTAGGTAAGGGCCATAAGTATAAAGGGGAAACTCACGGCGGCTAGTACAATGTGAGTTAACAAAATGAATAGGTATACGATACGTCCACTGCCTGCAATTTGCTTCTCGGACTCGCTCAGTATTCCATTCCCATCGCTATCTCCATAAATTGTAGCCGGCGTAGTAAAGTGATAGGTGACATAAGAAAGTAAAAATACCAGAGAACATATCAAAGCAAACTGAATCATCTGCCGGTGCAGATTTACCCGGCGTTTTTTAATTGCCCAAATAGCACCGATCAGAAAAAACGCGGCGAGTGTGTTCAAAAAAGCGTGCAAGGCGGGCAAGGCGCTAAGGTCAATATTTTCAGGAAGTGGAATTTTCACCGATCGCATCAGAGCAACAAGCCCGAGCACGACGATGGTCAAAACCCAGACTAAAATGGTTAACTTTTTTGCTAATGCAAGGTCCGCATCCTTCTTGTAGTAATTTGCAATTTCGTTCATGGATTACCTATCTCAGGAGTCGACTACAATGTCGAATGGTATAAAAGTTTCTCTTTCTTCATCTTCAATCCGGAGTTGTGCCCATAATCTATACACTCCTCCCTCCGGGGGAATAAAACTAAAGGTTAGTGGACCCGAAAAAATATCGTTGCTTGTATTTGGTAAAGTGTCTTCGGTTGGATGCAGATGAGCAAAACCATTGAGCTTTCGGTCAAAGGCGACCAAATGAGCAAAGGCTCCCATTACAGGCGTGAGCCGGACAAGATTGCCGGACTTATCAAGAGCCTGTAATTCCAAGTTAATCTCTTCACCGGCTCGGGAATTTTCTGGGGGTTTGAGCGAAAAAGTCTTGGATCCAATTTTTGTGGTTAGTTGTTCGCTCGAACTAACAATTTCAGGGCTCTCCCCGGCAACTTGAAATGAAGCAGACAAAAGAACCCTGCGAGGACTCCGTAAAGGTATAAAATCAAGAAAAACTTTATAAATCCCTTCTTTTTGAGGAGTCATGGTAAATCTCCAAGTACCATCAAACATTTGATCAGCTTCTGGGTGCAAGTGCTGGTAGTCACCTAAACTTGAATTAATCGCCATAAGATGAATTTTTTTGGTATGGCTTAGGGCTATATCATCAGGCCCTAGTGGAGACCCATCAAATTGCTTAATGTGTATCTCGAAACGGCAGGGTTTTCCTAAGGTTGGAGTATCAATCGGTTTGAAGACCATATTCATCGGCCATTTACGAACCGATAAATCGACAAAACCAGCATCACCAGGACCACAATAATCGAGCTCACCCTCAAGATTGTAAGACTCTTCATGCAGAAAATCACAGGGTGTAACCGGCAAAGACCTAATCACAAAATAAGCCAAGACAAAAGGTAAAGCCAACAAAACTGCTCGCCTAAAAGGTGTCTGTAATCGTCGATTACTCATATGAAATTATCCGTTATCGGGTTGCAAACGGGAAAAAAAGTCTTTCACGCTCCAACTTTTCCCTGGCACTTGGTAAACAATTTGCCTTTTAGCGTTAATAATCATGGTTCTCATCGTATGGTCTAAGGGTTGACCATCTTCTTTTTTGCGTGAAATTCCAAGCTGCCTTGTGATGTCATCAATCACAGTCTTTCGAGCAGTTCCCAACTTAAAATTCGCCTCACTAAGACCATAACCCCTCGCGTAGGTTTTTAAAACTCCTGGGGAATCAAATTCTGAATCCAACGACACAGAAAGAAATTGAATGAAAGGAATTTTCTTTTGAGAAGACAATTCCTGCAGTTTTTTCATCTTACGAGTAGATGCTGGGCACATATCCGAGACCGAACATCGGGTAAATATAAAATTTAATACAGTTATAGACCCGTCAAAATATTCCGAAGTTAAAACCCTACCATCTTGATCATACAAAGCAAATGGAGGAACTTGATCTCCTACAGTTCGGATTACATCCTGCCCCATACTCAAAGTATCTCGCCGAAGTAATCTGTTAACATTATTAAGTCTGATGCGCTCTGCCCGATCATCAGGCCAAATATAGTGAAGTAAAAAACTTTTACCCAGAGAACCAGAAAAAGTTTCCTGTAACTTACCCCTGAATATTTTATTACTTTGCAAAAGGGCCAAATCTCCAGGCTGTACGACCAACTCTAGTTCTTGGTTTAAAGAGCCTGAAAATTTATCAGTTAGATCCGGACCCATTGCCAAAGACTTAATTTTAATGGTACTTTTATTTTCGTCGGCACTGAGAAATTCGCCCCGAATTTCTCCTTCTGGCAAGACACTTTTAACCCCAAAACCACCTTCTTGGCTGCAAGAGATCAAAAAAGAGGCGATGGAAAGAGTTACTAAAATTCCGGATAGATTATTCACAACTTCCGTTTTATCTACAGATGTGCGTCAGGCAATTACAAAGAATCAATTGTTTGTAAACTCAGAAATTAATCATTGAAATTCACTAAAAGGCTTTAAAGTGTCTTCCTTTACTTATAAGCTGAGCTTTCAATATCTTATTAGTTTTAATTCACCTTGCTTGCCTCGCCCACAAAATACATTTTAATAAGGAATACCACCCTGTGAATATTGGAAAAGACATTGCTGCCAAGCCAAGCTCCGCCTACGACGCGGGTAACAGTTTTTCTGTGTCCGGCTTGTACGAATTAACAAAACCCAGACTCAGCCTTCTCTCTGTGTTTACCGCCTCCTTGGGATACTTAGTGTACGACCCGTTTCGGAGTGATTTTTCTGTTTTCGTATGCCTCACCATCGGCACCGCATTATCTGCGGCTGGTTCAGCAGTTCTCAACCAGTGGATGGAGCGTAAAGAAGACGCTCTTATGTCTCGGACCAAGGATCGTCCCATTCCCGCAAAACTCGTTTTACCAGGTACGGCTTTTATTTTTGGAGTTTCACTTTGCGTTTTGGGAGTCTTTGTTCTTTGGGCAGGTACCAATCCTTGGGCAGCGATGTTAACCCTTGCTACGATTGCGATCTATTTACTTCTTTACACCCCCTTGAAAAAGAAAACATCTTGGGCGATTGAAATTGGTGCCGTCTCAGGTGCATTACCCCCTCTTGTAGGTTGGGTCGCGGCAGCGGACAGCCCGACTGCATACGGGTGGATCCTGTTTGGAATTCTTTTTGCATGGCAACTCCCCCATTTTATGGCAATTGCATGGAATCATCGCACAGATTACAGCAAAGGCGGCTTTCAACTCCACAAAATGGGTGATTCGGCCGGTAAAGCCCTATCATTTAAAAGCTTACTTTACACCTTTGTGCTCACACTTTTTGTCTTTTCTCCTTACTTTATAGACATCAACCAAGCTAAGCCTGGAAGTTTCTACTTTTTTTCATCCATTGCCCTTTCTATTTATTTGTTTTTTCCAGCTTTTCGCTTTTTTCTATCTTCCAACCGTGACTTTCATGCCAAGAAACTATTTTTCGTCACTATTATTTATCTGCCCCTCTTGTTTTCTGCACTTGTTATTGACCGCTACCTTTAATTTCTAACAATCCTACCTATCCCATGAGAAGACTCCTCGTCCTTTTGTTCCGTACCAGTCTAACGACTGTTTTCATTACCGCATTATTTGGTTGTTCCCGTATTGACCACAAACAATCTGCCCTCGATCCGAAAGGCCTTGTTTCGCAAAATCAATATGATGTTTTTATGCTTTCTGTCTGGATTACCATTTTTCTATTTTGTGCGGTTGGGGGGTGCCTTCTTTTCGTCCTGTGGAAATATCGTGCCAAATCTAAAGAAGAAGCGATGGAGATCCCTCCTCAATCTCATGGAAACAGCAAAATTGAAACTTCCTTAATTTTAGTTTCGGCAGTTATTTTGGTAATCTTAGCAATTCCTACGCTGCAAGGTGTTGTGTTAATGAATCGTGTGCCTGACGCAAATGATGAGCAGACTCTCAAAAAGCTCAACCTTGACCGCAGCCAGATCGAGGGTGCCATCACAGTAAATGTTACAGGTAAAAGATTCTTCTGGATATTTGAATACCCTCAATTTGGAATTGTGACTGCAAACGAACTTGTTTTTCCCGCAAGTAAGGCAGTAAGAATTAACCTTCGTACTGAAGATGTAATTCACAGTTTTTGGGTTCCTAAGTTGGCTGGAAAAATGGATTTAATGCCAGGCCAAGAAAATTTCATGTGGTTTATTGCAGACCAAGAAAAAATTCTCTCAGGCAAACCAACCACCGAAGCTATGCCCTCAGTATTTGATGGCAAAATGAGACAGACTGTATTCGCTAAACAAAAATTTTCTGATGAATTTGAGCCAGTAGGTGGTTTGTTTTATGGCCAATGTGCTGAATATTGCGGAAACTCTCATGCTTATATGTCGTTCCGAGCTCTTGCCCAAACCGACGAAGATTTCGACTCTTGGGTCAAACGATTCCAGAATTCCCAAAACCCAAATCTACAACCTTCTGCTTACAACCCAGAAAAACAATACAAGAAAGGGTCCATTGTAACCTTTGCGGATAAGTCTTTAGGGGATCAAGTCCAACGCGAATTCCGTTCGACCAAAAAAATAACTAAAGGAGAAGCTCCCAACATCTCCGGGAAATCCTGGGCCAAAGCCCATTCGGATGACTACGAAATTGGCAAACAACTATTCTCATCCCTGCAATGTGTACAATGCCATGCAGTTAACCGAACGGGGATTGGGGCAAAGGGCCCGAATCTCACCCTCTACGGCCTTCGTACTTCCTTAGCCGCAGGTTGGATGAGAAACGATGAAGAAAGCTTATCCACTTGGCTTAAAAATTCAAATGAAGTAAAATTTGGAAACCTCATGTGGAACGGTGAAGGTGTGGATGATACCCACCCTCTTCGTCAGCTTGAAAACGACGACGAAAAAGTTAACCAACTGATTGCTTACCTACTCGGACAAATTTAAAACCGCAAAACCACAAACACCATGGCTACAGAATCGATAGATTACGCTTCACCCGACACCAAATCAAAGGTGGAATCGAAAATTTTCCCGCGTCCCGGACAACATGTCTCAGGTCTCGTTGATTGGCTGACTACCATCGACCATAAAAAAATTGGGTTATTATACGGACTCACAGCTTTATTCTTTCTTCTTCTCGGGGGAGTAGAGGCATTATTGATTCGCTCCCAATTATGGAGTCACAACATGGAGGTCTTAACGAACCGGGAGTATAACCAAATGTTTACGATGCACGGAACCACCATGGTGTTTCTTGTAATCATGCCTCTTAGTGCTGCTTTCTTCAACTTCATCATGCCCCTCCAAATTGGAGCTCGGGATGTTGCGTTCCCTCGGATGAATACACTCAGTTTATGGTGTTTCATTGCAGGAGGTCTTACCCTTAATCTTAGCTGGTTTTTCACAGGCGGGTCTCCAGCCATTGGTTGGTTCGGTTATGCCCCCCTCACCGACACACGATTTGCAGAAGTTATGGGAGATATGGGACCGGATTTCTGGGTGTTTTCTCTCCAAATCCTCGGGATTGCATCTCTCTTGGCCTCTTTCAACTTCATCACCACCATCATCAACATGCGAGCTCCAGGAATGACCATGATGAGACTTCCTGTATTTACCTGGATGACCTTGATTGTTAGTTTCCTTATCATCCTCGCTTTTCCGGCAATTACCATTGCCTTGGCTGAGTTAATGTTCGACCGAACCTACGGCACTAACTTTTTCGACTTTTTAGAAGGGGGAAAACCCCACCTTTGGCAGCATTTATTCTGGATATTTGGTCACCCCGAAGTGTATATTCTTATCCTGCCTGCTATGGGCATCGTTTCCGAAATTATCCCCGTTTTTTCAAGAAAACCACTTTTCGGCTACGGTCTCATTATTTTCTCAGGTGCAATCATTGGATTTATGGGCTTCGCTGTATGGAGCCACCATATGTTCACTACTGGGATGGGAGTGGTCGCGACTTCTGCTTTTTCTATCCTTACCATGCTTATTGCAATACCCACGGGGATCAAAATCTTTAACTGGATCGGGACAATGTGGGGAGGCCGTATTCGTTTTGATACTCCCATGCTTTTTGCCCTTGGCTTCATTACGATGTTCATGATTGGTGGGTTCACTGGTATTATGCACTCCTCGGTGCCGATCGATGCCCAACACCAAGATTCCTACTTTCGTGGTGGCTCACTTTCATTATGTACTCATCGGAGGAGCGCTCTTTCGGCCTCTTTGCAGGCTTCTATTTTTGGTTACCCAAAATGAGCGGTCGGCTCATGAATGAAAAGCTGGGTAAACTTGTATTTCACTTTGATGTTCATTGGCTTCAATGTGACCTTTCTTCCCTATGCATTACCTGGGCATGATCGGGCAGCCCCGCCGCACCCACAGCTACAATGAAGGGCACGGCTTCGAAACCTGGAACCAAATTGCCACCATCGGAGCCTTTGTCCTCGGAGTTGGCATAGCCATCGGAGTTTACCAGTTTGTAAATTCATTCTTCGACAAGAAGCTCAAACGGGCAGGCAAAAACCCATGGGATGCCCGAACATCTGGAATGGACATTGGCCTCCCCCGTCAAAGGAGTACAATTTCGCCCGCACTCCCATCATCAAATGCCCGGGACCAGGCTTGGGAGAATAATTACGGGCCCCAAGAGACAAGCACGCTCAAGAAAGAACCACTTGGATGATCACGGCAGTCCACATGCCAGACCATTCCTGGTGTCCCTCTGGTCACCGCGGTCGGCCTGTTCATGTGATGGTTCTCGGATCTGCTCTTTCAGGCAAACGATTGAATTTGCACTGAGAAGCTTTGTAGGCACTCCTTATGAAATCGCGATTGCAGGAGGGTGCTCGTTTTCGTCCTTGGAATCGTCATGTGGGCACTTGAAGGCCCAGGTGGATACCATTTATTCCCCAAAGAGTCGGAAGAATAAATCTCCGATCAACCATAGAAGCCTTACCCAATGAGTGAAGCAGCAGCCCACAGCCTCGAACACCACGAGCCAGAAACAAGCACCGGCATACCCAATAAGAAAGTCTTAATGTGGGCCTTTCTTGGGTTCCGACTGCATGTTTTTTGGGACCCTTAATATCCACGCACCTCATCTACCGGAAAATTTCAGCGACGGTAGGTAGCAATTACTTGGACATACGGGACGTTTTCGATATTGAACTCACCTCCTTCAGTACCTTCGTGCTTCTTAGCGAGTTCCCTGTTCATGGCACTCGCGGTATCTGCGATCCACAAGGGGAACCTCACCAGCACACGGTGGATGCTTATTGGGCACCGTTATCTTTGGTGGCATCTTCCTAGCCTGCCAGGTTTATGAGTTCACTCACTTCGTCCATGCCCCCGGCAACGAGCTTACCTTATCCTCCTACCGGGGCGAACCGCATGTATTTGGTTCCACCTTTTATGTATTAACGGGCACCCATGGGACCCATGTCGCGATCGGAGTGCTCTGGCTACTGGTAGGCTGGCTTGATTTATTCCTTTCACCGGAAAAATGAGTGTGGCAGACGCCCTGGATGTTGAATGTTGTGGACTTTATTGGCACTTCGTTGACATTGTCTGGATCATCATTTTCCCCGTTGTGTATTTAATGGAATACGCATTCTAGCGATTGACTCATTACAAACTAACCAATCTTTTATTCTTAGATCATTATGAGCGGACACTCTGAAGACCCCAGTCGCCGAGGAAAGTAAACGGTTTTTTACCTTCTTCAATCTCTCCATGTTTCTTGTCGCAGTTACCGGCCTCGAGATTGTGATCATTTATGTCCAAACCTTTGATGGCAGTTACATTATAGGTATTCTATTCACCACATCTGTCCTCAAATTTATTGGTGTCATTTGGTGGTTTATGCACTTACGATGGGATAAAATACTTAATACAATCCTTTTTCTGATGGGGTTAGTCATCGCTGTATTCACTTTTTTTGCGGTCATTTATATGGGAGATACACATCCAATTATTGATCAGTTCGAAGTGACCACACTCAAAAATGAATGGAAAGCTAAAAATGATTACACCAAAGGTGGCTATGTTAAAGTTGGCGATGCCTATTTCCAAGCCAATCCAAGCGCACACCTCCGGTGCCACAGTTTGGCCAAAACAAAAAACTTTGGGAGCAAGGTAGAAGGCATCCCCCATCAAATCATCATGGAAGATATCACTCAGGCAGACACCGTGGAGATTCACTCCGAGAAACCAGGGAACTCCCTTCTTCCTTCAGTTTTTCCCAGAAGGAAGAAGCAACGAGTTGAAGGTACCCAGATCTCTCTGCTTGCCCAATCAGCAACCACGGATGACTTTCGAATAAAAGTCCGATCGGAAGCTTATTGGACTGAAAATCGATAGACCTGCCTTTTTGTTTTCTCTTTTCTCAATAGAATGAGTTGGACATTAGTAACCATGTCCAACTCCCCAATAACCCTCAGCCATTGGCACACAGAACCTGCCCTCATCGGTGGTACACTATTCGTATGTTGGGCATACTTTGTACTAGTTGGTCCCGTCCACTCAGCCACGAAACCCAGACTGCCCCCTTTAGAAAGAGTCATGCCTGTTGGTTTGGGGCCGGTGATACTAAGTTTCTACTTGGCGGTGGGATCTCCCCTTTAGACCCACTCGGGAGAAAATTACTTGTTTTTCGCACACATGATCCAGCACAATATCCTCATGTATGTGAGTCCCACTCTTTATGCTCCTGGGCATACCCCACCAGAACTCTCGACGAATTTCTGGAACGGAACCCGATAACCCGAAAAATCCTGCGAGTTTCTAGTGCACCCGATCATTGCAGGTTTACTCTTCACAATGGTTTTCTCGTTCTGGCACATCGGGGTATTTTATGAGGCGGCCATACGGGATAAAACCCTGCACATGGCAGAGCACCTATCGATGTTCTTTACCTCCGTTCTAATGTGGTGGCCACTGTGCAGTAAGTCAAAATATATACCCGCGTTGTACGCTTTGGTCCCTCAAATGCTCTATGTGCTCGCCCTGATGCTTGGACAAACACCTATCTTTGCCATCCTTACCTTTTCCAAAGATGTGTTATATGACACCTACTTTTATGCAGAGAGAATCATGAACATAAGCCCCTTAGAAGATCAAAAGACAGGCGGGGTACTGATGAAGCTAGCAAACATGATTGTATCGGTCAGCGTGCTTTCCTCCATCTTTTACCGGTGGTCTAAAGAAGCAAGCGGTATAAAGTTTCCTCAACCTATCTTCTACAAGCGGGAGACCAAAAGCTCCCGTTCAAAAAGCATCTCCTTGGGTAAAAACTCAGAAAGTTGAAGAAATAATTCTTCATGCCGCAAGGTCTGCATTCGCAAATTCTCGGCGTCAATAGACATTAATTCATCCCATTGACTGGAAGTAAA
Organism: uncultured Opitutales bacterium; assembly: GCA_943789375.1. GTDB lineage: Bacteria > Verrucomicrobiota > Verrucomicrobiia > Opitutales > Seribacteraceae > Seribacter. Next base: position 1,536 of record CALSTX010000001.1, on the reverse strand, counting down.
CTCAAGACCTGACCAATCAAGATCTTCCTTTTCTGGATACCACCCAAGGGGGCCTTCATGAGCTCTGCCTTTTCCCGTTGACCGCTCAACGATCCAACGGAGCACCCGCATATTATCCTGAAAGCCGGGCCATAAAAAATGGCCATCCTTATCTTTGCGAAACCAGTTTACATGAAAAATTCTTGGTTTTTCCTTCAGGGCTTTTCCCATTTTCATCCAATGGCGAAAGTAATCTCCCATATTATAACCACAAAATGGAATCATCGCCATCGGATCTCTCCGTAAATTACCCAGTGCCCCTTCCGCCGCCGCGGTGGTTTCAGAGGAAAGGGTTGCTCCCAAGTAGACGCCGTGGTTCCAGTTAAAAGATTGATAAACGAGAGGAATATCAGACATTCTTCGCCCCCCAAATATAAAAGCTGAAATAGGCACACCTGCAGGGTTTTCCCAGTCTGGATCAATCGTTGGACATTGGGCCGCGGGCGAGGTAAAGCGGGCGTTGGGATGTGCCGCAGGACTCTCACTATCAGGTGTCCACGACTCTCCCCTCCAATCAGTTAACCTCGCGGGTGGTTCCTTGGTCAACCCCTCCCACCAAACATCCCCATCTTCAGTCAGGGCAACATTGGTGAACAGACTATTTTCCTTCATGGATTCCATGGCATTGGGGTTGGTGTCCCAGGAAGTACCTGGAGCCACCCCAAAAAATCCGGCTTCGGGATTAATCGCTCGAAGCATTCCCTTTTCGTCCGGTTTTAGCCAGGCGATATCATCACCCACCGTTGAAACCTTCCAGTCCTTCATGGATTCTGGCGGGATAAGCATCGCCATATTGGTTTTTCCGCAAGCACTTGGGAAAGCACCGGCCACATAAGTCTTTTTACCCTCCGGGCTCTCCACACCAAGTATCAGCATATGCTCGGCCATCCACTCGTTATCCCGGGCCATACAGGAAGCAATCCGTAGAGCTAAACACTTCTTTCCCAGCAAGGCATTCCCTCCATACCCACTGCCGTAAGAAACAATGGTTCTTTGTTCGGGAAAATGAACAATGTAGGTATTGTCCGGATCACATGGCCAGGGCACATCTTCAATTCCTTCCTTCAAAGGAAAACCAACGGAGTGAAGGCAAGGCACAAAAAAATCACGCTCACCCAATTGATTAAGGACCTGCTGCCCCATACGGGTCATAATCCGCATATTTAAAACAGCATAGGGAGAGTCTGTAACTTGCACTCCAAATTGGGAGATCTTTGAACCCAAAGGACCCATACAAAAAGGGATAATGTAAAGAGTTCTGCCCTCCATACATCCACGGAAAAGTTTTTTCAACCGAGCCCGCATTTTACGGGGTTCTTCCCAGTTATTCGTGGGACCTGCATCATCTTTACCGTAACTGCATATAAAAGTTCTGCTTTCCACCCTGGCGACATCCCGGGGATCGGATCGAACGAGGTAACTATTCGGCCTCTTCTCTTGGTTTAAGGCGATCATGGAACCTTGGTCTATCATCCGTTGGCAGAGCATACTCCATTC